>JAHDEJ010000098.1 GCA_020628865.1 Acidimicrobiales bacterium
GAAGTCGCCTCGGTTGTTCCAATCCTCGCCCGGCTGTTACACCGGGCGTGACTCAGCGATAGGGATACCGCCGTTGTCGGTGGCGTTCCAATCCTCGCCCGGCTGTTACACCGGGCGTGACTCAAGCGTAATCCATTCAGCATCAAGGATATCCAGGTTCCAATCCTCGCCCGGCTGTTACACCGGGCGTGACGAGATAGCGGCTGGCAACAATGTGGTGTGCATCGATTTCGTTCCAATCCTCGCCCGGCTGTTACACCGGGCGTGACCATGCGTTTAACGCCTGCACCTGGTGGTTGTCGGGTTCCAATCCTCGCCCGGCTGTTACACCGGGCGTGACAGTCTCGTGTCGAGACTAAAGAACAGATCGAATCTGACAGAGTTCCAATCCTCGCCCGGCTGTTACACCGGGCGTGACTCTCAACATTTGGCCCAAAGACCCGATGAACCACATCGTTCCAATCCTCGCCCGGCTGTTACACCGGGCGTGACCAAGCCAAAGGCATCTCCAACTGGCTAATAAAGGTTCCAATCCTCGCCCGGCTGTTACACCGGGCGTGACTGGGCCATCGCCGGTGGCGTGGTGTCCCCAGCAATGGCAGTTCCAATCCTCGCCCGGCTGTTACACCGGGCGTGACGGCGTTACCCCAGTGCACGGTTAACGTGTCGCAGCATTCGTTCCAATCCTCGCCCGGCTGTTACACCGGGCGTGACGGCCTGACGAGACGCCTCTACTAGGTGAACAAGAGCTGGTTCCAATCCTCGCCCGGCTGTTACACCGGGCGTGACTTGAAACCTGGGTGTTGGCGTGACCGGTATAGGGGTTCCAATCCTCGCCCGGCTGTTACACCGGGCGTGACAACCGGGAAGGGGAGAAGGTTTTACGTGCCGTTCTCGAGTTCCAATCCTCGCCCGGCTGTTACACCGGGCGTGACATGCCTCCGTGATCGACAGATACTTCCTGCCAGGAGTTCCAATCCTCGCCCGGCTGTTACACCGGGCGTGACGACGACGGTTTCCTACTCGGATTCACCAAATGGGGTGTTCCAATCCTCGCCCGGCTGTTACACCGGGCGTGACTGTAGGGTGTTGTTGGATTGAAGAAAGCCAAAGGGTTCCAATCCTCGCCCGGCTGTTACACCGGGCGTGACCAGGGCCAGACGACCCGACACCCTGGAACGAAGCGTTCCAATCCTCGCCCGGCTGTTACACCGGGCGTGACCTCGCGGCGTTTGACCGTTCGATAGGTTCTCCGTTTGAGTTCCAATCCTCGCCCGGCTGTTACACCGGGCGTGACTGGAACGGATCAATAACCGGCAAGTCGGTTTTGATGAGGTTCCAATCCTCGCCCGGCTGTTACACCGGGCGTGACCGTACCGTGTTTCGCGTCTGGCCGGTCTAACACGGCGTTCCAATCCTCGCCCGGCTGTTACACCGGGCGTGACAATGGGCCGACGCCAAGACCACAAAGTTTGGTTTGCCGTTCCAATCCTCGCCCGGCTGTTACACCGGGCGT
>JAHDEJ010000099.1 GCA_020628865.1 Acidimicrobiales bacterium
TGTTGATTGGCAGTACAAGCAGTCCAGATCCAATTACCTGTACAGGCAGTGTGGTTTGGACATATAGATATACAGCCTGTGATGGAGTGACTACTGCGGATTGGACCTATACCTATACAGTTACAGGCGATCCAAGCATTATGGCCCCCGCGGCCGGAAGTAGCAGTGTAAGTTGTCCAGCAGATGCGACCGATCCAGGTGCCCCTGCCACGATCCAAGATGCCTGTGGCAATGATGTAGTTCCCGTGTTGATCGGCAGTACAAGCAGTCCAGATCCAATTACCTGTACAGGTAGTGTGGTATGGACGTACAGATATACAGCCTGTGATGGAGTAACTACTACAGATTGGACGTATACGTATACAGTTACAGGTGATCCAAGTATTATGGCCCCCGCTGCTGGTAGTAGTAGTGTAAGTTGTCCTAGTGCTGCGACCGATCCAGGTGCCCCTGCCACAATCCAAGATGCCTGTGGCAATGATGTAGTTCCCGTGTTGATCGGTAGTACAAGCAGTCCAGATCCGATTACCTGTGCGGGTAGTGTGGTATGGACGTATAGATATACAGCCTGTGATGGAGTGACTACTGCGGATTGGACCTATACCTATACAGTAACAGGCGATCCAAGTATTATGGCTCCCGCGAATGGTAGTAGCAGTGTAAGTTGTCCAGCAGATGCGACCGATCCAGGTGCTCCTGCCACAATCCAAGATGCCTGTGGCAATGATGTAGTTCCCGTGTTGATTGGCAGTGCAAGCAGTCCAGATCCAATTACTTGTGCAGGCAGTGTGGTTTGGACGTACAGATATACAGCCTGTGATGGAGTGACTACAGCGGATTGGACCTATACCTATACAGTAACAGGCGATCCAAGTATTATGGCTCCCGCTGCCGGAAGTAGTAGTGTGAGTTGTCCAGCAGATGCGACTGATCCAGGTGCCCCTGCCACAATCCAAGATGCCTGTGGCAATGATGTAGTTCCCGTGTTGATTGGCAGTGCAAGCAGTCCAGATCCAATTACTTGTGCAGGCAGTGTGGTTTGGACATATAGATATACAGCCTGTGATGGAGTGACTACTTCGGATTGGACGTATACGTACACAGTTACAGGTGATCCAAACATTATGGCCCCCGCGGCCGGAAGTAGCAGTGTAAGTTGTCCAGCAGATGCGACCGATCCAGGTGCCCCTGCCACGATCCAAGATGCCTGTGGCAATGATGTAGTTCCCGTGTTGATCGGCAGTACAAGCAGTCCAGATCCAATTACCTGTGCGGGTAGTGTAGTTTGGACCTATAGATATACAGCCTGTGATGGAGTGACTACTTCGGATTGGACGTATACGTACACAGTTACAGGTGATCCAAACATTATGGCCCCCGCTGCTGGTAGTAGTAGTGTAAGTTGTCCAGCAGATGCGACCG
>JAHDEJ010000100.1 GCA_020628865.1 Acidimicrobiales bacterium
TTTTCTCGGATTTCTCCAATCCGGATCCTGTTGGGTTCCGAACCTGTGATGCAAGTCAACCCCCGACACAACGAAAGGTCATCATGGCCACCGATAGCAAGACTCAGACGACTCGATTCCGCAAGCCGCTCCGAGGAGCACTCCTTGCGGGCGCCTTGTTCCTGGCCGCATGTGGCAGCGACGGCACCGACATCACCTCCGATCCGGCCGACGAACCGGCGACCACCACCGAGGCCCCCGCCACCACCGAAGCCCCCATGGACGACGCGATGGACGACGTCATGCTCGGCGCCTTCGGCCCGGCATGTGACGCCGTCCCTGCCGATGGTGAGGGCAGCTTCGCTGGCATGGCCGACGACACCGCCGCCACCGCAGCATCCAACAACCCGCTGCTCTCGACCCTGGTGACCGCAGTTGTCGAAGCCGACCTCGTCGACACACTCAACAGTGACGGCCCGTTCACGATCTTCGCCCCGACCAACGACGCCTTCGCGGCCATCCCCGAAGACATCCTCAGCGCCGTGCTCGCCGATCAGGACCTGCTCACCGCAGTCCTCACCTACCACGTCGTGGGCGGCGATTCGCTCAACGCCGAAGCACTCGGCTCCACCGGTGCTGCCGCGTCGGTCGAAGGCGGCGAGCTCACCTTCGGTTCCGACGGAACGTCCGTCGATGACGCCACCGTGATCTGCTCGGACGTCCCGGTCGCCAACGGCACCGTCCACATCATCGACAGTGTGCTGCTCCCGCCGGTCGCACTCGACGCCATCGCCACCCTCACCGCCGCCGACGCCGAAGAGACGGCCATGGTCGACATGCTCGGCGCCACCGGCCCGGCCTGTGACGCCGTCCCGACCGAGGGTGAGGGCAGCTTCGCTGGCATGGCCGACGACACCGCCGCCACCGCAGCATCCAACAACCCGCTGCTCTCCACCCTCGTGACTGCAGTTGTCCAGGCTGAACTCGTCGACACCCTCAACAGTGACGGCCCGTTCACGATCTTCGCTCCGGTCAACGATGCGTTCGCTGCTCTGCCAGCCGATCAGTTGGAAGCCGTGCTCGCCGACCAGGACCTGCTCACCAGCATCCTCACCTACCACGTCGTCGCCGGTGCTTCGCTCTCGACCGACGACCTCATCGAGGCCGGCACCATCGAAACCGTCAACGGTGGTGAGCTCACCATCGCCGCTGCCGGCGACGTGATCGAGGTCAACGGTGTCGCTTCGACGCTGTGCCAGAACGTGCCCACGGCCAACGCCACCGTGCACATCATCGACAACGTCCTGCTGCCCACCAGCTGACCCCAACCGCCCCGAGGCGCTGTTCCTCCCGCCGCAGATCGGGGAGCACCCCACCCCTTCCTCCAACCGAGGAAGGGGTGGACGTGTTTTT
>JAHDEJ010000101.1 GCA_020628865.1 Acidimicrobiales bacterium
TTTTAAAGATCAGTAATGGTGTATAGATTGGTGTTGATGTCGTAATCTACCTGCACCGTTCTACCTACTGAAATTTGTTGTTGGGTATCGGTTCTACCTTTGTAGACAAAAATATTTTCATCATCAACATTTTTTAGCCATACGTGCCACAAACTGCCGTTGGTAATGCGAAATGAAAAGCTATCATCGGGGGCATCTTCCAATAATAACACCGCTCCACTTGCATCATAAGAATTAAAAATGTGTGTTGGTTGGTTGGAAATATCGCCATAAGCCAACGGAAACTCATCAGAATTGGCATTCATTAACCAATGTCCATCGACCTTATTAGGGCTGTTTAAAATGCTTTTGGTTGGGTCTAATAAAATAGAAAGGTAAATCAAAGCAATTGCCCGACTAGCATTGTATACCAGATAATTGCCTACTTTGTCTAATTGTGATACTCGCACTCGAATAGCATCTTTAATACTCTTTTTCGAGCGATCCGACAACAAAATAAAATCATTGTCAATAGGATGTTTGTGTACAAAAATTCCCTTCTTAGGGATCAAATGTTTTACTTCTAATTGATTGTCTTTAATGGCTAAAAAATCGCCTGTGGTTTCAATTCTCATAGGATTGGGTTTATTGAAATTTGTATAAATGCTTTTCTAAATGATGGCCAGGGCAGGACGTTTGCCCGAACTCTTTGTGACCATTGACCGCCAAAGATTGTGGTAATTGTCTGCGGAGGTGAGCGATCAAACGCCCCAAACTTTTGAGCTGTGCGGCACTGGGTTCTTGCTTGGTAAAATCTCCACTCAAACAAATACCAATCCCTCGAGTGTTGTGTCCTGCTACATTGTAAGAAACATTGGTTAGTGGATTGCCTTGTATAATGTCGCCGTTGACCTCGATTACAAAATGGTAACCAATCCCTGGCCATCCTCTCGACTGTACATGATAACGGGCATAATCTTCGGCGGTTTGTCCAATACTTGCCGAATGATGGACAAATATTTGGTTGATGCTATCGAGCGATCTTGTTCGGTATTGTTGATTACTCGAGCGCATTAATTGACGGCTTTTGTCAATAATGCGCACTTTTCGAGTGGCAGCGGTTACGACCAAAACCACGACCAACAACAGCCCCAAGAATAGGACTTTTTTGTTTTTGTGGACTAGTTTTAAAGGACTGCTCATGGCTTAGATCATTTCTAGTGGGTTTGGCTCTTGGGTTGCTGTGGTCGTTTCCTCCTGTCCTAGCGCATAGCCAATCGCACCGCCTGCATAAGGAATAAACAACATGGAAAACACCCAATATTTCCACCCTCTTTGGGTCTTTAGTCCGTAGGTGAAAATTAATAGGGTGACAATCGCACCGCCTA
>JAHDEJ010000039.1:0-30596 GCA_020628865.1 Acidimicrobiales bacterium
GTGAGACGCGACCCCGTTCACCCGTTTGGGTCAGCCTTCGGCGTGTTGGGCCTGGAGGCGTTCGATGCGGCGTTGAAGCCGTTCGATGCGTTGTTCGAACCGGGCGATTCCGGCCTCGACATGGGCTCGGTCGGCGTCGGTGTCGAGCAGATCCAACTCGCCCTGCAGTGACTCCATGCTCTCCCGCGCCTCGGCCAACTCGGTCCGGGTCGCCTCGACCCGCCCGGCGAGCTCCGCCTTGTCGAACACCCGGTCCTCCGCCGTGCGGCGGGCCTCGGTCGCCGGTGGGTCGATCTGATGGGGGAGCAGCGCGTCGTTCGAGACGGAGCGCCGGGCCACGTACATGGGCGACATGATCTCGACACCGGCCGCCGACAGCGTGTCGAGGATCGACCCGCGGAGCCGGGACCGGGCGGCGAGCAGGCTGCGTGGGTCCTCCAGGAAGCCGGCGATCCGGTAGTTCACCGAGTAGTCGCCGAGGTCCAGCACCTGCACGAACGGGTCGATCAATCCCGATGCAGTCGCCGCCTCGACGAAGAGTTCCTCCAACTGATGGCGGGACACGTCGTATCCGATCGACGCGGTCGCCGACACGATCGTGCCCGAGCTGCGAACCACCCGCACCGGCTGATTCACCATCAGTGAGTTCGGCAGCGTGACCAGATCGCGGTCGCCCGTCTGAATTTCGGTGTGGAAGAGGCCGAGCTCGGAGACCCGACCGATGTGGTCGGCGACCTCGATGAAATCGCCGGGTTTGAAGCTCGACATCGACCGCAACATCAGCCCGGCCATGCCGTTGGCGATGATCGACTGCGAGGAGATGGCCAGCGCACCGGTGACGATGAGGCCGAAGACACTGAAGGCGAGGTCGGAATCGGACCCGTCCGGGAGCAGGAAGATGACGACGAGCAGGCCGAGCAGGCAGAGGCCGATGGTGGCGACCTGTGCCCGGACCGTTCGTTCGGCCCGATCGTCCTTCGGGGACCGCAGCAGCAGCCACCGGGCGGCCATGACCGTCGCCGCCGTCAGCGCCACGGCGATGACGGCCGGAAGCCAGTCGGTCCAGGTTGTGTCGGCCTGTGCGAAGATCACCGCCGCCGACGTTACAGAATCCGCCGATCCGCTGCCCAACGTGTCAGTTCGTTTCGGTTCGACAGCTGGAGTTTGCGCAGCACGGCGCCGGCATGGGACTCGACCGTCTTGATCGAGATGGTGAGTCGCCGGGCGATCTCCTTGTAGGCGTAGCCGCGTGCGAGGAGTCGCATGACCTCCTGTTCCCGGTTGGTCAGGCGGTCGAGTTCGGGATCGGCGGAGCTTTCGGGCAGTTCCGTGGCGAAGGCGTCCAGCACGAATCCGGCGAGCCGGGGTGAGAACACGGCGTCGCCTTCCGACACGCGGGTGACGGCATCGATGAGGCCGGCACCGTCGGTCGCCTTGGTGATGTAGCCGCGGGCGCCGGCCCGGATCACTTCGATCACGTCCTCCGCAGCATCGGAGACGGAGAGCGCAAGGAACACCGAATTGACGCCCCGCTCGACACATCCGGCAATGACGGTGGCCGCGGTTCCATCCGGAAGGTGAACATCGCACACGACGACGTCCGGCTTCTCGCGGGCGATGATCGTGACCGCTTCGGCCACCGATCCGGCCTCGCCGACGATGCTGAAGGCATCTTCGAGTTCAGCGCGGACGCCGGCGCGGACGAGGGCGTGGTCGTCGACGAGCACGATTCGGGTCATGGAGTTCCTCCGGGAGCTCGTGGAGCGGACGCAGGGATGGGGAGAACGAGTTCGATTTCGGTGCCTTCGCCGGGGAAGCTGTGAACCTGAGCCCGACCGCCGGCTCGACGCATCCGGGCCTGAATCGACTCTGCCAGACCCTTGCGATCCGTCGGAACCTGGGCGGTGTCGAAGCCGATGCCGGTGTCACGGACGAACACCTCGATGGTGTCGCCCCGGCGCTCGGCGAACACATCGATCCGGTCGACGCCGGAGTGTTCGGCGGCGTTCGCCATGGCCTCGCCGGCAGCAGCCAGCAACGCATCGAGCACGGCCGGGGCGTGGTCGTCGTTGTCGCCGACGGCGACGACGTCGATGGTGACGCCGTGGTCACGTTCGATCCGTGCGGCGGCGTCTTCGAGCGCCGGGCCGAGACGAATCGCATGCGGGTTGTCCGGCGTGGTGCCGTAGAGCCAGTTTCGGAGTTCCCGCTCCTGTTGACGTGCGAGCTGCACCGTCCGGTTCGGGTCGTCGGCGTTCTTCTGGATCAGGCTGAGTGTCTGCAAGACCGAGTCGTGGAGGTGGGCGGAGATGCGAGCCCGCTCATCGGAACGAATGCGTCCGAGCCGTTCGCCGTCGAGATCCTGAGCCATGCGGATGACCGAGGGGGCGGCGACGACGCCGATGCCGGCGATCACGGCGAGACCGAAGACGAGCGAGACCAGGGTGTCCACCAGGTTGAACTGCAGCGCAGCAAAGGCGATGAGTCCGCCAACGGCGACCACGAGCCCGGCGATAACCCGAACCACGATCGAGATGCCCTCCTGTTCGCGTTGGCCTCGGGACCAGGCGATGAGCGCCCCCGTCAGCACGAAGCCGACCGGGAAGACCAGATTGCGGAAGAGTTCGGAGGTGAGCGGGAGGAAGCCGAGCACCAACCCGAGCACGACCATCGCCACGCCGACGTGGCGGTGCACCGACGTTGCGCCCTTCGGCACGGGCGAATACGGGCTGATCTGTGATGGAGTGCCGATCGCCAGGATCGCCCACGCGACCGCATAGAGCACCAGGCCCCAGCCGCCCACGGTGATCAGCACGATGAAGGACACGCGGATGATCGTGGGCTGCACACCGATCTCGGTGGCGATTGCAGCGGCGACGCCGCCGATCCACCGATTGCGGCGGTCGAGGCGAGGCAGCTGCCATCGTGCGGTGGGCATCGCTCCGGTCATCACCTCATCTTCGCACCTGTGGGGCACAACGACATCAGGGGTGAACCCTGAGGTGACCCTGAGGGGTGCCCCGAGGATCCGGGGCAGATCCGGGGGTCACCCAATGGGCACGACGCCCCACCTCCTCGAACATGAGAACATGGACGACAACACCACTTCAGAAGACATGAACGAACACGAACCCCACGACCCGCAGGACGAGATCCTCGACGCCACCGACGAACCGTCGAACGGTGCGAGCGACGCCGATGTCACCGACGAGATGCCGGTCATCGACACGACGCTCGACGCCGCAGCAACGGCCGAGGCGGCCGACGACGCCGAGTCGAGCGAGGCCGACCTCGAGGTCGACGGTGCGGCCGACACGGCGGACGGCGCCGGCGACGAGCTTCTCGCAGCGGCTGCGGCGCTGGACGATCCGGCCGAAACCGTCGACGCACCTCCGGCCGACGCAGCACCGGAACCCGAGACGGTCTGGGCGCAGGACGACATCCACGGCACGACGACCCAGGAAGAGCCTGCCGCGACCATCCCGCCCCCGTACGTTCCCGGCACCGAGGCCGACCGCCTCGTGCGTGACCCCAATGCCACGTTGGGCGGCGTCGCCTCGGGCATCGCGCACCGCTACGGCTTCGAGGTCGCCCTGACCCGCCTCGCGTTCATCCTGATGATCCTTCTCTCGGGAGGCACCGCGATTCTCGGCTACCTGCTCGCATGGATCGTCATTCCCCGCGCCACCTACTGGCCGCCGACGCCACGGCAGCGTTCGGGCCGCTTCTCGACCCGTGAGCTCGGCATCGGGTTGACCGGTCTCGGCGCACTGCTCGGTCTGGCGATCGGCGGCGGAGCCGCAGGTTCGGTGCTGGTGCCGCTGGCCCTCATCGGCGGTGGCGTCTGGCTGCTGCTGCAGGAACCACGTGTCGTGCCGGCCGGCGCGGCGATGGCCGGCGCGGGTACCGGTGGCGGCGTCATGGCTCCGCCCCCCGCTCCTCCGGCGCCGCCCGTCCAGCCGGGTCCGGCCGTTCCGCCGCCGTCCCCGGTCCCGCCCCGCTCGCGTAGCCGTCGCTTCGTGAAGGTCGGTTTGGTTGCCGGCTTCGCCCTGGCGCTGCTTGCGATCATCGCGATCCCGATCATCATCATCGTCGCCATCGCCAACAGCGACTTCGACGTCACCACCGAACGCCAGGTCGTCTCGACCCCGTTCAGCATCGAAGACATCCCGACCACGATCAACGAAGAGGACGCCGAGATCATCCTCGATCTGCGGCAGCTGGATGCTGCCGACTTCGAAGGTGAGGACCTGCCGGTCGACATTCGAATCGACCTCGACTTCGGCGTCGTCGACGTGATCGTCCCTGAGGACCTCCGGGTCCAGGTCGACGCCGAGGCACTGGCCGGCGACGTCGACGTCTTCAACAGCACCTCCGACGGCCTCTTCAACGAACGACTCGTGGAGGTCGACAACCCCCACATCGACATCGTCATCGACGTCAAGGCCGGTGAAATCGATGTTCGCCGCGGTTGATGTGGCGATCGGCCTCGCCGTGCTGTGCCTGGCACTCACGGTGTACCTCGATCACTGAGGCGCCGAAACTACGCTGACACGGGTGCGCCGCCTGCTCGCCCTCCTCGTTGTCCTCGGTCTGCTGGCCGCATCGTGTTCCTCGACGGGAACGGATGCGGCCAGCGACGCGTCCGACGCCACGACGACCAGCACGACGGACGCCGAGCAGGTGGACGACACGAGCAGCACGACGGAGGCCGAGGACGTCGCCACCACCGAGCCGGAGGGCGCGGCGACGACCACGCCGACCACCGCAACTCCTCCGGTCGATGCGTGCGTGACGGATCGGCCCGCCGAGGTGGGTCTGCAATCCGAGGCGCTCGAGTCCGGTGGAGTGGAGTATCGCTATCAGTGGACGCTGCCCTCGACGTACGACGGCTCGCCGCTGGCCGTCGTGCTCGACTTCCATCCGATCGGGTTCTCGGGCCCGGTCCAGGCACAGATCAGTGGCATGGCAGAGCTTGCGGAGAGCGAGGGGTTCCTTGCCGTCCAGCCGACCGGACCGCCGGGGAACGGGGACGACCGCAACGTTTGGGAACTCTCACAGTTCGATGAGCCGGACCGCGACGACGTCGAGTTCGTGAGCGATCTGCTCGATCGCCTCGGCTCGACCGTCTGCATCGACCGCGACCGCGTCTTCGCAATCGGGATGTCCTCCGGCTCGCTGTTCACCTCGAACCTGGTCTGCCGATTCTCCGAGCATCTCGCCGCCGCGGTGTCGGTCGCCGGCGTGACACACGACGACAGCTGCGAGCCCGCGCAAGCGATTCCCTACCTGGCCTTCCACGGCACGGCCGACACGACCATCCCGTTCGACGGATCCGGTCAGTCCACACTCGACGGTGCCGAAGCCGCTGGAGACTTCTTCACCCAGGTCATGCCGGACGAGTTCGCCGAGTTCGCCGCCGACTTCGGCTGCGCCGACCCGATCGACACGCCGGTCACCGAAAAGGTGAGTGTGCGCACCTGGCCGGGATGCCCGGTCGAGCTCGCGTTCTACACCATCGTCGACGGCGGCCACACCTGGCCGAACTCCGAACTCTTCCTCTCGATCGATCCCGAGAACACCACGACCGAGCTCGACGCAACCGCCATCGCCTGGGAGTTCTTCCAGCGCCACGGCGCCTGACCGCCAGGACCGGTTGTCCGGACCAACCGCGCAAACCGGACGGATTTCACGTTCCCCCGAACAACTTTGCCGCTCCGGTCGATCATGATGGAGTGATGAATCCGCTCCACGACCTCCTCGAACAACGAGATGCGCTCCTGATCGACGGTGCGATGGGCACGGAACTCTTCGCCCGCGGTCTCACCGCCGGCGATCCGCCCGAGATGTGGAACATCGACATGCCGGACCACATCGTCGACGTGCACCGCGGCTACATCGACGCCGGCTCCGACATCATCCTCACCAACTCCTTCGGGGGCAGCGCGTTTCGCCTCAAGCTGCACAACCTCCAGGATCGGGTGCACGAACTCAACCAGGCGGCGGCAAGCGTCGGTCGCCGCGCCGCCGACTCGGTGGAACGCACCGTGATCGTCGCCGGCTCCATGGGGCCATCCGGCGAGCTGATGGAACCGATGGGCGAGCTCACACCGGAATCCTGCGCAGTCGCCTTCGCCGAGCAGGCCCGCGGCCTCGCTGACGGAGGCGCCGACATGCTCTGGATCGAGACGATGTCCAGTCTCGACGAGGTGAAGGCCGCAATCGACGGAGCCCGCCGCACCACCGACCTGCCGATCGCCGCAACCATGAGTTTCGACACCGCCGGCCGCACGATGATGGGCGTCACCGGTCAGGCCGCCGCCGAACAACTCGCAGAGCTCGGGCTTGCCGCGATCGGTGCGAATTGCGGCAACAACATCGTCGAGACCGAGGCCGCCGTGCAACAGATCAAAGCCGGCGCCGGCGACGTGCCCGTCATCGTCAAGGCAAACGCCGGAATCCCCGAATTCAAGGGCGACGAGCTCAGCTACACCGGCTCGCCGGAGGTCATGGGCGCCCACCTGCAACGCATGCGCGACGCCGGCATCCAGATCATCGGCGGCTGTTGCGGAACGGCGACCCAGCACATCGCATTCATGCGCCAGGTGCTCGACGGAGACATCGTCGCCCCCGACATCGCCGGCCCCGGGCCGAACCGTCCCGACGACGACCCCGACGGCGCCGGGCGCACCCGCCGACGCCGTCGACGCGCGGCGTAATCGCTCGACACTTCCGGTCGAGATTCGCGGAGGCGGGGCTGTACCGTCGACGCTTCCGGTCGAGATCGGCCGAGGCGGCGCTGTACCGTCGACGCTTCCGGTCGAGATTCGCGGCGGTGTTACTGCTCGGCTTGGCGGGGTGAGCTCAGGCGGAGGATGGCTTCGTCGAGGACGTCGTCCTTCTTGCAGAACGCGAACCGGACCAGGTGCCGGCCCGCTTCCTTCGTCGCATAGAAGACCTCGCTCGGTACCGCGACGACCCCGAACGCCTCGGGCAGCGCAAGACAGAACTCGATGCTCGTCGACGGCAACCCATTCGCTTCGGCGAATGAACGGATGTCCACCGTCAGGAAGTAGGCGCCCTGTGTCGGAATCACGTCGAAGCCCGCAGCTGCGAGCCCCGCGCTGAGACGGTCCCGCTTGCGCAGCAGGTCGTCTCGCATCCCATCGAAATAGTCATCGCCGAGACGAAGACCGACCTCCACCGCCGGTTGCAGCGGCGCAGCATTCACGAACGTCAGGTACTGCTTCGCAGTCATGACGGCGTTTCGGAGTTCGGCCGGCGCGGTGAGCCACCCGACCTTCCAACCGGTGAAGGAGAACGACTTGCCGGCGGACCCGATGCTGATCGTGCGCTCCCGCATGCCCGGGAGCGAAGCGATCGGCACGTGTTCACCTTCGAACACCATGTGCTCGTAGACCTCATCCGCAACGACGACGAGGTCGTGTTCGATCGCAACTGCCGCGATCGCCTCGAGCTCGGACCGGGTGAAGACCTTTCCGGTCGGATTGTGCGGCGTGTTGAGGAGAATGACCCGGGATCGCTCCGAAACCGCGGCGTTGAACGCCTCCATGTCGAGCGCGTGATCCGGGGCGGCCAACAGCACGGTCTTCTTGATCGCTCCGGCCATCCCGATCGTGGCGCTGTACGAGTCGTAGCTGGGTTCGAAGACGATGACTTCGTCGCCGTGGTCGCAGAGGGCGAACATCGCGCCGGCGATCGCTTCCGTGGCGCCCGCCGTGATGAGCACCTCGGTGTCCGGGTCCCAGGTGAGCCCGTAGAAGCGCTCCTGGTGTTCGGCCACGGCCGCCCGGATGCCGGGCTGGCCGGGGAGCGGCGGATACTGATTCGGCCCCTCCAAGACGGCAGCGGCTGCGATTTCCGCGACCTCTCGCGGGCCGTCTGTGTCCGGAAATCCCTGCCCGAGGTTGACGGCGCCGGTGGCGGCGGCGAGCGCACTCATCTCCGCAAAGATCGTGGTGCCGTACCCGTGGAGGCGGGGGTTTCGCAAAGCTTCGACCATGGCGGCCAAGTCTGGCACGCTGGTGCGCTGTGACCACAAGCCCTTCCCTTCTTCTCGGCGTTGACACCGGCGGCACCTACACCGACGCGGTGTTGCTCGACGCCGACACTCGAGAGGTCATCACGTCCGCCAAGTCGCTCACGACCCGGGGCGATCTCGCCATCGGCGTCTCGAACGCATTGGCGGCGATCAGCGATGGCCTGGACCCGACGGCGGTGCGGCTCGTTTCCGTGTCCACCACGCTGGCCACGAACGCCGTGGTCGAAGGCCATGGCAGCCCGGTGCTCGCAATTCTCGTGGGCTTCGATGACGCGATGGTGGAGCGCTCGGGAATCGGTTCGGCCTTCGGCGATGTGGTGATCGCCCGCATCGCCGGTGGCCACGACCACCACGGTATGGAACACGAACCGCTCGACGCCGAGGCGATCGAGTCGCTGCTCGAGCAGCACGGCGGGTCCGTTCGCGCCGTGGCCGTCGCTTCGGCCTTCGCGGTACGGAACACGGCGCACGAGGATCAGGTGTGCGCCATGGTCGCGGAAGCCACCGAGCTGCCCATCACGGCGTCGAGCGCACTCTCGGAGTCACTCGATGCGCCTCGGCGTGCCCTCACCACCGTGTTGAATGCCCGCCTGCTGTCCCGGATTGCCGATCTTGTGGCGGCGGTCGGTCGGTCACTCGACCGGCTCGGGATCGTTGCCCCGATGACGGTCGCCAAAGGCGACGGGTCGCTGGCCGTGGCCGATGCGGTCGCCCGGCGGCCGATCGAGACGATTCTCTCCGGTCCGGCGGCGTCGATGGTCGGCGCCGGGGTGTTGTCCGGGCGGGACACGTTCATCCTGTCCGACATCGGCGGCACGACGACCGACGTGGGACGCCTCACGGAGGGCCGCCCGCACCTGGCGCCCGACGGAGCGAAGGTGGGTGGATGGCGCACCATGGTTCGGGCGATCGACGTGCGAACGACCGGTCTGGGCGGCGACAGCGAGGTCACGACCGATCGAACAGCCCTCACCGTCGGGCCGCAACGGCGGGTCCCGATTTCGCTGGTCGGCGCGGCGCACCCGAGCGTGCTCGCGGCGCTCCTCCAAGACCTCGACGACCCCGCGTCGCGGGAGACCGCTGCGCAGTTCGTCATTCTTCCCGAGGGCGCCTCGCTCCCGACCGGCGATCTGAGCCGGGTCGAAGCTCGTGTTCTCGAGCGCCTCGGCGCCGACCCGGCACCCGTGCGCGATGTCGCCCCCGGGGCCGTCGATCGGCGAACGCTGCACACGATGGCTGAGCGGGGCTGGGTTCAGCTGGTCGGCTTCACTCCCTCGGACGCAGCGCACGTGTTGGGTTTGCAGGAGAACTGGTCGCGCAAGACCGCGGAGGCCGGTGCCCGGCTGATGGCCTGGTACACGGGCGAGGAACCGGAAGCGTTCTGCCGTCGGGTCTGGTCGGAAACGGTGCGCCGGAGCGCCGCCGCCGTACTCGAGGTGGCGTTCGACGATCGGCTCGGTGACCCGGCGGTCAACGAGCTTGCGAGCGCGGCGATCGATGGTGTCGGCCAGCTCGGTGGCGTGACCGTCGCATTGTCGCCGACGGATCCGATCGTGGCCGTCGGCGGTCCGGCCGGCGTGTACTACGACGAGGTCGCTGCCCGCCTCGCTGCCGAGTTGATCCTTCCCACCCGGTTCGAGGTGGCGAACGCCGTCGGTGCCGCCGCCGGTGAGCTCATCGTGTCCGGAACGGCCGAGGTGCACACGGATGGGCCCGGGCTGTTCCGGGTGATCAGTTCGACCGGAACGATCACCTCGACCGACGGCACCGAAGCGCTCGCCGCAGCCACGGAACAGGCCACGGCGTTGGCCCGGGCGGCGATGACCGAAGCGGCGACCGGTCTGACACCCTCGTCCGAAGCAACGATCGCCGTCGACGTCGAGCGTCACGATGCCCCGGATGCGATTGGCGACACGGGTCTCTACTTTGCGCGGGTCACCGCTGAGGCACGGTCGCTTCCGTACTGACCGGTAAGGTCGGTAACATGAAGCCCGGAGATCGTGTTGCGGATTTTTCCGCACAGAACGAAGAAGGCGAAACGGTTCGTCTGAGCGACATGCTCGAGAACGGTCCGGTCGTGCTCTTCTTCTACCCCAAGGCCAAGACGCCCCTTTGAACGAAGGAAAGCTGTCATTTCCGCGACCTGGGCCCCGAGTTCGAAGAACTCGGTGCGCAGCGAGTGGGAATCAGCGCAGATCCGGTGGATCTGCAGCAGGAATTCAAGCTCGAGAACGCGTTGGACTATCCGTTGTTGTCGGACCGCAACGGTTCGATCCACAAGCAGTTCGGCACGCATCGGTTCGGCCCATTGCCGGGCAAGCGGGCCACGTTCGTGATCGGTGCTGACTCGGTGCTGATCGACGTCATCAAGTCGGAGACAAGCGCCAACGCCCACGCCGACGGCGCGCTCGAAGCGCTGCGCAAACTCGACGCCTGAGCGGTCAATGAGGAATGGGCGCGCGCTCGAAGCGCTGCGCAAACTCAACGCCTGAGCGGTCAATCCCTCGACGTCTGAGCGGTCAGCAGGTTTGGGGTGAGCCTTCGTTCTGGCTGGATCGGTTGATCAGCCACAACGGGCCCGATTCGGGGTCGCTGCGGACGAGTGTGTGGGTGATGTCCCACAGGGTGCAGGTTTCGCCGGGCAACCGACCGAATTCGCCGTCCTGGGTGGACCGGAAGGTGATCCGCACGTTGCGGGTATCGGGGTTGATGTCGCTGACGGCGACGATGGTGACTTCGTGCAGGAACGAGGTTTCCTGGCCGCTGGCCCACGCGGCCGGGGTGTTGTTGCGTGTGATGGCCGGCCCGAGTGTTTCGAAGGCGTCGGCGGCGCGACCTTCGTTGATCGGCAGGACGAACCGTTCGTAGGTATCGGTGATGTCGACGATGTCCGGATGCGTCGCGACGACGGTGAGGAGCGGCGGCGGTGCTTCCGTGGTTGTGGTCGTCGTGGTTGTCGACGTCGTCGATTCGGCGATGTCGGGTGCGATGGTCGTCGTCGACGTGGCCGGGTCGTCGGGAGCAGCCGTGGTGGTGGTGGTCGTTTCGCCGGTGGTCGGGCCGGTGTCGCCGCCGCTCGACCCGATCAGGTAGCCGAGACCCGCGGCGACGAGAACCGCGACGAACACGCCGACCGCAGCGAGCCACGTGGCGCGGTTTGCGCCGGCTCCGGGGGCGGTCACTGGTCGTCCTCCGGCAGGGTCAGCTCGAAGGTGGCTCCGCCCCATCCGTTGGCGAGATCGCGGCCTTGGATCGTCACGATCTCCACGTCTGCGGGGATGGCGATACCGCTCTGGGATCGGGTGAAGGGCTGCTCGGATGCGTGGTCGTGGGCGAGGATCCGGATGCCGTACTCGTTGCCGTCGGGCCCCAGGACGCGCCAGGCATCGGCGTACCGTTCGGGGGTGTCGTAGGGCGAGGAGATGGTCACATCGAAACGCCAGGTTCCGTCTCCATCGGGTGTCGCAGCCGCGCCGATCACCGACGGGAAGGCGTCGTCGGCCTCGCTCTCGCTGGTGGTTGCGTCGTCGGCGGTGGCCGCAGTGTCCTTCGTCGGAGTGTCCGTCGGCTCGGTCTGTTCGATGGTCGTCGTCGCCGGCGCAGCGTCGTCAGGTTCGCTTGATGTGGCGGAGCCGCAGGCGGCCAGGAAGACCGATGTGGCGAGCGTGAGGAAGAGACCGGATCGACGCACACGCATGGGTCACACCGAGAGGAGTTCGTCGGCCTCTGCGGTCCGACGCCGGCGCCGCTGCGGCGGGTGATCCTCGAGAACGATCGCCGCACTGATGAGCGAGAGGGCAACCACGATCGCAGACCCGACGGCGTCGGACGGCCAGTGATAGCCGGCGATGATCCGGCCGAGCGCGGTGAGGATGACGGCGACGATCGTGAGCTCGAGGACGATCTGCCAGATCAGGCGTGGTGTTCGGAACCACCAGACCATGAGGGTGACCAGCCCCCAGAAGATGCCCGCCTGAACCACGAAGACACTCGGAAACGAGGAGCTGGTGACGCCCTCGAACACCTCGGGGCGTGGGCGGCCGACGATGTTCTTGGTGACCAGCGCGGTGACCACACCGAAGAACATGGTGAGCACGATGGTTGCGGCAACCGCACGGCTGAACCAGAAGGCGATGAAGGCGAGGACGACGATTCCCGGGTAGACGAGCCATGGATCGCCCAGGATGTCGGCGCGAGCCCATCCACTCGTGTCGGTGCCGTCCAACAGCCAGTCCATCACCGGCTCTTCGACCTTGATCAGCGTGGCGTGGCGGGACCGGGCGATCGCCGAAGCGCCGACGAGCACGATGAAGGTGGCCAGCCAGGCCCGAGTCCAAGTGTTGCGCACGGCACGACTCTAGTTCTTCGGGGTGCTCCGGTAGCCTCTCCCTCTCGTGGACGCATTGCGTGACTGCCGACGAGCCCTCGCCCTGCTGCTGGCGTGTGCACTCGTGGCAATGGGCTGCTCGGGCGATGACACGTCGGTCACCGCCCCGATGGCCCGCGTCGGCGAACCCTCCGAGGAGTCCGCCCGGCCGTCGATCGTTCGAATCCTGGCGTTCGGCTGCGGTGCGCCTGCACTCGGCTCCGGCTTCGCAGTCGAACCCGACCTGATCGTCACGAGCGGGCATCTCGTGACCGGACGGACCCCCGACGAGACCCGGGTGGTGCGCCCCGACGGCAGCGAGTACCCGGCAGTTCTCGTCGCCTTCGACGAGGACCTCGACCTCGCGCTGCTCCGGGTCGACGCGCCCGTGTTCGAACCGGTCGAGCTGCTGCGAGAGGTCCCGGAGGGCAATGGCATCGCCTACGCCGTTCGGGGCGAGGACGGCGTCGAGGCAATCGACTTCGAGATCGACTCGGCCGTCATCGTGAACTGGGACGGCGTCTTTCGGAACACGGAGTCGAGCTTCCACGGCGTGCGCCTCAATGCGGTGATCAAGCGTGGCGACAGTGGCAGTGGGCTCTTCGTGGCCGACAACCAGGTCATCGGTCTGGTCCATTCGACGAACCGGGCCGGTCTGCCCCGCGGGTATGCCGTCAGCGCCCGTCAGATCGATGACTATCTCGCCGAGGTGGACACGAGCGTTGCGGTCGACGCCCCCCGCTGCGCCTGACACCCCTACGATTTCGCGTGTCGTCCGTCACCCTGCGACACTGGCATGCATGAGCCTCGCCCCCGTGTACACACAGATGCTGTCGGTTCTCACCGGCCCCGACACCCCCTTCACCATCGGTGAAGGGACGGTGAACGGTCGAACGCACAAGGTGTACGAGAAGGGCCCGCCGCAGGTCCGCCTGTTGTGGCTCTTCAGCGAGGCCAAGCCCGACGACATGTACCTCGTCTTCGAGGACGAGCGGATGACCTGGGGCGAAGCCCGTCAACGTGTCCTCGAGATCGCCAACGGCCTGATCAACGATCACGGCGTGCAGCCGGGGGAAAGCGTTGGCATTGCCATGCGCAACTATCCGGAGTGGGTGCTGGCGTTCTGGGCGATCCAGATGGCCGGTGCCGTGGCGGTCGAGCACAACTCGTTCTGGAACGGCGAGGAGCTCACCTATGGCGTGACCGACTCCGGTTCGCGCGTGATGATCGTCGATGCCGAACGCCACGCCGCCCTGCAGCCGCACGCGGCCGGCATCCGCGAAGGCGGTCTCGACCTCGAGTTCATCGTGGTGCGAGCCGACGGCGACCTCGGCGATCGCGCCGTGCACTGGGCCGACGTCAACGGTGGCACCGACATCCCCGATCTCCCGGAGGAAGTCTGTGGACACGAGTCCCGGTCGGTCATGGTCTACACCTCGGGGACCACGGCGTTCCCGAAGGGTGTGGTGCACACGCAGCGCAACGTCGTCACCAACCTGTTCAACATGCTGACGATGACGGTCGGTCTTCGGATGGCAGAGACGGCTGCCGCCGGCGGCGACCCGGCTGCGGCAGCCGGTGGCGACGACGCCGGACCGGTCATGCTCGTCGCCGTGCCGCTGTTCCACGTGACCGGCTCGCATTGCGTCATGATGCCGATCACAGCGGCCAAGGGAACCCTCGTCCTCATGCGCAAGTGGGATGCCGGGCTCGCCCTCGAGCTGATCGAGCGGGAAAAGGTCACCACCTTCACCGGCGTGCCCACCATGACGATGGACATCCTCGCCCATCCCGACTTCGAGTCGACCGACACGTCGACCCTCGTCAGCCTCGGCTCGGGCGGTGCCCCCAACCCGCCGCACATGGTCGAGAAGGTGAGTTCGACCGTGGAGAACGCGTCTCCCACACAGGGGTATGGCCTCAGTGAGGTGAGCGGCATCGCCACGGCCAACGGCGGCTCGATGTACCTGGCCAAGCCGGGTAGCTGCGGGCTGAAGGCGCCGGTGAGCGACATGAAGGTCATCGACGACGAGGGCAACGAGCTGCCCGCCGGTGAACGCGGTGAGCTGTGCATCTACGGCCCGCACGTGTTCGCCGAGTACCACAACAAGCCCGAGGCGACCGCCGAGGCGATCGATCCGGACGGGTGGTTCCACACCGGCGACGTCGCCATCATCGACGAGGAGGGGTACGTGTTCATCGTCGATCGGGCCAAGGACCTCGTGATCCGCGGCGGCGAGAACATCGGCTGCGCCGAGGTCGAGGCGGCCATCGCCCAGCACCCGGCCGTACACGAGTGCGCCGTCTTCGGTGTCCCCGACGAGCGGCTGGGTGAGGAAGTCGGCGTTGCCGTGTTCCCGATCGCCGGTCAGGAGCTCGACCCGAAGGAGCTGCAGACCTTCGCCGGAGAACGACTCGCCTCGTTCAAGGTTCCCGCCCACGTGTTCGTGTACGAGGCGCCACTGCCGAAGAACGCAAACGGCAAGATCCTCAAGCGTCAGCTCCGCGAAGAGGCCGTTTCGTAACGTCTGAGGAACACCGGCGAACGGCCCGTCGGGCCGTTTCGCCGGGACCTAGGCTTGGGGCATGTTCTTCAAGCGCCCCGAACCCATCATGATCAGTGCCGCCGACGCCCTGCCCGGGCGCGAACAGGCGATCCCGGTCGCCGACGCCCACCTCGTGCTCGGCACGCCGATGACGCCACCCTTCCCCGACCACCTCGACTCCGTCGTGCTGGGGATGGGCTGCTTCTGGGGAGCCGAACGCTTCTTCTGGAAGACCGAGGGCGTCTACACGACCGCGGTCGGCTACGCCGGCGGCTACACCCCGAATCCGACCTACGAAGAGACCTGCACCGGGCTCACCGGCCACACCGAAGCGGTGCTCGTGGTGTTCGACCCGGCCGTCGTCAGCCTCGAAACGCTCCTCGGGATCTTCTGGGAGAACCACGATCCCACCACCCTCAACCGGCAGGGCAACGACGTCGGCACGCAGTACCGCAGCGCGATCTACTGGAACAGCCCGGAGCAGGAAGCGGTCGCCATCGCCTCCCGGGATCAGTACGCGGCCCGCCTCGCCGGCGCCGGGTTCGGAGAAATCTCGACCGAGATGGCCGCAGCCGGCGAGTTCTTCTACGCCGAGGACTACCACCAGCAGTACCTCGAGAAGAACCCGAACGGCTACTGCAACCACGGCTTCTGCCAGATCTCCTACGCGGACTGACAAACGGACTCGAACCGGCCGAAAATCCTGCAGAACCCCCCGCTCTGGCCAGTAGACTTCGCCGGAGTTCCACGACGTGGAGCGACCGGGACGAGCTCGGTCAAGGCATAGAGGTGTGCGTTCATGTTCGATGATGAAGAGGAAGACCAGGGCTTCATGCTGCTGGTCCTCGGTGTGCTGGCAGCAATTCTCCTGGTGGTGACCGTGGTCGCGCGCAGCGGCGACGATCTCCCCGCCGCAACCGTCACCGGCCCGGCCGAAGAGGTCGTTGAGACCACTGCGGCGCCGACGACGACCGAGGCGCCCGAGACCACCACGACCGAGGCGGAGACGACCACCACGGCCGCTCCGACCACGACCGAGGCCGCTGCGGTCTCGCTGTGGAACGTTCTCACCGAGAACGGCGAGACCGGTCAGCTGGCCGCCATCGCCGGTCCGTTGGGTCTGCAGGACTTCCTGAGCAACCTCGATGGTGAGTTCACGCTGTTCGCGCCGTCCGACGCTGCGCTCGGCAACCTCGATCCGGCCACGCTCAACGGCCTGCTCGCCGATCCCGAGGGTGCGGCCGCACTGCTCAACTACCACGTCGTCCCCGGCCGCGTTGGCGCCGCTGATGTCGTCGCACTCGCCGACACCTCGATCACGTCGAGCACCGGCCTGCCGATCAACATCACGCTCGACGCCGACGGCAACCCGGTCCTCAACGGCGTGAGCGTCGTCACGAGCGCCGATCTCGAAGCCGACAACGGCATCATCCACGTGATCGACACCGTGCTGTCGCCGCCGACCGTCAACGAGGTCATCGGCCTCGAGAACATCGAGTTCGAGGTCAGCTCCGCCAACATCACGGCCGCCGGTCAGGACGAGCTCCAGAAGGCTATCACCTTCTTCACCGAGAACGACTCGGTCACCGCTCGCATTGAAGGTCACACCGACACCGACGGCGGCGAAGAGGGCAACCTCGCTCTCTCGCAGGCCCGGGCCGACGCCGTGCTCGCCTTCCTGGTGGACAACGGCATCGATGAAGGTCGCCTCACGGCGATCGGCTTCGGCGAGACCAACCCGATTCTCGTCGATGGCGTCGAGGACAAGGCTGCCAGCCGCCGAATCGAGTTCGTTGTTCGGTAACGGCTGAGAGCTGTTCAAGAAGTTCTCAAAGAGAGGTCGGGGTCGCGCTCAGCGGCCCCGGCCTCCTTTACTTTTGACCCATGGCGCAACAACAGTCACCGATGATCTCCCTCCTCCTCGCCGAGGATGACCAGAGCGTTCGGGAATCGCTCGAGCGAGCCCTTCGGTTCGAGGGCTACGACGTGCATGCCGTGACCGACGGCGCGCAGGCGCTCGAGGCGCTGATCACGCTCGAACCCGAGGTCATCGTGCTCGATGTGATGATGCCGGGCGTCGACGGCCTCGCCGCATGTCGCCGCATCCGGGAGAAGGGCATCCGCACGCCGGTGCTGATGCTCACGGCACGCCACGACGTCGCCGACCGCGTCGCCGGCCTCGATGCCGGCGCCGACGACTATCTGGTGAAGCCCTTCGACCTCGAGGAGTTGCTTGCCCGCCTCCGAGCCCTTGTGCGGCGCGGCACGGTGGTCGAGGCCGACACGCAGGTCCTCACGGTGGGAGACATGACGCTCGACCTGGACCGACGTGAAGTCCGGCGCGGTGACGACCCGATCGAACTCACGAAGACCGAGTTCGAACTGCTGGCCCTCCTCATGCACAACTCCGGGATCGTGTTGACCCGTGAGGTCATCTACGAACGCATCTGGGGCTATGACTTCGAAACGAACTCGAAGTCGCTGGACGTGTACATCGGGTATCTGCGTCGCAAGACCGAAGACGGCGACCGCTCGCGTCTGATCCACACCGTGCGCGGGGTGGGGTACACGGCCAGGGAGCAATGAGTCTCAGGTGGCGGCTGACGGCCGTCATCGGTGGTGTGGTGGCGGTGATGGTCGCGGGCGCAAGCCTGCTCGCCTACATCTCGGCGGATCGCGAGTTGAACCGTCAGGTCGACGAGTTCCTCGTGACCCGTTCCCGCGAGGCCGAGTCCTCCCTCAAGGAGGTGAACCTGAGCGGCCTGCAGCCGACGGCGCGCTCCGTGTTCGAACTGGGCGCACTCAGCCGACCGGACGCCGGCGTCGGCGTCCTGTATCCGCGAGGACAGGTCCTCACGCTCTCCGAACCGCAGATCCAGCCCACCAACGCGGATCTGGAGATCGCGCAACGGGAGGGCGAGGGGGCGAAGGTCTACGCGTTGCAGGACCGCGAGGTGAATGGTCAGCGGTACCGGGTCCTCACCACGTCGGTCGACACCGGGGCGTTGATCATCGGCCGATCGATCGACGATGTCGACCAGACCCTCGACGGCCTGCGCGGCTGGCTGATCGTGATCAGCGTCGTGGGCACGCTCGCGGCCGGGATCATCGGCTGGCTGGTGGCGGATCGGGTGCTGCGTCCGGTCGCACGGTTGGCGGCGGCCACACGCCAGGTGGCGGAGACCCGTCGATTCGACGCCGATCTCCGGGTCGAGGGAAGCGACGAACTGGGTGCGTTGGCCACGAGCTTCAATTCGATGCTGTCCGCACTGCGGGCGTCCCGTGAGCAACAGCATCGGCTCGTGCGCGACGCGAACCACGAGCTGCGGACGCCCTTGACCAGCCTTCGGACCAATGTGGACGTTCTCCGTCGGCGCGGCGAGCTGCTTGAGCCGGAGGAGCGGGCCACCGTGATGGCCGAGATGGACGCCGAGGTTCGCGAGCTCACGGGGTTGGTGAGCGAGTTGGTCGAGTTCGCCACCGACGCGTCGACGCTCGATCCGGCCGATTTCGTGGAGGTCGACCTGGCCGAGCTTGCCCGCAAGATGGCGGAGCGGACGGTGCGGCGCACCAACCGGACCATCGAGGTGTCGGGCGTGCCTCGGGCACCGGTTCTGGCGGATCCCACCGGGATCGAGCGGGCCCTCGGAAACCTGCTCGGCAACGCCGTGAAGTTCAGCCCGGCCAACACGGCCATCGATGTGGTGGTGGGCGACGATCGGGTCGCCGTGCACGACCGTGGCCCGGGTATCGCCGCCGGTGATCACGAGCGGATCTTCGACCGCTTCTACCGCTCCGATCAGACGAGAACCCTGCCCGGCTCCGGCCTCGGACTCGGCATCGTTGCCGACGTCGCCGCAGCGCACCGGGGCGCCACGTTCTCCGAGGATCGGCCCGGGGGAGGCGCCATCGTCGGGTTCTCGATCGGCGAAAATCACCACGTGTAGCAAATGTCCGCAAGTTGACCGCGTTGGGTTGATATTGCCAGATTTGCCCGGGCTGACGATGGCATCAGCGTTGCGGTTCGACATAGGATCGTCACAAATCTGCTCAAGAAATTGGCGGATTGGTTCGATACGTCGCAAATGGTGGTCAGGCAGGAGTCAAACACATGAGCATTGGTCGGCCCGCGGCGGCCCACCTCTTGCGTCGAGCCGCGTATGGCGGAACCGTCAACCAGATCCGGGATTTTTCGCGGCTCACACGGGAGGAGGCGGTCGACCAGCTGCTCGATACGTCGAGCACTCCCGCAGTTCCGGGATGGGGTCGGTTCTCGAACCTGCAGAACTGGCAGGCCCAGGAGGCGATGATCGAATGGTGGGTCGATCGCATGATCACGGCGCCGCCGTCGATCGAGGAGAAGCTCACCTTCTTCTGGCACGATCACTTCGCCACCGGCCGAGACAAGGTCGGCGAGTCCGAGCTCATGTGGGAACAACACGTGTTACTGCGGAACATGGGGCAGGGGTCGTTCCGGCAGCTGCTCGAAGGCGTGTCGCTCGGCTCGGCGATGCTCATCTACCTCGACAACGAAACGAACGTCGCCGGGGCTGAACAGGAGAACTTCGCCCGGGAGCTCATGGAGCTCCACACCGTCGGCAACGGCCGATTCACCGAGGACGACGTGATCGCCATGGCCCGGGCCTGGACCGGCCACAACACGGTCGGCCGCACCCGGGAGAACAACTGGCAGTACGACCCTTCCTACATCTTCCGCACCCTGGAACACGACCACGGGCCGAAGACGCTCTTCGGAATCACGAAGCGATGGAACGCACTCCAGACGCTCGACGAGCTCTGCTACGGCGTGAAGGCGACGGCAACGTCGGACTACATCGCCCGGAAGATGTTCCAGTTCTTCGTCCACGCCAACCCGGACCAGGCGACGGTCGACACGTTGGCCGCCAACTGGCGGGCCAACAACCTCAACATCCTCTCGCTCGTTCGCGAGGTGCTGCTGCTCGACGAATTCTGGGCGGAGTCCACGCACTATGCGCTCGTGAAGACCCCGGTCGAGTTCATGGTCGACGTCCTCCGTCGATGCGGCATGACGAGCAGCGACGACAGCGTCCGTTGGCGGATGGAACAGATGGGCATGGTCCTCTTCGATCCGCCGACCGTCGCAGGCTGGGGCCGGAACTCCTACTGGCTGAGCACGGCGACGGCGTGGGGCAAGTCCCGTTGGATCAACGGCCTGAAGTGGGGATCCGACGATCGGAACATCCTCCAGAATCTCGAAGGCATGCCCATCGAAGATGCCGTCGATGAGGTTGTCGGCTTCTTCGGAATCTACGGCGCAAGCACGAAGAGCCGGGATCAGATTCGTGAACTCATCGAGATCACGACCGAAGAGCGTCCGTGGGCGCTCAAGTACGAACCGTTCGCAGTAGGCATGTTCATGCCGGAGGTGCAGTGCGCATGATGCCAACACTCGTCGAACGACGTACGTTCCTGCAGGGTGCCGCTGTCACCGGTGGTGCGGCGGTTGCGCTGCCGTCGATCTTTGCCGACCAGGTGGGCGCGGCCTCGGCCAACTCGACCAACATCCTGCTCACGGTCACCCTGGCCGGCGGCAACGACGCCATCAACACGGTCGGTCCGTTCGCCGACGGCCGCTATCAGGATCTGCGGGGGTCTCTTGCGCTCAGCGCGAGCACGGCCCACGTCGCCCGAGACGGCCAGTACTTCCATCCGAATCTTCGTCGACTCGCCACCCGGTTCCGTCGGGGCGAGGTGGCCGTCGTGCAGGGTGTCGGCGATCCGCTCAAGGATCACAGCCACTTCTCGAACATGGCCCGTTGGCAGACCGGTCTGCCGAACGGTGCCATCCACCGGACCGGCTGGCTCGGCCGGTGGCTCGATGCCAACTCGAATGCCGCGTTCACGGCGCTGACCGTTGGTGGCCAGGGCGTGCCGCTCCACCTCCGCGGTGCGTCGTCCACGGTGACCGATCTGCCGCGCGGCGGTGGCGGTCTCTATGGGGCAGACACCAGCGACCGTCGAGATCGCGTGATGTACACGCGGCTGAGCCGGATGGCTCGCGGATCGACCGGCCGTCCATGGGTGGATGCGGTCGCGGATGTCAACGATCAGGCGATCGATGCAGCGCAGGCGGTCTCGCCTGCCTACAACATCGAACTTCCCGAGGACCGCTTCCACAGCGACATGCTCCTGAGCGCGCGGCTGCTGAACCTGAATCTCGGAACCCGAGTCATGAACGTCTGGCATTCCGGCTACGACACGCACGACAACCAGGTCGACGGGAACCCGGCGCAGGGCGACCACGCCGATCTGCTCGACGAGCTCGATCGGGGCTTGGACACCTTCTTCACGACCCTCAATCCGTCGATCGCTCCCCGCGTGACCGTCGTCGTCTACAGCGAGTTCGGTCGACGTGGTGAGGCCAACGGCTCCCGCGGGACCGACCACGGTGCCGGCGGAACGATGTTCGTGGTCGGCAGCGGCGTCGCCGGCGGGATGTACGGCAGTCCGCTGAACGTTCGCGACCTCGACGACCGTGGCGACTTCAAGGTTTCCATGGACTTCCGGCGGGTCTACTCGGGTCTCGTCGAGCACTGGCTCGGTGGTGACCCCGATCAGGTGTTGGGCGGTTCCTACAACTCGCTCAACGTGTTTGCCGGCCAGGCACCAGGTCCAGCCGGGCCGCCGCCGGCTGCCGACGACCTCCAAGGGCGGGCGGAAGCCATCCGGGCCCGCAACAACGCACGACGTTCGGACAATCTGCGGTACCACTCACCGAGCTTCTGACCCAGCGTCCATTCAGGTACCGCACATCGCAGTCGTTATGTCACGCAACGTGTGAATATGCGCGCCCATACACACACATGGGGTAGTGTGGGGGACACGATTCGGCAGCGAACGGCGGAATCGTCAACACAAAGGACGCAGACAATGGTGAGCCACCCCACCAACGCTGCGGTTGCGCGGGACGGAACAACAGAGGCAAAACAACGGCCTGTCCCGTACACCGCGCTCTTCCAACCGAACCGGCTTGATCTGCTCGTGCATCTCCGAGCACTCGTCGAACTGAGTGGCACGGCGTGGCCGCTCACCGGTCCCGACGACCGCAACTGGCTCGAACACAGCGACCGATTGGCCGAGGTCGACGGTGAGCCGTCCGTCGTCACCATGGGTGTCGACATCGATCTCGATGCACAGGGCCTCCCACCGATCGGCTTCGGATCCGGCGGCGGACTGGTTCGCGGGACCACGGCTGCGGCGGCCGGCATTCACGTTGGTGCGACGTTGCATCGGGTCGACGCAAGCGGCGCAGCGCCCCGTCGAACCCAGGCGGAAATGAAGGCTGCGGGGTTCAGCATCGATCAGCTGCGTTCGCTCGCTCGCGTCGGGCTGCACTACGACGACAGCTCGGCGATCGTGGTCGTGGATCTGTCCGACGACGAGGCCGCCCATGCAGCGCTCCACGAATTG
Source organism: Acidimicrobiales bacterium (assembly GCA_020628865.1). Classification (GTDB taxonomy): domain Bacteria; phylum Actinomycetota; class Acidimicrobiia; order Acidimicrobiales; family SHLQ01; genus SHLQ01. The sequence goes on from JAHDEJ010000039.1 coordinate 22,427, forward strand.
CGCTGTCGGTACAGCGAGTTTCACACGGAACTCGATCATCTCTCGGCCGACGACCGCGCCCGCCTTCGTATCGACGGCAGCACGGTGGGTTCGGTCCAGGTGGTGTGCGTCTCGGGCCTGAAGGACTCGTTCGCAGAGGTCGTTGACCGGCACCCGGCGATCGTCGCCCACGGCTGCAACGCGGCGGCGATGGAAATCACCAGCGCGCTGTTCGACCCGGACCGGGGGCCGTCCACCTCGCCGGCGCATGAGCAGCGGCTTCGACGCCAACGTCGGCGCCAGACGGCAGATCAGCTGTTGGAGCGTGTGCTCGGTCGTTGAGTTCCCTGGGCGGCCCGGCTCGCCTTCCGCTCGATCGATCGAATGCGGCCGAACCGGCGGGTGATCACGAACAAGAGGGAGATGAGTGCGACGAGCACGAACGCTGCCGTCGTGACGCCGAGGAGCGCCAGAATGGCGATGTTGCCGACGAAGGCGCCGGCGTCTGCAGGCTCCGAGCACGGTTCGCGCATGAGGTCCTGATTGAACTGCGAGCGACCGATGCCATCGAACAACAGGCCCTGGGCGAGATCGGGGAGTGCGAAGTCGACCGACTGGTCGTCTGGTGCCGTGGCGACCGTGTAGCGGGTGTCGGACCGGAGCGGCTCCGCCAGGGGCATGGTTTCCGTCCAACCCTCTGGCGGCTGCCCGACGATGACTTCGATGAGACCCGGCACCACGTCGCCCGTGAGATCGGCCATTGCGGACTCGGTCGTTCCATCGACGTCGCCGACTGCGTCCTCAGACGCGTCCGTACCGTCGGCGGCTTCGGCCTCAGCTTCGGATTCCGCGGATCCCTCGTCTTCGGTGGCCTCGACCGGTGCCTCGGCCTGCCAGATGACCTCGTCTCGGACCGAGAGCGTCACGACAGCCGGGCCCGGGCAGTTGTCGACGATCACCCGTACGCCGGCCTCCGCCGTCGGTGTCGGCGCCAGGCGGATCGGCTTGCGCTCGATCGTTCCGCAGGCGGACAACACGAGCGTTCCGACCACGAGCGCCACTACTGCACGCACGGCGGTCGGCCGGAAACGCTGGCGTACGCAAGGATTCACGGCCCCGACGATACCGACCCGCCACCCCGACGCACCGTCATTGCCCGCCGACGGCGTCGAGGTCGGTGCGCACACTCGTCGAGTTGAGCGCCCGGGCGCCCGGGTTGCTATCTTCCCTGCGTGGCGAATGAGCTCTTCTTGAATCGACTTTCGGAAGACGATCGGGCCCTCGTGGAGTCGGTATGCGTGCGGCGGACCTACCGGAAGGGCGCCGTGATCTTTCTCGACGGCGACGATGCCGGCGACGTGCTCCTCATCCAATCGGGCCAGATCAAGCTCACCGTCAGCTCACAGGACGGGCGTGAAGTACTGCTCGGCGTACGTGGTGCGGGCGAGATCATCGGCGAGATGGCGCTCATCGATTCGTCGCCACGCTCGGCCAGTGCATTCGCCCTCACGACGCCCACCGACGTGCTGGTCATCGCCGTTCGGGACTTCAAGCGGCTCGTCGACACCGAGTTCGGATTCACCCGCGGTCTGCTCGACGAGATGGTGCGCAAGGTCCGCGATTCCACGATGCATCAGCTCGAGCTCGGGCTCGACGACGTTGCCGGCCGGGTCGCCCGTCGGCTCAACGAGCTCGGCAAGCGATTCGGTGTTCATCAGGACGACGGCAGCCTGGCGTTCAAGTCGCCGATCACCCAGCAGGAGCTCGCCGACTGGTCCGGCGTGTCGCGTCAGGCCGTGGTGAAGGAACTTGCTCGTCTGCGGGAGATGGGTTGGCTCGAAACGAAGGGCTCCTTCATGCAGATCCACAACCCGGACGGCATCGCTCAGCGAGCTGCCCGCTTGTCCGGTCTGTAGCCGCGGCGTACGGATGCAAAGCGGGCGGTCGCGTCTTCTACACTGAGAGCACGATTCGGAAGGTCTCTCCAATGGCGAAGCGCAAACGGAAACGGAACGTCCTGAACATCCCGCCGTCGGACCCACCTGTCCGCCCGGGCATGATCGGGCTCAGCCGCCAGGTCCCCGCATCGATCCCGAAGCCGCCGTACGCCGAGACCGGTGATCCGGGACCATCGATCTCCTCGCTCGTTCGCACGCCGGCCGAGCTCGATGCCATGCGCCGCGCCGGTGCGATCGCCGCCGAGGTGCTGATTCACGCCGGCAAGTTCGTCGAGCCCGGCATCACGACCGACAAGATCGACGAGATCGTTCACAACGAGACAATTCGTCGGGGCGCCTACCCGTCGCCGCTCAACTACCGGGGCTTCCGTAAGTCCGTCTGCACGTCGGTCAACGAGGTCATCTGCCACGGAATCCCGGACAGCCGACCGCTCGCCGACGGCGACATCATCAACATCGATGTCACGGTGTTCTACGACGGCGTGCACGGCGACAATTCCTGCACGTTCCTCGTCGGAGATGTGGACGAGCACTCCCGCAAGCTGGTCGCCGAGACCTACGTGTCCATGATGGAAGGCATCAAGACCGTGCGCCCCGGTTCGAAGGTCCACGACATCGGTCGTGCGATCGAACGCCACGCTCGCAAGCACAACCTCGGCGTCGTCCGGGAGTTCATCGGCCATGGCGTGGGCACGGAGTTCCATTCCGATCTCCAGATCCCGCACTACTACGACCCTCGAGCCAAGACGGTCCTCGAAGAGGGCATGACCTTCACGGTCGAGCCGATGCTGACGCTGGGCGATCCTTCGCTCTACCTCTGGGAAGACGAGTGGACGGCGCTCACGCAGGACGGCCGTCGCAGCGCGCAGTTCGAGCACACGCTCGTGGTGACCGACTCGGGATTCGAGCTGCTCACCGTTGCGTCGGATGGCACGACGGCTGCCGAGCTCTACGCGCCGGTGCCGGAAGCCGCCGGCTGAACCCTCTGGGTCAGTCGACCAGTTCGAAACGCACGCGCCGCTTGGCGACGTCTGCCTCGGTGAGGCGCACGCTGGCCACGTCGCCCAGTTCGCCGACGCCGTCGGCGTAGGCGACGACGGCGGGGTCCTTCAGCTGGATCTTGACCCGTTCCTTGTCGTCGTCCACGTTCGTGATCAGCCCGGAGAAGGTCTCGCCAACGCGCTGAGACAGCAGCGCCGCCTCGACCAGGTCGACGGTCGAGCGTTCGAGTGCGCCTTCCTTGTTGCGGGCCCGTCCGAGCATGGCCGGGAGCTCCGGAAGTGCCTCGAGCACCCACTCCGGAGGCCGGGTACCCGCCTGCACGGCGAGCACACACTCGTTGGCGTAGCGGTCGCCGAGTCGCCGCAGGGGTGCGGTGACGTGGGCGTAGTTGGCGGCGATGGCGGAGTGCTCCGTGAGCTCCGGGGTCTCGCCGTCGAAGGCCACGTACCCGGCACCGCGGAGACCGCGAGCGGACTGGGCGATGAGGGCGGCCTCCCGCGGATCGCTCGGGTCGAGGCTGCGAACCGTGTCGGCGTAGCTGGCCGACTCCGGCCAGTCCACATCCAATGCCTTCGCAACGAGGCGCAACTCTCGAATGGTCCGTTTGCGCGGTCGCGGCAGCGTGCGAAGGAGGCCGATACCGCCATCGAGCATGATCTTGGCGGCAGCGATCCCGGTCAACAGGCTGATCTGGGCGTTCCAGCCTTCGACCGGAAGGGATTCGTCGTAGGCCAGCCCGAACCCGTCGTCGGTCGTCACGACCTCCTGTGTTGCAAGGTTGAGCGAGACGGCGCCCCGTTCGACCTCGAGCGCCTCCCGACGCAAGCCGATCTCTCGCAGGCTGCTGAGGACCGCATCGTCGCCACGTTCGATGCCGGAGGCCGCATCCCGGTAGCTGAGCTTGGCGCGTGAGCGCACGACGGCCCGTTCGAGGGTGGCATCGAGCAGGTGGCCGGCATCGTCGAGATCGATGGTCCACAGGAGCGACTGGCGGTCCTGATTCGGGAGCAGGCTGGCGGCCGCCTCGCTCAACTCGGCTGGATGCAGCGGGGCCCGCGTATCCGGGCTGTACATGGTGAACCCGCGGGCCTGGGATTCGGCGTCGATCGCGCCGCCGGGGACGACCCAGGCCGCAACGTCGGCAATGGCGTAGAAGACCCGCCATCCGGTCGCCGTCTGCTCGCCGGCGAAGGCCTGGTCGAGGTCCATGGACGATGGCGGATCGATCGTGACGAGCGGGAGGTCGGTACGGTCCGAAACCGTCGTGCCGCCGCTCCCCGGCGGAATGGTCGGCCCGGCCGCAGCCGCAGCGACCGCTTCCTCGACGACGGCGTCGGAGAAGTCGGTGCGGATCTCCAGTTCCTCACGAATCTGCGCCATACCAGCGCAGAGTTCGTGTTGATCGGAGGAGCAGACGATGGGGATCCGGGCCATTGGAAAAGCGTATCGGTCCCGTCCCGGCCCTAGCGGACGCGGGCGCCGCCCGGCTCGGGCAGCTCGATCCAGACTCGGCCGGGGAGGAGCTCGATGGGATTGCCGTTCGCGTCGCGGTAGACGGTCACGTTGCGGGCTCGGGCCTTCTCCCACGTCCCCCGGATCAGCACGCCTTCGGTGAAGATCCAGGCATCACCCGAGCCGGTGGCGACCGCCTCGGGAGAATTGGCATCGGCCGGGCTCACGCCATACGGCGTGAACTGGACGATCACGGTCTCCGGGGCAACACGCACGCCGGCGGCGTCGTTGAAGGCGGCACCGTCCTGGCTTCGCTGCCAGCCCGATCCGTTCCACGTGTAGACCACGCTCGTGTTCGGGTAGTTCACCGTCACGCCGTTTGCCGCTTCCGACGCGTTGGGGAGCGCGGTTCCCGGTCGGCGAATCGTGAAGATCTCCGGTGGGATGCCACCCAGGTTGCCGGCCGCATTCCGCAGCGCCGTGGTGGAGCTGTACAGGTTGTGGGGCGCCGGCCGGTTGTTGTTGCGGTAGTAGGCGCCGCCGGCGCCGGTGGCGTGTCCGATGTTGACGAGCGGCGACTGGTTGACGATCGTCGTGGTCCGAGCGTTGCCACCCGAGTTGGCGAACAGCGGTTGCTGCAGCATCTGGAGGATCTTCACGTCGGTCGTGCGCATCGACCGCACCGGGCCGACGGTGCCGACCTCCTCCGAGTGGAACACGGCGGCGAGGCGGGTGGCCCCACCCTCCACGAGCTCCACGAACACCAGGTCGGCGTCGTTCACGCCGGACTGAGGGCGGGCCCGGGCAACGTTGTCGATCTTGACGACCAGGGCCGGACGGTTGTTGCCGTGCGGGTTGTCTCGGCCCGTGATCTGCGAACGGCCATCGGCGGTTCGGTACCACTCCAGATCGAGGCTGACGGCCTCCAACTCGATGCGTGCCTCGTCGAGCTCGAACCGCAACTCGAACAGGGCCGCATCGGCGGCGGTGAGCTGTTGCACCGCTTCGTCGAGGTCGCCTCGGAGCACCGGAACGTCGGCGGCCAACTGGGCGATCTGACCGTCCAATGCCTCGAGCTCGTTCTGCGTGGCGATGCCCACCTCATTGAGGACCTGCTGTTGCTGCAGCGGGCCGTCATCCCGATCGAGTGCCTGCAGTTCCCGGTTGAAGGCCTCGCCGGCCGGATCGCCATTGATGAACCGCTCGAGCGCAAGCGCAATCCGCTGGCGGGCGGGGGCCCGGCGGGCCAACGCAAGCTCCTCGAGCGCGTCGGCCGAGCCCTCGATCGCGGCGGTGAGCGTCTCGATGTCGACGATGAGCTCGGAACGTTCCACCTCGAGATCTTCGATCGCAATGAGGGTGTCGCCGATGAGGGTCTGCAACTCCCGCTCGCGGGACTCGAGCTGTTGCTGATCGGTGCCGCCCTGCGCACCTGCGGGATGCAATGTGGCGCCGAACAGCGCAAGGATCACGCCTAGTGAAAAGAGGAGACGGAAACGGGGGGTCCGAGAGCGGAGGTCATCCATCGATGTCGAGTATCTCACCAGCTGCGTTTGGTTCGACCAGTTGGGGGCGTTCCGCCGACCAGGGTCGAGTGATTGCAAGCCCGATCGCCACAAGGAGAACGAGGGTGAGTACTGCGGTCAGCCACTTCGCCCGACGTTCTTCTCGTTCGGGGAGCGCCGGGAAGCCAGACGGCAACCATGGGTAGCCCAACACGGCGGGCTTCAGTTCCTTTTTGGAGTAGGCCTCGACGGACCGGGGCAGCTGGCGGGTCCGCGGGGGAGAGGCCGACGCCAACATCGCCGGCGGAAGCGAGCTCTCGCGGGCGAATTCCTCGCGGGCCTTCACGAAAAGTCGGGCCAGTCGGCGCGGTCGCATGTCGAGCGCCATCGTGATCACCGATGGCGGCGTGTTGTAGCGGTATCGGAGAATCATGGCGAGCTTGTGGTCGGCGCGCATCTCGGCGAGCGTGTCCGCAAGGAACAGGGCCTCGCGCTCCGAACCGGTCGGCATCAGCGCACTGCTGAGCCGGCGGGTGGGGCTCTCCTCGAGGTAGCGGTGGGCCTCATTGGTGGCGATGACGCCGAGCCAGGCCGTGTACGCAGATGGAGCAGGCAGATCGTAGAGGCGGCTGAGCGCGACCCGGAACGTGATCACCGTGATCTCGGCCGCAGCCGCGACGTCCTTCACCAGGAACCACGCGATGTCGTAGACCATCTGGGCCGCATCGGGATTGATGGGCGTCGGCTGGCCGATGAACATGTTGCGCCAGTCCGCACCCGTCACCGGGGGAAAGGTCCCAAGTCGCTCGATTGCAGCAGGTTGTGGTGCGGTCACGCGCGCCTCCTCTCCGGTGTCAGGGGGTCCGGGAGAAGCATGCTAGTCCCGGACCCAGCGGGGTCGTTAAACGAGGCGGGCCGATCTCACGGAAACGGGTCAGACGCGTTGGCAGTGGGTGCAGAACGTGCTGGTCCGGGCGTCGATTGTTCGTGTTCGAAGCGCGGTGCCGCATTCGACGCACGGCTCCCCACCACGACCGTAGGCGACCAGTTCGTGCTGGTTCCGGCCGGTGTCGCCCTCGGCATCGACATAGTCCCGCAGGGTGGTGCCGCCGTTCTCCACGCCGGCTTGCAGGACCGCCACGATCGTCTCGGCCAACCGGTCGGCGCGCGCCCGGCCGACCCGCCGGGCGAGGGGATGGATGCCCGCCAGGAAGAGTGCCTCGTCGGCGTAGATGTTTCCGACGCCGGCCACGGGACGTTGGGACAGGAGCTGGGTCTTCACCGCGCGACGGCTCCCCCGCAGCCGTTCATGCAGGACCTTGCCGTTGAACGCCGGGTCGAAGGGCTCCAGGCCCATGTCTCGAAGTGTGGGGATGTCCTCGTAGTCGCCGGCGGTGACCACACGCAGCCGTCCGAATCGGCGGACGTCTCGGAAGACGAGATCGTTGCCGTCGTCCATGCGCCACACGGCGCGCACCCAGGCATCGTGTGCACTGCATGCCGGATGATCACCCTCCGCTGCGGTCCGGAAGAAGGAGCCGGTCATGCCGAGATGTCCGATCAGTTCCTCGGCGCCGTCGTCAAGATCGAAGATCAGGTACTTGCCGCGCCGGCGCACATCGGTGACCGTCGCCCCCACCGCGTCCAACGCCGGCGCGAACTTGGCGCTCTCGTGCGCGTCGCCGGCGACAAACGTGCGGCCGATCAGCTGCGGCGCAAGCTGGCGACGAATCGTCTCGACTTCTGGCAGCTCCGGCATGAGGCCACGGTAGCCTCGCCCTTCGTGGACAGGATGCTCGCTCGGTTCGTCGAAGAATTGCTCGAATCGGCGCACGTGCCGGAATCCCTCGACGAAGCGGCGCAAGCCGAAGCCTGGGCGTCGAGCGCCGTGGCCGAGTGGATGGAACTCGGAGGCCAGAGCGGCGATCTGGCCAGCCACATCGAGGACACGGCAGCGGTTCCTGCTGCGTTGATCCGGTGGATCGTCGACGGGACGGCACCGACCGTCGGTCCGGACTGGCTCGCCGACCTGACCCAGCAGCAGGCCACCCATGCCTGGGAGCTCTCCTCGGGGACATCCGACGAGGTCGCCCTGATCGTGGAGTTCGAAGCGCCGTCGACCGCTCGCCATGCCATGTCGATCACGGTGGCCGATGGTCGCCCCACCGATTGCAGCGTCGGGCCCGCCGGGCTCGCCGAGGCTGCGACCGAGGACGACGCCGACACGATGGAGGTGCGGGCACTCGATCTGGACGAGGGCCTCGAACGCGTCCG
>JAHDEJ010000039.1:30696-43847 GCA_020628865.1 Acidimicrobiales bacterium
CCGACACGATGGAGGTGCGGGCACTCGATCTGGACGAGGGCCTCGAACGCGTCCGCTCTGCCCTCGCTCACCTCCAGGCCGACGAGCTCACGGTCAACGGTCGACTCAACGTTCCGCTCGCCCTTCGTCGATTCGACGTCACACCGACAACCGCTCTCGCCAGCACCGGCGGACACCCGGCAGTAGCGATTCCGCCCCGCGACCCGGACGACGACGCCTGGGCAGCCGACCTGCTGACATCGGCGCTCCGGCTGCACGCTGCGGCGGAGGACGCCCCGGACGAACCGACGGTTGTGGGCGGGGCGCGAGCCGAGTTCCTCGCCCGACTCGACGAGGGCGACGCCGACGCTCGCACCGTGCTCGACGTGGGAGGCCTTTCACCCGGCGAAGCGTCCTCCGACCGTTCCCAGCTGCACCTCCGAGCCGTCGCCGCCTACCTTCGACCCGTCGACCTGTCGATGCATCCAGCTGCCACCCAGCACGCCATCCTCGAACTCGAATGGGCGGACTGGCTCGGCGCGATCATCGGCCTCTCACGCAGCACGGCCGGCACCGACGTGGACGGCACGGTCCTCGTGCAGCTCATCAACCGCTGCCCGGAGATCACCACGACGATCCCCAAGCAGGACGCCGCCCGCATCGGCTGGGCGTTCGAACAGACGCTCTACACATGGGCGGTGACCGGGGTGCTCGACGACGCCGGAGCACTCACCGAAGCTGGCCGATGGCTCTTGCCCCGAGCTGCCCTCGCCGCATGGACCGTCGGGGACGAGGCTCAGTCCGGCTGATCGACGATGGCCCGTCGGGTCGCCAGCGCCGCCGTCCGAATGAGATCGCCGGACGAAATCGCAAGGCCCAATCGCAGCATGCGTCGCTCATCCCGCAGCACGGCGAGGACTGCGGAGCGACTGTCCAACTGAAGTGTGCGGATCTCGTCGAACTCGTAGCCGGGAGCGATCGCATCGATCACCGCCCGAGCCACGGCTTCATCCGGGTCGGCGGCCGTGGAGGAACCAACGAGTTCTTCCCCATCACGCATGACGGTCGCCTCGACCCGCATTGCGCTGTCGACGGCTTCGATGGAGATCAACGGTGCGTCGGCCAACGTGAGCGATTCGTCGTCGAGGTGGAATTGGTGGAGGACATGCGCAAAGGCCTGCGCGACCGACGTGATGCGCCGGGCGACCTCGGCCCGCTGGATCCCGCCGAACACGTACAGGCCATCGGACAGCGGACCGGTGGTGCGGACGTAGTGCCCGTCGAGGTCGCCGTGGCGAAAGGCCGCCACCGGCTTGCGGCCGTTCGACAACATCGTGACCGTGTGCATCAACCGAAAGGTGTCCGTCGGGCTTCGATGGGCCAGATCCGGGCGACGGATGAAGAACTGGGGCTGGTCGTCGTGCGGTGCGTGGAGGTAGAGGGCGAGCGACAGGTCGCCCAACTCGTCCAGCAGATCGAACGACGCCTCGACGATCGTCGCGAACAGGCTGTCGATCGCCGGAATCGGCGGGGGAACGATCTGACGAGTCGCCGCAATCGCCGGCGCCAGGTCATGCATCCGCTCGTGTGACGCAGCGCGTTCGGTCGAGGCCATGTGGTGACGATACCAACCCCAACCGACACTGTCGGTGCCGGGCAACCCTTCGGGTTGCTGCGAGTTTCGCTCCTTGTAGGTCCGCGCCCCTCAGGAGCGAAACTCGGGATGCGGCAAGCGGCTCCACAAGTTCGGCACCGCGTGGTTCCGGGCCGGTCATGCGCCGAACTCGTTGGCAATGCTTCGGGGTGCTGCGAGTTTCGCTCCTTGTAGGTCCGCGCCCCTCAGGAGCGAAACTCGGGATGCGGCAAGCGGCTCCACAAGTTCGGCACGCGTGGTTCCGGGCCCGCCATGCGCCGAACTCGTTTGCCGGATGGTGCCTGGCACTTCTGGGTGGTGCAGGAGCCTGGCACCTTTTGGGGTGAAAGGTGCCAGGCACCTTGGCGTTGTGGCCGGGACAGGCGTGGTTCGTGGGTCGCGGGGATGCGACTGGGTTCTTGATCGGTGGCCGGGACATCGAGGACCGGTCTGTCCGGGTTTGTCTGTCCGGCCGTGGCGAACCGCCGTTGGTGAGTCTGGGCTGTGAGACTCAGGCGGAGGCGAGGAGCGCGAGAGCCGGGGCGCTGGCGCGGATGCGGCCGGAGGCGTGCCGGAGTTCGAGCTCGGCCAGGCCTTCCGGACACTCCGCGGCGTACGGGCACCAACCGCACAGGGGGCCCGGAGCCGCGTCGAACTCCTCCATGGCGATGGCAGCACCCATCTCGTCCCACGTGTCGCTCAGTGCTTGGACGGCGCCGGCCAACGCATCGGCCGTCACCTCGGTCTCGACCACCCGCTGGCCGAGATACAACAGCCGGGCCGCGGCCGGCCGCTCGCCCGTGCTGGCCTCGACCGCAGCGGCATAGAGCAGCACCTGATCCAACCGGCCCTGCTCGAACCGCGGCGATGGCGCCCGCCCCGACTTGTAGTCGCTCACGATGAGGGCACCGCCCGCGTCGGTACCGCGGTCGAGCCGGTCGACGATGCCACGGAATGGCACGCCGCCGAGTTCGGTATCCACCTTCTGCTCGGTGGCCACGACCTCGACCTGGTCGGGCTGCTCGAGATGCCACAGGCCCTCGATGGCCGTCCACGACAACCACCGGAAGCGCCGCTGCTCCGTCTCGTCCAGCTCGAGCGCAAGAAAGTCTGGATCGTCGGCGGTTTCCGGCCACACGGTGCGGGCGAGCACACGCGCCCGATCCATCGTCCGATCCGTAGGCGACTCCTGTAGCAACAGCTCCAACACCCGATGGGCGAAGGTGCCGGCGAGCGCGGCTTCTCCAGCCGGATCCGGAAGCCGATCGATGTAGCGGAACTTCCACCTGCGGGCGCACGAACGGAACGTGCTGGCGCTGGACGGGCTGAGATACGGGGGAGGCCCATCGGGAACGACGCGCAGGCTGGATTCGATTCGAGTGTCGGCCGCGTCGTGGGGGCGTTCGCCGCCCACGTCGTACAGCCGCTCGCTCGTGTCGAGCCCGTCGTCAAGTTCCATGTGTGTAGTTCTAGCAGCCGAGTGTGACAGGGCCCGCGCCGAGTCTCTATTCTCTCCGTTCCAACGGATCACCAACGAGGGGGAGGCGATGAGCGGAACGGAAGTGCTGCTTGGCCTCATCTATTTCGTCTACGTCGTGTCGCCGTTGATCTCCGACGAGCTGTGGCTGCGCATCGCCCTCGGCTGCACCAGCCTGGGCTTCGTGGCATGGGGAATCACCATCGACAGCCCCGTCACCGTGGTCGCCAACATCCTCTTTGCGGCGATGAGCCTCGTGCAGATCGTCAAGCAGATCCGCGAGCGGATGCCCATCGAACTCGAGCCCGGACAGCAGCTCGTGCACGAGAACCTGTTCCCGTCCATGACCGCCCGGGAGTTCCTGCTCTTCTGGCACCTTGGACGCGAGACCGTCACCGACGCCACCATCATCGAGGCCGGCAAGATGGTGCCGGACATCAGCGTGCTGGTCGAGGGCACCTTCCGGGTGGACACCAAGGGTGGCCCAGTCCATCTCGATGCGCCGGTCCTCGTCGGCGAGATGTCCTACGTACGTGGCGAGGACGTGCCCGCCTCCGCAAGCGTGTCGACCGAAGGTGTTGCGACGATCCGCCAATGGGAGAAGTCCACGCTGCGCTCCATGCGGGAAACGCATCCCAAGCTGACGGTGCCGTTCCTGCGAGACCTCGGCGCCGGTCTGGCGGAGAAGGTGTCGAGCTGACGCTCACCCATGACAAATCTCACGGTGAAGTCGTGAGGAAGCGCTCTGGGCGATTCGCCGGATCCTCCGCATCGTGGAGGTATGACAACGACACACACCCCAACCATCCATCTCCGAGGTGTGCAGCGGACGTTCGCCAGCCCCGACCCTGAGGTCGGCGAGGTGCGGGCGGTCGACGGCATCGACCTCGACATTCGCCCCGGCGAGATCGTCGCCCTGCTCGGCCCCAACGGTGCAGGCAAGACGACCACCCTCGACATGGTGCTCGGTTTCACCGAACCCACCGCCGGAGCGATCACCGTCTTCGGCCTGGCTCCACAGGAAGCCGTGCTCTCCGGTCGGGTGGCCGCCGTGCTCCAGACCGGAGGCCTGCTCCGCGACCTCACCGTGCGCGAGACCGTCGAGCTCGTTGCATCGACCCACCCGAACCCGGACTCGGTGGACGGCGTGATCGATCGGGCGGGCCTCGGAGCGATTCAGCAGCAGCGGGTCCAGTCCTGCTCGGGCGGCGAACAACAGCGCCTGCGCTTTGCGCTCGCCCTGCTCGGCGACCCCGACCTCCTCGTGCTCGACGAGCCCACCACGGGAATGGACGTGGCGGCCCGCCATGAATTCTGGGCGTCCATGCGAGCCGAGGCCGAGAAGGGTCGCACCATCGTCTTCGCAACCCACTACCTGCAGGAGGCCGAGGACTTCGCCCAGCGGACCGTGTTGATGGCGAATGGCCGGATCGTGGCCGACGGCCCGACCGACGAGGTTCGACGCCACGCCGCCGGCCGCCGGTTGAGCGCCCGAGTGGCCGACGGTCGCATCGACGAGGTGCTCGCCGAGATCGCCGATCTGCCCATCGTTCGCTCGGCCGTCATCGAGCGAGACCGTCTCGTCGTCGAGACGAACGATTCCGACGAGATCGCCCGACTCCTGCTCGGGACCCTCGGCGGCAGCGACCTCGAGATCGAAGCCGCATCCCTCGAAACCGCATTCATCCAACTCACCCGCACCGGAGGTGCATCATGACCGCTACGACGCTCAAGGAAACCATCACGACCGAATCCGTCCGCACGGGCCTTCGACTCAACACCACCTATTACCGACTCGAACTCCGACGCATCATGCGGGACAAGGTCACCCTCTTCTTCACCGTCGGCCTTCCCGCAGTGATGTACGTGATCTTCGGTGCCTCGCCGGATTACGGTGACGAACCCATTCGCGACGGGAACGTGGCAATGTGGATCATGATCGCCATGGCTGCCTACGGCGCTGTCAGCGCAACCACCGGGATCGGCGGATCGGCCGCCATCGAACGGATGCAGGGCTGGACCCGCCAGCTCGGGCTCACACCCATGCGGCCGGCGGAATTCGTGGCGGTCAAGGCGGCCACGGCCATGACGGTTGCGGCGGCCCCGATCCTCATCGTCTTCGCCATCGGCGCCCTCACCGGTGCATCCGCTCCGCTGCACGTTTGGGTGCTGTCCGCACTCGTGCTCGTGGTCGGGGCTATGACCTTCGCCCTGTACGGACTGGGCTTCGGCCTGGCCTTTCGTTCGGAGGCCGCTGTCAGCGCAGCCGGCGGCGCGCTCGTGGTGATGGCGTTCTTCGGGAACATCTTCATCCCGCTCAACGGCTGGCAGCTGCTCGTTGCGAAGTTCACGCCGCTGTACGGCTACGTGTCGCTGGCTCGCCGGCCCCTCACGGGCGGGAACACCATCGATCCGGAGACCGGCGATCTGATCCCCGAACCGTTGTGGCAGGTGCTCGCCAACGTGAGTTTCTGGACCATCGCCTTCGCCATGCTGACCATGGTTCTCGTGCAGAAGGGCCGGGGTCGACAGTGAAGTTCCGTTCCGGCGAGTCGGTCTCGTGGCAGCCAGGATTCTGGATGGCCAACATCTGGTTGGTCTTCCTGATCTTCCCGGTGCTGTCGATACTCGCCGCCGATCTGTCGACCACCCGGCAGATGCTCGGGTTTGTGATTCTCGCGGTCTTCGCCCTCGTTCACGCGTTTGGATACCGAGTGCTCGTCCTGCGGGAGTTGGGACTCAGTTCGGCTCCGACGACAGTGGGGTGGCGTCGGTTCGTCGACCCGGATCGCAGCGAGGTCTGGTTCGGGCTTCTCGTCGCCACGCTCTTCCTGGGGTGGCTGGTGGCCGGCTGGCCGCTCATGGGCGCAATCCCGTTCCTCCTGACGTTCGCGATCTTCAACTTCAGTTGGCGCACAGCATCGATCGTCTTCGCCCTCTGCCTGGCGGTGGTCATCTTCGGCCCGCTCGCCATCGGCCAACTCGACGAATGGTGGTTCCTGATCGCCATCCTCATCGGCGCCGGCTGCCCAACGGCGATCGCCCGGTTCGCCGAGGAACGCCAGCACGACGTCAATGCCCTGAACGCCCAGTTGATGGTCACCGAGGAGCGGGAGCGGGTGGCCCGCGACGTCCACGATGTGCTCGGCCACAGCCTCACCGCGGTGGTGCTGAAGACGCAGGTGACCGACCGGATGTTGGCTGCCATCGAGAACCCACCTCCAGAGGTGATCGCCGCCCGCCAACAGCTGGCCGAGACACAGGACGTGAGCCGACAGGCCCTGTCGGAGATTCGAGCGACCGTGTCCGGACTACGGTCCGCGGCGCTCGGCGACGAATTGGCCGCCGCCCGGTCCGTCCTCTCCGACGCCGAGGTGGACCTGATCGTGCACGGCGACCCGACCGGGGTGCCGCATCGTCATCATTCTGCGCTCGGGTGGACGGTCCGTGAGGCGGTCACCAACATCGTCCGCCATGCCGGGGCGTCCCGCTGCGCCATCGAGCTGGGTGGAGATCAGGGGTTGCTGACGGTCCAGGATGATGGTGTGGGAGCTGCGGGTTCACGGGAGGGCAATGGGCTCACGGGGCTTCGGGAGCGGCTGGCCGCCGACGGGCTGGCGCTGCGGGTCGAGCACGATTCGGGCACGACGCTCATCGTGACACCAGCGGACTCGGCTGCGGCAGAGATGCCGGCAGCGGAGGTGCCTGCGTGACCGAGCCGATCCGACTCCTGCTCGCCGACGACCAGGCGCTGGTGCGCGGCGCGCTGTCGGCGCTGCTCGGTCTGGAACGGGATCTCGAGGTCGTCGCCGAGGTCGACCGGGGCGATCTCGTGCTGGCCGCCGTGACCGAGCACGCGGTCGACGTGGCATTGCTCGACGTGGAGATGCCGGGGCTCGATGGCATCGCCGTGGCGGAACAGCTGTCGCAGGAGGCGCCGTCGGTGCGAAGCCTGATCGTCACGACGTTCGGCCGCCCCGGCTATCTGCGACGAGCGCTCGATGCGGGCGCATCCGGATTCGTGGTGAAGGACACGCCGGCTGCCGAGCTCGCCGACGCAGTCCGTCGCGTGCACCAGGGATTGCGGGTCGTGGACCCGACGCTGGCCACCGAATCGCTGCTCGATGGGATGAACCCGCTCACGGAGCGAGAGCAGGAAGCCCTGCGTCTGGCGCTCGACGGTCGGCCGGTCGCCGACGTGGCCCACGAACTCTCGTTGTCCACGGGGACGGTTCGCAACCACCTGTCGAGCGCCGCCACGAAGACCGGGGCGGCATCGAGCGTGCAGGCCGCTGTGATCGCCCGCGATCGCGGTTGGCTCTGAGGCCCGGACATCGCGCGGGATCGAGGCCTGAGCTTGGTTTGTCCGCCGCAGGCCTGCCAGGTGGGGTCGTGGGTCAGGCCTGCCAGGTTGGGTAGTAGTTGCTGGGGCCCATGGCTCGAACATCGGTGAGCCAGTCACCGTCGTATGGCCAGGCGCCATCGTCATCGTCGGTCGGGCCCTGCCAGAATCGCTCCATGGGTCCGTCGCCGCCCGGTTCGAGTGACCACGCCTGCCGTCGGTAGGAGAAGTTGTCGGGGACGAGCTCGTGGGCAATGCGGAAGTGTGAGATCGCTGCGTCGTGGTGGCCCTGGAGTTCCAGGTGGGTGGCGAGCTCGAAGTGCGCGGCCCCTTTGGCTGCATCTGCGGACCTCGGGCCGGAGCGGGCGATCACGTCGGCTGGGGAGAGCGCGAATTCGCTGTCGGCGCCGTTGGTGATCCAGTCGACGAGCGCCGCTTCATACGCCTCGGGTGAGGACTGGATGTGCATCGCCTCGCCCATGATCGCCTTCATCCGCTCGGGTACCTCGCTGACTCCAGCAAAGATGTTGGCGGTCAGATGGCGGAAGGTCGGCGGCGCGGGTGCGGGCTCCGGCGGGCGAACGATCGTGCCCGCTTCGTCGATCCACACGGCGTTCGGGATGTTGACCACGCCGAACAGTTCGGCGACCTGATGGTGCGCGTCGATCAGCGACGGGTGTTCGGGCTGGCCGAGTTCGATGAAGCGACGGCATGCCTCCGGTCCGGCGGTGTCGAGGGCGACGGTGACCACCTCGAATCCAGCGGCGTGGTGTTCGTTGCGGAAGGCCTGCCACACGGGCAGGTCAGCGGAACATCCTCAATAGGGGGCCCAGGCGACGAGGAGGACCTTCTGCCCGCGGAGCGACGACAGCGAGAACATCTCGCCCTCATGCCCGGCATCGATCCGCGGGAGGGTGAGGTCGGCGGCTTCGGCCGTGGTGAGGGTGCGGCCGCCGATGGACTCCGGGCCAATCGCCCACACGTCGTGCGCCTCATCATGCACGAGCGGCAGCTGGAGCGCTGCCGCGATCTCCTCGAGGTCGACCGTGTCGCCGGGTGGCGTGGCCAACGGGATGCACACCTCGCCCTTGCAGGCCCCTTCCGGCTTGAACGCCCAGCCGGTGCGAGCTTCGAACTGGTCGGTGGGAACCGTGGGTGTGGTGGAGAGCATCGAGCTGCTTTCTTGAGACTGGCTGGTCTGGTCGATCGGGAGTGTCTCGCCGACCTGGTCTGTCTGGTCGGTGGGAGCCGTTGGGCCTCGGGTGGGTCAGAAGACGATGATGCCGCGGACGTTCTTGCCGGCGTGCATGTCGGCGTAGCCCTCGTTGATCTGGTCCAGGGTGTACCGAGACGTGATGAGCTCGTCGAGCCGGATCTGGCCCGACTCGTACTGGCGGAGGATCCGGGGAATGTCGACCCGCGGGTTGCAGCCGCCGAACACGTTGCCCTTGAGCGTCTTCTGGTTCATGGCGAGGTCGAACGTGTTCATGCTGATCTCGTTCTGATTGATGTCGGACAGACTCGTCAGCACCATCTCGCCGCCCTTGCCGACCATGCCCATCGCCGGGGCGAAGAGGTCACTCGTGGCGTCGCCCACGGTGAGGATGACGGTGTTCGCATTGCGGCCCCACGTGAGCTCGTTCACGAGGGGAGTCGCCTCTTCGATGCTTGAGGCAATGTGGGTTGCGCCGACGGTCTGGGCGAACTCCCGCTTCATCTCGACGGGGTCGACGGCAATGACGTGGGCTGCGCCGGCGGCCTTCGCTCCCTGCACGGCGTTCACGCCAATGCCGCCCACACCCACGACGACGACGGTGTCACCGGCTCGGATGTCGGCGACGTTGACGGCCGAGCCGTAGCCGGTGGCAACACCGCAGCTCACGAGCGTCACGGCATCGAGCGGATACCAGTCGCCCACCTTCACGAGAGAGTCCTGGTCCACGACCATGTGCTCGCCGAACGTGCCCAGGCCGGCCATGCTGCGGACCTCCGTGCCGTTGGATGCGGTGATGCGCGGCTCGGCCATCATGGTTTCGGCGCCGCGGTCACAGAGGTTGGAACGTCCGCTGGCGCACATCGGGCAGGAGCCGCAGGCGGGGATGAACGATGTGGCGACGTGATCGCCGACCGCAACCTTGGTCACGCCCTCGCCGACGGCTTCGACCACGCCGGCGCCTTCGTGGCCGCCGACCATGGGGCACGGGCTCATGAGGTAGCCGCCCTCGCCATCAGGTATCGACAGGTCGCCGAGGCGGATGTGTTCGTCCGAGTGGCAGAGCCCGGCGAACGCGAGCTTCACCAGGGCCTCACCGGGACCGGGGTCCCGAAGTTCGACCTCTTCGACCGACCAATCGGCCTGTTCTTCCCAGCAGATGGCGACGCGAGTTTTCATGGAACTTCCCCCGGAATGGATCGGACTCGTCTGAAGGTAGCCGACGAGGTGGAGGGTGCTCGCACCCAACGTCGGTGGTCACCAGGCCTCGCTGAGTCGGCCGTCTTCCACCGTCCATCGGCGGGTGTGGCCGAACCGTTCGGCCATGCGGCGGTCGTGAGTCACAAGCAGAACCGTGCCGTCGAAATGGCCGAGAGCGGCCTCGAGTTGCTCGATCGCTTCGAGGTCGAGGTGGTTGGTGGGTTCGTCGAGCACGAGGGTGTTGACGCCCTTGGCGGCGAACAACCCGAGGATGGCACGCGTCTGTTCGCCGGGGGAGAGTTCGGCGACCGGGCGGGCGATCTCCTCGGCGCCCAGGCCGAGCTTTGCGAGCCGGCTGCGGCTTGGGGCGTGCTCGAGTCCGCTGCGCTCCATGAAGGTCTCCAGCAATGGTCCGTCGCCGAACACGGCCCGACCCTGGTTCATGTGGCCGATGACGGCTCCGGGTCCCGGGCCGGCCGAACCCTCCGTTGGTTGCAGGCGGCCGAGCAGCAGGTCGAGGAGTGTGGACTTGCCGCCGCCGTTGGGCCCGGTGAGCAGGACCCGGTCGCCGGAGCCGAGCACGACGTCCACCGGCCCGAGGCGAAACTCGCCGCGTTCAACGACAGCGCCGTGTGCGTGAGCGACCTCGGAGCCGGCCGTGGGCACGGACGCGAAGTCGAGCCGGAGCTCCCAACCGATCCACGGTTGATCGACCCGGTTGGCTTCGTGGCGTTCCAGCGCTCGTTCGGTGCGGGATGCCTTGCCGGCGAGCTGCTCGGACCGTTCGATCTTCGCTTGCCGAAGGTTCCGGTCAGGTTCGTCCGAGTTTTTGTGGCCGCGCACGCCGGCGGCCGACCATTGCCGTTCCCGTTGGGCCCGAGCCTTGAGGTCGTCGCGCTGCGTCGTCCAGAGCCGCCAGGCTTCGTCCGCATGTTCCCGGGCGATCCTGCGTTGGCGTTCCCACTCGTCGTATCCGCCCTCGTACCGGGTGACGGTGTGGTGGTGGCCGTCCAACTCGAGCACGCCGGACGCCCAGCCGGCGAGAAAGGCACGATCGTGGGATACGACAACGGTGGCGCCCCGCCGGTCACCGAGCACGGTTTCGAGCAGGTCGAGACCGTCGGCGTCGAGATCGTTGGTCGGCTCGTCGAGCAGGAGGACGTCGGCCTGGATCAGCCGCAGCGCAGCAAGCTGCAGACGCGTGCGCTGCCCACCCGAGAGCGAGCCGACCGGTTGGGTTGCGCGCAGATGGCCGAGGGCCACTTCGTCGAGGGCGGCTCGGGCTCGTTCGTCGAACGAACCGGGATCGACCCGCAGCAGTGCGGCCAGTGCACGGTCGTAGCGGTCGGCGCTTCCGTGTTCTTCGGTGGCGAGTGCGCTGGCGGCCGCGTCGAACTCCGACTCGACGGCTCGTACACCGGCCCGATGCAGGAGCCAGTCGTGCACGCCGGCATCGAGCGCGTCGTCGACGACCTGGCGATGCAACACCACCGACGCGCCGGGTGGATTGGTCGTGACATGACCTGACTCCGGCTCAAGCTGACCGGCCAGCAGCCGGAGCAAGGTGGTCTTGCCCGCCCCGTTGGGCCCGATGACCGCGAGACGGTCGGCGGGGGCAACCGTGAAGGTTGTCGAGCTGATGATGGGGTTGGGGCCGTGGCTGAATGACAGCGACGACGCCACGAGCTGTGCGCTCATGAGCACTCCTTCGAGAGAACGGTCTCGCGCCCCGATGCGCGGGGAAGATGGCGAGACGATGGACGACGTTCCTGCGAAAAATCAGTGCTTCATGGTTTCAGGGTAACCCATACCCGGCGGCGCCGCCGTCAGGCCGAGACCACCGACCCGCGTGGTCTCCGGGCGCGCCGAAGCGCCGCAGCTAGGCCGCGGAATGGTGGGAGTGGGACATGGACCCCGTCTCGGCGCCAGCCGCCGGGGTCTCTTCGGGTGTCGCCGGGCGGGTCGACCAGACCCGAGGTCGGTTCCCGGTGGCCGGGTCTGGTGGCCCCAGCTGCCAGTACAGCGTGAGCTGTTCCTCGTGGATCCAGTGGTGATCGTCAGCGCACACCAGCGCCATCTCGTCGATGTCGGTTCGACCCCTTGCCGGTGCCGTCCATGGCATGAGGTGATGCGCCTCGCATCGAGAAGGATCGGCGCCACAAACGACACAGCCCCGGTCTCGAGCGATCAGTGCGGCGAACTGCGCGGGCGTGGCATGCCGATGGAAACGGCCGTGCCACAGCGTTTCGCCCTGTTGGGAGAAGACGGTGCCGGCGATGGTGGCGTCGCACCCAAGCCGCTCGAGTACGGATTCCGGCAAAAGACCTTCGCCGCCCACACACGTGGCCTTGATCTGGTCACGAGCGAGATCGTCGACGGTGACGACGATGTGGACCATCGAACGGACCGGTGGCGTCTTCGCCCGCCCGCCGCGTGACGTTGCAGCGCTGGTCTCGGTGACCAGCTGATGGAGCGAATCGAACATCCGCTGACCCCGAGTGCGCGGGTGCTGCTCGTTCGGCAGATCTCGACCGCCGTCCGTGCGGTAGAGGTCATCGCAGCGAAGGTCGACGATCTTGCGGATCGCGCCAATGGTCTCGCGGTCGCCCTGCGCAAGCATGGTTTCGCAACCGGTGACCGGGTCGTAGCCAAACGTGAGCTTCCGCTTCGCCCGCTGCCGTTCGTAGCGCGTCTTGGATCCGTTGTCGTCGTCTCGACGCTCGAGCCACCGGCTGGTGATCTTGTTGGCCTCGTCGGCGGGTGAGTTCTTGACCTCGTCGATGAGCTCGGAATCGTTCGCTGCGTCGCCACCGGTCTTCTCGGACGCCTGCGCGATGGCGTCGAGTTGTTCCTCACCCAAGTCGCCCGAGCCAACGTCGTTGGCAAGGGTTGGGTTGACGTTGACTGCGTCGGCCCGGCGGGCGGCGCGATTGGCGGATTTCTTTGACCGGGTGCCGCCGGCGCTCGCCTGTTTGCGGACGCTGCGATCGCTGGCACCGGATCGCTTCATTTCGGCGGTCTTGTCGAGTTCGATGGCGGCGAACTTCTGTTGGAACGCCTGCGCCAACGGGAGGGCGGCGTCGGCGGGGAGGGTGGAGATCAGTGTGAGGCACTTCTCTCCGTAGGCAACTGCATCGGCCGAGCGGGCCGCGTTGAACTCGGCGTTGGCGCCGAATTCAGTGCGATATCGCTGCGTGTTGCGGGGCTTCTGCCCAACTCCGACCATAGAACAAGTGTACGAGTGGGGTGTGACAGTGAACCTTGGTTGCCAGCCTCTCCTTTGGGCTCGGGTGAGAGGTGAGACGCG
>JAHDEJ010000102.1 GCA_020628865.1 Acidimicrobiales bacterium
AGATATAATGAGCAAAAACAAACTGGAATTTATATCTTTTAATTAAGCAATAACTCAAAGGTTTATAAATGAAATATATTAAATCTTCTCTTGCTCTCATGCTCCTAGCTATTGCTGGAACTCACTGTACCGACAACCAAGACCTCAGACCTGACGCCCTCGGTGTAAACGGAAGACTTGGAAATCAAGGATTCGGATGGGAACTCGAAACCAACGACAACCCAGTATTCACCGATGATGAAGGTGAAAATGTTTTGGTCAACCAATTACCAATCAACTTACCAAACGGAATCAGCGACAAGGATGTCACTGCTGAAAACTTTAAAAATAACTACATCCCTGATCCAATCAAACCAGACTTTATTGGAGAAAATATTGAATTCAATAAAGAACTTGAAGCTGAACCAGTTAACATTGCTCAACAAGAGATCCCAAATGTTCAAGCTCCTTACATTCCAGATGAAAAAATCCCAGAAGTCTATGCTCCAGAAAACCCAGAAGACATGCCAGAAGTTGTTCAACCATATGTCCCAGAACCAGCTACTCCAGTTCACAAAATGTGGGAGAGTGATCCAGTTATGCCAGACCACAACCCAATCATCATCCCACCTCTCACTGCTGAAGAACAATTCAGAGGATGGAACAAATCATACGACTTAGTCGCCACTCATGATTATACCAAATTCCAAAATGCATATGACTTATTCGCCCCAAGTGACGACAGAGTCCCAACCTACTTCCCAGGATTCCCTCTTGATACTCCAGTCAGTGCTGACAGACTTCCAGTCCAAAGTAACGCTTTGATTAACGATCTTGACGGAGTTTGGCTTGAAGGTGAAGCTCAACCAGCTTCAGTTGAAATCCCAGAAAACGCTGTCTTTGTTCCATTGACTCCAGAAGACTTAGAGAAATACCCAGAACTCCAAGCTCTTTTGAACAAACCTCAACCAATGTCCAAAGCTCCAGGAAAACTTGTTCGAATCATCCCATATAACGGAGAATACCAAAAAGATGCTCTTGTTAGACTTGATGATATCATCGATTTGGGAGAAACCGGAAACTCTGCTGAAAAATTACCAGAATATGTCCACATTGTTGACGGACCATTCACTAACGAATCAGTCGATAAGGGAGTTAGATTTGTCAAACCATCAGTCTGGCAAAAGAACAGTTTGTTGAGCAACTCAAATAGAAGACAAGTTCCAGATGCATCTCTTGCAGTTGGAAGTGCATAATATAAAGTTTTGAATAAATATTTTGTATAGAACTCGTTGCTCTATTCAAATTCTTTTCATTTGAATCCTCTTTTTATGGGGTTTGGGGTTTGGGGTTTGGGGTTTGGGGTTTGGGGTTTGGG
>JAHDEJ010000001.1:0-27135 GCA_020628865.1 Acidimicrobiales bacterium
ACCGCCCGATGCGTTCGGCAAGGACGCCACCAACGCCATGTAGCCGGTCAGCGCAGCGGCGACCGGCGAGATGCCCAATCGAGCTCGGCTTCGAGCTGTGCCCCCACCTGGATCAGAAGGTCCTCGCGGCCATAGGCGGCCACCAGCTGCACGCCGAGCGGCACACCATCGGCGCTCACACCGGCCGGCACTGACAGTGCCGGCTGCCCGGTCACGTTGAACGCCGACGTGTAGACGGCGTACGGGATCTGCTTGAGCAGCGACCCGAACGGATCGTCCGGGTCGGAAGCCAGCTCGCCGATGCGAGGCGCCGGCATGGCCGTCGTCGGGGTGACCAGCAGGTCCCAGCCGTCCTCCCACCACGACAGCATTTTCCGCCGGAACGCATGTTGGCTGGCTTCGGCCTTCACCACCGCAACCCCGGTGATCGCCTCGGCCCGCTGCGCCAGCTCCCACGTCGTCGGTTCCACATCGCCCTCGACCAACGGGCGGCCGATGATCTCCGCCACCTCCGCCAGCCGGGCCGCCGTGCCCGCCATACTCAGCGCACCCATCGACCCGTCCGGGACGGCCACCAGCGCATCGGGACGCCCCGCTGCCACGTCGTGCCCCAGCCGTTCGAGGATCTCGCCGACCTCGACGGCAACATCATGGCACTCTGGCGACAGCGTGATCCCCGGCCGGATGTCGGTGCACACGCCAACGCGCAACCGGCCCGGATCGTCGCCCACGTAGTCGGCGAATGGCCGCTCCGGGTACGGGGCAATCACCCCGTCCGACATCGAGTGGATCGAGGTGGCGTCCAGAATCGCGGCCGAGTCCCGCATGGTGTGGCAGACGACGTGTTCGATCGACGACGTCCACTCGTCCTTGTGCGGCCCCATTGGCATGCGACCCCGGCTCGGCTTGAGCCCGACGAGCCCGCACATGGCCGCCGGGATCCGAATCGAGCCGCCGCCGTCCGACGCGTTGGCGACCGCGGTCATTCCGGCGGCCACCGACGCTGCGGCGCCTCCACTCGATCCACCGGTACCGAAGTCGGTGTTCCACGGGTTCCGGCTGGCGCCGTGCGCGTGCGGCTCCGTCGTGGCCGCAAGCCCGAGCTCCGGCGTGTTCGTCCGCCCGACGATCACGAAGCCGGCCGCCCGATAGTTGGCCACCAGATGCGAATCCGAGTCCGCCGTGTAGCCGAACTCCTTGAGCGCATTGATGCCCTGATGGAACGGGTCACCGGCCGATCGCGGCCAGAGGTCCTTCAGCGTGATGGGCACACCCCGGAACGGACCGTCAGGCAGCGCTGGGTCCGCCGCCTCGGCCCGCGCCTTTTCGAACCGAGGATGGATGACTGCGTTCAGTTCGCCGTCGAGCCGTTCGATCCGGTCGATGGCTGCGTCGACCAGCTCGACCGGCGAGACCTCGCCCGAGCGAACCAGTTCCGCCTGGGCCGTGGCGTCGAGCAACGCGAGTTCATCGGACTCCCGGCCACTCATGCGAGCGTGGCCCCGTCCACCCGGACGTACTCGCCGTTGACGAAGCGGGCGTCGTCCGACGCGAGAAACGCTACGGCATCGGCCACCATCGGCGCCTCGCCCATCGGGCCGATCGGCATCATCCGCATCAGAATGTCGAAGTCGACGTCGTCTGGCAGGTCCACGTTGACCATGTCGGTCTGGATGCCACCCGGCGCCACGCTGTTCACCCGAAGGCCACGCTTGGCGTACTCCATTGCGAGCGAGTTGGACAGCATCAGCACGCCGCCCTTCGACGCCCCGTACGCAGCGAACCACGGATGCCCAGACAGTGAGGAGGTCGACGCTGCGTTGACGATGTTGCCCTTCGTCTCCAGCAGATGGGGAATGGCTTCCCGACACATGAGGAACGTGCCCGTGAGATTCACCCGGATGATGCGCTCCCAGTTGTCGAGCGTCTCCTGGTCGCTGTGGCAGGCGGAAAGGATGCCGGCCATGTTCACGAGTACGTCGAGTCGGCCGAGGCGATCGACCGCGTCGGCGACTGTGGCTTTGACGGACGCTTCGTCGCCGACATCGCACGCCAGCGCAAACGCGTGCACACCGTGTGCCTCGGCCGCGGCCGCCGCTGTGCCCTCGGCACCGTCGAGCGCCACATCCAGACAGGCGACCGCACAGCCCTCGCTGGCCAACCGGTCGACGACCGACGCGCCGATACCGCGGGCGGCGCCGGTGACGATCGCCGCCTTTCCGTCGAAGCGGTTCACCCGGCGGCCTTCGGGTCATCGTTTCCGAGCTCGGCGCATGCGAACCCGCGGGCCCACACCGTGTCCGGCTTGCCCACGTTGGTGACCTGCACGTCGCTGAAGAGCAGATGGCGGGGCACCTTGTAGCCGGCGATCTTCGACCGGCAGTGTTCCTGCAGCCCATCGAGGTCGAGCGAGGCCCCGTCGGCCAGCTGCACGATCGCCGCCACGCTGCTTCCCCACTTCTCGTCGGGAACGCCGGTGACGATCACGTCCTCCACCGAAGCGTGACTCCGGCAGGCCGCTTCGACCTCTTCGGGGTGGATCTTCTCGCCGCCGCTGTTGATCGTGTTGCTGTCTCGTCCGAGCAACAACAACCGGCCGTCCTCTTCGACGATCGCCCGGTCGCCGGAAAGCACCCATCGGGTGCCGGCGGCATCGGTGCGGAACACCTGGCCGGTCTTGGTCTCGTCGTTCATGTACCCGAGTGGGATGTGGCCGGATCGAGCGACCATGCCCGGCTCACCGGTGGGCACCGGTTCGAGGGTTTCGGGGTCGAGCACCTGGGTGGTCGGGCCGACCGTGAAGTGGGACCCCTCCTCCTCCGGAGCGCTGTTGGCGCCGGTACCGACCGCCCCCGTTTCCGATGAACCGAAGCCATCGCTCAGGATCTTGCCCGGGAAGGCGGCGGCCAACCGCTCACGCGTGGCCGGCGACAGCATGGCGCCGCCGTTCGACACCGCGAACAACGCCGGAAGTTCACGCGGGTTGCGCTCCATCTCTTCGGCGACCGGAATCGCCATGGCGTCGCCCACCAGCGCGAGCATCTGCGAGTTCTCCCGGCCGCACAGGTCCAGCACGGCGCCCGCATCGAAGCTCCGGCCGTGCCACACGACCGACGTGCCACCCGTGAACATCGAGATCATCGTCACCCACTGGCCGGCCGCATGCATGAGCGGCGCCGTGGCCGTCATGTTCATCGGCATGGCGGGCTCGGTTCCGTTGATGATGATCTCCTCGGGCGCCGAGATCGGCTGCAGGTAGTTTCCGCCGCCCATCGCCGAGAAGAAGATGTCTTCGTGGCGCCACATGACGCCCTTCGGCATGCCCGTCGTGCCACCCGTGTAGATGACGTACAGATCGTCGGCCGATCGGGGGACGCCGAAGTCTCGGCTGGCCGGTTGTGCATCGACCGCCTCGGTCCACGCGGTTGCCTCGAAACCGGGCTCGGCGTCCGAACCGTCCTCGATGACGAGGTGCCGACCCGCGCCGACCGGAGCACCGAGTCGTTCGATGACCTCGCCAACCACGTGGGCGAACGTTCGCTCGGACACCGAGGCGACAAGATCTGCGTCCTTCCAAACCCACTCGAGCTCGTCGGCCACATAGCGGTAGTTCAGGTTCACGGGCACGGCCGAGATCTTCCAGCACCCCAGCATCGCCTCGACATGCTCGACCCGGTTGTACGTGAGCAGCCCCACCCGATCGCCGGGGCCGACGCCGATGCTCAACAGGTGGTGCGCCACCTGGTTGGCGCGGTCGTCCAGCGACCGCCGCGTATGGCGATCGTCGCCCACCACGAGGCAGGTGTGGTCCGGGCCCGCATCGGTGAGCGCTTCCCACAGGCTCGCGAGTTGAAACTCCATGTGATCCCCCAATCCACGCCGAACGTACCAGAGAATCTGACGCACCGTCAGATTCGGTGAGGTACGCTCACGCCGTGTCCGACAGCGAGCAGAACAGCCAGGAGAGCACGGCGTTCACCACGCCAACCCACGACGAAATCGTGGAGCTCACCAAGATGCACATCGAGGCGCTCGAGGCCACGAACGACGACGCCGTGTGGGTCGCCGCCGGGATGACCCACGTGCTCCTCACCATCGTCGGCCGCAAGTCCGGCGCGACCCGAAAGACGCCGCTGCCGTACTGGAAGGACGCTGACGGCCATCGAATCGTCGTCGGCTCGTTCGCGGGGGCCAAGAAGCACCCGGCCTGGTTCCACAACCTCGCCGACAAGGACGCCAACCCCACCATCCACGTGAAGGAACGGGACCACGAATACTGGAGCGACGCCCAGGTTCTCGAGGGCGACGAACACGCCGCGGTGTGGGCGGCGCTGACGGCCGACCGGCCGTTCTACAACGACTACCAAGCGAAGACCGAACGACAGATTCCGCTGATCCGCCTACCCGAACCAACGGGCTGACCGACATGCTGCATCGACGTCGAACCCACATTCCGGGAACGCTCGAGGAGACCGACGCGGCATGGCTCACCACTGCGCTACGCGAGGCCGGTGTACTTCCCGCCACCGCCCGGGTCACCGACTTCCGTGATGAGCCGCTCGGCGGAGGCGTGGGCTTCGGCGGAATCACGGTCCGCCTTCGGCTGACGTACGAGCCGGCGGGGGCCGGGCCGGAGACGGTCGTCGCCAAGTACGCCAGCACCGACCCGATCAACAAGGGCGTGTTCGAGAGCCAGGACATCTACGGCCGCGAGATCGCCTTCTACCGCAACCTGGCCCACGAGCTGCCCATCCGCGTGCCCGCCCATTGCGGCAGCGCCATGGATCCACCGCCTCCGGCACCGGTGGTCAACACGATGAACACGCTCATTCGCAACGCTCCACCGGTCGTGCACATCAAAGCCACCGAGAACGTGGTGAAGCTGCTGCGTCCGAGCAGCCGCCGCTATGCCCTGCTCATCGAGGAGCTCGACGGCGAGGTGTACGACATGGTCCATCCGGCACCGCGCGAATTGCTCGGCCCGGCCGTCGACCAGCTGGCCGCACTGCACGCCGCATTCTGGGGCCGCACCGACCTCGTCGGCACCAACCACATGCGGCCGCTCCTCGGCCCGATGCCTCGCATGTACGCCAACGTCTACGAGCCGGTGTGCCGCCCGCTTGCGATCGAGCGATGGGAGTGGCTGGACGACGACCTCCTGGCTCGCCTCGACGATGCAGCGCCGCGCCTCGAGGACGATTGGGCCCGCATGAACGAACCCACCACATTCCTCCACGGCGACACCCGCATCGACAACCTGCTGTTCCCGGCCGACGGTCCGCCGATCTTCATCGACTGGGGTGCCACGGCGATGGGGCACCCGGGGTTCGATCTCGGCTACATGCTGAGCTCCACCCTCGACGGCGACGACGCCCCCGAGGAAGTCGACGCACTCCTCGACCGCTACCGCGCATCGCTGGCCGAACACGGCCGACAGATCGACCCGACCGAACTTCGAGACATGACCCAGACCGCCATGCGGGGCATCGCCATCCAGCTGATGGCGGCGCTCCCGATTCTCAAGGGCGGCTACGGCGACGCCTCCCTGACCGACTGCTGGATGCCTCGACTGGTCCGCCTGCTCGACCCGGTCAGCGGTACCCGATGAGCGACCCCGACTTCCCCATCCGTCCGGAGCAACTCGATGCCGACGAGCTCGATGCGCGGCTTCGGCAGTCCGGCGTGCTCGGTGGTGGCCGGGTCGTCGACGCAAGCTGGGAGCTCATCGGCACGGGGAAGATGGGCGACAACGCCCGCCACACGCTCACCCTTGAAGGCACCCCCGACGATGCGCCGCAAAGCGTCGTCGCCAAGTACCCGGCCCTCGACCCGGTCACCCGGCAGCGGGCGGCCGGAGGCGGCATCTACCGCAAGGAGCTGCTGTTCTACCGGAACCTCGCCGACCGCACGTCCATGCGCACGCCGACCATCCACGACACCGAGCTCGACGAGACCGGCTCGGCCATGCTGATCGTCATGGAGGACTTGGCGCCGGCCGAACCGGGCAGCCAGTTCGTGGGTGAATCCCACGACCACGCCGTGCTGGTGATCGAACAGGCGGCCCGCCTGGCGTCTGCGTTCGTCGGCGACCCACAGCTCACCCCGGCGGACTGGATCATGTCCCCGCAGAAGCCGGACACATCCGAGTTCGTGCAGGCGCTGCTGGTCGATGCGTGGCCGAACTTTGTCGAACGGTTCGGCGGCGAACTCACCGACGAACAGCTTGCGTTCGGCCATCGCTACATCCCCAACCACCAGCACTTCGCCAGCCGCGACATCGGCCCCCGCACCCTGAACCATGGCGACCTTCGCAGCGAGAACATCCTGTTCACCGACCACGAAGCGATCACCGTGGACTGGCAGACCGTCCAGGAGGGCGACCCGCTGACCGACGTCGCCTACTTCCTCGGCGGCAGCTGCACCGTGGAGGACCGCCGGTCGTGGGAGCGGGAGCTGGTTGACGAGTTCCGCAGCCGGCTCGGCGAGCAGGGCGTCAACCTCCCGGCCGACGATGCGTGGGCCCGCTACCGGGCCGCAGCCATGCACGGGATCATGATCACCGTCCTCGGCGCCACCTACAGCACGGCCGACGAACGCAGCGACGCCATGTTCCTCACGATGATCCAACGCCACCTGCAACACTGCGTCGACCTCGACGCAGGGGACTTCCTTTCCTGAATCTCGGCGTCAGTCCAGTGGATAAGGTCCTGTCGACCCACGCGAAATCTCGGCGTCAGCCGAGCGCGTCAAGGTATTCCTGGCGGAGGGGCTTCTTGTAGAGCTTGCCGGTCGGGAGGCGGGGGAACTCGTCGCGAAAGTCGATGACCCTCGGCACCTTGTAGCGGGCGATCTCGCCGGCTGCGAAGGCCCGGAGCTCCTCGGCGAGAGCCTCGTCGGCCACCACTCCGGCCTCGGGTTGGATGACGGCGTGCACGTATTCGCCCATGTCGGCGTCGGGCAGGCCGAAGACGGCGACGTCGGCCACCTTCGGGTGCAGGGCGAAACAGGCTTCGATCTCGGCCGGGTAGATGTTGACCCCACCGCTGATGATCATGAAGTCGGCCCGCTCGGCCAGATAGAGGTAGCCGTCTTCGTCGAGGCGGCCGATGTCGCCGAGCTTCGACCAGCTCGCATGCACCGGGTGCCGGCTGGCCGCCGTCTTGTCCGGATCGTTGTGGTACTCGAACGACCCGTCGTCCCGTTCGAAGTAGATGAGGCCGGTCTCGCCGGCGGGCAGCTCGTTGCCGTCCTCATCGCAGATGTGCAGCGTGCCCACGAGTGCCGTACCGACGGAGCCCTTGTGCTCCAGCCACTGCTCACTCGTGATGAAACACAGGCCGTTGGCCTCGGTCCCGGCGTAGTACTCGTTGATGATCGGCCCCCACCAGTCGATCATCTGCTCCTTCACCGCCACCGGGCACGGGGCAGCCGAATGGATGATGACCTTCAGCGAGGACAGGTCGTACCGGCCGCGCACGTCGTCCGGCAGCTTGAGCATGCGGGTGAACATCGTCGGCACGAGCTGCGACGCCGAGATCGAATACTGCTCGACGAACCGCAGATAGTCCTCGGCGTCGAAGCGCTCCATCACCACGAGCGTCCCGCCGATCTCGTGCAGGCCGGCCCCCCATTGCAGCGGGGCAGCGTGATACAGCGGTGCCGGCGAGAGGTAGTTCGTGTCCTCGTCCATGCCGAGCAGAAAGCGCTCCAGCATGGCGATGCTGCGCCGTTCCGGGTCGTCGATCATCAGCCCGCTGAGCGGCCGCTTGATGCCCTTCGGCCGGCCCGTCGTGCCCGACGAGTAGAGCATGCAATCGCCAACCGGCTGCTCGGCCAGCGGTTCGGCCCGCATTGCGCCCACCACGTCTTCGTACGACTCGAACCCGTCAGCGGCCCCGTCCATCATCAGACGGTGGGGGCAGTCCGGAATCAGGTCGAGCATGGCCGTCGCCGTCTCGGCCTTCGCAGCCGTCGTGATCAACACGCTCGAACCGCTGTCGTTCACCAGGTAGGCGGCCTCCTCGGCAGACAGGTACCGGTTGATGGCGGTGAGGTACAGGCCGGACCGCAGCGCCGCCCAGTAGACCTCGAGGAAACGCGGGTGGTTCTCGGCGAAGATCGCGATGTGGTCGCCCACCCCGAACCCGAGGCTGCGCACGTACTGCACGAGCTGGTTCGACCGGTCGTCGAGTTCCTTGTAGGTGATCGTCTCGCCGCTGTTGGCCATGATGATGGCCGGTTTGTTCGGCGTGAGCGCTGCGTGGTGTCCGGGGTGGGTCATGCCGTTCCTCCGTCAGCCCATGGGTGTCGGATAGCCGTCCGGGCGTACCAGTGCATCGGTCCCGCCGTCGACGAACAACACCGAGCCGACCACGTAGCTGCTGCTGGCGCCGAGCAACCAGACGATGGCCTGCGCGACCTCCTCGGCCTGGGCGGTTCGCCCGAGCGGGATTGGGATCTGGTCGAGGAACTGGCCGATCGCCTCGTCCGCTCGGACCTCGGCGACCATCTGCGTCTCGGTCACGCCGGGGGCCACCGCGTTCATTCGGATGCCCGCGCCGATCCAGTCCTCGCCCATGCCGACCGTGCGCATCCAACGGCAGATGGCCGTCTTCGTCGATGGGTAGGCCACGAACGGGCCGAGCTGACCGCCGAGCGCCCGGGCGGCGTCCTCGTCGCCCGACAAGCATGCGTCGACGAGCTCCATGGCCGTCAACGGTTGGGTGGTCGTGGCGAAGGAGGAGATGAGCACGACGGCCGACGACTCTGCCACAGCGAGCAGCGGGCGCAGCTCCGCCAGCAATTGCACCGTGCCGAAGTAGTTGACTGCCGTGAGTAGCCCAGCGTCCACGCTCGGGATGCCGTTGAGGCCAGCGCACGGCACGACACCGTCGAGCCGACCGGTGCGCTCCCCCACGGCCGCGGCAGCTGCGGCCCGGCCGGCCGGCGACGACAGGTCGGCGGCGATATCGGTCCCGGCGAGGTCGATGCCGATCACCTCGTGTCCATCCGCTTCCAGCAGCGCCCGTGTGGCGGCGCCGATTCCCCCGGCAGCTCCCGTGATGGCGTAGGTCCCCATGTTCCCCCTGTCGCTCGGCGACGTCCTCAGATCGTCGCGCCGATGTCGTGTCCCGTGCGCATCGCGCCCTGGATGTAGGTGACGGCGGCGGCGTCGCCCACCACGTGCGTCTCGATCCCGGCAGCCACCAACTCGTCCTCGAGCGGAGCGCCTGCTGCAACGTGATCGGCGATGATCACATGGTCGGCGGCTACCTCTTGCAGCTCGCCGTCGTCCCCCACCCGGAACTGCACCAGGTCCTTCGTGATGCTGCTGACCCGGGCGTCGATGGCGAACGCCACGCCATGCGCCCGTGCGGTGTCGAGCGTCCGCCAGCGTCGGGGATGCGCCATCTCCACCCCGAGATGCGGCCCGGGTTCGAGCACCGTGACCTTACGGTCCCGTTCGGCCAGGAACTCGGCGATCTCCACGCCGACGAGGCCACCGCCGATCACGACGATCTGCTGACCGAGCGGCATCCACTGCCGGGACAAGATGCGCACACGTTCGGGGGTGGTGAGGTCGAGCCGCTGTCCGGCCTTCACCGCCAGCCGCTGCATGGTAGACAGGCCCCGAAGCTCCACGTCGCCGCCGGTCAGCATGCTGCGGAGGTCATCGCCCGTGAGGACGTGGTCCAGGTCGGCGCCGGCCAGGTCGGGGCGACTGCGATGCGCTCCGGTGGCGAGCACCACGGCGTCGAACCCGCCGGCTCGCAGCGAGTCGGCGGCCACCTCGGTCCCGGTCTGCACGTCGACCCCGGCTGCGGTCACGGCGGCGACCAGGTGGTCGACCAGCGCCGCGTTGACCGGGGTGGTCACGGCCGAGAACCGGGCGGTCCCGCCGAGATGGGTGGACCGTTCGAACACGGTCACGTCGTGGCCGCGGCCTGCCGCCACCCGCGCCGCTTCCAGTCCGGCCGGGCCCCCGCCCACGATCGCAAGACGGCGGGGCGTGGTGGCGGGTTCGATCGGCGGTGCGTCCGGCCGACCGAGGCGAGCGTTCACGGCACACACCGGGCTCGCATCCCAGAAGTTCTCCGCCACGCACACCATGCAGTTGATGCAGGGGCGGACGAGTTCGGGTCGCCCGTCGATGAGGTGCTTGGCCAGCTGTGGGTCGGCCAGGAGTTGGCGGCCCATGGCAATGAAGTCGGCGTCGCCATCGGCGAGGACCTGTTCTCCTGCATCGGGGCTGATGCGCCCGACGGCGATCACGGGTGCAGACACCACACGCTTGACCGCCCGGAAGAGTTCGGCGTACTGCACCTCCTGATACGGCAGCGGACCGTCGGTGAACGACACGCCGTTGTCGGGCGAGCCGATGGCGCTCACATGCACGGCGTCCGCACCGGCCTCGACCGCCGCAGCCGCGTGCTGGACGGAAAGGTCGGGCGTGATGCCGCCATCGACCGTGAACTCCGCACCGTCGATCCGCACGATAATCGCGAACCCCGTGCCGCAGCGTGCCCGAATGGCGGCCACCACTTCGCGCAGCAGCCGAGTGCGCCGGTCGGCGCTGCCGCCGTATTCGTCGTCCCGCCGGTTCCAATTCGGCGACAGAAACGTGGACAGCAGATAGCCGTGCGCCGCGTGAATCTCGACGCCATCCAACCCGGCCGTCTGCACCCGGGCCGCGGCGTCGGCGAACGACTCGACCACCCCCGCCAGGTCATCGGTGGTGGCCTCGCGGTACGACGGCATCTTGCCGCCCGTGTTCCCGGCGAGCTTCATGAGCTCGTCCATCGTGAGGTCGCGGATGAACCGCCCCATGTCGAGCTCGGGCATCGGCATGGACGGCACGAGCTGCGCCCGCTCCTCCGCCGTGTCGACCAGCGCCGTCTTGCCGTGGTGACACATCTGCACGACCATCTTCGCCCCGTGCGCATGCACCCGGTCGGCGAGCTGGGTCAGACCGGGAATGCACGTGTCGCTCGACAGCATCGGCTGGTGGCGCGAGGTGGCTCCCACCGGCCACTGCACCGCCGACGTCTCGAGGATCAGAAGACCGACCCCGGCCTCGGCCCGCTCCTCGTAGTGCGCAACGTTCGCTTCGGTGAGCAGACCGTCGTCGCACAGGTTCTGGTCCATCGCCGGCATGACGATGCGGTTCCGCACCGCCATCGAACCGATGGTGCCGGGCGACAGGAGGCGGGCGTGCACACTCACCGGTCGACCGAGCCCACGTCCGAACCGGCCGCCAGATGTTTGCCCAGGCGGGCGAGGTGCGAGCTGGCGGTTCCGAGAATCGTCGAGTTCTGCATGCCCCACAGGAACTGGCGGTGCACCGGATAGTCCACATCGGCGCCAATACCGGCGTGAAGATGCTGTGCCCCGAGCACGACTTCGGACGTGCCCTCGCACGCCCAGTACGCAGCGGACAGCACGTCCTCCAGCGCGCCGGCGCCGTCGTTGTCCAGCTGCCAGGCGGCATTGATCACGGTGGACCACAGCGCCTCGTTCACGATCCACCCGTCGGCCGCCCGCTGCGACACCGCCTGGAACGAAGAGAGCGTCCGACCGAACTGCTTGCGCTCCGACACGTGCTGGGCCGCCTGCGTGACCGCGCCTTCACCCACGCCGAGCTGCACCGCTGCCAGCGCGGCGAGGTGCCGCAGCCACAGGCGGTCGAGCGCCTCCGGGTCCCGGATGACCAGATCGTCGGCGACCAGCACCGACTCGAGTTCGAGGTGGCCCTGCGGTTCGTGATTCGTCGTCGAGAGCGGCGTGACGGTGACACCTTCGGCAGCCGGGTCGACCAGCGCAATCACCGTGGACCCATCCTGCACGGCCGGCACGAGGATCTTTCCTGCACGATCGAGCGCAACGACCGCCGGCTTCTCGCCGCTCAGGCGCACACCGTCCGGCGTGGCCGTCGCCGTGACCGTGGGGTTGAGCGGATCGTTCACGCCGACCTCGGCGATCGCCGCCGTGAGGATCATGTCGCCGGCGATGGCCCCCTGCACGGCGGCCGCGGCAGCCGGCACGGCAGACAGTTCCTCGGCAACCGTCCGGGCCGCCAGCACGTGCGACACGAACGGCACCGGCGCCACGTGCCGACCCTGCTGCTGAGCCACCAGCGCCAGCTCGACCATGCCCATGCCACTCCCGCCGGACTCCTCCGGCAGACACAACGCCAACAGGCCGGCGTCGGCGAGCGCCGACCACAAATCGGCATCGAAGCCGTCGGCGTCGGTCACCGCCTTCACCCGCTCGGGTGTGGCCAGATCCGTGAACAGCTGACCGGCCAGATCGGTGACGACCTGCTGCTCGTCGGTGAGATCGAAGTTCATCGAGGAAGATCCTTCCATGGCACGCCGCGATCGGCGGATGGTTCACGCGGAAGGCCGAGACCCAGCTCGGCCATGATGTTCTGCTGCACCTCATCGGTTCCGCCACCGAGCCGCACCGCGTACTGGTTGAGAAACGCGAACGGCCAGATCGCCCGCAGGCCCTCGTCGTCGGCGGCGAGCATGCCCTCCGCCCCGAGGATCTGCATGGCGAGGTCGGTCGTCTCCATCCAATGGCGGGCGTAGGCCAGCTTCATGATCAGCATCTCGCGGCCCGGCGTCGTCCCCATCGAGAGCGCGGAGCGGATGCGATAGCCGAGCGTGCGCAGGTTCGTGGCCTGCGTGTGGGCACGGGCCAGGCCCTGGCGCACCACCGGATCGTCGGCGACGCCCTTGATGTGTGCTGCCTCGATCAACAGGTCGACGTTCCAACCCGTCTTTCCGCCGGCGATGGACGACCGCTCCGACGTGAGCGTGGTGCGGGCCACCGACCACCCGTCGCCGACCTCGCCGACCACGTTCTCCTTCGGGATGCGCACGTCCGTGAGAAAGGTCTCGTTGAAGTGGGCGGTCCCTGTCATCTGCACGAGCGGGCGGACCTCGATCCCGGGGCTCGCCATGTCGACCAGGAAGTAGGTGATGCCCTGATGCTTCGGCACGTCCGGGTCGGTTCGGGCGAGCAGGATCCCCCACTGCGCGAACTGCCCGAGGGATGTCCACACCTTCTGCCCGTTGACCACCCATTCGTCCCCATCGAGCTCGGCCCGCGTAGAGAGCACGGCGAGGTCGCTGCCGGCGTTCGGTTCGGAGAAGAGCTGGCACCACAGTTGTTCGCCCCGCAGCATGGCGCCGATGTGCTGCTGCTGTTCGGGCGAGCCGTGCCGCATGAGGGTCGGCGCCACCATGCCGAGCGCAACCGTGAGCGGCCCGAGCGTCTCGTCGACCGTCGCCATCTCCTCGTTGAAGATGGCCTGGAAGATCGGGCGCATGCCACGGCCGCCGAAGGCTTCGGGCCACGAGATGCCGGCCCACCCGTTGTCGTGGAGGACGCGCTGCCAGGCCAACGCCTTCTCGACGTGGTCGGCCAGATCGTGGTTCTCACCGTGGTCGCCCGCAGGGGTTGCGTGTTCGAGCAACCAGGCGCGGGCCTCTGCGCGAAACGCCGCTTCCTCTGGTGTGTCCCCGATGTCCATGCGCCCCCGGCAGCAAAATCTGAATCGACGTCAGATTCCAAGCTACCCAAGCCATGAGCGACCGTGCCGAATCAAGCAGCAACTACCCTCGAAGCATGTCACTGCGCGACTCCGACCGCCTCGCCTGGCTGGACGCCACCGAACAGATCCGCCAGCTCGCCAGCCGCTACGCAATCGCCATGAGCCGCCACGACGTGGCCGCGCTCGCCGCCCTCTTCGTCGACGACGTGCAGGTCGGCCGAGACCGCTTCGGCCACGACGAGCTTCGGGCCGACTTCGCCCGTCAGCTCGAACCGCTGGGACTCAGCATTCTCCAGGTCACCAACCACGTGATCGACGTCGTCGACGCCGATCACGCCACCGGCATCGTCGGCACGAGGGCCGAACTGGAGA
The DNA here is from genome assembly GCA_020628865.1 of Acidimicrobiales bacterium. Lineage (GTDB taxonomy): Bacteria > Actinomycetota > Acidimicrobiia > Acidimicrobiales > SHLQ01 > SHLQ01. The sequence goes on from JAHDEJ010000001.1 coordinate 13,931, forward strand.
TCGACGGCGAGTGGATCGTCCAGGTCATCGAGTACCACGACAGCTACGAACGTCGGGACGGTGAGTGGCGTTTCGTCCGCCGCAAGCACCGCCTCTGGTACGGCGCCCCGGCCGGCACGAGCCCGCTCGGTCTCACCCCAGCCAACTGGCCGCAAAGCGCCACCGGCATGGGCGACCTCCCCTGACCCAACCGATCTGTGCAGCTGCAGGTGTCGGTCCGACACACAGCGCTGCACAGATCCTGGTCTCTGAGATCTGTGCAGGTGGAGGTGCCGGTCTGACACACAGCGCTGCACAGATCCTGTGGGTCAGATGCAGAGACCGTCGCCGGTGAGGCCGCGACTGCAGATCGCGGCGTTCGTGATGCGATCGGCGCGGTAGCCGACGATCTCGCCGCCGTTGTCCTCGTCCTTCACGAATTCGAACTCGATGATGATGCGGAAGCCCGAGGACGCGTCGTCCTTCAAGCCGTTCGTATCCCAGGTGCCGGTGCCGCCGATGGCGTCCGCCGCCTCGATCTCGCCGATCTGCAGAATCGTGAGGTCCTCGTCGTGGCCGTAGCTCTCGGCGATCAACGTGACCAACGCTTCCAGGGAATCGGCTTCGAGGCCGACGTTGTCCGGATCGTCGATGGCATTGCCGATACCGCCGTGGATCACCGGAACGTCGCTCAGGTATCGGCTTGCCACCCAGCCGGTGACACTGCCGTCGCCGGTCGTGACCTCCCACCAGGCGCCGTCCGATGCGCAATCGCCAGTGGTGAAGAGCTCGCTCCGCCGGGGGAAGACGCCGAGAATCTCGTTGTCCGTGCCGGCCCCGTCCCGGACGTTCAGTCCGCCGTCCGGATCGTCGAGGCTCACGTCGACCCACCGCAGATCGTTGGCCGCCGGTGGGTTCGAGCACGGTTCGTCCGTGACTTCGTCGACGACCGTCGGCTCCGTGGTGGTCTCCTCCACCTCGGTGGTCGTGGTGGTGGTCTCGTCCGTTGTCGACGTGGTGGTCGCATCGTCTTCGTCGAGCGAGATCTGATCAACGACCGATGGAGCGTCCGGGTCCGTAGTCGTGGAGGCCGAGTCGTCGGCGGTGCTGCCGCATGCCGTTGCGACGAGGGTCAGAGCCAGGAGAAGTGCAAGAAGGTTCCGCGTGGTGTTCATGCCTCCAGTATCGACAACCCGGAGGGGCATCGGTATGGGGAGCGCCCCCGACTCGCGCGATCTGTGAAGCTGCAGGTGCCGATCTGACACCCCGCCCTGCACAGATCCGGTCAGGACGGCCAGACGATGGATTGCAGTTCGGTGTAGGCGTGCAGCCCGAAGACGGCGCCGTCGCGACCGATGCCGCTCATCTTGAACCCACCGAACGCCGTGTTCGGGTTGCGCTGGGCCGTGTTGATCCCCACGTTGCCCGTACGGAGCTGGCGTGCGATCCCGTAGGCGCGGGACGAGTCGCCGGAGAAGACGTAGTCGTAGAGCCCGAAGTCGCCGCCATTCGCCAGCGCCACGGCCTCATCGTCATCGCTGAAGGTGAGCACGGAGACCACCGGACCGAAGATCTCTTCCTGCACGACGGTCATGCCGGCCCGGCAATCGGTCAGCAGGGTGGGGCCCACGTAGAAGCCCTCGTCCATGCCCGGGTCCCGGCCGTCGACCAGAACGGTGGCACCCTCGTCGGCCCCCGTCTGCACATAGCCGACGATGCGGTCCCGTTGAGCGGCGGAGATGACCGGGCCGACCACGGTCTTCGGGTCGGTCGGCACACCGACCTGCATCTTCCCGGCGGCCGCCTGCAGCCCACCGACGAGCTCGTCGACCCGGCTCTCGTGCACGATCGCCCGCGTCGGGGCAGTGCAGATCTGACCGCTGTGGAAGCCCCAGACGCTGGCGATGCCACCGATGGCCGTCTTCAGGTCGGCGTCGTCACACACGATCGCTGCGCCCTTGCCACCGAGCTCGAGCAGGAGCCGCTTCATCGTCGACGCACCCGAGGCGTAGATGCGCTCGCCAATCGCGGTCGAGCCGGTGAAGCTGACCATGTCGATGTCTCGGCTCGTGCTGAGCACTGCGGCAGGCTCGGGGGCGGCGCTGGTGATGATGTTGACGACGCCCGGCGGGAACCCGACCTCGTCGAACACCTCGGCCAACTCGAGCACCGCCAACGGGTCCTGTGGTGCCGGCTTCATGACGACGGTGCAGCCGGCGGCGAGCGCCGGTGCGACCTTGCCGGCCTGGTTCACGAGCGGAAAGTTGTAGGGAGAGATGGTGGCCACGGTGCCCGCTGGCTGGCGAGCGACGACGCCACCGATGAGGCCACCGGCGGCGAGCGGGGTGGACGGGGTGGCATTCGGCGGGAGCGGAATGTCGTGGTTGCGGCCGGCCATGTCGGCGTACTCGCGCAGCCGTCCGATGGCCACCGGCACCTGCATGCGGGAGCCAACGGCCGCCGTCGCGCCGGTCTCCCCGATGATGAGCGGGATGAGGTCGTCGCGCCGCCCGCGGAGCGCGTCGGCCGCGGCATGGAGCAGGCGGGCGCGCTCGCTCGGCTTCGTCGCGGCCCACGCCGGGAACGCCTGCCGAGCGGCTGCAGCAGCGGCAGCGGCCTGCTCAACGGAGGCCTCGGGCGCATGTCCGACCACACTCTCGTCTGCCGGGTTCACGATGGGCACGGTGCCGTTCGCACCGGCAACCCATTCGCCCCCGATGAGCAGTCGATAGGTCTTCGACATGTGTGCGTTCCCCTTGCTCTCCCGGTCGCCCGGATTGACGTGCCTGCCCCGAGGCTACAATCTGACGACGCGTCAGATTTTGTTTTCGAGTGTATGGGGAAGCGCAGATGTACGACGAAGTGATCCGTGGCGGAATGGTCATCGACGGTACCGGGGCTGATGCGGTGAAAGCCGACGTGGCCATCGCCGACGGACGGATCGCGGCCATCGGCGAGATTCCCGAGACGGGGACGATCGAGACCGACGCCACCGGCAAGCTCGTGATTCCCGGCATCGTCGATCCCCACACCCACTACGACGCGCAGCTGCTGTGGGATCCCACGGCAAGCCCGTCGAGCATCCACGGCGTCACCACGATCATCGGCGGCAACTGCGGCTTCACCCTCGCTCCCCTGCGTCCGGGCGACGACGACTACCTCCGCAAGATGATGGCGAAGGTCGAGGGCATGCCCCTGCCGGCGCTCGAGCAGGGCACCGATTGGAGCTGGGAGACGTTCGGCGACTTCCTCGATCGCCTCGAGGGATCCATCTCGGTGAACGCCGGCTTCCTGGCCGGCCACTGCGCCATCCGCCGCTACGTGATGGGCGGCGAGGCTGTGGGCAACGCGGCCGGGCCCGAGGACCTCGAGAAGATCCGGGCCGAGCTCGCCACCGCGATCGAAGCCGGAGCGCTCGGGTTCTCCTTCACCAACTCGACGTCGCATTCGGATGGTGAAGGCGAAGCCGTCGCCAGCCGTTGGGCGACCCCGGACGAACTGATGGCTCTCGCCGAAGAGACCGGCAGGCACGAAGGCACGACGCTGGAAGGAATCGTCCCCGGCTGCCTCGACCGGTTCGCCGATGACGAGATCGAACTCCTGGGACAGATGAGTGCGGCCGCCAACCGGCCCATGAACTGGAACGTGCTCACCGTCGACTCCCGCGAACCCGACCGTGTCCCCCGCCAGATGGAAGCCTTCGACCGGGCACAGGAGCTCGGCGGGAAGGTCATCGCGCTGACCATGCCGGTTCAGGTTCCGATGAACATGTCGCTCCTCAACTTCTGCGGCTTGTTCCTCATCCCCGGATGGAACGACATTCTCGGCCCGGACGTGGACGCCCGCATGGAGCGGCTGCGCGACGGCGACACGAGGGTTCGACTGCTCGAGCTCAGCCAATCGCCAGACGCCGGTGTGTTCCGCCGACTCGCCGACTGGGGCGACTACGTGGTCGGCGACACCTACAACGAGGCGAACGAGGGCCTATCCGGTCGGCGGGTGGCCGACATCGCCGCGGAGCGCGGAACGAGCGAGTTCGGCACGTTCCTGGACATCTCGCTCGCCGATGATCTCCGCACGATCTGGTGGCCGACGCCGCAGGACGACGATGACGAGTCCTGGCGGATGCGGGCCGAGCTCTGGTTCGACGGCCGGGCGATGATCGGCGGCTCGGACGCCGGTGCCCATCTCGATCGCATGTGCGGCGCCCCGTACCCGACCCGGTGGATCGCCGACTGCCTCCGCGGCCGCAAGCTCGCGACGGTCGAGCAGGCGGTGAAGATGATGACGTCGGATCCGGCCGGCCTCTTCGGCCTGAAGGACCGCGGCACGCTCACGGTCGGCGCCCACGCCGACGTGGTGGTGCTTGATCCCGAGGCCGTCGACTCCGGTCCGGCAAAGCTCGTCACCGACCTCCCCGGCGATTCCGGCCGGCTCGTCGCCGACTCGAGCGGCGTGGAGCGCGTATTGTGCAACGGCGTGGCCATCGTCGAGCACGGCGAAACCACGGGCGCGGTGCCTGGAACCCTGCTGCGCTCGGGCCGCGACACCGAAACCGTCACCGCACGATGAACTCCGAGGACGACGAGCGGCGATGGCTGGAGGCCAAAACCCGAGTCGTCCTCGATGATCCAGAACTGCTTCGAGCAATCACCGAGGGCGGCTCCTTCGGCGGGAGCTACACGCCGACGATCGCCACGAACATGTTCAACCCCAACAGCGAACGGGCCATCGCCGAGGTTCGTGAGCGGGTGGAGATCGTCGAGGTCGGGCCGCGCTCCTGGCTGGTCCGCCTGCCACTCGTGAACTCGGCCGTGTTCGAGACCGACGACGGCGTCGTCGTGGTCGACACGGCCATGGCCCCGGGCGGCCCCGCATTGCTGGAAGCGATCCGCTCACTCTCGGACCTGCCGATCCACACGATCATCTACACCCACGCCCACGTGGACCACTGCATGGGCACGTGGGCGATGCTCGAGGACGAACCGGAGATCATCGCCCACGTCGACGCGCCGGTCCGATTCGACCGCTACGTGCGCACCCGCGGCAAGGTCTCCCGCTATATGTCGCAGTCGATCCAGAAGTTCCCGGAGGACAACGACGATTGGGTCGCTCCGACCCGCACGTTCACCGGCACCCTGTCGCTGACGGTCGGCGGCGAGCAGTTCGATCTCATCCACGCACGAGGAGAAACCGACGATCAGCTCTGGGTCTCGGTCCCGGGCCGCCGGCAGATCGCGAGCGCCGACTACTACCAGGGCTTCCTCCCCAACGCCGGCAACGGCAAGCGAGTGCAGCGATACGTGGAGGAGTGGGCGGGCGCACTGCGAGACATGGTGACGCTCGAACCGCAGTCGCTACTTCCAGCCCACGGCGAAGCCATCGTGGACGATCCGACCCGGATCGCCGAAGAGCTCTCGGTGCACGCCGAGGCGCTGGAGTTCATTGCCCGGCACACGATTGCGGGGCTGAACGAACGCAAACGGCAGGACGAGATCCCCGACGATCTCGAACTCCCCACCCACCTCGCCGAGCACCCGGTGCTGGCCGAGCAGTACGTGAGCCCGGCCGACATTTCCCGCATGGTCCTGAAGCAGTACTGCGGCTGGTGGGACGACATTCCCTCGCACTGGTCACCACATCGGTTCGACGAGCAGTCGACCATGATCGCCGACCTCGCCGGAGGCCGTGGCGCACTGATCGATCGCGCCCGCAGCATGGTGGAGGAGCAGCCGAAGATGGCGTGCCACCTGGTCGATTGGGCGTGGTTCGGTGGCGAGCCGGACGTGGCCGTCGGCGAAGCGGTTCTGGAAATCTGGTCGCGCCGCATCACGCTGACGCAGTGCAACACGCAGGAAGCCCTCGTCTACCTCGATCACCTGGCCGACGTGCGAGTCGCCATGGACGCGCTCCTCGCCGAGTGAACCCGTCCGCTCAGCGGCCACCGTCGAGGGTGACGGACTGGCCCGTCAGATAGCCGGCATCGGGGCCGGCCATCCAGAGGGCGGTGCCGACAATGTCGCCGGGCTCGGCGATCTGGCCGAGCGGCGAACCGGCTGCCATGCGGTCTGCTGCGTCGGGGTCGCTGTCGAGCCAGGCTGCCAGGCTCCCCGTGCGGAACGGCCCGCAGACGATGGCGTTGACCCGAATACCGTTGCGGCCCAGTTCCTTCGCCGCAGCTCGGGTGAAGGCGAGTACGCCGGCCTTCGCCGCGGCGTAAACGAACGTGGACGGGTCGCTGCGGGTTGCCGCAGTGGACGAGATGTTCACGATGGCGCTGCCCTCGGGCATGTGAGGAGCGGCCAGCTGCGTGAGGCGCACGGTGCTCTTCAGGTTCACGTCGACCGTCCGGTCGAACGACGCCTCGCTGATGTCGTGCAATGAGCTCGGGTCGAAGCTTGCGCCGGCGTTGTTGACCAGCACGTCGATCCGGCCGAACTTGGCGACCGCCGCGTCGACGACCGTGGCGGCGACGTCCCATTCGGCCACGTCGGCCTTGACCGGGATCACTTGGCGGCCCCTGCCGTCGATCACCGCGGCAACTTCGTTGAGGTCGTCGGCGGTGCGGCTGGCGATCACCAGATCGGCGCCCGCATCGGCGAACCCGATGGCCATCGCCCGCCCGAGACCTCGTCCGGCACCGGTGACGACCACCACCTTGCCGCCATACCCCGATCCACCCGCCTGCATCCGGTCACCCACCACCGTCACGCCTCCGCTCTTGCCTTGCTTGTTCGCACGAATACTGCCAGATCGACCCGGTCGTTGTCGCCGCCGGTGACAGGGCGCACACCGCATCGCACGCTGATCGCTCCGCTGGCACGAGTTCCGAACCGCGTCATAGCGACAATCTGCGGGCCGTCGGAGAATTGTCGCTGTGACGCGGTCAGGAAGCTGGTGCCCAGAGCTGGTAGAGGCCACCTCGGCTCGCTGCGTGCCAGATCGGGTCGTTGGTCTCGAGCCCCTCGGAGCGGAGTTCGCTGACACGAATCTTGTTGTTGGCGGTGAGTGGAAGCGCGTCCACCACACGAATCCAGGTGGGCGGCCACTTCGTGCCGAGATCCGGTTGGGCATGCAGCTCGGCATGGAAGCGCTGCGGGTCGAACTCGACCCCGGGTTCCATCTCGACCGCCGCCATCACCAGATCGCCGGTGGCAGGATCGGCCATCGGGTAGACAGCGGCCGCAGCGATCCCGCTGAGCCGTTCGAGCAGCCTTGCGATGAGCTCCGGCGAGAGATTCTCGCCATCGACCCGGATGCGGTCGTCGGACCGGCCGGCGAAGTGGAAGAACCCGTCGGCGTCCTTCCATGCGAGATCACCACTCCAGAACCAGCCGTTGCGAAGACGCTCGGCGGTGGCTTCGGGGTTGTTGTAGTAGCCGGTGAACGGACCGCCGCCGTTGCGGTTCACCAGCTCGCCGACTTCGCCGACCGCACACGCATTGCCGTCGGCGTCCACGATTGCGATGTCGCTGTCGTCGCCGGGACGAGGCACCCCGAGCGCCTCCGCCGGCGTATCTGGCGTCCGGACGATGACGATGGCCGACTCACTCGACCCGTAGCTCTCCATGAGCCGACACCCGAAGCGCTCCTCGAACGCCGTGCGATCAGCGACGGAGGCCTCCGTGCCGAAGCCCATCCGCAACGAGAGTGTTGCTTCGTCGCCCTGCGCCGGTTGGGCCAGCACGTACTGGATGCTCCGGCCGACGTACGTGAAGAAGGTGCAGCCGTGGCGGCGAATGTCGTCGACGAATCCGCTGGCCGAGAACCGCCGCCGCAACACGATCGTGGCACCCACCGAGAGCGAGGCGATCCAGCACGCCAGCAGCGCGTTCCCGTGGAAGAGCGGCATCTGGCAGTAGGCGACATCGTCCGCGGTCAGCCCGAACCCGGTGGCGATCTTCTCCCCCGCCGACGCGGCGGTGGCTGAGCTTCGCGGCACGGCCTTCGGAGCGCTGGTCGACCCGCTGGTGAAGAGCAAGGCCAACGTATGGTCGGCCTTCGGAGCCGCCGGCAGGTCATTCCCACGAAGTGGCGACAGCCCGTACAACCACTGCGGCTCATCGACGAGATGCACCGGGACGTCCAGATCGTCGGGCAGCAGTGGACGGAGGTCGCTGCTGGTGACGACGAGCTGGCAGTCGGTGTGTGCGATGTCTCTCGCCAGTTCGGCGCCTCGACGGGTCGGATTCAGCCCGACCACCGTTGCGCCGCAGAGTGCGGCCGCGCCCAGGAGGTGGATGTGGTCCGGGACGTTCTCCAGGAGCACGCCAACGTGTGCCGGTCGCCGGCGATCGAGCGCTCGATCCAGGAACCTGGCTCGCACGGCCGCCTCGGTCACCAGCTCGTGCCAGAGCAGCGTGTGCCCCTCGAAGATCAGTCCGGGCCGCTCGTCTTCACTGCGTTCCAGAAGCAGATGGGCAACCGTGTGCAGATCGCCGCTCATCGCACCATCACTTGATGGCGACCGGGTTCACCGGCGCGCCATAGCCACCGACGACCGGTTCCGGCGAGGCACTCAACAAGAACGTGTGGCGGCCATCGGAGGCGCAATCTGCGGCCAGTGCCTCGAGGTTGAAGTTCTGGCCCTGCGTCAACCCCATCTCGACCAGATGGATGAAGTGCACCGGCATGTTCACGCCATCCCGCTCGAAGGGGAACGCCTCGAAGATGAGGCTGTCGGTGGCGACCGCCGCGCAGTCGGCGTTGCGGAACCATTCGGTGGCAGCGATGCCCGGGCCGGCCCCGGTGACGGCGTAGGTCATCCGATCGCCTTCGAGGAAGTGCTGCATGAGGCCGGTGCGGAGGAGAAGGATGTCGCCGGGCATCAGTTCCACCCCGGCGTGCTCCACGGCGGCATCCAGGTCGTCGGGCGTGATGACCTGGCCGCCCTCCAGCCGGTCGACGCCGAGCGTTCGGGCAACGTCGAGCAGCACGCCGCGGCCCACCAGCGTCTCGACCAGGTGGATGCCGCAGTTCACCGCCGTCGTGTCGTCAAGCGTCGCATCGTCGAAGCCGTTATAGCCGACACCCCGGTAGGTGGCGTGCGCCAGCCCGTCCCAGTGCGTGCACGCCTGGGTGCCCATCGAGATGACCTCATCGTGGAACTTGAAGTCGTCTGGCTCGCCGAAGCTGGCAAACGTGTGGATCGGTGTGAGCTCGGGGTTGATGCGCCCTTGGATGAACCCCATCTGCGGGCCGTCCTCGGACAACGGCAATGCGAGGGAGAACGCCCGGCCGTCGACGACGGAGGCGGTTCCGCGGAGCCGGGCGGCTTCGTCGATCAGGTTCAGCGTGCCGAGCTGGTCGTCGGCACCCCAACGCCCCCAGTTGTTCACGCGGGCAGCGAGCGCGGCGATGTCCTCCGGAAACGGCATGCCCCGAAGTCTGTCAGACCCACCTCCTACCTTCGAACACGAAGCGACCGGGAGCGACGAGATCCAGGTGGTAGACCGGGCGGATGGAGCCGGATGTCCCGAACCTCGGTCATGAGCATGAGCTTCGAGGCGAGCAGATTCCCGAGATCGTTCTTGAACTCGCCGAGGGCGCCGAACCCGAACTCATCTGGCACAACGAGCTCGGCGGCCTGACGTTTCGTATGGGCGACCGCTACGTGAAGTGGAACCCGGTCGGCAACGGCATCGACCTGGGCCTCGAACACAAGCGGCTCGACTGGCTGAGTTCTCGCCATCCGGCACCGAAGGTGCTCGCATCGGGCGGCGACGCTGCGGGCGATTGGCTCGTCACCGAGGCGCTACCCGGAATGCATGCCGTCGGCGACACGTGGCGCGCCCGGCGACCCGAAGCGATCCGCACGATTGCCACCGGCCTCCGAGCAATCCATGCCGTGCCCGTCCACGACTTTCCCCACGGCTGGACGGACGAGGTCTGGGTTGGACGCACGCCCGAGTCCATCGGAACACGCCCGCCGATCGACGATCCGGTGCTCGTCCACGGCGACGCTTGTGCTCCCAACACCCTGATTGCCGATGACGGCAGTTGGGTCGGCCACGTCGACCTCGGCGACCTGGCGGTGGGCGACCGGTGGGCCGACCTTGCGATCGCCTCGTTGAGTCTGGATTGGAACTTCGGCGAAGGCCACCAAGACGAGTTCTTCGACGCATACGGCATCGAAGCCGACCAACTCCGCATCGACTACTACCGCGCCCTCTGGCACCTCGAGTCGTAGGTGAGCTCGGCACCCGGCGTGACCGGTCAGAGCGAGCTCAACACCTCAGAGGCCAGCCAAGAGATCCGCTCGTCCCAGTCCTCGTCCGGGAGTGAGAAGACCAGGGCGGTAGCGCCGACGGACATGAGATCGCCGATCTCGTCGACCACGGCGGCGGTGTCCACCACACCTCGTTGAAAGCCGGAAACCGTCGTCGGGATGACGGCAACGTCGAGCGGTTCCACCCTGCCGGCCTCTTCGGCCAGCTCGTGAAGGCGAGCGATGCGCGCCCCCAACTCGGCTGTCGATTCGATGCCGGGCGTGCCAAGGAAACCTGCGGCCGCCTTTGGGCTTGGCATCGGCGACCAACCCTGGCCGTGACGGATCGCCCGACGCATCGCAGCCGTGGAGTTTCCACCCACCCAGATCGGCGGATGCGGGCGTTGCTTCGGCACCGGCGCGACGACGGTGTCGTGTTCGCCGAACGGCTCTCCGGACCACGCCGTGCGCATCGCCTCCAGAGCGGCTTCGGCGAGGCGGCCACGTTCGCCGTGGTCCACATCGAGCGCCGCGAACTCCTCGACCATGTAGCCAACGCCGACACCGAGAATGACCCGACCGCCGGAGAGCACGTCGAGGGACGCCACCGCCTTCGCCGTGGCGAGTGGGTGCCGGTACGGCAACACGAGAAGGTTCGTGTGCACCTTCAGCGTCGTCGTGGCCGCCGCCATGAAGCTGAGGGCCACGAACGGGTCGAGCGTGGGGTGGCCGCTGCCGTCGATCCAGTGCTTCGTGGGGGCCGGGTGGTCGGTGACGAAGAGTGCGTCGATGCCGAGCTCTTCCGCCCGCTGCGCCCGCTCCGCCAACTGCTCGAAGTCTGCATCGGACGCCACCGGCACAGAGACGGAGACGAGCGGTCGACTGGCACCCATCGCGGTCAGGCCTTCTTCACCTTGTCGGCCATGATCAGCACACCGCGGCCGTCGACCTTGCCGTCGATCGGATGGTCACCCGGGATGAGGCGAATGGACTTGACCTTCGTGCCGACCTTGATTCCGCCGCTCTTGCCGTCGAGCTTGAGGTCCTTGACGATCACGACGTCGTCACCGTTCGCCAGCAGATTGCCGTTGGAATCCCGCACCTCGCCCACCTCGTCGATGTCGGCCAACCATTCGTGACCACAGGTGGCGCACTCGAAACCGTCGACCGACAGCAGCGGTTCGGGCATGGTGCAGACGGGACAATTCTGGTCGATCATCGCCTCTCACCATACGGGTTGTCGCTCGACGATGATCTACGATCTGAAAGAACGTCAGAAACGAAACCAGGGGGTTTGCACACGTGGGTGCACTGGACGGCAAGGTCGCCATCATCACGGGAGCCGGCACCGGTGTGGGCCGCTGCCATGCCGAGCTCTTCGCAGCCGAAGGAGCCTCGGTCGTCGTGAACGACGTGTCCGACGCCGCCAATGAGGTGGCCGATGCGATCGCCGCCTCCGGGGGTTCCGCCATCGCCCATCGCAGCGACATCAGCGATTGGGACGCCACGGGAGCGATGGTCAAGACCACGCTCGAGACGTTCGGCGACCTCGACATCGTCGTCAACAACGCCGGCCTCCTTCGCGACTCGATGAGCTTCTCGATGGCCGAGGACCAGTGGAACATCGTCGTCGACGTGCACCTGAAGGGGCATGCGGCCATGGCCCACCACGCCGGCGCGTACTGGCGAGCGATTGCCAAGGGCCTTGGTGAAGGCGAGACCCCGAGGCCGCGCCGCATCATCAACACCACCAGCGAGAGCGGGCTCTTCGGTGGACCCGCACAGATGAACTACGCCTCGGCGAAGGGAGGCATCATCACGATGACGATGGTGCTCGCCAAGGAGCTCGGCCGCTACGGGGTGACGGTGAACTGCATTGCGCCGCGGGCCCGCACCCAGATGAACGAGATGATGGAGCGCTTCGCGAAACCGGATGAGGGCTTCGACCCCTACGACCCGGCACACGTGTCACCCATGGTCGCCTGGCTTGCGAGCGACGCCGCCTCCGACGTGAACGGCCAGACCTTCATCGTCACCGGCGACGAGATCCATCGCATGGCGATGCCGTCGGTGGCCGGGGCCATCATCGCCGGCGACGAACGCTGGACGGTCGACTCGATCACGGCCAACCGAGCCGAGCTGTTCGGCGACGAATCCCCCACCCTCCCGATGTGGGGCGGCCCGGCGATGCGCTAGCTCCGGCGACCGGCCACGACCGCCGGGCGCCAACATACCGATCTTGCGCACGTACCGAAGCTCGGTATATGTTGGCTTCGTGGCACTCAACGAACAGCGCTTCTACATCCTGACGGCGCTGGCGAGCGGCCCGCTTCACGGGTACGCAATCGCCGAAGAGATCGCCCGCGTCTCCGACGGGAGCCATGCACCTCGGCCCGGCTCGCTCTATCACGCGATCGACAAGCTGATCGAGCAACAGCTCCTCGAGCTCGATCGCGAAGAGGTCGTCGACGGCCGACTCCGCCGCTACTACCGCCTGACGGAGACCGGAGCGCTCCGGCTGACCGACGAAGCAACGCGTCGAGCCGCATCGGCGCAGGTCGCGCTGCGCCGCCTCCAGCCCGGACTGGGCACGGCGTTCGGGACGCTCGCATGAGCAGCCGCCGGGTCGGTCGCCTCACGCGACACCTGGCCCGCTGGGCAGGCGATGAGAGCCGAGTAGCGGAAATTCGCGGCCATCTCGACGAGGCGGAAGCGGCCGGCCAGCCCGTCGGGGTCCGCGACGCCGCCTCGGTGTTCTCGTTGGTGATGCATCGGGCCATTCGGGATCTCCCGTGGTGGCTGGCCGGGCTCCCGGTCCCATTGCTCATCGGGATTCTTCTGGCCTCGAGCTACGAAACGCACTTCCACGCCTGGGATGTTGTCGGCGCCGACGAGTTCGTTCGCCACCCGTCCACCATCCTGTGGATGCGGGTTGTGGAGTCGGCAGCGGTCGTCGGCGTGGTCGCGGCTGTGGTCGCCGGTCGCCGGCTGGTGCAGCAACTCCGCCGGGGAAACCTGG
>JAHDEJ010000001.1:27235-49767 GCA_020628865.1 Acidimicrobiales bacterium
GCGGCTGTGGTCGCCGGTCGCCGGCTGGTGCAGCAACTCCGCCGGGGAAACCTGGTTCCGCCAGCGCTGTTCGCTCTGGCGATCTTGGTGGCGCTTTCGCAGGCCGACCTCTTCATCGAACGGACGGCATGGTGGCGGGACGGCCGGCTCCGGGCGGAGCACGTGAACGACGTGTCGCCCCACTCGCTGGCCCTCTTCCTCGGGTTCACGCTGCTGCCGGTTGTTTACCTCGCTGCGGGGTCACGGTTCGAGCGCACACAGCCGAGCGTCGACCTCCACCACGATCACGTGGCCATTGACCCGTCGGCCCTGCTTGCGGCAGGACTCCCGGCGGCGTTCGTGTTTCTCGGCCCGGTGGCGCTCGTGCTGGCGGTCACCTGCACCTGGGCGGCGCCGTCGATCAGCCGGAGACTCAAGTGGGCGACGACAGCGGTTGTCGGTGCACCACTCGTCGGCGCCGTTGCGTGGAACGCCTTCGTCGAGCCGATCGACGACATTCACCCGGTGGTGTTGGCGACAATCCTCGGCGGCCTGGCCATCGTGTGGTTCCGAATCGTTGCCGTCGCCATTCAGCCATTGCGCGTCGGCCAGGCCTCAACGCCGACCGAAGTGGCGTAGCCGTCTATTCGCCGGCGAAGCCGGTGAGTGTCTGGAAGAGGATGCGGGCCATCGTGTTGATGAGCGCTTCCTGCGACGTGCCGCGGCTGGCAAGGCCATCCCGATAGAAGGTCAGCCGTTCGAGCATCGCCATCATCGCCGCAGCTCGGGCGATCGCATCGGCGTCGGCCGGGAGCCGACCGGCGGTCACGTTCGGCCGCACGATGTCGGCGAATGCCTCGAGGATCGGAAGCTGTGCGTCGCTGCGCTTCTTGCGGAAGGCCTGCTCGCCCTCCTCAGCCTTGAGGTTGCGCACCCGCAGAACCGGTCCGTGCGATTCCCAGTAGGAGATGTACGCCCGAACGAATTCCTGGCTCTTCGAGTAGTCGGCCGCAGACTCCCACGGGCCCTCGAGCAGCGTGAGAAGTTCCAGCGCCGCAGCCTCGACGTCGTCGGTCAGGCAGAGGAGCGCGTCGTCGATGTCGGTGAAGTACTGGTAGAAGGTGGCCGGCGAGGCATCGATCTGGCGGGTGATGTCCACCAGCTTCAGGTCGAACAGGCCGTCACGCTCGAGCAGGTCGCGGGTGGCGTCGAGCAGCTTGCGCCGGGTCGCCATGGCCCGCTTGCCGATCGCACGACCATCGGTCGCAACCGGCGCCTCTTCGCTTGTGTCCTTCCGTGCCACGCTCATGCACCGTAGACGGGCATCGGCTCCGGTGCGTGGTTCACGAGGTCTTCGACGATGGCGCCGATTTCGGCCGGTTCCCAGCGGGCTCCCTTGTCGAACACGTCGCCCCGTTGCCAGCCGTCGGCGACGGACAGCCTTCCGCCCTCCGTCTCGAACATCCGACCGGACACGTTGCAGGCTCCGGAGCCGAGCCAGACGACGATGGGGCTCACGTTGGCCGGGTCCATCTCGTCGAAGCCGGACTCCGGCTTCTTCATCATCTCGGCGAACGCCTCTTCGGTCATGCGGCTGCGGGCGGCGGGAGCGATGCTGTTCGCCAACACGCCGTACCGCCCCAGCTCTGCGGCAGCGGTGATCGTGAAGGAGGCGATGCCGGCCTTGGCGGCGCAGTAGTTGGCCTGCGACACCGACCCGTAGATCCCGGCCCCCGAAGCGGTTGTGACGATCCGGGCGTCGACCGGCGTCCCCGCCTTGCTCATCTCCCGCCAGTGGCCGACCGCATGGCGGACCGGACAGAACATGCCACGAAGATGCACCCGGGTCACGGCGTCCCACTCCTCGATCGACATGTTGACGATCATCCGGTCCCGGACGATGCCGGCGTTGCACACCAGCGTGTCCAAACGACCCCACGTGTCGAGCGCCTGCTGGATCATGTTGCCGGCGGCATCCCAGTCGGACACGTCGTCGCCGTTCACGATCGCCTCGCCCCCGGCAGCGACGATCTCGTCGACCACGTCCTGCGCCGGCGTCGCGTCCTCGCCCTCACCCGCCAGGCTCGCTCCGAGATCGTTGACGACGACCTTGGCACCCTCCGCCGCGAACGCGAGCGCGTGCGCCCGGCCGAGCCCTCGCCCAGCACCGGTGACGATGACGACACGTCCGTCGCAGATTCCGCTGTCGCTGCTTGCCATGGTTCAGACCCCTTGGGTGGTGAGTGTGTCGGCGACGGCCAGTGCATGGCGGTCGGCCGAACCGAAGGTGTTCTCGAGCACGACGGCACGTTTCCAGCAGCGCTGGATGTGGACCTCCCACGTGAAGCCCATCCCGCCGTGCACCTGGATGCCCGTCCGACCGCAGAAGATCCCGGCAGTCCCGGCCATGACCTTGGCGACGGCAATGGCACGGTCGACATCGTCGTCGGAGGCATCGTCGAGCGCACACGCCGCAGCATGCACGGCGGCGCGGGCCACCTCGGTCTTCGTGAGCATCTCGGCCAGCAGGTGCTTCACCGCCTGGAAGCTGCCGATCGGGCGACCGAACTGCTCGCGTTCCTTTGCGTACTGGTTCGAGAGATCGGTGGCCGCTGCGGCCACGCCCACCTGCGAAGCAGCGACGAGGAGCGTGCCCGCCCGGCGGGCATCGACGGAAGCCGAGGCGTCAGCGATGAGCTCGAACGACGGGTCGGCCGCCGCCACCGAAACGGGCGACAGCGGATCCAGCGAATGTTCGACCGGCTCCGCAGCGATCGATGCCGGGTCGACCCGAGCGATGCCGTCGTCTCGAACCCAGAGCAGATCGGTGACCTGGCCTGCGTGCTCCACCACCGTGGCGTCAGGTCCGGGCTCGTACAGCCCGACGATCGCCGATCCTTCGGCCGCGCCATCGATCAGGCCGGCGGCCAGATGGGTGGCCACGGTCGGGCCGGGCACCAGCCCACGCCCGAGTTCCTCGAACGCGACCACTGCGGCCCGGGTGTCGAAGCCGTCCTGACGCAGCGAGAAGACACCC
Source organism: Acidimicrobiales bacterium (assembly GCA_020628865.1). Taxonomy (GTDB): domain Bacteria; phylum Actinomycetota; class Acidimicrobiia; order Acidimicrobiales; family SHLQ01; genus SHLQ01. The sequence goes on from JAHDEJ010000001.1 coordinate 30,252, forward strand.
ATCTCTCCCAGCTCGCTCCACGTCGCCGGGTCGATGACGGCCTCCGTCTCTTCACGCTCGGCGGACGTCTCGTAGTCGAACCGTCCGTCGACGAAGGACCGGATCCCGTCGCGAAGCGCTTCCTGGTCTTCGGTGAGCCAGAAGTCCATCAGCCCACTCCCTTCGTGGCCGGCTTCGGTTCCTTCGGGAGGCCGAGGAGGCGCTCGGCGATGATGTTCTTCTGCACCTGTGTGGTGCCGGCGGCGATCGTCATGGAGATGGCGTGGATCCGGCCCTGCATGTGTTCGCCGGTGGGGAGCTCGCCGATGTCGCCAAGGGACAGCGAGGCTCGCTCGAGCAGGTGCATGGCCACATCGCCCAGGCGGTGCCGAAGATCGGTGTAGGCGAGCTTGAAGACGTTGCCGCCCGCACCGACGAGGCCGGTGCGCTGCGCTTCGGAGATGTTCCGCTTGGTGAGCGCCCAGAGCGCGTCGAGCTCGGCGGCGATGTAGCCCAGATCTCGGCGCAACCCACGATCGTCCCAGGCGGTCCCGGCGCTGCTCGTGATGTGGCTGGCGAGCTTGGCGAGGTCGGCGCACAGCTCCATCGTCTGCAGCATTTCGCTGACGAAGGCGGTGCCCCGCTCGAAGCTGAGCGTGGTCATGGCCACCCGCCAGCCGTCGTTCTCCTCACCGACTCGATTGGCGACCGGAATGCGAACCTCGTCCAGGAACATCTCGGCGAACTCGGTGGACCCCTCCATCGTGCGGAGCGGGCGGATGTCGATGCCGGGGCTCTTCATGTCCATGATGAGCCAGCTGATGCCCTTGTGCTTCGGCACGTCGCCGTTGGTGCGGACGAGAATCTCGCAGTAGTCGGCGACATGGGCGAAGCTCGTCCAGATCTTCTGACCGGACACGACGTAGTCGTCACCGTCACGAATCGCCTTGCAGCCGAGCGAGGCGAGGTCGCTGCCGGCGTTGGGTTCGCTGAAACCCTGACACCAGACGTCGTCGCCTCGAAGGATGGCGGGCAGGTGTTTGGCCTTCTGCTCGTCGTTCGCTTCGACGATGAGCGTCGGACCGGCATGGAGGAGACCCACGAAGTTCATGCCCACGTAGGGCGCCTTCGCCCGCTCGGTCTCCTCGAGAAAGATCAGGTGCTCGGTCGGCGTCGCACCCCGGCCACCGAACTCGGCCGGCCAGTTGATTCCGGCGTAGCCGGCGTCATACAGCTGCCGCTGCCACCCGGTCTCGTAAGCCCGCCTAGCCGCCCAGTCGTCTCGATCCGGGACCGGGCCGACGTCTGGCAGGACGCCCTCCAGCCACGTGCGCAGCTCGTGGCGAAACTCCTGCTCGGCATCGGTGTAGCGAAGGTCCATCACCCCGCAGGCTACCCGTTTCTGAAGACGCGTCAGAAACCGATCGGGGTCCGACGCTTGCACCTAGTGTGCGGTCATGCATTCAACCGAGCAGACGGCGACCGCAACGGTCCAGGACGAGACGGCGACGGTTCGCATCACTCGATGGGACTTCCCTCCGGGCACACAGACCGGCGGCCACCGTCACGGGTACGACTACGTGGTGGTTCCGGTCATCGGTGGCGTCCTCACGATCACGTCGGCCGATGGCTCCGTGTCCGACGTACCGATCGAGGTTGGCACGTCATACTCACGGGTGGCCGGCACCGAGCACAACGTCGAGAACCGAACCGACTCCACGGTGGCGTTCGTGGAGATCGAACTCCTCGAATACAAGGGCTGACCCCAACGCTCAGCTGAACTGCGAGCGCAGGTCCTTCTTCAAGATCTTGCCGGTCGGGTTTCGGGGCAGCGCATCGACGAATTCGATCCGCTCGGGGTACTTGTGCTTCGACAGCGACGTCGCCGCAAGGTGCGAACCGAGCTCTTCGAGGGTGAGACGCTCCTCGCTCGCTGGGACGATGACGGCGCAGGCCAGCTCGCCCCGCTCGTCATCCGGCAGCCCGACGACCGCAACCTCGGCCACGCTGGCGTGCGTGTTGATGACGTCCTCGACCTCCTTGGCCGAGATGTTCTCGCCCTTCCGGATGATCACGTCCTTGAGCCGGCCCGTGATCGTCACGTAGCCCTGCTCGTCGATCATCCCGAGGTCGCCGGTGCGGAACCAACCATCCACGAACGCATCGTCATCGAGGCTCGAATCCAGGTAGCCCTTGCACACCATCGGGCCGTCGATCTGCAGCTCACCCTCCTCGTTCGCTCCGAGCACCTCACCGTCGAGGACCACGCGGAGCCGCGTGCCGGGCACAGCCTTGCCTTCCGTGGCAGCGAGCTTGTCGTCAGGGTCGTCGACCGCCGCCATCGTGGCGATCGGCGCTTCGGTCAGGCCCCAACCGTTGAGCAGCGGTGCGCCGAACGTGTCCATCAGTTCGCCGTGCAGCGTGAGCGGCTTGGGTGCGCCGCCGCCGTTGAAGATGCGAACGTTCGGGAACAGGCGCTCCCCCTCCGGCAGCGCTCGCTGCGCCGCCAGGTACATCTGGAAGAAGACGGTGCCGGCGCCAGCGCACGTACACCCGTGGTCGCTCAGCCACTGCGGCGTACCCGCCGGGTCGAACGCCTCGACCATGAGCAGCTCCACACCCGTTTGCATCGAGTTGAACAACCACACGAGCCCGCCCACATGCGTGATCGGAAAGACGACGGCGCTCTTGTCGTCTGGACCGATGTGGCAGCCGGACTGCATCCCATCCGACGCGGCCGAGATCGACGCATCCGTGTGCATCGCACCCTTCGGATCGGCGGTGGTTCCGGAGGAGTAGAAGAGCCACCGCACGTCGTCGGGACCCGTCTCGTCTGGCGGCAGATCATCCGGGTGGCCGCCGGGCAGCTCGGGGTCGACCACGATCGGGATCACGTCGGTTCCCGCCGTGAGCTCCTCGGCCAGGTCGGCAAAGTCGAAGCCGCGAAACACTCGGGGGACGACGAGCATCGTGCTCTGGGACTGCTCGAGGATGAAGCCGATCTCCTTGTGCCGGTAGATCGGCAGGATCGGGTTCTGCACCGCTCCGAGCCGAGACAGCGCGCCAGCGAGGACCAGCGACTCGAACGTGCTCGGCAGGATCCACGTGACGACATCGTCCGGCTCCACGCCAAGACCAGCGAATCCTGCCGCGGCCACCTCGCACCGTTCCCGGTACTTGGCGAAGGTCATGGTCTGGCCGGACTCGTCGATCGCCATCTGCTTGTCCGGCGTCGCCGCCGCTCGGGCCTCGATCAGCTCCCACAGTGTTTCGCTCGACACTTCCGGTCGAGATCCGCTACCAGACGCTTCCTCGCTCGACACTTCCGGTCGAGATCCGCTACCAGACATCAGGTTCCCCCAAACGTGATGACGCCGCGGGCGACGGTGCCCGATTCGAGATCGGCCTTCGCCTTCTCCCAGTCCTCGACCGGATGGCTCACGCTGACCAGCTCGTCGAGCATCAGCTCGCCCCGTCGGTACATCTCGACGATCTTTGGGATGTCCGTGTGGGGCGAGATGCTGCCATAGCGGCAGCCCATCAAGTTGCGTTCCACCTGCGTGAGTCGGCTGTAGAGCCCACGGAACTCGGCCGTCTGGCTGGCGACACCAACGACCACGACTGTGCCGTTCCAATCCAGGCACTCCAACGCGTTCCACGTGACATCTGGATGGGCCACACAATCAAAGGCCCAGTCGACACCACCGGCATTGAACCAGCCGCGGTCCGCCTTGGGATGGTGCGGACAGATCGCCCCGACCTGCCCGACGACGTCCTCGTCCAACCCGTTGATGAAGTGGGTGGCACCGAACTGACGCGCGAGCTCTTCCTTCTCGGGAACCGTGTCCACGGCAATGATCGTGGGCGAGCCGGCAACCCGCAGCGCCTGGATCACGTTGAGGCCGACTCCCCCGACCCCGAAGACGACGGCGGTTTCGCCCCGCTGCACCCGGGCGCGGTTGAGCACGGCGCCCACACCGGTGACCACGCCGCACCCGATCAACGCCGCCGACGTGAGCGGCACATCCTTCGGAATCTTCACGCACTGGATGTCGCCGACGATCGTGCGCTCCGCGAACGCGCTGGTGGCCGCGAACATGTGGATCTCTTCGCCGTCGGCGGTCGTGAATGGCTTCCGGCTACGACCGAGCGTGCGCCGGCAGGCCGTCGGCCGACCCTCGCCGCAGGGTCCACACATGCCACAGCTCGCAAGCGTCGAGATCACCACGTGATCCCCCGGCTTCACGTTGGCCACCGCCGAGCCGACCTCGACCACCACGCCAGCACCCTCGTGCCCGCACACGCCCGGGTGAGGCACCGGGTAGATGCCGCTCATGTAGGACAGGTCGCTCTGGCACAGGCCAGCGGCCGCGATCTCGACGATGACGTCCCGCGGCCCCGGATCGGTGAGCGTGAGCCCGTCGACCAGCTTCGTCTCCGTACCGTCGTAGATGATTCCTCGCATTTGGTGTCTCTCCAGAAGTGTCAGCGGGGTTCGAACAAGGCGAACGTTGCGGTGGCGGAGGCGACGAGTTCTCCGTCGCCATCGATCGTGGTGGCGCGCACGTGAGCGGTGCGCCGGGTGGCGCTGAAGACCTCGGCCCTCGCCGTGAGCGTGCCAGTCTTCGGACCCTTGTGGAATCTCGTCTGCATCTCGATCGTGGCGCAGGCATGCCCCTCGGGCAGCGAGGCCATCACGGCGCCACCCATGGCCGTGTCCATCAGGGTGAACGAGACGCCACCGTGGGCAACCTCGTTCGGGTTCATGTGGCGTTCGTCGAGTTCGAGGGTGCCGACGGCGGCGCCATCGACGAACTCGATCGAGAAGCCGAGGAAGTCCTTGAGCGCGAAGTCCGGCTCGGGCGGCCAGGTGCCCATCAGCCCGCTGCTCCGTCGAACCAGTCGGCGAACCCGTGGGGTGCGTATGGGCCGATCACGAGCTGTTCCATCGCGCCGACGCCGGTTCGTTCACCGTCGGTGACCTTCACCATCTGCTGGGTGTGGATCGTGTCCAGAGCCAGCAGGTTGAGCTCATCGGGGTCGAACGATTCTCCCCCGACGGCGAGGTCGCCCTTCCACATGCCGTGATTCCATTCTGGGTGCAGATAGCCGAGGCCCCGGAAGTGAAAGCGCATTTGCGGCTCGAGCACCACCCGACGAACCGTGCCGTCGAGCTCGAGTAGGTCGATCTCCGCGCCCGCAGCCAGGCGCGTGCCGGGCACATAGTCCACCCGGTGCGCTGCGCCGGCGTAGTGGGTCAGCACGTCGGCGAGTTCGGCCGGAACGTCGCCGGGGCCGTCGAAGAGCGGCGCCCGCATGGCCTCACGGCAGTGCGGCTGACCGTCCGGTCCGTCGAAGAAGATCGCCTGGGTCACGTGATCGTCCCAGAAGAGCGGCGCCCAGAGGAAGAAGATGCCGCCCGGCATCTTCGGCGCACCGAGCTGTACACGCTCGCCGACGCCGCGTATGCCCCAGCTGCGGTCCTTGGTGGCCCGATGGCCGGTGACGTCGATGTCGCCGTCCGGAGTGGAGATCGTGCCGGCCCAACTGCCGAACTGGTCGAACCGGGTGTTGTCCATGTGCCGGCGGGTGCCACGCCACAGGATTTGGCGGGCTTCCTGCAGCGCTGAGGTACGGGTGGAGAAGGTCAGGTCGCAGGCGAGGCCCGACGGATTGTCGTCGATGATCAACCGCATGGTCCGCAACGGTTCGACCACCTCGAGCCGACACGGGCCAACCTCGGTCTCGGTGCGTTCCTGCGGAGCGCGCCGCGACGCATAGAAGCAGTGTTGGAGCTCGCCGTTCACCCGGCTGCTGAAGTGACAGTCCAGAATCCCGCGGTGCGGGTAGAGACCCATGCCGAAGCCGAAGAAGTGGCTGCCCTCGTCGTTGTAGCCGTTGAACCAGTACCGGTCGTAGAAATCGTGGTCCGAGGTGGCCGGCACCGCAACGGGTTCGGGCGTCTGATGGATCGGATAGTCGTCGAGCGCGTTCAACATGGGATCACGATCCTTGCACGACTGTGTCGAGGAAGGCCGTGAAACCATCGACCAGGTGGGGCAGTTCGACGCCGAAGAAGTGGTCTGCACCGGCGATCATGTCCACTCGAGTGTTGGACCATCCCATCGTCGTGGCAGCAGCGTCGGTCGGCGGATTGAACTGGTCCCGCTCCCCCACCGCCAGCACCTTCGGAGCCGGCGAGTTCGCCGCAGCCATCTCGGCGGGGTCGACGACGCGCAGCGGCGGCGCGGCCAGGTACCAGCCGGCCACTCGGTCGTCGTCGACGGTGAGTGACACGTCGGCACCGAAGGACCAACCAGCCAGAACCAACGGGACCCCGGGCGCGGCCGACGCAAGATGCTCGATCGCCGCGGCGACATCGAGGCGCTCGGCTCGACCCTCGTCGTGCGCGCCGGTGGAGTTGCCGACGCCACGAAAGTTGAATCGCAGCGCAGCCACACCCGGCCGTTCACAGGCTGCCCGGAAGAAGCCCCCGGGCACCGGCGTGTACATGTCTCCGCCCATCAGCGGATGCGGGTGCGTGATCACCACGGCCAGCGACGGTTCCGCGGAACCGCCCGACTCGGCTTGGAGTCGCTCGCCGTCGCTGGTTGTCAGCGTGAGGTCGGCCATCAGGCCTGCAGCTTCAGCAGAGTCCGGCGGCCTTGTCGGCCTCTCGGAACGCATCGAGGCGCAGCATGTCGATGGCGTTGCCGCGCAGCACCTTGTACCGCTGCTCGTCGGTCAGGCCTTCGGTCTGCTCCGTGGCCACCTTGGCGCTGTGCGGCCAGGTGGAATCGCTGTGCGGATAGTCGGTTTCGAACGTGATGTTGTTCTCGCCGACGTCGGCAATCGACTTCATGCCGAACTTGTCGTCGAAGAAGCAGCCGTAGACGTGCTTCTTGAACAGCTCGGACGGCGGCTCGAACACCTTGTCGGCCACGCCGCCCCACCCGCGGTTCTCTTCCCAGACCGTGTCGGCCCGCTCGAGGATGTAGGGGATCCAGCCGAGCTGACCTTCGGCGTAGGCGATCTTGAGATCGGGGAACGTGTGGAAGTGGCCACTCATGAGCCAGTCGACCATGGAGAAGCAGCAGTTGGCGAAGGTCAGCGTTGAGCCCACGGCGGCCGGCGCATCGGCGCTGGTCGACGGCATCTTGGAGCCGGACCCGATGTGCATGTTGATGGTCATCTTGGTTTCGTTGCACGCCTCGAGGAACGGGAGCCAGTAGCCGTTCTCATCGTGGATCGACGGCAGACCGAGGTTCGAGGGAATCTCGCTGAAGCACACGGCGGTGACGCCGCGGGCTGCGTTGCGACGGACTTCCTCGGCGGCAAGCTGCGGATCCCACAGCGGGATGATGATGAGCGGAATCATGCGGCCTTCGGAGGGTGCGCACCACTCGTCGACCATCCAGTCGTTGTAGGCCTTCACGCACAGCAGGGCCAGTTCCTTGTCTGACGCTTCGGTGAACGTCTGACCGCAGAAGCGGGGAAAGGTCGGGTAACACATCGATGCTTCGATGTGATTCATGTCCATGTCGGCGAGGCGGGCGTTGAGATCCCACGAGCCCTTGCGCATCTCGTCGTACGTGATGCCCTTGAGCGTGACCTCGTCGCGGTCGAACCCGACGGCGGTGTCGAGGCGAGTGAGCGGTCGGCGAAGGTCTTCGTAGAACCACCAATCCACCGGTTCGCCCGGGTCGCCGGCTTCGCCGGGGATCGCCGTGAACTTGCCGCCAATGAACGTCATCTCTTTCACCGGCCGTCGATGGCTGCGGGGGGCGACATCGTGATACTTACTCGGAAGCCGGTCGATCCAGACGTTTGCCGGCTCGATCACATGGTCGTCGACGGAGATGATCTTCGGTAGATCTGCCATGAATCGGAGCGTAGCATCAGTTTCTGACACTCTTTCAGATTTTCTGAGCCACAATGGGAACCGGCACAAGGAGCACCAAGGAAATGACTGAAGCATTCATCGTTGAAGCAGTCCGCAGCCCCGTGGGCCGGCGTGGCGGCGGCCTGGCCGACGTCCACCCCGCCGACCTCGGCGCCCACAGCATCAGTGCACTCGTGGAACGCACCGGCGTCGATCCCAACGCCGTCGACGACGTCGTCTTCGGCAACGTGGACTCGATCGGCCCGCAGGCCGGCAACATCGCCCGCACCGCATGGCTGGCCGCCGACATGCCCCAACACGTCCCCGGTGTCACGATCGACCGGCAGTGCGGGTCCGCACAGCAGGCCGTGCACTTCGGCGCGCAGGCCGTCATGAGCGGCACGATGGATCTCGTCGTCGCCGGCGGCGTCCAGAACATGAACATGATTCCGATCGGCCAGGCGATGGTCGCCGGGCAGGCACTCGGCTTCGACGACCCGTTCACCGGATCCCCGCGATGGACCACCCGCTACGGCACCGGCGAGATCAGCCAGTTCCGCGGTGCAGAGATGATGTGCGAGAAGTGGGACATCACCCGCGAAGAGATGGAGGACTTCGCCATCGAGTCGCACAACCGAGCCATCCGCGCTCGGGAAGAAGGCAGGTTCGAGGGTGAGATCGTTCCCCTCAACGGCGTCGAGCACGACGAAGGCCCGAGGGAACCGAACGTGGAGAAGATCCGCAGCCTCAACACCCTCGTCGACGGCGGCCGCATCACCGCTGCGGTCGCCTCCCAGATCAGCGACGGGTCAGCTGCACTCCTCATCGCCAACGAGCAGGCACTGAAGGACCACGACCTCACGCCCAAGGCCCGCATCCACCACATCTCGGTCATGGCCGACGACCCGGTCATGATGCTCTCCGCCCCGATCCCGGCCACGCAGCGGGCGTTGGCTCGCACCGGCATGAGCGCGTCAGACATCGACCTCGTCGAGATCAACGAGGCGTTCGCCCCGGTCGTCCTCGCCTGGCTTCGCGAAACCGACTTCGATCACGAACAGGTCAACGTCAACGGCGGCGCCATCGCCCTCGGTCACCCGCTTGGCGCCACCGGCGCCCGCCTGATGACCACGCTGCTCAGCGAACTCGAACGCACCGGTGGCACGTGGGGCCTCCAGACCATGTGCGAGGGCGGCGGCGTCGCCAACGTCACCATCATCGAACGCCTCTGAGCGCAACCCGCGCCGCGGGCACCCCTCAGTGCGGGGTCGACCAGATCGCCCGGTTCACCTCGTTCTCCAGATGCTCCTGCCGGCCGGATACCGCTGACGGGTTCAGGTCGACGTCGACCGCGTGGTCGGCCAGACGGCCAAGGTCCCACGATCCGGCCAGAACCTCCGCACCCATCCCCTCGGCCCACCCCGCGTAGCGTCGGTCCCGTTCCGCCTCCAACGTCTCGGCCTGGAGGAGCGCATCCGCCACGAGCAGCGACCGCGCCAGCGTGTCGATTCCGCCGACATGCCCGTGGAACAGGTCGCAACGATCAACGCTCTGGCGACGCAGTTTCGTGTCGAACAGGAAGCCGCCCGTGTCGAAGCCACCTCCCCGCAGAATCTCGTAGACGCCCAGGCTCATCTCGTCGACCGAATTCGGGAACTGGTCCGTGTCCCAACCGTTCTGTGGGTCGCCACGATTCGCATCGACCGAACCGAACAAATCGTTGTCGACCGCGTAGGCCACCTCATGCTGGAACGAGTGGCCGGACAACGTGGCGTGGTTCACCTCGATGTTGACCCGGAACTCACCCTGCAGGCCGTACCGCTCGAGGAACCCATGCACCGTGGCGCTGTCGTAGTCGTACTGGTGCTTGGTCGGCTCCTGTGGCTTCGGCTCGAGCAACAGCGTCCCGGTGAAACCGATCTGCCGCTTGTACTCAGCCACCATCGACAAGAACCGGGCCAGTTGATCCGACTCCTGCCGCATGCGGGTGTTGAGCAGCGTTTCATAGCCCTCACGACCACCCCACAACACGTAGTTCTCGCCACCCAACCGGTGGGTGGCGTCCATCATGTGCCGCACCTGAGCAGCCGCGTGCGCAAACACCTCAGGGTCCGGGTTGGTGGCCGCACCGGCCGCGTACCGAGGGTGGGAGAACAGGTTCGCCGTCCCCCACAGCAGCTTCATGCCGGTGTCAGCCATCTTCTCACCGGCCCGATCGACCATCTCGTCGAGGTTCGACCGCGACTCACGCAATGACGCACCCTCCGGCGCCATGTCCACATCGTGGAACGAGAAGTGGCGAACACCGAGCTTGGTGAAGAACTCGAACGCTGCGTCCTGTTTGTGTCGGGCGGCGCCCATCGGATCGAGCGAAGGATCCAACCACGGGCGGTCGAACGTGCCCGCTCCAAAGATGTCCGAGCCCGGCCAGTTGAAGCTGTGCCAGTAACACACACCGATCCGGAGGAGATCCTCCATCCGGCGCCCACCGACCAGCCGATCGGGGTCGTACACCTGGAACGACAACCGATCCGGATCGGCCGTGGCGCCAGCAAAGGGAATCGGTTCGGGAACGTCTGCAAAGAACTCCATCATCAGCTCCGATACGCCTGACGGCCGACACCCTGCACCGGGATGCCCTGGCTTGCGAGCACCTCCTGCTGCAACGAGTACATGTCCGCAGCGGCCTGATCGATGTGGCGGGTGAACGCAATCGACCCCTGAAGGATCGGCTTCAACAGTTCCTTGTCCTGAATTCGCGCAGCCGGATACTCGTGTTCGACGATCAACGGCATCGCCGCGAAATCTGCGTCGAGCAACTCCCGCGCCGCCAGCTGATGGTCCAACCAATCCACGGTGCGGTTCTGCAGATAGGCAAGCGGATCGTGGCGGGCCGTTCCCGGGAGCTCGTGCTCGCACAGCACCGTCTGCTTGTTCCAGGAGTGTGCAAGGTCGGCCGGGTTCGGCGACACCTCGCCGTTCACCCAATCGCCCCGCTCGACGGTCTGGCCGCCATAGCCCCAACCGGACACACCCTTGGCGTCGACGACCTGCCCCTTCACATGCATGCCAGACACGAGGAAGCCGTAGCCCTCGTCCTTCAGGTACTGGAACATCGACCGCGTGTCCTGACCCATGAGCACCGAGTGCGACGGGTCGTAGTGAATGCGGAACTGATCCTCCACGCCATGCCGTTCACAAATCCGATGCAGGGCGATCCACGTGGCGGGCGTGTACGCAATGTTGTTGTGGAAGTTGTCGCCGGGCGTCCACCCTGGCATCGGGCACTGCTCGACCCGATACTGCAACCCGCGGTCCTTGGCGGCCCGCAGCAGCGGCACGAAGCTCTCCTCGAACTCGACGAGGTTCTCCGCCATGGACTTGGACTGGTCCCGCCCCACAAACCCGCAGACCGCCGGAACACCGAGCAGCACCGCGGTGTCCATCACGTCCAACATGAACGCGTGCTTCTTCGCCCGAATCGCCGGGTCCTCGTGCAACAGGTCGTCGAAGTAGGCAATGTCGGCGATCTCGACTCCGGTCGCAGCAACCTGGGCAAGGACGCGTTCGGCGCGAGCCGAAGTGAACGGCTGGCGCAGGTCGAGCGTGTTCGCAACCGGATCCAGCATCGCTTCAGCCGGAACGTCGGCGACCGACGGATGCAGCGCGGCCGACAGCTCGATGTTGTCTGCGCCCAACTCGGCGGCGAACGCAAGCCACTCCTCGATGGCCAGGTCGGGATCGGGATCTCGGCGTTCCCGCGGTGTCAGCTCCTGCAGGGCGGCGGTCAGTACGCCCACGCTCATGTAGGTCGGAGCGAAGGGTGTGGTGTCGGACATGATGGCTCGCTTTCGTGGTTGTCGGATCGGTGTCAGACGACAGGGTCGATGGGAATGGGGGCGCCGCGACGGGCGGATTCGATGGCGGCGTGAAGTACCCGTTCGGTTCGCAGTGCATCAGCGAAGTCCGGCATGGGAACCAAGGCGTCACCGCCACCGAGAACGGTCAGGATGTCTGCCGCCTGATTGACAAAGGAATGCTCGTAGCCGAGGCCATGACTGTCCGGCCACCAGGCGGCGGCATAGGGATGACCGTCGCCGCCCCGCGTCACGTCGATGGTGCGCCAACCGGCGGTTGCGCCGTCGGACGCGTCGTAGAAGGCCAGTTCGTTCATCCGCTCGAAGTCGAACCGCAGCGCACCGAGCTCCCCATGGATCTCGAACCGGTTGGCGTTGTGGTAGCCGGTTGCGACCCGCGTGGCCTCGAAGGAGGCGATTCCACCCCCGCTCAGTCGGGACAGGAACGCCACCGTGTCGTCGACGGTGCTCGTCCCCTTGCTACCGCCGGTGCTGGCCCCCGAGCCGGCGATCTCACCGCCGGCGCCACCCTCGATCGTCTGCCGTTCGTGGATGAACGTGTGCTCGATCGCTCCCTCGACGGTCGTGATCTCCTCGCCCGTGACGAACCGGACGGCGTCGATGATGTGGGCGTTGAGGTCCCCGTGCGCACCCGAACCCGCCACGGCGCTGTCGAACCGCCAAAGCAACGGCGTGTCCGGACCACCCCAGCTCTGCAGGTAGCTGGCCCGGGCGTGATAGATGGTTCCGATGCGCCCCTCCCGCACGAGGCGATGGGCCAGGGCAACGGCAGGAACGCGCCGATAGTTGTACCAGACGAAGGTCTGCCGGTCGCTCGCCGCGGCCGCAGCCGCCATCGCCTCCGCCGTCGCGATCGAGTCTGACAGCGGCTTCTCGCACGCGACGTGTTTGCCGGCCTCGAGCGCGGCGATCGCCTGCTCTCCATGCACGTTGTTCGGGGTCCCGATGTCGACGAGATCCACCTCCGGGTCGGACACGGCACGGGTCCAATCGGTTTCGTGATTCTTCCAACCCCAACGCTGCGCGAACTCCGCCGTCTCGGCCGGGTTCCGGCCAGCGACGACGTGCATCGATGGGGGTCGGCTCAGGTCGAAGTACTTGTCGACGTTCAGCCATGCATTGGAGTGGGCCCGGCCCATGAACTTCGTTCCGAGCAAAGCGATGTTGGTTGACGAACTCACGTTGTGTGTCCTTTTGGTTCGTGGTTGAACGGATGGTTGAGGTGGCGTCAGACGCCGAGGTATCGGTGTTGCAGGTCGGCATCGTTGCGGAGTCGTTCGGCCGTCGTCTCCGCCTCGATGCGGCCGGAGACCATCACGAGTTGACGGTCCGCAACCGAGGTGGCGGCGGCCAGGTTCTGTTCGACAACCAGCACGGCCGTGCCTTCCGCAACGAGTCGATGAATCGCATCGATGAGCACATCGACGATGGTTGGCGCGAGGCCCTCGGATGGTTCGTCCATCACGATCAGGTCGCCGTTGAGAAGCAGCGCGCGGCCGACCGCCAACATCTGTTGTTCGCCACCGGAGAGCTCGGCGCCACCGTTTGATCGCCGTTCGGCCAGGCGGGGAAACAGGTCGTAGACGGCGTCGGGTGTCCAGCGGGCATCCCGCGTGGACTTCCGGAACATCTTGAGGTGCTCGTCGACGGTCAGCGACGGAAACAGGCGCCGACCCTGCGGTACGAGCGCGATGCCCTTCCGGGCGATCCGTTCCGGCGACAGCGCCTGGATCGGTTCTCCGTTGAGCCGGATCTCGCCCGAACCGACCGGCACGAGACCGAGGAGCGCCAGGCACAGCGTGCTCTTGCCCACACCGTTGCGACCGACGATGGACACGGCTTCGGTACCCATCGAGAACGAGAGGCCGTCGAGCACGGCAGAGATCCCGTACCCGCAGGTGACGGAATCAACTTCCAGCAGTGGCTCGGCCATCGCCGCCGCTCCTTCCCAGATAGATCTCCTGGACGAGCGGATCGGACCGCACCTCGCTCGGCGTGCCGTTGAAGATCAAGCCGCCCTGCGCCAGGACGACCACACGGTCGGCGACCGCCATGGCCACCTCCATGTCGTGTTCGATCAGCAGCAACGTCACGTCGGCCGGCAGCTCCAACAGCGTTTCCGTCAACCGCTCGCGTTCGCCGCGGGACAGCCCGGATGCCGGTTCGTCCAAGAGCAACAGGTCCGGCTCGGTCACGAGCGCCATCCCAATCTCGAGCTGCCGCTGCTGTCCGTGTGACAGCTCGCCGACCGCGGTTCCCAACTCGTGCCCGAGGGCAAGGCGTTCCGCGATCGCCTGCGCCCGGTCGCGGCGCTCGCCATCGATCGCCCGCCGAACCAACGACCGGTGACGAACCCCGCTCTTGCCAAGCTGCGCCAGGTAGAGGTTGTCCTGCACGGAAAGTCCCGCCATCAGACGGGTCCGCTGGTAGGTGCGGGCAACGCCGAGGCCGGGACGAACCCGGGACGGCAGTTCGGTGCAATCCACGCCGCGGATGCGAACCCGACCCCGGGTGGGCCGAACATCCCCGGCGATCACGTTGAACATCGTCGTCTTGCCGGCTCCGTTGGGCCCGAGCAGTGCGAGACGTTCGCCTCGCCCCAGCTCGAGCCCAACAGCGCTGACGACCACCAAGCCACCGAACTGCACGGAAACTCCGTCGAGCTCCAACACCGCGGGAGGGGTCCCGGAACCGGCGCCGTGGTCACGAAGGGTTTCTGTGTCGATGGCCATGGTGACGACTGTCCGATCCGATCAGCGCTGCGGCACGCCGTCGACGACCGGAATGGTGTTGCCGTGCCACGGCAGACTGCGCTCGGCGCAATCGGTGTTGTCCCGCTCCGGCGGTGCCGTGTCAGCCGAATAGGTTCCGCCAAAGGTCTGATCGACCTGGGGAACGATGGCCACGGTCTGCTGCACGATCTCGCCGCTCGCCTCATCGAGGACGAGTTGGGCCACGAAGGTGTCGACGATGCCCTGACGGTTCGCGTCGAGCGAAACGCTGCCGTACGGAGCTTCAACCGTCATCGACGAGAGCTCGGCCCGCAGCGCACTGTGGTTGTCGCTGAGGTCGCCGCCAACGGCGTCGAGTGCCTCGACGAGGGCAAGTGTTCCCACGTAGTAGCCGTAGGCGAACCCGAAACCGAGCGCCACGGACGGGCTGTCCGCTTCGCCGCCCGAGAGTCCACCACCAAGGCTTTCCCATGCGGCGTCAGCGCTGTCGAGGTATGCCGAGATCTCCGGGGTGACGATGTCGCCGGGCAACGAGGCGAACCCGCCGACGTAGGCGCCGGCGATGTCGTTGCCAAGAGCGGCGGCGATACCCGGGTTGAAGAAGAGGTTGCCGGCATGCTGCGATCCGTCGAGATCACCCTTTGCATTCACGAACGCTTCGAGAGCGGCGTTCGTACCGGTACCACCGACGACCCAGAAGTAGCCATCGACTTCATCGGGATCGGGCAGCTGCTGCACGAACGAGGAGTAGTCCGTCGTTCCGAGCGGCGGGTAGACGTAGCTGACCACGTCGCCACCAGCGGCGCAGAAGTCGGCCACGAAACCGGCCGAAGACGTCCAGCCGAAGCCGTAGTCGTCGGCGATGACCGCCGCCGTGCGCCAGCCTCCCTCTCGGAACGCCACATCACCGACGCCGGCGTTCCACTGAGCGCCGTCGCCGTTGAACCGGAAGAAGTTCGGCGCCTGCACGTGCAGCGTTGCATCCTGAGCTCCGGCGATGCCGTTGATGAAGGTCACTTCGGGGTGATCGAGCGCGTAGTTCGCGATCGCGATGCCTTCGTCACCAGACAATGGCCCGATCACCACGTTGGCGTTCTGCTGTTCGACCAGCGTGCGAATTTCCTGAATGGCACGGTCTGCGGTGTCATCTCCACAACCGATGCCGACCAGCTCGATGTCGACGCCGGCCACGTTGGCGCCGGAGAACCCGTCGAGAGCGGTCGTCGCCGAGGTGGAGGTGGCTCCGGCCCCGTTGATCAACGCCAGTGTCGTTCCGGCAACCGTGTCTTCGTGGAAGCCACCGAACGGCCCCTCACACTCACCCATGATCCCCAGCCGGATGGATGTGTCCCCACCCGCATTGCCTGCGTCGTCGGCCGGCTCGGCGCCGGATTCCTCCGCGGTCTCGTCCACCGACTCACCCGAGGAGTCCTCGGCGGCCACTGACGTGTCCGTTGTTGCGTCGGTACTTGCCGCGTCGTCGCTGCCGCACGCGCCTGCAAGCAGAGCGAGGACGGCGAATGCTGCGAGCAACCTTCGATGTGCCTTCATTTTCATTTGTACCCTCCTGTTGGATCGATCGTGATGGCCCGACGTTTGGCCGAAGCGTTCGGACGGATGGCGCTGTGGATGCGGGCGAGCACTCCGCTGGCTCCGTCCGGAGAAGCGACCATGATCAGCAGCAACAACAGGCCAATCACGGTGTTGAATCGCTCTTGGGCCAGGACCCGTTCCTGCACGAATCCGCCGATGGAACCGAGCCCGGGAATCTCACGTAGATAGACGTTGGCGCCGACGAAGATGAAGGCCCCGAGCCAGGCGCCCTCGAGGTGCATGATCCCGCCGATGACGGCGATGATCAGCAGGTCCAACGTCGGACCGATGCCGATGGACGTCGGGTCGATCTGGCCGTTCCACCAGATGTTCAGCACCCCGGCGAGTCCGGCGAAGAATCCAGCGAACGTGAACGCGAACGTGCGAAGCCGCGGAACGTCGAACCCGAGCGACGCCATCCGGATCGGCTCATCCCGCACCCCTTGCAGCGCCAGTCCGAACGGTGATCGCTCGATCGCCCGGAACGAGAGGTAGGCGAGTGCGGAGCAGGCGAGGGCGCCGTAGTACAGCCGGATCGGGTGGTCGTCGAAGAAGGCCGGCGGATCGATACCGGTCATGCCGCCGAACCCGGAGAAGGTCGTCACCTGACCGAAGAAGAAGAAGCCGATGACGGCGAACGTCAACGTCAGCATCAGGAAGTAGATCTCGGTGGTTTTCGCCGAGAGACTTCCGATCACCCACGCAAGCGCCGTGCAGATCACTAGGGCAACGACCATGCTCGGCCACGGCGCCCACCCGAGCTTGAGGCCACGACCGCTGGTCGCGACCATGTTGCCCACAGCAAACCCGGCAACGCCGAAGACCAACCAGTTCGCAAGCGACACCATGCCGCCCTGCGAGGACAGGAAGACGAGGCTCGAAGCGACCAGCCCCAGCATGAGCACCCGCGTCATGATCGAGCCGACGAAGAAATCGGTGCCGAATAGCGGAAGCGCGACGAGGAACAGCCCGACGAGCAGCACGGCCCCTTCCCTCGCCCGCATCACGACGCCTTCCCGAACAGACCGTGGGGCCGCGCAACGAGCACCACAGCCAACAAGACGAACGTGACGATGACGGAATAGAAGGTGTAGTCCCGCGGGAGATACGCGGGGGCGAACGCCACGACGGTCCCGTACAGAAGCGATCCGGCGGCCGCACCCTTGACCGACCCGAGGCCACCCATGATCACGACGATCAACGAATTCAGCAGCCACTGACCGTCGGCACCCGGAGCCGCCCCGCTGAAGCTGGCGCCCATCGCCCCGCCGACACCGGCGAGGAACGAGCCGACAAAGAACGTTGCGGCGAACACCAGGTTCACGTTGATGCCGAGCGCCCGGACCATGTCCTGGTCGTCGACCCCGGCTCGGATGACGATGCCCATCCGGGTGCGGTTGAGCCACAGCCACAGGAGGGCCCCGGCACCGAGGGCAACGGCAAGCATGAACAGCCGGCTCGTGGCGTATCGCTCGCCGAGGATCTCGAAGAAGTGCACGGTCGCCCCCGGCCACTCCATCGTTGTCGCCAACCCGCCGAATTGCGCCAACATCTGGTCGGCGAGGATCACGGCCACACCCATCGTGATGATCGCCTGCCGCAGATCCTCACCCTGGTTCCACCGCAACAGAAGCTGCTGCATCACCACACCGATCGCTGCGGCGACAGCGGCCCCAACGAGTGTCGGGAAGATCCAGTCGAACAGACTGACCTGTTCCGGCTCGATGTTGCGTTCCTGCCCGACCATGGCCTGCTGCACCTCGATGGCGAGGTACCCGGAAAGAAGGAAGATCACCCCGTGCGCCATGTTCACCGTGCGCATGAGGCCGAAGATGAGCGTGAATCCGGAAGCGACGACAAACAGCAAACCGGCGAAGGTGAGACCGTCGAGCAACGTCACGAGGAACTCGCCCGGCTCCGCGATAGCGGAGCCAGCGGACGTCTCCGTGGTCCAGCTGCGATCAGCCAGTGCCACGATCCACAGTCCGATCGCGATGGTGGTCAGGCGAACGGGGCCCACCGCTCCGACGACCGAGCGTAGATTTCGGCGCTCGCCAAAGGCCCCCTCATGCAGTTGTGCGTCCTGGACGACAGACACGGTGATTCCCCCTTGGAAACGACCGTAAGGACGGCCCGTCGCGCCGAACAGAGTCATGAGAGCCGCACCGAATGGCGCGAAGGCAATGACGCGTTCGCGCTATGCACCCGTTCGAGTTCGCGGGCAAGTGATGCGTACTCTGGCCCCATGACGGAGACTCAGGGCCCGGCCGACGTGCGATCCACGCAGCCCGACCCGCGAGCCATGTACGCCGCGCTGGTCCGAGGAGAGGTCAGCGGCACTGATGCTCTGTCGGCCAGCCAACAGATGCTCCAGATCCTCATGGACTCGATGGCCAGCGCCGTGTTCTGGAAGGATCACGAGTCCCGCTACCTCGGCTGCAACAAGGTGTTTGCCCGCTTCGCTGGGGTCGAGCCTGACGTCCTGATCGGCATGTCTGATCGGGACATGCCATGGGCGGACAGCAGCGACTTTCCCGCGGACTGGTTCCTGGACTGGGACCGCGTCGTCATCGAATCCGGCGAGCCGCAGTTCGGAATCGTTGAACAGCTCCGTAGCGCGTCCGGCGAGTACCGCTGGTTGGAGACCAACAAGGTGCCGCTTCGGGACCTCGCCGGCGAAGTCATCGGCGTGCTCGGCACCTTTGCCGACATCACGGATCGCCGTCGGGCCGAGGAGCGGCTGCAGTCCACCTTGAGCGAGCTGGATGAGCGTGTCCGGCAGCGAACCAGCGAACTCCTCCAGGCCAACCAGAGCCTCCGCCGCGAAGTCGAGGACCGGGTCCGTCTCCAATCGGAGGAACGGCAACAACGCGCCTACGCCGAAGCACTCCGCGACACCGCAGCCGCAGTCGCCCAGACCCTCGACCTCGACGAGGTCATCGACGAGGTGGTCACCGGCGTGCAGCGCTTGGTCTCCAACGACCTGACCGCCCTCGTGCTGGTCGAACCCGAAGGTCTTCGGCTGGTCCGTCAGCGCGTCGGCTTCGGATACGACTCGCCCGGCATCGAGGACGTGGACGTGAGCAGCCTCTCCATATTGTCCGCGGTGGATGCCCAGCATCGCCCAGCCGTCCTCGACGCTGCAGAACACACGATTGGGCCTGCGAGCTCCGTGCTCGGCGTGCCGATGGTCGTCGCGGATGAAGTGATCGGCTATCTCATCGTCGAAAGTTCGATGCCGCGCTTCTTCTCGTCCAGCCATGCCGAGCGTCTTCGTGCCGTAGCCACACAGGCCAGCTCGGCAATCTCCAACGCACGGCTCGCAGAGCGACTGTCGGACATCGCCGCTGGTGAAGAACGCCACCGGGTCGCCCAGGAGCTCCACGATGCCGTCAACCAGTCCTTGTGGGCGGCGGCACTCACCGCCGAATCGCTTCAGGCCGACCTGCCCG
>JAHDEJ010000001.1:49867-57921 GCA_020628865.1 Acidimicrobiales bacterium
GAGGCGATCGGCAACGTGTCCCGACACGCCCAGGCCTCCACGATGCACATCACCCTCACAGCGGGGCCGGTCTGTTCGCTCACCATCAGCGACGACGGTCAGGGGTTCGACCTCGCCACGGTGCCCGCCGGACATCTCGGCCTTCGATTCATGCGGGAACGAGCCGACGCGGTCGGCGCGAACTTCTCGGTCGACACCACACCCGGTTCGGGCACGACCATTCGCGTCTGGGGCAACCCGTGACCGACGTTGCACCCATCTCGGTGGTCGTCGTGGACGACCACGACCTCCTGCGCGAGGGGGTCAGTTCGGCACTCGCGTCGTTCGACGACATCATGGTCGTGGGCGGCGGCCCCTCCGGCGAGGACGCTCTCCGGCTGGTTGACGAACTCCACCCAGACGTGATCCTCATCGATCTGGTCATGCCCGGCATCGGCGGGCTCGAGGCGATCCGAACCCTTCGTGAGACGCACGCGGCCCTCGGCATCATCGCGTTGTCCAGCTACTCCGAAGGACATCGGGTCAGGGCAGCGATCGAGTCAGGAGCAAATGGCTACCTGACCAAGTCCGTGGACGCCGCCTCGCTGGCTCGCGCCGTACGAAGCGCAGCCGTTGGCCAGGGAGCGTTCTCCGCCGAAGTCACGGCCGCGCTGACGGCCCCGCGACGCCCGGACCCCGCCTCGTGGTTCCTCACACGCCGGGAAGTTGAGGTGGCCGAACTTGTCGCGGACGGTCGCACAAACGCCGAGATCGCCCGGGACCTCGGGTTGAGCCTCTACACCGTGAAGAACCACGTCAGTCACATCCTGGCCAAGCTCGGCGCCCAGAGCAGAACGGAAGCCGCAGCGGCACTGTTCCGCTCCCGCCATGGGGACGCTTGAGCACAGCCTCGAAGGCACCAGTAGACGGCGCAAACTAACGTTCACCCATGGACTTGGGAATTTCTGGAAAGCGTGCGGTCGTGGCCGCCTCCACATCCGGGCTCGGCCGGGCGACCGCCGCTGCGCTGGCCGACGCCGGCTGCACGGTCGTGGTCAACGGACGAGAGCAGGCGCGGACCGCCTCGATCGCGGCCGAGCTGCCGAACGCAATCGGCGTCGCCGGCGACCTTTCGTCGGCCACAGGCGCCGAGGCGTTCATCGACGCATCGGTCGAGGCGCTCGGCGGCCCGGTCGACATTCTCGTGACGAACAACGGCGGCCCGCCTCCCGGCAACTTCGCCGAGACCGACATCTCTTCCTACGCCGCCGCGCTGGAGCTCAACCTCGTGGCGATGGCAGCGATGGTGAAGCGGGTCATCCCGGGAATGCAGGACCAGCAGTGGGGCCGGATCGCCGCCATCACGTCGACGTCGGTGCACACGCCGATGCCCAACCTGATCCTGTCGAACACGGCCCGGTCCGGGCTCACCTCACTACTGAAGACACTTGCGCTCGAAGTCGTCGGCGACGGCATCACGGTGAACACTGTGCAGCCCGGCCTGCACTTCACCCCGCGCGTCGATCAGCTCTATGGCGGGGACATCGACGCCCTGGTAGCCAGTCAGCCGACCGGCCGAATCGGCGAGGCCGCCGACTTCGGCGCCGTCGTCGCCTTCCTCTGCTCACAGCAGGCCAACTACATCACCGGCGTCTCCGTACCGGTCGACGGCGGCCGCTTCACGCAACTGCAGTGACCCTGCCGGCGGAAAGCCCAAGTTCTTGAATCGTGCGGAATAATCCGATGAGAACGGCGTGTTGTTAAGCACCCCTAACAACAATTGCAAGGACGTACAGAGTGCTTTCAACCCAAACACGCAACAACCCGACCGACGACGCCGTCGTCGACAACCGACCACGGTTCGGAATCGGCCACGTGAGCGTGCCATCGAACGACATCGATCGAATGGCCAGCTTCTACAGCGACATCGGAATGCGACTCGTGGTCAACATGGGCCGCGCCGCGATCGTCGAACTCCGTGGCGGCACCCACATCGTCTTCCACCAAGGCAACGGCGGCACCTCGTCGCTCGACCTGATCGTGGACGACATCGATGAGACCTGGAGCCTTCTCGAGGGCGCCGGTGCGAACCCGGGACCGATCCGGCGGGGCAGCCCGCACGACCAGTTCCTCGCCACCGACCCCGATGGGAACACCCTCGTGATCAACTCCAACCACGCCATGGGACCGGTGTGAGTCGATCCGGGTCTGGCCATCACCCGATGGCCAGACCCCGCCGGCTTCCAGCTTCCTACGAACAGAGCGCTGCTCGAAGACGCTGCGCCACAGCGTCGTGGAGTCCGGAATCCTCCTCAACCGGATAGTCGGCGGCGAGCTGCTCCGACACTCGAATCGAGTGGCCGCATGCCACCCCGATCTCCACTCCAGACTCTTCACCGTCGGGATCCGCCCAGACGTGCACACCATCGGACAGATCCTCCCCGCAGACCACGCCAACGAAAAGATATTGGGTCCGTCTCGGCACGTCGGCGTAGAGAGACTCTCGCAGTTCGAAGAGTTGCTCGACAGCAACGACGTCCTCGCACGGGACGCGCACGTCCATCAGCTCTTGAGCTTCGAGGAAGTCGCCGTTGCACGCCCCGAGCAGGAGGACTGCGAAGAACAGCGGCGTTGCGAGTCGGAAAGGCACACTCATGTTCTTCATCACTCTCAAGTGTGAGCCTGTTGTTGTCAGAGCCACACGGCGACCGCTAGCACCAATTTAGGTTATCCACGCTCCCTCGAATTGGCCAAGCACATAAAACAGGCCAGTCAATAGGATCACGAGCACGACCCGTTGCCCAAGAGACATTCTGGATTGGCTCAGCGAGCTATTCCGAGGCGTGGCAACCGCGATGATGATTCCGCCGAAAGCCAATGCTTGCAGTACCGCGATCATGCCGATTCCATTGAAGCCCATATGTCAGACCGAGTGCCACAGCTAGATCTAGGGTTCTTGACCGGGTTAGGGCAAACGTTGATCTGCCGAACACTTCGGTGACGGCATGACCGCGATCCTTCGCGGCCGCTCAGGCCTTGCTCAGAATGAGGCCGCTCGTCGGCACGCCGGAGCCGGCGGTGACCAGCACATTTTCGACGTTGTCGACCGGGTTGACCGACGTGCCCCGCACCTGACGAACCGCCTCGGCCACGCCGTTCATGCCGTGGATGTAGGCCTCGCCGAGCTGCCCGCCGTTGGTGTTGATCGGCAGACCACCACCGAGCTCGATGTTGCCTTCGGCGATGAAGTCCTTCGCCTCGCCCCGGGCGCAGAACCCGAACTCCTCGAGCTGTGGAAGCACCAGCGGAGTGAAGTGGTCGTAGATCACCGCCGTCTGGATGTCGGCCGGAGAAAGCCCGCTCGCGTCCCACAGCTGACGGGCGACCACACCCATCTCGGGCAGACCCGAAATGCTCTCCCGGTAGTAGCTCCGCATGACGTGCTGATCAGCCGAGACACCCTGCGCCGCTGCGGCGATCACGGCAGCGGGCTGTGCCGTGTCGGCGGCCCGATCCATCGTCGTGAGGATGAACGCCTGACCGCCATCGCTCTCCTGGCAGCAGTCGAGCAGACGAAGTGGCTCGGAAATCCAGCGGCTGTTCTGGTGGTCCTCGAGCGTGATCGGCTTCTCGTAGAAGAACGCCGCCGGGTTCGTGGCTGCGTGCTTCCGGTCGGCCACCGCCACGCGGCCGAAGTCCTCGGTGGTCGCCCCGTACTCGTGCATGTAACGAGTGGCGAACATGGCGACCCATTGCGCCGGCGTGAGCAGACCGAACGGTGACGTCCAACTGAAGCTCACATCGAACGCCTCGGGGCTCTGATGGGTGTCCTGCACACCCTGGCCGAACCGATGCCACGACCGCTCGTTGAACGCCCGGTACACGAGCACGTACTTCGCGGCTCCCGAGTAGAGGGCCATCGCCGCCTGGCCGATCACACCGCAGGCTGCACCTCCCCCGTGGGGAATCTGCGAGAAGTGCGTGAGCTCCCGCACGCCCAGGTTGCGAGCAACTTCGATCTCCGTGTTCTTCTCCGCGCTGAAGGTGACGATGCCGTCGATGTCGGCCGGCGAGATGCCGGCGTCGACACACGCGGCGATCGACGCTTCCGTCGCAAGCTGCATCGGTGTGCGGCCCGAGTTCTTGGAGAACTCGGTGGCGCCGATTCCGACGATGGCGGTCTGCGAGGCGAAGCTCATCGCGCTCCTCCTTCGATCATGGCTGCGTGGGCGGGCGATCCGGGCAGCGCCACGTCGGCCGTGCCGGTCACGTGGGCACCGAGCGAGTTGCGGCCGATGAAGCCGACGGTCACCGTGCCGTCGTCGGCGACGGCCGCCACCGAGCCGGACATCGTCATGATGTCGCCCGGGTAGTTGGGCACGCCGAGCCCGATCTTGATGTTCCGGAACACCACGTCGTTGCCGGCCCAGTCGCCGATCCATCGGGCAACGATGCCGTTGGTGGTGAGGATGTTCATGAAGATGTCCTTCGACCCTCGGCGCTCCGCCTCGGCCTTGTCGTGATGGACCTCCTGGAAGTCCCGCGTGGCGATGGCCGTCGACACGATGAGCAACGGCGTGATGGGGAGGGCGCACAACGGCAGCCGATCGCCCTCGCCAACGTCGCCCGACTGCAGGCTCACCTCGGCCCGAGCGGGTGTGGCCGGCTGGAACTGGTGGAGCGTGACGTCGTCATGGGTGTCGACGAAGCTCACCTCGAGCGGCATGCCGATCTCCAGTTGCTCCTTCGTGCAGCCGACGATCGGCGACACGATGCGAACGCCTTCCTCGAGCTCGACGATGCCGACCAGGTGCGGATAGTCGAACGAGGGAACCTGGGGGTGGTGGGCAACCGTGTAGCTGTAGAGCGTGCCGCGTCCGCTGGCGACGACCCAGTCGTACTCCATGTGCTGGGTTGCGGGGTTGGCGTTGGCCGGAGGGTGCACGAGTGAACCATCGTCGGTGAAGCGCTGGATCCGCAGCTCGTGGTTCCGCAGCCCCTCCCAGAACCAGGCCTGATCCTGGTTGAAGCGAGGACGCGGCTTCGACTTGGGCGGCGCCGGCTCGGCCGCCGGCGCCTCTTCTGCGGCCGGTTCTGGTGCCGGTTTCGTATATTTGAGGATGCGGAAGAGCATCGACCCGACCTGCTCGTCGTGCTGGTCGGTGAACTCGACCTTGGTCGTGACGAAGTGGCCGGTACCGAGCCGTGTGGCCTTCTCTTCGGAGACGTCGTCGAGCAGGGTGACGTCGCTCAGCAGGTCGCCGGGACGAAGGCAACGATCGAAGTGGAGTTCGGTGTTCGTGGCGACCACGGAGGAGAAGCCGCCGGCGTTGAGCTTCTGGTAGACGGCCGTGCGCGGTTCGTTCGGGTCGGCCGGTGCCGGCCCGCCGAGGTGAAGGCCGGCCATCGTCCAGACGTTGAGCGTTGCGGCCGGGGCGACGAGCCCGCCGTGCGGCGACGCTGCAGCCGCCTGCTCGTCGGTGAAGTACGGGTTCGCCTCGCCCATTGCGTCGCACCAATTGCGAATGGTCGACAGGTTCACCGGGTCGCGGGCGGTCCGGGGCGTCCCGGTGCTTCCCACGTGCGATCGAAGGTCGTCGAGAAAGGCCGCCTTGCCGGCGTCGGTATCGCTGTCCACGGCGACGACAGTAGCCCACCACCCAAAATCTGACGAGGTGTCAGAAACTGGTGGTTCAGACTACGTTGTTGACGTGACCACCGACGCCGCATTCGAAGCAGCCAAGGCTCGCTACGCCGCCGAACGCGAGAAGCGCCTGCGGGAGGACGGCAACGATCAGTACGTCGAGCTCACCGGCGACCACGCCGACCTCGACCGTGACCCGTTCGCCGAACCGCTCGAACGAGACCCCATCTCGGAGGACACCGACGTCGTCATCGTCGGCGCCGGGTTCGCCGGCATGCTCACCGCCATCGAATTGAAGAAGCGGGGCATCACGAACATCCGCATGGTGGAGAAGGGTGGCGACTTCGGCGGCACCTGGTACTGGAACCGCTACCCGGGGTGCATGTGCGACGTCGAGTCCCGCACCTACCTCCCGTTGCTCGAGGAGACCGGCTACCGACCAACCGAGCTCTACGCGAGCGCCCCGGAGATCTTCGGGTACTGCCAACTCATGGGCCGCCACTTCGACCTCTATCCCCATGCGCTCTTTCAGACCGAGATCGCCGACGCCGCATGGGACGACGACGCAAACCGTTGGGTCGTCACCACGACCCGCGGCGACGAGCTCCGGGCGACCAATCTCGTTCTGGCCGGCGGCATCCTCAACAAGGCCAAGCTCCCCGGCATCCCCGGCATCGAGCGCTTCGCCGGCCACACCTTTCACACCAGCCGCTGGGACTACGACTACACCGGCGGCGGCCCGCACGAACCGATGGAGAACCTGGCCGACAAGCGCGTGGGCATCATCGGCACCGGGGCCACCGGCGTCCAGGCCGTACCCCGGCTCGCTCAGACCGCAAAGGAACTCTTCGTCTTCCAGCGCACCCCGTCGCCGGTCGGCGAACGGAACAACGGCCCGATCGACCCAGCCTGGTACGACGACCAGCCCGAGGGCTGGCACGAGGAACGAGTCATCAACTTCACGGACTCCGTCACCGGCAAACAGCCGGAGCAGAACCTCGTCGGCGATGGCTGGACCGAAGTGATGTGGGTGAACTCCCAGGAGATCACCGACGATCCGGATCGGATCGCCGAACTCGACCGGCTCGACTTCGAGGTGATGGAGGGCATGCGAAGCCGGGTGGAGGAGCTCATCGACGATGACGCCACCGCCGAGGCGCTCAAGCCCTGGTACGGCAAGCAGTGCAAGCGAGTGTGCTTCCACGACGACTACCTTCCCGCCTTCAACCAGCCGAACGTGCACCTGGTGGACACCGACGGCCGGGGCGTGGATCGGGTGACCGAAACGGCCGTCGTCGTCGACGGCGAGGAGTACGAGGTCGACTGCCTCATCTTTGCGTCCGGCTTCGAGGTCACCACCGACCTGGATCGCCGGCTCGGATTCAACCCCCGGGGTCGCAACGGGTTGGCGTTGAGCGAGCGCTGGCACGACGGCCCCCACACCCTGCACGGCGTCCTGTCCTCCGAGTTCCCGAACATGTTCACGATCAGCATCGTGCAGGCTGGGTTCGGCGTGAACTTCGTGCACTTCCTCGGCAAGTCGGCCGAGCACGTGGCCTGGACGATCGATGCGTGCCGCAGCGAAGGCATCGCCACCATCGAGGCAGAGCCGGACGCCGAGGAGGAATGGCTGGGGGTGCTGTTCAGCTTCGCCGGCGGCATGGCGCGGTACGCCACCTCGTGCACGCCGGGCACCTACAACGGCGAGGGCGTCCGCACGATGAAGGCAGCCCGCAACCTCGTCTACCCGGGCAGCCTGCTCGACTACAACGAGTACCTCGTGCGCTGGCGAGAGGCGGGCGACTTCCCGGGCGCGAAGATCACCCGGACCTGACGCCGATGATCACGATCGAGCCCGGTCGCCGGTGGATCGGCACGCAGCTGCCGATCCAGGCCCAGAGCTCGATGTTCGTCGCCGAGTGGGAGCGCTCGGCTGGGCCGACCGAACTCGCACGCATCGCACAGACCTGCGACCGCGCCGGCTTCGACTACGTCGCCGTCTGCGACCACGTGGCGATTCCCGCCGCAGCTTCCGCCGCGATGGGAACCCACTGGATGGATCCGATCGCCACCCTCTCGTGGCTTGCCGGCCTGACCCAGCACGTGCACCTCCTCACCCACGTGTACGTGCTCCCCTTCCGCCCCGCCGCGGTCGCCGCCAAGCAGCTGGCCACCCTCGACCATCTGAGTGGCGGGCGGCTCATCGCCGGAATCGGTGCCGGCCACCTCGAGCCCGAGTTCGAGCTGCTGGGGGTGCCGTTCGCCGAGCGAGGCCGCCTCATGGATGAGCGGCTACCCCAACTGGCCGAGCTCCTCGAGAACGAGTTCGTCGACGGCTTCGGCTCGGCGCCCCGTCCGGCTCAGACGCCTCGCCCGCCACTGTGGATCGCCGGGTCGTCGGCACCTGCGCTCCGCCGAGCCGCAACACTGG
>JAHDEJ010000001.1:58021-61515 GCA_020628865.1 Acidimicrobiales bacterium
GGCGGCGGGTAGCGTTCGATCATCGGCGCCGTCGACCACCTCTCCGAAGCCGAACAGCACACGCTGATCGAGCAGCTGGCCACACAAACCATCGGCCTGCTCGAAACAGAGTTCCCGAACGGCCTCCGCCTCAGCATGACCGGCCCGATCGATGAACCGATCCGCCCCAGCTCGCTGCATCCAGCGTTCTACGGCTGCTACGACTGGCACTCGTCCGTGCATTCGCATTGGCAGCTCGTGCGAGCCATGCGCACGCTCCCATCGGGGTCGTTCGTCAACGACGCGCTCGCCGTGCTGGATCGCACCCTCACGGCGGAGAACATCGAGGTCGAGATGCGGTGGATCTCCGAGCGCCCCAGCTTCGAGATGCCGTACGGGATGGCATGGCTGCTCGCGTTGTGCGGCGAGCTGCA
The DNA here is from genome assembly GCA_020628865.1 of Acidimicrobiales bacterium. Classification (GTDB taxonomy): domain Bacteria; phylum Actinomycetota; class Acidimicrobiia; order Acidimicrobiales; family SHLQ01; genus SHLQ01. The sequence goes on from JAHDEJ010000001.1 coordinate 58,435, forward strand.
GGCGTGGGACTCGCCGGAAGCACGCACGTGGCGTGCCGCCCTCGAGCCGCTCGAGCGCCATGCTCGTGAACGGTTCGTCGCCTACTGCGACGCCGCGGTCCGACCAGTCCGGGGCGGCATGCACAACCAGACGGCGTTTGCGCTCGGGCTCGTCTGGGACGCGGCGATTCGCATCGACGATCCTGAGCTGTGCGAGCTGGTGGAGCGGACGGCGCTGAACCTCTACCTGGCCGACCGCAACGTGGATCTCGCGTACGAGCCTTCGGCCGCCGACTTCCTCTCCCCCTCGTTGTGCGAAGCGGAGCTGATGGGTCGCGTGCTGGCGGCGGAGCCGTTCTCGGCCTGGTTGACGGGCTTCGCTCCCGACGGGTTCTCCGAGCTCATCCCGGTGCAGGTGGTGGATCCTTCGGACGGCCAGCTGGCCCACTGGGCCGGACTGAACCTGAGCCGGAGTTGGATGCTGCGCCGCGTCGAGCACGCACTCCCCCACGGCGACGACCGCCGTCCGGAGCTGCTGGCGAATGCGACCGCCCACGCCGTTCACGGCCTGCCGATGGCTTCACATCCGGACTACATGGTGTCGCACTGGGTACCGACCTTCGCCATGGTCCTGCTGTCGAACTGACGCCCGTCACCCGACGATCGGGCGGCTTGCGGTGACCGCCCGTTGACGGCTGCGCATTCATCGTTTATCGTCGATGAACGATGAAGAATCTCACCGCTTCCGAAGCCGACGAATTCGCCCAGTGGTTTCAGTGCCTCGCCGACGGCACGCGTCTCCGCATCCTGAACCTCGTCGCCGGCGCCGACGAACCGATGACCGTGGGCGACATCGTCGACGCCATCGGCAAGAGCCAATCCACGGTGTCTCGGCACCTTGCGATCCTCGCCGTCGACCGGTTCGTGTTCATGGAAACCGAAGGTGTCCGCACGCTCGTCACCGCCAACCCCGCCTGCATGACCGCACTGCCCGACGCCGTCACCAAGATCATGCGCCAACCGAAGGGCCGCTCATGATCGGCAGCACCGCCTTCCTCCTCGCCGAACTCACGGTCCTGTTCTTCGGCGTCGCCTTCCTCGTCCAACTCGTCCAACGACGGCTCGGCGACGACCGCGTGCGGAGCTGGATGGGCGGCCCACCCGTCGTGTCCGCCCTCAAGGGCATCGCCATCGGTTTCGTCACTCCCTTCTGCACGTATTCGGCCATCCCGATGCTCGTCGGCATGCGCCAGGCCGGCGTACCCCCGGCCGGCTACGTCGCCTTCCTCAGCGCGGCGCCGGTGCTCGACCCGGTCCTCTTCGGTGCGCTCCTGCTCATCGTTGGAGCCGAAGCCGCCATCATCTACACGGTCATCGCCTTCGTCGCCGCAATGACGCTCGCCCTCACGGCACAGCGCGTGGGCATCGAACACCACCTCAAGCCACTCCCGGCCGAGCTCGTTCCAGCCGCCGCAGCGACCGCCGAGATCAGCGAGGTCGTTCCTGCGGCCGGGTCGCTCGCCGGCGACCTGCCCGCCTGCGAATCCAGTTGTGGCGGGTCCGACCTCCCGTGGCAGGGGCTGGCGGTCGAGAGCCGATCTGCGGTGCGGGCCGCCACCGCCCTTCTCCGCTCGGTCGGACCGCTTCTGCTCGCCGGCGTCAGCATCGGCCTGGCGATCGAGGCGTTCGTCTCGCCCGACATGGTCGCAACGATCACCGGCAACAACGCCGGCTGGTCCATCCCACTCGCCGCCGCCCTCGGCACACCCCTCTACTTCCAGACCAGCCTCTTCGTACCCATCGCCCACTCCCTCACCGCCGCAGGTGTCGGCATCGGCGCCATCGTCGCCCTCACCATCAGCGGCGCGGGCGCCAACGTCCCCGAGTTCGTGATCCTCACGAAGCTGGCCGACCGCACGCTCATCGGCATCTTCTTCGCCTACGTGTTCTCGGTCGCCCTCGTCGGTGGCCTCACGGCGCAAGCCATCCTCGGGTGACATCGTCGACCAGCAGTCTTCACTAGGTTGCAGCCATGGCCGACGCATCCACGTTCCCGTTCGATCCGAGCCGAGCGCTGCCCAACGAAGCCTTTCGCAGCGCGGCCCTTTCTGCGCTCGAGCTGGAGCGCATCTGGCACCGCGACTGGGTCTTCGTCGGAACCGCAGACTCCATTCCGGACCCCGGCGATCAGCTCGCCGTCACGGTCGGGAGCCATCCCGTCCTGCTGCTCCGCCAACAGAACGGAACGCTCGCTGCGCTCTCGAACCTGTGTGCACATCGGGGAACACTCCTGGTCGACGGCACGGCAAACGGCAAGCGCATTCAGTGCCCGTACCACGCCTGGACCTACGCCGAAGACGGGCGGCTGCTCTCCGTCCCCTTCGCCGACAAGGACGAGCTCGACAAGGCCGAGCACTGCCTTCCCCGCTACCGCGTGGCGGTGTGGCACGGGCTCGTGTTCGTTGCGCTGAACGACGACGTCGAACTGTTCGACGAGCGGGTCGCCCAGATCGAACCACTCCTGGCCGAGCGCAACATCGACGAACTCCACCACTGGCCCCGCCATCACGAGTCCGAACAATGGCAGTGCAATTGGAAGCTCGCCGTGCTGAATGCGATGGAGAGCTACCACCTGTTCCAGGTCCACCCCGAGACGCTCGAGCCGTACACCCCGACGAAGGAGTCGTATTACGTGCGGGGCTCGGCGCGCGCCACGGCGACAGGCGGCTCAAGCAAGGGCGAGGACGACTACCTCCTCATCAGCCTGCCGCCGGGCTTCGTCGGCGTCCTGACCTCGGGGTCGTTCATCTGGCAGGCGGTCACCCCGATCGCCGTCGACCGGTGCGAGATCACGACCGGCGGGGCGTTCTCCGCACAACCACCGGAACGGCAATCGGGCACGATGGCACGCTGGCTCACGGCAGCGACCAACGCAGCCGCGGTCGCCGCCATGCCCGACTTCCTCCCGGAGGACAAGGCGATCTGCGAGCGGGGCCAGCGCGGCGCAACCGGCGACTTCGAGCCCGGCCGCCTCCTGGAGGTCGAGCGCGTCGTCGCCGACTTCGGCCACTACCTCAACTGGCGAATCAACGACGTGGAGCC
>JAHDEJ010000001.1:61615-64266 GCA_020628865.1 Acidimicrobiales bacterium
ACCGCCTCCATCGGCTTTCGGATGTCGGCCCCGGCCACGCCTCGCAACCGATCCGGCGCTTGTGCCACGAATGCAGCAACCTCGTCGTTGTTGATCAGGTCGCCGGCCGGGCCGTACCACGCAGCCGTGAGGCCGACGTCGACGCCGCCCTCGTCCATGAGGGCCAGCGTCATCTCCAACGGCAGTGCCTCGGTCGGCATGTCCATGCCCAGCCACCGTCGGAGCGAGTCGAACATCTCGTGTTGTGAGTGCCGCAACGTGGGGTGCTGCATCCAGACATCGACGGTTCCCGTGCTCATTGCGTCAGTCTGACATTGCCGGAGTGCGGCGAGCGCAGTCGGACACCGCCGTCACGCCGGTCCGTCCTCGTCCGGCATGTCGGCCATCCGTCGACGGATCCGGCCCATCGCTCCCACGAGTGCATCCTCGAAACTCTCGTCCTTCTGCACCATCCCATACGCGACCAAGCCGGCGATGACGCCGCCCAGACACAGCAGGATCAACGCGAAGAGCGCAATGAGAAACAGACCGAAGAGCATGTGCACCATCCTTCGACGAACATCGCGTGCGCCTTCAGTCTCCCACTCCTCGTCTACGATTTCGCCATGCGTTCAGCACCACGAGCCTGGCGGCGGCTTGCTCAACTGCTGGCACTGTTGATGGCTGCTACCGCCTGCACCTCGGCCGACCCGACGGAGACCTCGACCACGGCCGCTCCAGTCGCCGTTCAGGCGAGCGAGGACGAAGCCGCACTGGACGCCGTGCCGCTGAGCGGCCCGATGGACGATCGGTTCGAAGACGGCTCCGCCGCGGAGATCGCCACCACCTTCGTGAATGCCTGGCGAAGCGGTGACTTCGTGACCGTCGTGCGCTCCTTCGACGCCGACGCAATGCGCATCATCGGCCGCGAACTCAACAACGGCGATACTGGCCAGCTGAGCCGTCCGGGTTTCCACCTCGACGGCGCCTTGGCGAGTGGTGAATTCGGCGAGCTCTCCTCGCTGATCATCGCCGAGACCTTCACTGCAATCGACCAGGCCGGAGCCGCCCCGCTCGACTTCGGTGAGCCACTCGACGCAGTCATTGCCGTCGACGAGACGACGGTGGAGGCAGTGTTCGCGACACGCGCCACCGTGCGCTTCACGACCGTGGAGACAACGGATGGTTGGCGGATTCGGCGGGTGGACGACAGCGACGCCGACGCGTCCGGCGAGATCTTCGGCATGGCCGACCCGACAGCGGGAACGGGTTGGGTCTGGTGCGGTCACGGCGAACCGGTGGTGTTCGAGGGCACCGACTGTTCCCGGGTCCGGGCCGGGATGGATGGCATCACCGAAGCGGAGCGCGCCGACATCACCGAACTCCGCGAACAATCGCTCGACGACCCCAGCCAGGCGCTCGCGCTGACGCAGGCGATGCAGAGCATCCTCGGCGGCGCGCCGGGGCAGGTCTGCCGGCTGATGCAACGCGGTGAGGTGCCGGCTGGTGAGGCCCAGGAGCGGGCAGAGACGCTGAGCGCCACGGTCTGCCCTCCGTTCGAACCGCTCGACTTCGAGGGGTTGGACCATTCCGGCTGGCGCTACGGCGAACTCGACCTCAGTTCGCCGACCGCTGCGGTCGAGGCGCTTGTCTCCGCCTGGGTGCGGAACGACTGGTGGGATGTGCAGTTCGTACTGAGCCCCGGCGCCCACGACGACTTCTCCCGCAGCCTGACGAACCTCGACGCCGAGGCGTTGGTCGCCGACCCACAGTCGCTCACGATTCCAGGCAGCCAGCCCACCGACATGTTCACGGCCATCTACAACGTCTCGGAACCCGTCATCTCCGTCGGCGGACTCGACGGACCGATCACCGTCCTCGAGCCCGACGCAGTCCTGCAGGCGACGACCACGACCGGGACCGTCACCTTCGCCGTCGAAAAGGCCCCCAGCGGCAGATGGCGGGTGGGCGCCATCGCCGAAGGGGGCCAGGTCGATCCGGACGGGCCGTTGTTTCAACCCGGCACCGGATGAGGGGATCTATCAGCCAGTGACGACAGTGCGCAGCAGCACGGTGTTGTCCACCTGAAGGTCCGTGCCCCAGATGAGCTCGGCCGACCCGTCCCAATCGATCTCGTCGTAACCGATCTTCGGGTCGACCTCGGCGGCCGTCCATTGCGTGGCGGTGGTCCAGGCAGCATCATCGAAGTCGACCGCGGTCCAGTCCGCCGGGGTGTCGGTGATGATGAAGTCGCACGTTGCGTCCGGATCGTCGGCGGACTCGCAGTCGGTGTTGATCGGCGCCTGGTGCACCACGAGCGACGCCCAATCCGACGACGACACGGCGACGACAGCGCCGCTGCTGTCCTTCACCTGAGCGATGAGGCCGCCGTCACCCATCTGCTGGTTGTTCTCGCCGATGTACTCGAGACCGGAGTCGGTCTCCTTGTAGTCCTTCGCCTCGACGGCCAGGGTGAACGGGTACGACGCCTCGAAGCTGAAGATCTCCGAGTTGAACGAGCGCTCGGTCGTGATCGACACGGAATCCTCGCCGACCAGCTCGCCATCGACGTACACGGCCATCCAGTTGTCGACCCAGATCTCGATGGTGAACGCCTCGACCTCACCGCTCGAAGCGGTCTCCGTCGATGCCGTGTCGTCTGCGGCCTCCGC
>JAHDEJ010000001.1:64366-142322 GCA_020628865.1 Acidimicrobiales bacterium
CGGCCGTCGTGTCGTCGGCCGTCGTGTCGTCCGTGGTCGACTCGTCCGACGTGGTGTCGGTTGCGACTTCGGCGGTGTCGGTGCTCGAGGAGCACGCAGCCGCCACGAGGGCGATGGCGAGGAGGGTGAGAAGCAAGCGACGCATGAGAGTCCTTCGGTCGTCGTATACAGCGGGATGTCGACAACGGTAGGAAGTGAAGGCGCACCCCAGAAGTGCCGACGCTCACCTTGTAGGAACATCCACCCCTGCCACCCGGCACATGCCGGTACGCACTTGTGGATCACGGCGGAAACGATCACCATCAATCCATGACCGGCAGCCACCACACCCGACGCGTTCAGGCGACGCTGGCCTGCGCTGTCGCTACGGGTGTTGCCGGGGTGACCATCTACGACCACATCCAGGGTCGTCCTCCGGCTGGCGTCTTCGGTCTCGACAACGAGCTGAACCTCGTCATCGCAATCGCCGGCTGTGCGGTTGCTGCGGGCATCGCCACGGTGCTGGCACTCCGCAGTCCGATGGCGTCGGAGGAGCGCCTCCGAAGGGCGCTCGTCCTCTTCAGCTTCGTCCCCGCCATCTTCAGCGACCCGAGCTACGGCTCCCTCATGCTCGCCATCCCGTTGATCGACATCCGTCGCAACGACGACGGGGCCGAGCGGAACGGCTGGACGGCCCTCATCGTGCTCGCCGTCGCCGCCCTCGTGCTCACCGAACGCACACCGGCGGTCGTCAACGGGTTCGAGAACCAGCTCGGCCTGGCGCTCGTCTTCCTCACCGTCGTGCTGCTCGGCGATGCGCTTCGGGCGCTCGACGACGGCCTCCACACCGAACGCGAACTCGCACAGCTGTCCGAGCGAAGCCGGCTGGCCGAAGAGCTCCACGACAGCCTCGGCCACCATCTCCTCGCCTGCTCCGTCCAGCTCGAGAAGGCCCGAGCACTGCATACGGCGAACCCGACCGCGTCGGAGGAGGCGGTCCGGAACGCCGCCCAGGCGGTGGCGCAGGCGATCGATGAGACCCGCCTGATCGTCGACACGACCCGCGGCGACGAGCACTTCGACGTGGAACCCTCGATCCGGGAACTCGCCCACCGCATCATGCCGGCGGGAACCATGCTCGACATCGAGATCTCGGGTGACCACGAAGAGATCCAGCCCTCGACCCGCGTGACCATCTACCGGATCGTGCAGGAAGCGCTCACCAACCTCGTCCGGCACTCCGCGGCCACGGTTGCGTCCATCACGAGCACGGCGTCCGACGACGCAATCACCATCAGCATCACGGACAACGGTTCCGGCTTCGACATCGACACGCCGGACCGTGGCGGAGTGGGCAACATGCGACGACGCGTCGAGGAACTCGGCGGGCAGTTCGTCATCAACTCGTCGGCTGCCGGCACCGCCGTGACCGCGACGGTGCCTCGATGACCGAGTCGATCCGCGTCGCCATCGTCGAGGACCAGTGGATGGTCCGCGATGGGCTGGCCGCGCTGGCGGAGATCGCCGAACACATCCAGGTCGTGGCCACCGGAGCCGACGGGAACGAGGCGCTGTCCATCGCCGCCGAGCACCAGCCGGACGTGATGTTGATGGACATCAAGATGCCGAACATGGACGGCCTCGAAGCGACCCGGCGCATCAAACAATCGCAGCCGGGCATCCAGGTTCTCGTGCTGACCACCTTCGTCGAGAGCGACCTCATCACCGAAGCGCTCTCGGCGGGCGCCGCCGGCTACCTGACCAAGGACATCTCCGCCGAAGACCTGGCCGATGCGGTCACCGCAGCCGCCAAAGGGCTCGTTCAGTTGACGCCCACCGTCGCGTCACGGGTGGCGTCGTTGATGTCCCCGTCCGGTGGACCGAACCCCGACCTGCAGAAGGCGATCGACGGACTGACCCCACGCGAACGCGACGTTCTCCGCCTGCTGGCGACCGGAGACTCCAACCCCGAGATCGCCGCCGCCCTGCACCTGTCCTCCGGGACCGTGAAGAACCACGTGTCGTCGATCCTGCGCCAGCTCGGCCTCACCGACCGGACCCGAGCGGCCATCATCGCCAACCAGTACTCGCTCGACTGACCAATCTGAAAGCACGTCAGATTCCGCGGTAACGTGCGGGCATGGCCCCGGACGTCGCCCTCGGCACGCTGCTGTTCACTGCGATCGAACCGCACCGCGGCCACGAGGTCGCCTACAACCGCTGGTACGAAACCGACCACTTCTATTCGGGGTGCCTGGTCGGCCCGTGGTGCTTCGCCGGTCGGCGATTCGTCGCCCCGAAACGGCTGAAGGACCTGCGATCGCCCGCCAACTCGCCGCTGTGCGAGGACCCGATGGCCGGCAGCTATCTGTCGATCTACTGGATCGAAGCCGGCCAGCATGCGCCATGGACGAAGTGGGCGGTCGACACGGTGCACCGGCTGCATGCCGAAGGCCGCATGTTCGCCGAGCGGGATCACACCCACACCGCCATGTACGACCATCAGCGTTCGATCACCAGGGACACGCCCATCGAGCTCGCTCTCGACCGTGCCTTCGACGGCCTCGTCGTCACCGCCGGCGAACTTTGCGGCGACGCAACGTTGGACGACCTCGCGGAGTGGAGCGACCGGTGGGTCACCGCCGCCTTCGACCAGCCGTGGGGGCCGACCGTCGTCGGCACGAGCAGCAACCTGCCCCTCCCCGCCGACGCGCCCGATGTGCCGGAGAACGCCGCCAACGATCGGCGGTTCCTCCAGCTTCACTTCCTCGACCACGACCCCGCCGATGGCTGGGATGACGGTTGGGCACGCTGGGGCACCGACCTCGATTCCTCCGGCATCGCCGACCACCTCTGGACCGGCCCCTACCTCCCCACCGTGCCCGGCACGGACCGCTACACGAACGAACTCTGGTGACCTCATGAAGCTCGGACTGACCATGTTCGCCACGGACAAGGCGATCGACCCCGTGGAACTCGCAGTGGAAGCGGAGTCCCGCGGGTTCAGCTCGCTCTGGCTCCCCGAACACACCCACATCCCCGCCAGCCGAGCGACCCCCTTCCCCGGCGGCACCGATCTGCCCGAGCATTACTACCGGGCCATGGATCCGCCCACCGTGCTCGCGGCATGCGCAACCGCCACCAGCACCATCACCCTCGCCTCCGGCATCTCGCTCGCCGCACAACATGACCCCGTGTCGTTCGCCAAGGTGTGGGCATCGTTGGATCACCTCAGCGGCGGCCGCACCAAATTCGGTGTCGGCTACGGCTGGAACGTGGAGGAGATGAACACGCACGGCGTCGACTACCGGACCCGTCGAGCCATGGCACGCGAGCATGTGCTTGCCATGCAGGCGCTGTGGACCGAAGAAGAAGCCTCGTTCGACGGCGAGTACGTGCAGTTCGAACCGAGCTTCAGCTGGCCGAAGCCCGTGCAGACGCCGCGCATCCCGACCTACATCGGCGGCGGTGCCGGGCCGAAGCTGTTCAGCCATGTCGTCGAGTTCGGCGATGGTTGGCTGCCGATCGGCGGGGCCGGTGTTCGCCGGGCAATGCCCCAGCTGCTCGAGATGTGGGAGGAGGCTGGCCGCTCCGGCACTCCCGATGTCGTGCCGTTCGGGACCATTCCCAACAAGGAGAAGCTCGAGCAGTACGCCGAGATCGGCTGCGCCGAAGTCGTCCTGAACGTCGACTCCCGTCCGCGGGACGACGTCCTCCGAATCCTCGACGACTACGCCGAATTCCTCTGACCGGGTGAAGGGGTCGCGTCTCGGGTGAAGGGGTCGCGTCTCACTTTCACCCGCGCGGGTGAAAGTGAGACGCGACCCCTTCACCCATTCGCTTTCGGCGCGGGTTGTCCGACCGTTCTAGAGTCGGGCCATGCGAGTGGCGGTCACTGGCGCAACCGGGTTCACCGGCGGACACCTCCTCCGTCAACTCGTTGCGGCGGGCCACACGCCGCGGGCCCTCGTGCGAAGCGCCGACAAGCTCCGCCGGGTGGAGACCCTCCATGGCATCGGCCCGGTCGATCACGTCGTCGGCGATGTGACCGACCCACACGCCGTTGCGGCCATGCTCGACGGCTGCGACGCGGTTGTCCACACCGCAGCCGTTGCGGCACTCGGCCCGAGCGCAACCGAGCTGATCCGCGCCACGAACCTGCCGGCAACCGAACTCGTGCTCGGCCGCGCAGCAGAACTCGGCCTCGACCCCATCATCCACGTGTCCTCCCAGAGCACACTGCATCCCCCGCCGACCGGGCGATACAGCGACGACGACCCGCTCACGTCGAACCCGATCGGGGCCTACGGCACGTCGAAGGTCGAGTGCGAACGGGTCGCACGAAGGCTCCAGGACGAGGGCCACCCGGTCGTCATCGTGTGGCCATCCGGCATCGTTGGCCCCGACGACATCGGTTTGAGCATCGCCGCAGGCGGAACCGCTCGGCTGCTTCGCACGAACGTCGTCCCGTTCCCCCGCGGCGGAGGAATCCTCTTCAACGACGTGCGAGATCTGGCCACCGTCCTCGTCCGTTGCCTGGAGCCCGGGCATGGGCCACGACGATTCGGTGTGTTCGGCCACTTCCTCGATTGGGGCGCCATGCACGAACTCCTCGTCCGGATCACCGGCCGAGACCTGAAGGTGCTTCGCCTCCCCGACGGCGTCTACAGCACGCTCGGAACGCTGTGTGAGAACATCGGGCGGCTGGGCATCGCGGTGCCGCTCGACTCGGCTACCGCCACGTTCATGACCACGCTCGTGCCAGGAGACGACGCCCGGACGCGTTCGGCGCTCGGCATCGAGTGGCGCCCGGCCGATGCAACCTACGCCGACCTGATCCGGTGGCTGGTAGCCGCCGGACATCTGCCGGCCTCCAAGGCACCTGCGCTCAGCTGACAAGCACCTCGACGGGCCCGATGGGTCAGGCGGGGCAACCGATCACTTCCACCTCGGCCAGGTGGAACCACTGCGACGCCGGATGGCCATTGGTCAGACGAACGACCTGGCCACGGCTGACCGTGGTGAGCGGCACGATCGTCGGGCGGCCGATCGTTCCCCACGCCACACCGGCCGAAACGCCGTCGAGATCGATGGCGACGTTCTGGATGCGGGACTGACAGCAATCACCACGGTTCCACAGGCGCACCGCGGCGATGTCAAAGATCCCACCGAGATCGACTTCCCACCAGGCATTCAGCTCCTGCCACGTGTGGAAACCGTTGCGGTCGGCCGACATGGCGCCGCTGGTGTTTCCGTTCACGCCCTTCTCCGCGGGAAGACCGGGCCATGGGCCACTGCTCATGGTGGCGGCCTTGCCCAGCGCCACGTTCTCGAGCGAGCTGCAGGACGATGCGGCGGCGGCCACACGACCGAAGCCGGCTACCGTCGGCGCCGACCAGACGCTGGTTGCGACAGCGCCGCCAACGAACACACGTCGACCGACGGTGCGACGCGGCGCCTCAGGACGCGTTGCATCCAGGGCGAGCGGTCGGGCGGGCACCTTCACCACCTTCTCGTCGGCGAACACCAACGAGCGATGAGCCGGCTGGGCACACTTCCCTCATCTTTCGCAGCCGGCTGCTTGACTGGAACCGTGACCGGCGACGACGAACACCTCATCACCTCAATCGACGATCTGCTCCCCCGCTACGGCGACATTGCGCTCGGGGCCCGAACAAAGGAACAGGATCATCTGGCTCCCGTGTACCAGGAGATGATCGCCGCGTCGCCATTCTGCGTACTGGCCACCGTCGGGCCCGATGGCACCGACTGCACGCCACGCGGCGACGAACCCGGTTTCGTGCGGATCGTCGACGCCCACACCCTCGAACTGCCCGACCGCAAGGGAAACAACCGGCTCGACAGCCTGCGAAACATCATCGAGGACGGCCGCATCTCGCTCCTCTTCCTCATACCGGGACGCATCGACAGCACACGCGTCAACGGCCGGGCCGTCATCACGACCGACCCCGACGTGCTCGAGTCCCATGCGATCGACGGGAAGGCGCCGGCCACCGTCATTCGGATCACGGTCGAGCGCGCCTACTCACACTGTGGGAAGGCGATGATTCGCTCGAACCTGTGGAACCCGGAGGACTGGCCGCCCATCGAGGGACTGCCCACGCCCGGCCAGATCTCGAACAGTTTCAAGAATTTCGAGATGGACGTCGACGCGTACGACGCCAACTACGAGAACGACCTCCGCCAGAACCTGCTCTGACCGGCCCGACTACGGTGCGGGGATGAAGTTCTCCGTCTGGCCGCGCCCGTCCCGATCCACCGACGAGGTCCTCAACCTCGCGAGACACGCCGATGCCACCGGCTGGTTCGGGTTCTGGTTCGCCGACCACTACATGCCGAACACCGAGACCGGCGAGGTCGAGCACGGCGACGTCCACGAGGTCTGGTCCATCCTCCCCGCAGTCGCTGCGGTCACCGAGTCGATCCGCATCGGACCGCTCGTCGCACCCACCTCCGTGCACCACCCGGCCGTGCTCGCCAACCGGGCGGTCACCCTCGACCACGTGTCCGACGGCCGCATGGTGCTCGGCCTCGGAGCCGGCTGGCAGGTCAACGAGCACCGTGCCTACGGCATCGAACTCGAGGAGCCCAAGGTGCGGGTCGACCGGTTCGAGGAGGCGATTCAGATCGTCCGCTCGCTCCTCGACGAGGACCGCACCACGTTCGACGGCACGCACTACACCATCACCGACGCGCCTTCGGACCCCAGCCCGGTGCAGGAACTCCTTCCGATCGTCGTCGGCACCAGCGGCAAGCGCATGTGCCGGATCACGGCGACGCACGCCCAGGAGTGGAACACGTGGGGTGCACCGGCCGAGGCCGGACGCAAGCGGGGCATCTTCACCGACGCGTGCGAGCGCGTGGACGTCGATCCCGCAACCATCCATTCGTCCACCCAGGCGATGTTCCACCTGACCGATGACGCAGAACGGATCGCCGAAATCGAGAACGTCGACGCCACCGCGGCCAACTCGGTCGCCGGTTCGGCCGAACGCATCATCGACGCCGTCGGCGAATACGCCGAACTGGGCTTCGACGAGATCATCGTCCCCGACTTCACGCTCGGCTCCACCGAAGCGGAGCGTCGCGAAGGCTACGACCGGTGGGCGGCCGAGATCATCCCGAACTGCAGCTGATCACCCGAAGGTGAAGCCGGGGTAGTCGGATTCCGCCACCGTCGTGCAGTGGGCGACGTAGTCCGGGAACCCGGGGAGCGGCATGAAGACCCGAGGTTTCCCCGGAACGTTGGCACCGAGGTACCAGCTGTTGCAGCTCGGGAAGAGGGTGAGGTCGGCAACAGCGTTGACCCAGGCCACCCACTCCTGCTGTGCAGCTTCCGTCGCCTCGACCGTCGTCCGACCCTGCGTCGTCATCGAGGCGAGCACATCGGAGATCCAGTCCACGTGGTGTTCGATTGACGAAACCATGTTCGTGAGCACCGACGGGCTCCCCGGGCCGGTCACCGTGAACAGGTTGGGGAAGCCGGCAACCTGCAACCCGAGCAGCGTGGTCGGCCCGGCCGCCCAGGCGTCACGAAGCGTTCGCCCGTCCCGTCCTTCGATGTGGATGCGGTCCAGCGCTCCGGTCATCGCATCGAACCCGGTTGCGAAGACGATGTCGTCCACTTCGTGGAGCCGGCCATCGACCACGATTCCGCCAGCCTCGATGCGATCGATCGGGCTGGCCGAAATGTCGACGAGGTCCACGTCGTCCCGGTTGTAGGTGGCGAAGTAGCCCGAATCGAGACAGAGCCGTTTGCAGCCGACGATGGTGTCCGGGCTGAGCATTTCGGCGGTGGCCGGATCGTCGACCACCTCGGCGATCCTTGCCCGCAGGTAGTCGGCGGCCGTGTCGTTCGCTTCGGTGTTCAGAAGCAGGTCGTTGAACGCACCGAGGAAGAGCAGCCCGCCATGCTCCCAGCGAGTGTCGTAGGCGGCCGTTCGCTCCTCGTCGGACACACTGAGCGCAGAGAGCTCCGGTCGAGGAACATGCCCGCCGTAGCCCGGCCGACTGTCACGGGCGACGGCCCGCCAGTTCCGATAGTCCGCCTTGATTTCGGCAACATCGGCCGGGTGGAGCGGCCCGTTGTGCGCGGGAACCGCATACGCCGGTGTGCGCTGAAACACCGTCAGGTGCGCCGCCTGCTCGGCGATGATCGGGATCGACTGCACGCCGGAACTCCCGGTTCCGATCACCGCCACTCGCCGACCGGCGAAATCGACCGGGTCATGCGGCCATCGGCCCGTGTGAAAGGTGCGGCCGACGAAGTCGTCGGCGCCGGCGATGTCGGGCATGTTCGCTGCCGACAGACAGCCGGTGGCCATCACGACGAAGCGCGCCGAACGGGCGGACCCATCGTCGAGGTGAATGCGCCACCGGAGCTCGTCCTCGTCGAACGACAGGCGGTCGATTCGGGTGCCGAGCGTCAAATGGCTGCGAAGGTCGAAGCGATCGGCGACGTGTTCGAGGTACGAAAGGATCTCCGGCTGGGTCGCGTACCGCTCCGTCCACTCCCACTCCTGCTGCAGGTCGTCGTCGAAGCCGTAGGAGTACTCGAGGCTCGGCACATCGCAGCGGGCCCCCGGATAGCGGTTCCACCACCACGTGCCGCCGACGCCGTCGGCCGCATCGACCGCTTCGACGGACAGACCGAGGCCACGAGCCCGATGCACCATGTACAGCCCGGCGAACCCAGCACCGACAACCAGCACATCGAGTTCGGCGGCCACGCGCTCCTACGCCGTCCGCTCGTCGGCAAGCACGATCTGGGCGTGGAAGCGTCGGTGCACACGAATCTTCCGGCCAAGCGCCTCCGTTGTGTACATGAAGCCGTCGGCTGGTCCGATCTGCACATCCACCGGTGCTTCCTCCACGATCTCCTTCATCTGCGAAGCGTTCAGGAGGCCGGACGTTCCCACCAGCGTTCTGCGATCGGTGGCGACGACCGTGAGGTTCTGATTGCGCACGAGATACCAGAGCACGGGGACCAGGGCGATCGCCATCAGGGTGATCTCGACTCCGGGATCGAGGTCGGCGAAGATGCCGAGCAGCACGACGACCACGACGGGTCCGACGAACATCTGATGCAACGTCTGTGCGGGAAATGCGGCGACGACCTTCTCGCCCGCGTCGAGGTGTGGTTTGGCGTTTGCGGCGATCCGCTCGGCGATCTCCATACCGAAAACCCTACGTGTTCAGGAAGCGAGAAATCGCATGGATCACGCAGGCGGGTTTGGCACCGCCTTCGACCTCAACCGTGATCTCCATCACCGTTTGCACACCGCCGGGAATGTCGGTCACCGACAGCATCATCGCACCGGCCCGCACTCGGGAACCCACGGGCACGGGTGCCGGGAAGCGCGCCTTGTCCAGGCCGTAGTTGATGCCCATGTCGAACCCCTGCACGTCGACGATCGTCGGCAGGAAGTGGTTGGTGAGCGACATGGTCAGGTACCCGTGGGCGATGGTCGCACCGAAGGGACCCGCAGCCGCCTTCTCCGGGTCGACGTGGATCCACTGATGGTCCCCGGTGGCGTCGGCGAAGAGGTCGATCCGCCCCTGGTCGATGAGCAGCCAGTCGCTCCAGCCGAGATGGGTGCCTTCGGCGGCCCGGACGGCGTCGATGCCGTCGAGCACGGTCGGCGTGGGTGCGTCGGTCATGCTGTCTCCTCGTGAGGTGAGCCTTCGGCGACCAGGCCGCGAAGCGCCTGATCGGCCTCGTCCATGATGCGATCGATGAGCTCCTGACAGGTCGGGAGATCGTCGATCACGCCCACGACCTGGCCACTCGCCAGCACGCCGGACTCGGTGTTGCCGTCGACGAGTCCGGCCTTCAACAGCATCGGGGTGTTCGCGGCCATGATCATCTGCACCGGGCTCAGATCCATGGCCTTGCGCATGGCGTTGCCCTCGTCCCACATCTGTTTGTAGCTGAGGCCGGTCATGCCCTTGAACTTCTGCGCGTTGATGAGCGCCTTCGGCAGCGCCGTGAATTTGCCGGAGCCGGACTCGAGCTCGTCGACGAGCTCGGTGCGAAGAACCCGATGCGGCACGCCGTCGACTCGTGTGGAAACGACGGTGTCGGTGACGGCCTTGCCGAGGTAGATCTGCTTCACGCTGTCCGGCACGGACGAATCCGATGTGAGCAGGAAGCGTGTGCCCATGGCGATCGCATCGGCGCCCCACGCGAGCGCGGCGACCAGGCCTCGGCCGTCCTTGAAGCCCCCGGCAGCGATGACGGGTACCCGGCCCTGCACCGCGTCGACGACCTGCGGCAACAGGATGGATGTGGGTACCGATCCGGTGTGGCCGCCGCCCTCTCCGCCCTGCACGAGCACGGCATCGACACCCCACTCCAGCACCTTCTCGGCGTGGCGCTTGGCCCCGATGGATGGGATCACCAGCACCCCGGCGTCGTGCAACTGATCGATGAGCTTCTGCTTCGGCGCCTGCGCAAAGCTGGCGACGCGCACGTTCTCGTCGATCAGCAGCTTGATTCGGTCGCCGACATCGGCCGAGTCGGCTCGCAGGTTCACACCGAAGGGCTTGTCCGTCCGGGACTTCACCTCTGCGACGGATTCCCGCAACTGGGTGAAGTCCATGGTGGCGCTCGCCAGGATGCCGAGCGCACCGGCGTTCGCCGAGGCCGACACCAGCGACGGTCCGGCCACCCAGCCCATACCCGTCTGGACGATCGGCGTGCGGACGCCGACCAGATCACAGAATGACGTGTGAAGCCTCGGGTTCATGCGCTCGCAGGCTCGGGGTCGGGCACCTCGCGGAAGCGAAGGCCCTTCGGGTCGAGATGGTCGAGTATCGCGAGCTCCTCCGCGGTCGGCCCGCGGGAGAGCGGCACGTCATCGGGGACGACGAGGTCGAACCCGGTGTTCGCCACCACGTCGTCGGGCGTGACACCCGGGTGCACGGAATGGATCCGCATCCTTCGGTCGGGCGTCTCGAAATCCATCACCGCGAGGTTTGTGATGACCCGGGGGATGCGATGGTTCTCCTGCACCCACTCGCTGAGCTCGCCGGCCCGGTCGTATCCGATGCCGCTCGCCATGTCGACCGCCTCGACGAAGACCCGGCTCGTGTGCCGGGGGATGAAGTAGCTCACCGCATGATTGATCGTGTTGCCCGGCCCACCGCGCACACCGAGCAGCTGCACCTTGGGCTGCTTCCAATCGCCGATGTTGGAGATGTTGGTGTTGCCGTGGCGATCGATCTGGCTGGCGCCCATCATCACGTGACGGCGCCCACCCCACAGCGTGTCGAACACGGAGCGGAACGGAATCCACCCCTCGATCACCTTGTCGGTGCCGCCGATCGGCAGGTCGCCATCGACGTAGAACGCCATGCCGTCACTGACCATGAGATCCGGCTCGAACGTTGCTCGGGCGGTGCGAGCGCCGAGCATCGGTAGGGTGCCCATTCCGGAGCCGAAGATCTCGCCGTCGCCCCGGAACGCCTCGGCACAGGCGATGGCGACCACGTCGGCCAGTCGGTGTTCAGCTGCGGCCATCGACGGCCTCCTGATAGTCGGCTTCGGAACCGGAGAGATAGGTGGCCACGAATGCTGCCCATTCTTCCGGGTCCCGAGCTGCCGTGGCGTACTCGGTCTGGAAGGACTCGTCGCGGTCGTAGTCCGGTTCGCACGACGTGAAGTGGGCGCCTCGGGGCGCCTCGATCACGCCGTCGACCATCGATCGATTGATTCGAAGCGTGTGGAAGGTGCCCTCATCGAGCAGGTTCTCGGTCGGCACGACCTTCTCACACGACACGAACCGGTGCCCGACGTCCGTGGCGTTGAGCCACAGGTCGTCGAAGTAGATGTCCGGCCCGAGGAATTGGGCGTTGCCGCGGGCGTCGGCCCGGTTCATGTGCACGAAGCAGGCGTCGAGGCGGATCGCCGGTACGGCGAGCAGCTCCTCGCCGTCGGCATAGGGCGACGCGACCGTCTTGAGGTCCGGGTTCACGTCCATGACCCCGCTGCCCAGGCCGGCTCGGGTCGGGAGGAACGGCAGCCGGAGCGAACCGGCGTAGAGCCCCCACTGCAACATCCCCTCGTCGTACTCGACGAGCTCGGGGATGGTGCCGCCCTGACGAGCGGCCCGGAAGTGTGGTTCGAGCGGGATCGAGTCGAGGGTGACGAAGCCGTACACGAGCTTGCGGATCTTGCCGGCGGCCGCCAGCAGCCCAACCTCCGGGCCGCCATAGGTGACCACCGTGAGATCGGTGACGTCGCTCCGCAGGAGTGCCCGAACGAGGCTCATCGGCTTGCGCCGACTCCCCCATCCCCCGATGCCGAGCGTCATCCCGGACTCGAGCGTGGCGACGGCTTGGTCTTCGGTCGTGAGCTTGCTCACCACGTGTCCTCGGTCATCAGCGTGCGCATGTCGGTCGACTGTAGCGGAATCTGACGCGACGTCAGATTCCTGCAAGGCCGGGTTCGGTTCAGTCGTTCTTTGCGGTGAGTCCGCCGTCGACCGGGATGATCGCACCGGTGATGTAGGAGGCGGCCGGCATCGCCAGGCTGAGCGTGATGTGGGCCACCTCTTCAGGGTCGCCGTAGCGCCGGAGTGCCGTGCGGCGACGGGCGAAGGTGTCTCGCATGTCTTCGGGAATCGGCTCGGTGATTCCGGTGAGGATCGGGCCCGGACAGATCGCATTGACCGTGATCCCGTGGACACCCAGGTTGACGGCGAGCGAGCGGGTCAGGCCGACCACGCCGTGCTTCGCTGCCGTGTAGGGCGTGGCGTTCCGCTGGGCGGTGATGCCCTCGGTCGACGAGATGTTGATGATGCGCCCCTCGCCACTTGCCTTCAGGTCGTCCAGGCAGGCCCGCACGATCCGCTGGTGCGGGGTGAGCAGGACATCGAGCGCCTTGACCCACTCGTCCTCGAAGTTCGGGTCCTCCAGCTGGCCGCCAGCGACGACTCCGGCGTTGTTGACCACGATGTCGATCGGGCCGAGCTCGCGGCGGATGTCGTCCACCACCCGGACGATTGCGTCCGCGTCGGTCACGTCCAACGCTGCACCGAACGCGGTACCCCCAACGCCATGGATCTGTTCGACGACCGCATCGACGTCAGCCTGGCGGAGGTCGGTGACCGCCACGTGCGCACCCTCATCGGCGAACAGGAAGGCGGTGGCCTTGCCCATGCCGCTGGCGGCACCGGTGATCAGCACCACCTTGCCGGCGACGGACCGACTGCGACTGGTCAGGCGTTCGCTCATGCGTCGCGGTTCGCCTTGTCGGTACCGGCGAAGTCGTCGCGAAGCTCGTCGCTCACACCGGAGAGGTTGAGTTCGTAGGTGAAGCCTTGTTCGAATCGATAGCTGCGTTTCACGTCCCACAAATCGATGCCGTTGAGGCTCTCCTTCGCCGCCCGGATCACCGTCGGCGACTTCGCGGCGATCGACGCGGCCACCGTAAAGGCAGCGTCGCGGAGTTCGGCGAGCGGTACAACGGCGTGAACACTCCCCCACGCCTGGAGTTCCTGCGCCGTGGCGTTGGCCGAGGTGTAGACCATCTGCCGCATCTTGTGTTGGGGAACGAGACGAGCGAGGTGCGTGGCCGCTCCGAGCGCTCCCCGGTCCACCTCGGGCAACCCGAAGAACGCGTCGTCGCTGGCCACGATGATGTCGCTGTTGCCGGCGAGGCCGATCCCGCCACCGACACAGAACCCGTTCACGGCCGTGATCACCGGGACGGGGCAGTCGTACACCGCGGCGAATGCGGCGAAGCAGCCCTTGTTCGCGCCGATGAGCGCATCAAATCCTTCGGTGTTCTGCATCTCCTTGATGTCGACACCGGCGTTGAAACCGCGGCCCTCGGCCCGCAGCACGACGGCGCGTGTGGCTGTGTCCCGACCGGCGTTGGTGACCACGTCGGCGAGCTCGAACCACTCGGCGACGGTGAGCGCATTGACGGGCGGGCAGTCCATCACGATTTCGACGATTCCGGCGTGGTCGCCGTCGGTGTGGGAAGTCGAGGTGATCGGCATGCCCAGACCATACCGGAGCTTCGCCGAGCGTCTGACGTTCCGTCAGATTCGCTGCGCGGGCTACCCTGCCTCCATGCGTGCATTGGTCTCGTTCGACTTCACCGGCCATGTCGTGCTCGTCACCGGCGGGACCAAGGGCATCGGGCGCGGCATCGCCGAGTCGTTCGCTGCTGCGGGTGCCACGGTCGCCGTGATGGCCCGCTCCGCCGTGGACGACCTGCCCGCGGACTGGCTCTTCGAGGCGGCCGATCTGCGTGACGGCGACGCCGCCGCGGCCGCTGTGGACGCAATCGTCGGGCGGGCGGGCCGGCTCGACGTTGTCGTGAACAACGCCGGTGGGGCGCCCCCCGCTGATACGGCGACCGCTTCGCCGCGGTTCAGCGAGCGGGTCATCGACCTCAATCTGCTTTCTGCGATGTACGTGGCTCAGCGGGCGAACCATCACATGCAGGCCGACGGGGGCTCGATCATCAACATCTCGTCCGTCACCTCGCTGCGCCCTGCCCCCACCGTGGCTGCCTACGGCGCGGCGAAGGCCGGGTTGCTCAACTTCACGCTGACGGTCGGCCAGGAATGGGCCCCGACCGTGCGCGTCAACGCGATCACCCCGGGCATGGTGTTCACGGACCAGAGCGAGCTCCACTACGGCGGAGCCGAGTCGGTTGCGGCGATCGAGGCAGAGATCCCGATGCAGCGAATGGCACGCCCCGACGACATCGGCAATGCCTGCCTGTTCCTCGCCAGCCCGGCGGCCTCCTACGTGACCGGCGCCAACATCGTCATCGACGGCGGTGGCGACATCCCCATGTTCCTCCGCGACCGGGACTGACGGTGACCATTACCGTCGCCCCGATCTCGCCGGTGCTCGGAGCCGAGATCAGGGGCGTTGACCTGGCCGCCGGGGTGGACGACACGGTGTTCGCCGTCATCCATCAGGCATTCCTCGACCATGGCGTCGTCTTCTTTCGCAATCAGTCGACGCTGTCGGCCGAGGCCCAGGTTCGCTTCGCGAAGCGCTTTGGCCCGTTGCATCGGCACCCGGCCGCTCCGGCGAACGATGACGAAGGTGCCGTGTTCGTCATCCATGCCCACCGGGACTCGCCCGTGGCCAATGGAAACGGCTGGCACACCGACGTCTCGTGCGACGAGGAACCACCGCTGGCCACAATGCTCCAGATCCACCAGCCGCCTGACGGTGGCGGTGGCGACACGCTGTTCGCCAGCATGGAAGCCGCATTCGCAGTCCTTCCCGAAGACCAACAGCAGCAGTTGCAGTTGCTGACGGCACGGCACGAATCCGAGCACGTCTACCGCGGCCGCTACGCCGATCGCGGCGTCGACGACGATGGGGCCGACTATCCGTCGACCGTTCACCCGATGGTCCGCACCCACCCCGAGACACGCCGGCCCTCGATCTATGTGAACCGGTCGTTCACGACGGGCATCGTGGACATGGATGCAGACGACAGTGCGGCGTTGCTGGCCCGAGTCTTCGATCACATCGAACGCCCCGAGTTCCAGATCCGTTTCCGGTGGGATGCGAACGACGTCGCCATCTGGGACAACCGTTGCCTCATGCACTTCGCCATCTGGGACTACTGGCCGAATGAGCGCAAGGGCAACCGAGTGAGCATCGCCGGCGACCGCCCGTTCTTCGACCCCGACGCGCCGGGCCCACGCGAGTCCGGCATCCGCGTCTCCGACGGCGCCCTCTGACCCAACACACACCACAATCTGTGCAGCGTGGGATGCCATATCGGCACACACCGCTGCACAGATTTCCGAGCCAAAGATCTGTGCAGGATGGGATGCCACATAGGCATCTGGCGCTGCACAGATCGGGTGGGTTCGGGGAATCCTCAGGCGTGTTGATTGGAGACGCTGATGGTTTCGCCCGCCATGTAGCTGCTGTAGTCGCTGGCCAGGAACACGATCACGTTGGCGATCTCCCACGGTTCGGCTGCCCGGCCGAAGGCCTCCCGGCTGGTCAATTCCTCCAGCAGCTCGTCGGTCGTGACCTTGGCGAGATTCGCGTGCATGGCCAGGCTCGGCGACACCGCGTTGATGCGCACGCCACGAGGTGCCGCCTCCACCGCAGAGCAGCGGGTGAGTGCCATGACTCCCGCCTTCGCGGCGGCGTAGTGGGCCTGCCCCTGCTGCGCCCGCCACCCGAGAACGGACGCGTTGTTGACGATCACACCGGAACCCTGCTCGTACATGTGGTTGAGGGCGGCCCGGGTGCAGCGGAACGTGCCGTTCAGCGTGACGTCGAGGACCCGACCCCACTGCTCGTCCGTCATCTCGTGGACCTCTGCCGTGCCACCGAGCCCCGCGTTGTTGATCAACACGTCGACGGCACCCAACTCGGCTGCGGCCGCGGCGAACATCGCCTGCACGCTCTCTTCGTCGGTCACATCGCACGGCACAGAGGCGACACCCAACTCGTCGGCCGTCGCGGCGAGCCGGGCCTCATGACGATCCGAGATCATCACGGTCGCCCCTTCCTCGACGCAGCGCTTCGCCGTGGCGGAGCCGATGCCGCTCCCGGCCGCGGCGGTGATGAGGACCCGCTTCCCGGCGAGCAGGCCGTGGCCGGGGACGTACTGCGGTGGCTGCGTCATGGTTTGGGCTCCCGGGGTAGGCCGAGCACTCGTTCGCCGAGCACGTTGCGTTGAATTTCGTTCGACCCGCCGTAGATGGTGTCCGAACGGGTGAAGAGGAAGAGCTTCTGCTCGAGCGTGAGCGGGTACGCCCCATCTTCGACGAATTCGCCATCGGGTACGGCGACCAGGCCGTCGAGGCCCTGCAGGTCGATCATCAGCTCGCCGAGATCCCGATGCCACGAACCCCAGAACAGCTTGGAAATGCTGGCCTCCGGGCCGGGGACACCGGTGGCAGACATGGATCGCATGGCGTTGACCTTGATGAGGTGCAGCTCGGTCCACGAGCGCATCAACCGCTGCCGAACGACCGGGTCGCCCAGCCTGCCGTGACGGCGGGCAAGTTCGATCGTCGCGTCGAGTTCGCGCTCGAAGCCCACCTGCTGGGCCAGCGTCGAGATGCCCCGCTCGAACGCGAGCAAGCCCATGGCGATGCGCCAGCCGTCGCCGACCTCGCCGACGACGAGGTCTGCGTCGGTGCGGGCGTCGGTGAAGAACGTCTCGTTGAACTCACCGCCGCCGGTCGGCTGCACGATCGGACGAATCTCCACACCGTCCTGGTCCATGGGAACGAGAAGGAAGGTGAGCCCGGCATGACGGGTGGAACCCGGTTCGGTGCGGGCAACGACGAACGACCAGTGGCTGACGTGGGCAAGCGACGTCCACACCTTCTGACCGTTGATGACCCAGGAGTCGCCATCGAGGTCCGCCCGAGTCTTCACGTTGGCGAGATCGCTACCGGCATCGGGCTCGCTGTAGCACTGGCACCAGCGTTCGGTGCCGTTGCGAATGCCGGGCAGGAACCGGTGGCACTGTTCGGCGGTTCCGTATTCGATGAGCGTGGGCGCCAGCAGGTTCTCGCCCATGTGGTTGACGCGGGCCGGCGCGTCGGCCCGGGCGTATTCCTCCGCCCAGATGATCTGCTGCGACAGCGATGCGCCGCGGCCACCGTGTTCCACCGGCCAACCGAGGCCGATCCATCCCGCGGCGCCGAGCACCGCCTCCCACGCGACCCTCGTCTCGAAGCCGACTTCCTCGTCGCCAGGGCCGCCCCGCCCACGCAGTTCCGCGAATTCCCCGACGACATGTTCGGCCAGCCAGGACTGGACGAGCGCGCGAAACTCGGCATCGCTGAGCGAGGTGAGGTCGACAATGTCGAGCTCTCGTTGTCCCACGGTTGCGCTTTCCGGGTCGAAGGATTCGAACCCATTCGAGTATCTGACGGTCTTTCAGAAACTGTACTGTCGAAGCATGCACTTGGCAGAGACGCAGGAACAACGAGAACTCCGAGCCGAGCTTCGCGAGTACTTCGAGAACATGCTGACCCCGGAGGTGCGTGACGAGCTCGGCGCCCCCGGCCAGAACCCCGAAGCGTTCCGCCGCTGCATCAAGCAGCTCGGCGACGACGGCTGGCTCGGCCTCGCCTGGCCGGTGGAGTACGGCGGCCAAGGCCGTTCCGCGGTCGATCAGTTCATCATGTTCGACGAGATCCAACGGGCCCACGCCCCGTTCCCCTTCGTGACCGTCAACACCGTCGGCCCGGCGATCATGGCGTACGGCACCGAGGAACAGAAGGAGCGCTACCTGCCGGGGATCCTCGCCGGCGAGCTCAACTTCGCCGTGGGTTACACGGAGCCGGAGGCCGGCACGGACTTGGCCAGCTTGCGCACGTCGGCGGTTGTCGACGGAGACGAATTCGTCATCAACGGATCGAAGGTCTACACCTCTGGCGCCAACCAGGCCGACTTCATCTGGCTGGCCGCTCGCACCGACCCGGACGTCAAGAAGCACAAGGGCATCAGCATGATCATCGTGCCCACCGATGCGCCCGGATTCGAATGGACGCCACTGCACACGGTCGGCGGCCACATGACGACGTCCACCTACTACACCGATGTGCGGGTTCCGCGCACGAACATCGTCGGCGAGCTGAACGAGGGCTGGCAGCTCATCACGATGCAGCTGAATCACGAACGCGTCGGCCTGGCCGCACTCTCCGGCCTCACCGACCGGCTGATGTCCGACGTCGTTGCCTGGTGCCGGGAAACCCCGTCGGGGCTCGCCGAACACAAGACGATGATCGACGTCCCATGGGTCCAGGCCGACCTGGCCAAGTGCACGGCCATCCTCAAAGCCATCCGCCTGATGACCTGGCGACTCGTGAACGCCGTGGCCGACAACACGCTCGGCCCTGCGGAATCCTCGGCGGTCAAGGTGTTCGGAACGGAACAGATGGTCGAGGTCTACCGGCTGCTCCAAGGCATCCTCGGCCCGGTCGCCCACCTGCGCCCCGGTTCACCGGGAGCGTTTCTGCACGGCGAACTCGAGCGTGCGAATCGCGCCGCACAGATCAACACCTTCGGCGGCGGCGTGAACGAAATCCAACGGGAACTCGTGGCCACCGCCGGCCTCGGCATCGAACGCGGGCGGTAACGCCTGCGCAGAACCGACGCGGATCTCGGCCGGAAGTGCCGAGCGAACGCCTGCGCAGAACCGACGCGGATCTCGGCCGGAAGTGCCGAGCGGATTACAGCCGCTGGAGGATGGTGCCGGTGGCGATGGCGCCGCCGCAGCACATGGTGACGAGGCCGAACTCGGCGTCGCGCCGTTCCATCTCGTGGAGTGCCGTGGTGATCAGCCGGGCTCCGGTGGCGCCGACCGGGTGCCCCAGTGCGATGGCACCACCGTTCGGGTTGACCTTCTCCATGAGGTCGTCGTCGCTTACGCCGTTCACCTTGGCCCAGGCGAGCACGACGCTGGCGAAGGCTTCGTTGACCTCGATCACGCCGATGTCGTCGAGCGTCATACCCGAGTCGGCGAGCACCTTGGCGGTCGCCGGGATGGGGCCGTCGAGGTGGAAGTAGGGGTCGGAGCCCACGAGGGCCTGCGTGACGATACGGGCCCGCGGTGCCAGCCCTTCAGCCTTGGCCCGCTCCTCGTCCATCCAGAGAACGGCCGCCGCGCCGTCGGTGATCTGCGAGCTGTTTCCTGCGTGATGGATCCCGTCGGGCATGACCGTCTTCAACCCGGCGAGGGACTCCATCGTGGTCTCCCGAAGCCCGCCGTCGGTGTCGACCGTGACCGGCCCCTCACCGTCGGCCAGGGTGACGTCGACCGGAATGATCTCCCGCTCGAACCGACCCTCTGCCACGGCGATGGCCGCCTTGTGCTGCGAGATCATCCCGAACCAATCGACCCGCTCCCGGTCGATGCCATGCTCGGCTGCGATGCGCTCCGCACCACCGAACTGATTCGGCATGTCCCAGGGGAAGTCGTCGGGCTTCGAGCGGCCGTTGATGAACGTCTCGTCGACTCGGGGCACGTTTGCACCGAGCCAGATCTTGCTCATGTGTTCGACGCCGGTCGCCATGCCGACGTCGATGGCGCCGGCCGAGATGAGGTTCGCCACCATGTGGTTTGCCTGCTGGGAAGAACCGCACTGCGCATCGATCGTGGTGGCCGCCACCTCATACGGGAACTCCTGGTTGAGCCAGGCGGTTCGGGTGACGTTGCTTGCCTGTTCGCCGGCCTGCGTGACACAACCGCCGACGAGCTGGCCGACCGAAGAAGGGTCGACCCCGGACCGATCGAGGACGCCTCGCTGCGCATGTCCGAGCAACTGGGCGGCGTGGACGTCGGCAAATGCTGCGCCGCGCTTCTGCAGCGCCGTCCGACCGGCCTCGACGATCACTGGCGATCCCATTGGTGCTCCCCACTTGTCAATCTCGTTCCCCTGACTCTAATCTGACGTTCATTCAGATTTGCCTACTCGGCAGGGGGAACACATGAAGAAAGTACTGACCGCTCTGGCCATCGTGGCCACGATGTTGATGTCAATGACCGGAATCGCAGCGGCGCAGACGCCGATGATGGAGGTCACCCCGGCATCGATCGATGCGGGCGGAGAGACCGAGATCGAGGTGTCGCTGAGCGGATTCAGCGGCGACCTGGCGGTCTTCATCCTGCCGTGCGACTACCCGGCCGGCGGCGACCTCGCCGCACTCGACACCGCCACATGCGACCAGGCCAACCTCACGCCGCTTCAGCTCGACGGCGACGGTGCCGGCTCCGTGACGGTCACGTACGACGTGCCCGCCGAGGGCATCACCGTGATCGCTGGCGACGCCGCCCAGACCGAGAGCGCCTTCGCCCTCGTGTCCGTCGGTGCCGCTGAGCTGGCCGTGACCGGCCCGGGCCAGACCCTGGTCTTCACCATGATGGGCGTTGCGCTCCTCATGATCGGCGTCGGCGCCGTCTTCCTCGGCCGCCGCACCGAACTCGCCTGAGCGAACACTCAAGGGGGAATCGACGGGGTCGCTGCCTTCGGGCAGCGGCCTCGTCGCATTTTTGCGTCAGGTTCCGCTGTCGGCCGCAGGCGCAATCGACAGCACCGCAACCACGGCGGACGTGAGCGTGACTGCGAGGACGTCCCGGTCGACGGCGTCGGCCGGCTCCAGCATCGCCTCCTGAGCCAGGCGAGCATTGACGAGCACTGCGGCGAGGCGGGCCCGTTCGGTTCGCCAGCCTTCGGGCGCCACCGGCAGCACGCCGACCAACCGCTGACTGAGCTCCACCATCGAACCGGCGAGCTGCCCCGCCTGCACACCGGACGCCAGCCGTTCCCCCTGAATTCGCAGGAAGGCCCGACCGGAGACGGATGCCAGTTCGTCGACCATTGGGCGAACGATCACGTCCGCCAGGGCGGCAAGATCCCGGCAGGTTTCACCGGCAGCGGCATCGAGCTCCCGGAGCCGAGCGAACCGGACCTCATCCAGCGCGTCGTGGTGCCGGTCGACGATGGCGGACAAGAGCCCGTCCCGCCCACCGAAGTGATAGTGAACGGCGGCCTGATTCCGTTGACCGGCGGCCTTCGTGATGGTCGCGACGGTGACGCCGTCGGGCTCCTCGGTGGCGAAGAGCGTTTCAGCGGCATCGATGATCGCCTGACGGGTGGATGTCGCCACGTCTAGAAGGGTTTCGTTCCTGCGATCTGGACGCGGTGGACCTCACGGTCGTAGGCCTGGTCGAAGTCGTCACGCTTGTGGTTGGTGCAGCGGTTGTCCCAGATGATCGTGTCGCCGTTGTTCCACTTGTGGCGGTAGTAGTACTTGTCCTGGTCGACGTGGTCTCGGAGCGCCTGGAGGAGCTCCTTCTCCTCTTCCGGACGGTCCTCGTAGCCCTCGATCTTGTAGATGAACATGCTGAAGTACAGCGACTGGCGGCCGGTCTCCGGGTGGGTGCGGATGAGTGGGTGCGGAAAATCCGGCACGACGTCGTCGATGTACTTCTGGTTGTCACCGGTGAACCCGGCGCCACCGATGCCGTTTGCGTAGGGGTTGATCCCAATGCCGCGACGGCCTTCGATCTTCTCCCTGAGCTCGGCCGGGAGCTCGTCGAGGGCGAGGTACATGTTGGACCACAACGTGTCGCCGCCCGCCTCCGGCGGAGGAACCTCCACACCGTGGAGCACCGCACCCAGAAGCGGCACGGGCATGAACTGGAAGTCGGTGTGGAACGGCAACGCCACCCGGCTGCCGACGCCCTTCTCGTCCCGGTTCGACAGGACGGTGACGGCGCCCTGTTCGTCGGTCCCGAGGACCGGAATACCATCGGGCGCAACGAACTGCGGCCCGAAGTAGGACGCAAGCTCGAGGAGCTGGGCGTCGGTCATCGACTGCTCCTTGATGACCAGGACCTGGTGCTGGCGCAACCCATCGAGGAGCGTGAACACGTCGGCGCCGGACAGACCGTCGTCGATTCGGGCGGCGACGTCGCCGCGCACCTCGGCGCCGAGCGCACCGTCGAAGGGATGGAGTGTGAGTTGGTCGTGGATCAAGGCGGTCATGAGATTCTCCTTGGAGGTGTTCGATGGTGGTTCAGGTCGCCGGTGGGTCGGTCCGTTGATGCTGGTTGGCGTACTGGTGGAGGCTGCGGCACGAAGCTTCCAATGCGTCGGCCACGCGATCCAGTGCATCCGGCGTCGTGGCCCGCTCGGGGGTGTCTGCCGGGGTGTGGAAGTCGGGCCCGGCACCGGTGATGGAGAGCAGTGGACTCGCGAGTTCGCAGAGGACCGTGGCCTCACCAAGCCACTGCTCGACGCCGGTGGCGAGCGAGAGATCGGCCCCGGCGAGTGCCTCAGCGATGGGCCCGGCGTCCGAGTCGCCGAGGGACGTCATCGCCACTCGATCGGCGGTGAGCGGGCGGGCTTCGGTCGACGGTGGATCCGCAACAACGGCGATCGAGGCGCCGACGTGGACAACACCTGCCAGTTCCTCGCCGTGCAGCCACGGCAGGAGGTCCCGGACGCCGAAATAGCCGAGCTCATGTCCGGTCGTGGCGAGTACGAGCAGCGGCAGGTCGGCCAACCTCTGCACGAGTTCGAGCAGGACGGCGATGCCGGTTCCACGCTCGCCGGCACAGGTGAACCAACCGTTGAGCGGCGTGGTCAAAACGAGCGGCCGGCCGCCCACAGCGTTTCGAGCGAGGAGATTCGTCGCTTCGGCATCGTGCGCTGCACCGGTCGCCTCGACGTGGACGGGGCCCGTGCGGAGCCGATCGGCGTCGCGCCCAGCGCAGAGGAGGACCGGATAATCCCATCGCTCCCGGAGGTCGTGGCGATTGATGCCGACGAGCTCGCCGAGGGGGTGTTCGGTGGCCAGCACCAACGGCCGACCGTTGGTGTTCAGCGAGGCGACCTCCGAGTCGAGAACGACCGGATCACCGCCGCGAAACGGATTGAATGCGCCGACCACGACGTCGTCGGTCGCAACGGTGCCGACCCAGCCGTGAGGCACGAGGAGGTGGCCGATCGAGGCCCCGTTCAGGGTGACGCGGCTGTCGCCCGTCCACCCGGGGTACCGGACCGGTCTGCGTTCGACCGAGAGACCCGCCGCCGTCAGCTGCTCGGCCATCCAGGCAACCGTCGGTTCGTCGGCGGGGCCGCCGGTGCGATGCGCACCGAGCGCGGCGTACTCCTCCACTCGGCGCAGCATCGACGACATACTCCCATTTAAGCTGCTGACTTAATCCCGGTCAATGGGACCCGAAGGCCTGCTCCTCGTACTTGAGCAGACGGTGGTGCAGCGACTCCACGTCTGCGCTCCGAGCGGGATCGGCGGCGAGGTTCTCCAGCTCGTGCGGATCCTCGGGCAGCTCGTACCACTCGTGTTCCTGCGCCTCGAACGGCGCGTCAGCCGGTACGGCGGGAGGGTTCGGGTCCACGCTTCCGTCTCGACGAATGCCTCCCCCACGGCCGTAGTACCGGGCGAACTTCGTCGTTCCGTCGAAGAAGCCGCGCACGGCATATCGGGTGGCGGCGAGGGCATCACTTTGCGCACTCGCCTGGGCGAACAGCACATGATCCCGCACGACCGCCGACGGGTCGGCGAAGACGGGCGACAGGTTCTTGCCGGACACAGGCGACGCCGCGACGTCGACACCACCGAGCGAACACAACGTGGCCGCCAGATCCACATGGGTGCCCAAGGACGCCGTCTCCATGCCGGCCGGAATGCCCGGGCCCGACACGATGAGCGGCACGCCCATCACCTCCTCGTAAACGCAGGGCAGCTTCGCCCGCAGCCCGTGACTGCCACACGCATCCCCGTGATCCGAGGTGTACACGATGATGGTGTTCTCCGCATCGGGAAGCCGGTCAATGGCATCGAGCAGGCGGACGACCGATCGATCGAGCTGTTCGTGCAACCAGGCGTAGTAGTCCAGCTGTCGGAGCCACGAGGCCGTGTCGTCGAGGTCGATCGAGCCAACGAAGTGTTCGGTGTTGCGCACGTGTTGCCACGCCCGCTGGATCTCGGGCTTGGTCGAGAGGTCGTCATGGAAGTTGGCCGGGAGCGTGTCGAACCGGTGCGGATAGTCCTCGGGGACCGGTTCGATCTCGAGGTCGCCGAGGCGGAACTTCTGGATGAAGTCGAAGACCTCCGTCTCCTTCGGGTTGGCCGCCTGGTAGCTGGGCTGGTCCATCGGAAAGTGCATGATGTCGTGCGGGTTCACGAGCGCCACGGTGAGACACCACGGCGCCTCGCCATCGGCCGCGTCCTCGAGCCACTGTTCTGCGTGATCGACGATGATCGGATCGAAGTGACGCCCGGTCCACGCATTGCCGGTGAAGTGCACGTCGTTGCCCTGCCAGCCCGAGTACCCACGAGCGTCCATGTCGGGGAACGCACCGTGGTCCAGGTGCCACTTGCCCACGTAGCCGGTGCGGTACCCCACCTCGGCGAGCAGCTGGCCCACGGTCGGGACGTCGGCGGGAAGGGCCTGATGCGACGGGAAACTCACGTTGTCCACCACACCGTGCTCGGGCAAATATTGCCCGGTGTAGAGCGAGGCCCGCGACGGCGAGCACGGCGATGCATGCGTGTAGTACTTCGAGAAGCTGAGCCCGCTCTGGCGCAACCGCTCGTGGCCGGGCAGCGCCACCGTGTCGCCGAGCCAGTCATTGCGCCGCTCCTCATCGGAGACGATCAGCAGGATGTTGGGCCGTTTCGGCATCGAGTCGGGCGTCGATACATCAGACATGTGCGCAGGGTAGATGCCCCGGCCGGTCGACGTCGTCTCGATACGCCGTCGACGACTCGCGCCCACGTCACAGCGACAACCGGGTGCCGGCCAGAACTTCCGGAGCAACCACTCCCCTCGCCGGGCGATCGCTGTCGCTGTGACGTGGGCGCCAACAGATACCAGCGGCCGCGTTCGTTCAACGTTCCGACGGCCGGGCGCCCGTTGTCAGCCGCGGCAACGTCACTGACGACCGCCAGCGGGAGAATCTTCGTGGGAGACAGAAGTCAGGGCGCGTCAGAGCCGACCGGTACCGGAAGGCCCACTGCGTGGGCGCTCAGGGACGCATGGCGAAGAGCGGGTGCTCCAGCGCAGAATGTGGTGGCGGGCTGCTCAGGGTGGGGCAAGGCCGAACGGCGAGCGTAACGCCACCCCGAACACCGGCTCCGCGGAGCGCATGATCCGACCCTCGACCACGGCCCATTCGAGCCAGCGGCGGACGGCGCGTACCCGCCGTTGGATGCGGGAGCGGGTGGATTGCGGCGCACCGACCCAGCGGTAGACGCCTCGCTCGAGCCGCTCGACCCGGCCTCGCCGAACCTCCCACCGCAGTGCATCGGAGATGATCTTCGAGGGCCGTCCGGCAAAGACGAAGCCCTCTGCCCGCAGCTGGGTGACGAGTTCGGCGACGGTGACCACACCGCCCGGATTCAGGGCGGATGGGCGAACTCCGGCGATGATCGATGAAAGCACGTACCGCAATGGACGGCCCCGGAGTGCAGCCCAGGCTTCGTCTCGGAACTCATGATCTGACCGCCACATGTGCCCATCCTTTCACCGGGGTGTGACAGTGGTGGGCGGCCGATTCCCGGGTCGGCGGCCGGTGCGGCAACACTGGACGGCACTGCAGAAACACGCGCGGCGAGGGGGGATTTCGCTTCGCTGGGGGATGACCGCAATGACCGACAGATCCGAGCCGAACGAGACGAGCACGACCACCACTGCCGACGAGCTCCGTCGACAGCGGCTGCTCGACGGCTCCGCCTGGGACGACTTCTGCGACACCCTGAAGGCAGCAGGCCGGGTGGTCCTCGACCAGACCCCGGACGGCAACCAAGACGACCGAGTCGAAGGATTCCGCTACCTCACCCGGATGCTGCTCATGGCGTCATTCCGGGCGATCGATCGCACGCCACCGACCGGCGAACAACGGATACTCGTGATCGGGCCGCCGCTCAAGGGCGGCATCGGTGTGCAGTCGCCAGACCAGGACCACGTCGTGCAACCCGTCGACCCGTCCATGCGGTACCGCATCACCGGCCAACGGGGATCCGCACCACACGTGCACATGTCGGCATGGACGCCGCCGGTGCCGGACTGGGTCGCCACCCGACCGACCGGCGCCGACCCGGCGGCGGTCTTGGAGGACTTCAACCCGAACGCCGCGGTCACGCCGTTCACCGCGCTGCTCGATGACTTCACCGACGCCGACGGCGCAGTCGACTTCGTGCTTGCCGTCGACGAGCAGGACGGCCCCTGGATGCCCATGGCGCCCGGCACGCGTGAGCTCATGATGCGCGTCGTCTACGACGACCGCGCCGCCCAGTCGAAACCCCGCTTGTCGATCACCCCACTCGACCCGGTCGACATCCAGGAACCGCCGACCCCGGAAGACATGGCAACTCGGCTCGCCGTCGCTGCACAGATGGTGTTCGGCATCCAGGCCGACTACGCCGCGTGGACCGACGACCTCGTCGACCACCCCAACCAGCTTCAGCTCACCAACGACCACTACCGCCGCATCGGTGGTTCACCGGACGACCGCCACTTCGAGTTCGGCTACTGGCGCGTCGCCCCCAACACCCAGCTCGAGATCTGCTTCACGCCACCGCCGTGTCGCCATTGGAACTTCCAGCTCTGCAACCACTGGATGGAGAACCTCGCCGATTACACGACCGGCCAGGGGTACCTGAGCGCCGACGACGCCGTCGTTGACGACGACGGCCGCGTCACCATCGTCGTGGCGCAAAAGTACGAAGGCGCCCACAACCACGTGGCTACCGGAGGGCACAACCACGGGGTCATGGGACTGCGCTTCGTCGAACCCGAGTCGCCACCCGACGTGACGACCCGGCTCGTCGACTGCTGAACCGGACTCCTGATCAGTTGGTGACGTCGTACAGCGGCGAGATCGCCACGAGCGTGCCGTCCGCACCGGCGCTGGCATCGAACTGCGACAGCTGGAAGGCGTCGTTGAAGTCGTACTTTCCGTTGCCAAGTGAGCCGAACTGGAACGCCGGCAGGGCGCCGTCGCCGTAGGCCTCGATGGCTGCCGCGAACGAGTCCTGGGTCGGGTTGCGGCCCGCTTCCGACATGAGGTCGTCGAACAGCTGGAGCACCCGGCAGTACTGCAACACGCCCTTGAACCAGCGCTCGTCGCCGGCCTCGTGGTCTGCCGGATCCAGGTCGGGCAGCTCGGAGATCCGCGACAGCGCAACGCCCTTGCAATCCTGCATCGACTCGTGGTTCCACTGCTGGCTGTCGGAGAGGGCGTTCACCGTGAGTGCGCCGTCGGCCTTGTCCGGCGGGGTCTCCGCACCGAGGTTCTCCAGGCTGGCCGTGTTGACCGCCCAGACCTCCACGTCGAGACCGTTGTCGGTGGTTCCGCGAAGCGCACCCTGGGCGGAGCCGAGCACGAGGACCGTGTCGGCACCGGAGGCCCGAATGTTCTCTGCGATGACCGCCCAGCGGCTGTCGACCGCGTTGATGTCCCCGGCCGGTGCGTCGTTGAAGATCTCGATCACCGGAGTGACTCCGGCGGCCGCCAAGATGTCGGGGGCGGCGTCGTAGAGCGCCTCGGCGTCGAGGTTTCCGACCACGGCGATCTGCGCATCGGCGAGCCGTCCGTCCTGCTCCATGACGGCGAGCATCGCCTCGAACTGACGCTTCGGGTCGGCGTTGATGGCCACCCACGGCGCCGTCGACTGCGCCAATCGTTCGTCGTTCACGACGCCGCCGATCATGACCGTCTCGTTGGCGCCGGTGACGCAGGTGTTGACGTCTTCCACCGACGGACCTCGGAAGCCCACGAGAACGGCAAACGTCTCGATGTCCTTCGTGAGCGCCGTGCACACCGCTTCAGCCTCGGTGGATCCGAGCGGGCTGTAGTACTCGAAGTGCGGAACGACCATGCGGCCGTGAATGCCGCCGTTCTCGTTGAGCTCGTCGATGTAGGCCTGCATCACCATCTGCTGGTTGCCCCAACCTTCGGTCACGAGGTTGAACTCCTTCAACGCATCGAAGTCGAGCATGGTGACGCCAACGTGAATCTCGGTCTCGGTCACGCCACGGGCGGACGCCGTGAGCGGCTCGAGTTCTTCCTCCGGAACCGTCGTCGTGGTCTCCTCTGGTTCGTCGGCCGGCTCGGCGTCCTCATCGATCTCGGTCAGCGTGACCTCGGAATCCCCGGCGTCGGTGTCCTCGGCCGTGTCTGAGGCCGCAGCGTCGGTTGCTGCATCCCCCTCCGAATCGCCGCCGCCGCAAGCGACGGCAACCAAGGCGAGTGCCATGAGAAGCGCAAGCAAACGAGTGATCTTGGAACGCTGCGTCACCATTGAAGTTCCCCCTTCACGCCCTTCTGGGCCGGATCTGACGTCGCGTCAGATTACAGGATACGCTCGCTTGGGCAAGGGCAGCCGCAATGGTTGGGGGACCATGGAACCAACGGAGGGGACGAACGACGACAGCGCTGCGGCGCTGACGGCGACCGTGCTCAGCGAAGAAGCCGCCCGCCACGAAGAGCAGTCCACCGACGAGTTCCTCGTCGAGACCGAAGCGCTCCCGGGTGTCGGCGCCGACACAATGACGCTCAAGGACGGGATCGCCAAGGGTGGCTTCACCACCTTCTTCATCCTGCTCGTACTCAACAGCCTCGACGAACTCGAGCTCGCGGCGCTCACCGTTCTCGCACCCGACATCCGAGACACCTTCGGTGTGTCCGACGGCGTGATCGTCTTCATCAGCTCCGCCTCGGCCTCATTCTTCGTCCTCGGCGCCATGCCCATGGGCTACCTGGCCGACCGCTTCAAGCGGGCGCCGATCATCGGAATCGCCTCCCTCTTCTTCAGCTTCTTCGTGTTCCTCTCCGGTCTCGCAGTGAACGCGTTCATGCTGTTCTGGACGCGCTTTGGCGTCGGTGTCGCGAAGTCCAACACGATCACCGTCCACTCCAGCCTCATCGCCGACACCTACCCCATCGGCGTGCGTGGCCGGATCGGGGCACTGAACACGATGGTCGGCCGGGCCATCGGCGTCGCCAGTCCGGCGTTGGTGGGCGGCATCGCTGCGGCCGCCGGCGGCGTCGACGGATGGCGCTGGGCCTATCTCCTCCTCGGCATTCCGGTCGCCATCTTCGCCCTGCTCGCCTTCCGCATCCCCGAACCGGTGCGCGGCCAGTTCGAAAAGGAGGACGTGCTCGGCACGGTCCACGACGACGAAGACCCGATCCCCACCAGCGTCGAGGCCGCGTTCGCCCGGCTGTGGAAGATCCGAACGATGAAGACCGTGGTCGTCGCCTTTGCCGCCATGGGCTTCGCCCTCTTTACCGCTCCGGTCCTGCGCAACCTCTTCCTCGAAGACCACTTCGGACTCGATGCCTTCGAACGCGGGCTCGTCGAAACCGCGTCCGGCGTCGGCGTCGTGCTGGCCGTGCCGTTCGTCGGCCGCCGCTTCGACACCCTCTACCGGTCCGACCCGGCCCGGGCGTTGGCGTCCCTCGGCCTGCTGCTCATCCCGGTCGCCTTCCTCATCCCCCTGCAGTACGTGATGCCCAACGTCGTGCTCTTCACCCTCGTGGGCGTGGTCGTCAACCTGCTGTCCGGCTCGGCGTTCGCCATGGTCGGACCGATCATCCAAGGCATCGTCCCGTACCGCCTCCGGGGGTTGGGAACAGCACTGCTGACCCTCTACATCTTCTTCGTCGGTGCGACCGGCGGCGGCCTACTCTCGGCGCTGCTGTCCAACGCCTACGGGCCCCGCACCACCGTCATCGTGCTTGCCGTTCCCGCCATGCTCATCGGCGGGCTCATGATCCTCAATGGCGCCCGCTTCATCCGCCACGACCTCTCGCTCGTCGTTTCCGAGCTCCGAGAAGAACAGGCCGAGGTCGAACGCCAGCAGCAGGACCCCGACAACGTTCCGGTCGTGCAGGTGAACGACGTGGACTTCTCCTACGGCCACGTGCAGGTGTTGTTCGACGTCGGCTTCGAGGTTCGCCGGGGCGAAGTCCTTGCCCTGCTCGGAACGAACGGTGCCGGCAAGTCCACGATCCTGCGGGTCATTGCCGGCCTCGCCACGCCCGAGCGCGGCGTCGTCCGTCTGAATGGGCGAACCATCACCTACTCGTCCGCCGAACGCCGGAACGGGCTCGGCATCCACATGCTGGCCGGGGGAAAGGGCGTCTTCGGCGAGATGTCCGTCGCCGACAACCTCCAGATGGCCGCCTGGCCCTATCGCAGCGATCGGGCCGACATGGACCGACGCATCAACCGGTCGTGGGAACTGTTCCCCGAACTCCGAGATCTGTCCGACCAGCCGGCCGAGTCGATGTCCGGCGGCCAACAGCAGATGCTCGCCCTCGCCATGACCCTGCTCCACGACCCCGAGGTGCTCATCATCGACGAGCTGTCGCTCGGGCTCGCCCCGACGCTGGTCCAGCGGCTGCTCGCCATCGTCGACGACCTCAAGGCACAGGGCATGACGATGATCATCGTCGAGCAATCGCTGAACGTGGCGCTCGCCGTCGCCGACCGAGCCGTGTTCCTCGAGAAGGGCCGGGTGCGGTTCGAAGGCGATGCGCAAGAGCTTGCAGAACGTGACGATCTCGCCCGGGCGGTGTTCCTCGGAACCGAGGGCGGCTGATGCTGAACTTCAACTTCAGCGCCTTTGGCGTGGACGCGACCGGCCAGCTCCTGTTCAACGGTCTCGTGACCGGCCTCGTGTTCGGCATGCTCGCGATGGGCATCGTGCTCGTCTATCGGTCCACCCGCGTCATCAACTTCGCGGTCGGCAACATGGGCATTCCGGCGTCGGTCCTGCTCGCGCTGATGGTCGTCAACTACAGCTTTCCGTACTGGATCGCCCTCCCCTTGGCGATACTCGTCGGCACGCTCATCGGCGCCATCATCGAACTCGCTGTCATCCGCCGTCTGTTCCACGCGCCTCGGGTGATCCTGCTGGTCGCCACCATTGGCGTCGCCCAGCTGATGCAGGCCGTCACTTCGGCGTACCCGGACATCAACACCGATGGTCGGCCCAGCTATCCGACACCGATCGACACCATTTGGGAGGACCTGCTCGGCCTCCGCGTCCGCGGCCCGCAGCTCACCATCGTCATCGTCGTTCCCCTTCTCGCAATCGCCCTCGGGCTCCTCATGAACCGCACGCCCTTCGGCAAGGCGGTGCAAGCGTCAGCCTCGAACCCGGACCTGGCCCGCACCAACGGCATCAGCCCGAAGCTGGTCTCGACCGCGGTGTGGACCATCGCCGGCTTCCTCGCCACCGTCTCCGCCATCCTGCTCTCCGGCCAGCAGGGATCGATCGCCGGGTTCGAGTCACTCGGTCCGAACACGTTGGCCCGCGCGCTCGCCGCTGCAGTGCTGGCCGGGATGGTCTCGTTCCGTCGGGCGCTCGCCGCCGGGGTCGGCATCGGCCTCATCCAGTCACTCATCCAGTTCAACTTCCTCGACGCCGTCGGCCTGTTCGACTTCCTGCTCTTCGTCGGCGTGGCGGCCGCCGTCTACCTGCAGGCCCGCTCGGACGAGGAACGAGCCACGTTCTCGTTCGCCCCCAAGGCTCGACCGATTCCCGACTCCCTGAAGCACATCTGGTGGGTGCGGAACCTGCCCGCACTCAGTGCCACGCTCCTGTTCGTCGTGGCCGCCGCTGTGCCGTTCATCTCCGACACCCCGTCCCGCCTGCTCATCTGGTCGACGATCATCGTCTACGCCATCTGTGCATCCTCCGTCACCGTCGTCACCGGCTGGTCCGGGCAGCTCTCACTCGGGCAGATGGCACTGGCCGGAATCGGCGCGTTCTCCGCCGCGATGTTCGCCCGCGGAGGCGTTCCGTGGGTGGCGTCGCTGTTCCTCGGTGCGTTCGTTGCCGGCGTCGTCGCCGCTGCCGTTGGTGCCGGAGCGTTGCGGGTGCGAGGACTCTTCCTGGCGGTCGTCACCTTCACGTTCGGGATGGCGGCGAACCAATACCTCTTCCGCATGGAGATCTTCTCCGACGGCAACCGCAATGCCGTTCCGTTCGGCCGCGGTTCCCTCTTCGGCCTCGACCTCACCGATGAGCGGACCTACTACTGGTTCGTGCTCGGGCTGCTGGCACTGTGTTTCGTCACCGTGGCCACCCTGCGCCGCAGCGGCATCGGCCGCTCGATCATCGCTGTGCGCGACAACCCGGACACCGCCGCGGCGTACACGGTGAACCCGACGACGACCCGACTGCTCAGCTTTGCGATCAGTGGGGCGATCGCCGGACTCGGTGGCGCTGCGCTCGGTGGCCTCCTCCAGCAGCTGCCGCTGCAGGGTCGGTTCTTCCAACCCTTCGAGTCGCTTCGCATCGTGTCGATGGCGGTGATCGGCGGTCTCGGTTCCGTGGTCGGCCCCGTGCTCGGCGCCGGATGGGTCGAGGGCCTCCGGGGGCTCTTTCCCGACAACGAACTCGTCCCCCTCTTCACCTCCAGCCTGGGATTGCTCCTGCTGTTGCTCTACTTCCCGGGCGGCTTCGTACAGATCGGCTACTCGATCCGGGACGCGCTGTTCCGGTGGCTCGCCGACCGGCGCCCCGCCGTGGACACCTCCCGGGACACCGCGGCGCCGGTCCCCGCCCGATTGCGCAACGACGACCGGGCGCCCGCCACGCTCACGGTCGACGGCGTTTCCGTCCAGTTCGGCGGCAACACTGCGGTCTCCAAGGCGTCGCTCCACGTCGCCCACGGCGAGATCGTGGGGCTCATCGGCACCAACGGCGCCGGCAAGTCGACGCTCATGAACGCCGTGGGCGGGTTCGTTCCCACCTCGGGAAGCGTCGAGCTCCTCGGCGTCGAGATGATCGGCACCCCATCGCATCGGCGCGCCACCGCCGGACTCGGCCGGACGTTCCAGGCGGCCACCCTGTTCCCCGAACTCACCGTGCTCGAGACCGTGCAGGTCGCACTCGAAGCCCAGCGCCGCACCCGCCTGCTCGGCACCATGCTGCACTCCCCGATCGAGCGCCGCCATGAGCGAGACCGCGCCACCCACGCCCGCGAACTCATCGATTTCCTCGGCCTCGGTCGCTACGCCAACAGCTACATCGCCGAGCTCTCCACCGGTACGCGACGCATCGTCGAACTGGCCGGCCTCCTGGCGCTCGACGCCCGGCTGCTGTGCCTCGACGAGCCGACCGCCGGCGTCGCCCAACGCGAGTCGGAGGCGTTCGGCCCCCTGCTCAAGCGCATCCGGGACGAACTCGACGCGAGCATCCTGATCATCGAACACGACATGCCGATGATCATGGCCATCTCGGACCGGGTCTACTGCCTCGATCAGGGTCAGGTCATTGCGGAAGGCACACCCGACGAGGTTCGCAACGATCCGGCCGTCGTCGCCAGCTATCTCGGCACCGACGAGCGGGCGATCGCCCGCAGCGACGCGGGCTGAGACTCGTCGACACTCCCGGTCGAGCATCCCCGAACGCCGACAGCGAGTGTCGGTTACTCGTACTTCATGTAGTGCTGGCGAAGGATCTCGGCGAACTGGGTTGGCTCTTCCGGCGACGCCGCCCCCGGAATCCAGGTCACCTCGTGCAGCGTCCCTCGATAGGCGAACGGACCCCGCCGCTCGTGGAGGTCCCAGCAGACGGGTGAGCGCCGGTCGATCCCGACATCGATGCCCTGGAACGGCGCCATCGCCATGAGCACCGGCAGGTCGTCGGCCCGAGCCACCTCGGTTCCATCCACAGAGATCCACACGTTGCATCGGG
Organism: Acidimicrobiales bacterium; assembly: GCA_020628865.1. Lineage (GTDB taxonomy): Bacteria > Actinomycetota > Acidimicrobiia > Acidimicrobiales > SHLQ01 > SHLQ01. The sequence goes on from JAHDEJ010000001.1 coordinate 98,577, forward strand.
AGCCGGCCAACGCCTCCACGTCGAGATCGAATTCGTGGGTACCGGCGGCCACGTCGCCAGCATCGAGCATCGTCATGTCGCCGTAGCCGTTCCATGCCGCCTGAAGCCGACCGTCCTCGATCCACATCGAGTAGCCGCCGCCCTGGTCGCCGTGGGCGAAGAGCACACCCTCGTCGCCGGCGCGCCAATCGAGCCGGGCCCGAACCGTGAACGACTTGTACTGGACGATCTTGTAACTCCGGTAACGCTCGAGCGACGGGGTTCCCGGACGCAACGTGATCGCCCGTTCGAGCGGGAGCTCGGTGTCCGGCCTCGTCGTCTCTTTCAGCATCGAGCGTTCGTCGAGCGGGAACACCTGGTTCGCCCAGGCGGCTTCTTCCCACGCGGCGACGAGCTCGATGAGACGCTCGGGGTGCAGGTCGGCCACGTCGTTGACCTGCGTGGGATCGGCTGTCAGATCGTGGAGTTCCCACGGCTCGTCGGTGAACTGCGTTCGGGTGGGGTGGCACGTGGTCGCAGCCCAACCGTCCCGGTAGAAGCTCCGATGTCCCCACGACTCGTAGTACTGCTCGGCGTGGGTGGACGGCGCTGCCGGATCGTGGAGGGCGGCGGCGAAACTCGCCCCCACCCGCTCCGGCCCGAGCTGGCCATTGCGAGACTCGGGAATTCGGGCGCCGGCGAGCTCGGTCAACGTGGCGAGCACGTCGGTCACGTGCTGGTACGACGTGCGAATCCCGGGTTCCAGATCGCCGTTCGGCCAGGACAGGACCATGGGCACCTGATGGCCACCCTGGTGCGTGTTGACCTTGTAGAGCCGGAACGGCGTGTTCGATGCCATCGCCCAACCCATGGGGTAGTGCGGCATCGTTCGAGGCCCGCCCATCTCATCGATCAGTGCGAGGTCGGCCTGGTGCATCTCTTCGTCGACGTTGCGGGCGGCGCCGAGGATCGTGCGAAAGTACGCAGCCGTTCCTGCGGTCTGCCCCTCCCGGGAGGCGCCGTTGTCTGACGTGAACAGGACGATGGTGTTGTCCCACTCCCCCATCTCCTCGAGGTGCGCCTGGAGCCGGGCGAGGTTCTGGTCGATGTTGTCGACCATCGCTGCATAGACCTCTTTGTACCGGGCGAAGAGGCGTTGCTCGTCGGCGTCGAGGTCGGCCCACGCCGCCACCTCGTGCTCCCGCTCGGTCGGACGCTCCGGCAGTTCCGCATGCTCGGGAACGAGACCCATCTGCTTCTGCCGTTCGAACCGGGCCGCCCGAACCTCATCCCAACCACCGTCGAACACGCCCTCGTACGCGGCCACGTCGTCGGCCTTCGCATGCAGGGGCGCGTGCACGGCGCAGTGGGCGAAATACATGAAGAACGGCTTCGTCGGATGAGACGCCCGCAGTCGGGTGACCATGTCGATCGCCTGGTCGGTCAGGTCGTCCGACAAGTAGTAGCCGTCGGGGAAGTCGTCGGGAACGAGGACCCGGTTGTCCTCATAGAGCTGGTGGGGATGGTGCAGGTTGGTGAAGCCGTCGAGAATTCCGTAGAAGCGGTCGAAACCGCGCTGCAGGGGCCACGAGTGTCGGCTGCCTGCATCCGACGCGTCACTGTCCTTGCAAAGATGCCACTTGCCGATGCAGAACGTGGCCCAGCCGGAGCTGCGGAACGCGTCAGCGATCGTGACTGCGTCGTCGCGGAGTTCCATCGCGTAGCCGGGATAGCCGGGGTCGGAGTGCGCCACGAAACCGACGCCGGCCATGTGAGCGTTCAGGCCGGTGAGCAGCGAGGCGCGGGTCGGCGAGCACATCGGGTTGACGTGGAAGTTGGCGAAGCGAACGCCCTTCTCCGCCATCGCATCGATGGTCGGCGTGCGGATCTCGCTGCCGAAACAGCCGAGGTCCGAGAACCCGAGGTCGTCGACGAGCATGACGATCACATTGGGAGCGTCCGGCCTTGGTGCCGGCCGCTCCGGCCAACTGGGCGTGGACGTGGAGAAGATCCGACCGACCTCACCTTCGAAACCGTCGTAGGCGGCCGGACGATCCGTCATGTCGCGACCTTCCCGATCAGCTGTCGAGCCGGACCGTTGCTGCGCCGGTCAATACCGGCGTGCCGTCCTCGCCGACGGTGACGAGCGCCAGGTCGGCAAGGTGCTCCCCGTCTTCCTCTCGCACCGCCTCGACCGTGCAGGTCGTGGACAGCGCCGCCCCCGGCCACACCTGCCCCGTGAATCGGGACGAGAAGTCGATGATCCGGTCGACGCCGAACCAGTCGGTCACGATTCGCCCGGTCGCCCCCATCGTGAGCATGCCGTGGGCGAAGACGCTGGGAAACCCGGCGACCTCGGTCGTGTACTTCTCGTCGGTGTGGATCGGGTTGTAGTCGCCTGATGCCCCGGCGTACATCACGATCTGCGTGCGGGACAGATCCTCGAAGAGCACCATGTCCCGGCTGTCGCCGACGTTCACGTCCTGTGCGGAGATTCCCACGGGTCAGCCCTCCTTCGCCGGCGGCGTGCCGGTCCACACACCAACCATCGTGACGGTGACGACAGGTTCGCCGTTCTCGTCGGCGTAGTCGATGCAGAACTCCCGGAACGTCAGCGTGGTGCCGCTTCGGGACTCCTTCGTCCACTCGGAACCGTCCCGCTGCGTACCGGAGAGCACGTCACCAACCCGGACCGGCCGGTGGTAGTGGAACTTCTGCTCGGCGTGCAGCATCCCGGCACTCGTGCCGGCTTCTCGAGCGAACCCGGCCGTCTTGCCGGAACCGAACCACGGCTCCCCCGACCTCGGCATGAGCGGGTTGCCGGGGTCGAACTGCGACGCCGCCATCGGAAACGTAGGCGGTGCGACCATGCCACCGACCGCCTGCGCCTCCGGGCTGTCGGGGTCATGGAACGCCGGGTTCTGGTCGCCCAGCGCCCGGGCGAACATCATCACGTGTGATGCCTCGATCGGGAATCGTTCGGCCGTCATCTGACTCCTCGTGTCGTCCGTGCGCCGCCCAACGTAACATCTGACGCAGCGTCAGATCCCGTTGAGGTACGGAGTCAGGAGTCGCCGCAGTCGGACAAGATCTCGAGGAGCCGCGTCGCCGAACTCGAACGTTCGTCTTCGACTCGACGGCCATCGATCACCACAGCGAACTCCGCAACGTCGAACGACTCGGCGACGCCACCGGGAACATCCACGAGCACTGCGAGCGGGACGTTGGCCGGGCCCTCGATGTCGAGACCAGGTCCATAGCGAACATCGATGGGGCCGAGTTCGTCGTGCGCAGCGTGTAGACATCCCCCGGATTGAGGTTCGAGACGCCTGCGCCGACCTGCACCGCCGAGACCGGCTCGTCCACGAACGAGATGATCACCTCGTCGAGCGTCTCGCCATCGAGGAGCTCGACTTCACCTGGGCTGAACAGAACGACCTGGTCAAGTGTCGAGCTCGGCACGCACGCGGAGATGACCAGCCCACCCCGAAGCTCAGGGCCAGCGCACGCAACGACCACGAGCGCCGCGGCGACCACGATCGGGAAGAGAAGACACCTCATGTCGACAACGGTACGGCGGACGATCCAAGGACTCTATGCACCGGTGCACAAGCCGGCGGTTCCGCGGAACCGCCGGCGTTGCACGCCCGAAACTTCCCGCCGCTGGCCTCAGTCGCAGCGATCCCAGCCCGACTGTTCGGCGTCCAACGCCGAAGCCACTGCGGGATCGGTGACGGTCAGGCAGTTGTTTCCGCCGTCACCATCGACCCAACGGAAGTTGATGTCGTTTGCCAAGCCGTGTGCGGCCGCCTGCGTGATGTCTCCCTCGATCGCATTGCCGGCGAGGTCGAACACGAGGATTTCCTCGCCGGTGAACTCGGGGAGCGGACCGACGAGCTCGTTGTCGGCGAGGTCGATCTCGAAGTTGCTGAAGCCATCCCGCAGGTTGGTTCCGGCAAGCGCACCCCAGCTGGCGGGAATCGTTCCGGTGAGCTCGTTCCCGGACAGATCGAGCCGACCGAACTCGCCGCTCAGCGAACCGAAGGAGGCGGGCAGTTCTCCGGAGAGCTGGTTCTTCCGAAGATCGAGCGAGCGCAGCGTCGGGATGTCGGCGAGCGCCGCCGGGATCTCACCGGTCAGTCCGTTGCCGCGGAGATCGATGCTGACGAGGCTGGACGACGCACCCAATCCGGACGGGATCACGCCGCTGAGGTCGGCGTTGCCGACGTTCAGGCTGGTGAGCTTCCGGGCCTGACCGAAGTCCGGCAGTTGGCCGGAAACGTCCGTGTCCGCGAGGTTGAGGCTTCGCAGCGACGAGGTGGCGTAGCCATCGGGGATCGCACCGGAGACGCCGGTGTTCGACAGGTCCAGCACCTGAAGACCGTTGAGCTCGGGCAGCGAGCCGGTCACGTCGGCGCCGCTCACCCGGAGCTCGCGGAGCGTGTCGACGATGAGACCCTGCGGGATCGTGGTCGCGTCGAGTGCCGTGACGGTGAGGCGCTTGATGCCGTCGATCGTGCCGAGCTCGACCGGGATCGGCCCGTTCAGATCGGCGACGACGACGTTCTTGGCGCTCAGCGTCTCCAGGTTGTCGGCGGGCACGGAACCTTCGAAGCGGAGGTCATTCACCCGACCGAGCGCAGACATGTCCGGCAGGCCGACGGAGCCGCCGATGGTCAGCTCGTACAGATCGAGCCCGACGATCGAAGCCGGGAGCGTGCCACTGGCGTTGCGAAGCGCAAGGCTGCGCACGCCAGTGAGGTCACCGACGGCTGCCGGCACGGCGCCGCCATCGAGGTCGAGTTCCAGGGCCGTCACGTGCCGGTCGTTGCAGCGAAGCCGCACGTCGCACGGGTTGGCGAGGTCGGGGAACACACCGGCTGCGATGAGGTCGCTGAGTGCGTCACAGTCGGCGGCATCGAGAGCCACCGAACGGGGCTGATCGGCGATCACGCAGGCGGCAACCGGCTCCCCGTCGACGGTGGGGAGACATGGCGTGTCACCGGTGTCCCGTCGAATGAAGTACAGGGGGCCGACGGGGACATCGAGGACGTTGTCACGACCGGTGCGGTAGAACTCGTCCTCGAACGCCGCCAGGTTGACCCGGCGAACCTGATGACTGCCCTCACCATCGTCCGACCAAACGAGCCGCATCTGGGTCGTGAGGCGAGGCAGGAGGGAACAGCTGAAATCGGGGTCGGCGTCCACGTCGAGCAGCTGTTCACAGGCGACGTCCTGTCCGCCCGATCGCACGATGTAGGACTCGCCGGCGGCGACCGTTGCCGAGTTGCCCTCGACGGTCGTCACCCACTTGGAGGCGTCAACCGTGCCTCGGCGGACTGCCGTTCGCGAACCGCCGAAGTCCTCCCAAGACAGGTACGCCTCGTCCCCGCCGATCTCGACCTGAATGCACTCGGCGATGGCCGGTGGCGGGGGTGGTGGCGCCACGCCTTCCTCGCACGGAACGTCGCGGACGCCGGCGTCGAGGCGGTACCGGATGAAGTAGTCCGCGTCCTGGCCGAAGGCGAACGCCTCCAGTTCAGCGGTGGTCATCGTCGTGGTCAGACGCCACTTGGTGTCGCCACCGTCCAGAGCCTGCCGAACGTTGACCGAGGGTGACTCCTCGCTCGCCGTCCACTCCAGGAAGATGTCGTCGCCCACCGACGTGGCCGAGCACCCGAGATCGAGCTCGGCTGCGATCGCCGGGGCGGGTGCACTGGACGTGATCGCAATGACGCCGGCCACGACAAGCAAGGCCGCGCCGAGCGCCGACAGAAAACGACGTTGGGTGAATTTATGAAGACGCATGACGAGACTGGGACCTCAGGGTGGGCGAATGAGGCGATGATGTCACGCTCTGAAGCGTTCTCAAAGGAAACCCCGTGAATTGAACCAAATTGCAGGTCTGGCGCGCTGAATCGGGTCCATACGGACCAGATCAGAATCTGTGAACACGACCAGCACGTGGTGCTGGTCAGACACGTTCGATGATGACAGGGAGTCGTGCCACTCGAGCCGGTTCCTCGGAACGTCTACCGTTGAGCGGACCGACGTCCGCAGAGAGCCGGCCATGCCCCGTTCGTTTCACCATCCAATTCGGGGCCGCAAGTGAGCGGCCTTCCTTCGCCGCCTCCTGCTGAGGACGCACCCGGTCCGCCGCTCTCTGTCGTCGATCGCTCGGTCCGCTCTGCAGCCACGGTGATGGTGCTCGCAATGGCTTCAGCGATGGCGGCCGTCATCTGGCCGTCGGAGGAATGGGCGGTCGGCCCGGGCGGAGCTGCAGTGTTGGGCATCATGTGGTGCGGACTGCCGCTGCTCTTCGCTGCCCAGTTCGAGCTGAAGTGGTTGGCCCTGGGCCTGGCCACGGCCCTTGCGTGCGCAGGGAGCGTTTGGTGCTGGCTCCAGTTTCGCGACAACAGTTCCTCGACCGCAGTCTTCGTCTACTTTTACGGACCCCTCATCGGTACGCCGACCGCGACGCTCTTCTACTTCGTTCCATGGTTTCGCCGGTGACCCCTACCGCCCAACGGTTTCTGTGAAGCGGTATGCGTCGCTGCGGCATCCAGCGCTGCAGAGATCTCGACGGTGATGATCTGTGAAGCAGGAGGTGCCAACCTGACACCCAACGCTGCACAGAACGGGCGGGTCAGGCGTCCGTCAGGGCGGCGAGGACGCGGCTTGGGGTGAGCGGGAACTCGTCGAACCAGACGCCGGTGGCGTCGTGGACGGCTGCGATGACGGCCGGCGCGTAGGTGATGTACGGCATCTCCGCCATGCCTCGAGCGCCCCAGGGTCCGAGCGGGTCGGCGAGCTCGAGGATGACGCTCTCCACGTGTTCGGGGATGTCGCCAATGCCGGGGATCAGGTAACCGCTGAACCGCGGGTTGCGGATCCGGCCGTCGACCACCTGCAGGTTCTCGCTCATCACGTAGCCGTGTGCCTGCACGACCGCACCTTCGATCTGCCCGCGCACCAGACGAGGATTGATGGCCCGGCCGACGTCGTGCACGCTCGTCACCCGATCGACCCGGATGTGACCGGTTTCGATGTCGACGCTCACCTCGACCGCCTGAGCCATGTAGCCGTAGCAGAAGTTCGGTTGGCCGGCGCCGGTCTCGGGATCGAGCTGTTCGGTCGGGGGTGGTGTGTAGCGGAAGGTTCCGACCGCCGGACGAGCACCGTCGCGCCAAGCCTTCTCCGCTTCCTCGGCGGCGCCGAGCACAGAGTTGCCGGACATGAAGGTCATTCGGGAGGCCGACACAGAACCGGAGTCCGCCGCCGGGTTGCCGGTGTCCGAGAAGTACCCGCGCACCTCGTCGAGGGGCACGCCGGTGGCGTCCGCCACCATCTGGCGGAGCGCCTGGTGCACGCCCTGACCGACCTCGGCCGCACCGTGGTACAGGTCGGCGCGCACGGGGAACTCGTCGGTGTCATCTCCGTGCAGGTGGATCTCGGCCTCACAGCGTTCGGGAAACCCGAACGAGAAGCCGACGTTCTTGTAGCCGGAGGCGAAGCCGCGTCCACGCTTCACCGCGCCGGAGCTCGGCGGCAGGCTGGCGATCGGGGCGAACGGTTCTGCCGGAAAGAGCTCGCCGCTCATCTGTGCGTCCTCGGCACAGCGGTCGATCACCTGCGGCAGCGTCACGCCCTCCGGCATGATCGCCTGGGTGATTCCCTCGCTGCCGTCCCGCAGCGAATTGCGCCGCCGCAGCTCCACCGGATCCATGCCCAGCGCCTCGGCCAGCTTGTTCATCTGCATCTCGGCCACGAACGCGCCCTGCGGCCCGCCGAACCCTCGGAACGCTCCGCCGGGCACCGTCGTGGTGTAGATCGCCTTCGAATCGATGCGGGCGTTCGGCACCTCGTAGGGCCCGGCCACCGACAGATGCGCGTTGCCCAGGACCTTGTTGGACGTGTAGTTGTAGGCGCCTGCGTCGAGGTGCACGTCGGCTTCCACGACCGTGATGCGTCCGTCGTTGGTTGCGCCGAGGCGGGCGTGGATGGTTCCCCGATGCCGCTTGTGATGGCCGACGATCGACTCCTCCCGGCTCCACCGGCAGTGAACGGGCCGATCGATGCCGAGTGAATGGACCTTGCGGGCGGCGAGCGCCATGACGATCTGGAGGGTCATGTCCTCCTTGCCACCGAACGCCCCGCCGATGGCTGCATAGATGACGCGGACCTGGTCGTCGTCGACGTCGAGCGCATGGGCGATCTGCTGTTGGTCTTCCCACGCCCATTGGCCTCCGGTCTCCACCGTGACCCGGCCGTTCTCGTCGATCCACGCAGTCGCCGCCTCCGCCTGCAGGTAGGCGTGTTCCTGATGGGGCACCCGATACGTGCCTTCGATGACCACGTCGGCGTCGGCCCACCCGGCGGCGACGTCGCCCTTCCGAATCGCCAGGCGGTGGTAGGCGTTGTCCGGCCCGGCCTCCGGGTGCACGAGCGTCTCGTTGGCCATCGCCTGGTCGATGTCCGCCACGACCGGCAGCGGCTCCCACTCGACCCGGATCAACGCGGCTGCCGCCCGAGCCTGTTCTGCGGTCTCCGCAATGATGACGGCGATCTTGTCGGCCTCCCAACGCGAGACCGTGTCGTCCACTGCGGTTCGACCGGACCCGCCCAGGCCGACCAACACGGGCTGGTCGAACATGGTCAACCCGTACTCGTTCACCGGAACGTCGGCGGCGGTCACGACGGCGACCACGCCATCGGCGGCCTCGGCGCCGGAGATGTCCATGGCGAGCATCCTCGCGTGCGGCTGGTTCGAGAAGACGACGTGCGCCGCGAGCGCGTCTGCTGCGACCCCATCCGCCGCGTAGCGGGCCGCACCCGTGACCTTGTCGTGGGCGTCGAAGCGGCGATCGTCTGAGCCGACAGTCATTGCGTCGCCTCCCCATCACCACCGGTGTCGGTGGATGCAGCGCTGCGGATGGCCTGGGTGATCGGGTAATAGCCGGTGCAGCGGCAGAGGTTTCCGCTGAGGGCATGTTCGATCTGCTCGTCCGACGGGTCGGGGTACTGCTCGAGCAGTCGGCTGCCCGCCACGATGAACCCGGGGATGCAGAAGCCGCATTGGACGGCGAAGTCGTCGATGAACGCGGCCTGCACCGGATGCAGCTCGTCGGTGGCGAGGCCTTCGACCGTCGTCACCGTTCCTCCGTCGGCCTGTGCCGCTGAGACAAGACAGCTCATAACCGCATCGTCGTCGAGCACGACGGTGCAGGCGCCGCACTCGCCCTCGGCGCAGCCTTCCTTCACGCCCGTCAGCGGCTGCCCGGCCGAAGGGCCGGCACTGTCGCGGATCCAGTCGAGCAGCGTGCGGGATGCGGCACCGGTCGCCGTCACCGGGCTGCCGTTGATCTCCACGCTGACCTCGGTCGAGTCGGTGACCAACATTCGCTTCGGTCGCCGGTCGGCACCGATCAACGAGCTCAGCGTCGGCGGGTCGGTTGGCCACATCGATGCCTGCTCGCTCGCGGCGAGCGTCCGAAGCGACCTGGTCAACACGGGCACGAGCGCGGTCCGTCGGTACTCGGCGGTCGCTCGCCCGTCAGTGATCGGCTCGATGGCCTCGGCGGCCGCCTCGGCTGCCCGCGCAATCGTCCCTTCATCGAGGCGGTGGCCGACCAACGCCTCGGCAAACTGCGGAATCAGAACCACGGTGGCGGCAACACTCCCCAGCGCCAGACGTGCCTCGGCGACCGTGTCACCCTCCATGCGAAGCACGATGCCGCCGTGCACGACCGAGATCGCCTGCGCCTTCCTTAGGCCGAGCTTCACCCAGAGGCCCCGATTCGAAGCGCCGAGCTTGGGGATTCGGATCGAAGTGATGAGTTCGCCTGGTTCGAGCACGGTCTGCCGAAAGCCGACGAACATGTCGGCCACCGGTACCTGCCGGCGAACGACCGCGCCGTCGGCATCGAGACCAGAGAGCTCGACAACGGCGTCGAGCGCCATCAGTGCGCTGATGCTGTCGTTTGCCGGGCTCGCCGTCTCCAGATTTCCGGCAACGGTGGCACGGTTGCGCAGCTGTGGCGAACCGATCTCGAGGCATGCCTGCGCCAGTGGCAGCGCCACCTCACGGAAGAGTGGGTCGGCCACGATCTGGCTGTGGGTGACCCCACCGCTGATGATCACGGCATCGTCATCGTCGATGATCGAGCGGAACCCCTCGATCCCGGAGAGGTCGACGAGGCTGACCGGTTCGGTCCTGTCGGTGCGTTGCAGGTCCAGCAGCAGATCTGTGCCGCCGGCCACCGGACGAGCGTTGGGGTCGGCCGCGAGTGCGCGCAAGGCTTCGGAGACCGAGCCCGGTCGCCGGACCCCGCTAACGGGCTGGCCCGGCCGTTGAACCTCGTGCACCGCAAAGAGCTCCATCATGACCACTCCATCGTGGCCGGTCCCGGGCGAGCGTTGGCGGCACGCAATGCGCCGTTCATCGAGCCGCAACGGGCTCGTGTCATGTCCGATCGATTCCCGTGAACAGCAGGACCACCCGTTCGCGGGTGGACGGCGGAGCATGCAGGAGCCCGGCGAACCCGGCCGTACCTGTGGCGCAAACGGGGATGTTCGTGTGCTGATGAGCGAGCGCATAGGCCTGCTCGACGAACGGCTCCGGCGCCACGATCGGCTCGCCGCCCGACGCATGGGTGCGCTCGAGCAGAGGAAGCCAGTCGTACGTGACATCGTCGAGAATGCCCGTCGCAAGACTGTGCGGTTCGTTCTCCCAGGCCCACATGTACTTGGTCGGCTCTGCGGCCGCCGCCGTGAAGTCGAAGTGCGGCGCCAACAGATCCCAAGCCCGACGCAGCGGAGCACACCCCTCGCTCTGCACCGGATGCAGACGGGCATCGGGCACCGCCATCGACACTGCGGTGGCCAGCGCGCCGCCGCCGACCTGGATGTAGAGCGCGTCGATGTCCCCGAGCTGATCGGCCAGCTCCCAACCGAGCGTCCGGCCGCCGTCGAAGGTCGTCGGTGTGTCGGTCCCCTGCACGCTGAACGCACGGGCCCCGGCCTCGACCGCTTCGCGGAAGCGAAGGTAGGCCGGATCGCCAGCCTCGCCCTCGCGCCGCTCGCTCGGGTTGACGGTGGCACCAAGATCCTTGAGGCGAGCCACCACGCTTGCGTCGGCCCAGGTCGGAACGAACACGTCGAGCGGCCGTTCCATGGCCGCGGCGATGACGCCGGCACCCATGGCTGCGTTTCCGCAGCTGGCGATGGCGAGCCGCTCGACCTTGGGTGCGCCGAGGGACTCCTCCACCAGCAGGTGCAGGGCTGCGCCGAACAGGTGGCGGGCCTTGTGGGACCCGCCGACGTTGTTCGGTTCGGCCTTGATCCACAGATCGACGTCGAGCCCACTCTCTGCCGCAAGTGTCGAGCCGTCGACGAGGGGTGTCTCCACGAACCCGGTCCCCTCAACGCCCGACACCTTTGCGTCGAACGCCTCGACCATCTCGACGAACTGTTCGTCGCTCATGCGGCCGTCGCGGACGGCCTGGTAGCTGTCGAGTCGTTCTCGGTACCGGAGGAAGGGGTTGGCGGTCATACGTTCTCGATCAGCCGTGGCTGGCGCCGGTGGCCGCGTTGAACTCGGTGATCATCTCGTCCCAACCGTCGGCGAGCCCCCGGAGTCCGCTCCACCAGTCCTGGCTACGGCGGGCCTCGAAGTCGGGGATGTCGACGCCCTGCTGCTCGACCCAGGTGTAGTAGCCGAGGTTGAACACGCGGTTGCGTTCGACGTCGCCCATCATCATGTGGTCGGTCGGCAGCCCGGCGAGGTGGTTCTCGAACACCTCGTTGGCGTCGGTCTCCTCGAACCCGCCGGCGTAGTGCTGGCTCATGATGCGTTCACGGTCGGAGTTGTAGAGGTCGCTGCCGTCGGTCGCGACGGACATGATGACGTCGTCCGAGCCGAGGTTCATCGCCTTGGCGGCGGTGATGGCGGCGAGGGTGTTGCAGATCGACGAGTAGCCGAAGTCGACGAGCATGTCGGCGAGCATCGGGTCGATGCCGCGCTCGGCAAGCACGCGCTTGCCCGCCGGTGTGTTGAACATGATGTCGAGCCGGTTCGTGGAGTCGTCGCTGACGCCCACGACGAGGTCGGTGTTGGTGACGTTGTGGATCAGCGGGATGTGCTTGTCGCCGATGCCCTGGATGTTGTGCTCGCCAAAGCCGTTGTAGAGCATCGTCGGGCACTCGAGCGCTTCGACCGCCACGATCTTCGCCCCGTGTGCGTCCTTCAGGTAGTCGCCGGCGCCAAGCGTGCCCGCGGAGCCGGATGCGGACACGTAGGCGGCGAGGTTGCCGCCGGTGTCCTTCGTGACGTGGTCGAAGACCGTCTCGAGCGACGGGCCGGTCACGGCGTAGTGGCCGACGTGATTCGAGAACTCGCTGAACTGGTTGAGGATGACGTTGATCGGGTCGAGCGAGAGCTCGTTGCAGGCGTCGTAGATCTCCTTGACGTTGCTCTCCGTGCCGAACGTCTTGATGACGTCCTCGTCCGGGTTGATCGTCCAGCGCTCGAGCCACTCGAACCGTTCCCGGCTCATGCCCTCGGGCAGGATGGCGACGCCGCGCACGTCCATGATCTTGGAGATGGCGATGCCGCCGCGGGCGTAGTTGCCGGTGCTCGGCCAGATCGCCCGGTTCTTCGTCGGGTCGAAGCGGCCGGTGACCAGGCGGGCGACGAGGCAGCTGTAGGCGGCGAGCACCTTGTGGGCCCGGATCATCGGGAACCGGTTGCCGAAGGCCAGCACGATGCGGGCGTCGACGCCGGTCATCTCGCTCGGGAGTTCGATGTGGGTCGGCACGTCGACGAAGCCCGGGAAGTTGTCGCCGGCCTCGTCCGCATGCTCGTTGAACCAGTGCACCCGGAACAGGTTGCGGGCGTCGGGAGCATCCTTTTCGACCCCGCTCAGCGAATCGACGATCTCGTTCGGGATGGTCGACGGGTCGCGCAGTTGGGCGAAGGTCGGCAGGACGATGTTCTTCTCGCGGAAGCGGGTGACGGCGTTGTCGTACGCCTCGCGTCCGTCGGGAGCGAAGTCGCCGAAGACGGCGAGCCCGGAGTCGGTCGTGGTGGTGTCGGTCATTTCGGTCCTTGTTGAATGCGGGGTCAGACCCCTGCGGTTGGTTTGGGCTCTGACCCCTAGAGCGCTCCAGGGGTCAGAGCCCTTCGAGTCGTTGGTGGAGTTTTTGGGCGGCTTCGGCGGCCTTCGCCCGGATTTCGTGGCCGTCGACCTTCGTGGGAACGCCGTTCTCGAGGAGCAGCTCGCCGTCGACCTCCACGTCGAGGGCGCTGACCCCCGTGGTGTAGGCGAGGCGCCACGGATCCATCGGACCGTAGTTCCAGGTGACCCGATCGGCGCGCGCCTCGGGGAACAGGTCCCAACCGGCCTCGAGCCAACCCCAGATCAGGTCCGGCGTGGCGGTGACATCGACTTCTCGTGCCCGCACGAAGCTCAGGCGGAACTCGTCGAGCATGTCGCTGCCGATGCCGTCGGTTCCGAGTGCGACCGGGTTCGAGAACCGGGCCGGGTTGCCGTAGCCGACCGAGTTGTTCATGTTCGACCGGGCGTTGTGCACGATCGTCCCCGACAGGCCGTGATCATCCGGCAGATGGACGCCATGGATCAACAGCCAGTCGTCGGCCGTATGGCCCCGAAGCTGTTGCCAGGTGTCTTCGGCGCCCTCGGCCACATGCACATGCACGCCGACGCCGTGTGTCTTCGCGAGCTCTGCTGCTGCGGCGATCGTGTCGTCCTCGCAGGTGAACGCGGCGTGGAGGCCGACCATGCCCCGCCCGCCGTCCCGAAGGAAGCGGTCGTTCTCGGCCAGTCCGGCGGCCGCACCTTCAGGACCGTGACGATCCGTGATGCCGTAGGCGGTGTTGACACGAACGCCGACGTCGGCGAAACCGTCGGCGATCGCCGACAGCGAACCCTCGATTGCGTCTGGCGATTCGTGATGGTCGATGACCGCCGTGCACCCGTTCTGCAACGCTTCGAGTGCCGCGAGTCGTGCGGAATGGAAGATGATGTCCAGGTCGAGGGCGCGATCCAGCCGCCACCAAACGAGCTCGAGGATGTCCATGAACCCCTCGGGGGTCCGCGGTGGTGCTGGCATGCCCCGGGCCAGCGCGGAGTAGATGTGGTGATGTGCACACACCAGCCCGGACGTCTGGTTGTCGGCGAGCGCAATCATGGGCGGAGTGTACAAACTGCGAAAACGCCGTTGAGGTTCTCGAACGACATCAACGCACCCACGCCGATGCCCGCTCGCGGTTCTTCTCGTTCACCAGCGGCAGCTCGTTGCGCCACTCGCCGTCGTGGTCCTGCATGGCTGCAGCCACCGCACCGGCAGTCGGCACGAGGCCGATCTCGCCGACGCCCTTGATTCCGTAAGGGCTGTTCGGTTCCGCCGACTCGACGAGGATGACGTCGACCGGCGGCATGTCCTTCGGGCGGATGATGTCGAGGCTCCGCAGCGTGTCGTTGAGCGGCTTGCCGTTCTCGTCGCACGGGAAGCCCTCGCTCATGGCGTAGCCGAGGCCCATGTGCACGGCGCCCTCCACCTGACCCTCGCACAGCAGCGGGTTCACGGCTCGGCCGACGTCGTGGGCGGCAACGACCTTCTCCACATTGCCGGTGTCGGGGTCGAGGATCACGAGCTGAGCGGCGTAACCGAACGTCGAGTGGATGATCGGGTTCTCGAGCCCTTCGTTCAGCGAGTTGGTCCAGTCGACCCGGTACTCGCCCTCGTAGTCGACACCGACCTTGCAGCCGTCGGCCATCGCCTTCTCGCAGGCGTCCTTGACCGACCCGGCCCCCATGAGGGTTCCGCGGCTGCCCGTGGTCTGGCCGGCGCCGAGCTCCCGCGTGCTGTCGACGATGACCCGCACCTGTTCGGCCTCCACGCCGAGTTCCTCGACCGCCACCTGCAACGCAACCGTGTGGATGCCCTGCCCCATCTCGGTCCAGCAGTGCCGGACCTCGACGGCGCCGTCGTCACAGAAGTGCACCACCGCTTTTGCGATCTCCTTGAAGCCGTTGCCGAGGCCAGAGTTCTTCAACCCGAGGCCGACACCGACCGGTTTGCCGGCGGCTCGAGCCGCCTCGTACGGCTCCTTCACAGCGTCGAGGCACTCACGCGCCCCGAGGCAGCCGTCGTCCATGATCTGGCCGGGGCCCCAGACGACGCCGGGCGTGATCACGTTGCGGCTGCGAATCTCCCACCCGGAGATCCCGACCTGCTCGGCGAGCCGATCCAGGGCGCCTTCCATCGCGAACTGGGCCTGGTTGGCGCCAAAGCCTCGGAAGGCACCACACACCGAGTTGTTGGTGCGGGCGGCGATGGCCTCGACGTCGATGTTCGGGATCACGTACGGACCCGATGCATGACCGGCCGCCCGTTCGAGCACCTTCATGCCGACCGATGCGTACGGGCCGGAGTCGCCGATCATCCGCACTCGCAGGCCCTGAAGCACGCCGTCGCCATCGCAGCCGATCTCGTACTCCATGCGGATCGGATGTCGTTTGGTGTGGACCAACAACGACTCTTCTCGAGAGAAGGTGGTCTTCACCGGTCGGTCGAGCAGCCATGCCGCCAACGCGGTCTGGCCCTGGTTCGACATATCCTCCTTGCCACCGAACGCTCCGCCGTTCGAAACGAGTTCGGTGAACACGATCGACGAGTCCACGTCGAGGATTCGGGCGATGTCATTGCGATCGTCCCAGATTCCCTGGCCGCCGGAGTACACGTAGAGGCGCCGTTCGTCGCTCACAGCGTCGGACTCGCCGAACGTCCCGGTGGCAGGCAGCGACTGGCCCGGCGGGATCGGCACGGCGAGCGTGCTCTCGGGCTCGACGAAGGCGTGGTCGATCCGCTGGGTCTGGAAGGTTTCCCGAACCACATGCGTGGCGGCTGCGAGGCCGGCTTCGGCGTCGCCTCGGGTGTAGGTGGACGTGGACAGGATGTTGCCGTCGAGCGTCCACACTGCGGGCTCGTCGGATGCAATCGCGTCGGCCGGGTTCGTCATGGGCGGGAGCACGTCGTACGTGACCGACACGAGTTCGGCCGCCGCCCGGGCGATCGCCCGAGTCTCGGCCACCACGAGGGCGAGCACGTCGCCGAGGTAGCTGGTGCGTCCGCCTTCCGGAATGAAGATGGGCCAGTCCTTGTGAATGAGGCCGCTGCGAAGTTCACCGGGCACGTCGGCGGCGGTCAGCACGGCGACGACCCCGTCGACCGCAATCGCGGCCGACGTGTCGATCGCAACGATGTCGGCGCGTGCGTGCTCGGACAGATGAACGGCTCCGTGCAGCAGGCCGTCGGGCACCATGTCGTCGATGAACGGTCGGTCGCCGAGCGACAGTTCGGCCGCCTCGTACTTGATGCCACGGGTGCCGACACCCTTCGGCTGAATCGCCACCGGGGTCTCGCCCTGTGCCAGATCTTCGATTGCGTCGAGGATCTTGATGTAGCCGGTGCATCGGCAGAGGTGGGCGCCCAGCAGCGCCGCCGCATTGGTGCGGGTGAGGTCGGCCCCCTTCTTGTCGATCATCGCCTTCGTTCGCATCAGGATGCCGGGTGTGCAGAAGCCGCACTGCAGCGCGCCGTGGGCGGCAAAGGCGTCCGCCATGCGATCCCGTTCGTCCTCCGGGAGACCTTCGAGCGTGGTCACCGTCGTTCCCGCCGTCTTCTCCAACGACGTCTGACACGAGACGCGCGCCTTCCCGTCGACGATGACCGTGCAGCAGCCGCACTGGCCGGATGGGGAACAGCCGTCCTTGGGCGACATGACACCCAGCTCGTCGCGCAACGCGGTGAGCAGATGCTCGTGATGGTCGCCGACGGAGACGGGCGTGCCGTTCAGGATGAACTCGGTCATGCGAACACTTTACAAAATGTAAAGCGTGGGGCGAATGGTTGGTCGATCAGGTTGCGAGGCCGTACCAGAGCGACAGTCGATGCTGCAGCTGACTCACCGAGATCCAGACGGCCAGCTCCACGATTTCGGCAGCCGACAGATTTGCGGTGACGGTCTGAATCGCGGTCGCATCGACCACCGACGGACTCGGCGACATCGCCAGCGACGCCGCAACGATCGCCGTCGTCCGATCGTCCATCTGTACGGCCGCGTCGGCGAGGTCGACGCCGACCCGGGCCGAGTCGACCACCCGCGGATCGATCCCACAGTTCTCGGCGAGCGCAGCCGATCGGCCGGCGAGCAGTCCATTCCCCATATGGGTGGCGAACACCAGCGACGCCAATGCCTTCGCTCCGATACCGACCTCGGATTGCGCCGGGTCCAGGTTGTGTCGCAGCATCGCCGCCAACGCCCGGCGGGGCTTGGCATGCAACATGTGCGAGAGGAGCGGTTCGTCGTAGCCGTACTCCTCGGAGATCCGCCGCCGAGCGAGCGCCCCATCGGCCGGCATGCCGTCCATCCACCGGCGTTCGAGCCGCACGGCGCCGGGGGCGTTGCGCACGACCCGCATCAACACGCGGGCGGAATCGGTTGGCGGAATGTCACCCGAGGATCCGGCCAGCGTCTCATCCGCCCAATCGTGCTGCCCCACCGACCAGCCCGTCGGGGAAATCAGCGCCGACACGTCGCCCACCGCCTCGGACTCGAGCTCGACGCCCATGGCATCCATGAACTTGTTGAGGAAGCCCATCATCGCCACTCCCATCACGATCCACTCGGCATCCTCGGGCGTGTAGTGCCGCAACAGCTCGTCCCGGAGGGCCGGTCGATAGTGGTGCGGGTCCGTCGAGAGCGCTTCGGCAACCGCCACTGCGGCAACTTCCGCCTCCGTCCGGTCGGCGCCGGTCACCGCGTCGGCCGAGGACCCGCGCCGCAGGGCGAACGAGCAGGTATGCGCGGAGCAGTAGTTGCAACTGGCCGCTCGGGACGACACGTACATCCCCAGACCGACGACATCCTTCGGCGCCGAACGGCCGAACAGCGACCCGGGCAGATTGAGGAAGTTCGGCACCATCAGGTTGTAGGTACGAAACCCAACCGGCCAAACCTCGAGATACGTGTCGCAATTCGGCACCACGCCGATGAGCACGTTGACCATCTGGAGCACCGGGTCGTACCGCTCGTGCAGCTGTTCCCAGGTGACCCGTTCGTCGTGGATCGCTTCCGCAAGTGTGGCCGCCATTGACCGTCCCCCGATGTTCGCCGCCAGTCGCGACTCTAGTCGCCGGCCACCGGCGCGGGCTTTTGTGTCTCTTATGAAACGGCTATCCCCGGGTTGATCTCGAGGTCCGACCATGACGACATCCCCTACCGCAGGAGTTGCAATGGAAGACCCCGCCCGCACCACCCCGCAGACCGACGACGGCACGACGAAGCGCCCGAACCGCCGCCGATTCCTCGGCATGGCCGGTGCCGGCGCCGGTGCCGCCGTCGTCGCCGCAACCCCCGGCGTTGCCGGCGCGCTCGAACGACGACGAGACCGGGATGGTGGCGGGCGCGACGCGCGCGGCCCACGCAACGGCGGTGGCAACAACGATGGCGACGGCGCCGGGCAGGCGCTGCAGACCGGCAACCAGAACGACGGGCCCGACCGCTTCAGCCGGCTCTTCGACCGAAACGACCTGGGTCGGGGCGAGAACCGCGACATGCGCGAAGCACTCATCGAACTCAGCCGACCCGGCGGAATCCTCGACGCCAACGACCCGCTCGAGGTCGGCCCGATTCGGCTCATCACCGAACCCGAGCTGTCCCCGAACAACGTCGACAACCCGAACCATCCTGCAGGCACGACGTTCTACGGCCAGTTCCTCGACCACGACCTGACCCGTGACGTCGGCTCCCGCCTCGGCCGGCCCACACCCCTCCGGCGCAGCACGAACCTGCGGACGGCCCGGTTCGACCTCGACTCCGTCTACGGCGGTGGGCCCGGCGAATCGCCCGACCTCTACGAGGACGACGACCTCCACTTCCGGGTCGAGTCCGGTGGCCTCTTCGAGGACCTCCCCCGCGACGAGGACAACCAGGCGATCATCGCCGACCCCCGCAACGACGAGAACCTCATGATCTCCGGGCTGCAGGTGGCGTTCCTCAAGTTCCACAACACCGTGATCGACCGTGTCCTCGCCGGCTCGCTGGACGGGACAGCGGCGTTCGCCGAGGCGAACCGACTGGTTCGCTGGCACCACCAGTGGATGACGCTGAACGAGTACCTTCCCCTCGTGGTCGGCCAGGAGATGGTCGACGACATCCTCGCCAACGGCCGCCGCCACTTCACCGACGACCGCCCCCGCATCCCGGTCGAGTTCCAGACGTCCGCCTATCGCTTCGGTCATTCCCTCGTGCGTCCTAGCTACCGAGCGAACCTCGCCGGTGACAACGGCGAGCCGTTCTTCGGTTTCGTGTTCGACCCCGACACGTTCGGCGATGACGACCCCGACGACTTCACCGGTGGCCATCGGGCCCCACGCCGCTTCATCGGCTGGCAGACGTTCTTCGACTTCGAGGACGGCGAGGTGAAGAACGCCAAGCGCATCGACACCAAGATCTCGACGCCGCTGTTCCGACTCCCCGCAAGCGCCATCGGCGCCGACCGGGGCGAGGACATCGGCCCGACCTCGCTCGCAACCCGCAACCTGCTGCGCCACCTCACCTGGGAGATCCCCACCGGGCAGGAAGTCGCCGAGGAAATGAACGCCGACCGCCTGAGCAACGCCGACCTGGCGCTCTTCGACGGCTTCGGCGCCGACCTCGCCGACGAGACCCCACTGTGGCTGTACATCCTGCAGGAAGCCGCCGTCATGCATGACGGCCTCCACCTCGGCCCGGTCGGCGGACGTATCGTCGCCGAGGTCTTCATCGGCCTGCTGCAGATGGACACCGAGTCCTTCCTGTCCGCCGAGCCGGGCTGGCGACCGACGCTGCCGACCCGATCCGGGGACGACGACTTCCGCATGGTCGACATGTTGACGCTGGCCGGAGTCGATCCGGATTCCCGCGGTCAGTAGTCGGCAATCGCAACGAAGCACCCGAGCGGCGGGTAAGACTGGAGACCGTGGACATGGGAACACCATTGATTCTGATCGCCGAGGACGACCCGGAGGTCCGACAGGCACTGGAGCGCATCCTCTCTTTCGAGGGCTACCAGCACGTGTCGGCCAACGACGGGGCAGCGGCCCTCGAGGCGATCAAGGAACACGAACCGTCGATGATCATCCTCGACGTGATGATGCCGTTCGTCGACGGACTCGAGGTGTGCCGGACCATCCGCAGCCGCGGCGACCGCACACCGGTGCTCATGCTCACGGCCCGCGAGGAGATCCCCGACCGGGTCGCCGGCCTCGATGCCGGCGCTGACGACTACGTCGCCAAGCCGTTCGCCCTCGACGAACTCCTGGCCCGCATCCGCGCCCTGTTGCGTCGAGCCGAGCCGGAAGGAACGGACGACGTCATCGAAGCGCTCGACCTCCGGATCGACTTCGGCCGCCGCCAGGCGACCCGCGGCGGACGGATCCTCGATCTCACGAAGATGGAGTTCGAGCTCCTCGACCTGCTCGTGCGAAACGCCGGCATCGTGCTCGAGCGATCAACGATGTACGAGCGGGTGTGGGGCTACGACTTCGGCGACGACTCGAAGTCACTCGACGTGCACATCAGCTATCTCCGACGCAAGCTCGAAGAGGCGGACGAGCCCCGGATCATCCAGACGGTTCGTGGCGTCGGCTACGTGTTGCGTGACCGGTGAGCCTTCGCACCCGCCTGGCCATCGTGACGAGCCTGCTCGTCGTGCTCGGCGTGACCATCACCGGCGCGGCGAGCTGGATCTCCACCCGCGCCGAACTCACCGATCAGGTCGACACCTTTCTCCAAACGCGATCGGAACAATTCGCTGACGAACTCGGCGACGCCCGCCGGGACGACAACCAACCGATTCCCCTGCCGAACGAGCGCGGCCTGGTGTTCCAGCGGCTGACGAGAAACGGCGGCGTGATCGACACGTCGTCGGGCAACAACCAGGTCCGGGTCGACGAACTCCCCGTCCGCGAAGACGACCTCGAAGTGCTCCGCGACGGCGGGGTCTCCCGCATTCGAAAGGTGAAGGTCGACGGCGTCGAACTGCGCATGATCACTCGGGAGATCGAGGGCGGCCGCGACCACCGGGGCGCCATCCAGGTCGCCGCCTACATGGACGACACCAACGGCGCCCTCGCCGGCCTGCTGCGTCGCATCCTCCTCATCGGCGCGCTTCTCACCCTGCTCGCCGCCGCGGCCGGCTGGCTTGTTGCCCGGACGACGACTCGGCCGCTCCGCAAACTCACCGCGACGGCGGAAGAAGTCTCGGCCACCCAGGACCTGACCACGGCAATCGACGTCGAACGGTCCGACGAGGTCGGCAGCCTTGCCCAGAGCTTCCGCTCGATGCTCGACGCGCTGCGCCGCAGCCGCGAACAACAGCAGCGACTGATTCAGGATGCCGCCCACGAAGTGCGCACCCCGCTCACGACCCTTCGGGCCAACATCGAATTGCTCGAACGGGCTCCCGACATCGGCGAGCCGCACCGATCCGAACTGCTCGGAAGCCTTCGAAGCGAATTCGAAGCGTTGACCAACCTGTTCAACGAAGTCGTCGAACTCGCGATCGGTGAACGCGACGAGGCCCCGTTCGACGTCATCGAGCTCGACGACCCGGCCGACCGCGCCGCCCGCATCTTCACCAGCCGCACCGGCCGCACGCTGCACACGACGTTGGAGGGCGACACCATCAGCGGCAACGCCGAGCTTCTGGAGCGGGCCATCAGCAACCTGCTCAACAACGCCCACAAGTACTCGCCGAGCGACCAGCCCGTCGAACTCGAGGTTCGGGGTCGACGGGTGACCGTACGAGATCACGGCCCTGGCATCCCAGCACACGAACGCGAGCTCGTGTTCGACCGCTTCTACCGGTCCGACGAGGCTCGGGCGATGAGCGGCTCGGGGCTCGGGCTCGCCATCGTCAAACAGATCGCGGAACGCCACGGCGGCACGGTCTTCGTGGGCGACGCCCCCGGCGGCGGCGCCGAGGTCGGATTCCAGCTGTAACGACCGAGCGGCCGCGACGGCTCAGTCGGGAGCGATGACGCCCTTCTGGGACGTGATGCGCTGGTAGACCTCCGGCCGCCGATAGCGGGCGAAGTCGAACAGGGTCTCCTTGTACTGGGCACACCAATCGAGGTTGCAATCCGCAACCACGAGCTCGTCCCCGGTGGTGACCGCCTGCGCGACAATCTGGCCGGACGGCGCGATGATCGCCGACTGCGCCAGCGACTCCACACCCTCCTCGGTGCCACCCTTGGCGACGCCGACCACCCACGTGCCGTTCTGGTACGCACCGGCCTGCATGCACAGATGGTTGTGGAATCCCTGCAGCGCGTTCTGTCCGGGGTCCGGCGCGTAGTGGATGGGGGTGTTGTAGCCGATCATGATGAGCTCCACGCCCTGCAGCCCCATCTCCCGGTACGTCTCGGGCCAGCGACGGTCGTTGCAGGTCGCCATGCCGACGATGCCGTCGAACGCCCGATGGACCGGAAACCCTTCGTCGGACTCCTGGAAGTAGCGCCGCTCGAGATGTTGGAACGGGCGCCACGGCTCGTCGTTCTCGTGACCGGGGATGTGTACCTTCCGGAAGCGAGCCACGGTGCTGCCATCACGTTCGACGAGAATCGTCGTGTTGAACCGTTCGCCCTCGTCGGTGAGCTCGGCATAACCGATCGCGAAACCGATGCCGTTCGCCTTCGCTGCGTCGAACAACGGCTGCGTCTCGGCCGACGGCATCTCCGTCTCGTAGTAGTGATCGTGGCCGGCGATGTCCTCGGTGAACCACCGGGGGAAGAAGGTCGTCAACGCCAATTCGGGATAGACGACGAGCTCCACTCCCCGATCCGCTGCCTCTTCCATGAGTGCCACCAGCCGGCTCACCACTGCGGGTCGGGGCTCGTCCTTCGCAATCGGTCCAAGCTGCGCGGCAGCAACTCTCAACATGCGCGGTGATGTGGTCAACGAACGTCCTCCGAAACGGGCAGGTTGTACAAAGTGTAAACCCCCACGGTGGGCCCTCCCGCCGTGGATATCCTCATGAGCGATGGCGGTTAAGTAGCCGATCGCCCGGGCCGATGGAGTCCCCATGAGTGATGCACTGATCGATGACCTCGGCGACTGGCGCGCCGACGAAGAACTCGCCGAGGCGATGATCCCGATTCTGGGTCGCCTCTATCGCGAACACGACGTGATCGTCTACATCTTCGGCCGCAAGCTGATTCGCAGCTCGATCGACATCATCAAGGCCCACCGGTACGCCCGGCAGTACATCGGCGACGAGATCGCCGTCAGCGACAGCTTCCCGCTGCTCGAGGCCATGGGCCGCATGAGCCTCGACTCAGCCAAGGTCGACCTCGGCAAACTGACCGTTGCGTGGCTCGAAGCGCAGGGCGATGACGCATCGGACATCGACGCCTTCGTCGCCGATCAGCTCCGCTCAATCAACACGGGACAGGGTCGCCTGCTCACCGAGCCGACCGACGTCGTGCTCTACGGGTTCGGCCGAATCGGCCGGCTGCTCGCCCGCATCATGATCGACCGCACCGGCAGCGGCTCGAAGCTGCGCTTGCGGGCCATCGTGCTTCGCCCGGGCAAGGACGGCGACGTCGAGAAGCGCGCCAGCCTGCTGCGCCGCGACTCGATCCACGGCCCCTTCAACGGCACGATCGTCGCCGACACGGACAACTCGCAGATCATCGCCAACGGCAACCCGATCAAACTGATCTACGCCAAGAACCCCGACGACATTGACTACACCGAGTACGGGATCAACAACGCCATCGTCGTCGACAACACCGGCATGTGGCGTGACGCCGACGGGCTCGGTCAGCACCTCAAGAGCAACGGCGTCGCCCGGGTACTCCTCACCGCCCCCGGCAAGGGCGAGGTCAAGAACATCATCTACGGCGTCAACAACGAGACCATCCGAGACGACGACAACGTCGTGTCCGCCGCCAGCTGCACGACCAACGCCATCGTTCCGACCCTCAAGGTCGTCAACGACACGTTCGGCATCGAGAACGGCCACCTCGAAACGGTGCACGCCTTCACGAACGACCAGAACCTGACGGACAACTTCCACAAGGCGTCGCGTCGTGGACGCGCCGCTCCGCTCAACATGGTCATCACCGAGACCGGTGCGGCAACAGCCGTGGCGAAGGCCCTCCCGGAGCTCGACGGCAAACTCACCGGCAACGCCATCCGCGTGCCGATCCCGAACGTGTCGCTCGCCATCCTCAACCTGAACCTCGAGAAGGAAACGACGAAGGACGAACTCAACGCCCTGTTGCGTGAAGCGTCGTTGAGCGTCGACCTCGGCGAACAGATCGACTACACGTCGTCGACCGAGCTCGTGTCCAGCGACCTCGTCGGCGCCGAACGCGCCAGCATCGTCGACTCACAGGCCACGATCGTCGACGGCGACCGCTGCGTCCTCTACGTCTGGTACGACAACGAAGCCGGCTACAGCTACCAGGTCGTGCGCATCGTCCAGCAACTCGCCGGACTCGACTACCCGCGAGTGCCCTGACATCCCGCAGGCGGGATCCGGCCGCCAGGGCGGCCTCGACCCGCGCCGCGGCTGCGTCCGGGGCGCCGCCCGTCCCTCGCTCCTCGACTTCAGCCGCGCAGTTCCTCAGGTGCCTGGCACCCGCTGGAGGCGATTCGTTGATTTTTCAACAAATCGCCTCGGTGAACCTGGCACCTAACGGGTCGTTAGGTGCCAGGCACCTCAGAGTTGGAGGAGGGCTTCGAGGTCGGCGATGGCTTGGTGGGGGTCGACGACCTTGATCGTCGTCATACCCATGGCGCGTGCCGGCTTCAGGTTGATGCCAAGGTCGTCGAGGAAGACGACTTCGGACGGGTCGACCTGCGCCTGCGCGCACGCCATCTCGTAGAACGCGAGCTCCGGCTTGCGGACCCCGGCCTTGCTCGACTCGAGCACGAACCCGAAGCGGTCCATCACGGCCCGCACATCCGGCCGCATCTCCGAGACCACGTTGTTGGTGAGGCACGCCGTGTCGTAGCCCGCCGCGATCACCCGGTCGAGCAGGTCGATCATCTCCGGCCGCAACTCGCCCTCGAGTAGCGCCAACATGTCAGCGCCAGGCACCCGGTGGCCGAGCCGCTCCGACTCCTCGGCGAACTCGGCGTCGAACTCGGCCGCCGTGATCTCCTGACGTTCGATCCGCGCCCACGCGTTGTCGTCCGGATTCACCGTGTTGACCGTGCGCAAGAAGTTCTCCGGAAGGCCGTGCGCCTGCTCGTACTCGGTGAAGGCGTGGAACGGGCTGGACAGGATGACGCCGCCGAAGTCCCAGAAGACAGCACGGATAGTGGAAGGCATCCCCGGACCGTATCGGCCGCAGCGCCGTCTGTGCTCAGGCGGACTCGTCCAGCCAGCGCAGGACCCCGGCAGCTGCCCTCGCTCCGGTGCTGAAACACGTCTGCAGCAGGTAGCCGCCAGTGGGCGCGTCCCAGTCGAGCATCTCGCCGGCAACGAACACGCCGGGTACAGCTCGGAGCATGAAGTCGTCGGTGATCTGATCGAGCCGGACGCCGCCGGCCGACGAGATGGCGCGGTCCATCGGTGCGAGCCCGGCGACCGGCACCGGGACCGCCTTCAGCAGTTGCGCGAG
Organism: Acidimicrobiales bacterium; assembly: GCA_020628865.1. GTDB lineage: Bacteria > Actinomycetota > Acidimicrobiia > Acidimicrobiales > SHLQ01 > SHLQ01. Next base: position 124,257 of record JAHDEJ010000001.1, read on the forward strand.
TTCTTCGGGGTCGGCGGGGATCGCATTGCCGGTGACGTCGCGCAGAAGGTCGACGGCGACGGGCTGCACGCCGGCCCGACGCAACCACGTGGAGATCGAGTCCTTCGGTCGACGCTTCGACGCGAGCTGCGCCGCCACGTCCGCAGTCGCCCGATCCGGTCGCAGGTCGATCCGAATCTCCCCAGCCGCCCCGTCCCGGTGAAGGGGTCGCGTCTCACTTTCACCCGACCAGCAGTTTGGGTGAAAGTGAGACGCGACCCCTTCACCCATTTGGCTGCCGAGTGCGGAGGCGACGGTGTAGGCGGGGGTGCCTTCGAGGCCGGATTGCGTGATGGTGAGATCGCCGGTCGCCGACCGGCCCGCCGCCGTCACCCGCACGCCCTTGAGGGGCGAGCCCTCGTGGCGGTCCAACAGCGTCGCCGACCAGGCCACCCGCACGCCGCAGTTCGCCGGCCGCAACGGTTCCACCGACACCCCGCGGGCTTCCACCAGCGACACCCAGGAGCCGTCCGAACCGACCCGTGGCCAGCTCGCTCCCCCGAGCGCAAGCACGACGGCGTCGGCTCGTACCTCGATCGGTCCATCTGGTCCGTCGAACACCACGCTGCCGTCGTCCGACCAGCCCAGCCATCGATGACCGGTGCGGACATCGACGTCGAGCTCGGCCAGCCGCTCCAGCCACGCCCGCACCAACGGCGCGCCGCGCATGACGGCGGGAAACACCCGGCCGCTCGACCCGACGAACGTGTCCGCCCCGAGCCCGCCCGCCCAGGATCGCAGGTCGGCGACGCCGAACTCGCGGAGCGCCGCATGGACGACGCCGGCCGAGTCCGTCACCCGCTCGCGCAGAAGTTCGGGGGTGTCGTCGTGCGTGAGGTTGAGGCCGCTCCGGCCCGCCAACAGCACCGTGCGGCCCACCGATCGGCGCAGCTCGAAAACGGTCACGCGGAGCCCGGCAGCCGCCAGACGCTCGGCGGCAAACAGGCCGGCCGGACCGCCGCCGACCACGGCGACATGTCGTTCGAGTGTTGCGTTCACAAGGCCAGTCGACCACGTCGCGCCCTCTGCTCGACGGATGGCCCGGACTGAATGGCTTGGATGGCCGGCGAGCCGCCACGTACGCTTCGGCGCACCGGGACACGAGGGGGCGAACGGCGATGGGCAGCGCGAGGCACGGGGCACGATGAGGGCCGCCTGGCACGAAACCACCGGTGGCACCGACGTGCTCCAGGTGGGCGAGCTCGATGACCCGCCCGCTCCCGACCGAGGCGAAGTTCGCATCCGAGTGCAAGCCACATCGCTCGATCGCGTCGACCTGTACTGGCGCGAGGGCAGCCACGGCATGCGGCTCCGCTGGCCCCAGCATGTCGGCGGCCGGGACCTCGCCGGAACGATCGATGCGGTCGGCACCGACGTGGACGGCCTGTCGGTCGGCCAACGGGTCATGGCCAGCGGCGAGCGCACTCACGCGGAACTCGCACTCGCTCCGGCGGAGCTCACGCTCCCGCTTCCTGACAACGTCGACATCGCTGCCGCCGGCGCCACGCCGACCTCCGGCCGCTCCGCCTGGGCCGGCCTGGTGGACAAGGCGCGCATCGAGTCCGGGGAGACCGTGCTCGTTATGGCGGCCGGCAGCGGCGTCGGCAGCTTCGGCATCCAGATCGCTGCCGCAGCCGGCTGCACGGTCATCACCAGCGCCGGGACCGAAGCGAAGCGCCGCCAGGCGGTCGACCTCGGAGCGGTGGCAACCGTGGACCATCGAGCCGATGACCTCGCCGACCAGATCCGAGACGCCACCGATGGCCGGGGCGTCGATGTCATCCTCGACCACATCGGTGAGCCCGTCTTCCCTGCGCTGATGCGATCGCTCGCACCGGAAGGTCGATTCGTGACGTGCGGGGTCACGGCCGGCCATCGAAGCAGCCTGCATCTCGGCGCACTCTTCACGCAGGGCCACCGGCTGATGGGCGTCGGCCGCCCGGATGCGGCCACGATTCGGGGGCATCTGACCGGACTCCTCGATGCAATCGATCAGGGTGACGTGACTCCGCAGATCGCCGCCGAGTACGCACTGGATGACATCGCCGAGGCGCACGCCGCCCTCGAGGGGCCGGACTGCTTCGGGAAGGTCGTGCTGCGGCCATGACTGTGAACCGCTTCATCGTCCCTGTCGAGTCCAGCCACGTGCTCCAGTTCGCACGGGCCTGCGGCTACGAGGACGCTCCTCGCACGTCCCCGACACCGACCTTCCTCGCCGCCGCCGACACGTTCGACCCCGACTTCGACCGACGTCCCCGTTCGGACCGACCGTGGTTCGGCCCGGACGACGGCCGCGAACAGAAGGGCGCCAGCGGGTTTCACGCCAGCACCGAATTCGAATTCATGCGCCCGCTCGTGGTCGGCGAAACCCTTCAGGCCGAACAGCGGGTTGGCGAAGTCCACACTCGAGAGGGAAGCCGCGGCGGAACGCTCACCTTCACCTCGACGATCACCGAGTTCTTCGACGACACCGGCTCACTCGTGGCTCGCCTCACCTGGACCAACGTGTCGACCGGCCGAGAGGTCGTGAAGTGAAGGTCGGCGACACCCACTCGCTCGTCGTGGTGGAGGGCCTCACCCGAACGCAGATCGCGCAGTACGCAGGCGCGTCCGGCGACTTTCACCCGTTCCACACCGACGAGGCCCACGCCGTCGAGCACGGCTTCGACTCGGTCTTCGCGCACGGCATGCACACGATGGGCTTGAGCGGCCGCGTGGTGTCCGAACTCGTCGGTGACGCAGCAATCAGGAGCTATCGGGCCGAGCTGCGCCGCCAGGTCTGGCCCGGCGACACGCTCACGGCAACCGCAGAGGTCACCGGGGTCGAAGCCGACGCCGACCATCCGGTTGCCCGCCTCTCGATCCGCACCACGGACCAGAACGGAGAGGTGGTCCTGACCGGCACGGCGAGCGTCTGGATCGCGTCGCCATGAAGACGGGTCCCATCAACCCGTTCCTTGCCGACAGCGTGCACGCCATCGCCCATGCGCGGTGCGACCAGCAGGACTCGTCTGCCGAACCCGGTCCAAGCGGACCGACCCGCACGCTCCCGGACGACGAGCGGCAGCACACCTGGCTTGGTCCCGGCCACTTCGGTGGCTGCATCTCGGGCGAATACGCCGACGGGCGCCGTGTGATCTGGAGCAACGGCCGCCGGTCGATCGTGAAGCTCGACCACGACACGCTCGAGGTCCTCGCACGGTTGCCGGTCGGCGACGAGACCGAGCTCACCGAGCAGGAGATGCGAGACGCCGTCGCCGGACTCGACGACCTCTCCGGGCAGGAGGCAATCGGCCACGCGGTCGGACTCGCGCTCGGGTTCATGACCGGCCTCGACGGTGTCTACTCCCTGCTCGACTGCGACCACACCCTGTTCCTCGGCCGCAAAGATGGCGTGGTCGCCTACAACGAGACCGATGCCAACGACCCCGACTCGCCCATCGTCGAGCGGAATCGCTGGGAACGTCCGGGGCACATCGACGGGAGTTTCGTCGGCATCAACATGACGTTCGACGGGCGGCTGGTGATGAACACCGATCATGGCTGGGTCGTGTGCCTCGAACGCGACTTCAGCACGTACGACGCCATCCGCCTCCCCGGTGCCGACGCGGCCGCCGAGCACTGCGCCCGCATGGAGGCCGAACGCGGCCACAGCGGCTACGGCTGGGTACGCACCAGCATCTGCACCGACGATGGCAACGGCATCTACGTCAGCTCGCTCGACCACACCCACAAGGTCGTGTGGACCGGCGATCGACTCTCGCTCGATCCGGCAGACGGCGCGTGGAGCGCCGAATACCGCAACGGCAGCGGAACCGGATCCGGCACCACACCCTGCCTCATGGGCTTCGACGACGAGGACCGCTTCGTCGTGATCGGAGACGGCGACGACATCGTCAACATCACGCTGCTCTGGCGAGACGACATACCCGACGACTGGCAACAGCTCCCCAACGCACCGTCGCGGCGCATCGCCGGCATTGGCCCCGCCCACATGGGGGACCCGACGCTGACGGAGGTCCGGACCGAGCAGTCGATCACCGTCGCCGGCTACGGCGCCATGACCGTCAACAACCAGCCCGCAACCGTTCCGGACGCCTTCCCCGAACGCGGCGTCCGCCTGCTCGCCTTCTTCCTCGGACACCATCCCGAGTACACGCCTCTCGGCCTCCACAAGTACGAGTGGAACTCGGCCAGCCGCGCGCTCGAACAGGCGTGGATCAACCGAACGATCTCGTCGCCCAACGCCGTGCCATTCGTCAGCCTCGGCTCCGACCTCGTCTACACGTGCGGCACTCGGGACGGGAAGTGGACGCTCGAAGCCATCGACTGGACCACCGGCGAACCGGACTTCCATGTCGTCCTGGGCGACTCCTCGCACAACACACTCGGCGCTGCGCTCAGCCTCGACCAGCACGGGCACATCGTCCACGGCACGATCTTCGGCAAGCTCCGCATCCGCTGACCGCAGGGTCCGGAGTGTCTCCGTTTGGGTTGTACAAACTGTAAAGAACTAGGTTGCGTTCGTGGCCGAGCATGCGGAGGGGGATGCGGCCGTCGAGTTTCTCGTCGAGCCGTTCGTTGAGGGTGACCCCGGCGACCACGTCCGCGCCGCCATCGAGGCCTTCGAAGCCGACGGGTTGAGCGTCGACGTCGGACCGTTTGCATCGGTCGCCGCCGGGCCGTCCGTCGAGCTCGCCGGCGCCGTTGGCCGGATGATCGAGTCTGCGCTCGAGGCCGGGGCAACGTCGATCCGCATCCACGTCGGCCGCGAATCCGACACCCTCGGGGTCAGCTCACTCCACGGTGCGCTCGATGGAATGCTCCGGTCCGCTCAACGGGATCTCGGCACCGCACCCGATGAGTGGACCCGGGCCGACAAGCAGGCCGTCGTCCGCAATCTCGATCGCCAAGGCGCCTTCCTGCTTCGTGGTGCCGTCGACGACATCGCAGCCGTCATGGGCGTCAGCCGCATCACCATCTACAACTATCTGAACGCGATCGACGAGTCATGAACGGCTGGTCGATTCACGCGGCGTTCACAGAACGGAGTGCCCGCGTCCGGATCGCGGCAGATAGGTTCGCGCTCCGATGAAGCGACTCCTCGGCGCGAGCGTTCCCCTCGGGGCGGCACTGCTGGCTTTCATGTTCGGCGCCATCATGATCCTCTTCCTTGGGGAAGATCCCATCGCCGGGCTCCGCGCCATCATCGACGGAGCATTCGGCACCGGCGACCGGCTCGCCGCAACCGCCGTTCGCGCCACCCCGCTTCTGCTGGTCGGTGCAGGAATCACCATCGCCTTCCGAGCCAGCGTCATCAACATCGGTGGTGAAGGCCAGATCATCGCCGGAGCACTGCTCTCCACCGCCGTCGCCCTCTGGATCCCCGGAACACCCAAGGTGCTGCTCATTCCCCTCGTCATTCTCGCCGGCCTCGTCGGCGGCGGTATCTGGGGAGCCATCCCCGGGGCCCTCAAGGCCTACGCCTCGGTCAACGAGATCCTCAGCACGATCATGCTCAACATCGTCGCCATCCAGCTCATGAACTACCTGCTGCGCGGCCCGATGATCGACCCGATCGAGGTGGGCACCAGCCGCATCCCGCAGACGCAACGCCTCACCGACAACGCCGCACTGCCCACGCTCATCGACGGCAGCCGACTCCACCTCGGTGTCCCGATCGCCATCCTTGCGGCCGTGCTCGTCTACATCATGTTGTTCCGTACCCCGCTCGGCTTCCGTCTTCGAGCGGTGGGCCACAACCCGGACGCCGCCCGCGCCGCCGGAATCTCCGTGGAGAAGAACATCGTCAGCGCACTGGGCATGAGCGGCGCACTGTCGGGGCTGGCCGGCGTCGTTCTCGTGTTCGGTAGCGAGAGCCTCCGACTCGTCACCGACGGCGGGTCGGCCGGCTTCACTGGCTCGGCCGGCTTCAACGGCATCGTGGCCGCACTGTTCGGCGGCCTGCATCCGCTCTGGACCATCCCGTCCTCGTTCCTCTTCGGCTCGCTGCTCACCGGCGCCACCGAACTCCAGCGTGCGTTGCAGATTCCCAACGCACTCGCCATCGCCCTCAACGGCCTGATCGTCCTCTTCGTGGTCAGCAGCGATCGCGTTCGAGCCTGGCTCGACCGTCGGCTCGACAAGAGCATGCGGCCGGGAGACGCCGCATGAGCGAGTTCTTCACCATCTCCGTGCTGGCCGCCACACTCGGCACCGCCATCCGCTTCGCCGTGCCGTATCTCCTGGCCGCCCTCGGCGAGACGATCGGCCAGCGCAGCGGCGTCCTCAACCTCGGCGTCGACGGCACGATGCTGCTCGGCGGGTTCGGCGCCTACTACGCCGTGCTCAAGACCGACAGCCATTCGCTCGGCATCCTTGTCGGCCTTGGCGTCGGGCTGCTGATGGGCGTCGTCTATGCGTACGTGACGGTCTTTCTCGACGCGAAGCAGGGCATCAGCGGTATCGGCATCTACCTCTTCGGCCTCGGGTTCAGCGACCTGCTCTTCCAAGAGCTCGTCGGCACGCCGCTGCCCATCCGTCCGCTCCCGACCCTCGACAAGCTGCCCGTGGTCGGCGGCCTCTTCGAACCGCTCGTCGAGATCGAGGTGATCGGACCGCTCCTGTTCGATCACAACCTCCTCACCTACCTCGCCTTCCTTCTGGTCCCCGCCGTGACCTGGCTGCTCATGAAGACCACGTTCGGGATGAACGTCCGAGCCGTCGGCGAGAACCCGCAGGCGGCCGACAGCCTCGGCGTCTCCGTCGCGAAGACGCGGTTCATCGCCATCCTCATGGGCAGCACGCTTGCCGGCGTCGCGGGCGCCACCCTGTCGATGCAGCTCGCCATCTTCCAGCACAATCTGACCAACGGCATCGGCTTCATCGCCGTCGCCCTCGTCTATTTCGGTGCATGGCGACCACGCTGGGTCATGGCCGGCGCGCTGCTCTATGGCCTCGTCACCGCCACCCGTATTCGTTGGCAGTCGCTCGGGATCATCCCGCAGGGCGCCAGCGATGTGGCCGCCATGGCGCCGGCGATCATCACCATCCTGGCCCTCGTGCTCCTCGCCAGCCGGGTCCGCGGGCCGGCGGCACTCACCAAACCGTTCAGTCGGCACTGACCGATGCCCACCAGTTCTGAAACCAACCAACATCCCCCCGGGAGGGAAACCATGAAAGCAAAGCAACTATTGAAACTCTTGGCGGCGCTCTTTGCGATCACGCTCGTGGCTGCAGCATGCGGCAGCGACACCGTTGAAGAGGTCACCGAAGAAGCAGCGGAGGTCGTCGACGAGGCGATGGCCGAGACGGAGCTCACCTTCGCTCTGGTCGCGCCCAGCGCGTCCGACGATGTTGCGTTCACGCAGTCGATGGTCGACTCGCTCGGCCGACTCGGCATCGAGCCGCAGATCACCGATGGCACCTTCGTCGTCGAAGAAGCGGCAGCGGCGATTCGCGGCTACGCGGAAGACGGCGTGAACGTGATCGTGGTGCACGGCACCCAGTACGGCGGCTCGCTCGCCGAGATCGCCCCGGACTTCCCCGAGACCTCGTTCATCTGGGGAACGGCCACCGACACGCAGGGCCTCGACAACGTCTTCGCCTACTACCCGGAGGCCGACCAGGGCGGCTACGTGAACGGCCTCATCGCCGGCAACCTCGCCGACGGTGCGACCATCGGCGTCGTCGGTCCGGTCGAGGCGGGCGACGCCGTCGCATACATCGAGGGCTTCGCCCTCGGTGCCGCAGCCGCCGGCTCGGACACGTCCATCGTGTACACCGGCTCGTTCAGTGACGTCGCCCTCGCCACCACCACGGCACAGGCCCACGTCGACAACGGTGTGGCAGCACTCACCGGCACGTCGCAGTCCGCCGTCGGCGCTGCATCGATCGCCTCGGCGAACGACCTGCCGTGGTTCGGCACCCAGTCGAACACCGAGCCGTGGGCATCGGACCTCACCGTCGCCTCGCAGGTGTACCACTGGGACGTGGTGCTCGCCGACATGATCGAGATGATCGAAGGCGGCACGCTCGGCGGTGAAGCCATGCAGATCACCCTCGAGAACGGCGGCCTCGTGATGGAATTCAACGACGGATTCGAGCTCGACGCCGACCTGAAGGCAGCGGCAGACGAGGCCATCGCCGGCATCATCGCCGGCGACATCGCCACCAAGTAGGCGATCGACCCGATCGGTCAGCCCGGAGAGGATCCCATGGAGCACACTCCCCTGCTCTCAATGCACAACATCACGAAGACCTTCCCCGGAGTGCTCGCGAACGACGACGTGTCGTTCGACGTGCGCAACGGCGAGGTCCACACGTTGTTGGGCGAGAACGGTGCAGGGAAGAGCACGCTCATGAAGATCCTCTTCGGGCTGTACAAACCCGACTCGGGAGAGATCCGCTTGCGGGGCGAGGTGGCGTCGATCACCTCGCCGACAAGCGCAATCGAACAACGTGTGGGCATGGTGCACCAGCACTTCATGTTGGTGCCCACGCTCACCGTTGCGGAGAACGTGGCCCTCGGCCTGACGTCGAGCCGCGGCTTCCGCACCGACCTCGACGTGGTCAGCGACCGCATCACCGAAATCAGCGAACAGTACGGCCTCTCGGTCGACCCAGAGATCGACGTCTGGAAGCTGAGCGTCGGCGAGCGGCAGCGAGTCGAGATCATCAAGGCGCTCTATCGCGACGCTGAGCTCCTCGTTCTCGACGAACCAACAGCCGTCCTCACGCCCCAGGAAGTGGCGGACCTCTTTGTCATCCTGCGGCAGATGACGGACGCCGGCACCGGCATCATTTTCATCTCGCACAAGCTGCACGAAGTGTTGGAGCTCAGCGACCGCATCACCGTGCTACGCAACGGCCGAGTCACCGGCCACACGACCCCTGCAGAAACCAGTCGCCAACAGCTCGCCGACATGATGGTCGGCCGGGAAGTGAAGCTCGCCCCCGACAAGCCACATGTCGATCTCGGGCTCGCCCGCCTCCGACTGCGCAACCTCTCTGTGAAGGGCGACCGCGGCACCATGGCAGTTGTCGACGCAGACCTCGACGTCCACGCCGGCGAGATCGTCGGTATCGCCGGAGTGTCCGGAAACGGCCAACGCGAGCTGGCCGAGACCGTCGCCGGGCTTCGCCCGGCCGAGGCCGGATCCTCTGTGTCCATCGACGACGTCGACCTCACAACAGCGACACCGGCACGGACTCGAGCCGCCGGCCTGTCCTACGTACCTGAGGAGCGGATGAAGGACGGCGCCGTCGGCGAGTTCCAGGTGAGCGAGAACCTGCTCCTCATCAACCATGCCGAGGCGCGCTTTCGCCGGGGCCCACTCTTCGACTTCGCCAAGATCCGGGACCACTGCCAGGAGTTGGTCGATCAGTTCTCGGTCAAGACCCCGTCGCTCGCCACTCCGACGAGTTCGCTGTCCGGCGGAAACATCCAGAAGCTGATCATGGCCCGCGAGCTCGAGAGCAAACCGAGCGTGATCCTCGCCGCCCAGCCCACACGCGGGGTGGACATCGGCGCCGCCGAGTACATCCATTCACAGCTCGTGGAGCAACGAAACGAAGGTGTCGCAATCCTCATGATCAGCGAGGACCTCGACGAAATCCTTGGGCTCGCCGACCGCATCGCCGTGATGTTCGAGGGCCGCATCGTCAAAGTCGTCGACCGGGAGAACGCGACCAAAGAGGAGCTCGGCCTCGCGATGGCTGGAGCCGAGGTCGACGCTTGACTCTCGCCGAGTGGCTTCTGCTGCTCGGGGCCGGTCTCGTGAGCGGCGTGATCAACTCCGTGTCGAGCGGAGGCAGCTTCTTCACCTATCCGGCGATGCTGTCGGTCGGACTCGTTCCGATCGAAGCGGCGACCACGACCCTGGCTGCCCTCACCCCCGGCAACCTTGCGGCGGTCCCCGAGTACTGGCCGGAGGTTCGGGCGCAGCGTCGGCGGTACCCGGCCATCCTTTCGGTGGTGTTCGTGGGAGGGGTGATTGGCATCCTGCTCCTGTTGTGGACCGGAGCCGACGCCTTCGACGCACTCGTTCCCTGGTTGATCCTGGGCGCCACGCTGCTGTTCGCCGTGAGCCCGGCGGTACGGCGGTGGGCAGAGACTGCGGCACCTTCGCTGACGGACGGATGGGTCGGCGTCGCCACGCTGTTCGCGATGGCGATCTACCTCACGTACTTCGGGTCGGGCGTCGGCAACATGGTCCTCGCGCTGTTGATCATCCGGGGCTTCCCCGACTTCCTGAGCGCAAACGCCGCCAAGAACATCGTGATGACGCTCGGAACCGTGATGGCCACGATCGCCTATTCGTTCGCCGGGTTCATCGCCTGGTGGCCGCTCGTGCCAGTCGTCCTGGGCAGCGCGATCGGCGGCCGCTTCGGCTCGAAGATCGCGCGTTCGATTCCGCTCCCGGCACTCCGGGCCTTCGTCATCGCCTTCGGCCTGTTCGTGGCCGCCGTGCAGTTCGCCCGCTGAGAAGAGCTCCGATCAGCTCCGTTCGGCGATGTCTTCGAGGATCTCGCCGGCGTGGTCGGCCAACTCCTTGCCCGCAAGGTCGTAGGCAGCCACGATGACCCCGTCCGGATCGATCAAGTAGCTGATCCGTCGGGGCAGCCCGTGCTCGTAGTAGTCCTCACCGGGTTGGCGTTCTGCGTCGTAGGCCCGGCCGACGACGCGTTCCGTGTCGGAGATCAGGCGGAACGGAAAGCCTTCGGAGTCGGCGAACGCCTGCTGTTCCTCGACGCTGTCGAACGACGCCCCGATGATGGTGCAGTTGGCAGAATCGAATTCTGGGGCTCGGTCACGGAACCCTCCACCTTCACGCGTTCAACCGGGGGTGGAGGCTTTCGGATACCACCAGAGCGCAACCCACTGGCCCCGAAGATCCGCCAGCGACACGATCGTGCCGTCCTGATCGGGAGCAGAAAAGTCCGGCGCAGCGATTCCGACGTCGAGCATTCCGGCACCATAGCCCTCCCGCAAGGTGCCTGGCACCTTGGCCCGCCAATGGTGCCTGGCACCTTTCGAGGCAAAAGGTGCCAGGCTTGTTTCCACAGCGAGTTCCCGGGATCGTTGATTTTTCAACGAATCCGACGCAACGTTATCCACAGAGAGGCCCCGAAGGTGCCAGGCACCATCAAGGCGGAATGGTGCCAGGCACCATCCCGCCGGAGGGGGTTCGGGTTTGGAAAGCTGAGCGAATGGTCGAGCTGCTCATTGCCAATGCACACACGGTCGCCACCGTCGACACGGACCGCCGCGAACTGGCCGGCGGATGGGTCGCGATCGATGCGGGACGCATCCATTCGCTCGGTTCCTCCACCGACCAGGCACCCCCTGCCCACCGCGTCATCGACGCCACGGATTGCCTGGTGACGCCCGGCCTCATCAACACGCATCACCACCTTTTCCAGAACCTCACTCGGGCATACACGCCGATGACCTCGGCGCCCCTGTTCGGTTGGCTCCAGGCGCTGTACCCGCTGTGGACGGCCAACATCGACGAAGAATCCGAGTACACGGCCGCCTGGGTCGGCCTGGCCGAACTCGCCCTCTCCGGCTGCACGACCTCGAGCGACCACCACTACCTGCATCCCCATCGGGCCGGCGACCTTCTCGGTGCCGAGGTGCAGGCGGCCATCGACCTGGGAATGCGCTTCCACCCCACCTACGGCTCCATGAGCCTCTCGGTGAAGGACGGTGGACTCCCGCCCGACGACGCCGTGCGTGATGAAGACGACATCCTCGCGGAATCGGAACGGCACGTCGCCCGCTGGCACGATCCCGAGTTCGGAGCGATGACCCGAATCGCCCTCGCGCCCTGCTCCCCCTTCACGGTGACTCCCGACCTCATGCGCCGAACGGCCGAACTGGCGGAGCGGCTCGATGTCCGCCTCCACACGCACCTGGCCGAGAATTCCGAGGACGACGAGTTCGCTGTCGCCACCTTCGGCATGCGCCCGGTCGATCTCTACGAAGACGTGGGATGGATGACCGACCGCACCTGGGGCGCCCACGTCGTACGCCCGAACCCTGAGGAGGTGCAGCGACTCGGTGCCGCCGGCGTCGGTATCGCCCACTGCCCGAGCTCCAACATGATCCTCAGCAGCGGCATCGCCCCGGTCGTCGACCTCCGCCATGCCGGCTGTCATGTCGGCCTCGGCTGCGACGGTTCGAGTTCAGCCGACTCGGCGAGCCTGTGGCAGGAAGCCCGGCTTGCCATGCTGCAGGGCAAGCTGGTGTCCGGTGCGGATGCCATGACCGCCCGAACCGCCCTCGAGGTGGCGACCCGCGGCGGAGCCGGTTGCCTCGGCCGAATCGGCGAGCTGGGCGAGCTCTCCGCGGGTGCGGTTGCCGACGTCGCCGTCTGGAAGCTCGACGGGCCGATCTTCGCCGGCGTGCTCGATGACGCCATCGAGGGTTGGCTGCGCTGCGGCCCCACGTCGGCGTGGCACACCATCGTCAACGGTGTCTCCGTTGTCGAGCACGGCGCGCTGGTGTCACCCCGACTGGACGAAATGCTGACGCAGCATCAGACGATTGCCCGACGCTTCCAGCCGGCAATCTGACCCACGCCCGCAAACCCTGACAGCCGGCGGACCAGGCTCGTCATTCAGGCAGCAGATTTCGAACCACCCGCTCGAGTTCCTCGAGCAGGACCTCTGCGCTCATGGAATCGGCGGCGACCGTCTCGAGGTAGAACTTCAATTTCGGTTCCGTGCCGCTGGGCCGGACGATCACCCGGCCGTCCTCGAGCGCGTAGATCAGGACGTCCGACGCGGGCAATTCCTCATCGTCCAGCAGGTCGCGAACCGAAACGATCCTGCGAGAACCGAACTCCGTCGGCGGCGTAGACCGGAGCCCCGCCATCACCGCAGTCATTCGTTCCATCGAATCCGGGCCCTCGAATCTGACCGCCACCTGTCCGTTCCTGTGGACGCCGTGTTCAGCGTGCAGCCGGGCCAGCTCCTCCAGCACGGTCGAATCGGCGGCCCGCAACTCGGCGGCGTGCTCCGCGAACACGAGCGCAGCCGAGAGACCGTCCTTGTCTCGCACCGCCGGGCTCACGGCGTAGCCCAGCGCCTCCTCGTACGCGAAGAGCAGCGGCAGGTCCTGGCCAGTCGCCGCGGCGGCAAGCCACTTGAAACCGGTCAACGTGCGCACACACGGCACGTTCCACGCCGCAGCGATCCGATCCAAGAGGGAGGAGGACACGATGGTCGTTGCGACGAATCCCGACGGTCCTTCGATGTCCAGCAGGAAGGCGCCGAGCAGCGCACCGACGTCGTCGCCGCTCAGGCGCGTCCACTCCCCTGCGTTCCACACGGCCACCGCCAGCCGATCTGCGTCCGGGTCGTGGGCGAGGATCAGGTCGATGTACTCGCTGCCCAGCCGCTCTGCGAATGCGATCGACAGATCGAGGGCGCCACGTTCCTCCGGGTTCGGAAACGGGGCGGTCGGAAAGTCGGGGTCCGGTTCGAACTGTTCGGCCACCGGGTAGACCGTGTGGCCGGCCTCCGTGAGCATGCGGACGGCGAGATCGCCACCGACCCCATGCATCGCCGAGTAGACGATGTTCAGCGATCTCTCGGCCGAGCCTCTACCAACCGCGAACACATACTCGTCGATCACATCGTCGCCGATGTCGATCGCGTCGCTGGTCGGGCCGTGGGGAACGTCTTCGGGCCACGCAACGGCGTCCATGCGCTGCTCGATGGCCGCAGCCGCGTCGGGCAGAATCTGCGCGCCATCCGCGCCGTACACCTTGTAGCCGTTGTCGGTCGCAGGGTTGTGGCTCGCGGTGACCACGATTCCCGCGGCCGCTGGGGAGCTCGCGACGCGCCACGCCACCAGCGGAGTCGGCACCGGCCGATCGAACCGCTCGACCCGATGGCCGGCCGAAAGGAGCACGTGGGCCGACACTTCGGCGAACGACTCCGAACCATGCCGGGCGTCGTGGCCGATCACCACCGTCGACCCATCCGGAAGCCAGTCTGCGATGGCCGTGGCCGCCATCGCCACGGTCCGCACGTTCATCTCGTCGGGAGCATCGCCCAACGGCGCGCGCAATCCGGCCGTGCCGAAGCGCAGCCGAGCGGTCATCCGGCGATCGCCGTCCGCAGCCCGAGCTCCAGCATCTCGTCGACCGTGAGCTGACGCTCCTCTGACGACAGGTGCTCGCCCGTCACGAGGTGATCCGTCATGGTGAGCAGCGTCAACGCCTCGGCGCCCTCGACCGAAGCAATGGCGTAGAGGGCCGCCGTCTCCATCTCCACACAAAGCACCCCGTTTGCGGTGTGCTCATGACGAGCATCGTCGTTCGGCTCGTAGAAGATGTCGCTGGTGAAGACCGTGCCGGTCTCGAGTCCGACGCCGGTCTCTGCGGCGACGCGCTCGGCCGTGGCCAGGAGCTCGGGGGATGGCGCGAGCGTCTCCGGCGCGCCGATGATCTGCGGCAGATTGCTGTTGGTGACGGCTCCGGTCGCCGCAACGATCTGGCGCAGCGCAAGATCGGGGGCATACACACCGGCTGTTCCGACGCGGATGATGCGGCGCACACCGTATGCCCGCAAGAGCTCGGTGATGTAGATCGCGGCAGATGGCATGCCCATCCCGGACGCCATCACCGAAACTACGGTGCCCTCGAATGCACCCGTGTACCCGAGCGTGCCGCGCACGTCGGTGACCAGCTCGGCGTTCGACAGGAATCGTTCGGCGATGTGCGTGGCCCGACGTGGGTCGCCGGGCATGAGAACCGTTTCGGCGAAGGCCCCGTCGGCAGCGTTGATGTGCGGCGTCGGCATGCCTCAAACGTAATACGGTCGAGGGCCTCAGCCGGTGTTGCGGAGGCCGGCGGCAACGCCGTTGATGCTTAGGAGCAACGCCCGGCGAATCCGGCGCTCTGCCGTCTCGTCGCCGGCGTGCTGGGCGGTACGCGTGCTCTTCAGCAGGTTCACCTGCAACGCGTTGAGCGGGTCCAGGTACGTGTCACGGACGTCGAGTGTGCGTCGCAGGACGGGCAGGTCCGAGAGCAACTCGGATCCGGTCACCGTGGCGATGGCCTCGACCGTGCGCCGGTGTTCCTCTTCGATCACGCCGAGCAGATGGTGATGCTCGGGATCGACCAGCGTCTCGACGTACGTTCGTGCGATCCCGAGATCCGTCTTCGAGAGCGTCATCTCCACGTTGGACAGGAACGTCCGGAAGAAGCGCCAGGTCCGGAACATGTCACGCATGTCGGGTCCATGACCAGCTTCGGTGGCAGCCATGAGGCCGGAACCGACGCCGAACCAGCCGGGAACGATCTGCCGGGACTGTGTCCATCCGAAGACCCACGGGATGGCTCGAAGGTCTTCGATTCCGCTGTTGGCACCCTTGCGGCGAGCCGGACGCGAACCGATGTTGAGCTCGCCGAGTTCCTCGACCGGGGTGGACGTCGTGAAGTAGGCGACGAGGCTCGGGTCCTCGACCAGTTCCCGATAGCGGGCGTACGCCGATGTCGACACCGTGTCCATCACAGACGACCAACGGTCGCGGGCCGCCTCACCGATGCGGGTCTCGGTGTGCATGAGTCGATGCTCGAGCATGGCCGAGTAGGCGAGATCGAGGTTGCGGCGGGCCAGCCGGGGACGGCTGTACTTGTCGGCGATCACCTCGCCCTGCTCGGTCGTCTTCATCAAGCCGACGATCACGCCGGATGGCTGGGCCAGGATCGCGTCGTGGGTCGGGCCACCGCCGCGGCCAACCGTGCCACCGCGGCCATGGAAGACCGGAATCTCGATGCCATGGCGTTTGGACAGGGTGCGCACCGTTCGGAGGGCCTTGTGAATTTCCCACTGCGACGTGGCAATGCCGCCGTCCTTGTTGCTGTCTGAGTAGCCGACCATGACCTCCTGCACGTTGCCGCGCAGCTCCACGATCTTTCGGTAGTTCGGATCGGCGAAGAGCTGTTCCATGATCGGCTCGATCGCACGCAGGTCATCGATCGTCTCGAAGAGCGGCACAAACCCGATGCGGGCCACGTCGCGGGGAAGATCGATCAGGCCGACTTCGCGGGCGAGGAGGGCCGGAGCGAGAAGGTCGTCGGCCCCCTGGGTCATGGACACGATGTAGCTCTCGAGGATGACATCGCCGAGGCGGTCCATCTCCCGACGCAGCAGCCCGAACAGCTCGAGCGCCATCCCACCCATCTCTCCATCGGAGGCAGGAGCAAAGGGTCGGCCGGTTCCCAGCTCACCGCTGAGCAATGCGAGCCGCTCCTCGGCTGACTCGGGGTACTCCACGCCAACGCCGGCGAACAGTTGGCCGAGCGCATCGTGGTGATGGCGCGTGTGCTGACGGATGTCGAGCGTGGCGAGATGGAAGCCGATCGTCGAGGCGAGACGACGCAGACCCAGCAGGCGTCCGTCGGCGACCGCATCGGCCGAGGATGCCCGCAACGACGCATCCATCCGAGCGAGGTCGTCCGTGAACTCCGCTGGCGTTTCGTAGGCGCCGTCCCCCGCGCCTTCCGTCGCCTCGAGTCGGGCGTCGATGATCGTTGCGGCGATCCGGTAGGGCTCGCCGGCGATGAGGGGCGAGATGCCAGCCACGAGATGCGGGTGGCGAGCAGATTGCTCATCGATCCAGGCGAGCAACTCGTCAGACGCCGGACGGATCCGGCCGGACACACTCAGGTCGCCGGCCAACTCCTGAACGCCGCTGCGCAGAAGTCGCAGGGCACGCTGGCGCTGGAGGTCCAACACCTCAGAGGTCACCGCCGGCGTCACGAACGGGTTGCCATCGCGGTCGCCACCGACCCACGAACCGAATCGGACCGGCGTGGCCATGGCATCGACGGGAATGGCGAGTTCCCGGCTCAGATGGTCGAGGTCCTCCCACACCAACGGCAGCGCCGTCTCCACCAGTCGCTCGACGTAGAAGATGATCGATCGTGCTTCGTCCACGGGCGTGGGCTTCACCTGCCGGAGTTCGTCGCTCAGCCACAACAAGTCGATGATCTCGGTGATCCGTCGATCGATGCGGACCCGACCGGCGTCCTCTGCGGTGGGCCGCTGGTTCAGAAGCTCAGCGATCTCGGCCCGCTTCTCGAGGACCGAACGACGGGACGCCTCGGTGGGGTGCGCCGTGAACACCGGACGATATTCGATGGACGCGATCGCATCAGCCAGCTGGTCGCGGTCGATGCCCGCCTCGGCGGCGCGTTCGAACGTGTCGAACAGCTGACCGGAGCCTTCCGTCTTCAGTCGAAGTTCTTCGACGCGGTGCACCTGTTCAGCGACGTTGGCGAGATGAAAGTAGATCGTGAACGCACGCACCAAAAGAATTGCGTCGACATCGCCGACATCGGCGACCACAGCGGCCAGCTCTTCTCCGGCGGCGGCGTCACCTTCCCGAGTGCTGCGTGCGAGCGTGCGCACCCGCTCGACCAGCGCAAGGAATTCGGCGCTGACGTTTCGTTCGATCGACTCGCCGAGTTGTGAACCGAGCCGACGGATGTCGGCTCGGAGGAGTTCTTCACGGTCTTCAGCGCTGCGCATGCCCGTCAGCCTAGGAACCTCAGGGTGTCTGACCCTCGTCCTATCGCGACCAATGATGCGCTTGCTTCAGCCCATCTCCGCGGCTCACCACTGGGGGATGCAGGTGGCCATCTGGTTCGCCGGTGTCACCACCGGCGTCTCGTAGAAACGCAGCCCTTGTTCGAAGTCCAGGGTCGCCAGCGCGTCGACCATCGTCGACACCGCCAGGGCGCCCATCGTTCCCGGTTTCTGGCAGACGGTCCCGGAGATGGCCCCGGTTTCCAACAGTTCGATCCCGGCCGCGTTGCCACCGATGCTCACGACGTCGATCTCGTCGCGGCCGGCTGTCTGCAGCACCTCGACGCACCCGGCCGTCATGGCGTCGGACATCGAGAAGATGATTTCGACGGTCTCGAGGCTCACGAACTCGCTACAGACGCGAGCGCCGCCGTCCCCCGTCCAATCGCCGGCCGCCTGACCCACGATCTCGTAGGCCAC
>JAHDEJ010000001.1:142422-381394 GCA_020628865.1 Acidimicrobiales bacterium
GCCACTGCGACGAGCGGAACACCGTGCTGCTCCGCGAGCTCGGCAATTTCGACGGCGGCTCCACTGTCGACCGGGCTGACGATCAGACCGTGCACGCCCTGATCGATGAGCTCTTGGACATCGATCAGCTGTTGCGCGGCATCGTCTCCGGCGTCGGCCACAAGCAGCGTGGCGCCGGTGGCTTGAGCTTCGCCGCGGGCCCCGCCTTCCAGTCCCTGAAAGAAGGTTCGGGAGAGGTTCTGCACCGACAGTCCGATCACCGGCGGCTCTTCCAGAACTTCGGTCGGAAGCGGGACGGGATCGACGAACGCCACCGAACTCGGAGCCGCTGTTTCATCTGCGCTGCACGCACTGATCAGCGCGACGAAGGGGAGGAGAAGCGCAAAGAGAATCTGTCTGTTGAAAACCGCCATGGGCGAGGGATCGTCCCATGGGCCTTTTGACTTGATTGCGATCCTGCGACGATTCGACCGGGGCGAATTCACCCGCTCAAGAACCACGACGCCTCCGTCGAAACTCTGGCGTGCGGCGGCGGAACCCCACTTCCCTGATTCGACGTTGGCTCGGCCGGCATCTCGTCGAGACGATGACGCTCATCAACGCGTTCCTGACCGTGTTCTGTCTGGTCGTCATTCTCACGATCGTGGGTTGGCTGAGTGAGAGCTCCGACGACGCCGTCGCATGGGCGGCCGTGGACCAACAGCTCACCGAGGTCGACAACCTGAGCTCCCAGCTCATGGCCGAACTTCGGCGCGGTGCCGGCGGGGACGACAGGGCACTCGAGCTTCTTGATCGGCGTCAGACCCGTATCGAAGAGCGGCTGGATGAACTTCGGATCAGGTTCAGCGTCGCGATCGATGGCGACGCCGCCTCGGTCGACAGCAGAATTCGAAAGATCGGCACCACCTCCGCTGCCATCGCCGAGGCCGGCCAGCGCATGGTCGGCCTGCCGGCCGGGCAACGTGCATCCTCCCTCGCCGAGGCCGAAATCGCACATGCGATCGTTCGAGGCGATCTGGGACACCTGCGCACCGTCGTCAACGACTCCCGATCCCAAAGCGCGGCCGAGAACGTGGCTCGCGCCGACCGTTCGCTTTCGCTCTTCATCGTCGTCGCCACCGCCTGCCTCGTGATGGTTTTCGCCATCGTGCGGCTGAGCCAGGCCGCTCGCGAACGCGAGCGTCACCTCAAGACCGAACTCAGCGACAAGGCTCGAGCCGCCCAGGCCGCGAGCATTGCCAAGAGTGAGTTCGTCGCCAACATGAGCCACGAGCTCCGCACCCCGATGAACGGCGTGATCGGCATGACCCAACTGCTCCTGGACGACGACCTCACCGACGAGCAGGCCGAGCTCGTCCAGACGATCAACAACAGCGGCGACGCACTCCTTCATGTCATCAACGACATCCTCGACTTCTCGAAGATCGAGGCCGGGCGCCTCGAGTTGGAGGACCATCCCTTCTCGCTGCGCACCGTCGTCGAGCGATCGATCACGGTCGTGGCTCCCCAGGCCAACGCCAAACGCATCGAACTGATCTGCGACATCGCCCCAACGATCCCGGACCAGTTGCGAGGTGACGGACCGCGCCTCCAACAGGTGCTCAACAACCTGCTCGGCAATGCGGTCAAGTTCACGCAGGTTGGCGATGTTCGTGTCAGCGTCCGCTGCATGCGCGAGGAGGCCAACCGCATCGAACTCTCACTCGCCGTGCACGACACGGGCATCGGTATCGCTCCGGAGCAGGTCGCCGGTCTCTTCGATTCGTTCGCTCAGGCCGACACGTCGACGACTCGTCGATTCGGTGGGACCGGGCTCGGCCTCACCATCAGCCGCGATCTCGTGCGGCTCATGGGCGGCGACATTGCAGTCAAGAGCGCCGAGGGCGCGGGCGCAACCTTCATCTGCACGATTCCGTTCTCCCTGACGAAGAGCGCACAACGTCCGCTCCGAGCAGACCTTCATGGTCGGGTGTTGTTGGCGGTGCCGCACGAGGGGTTGCGTTCGTCGATGGCCGAGGCGGCTCGCTACTGGGGTCTCGACATCGTCGAAGCCGATGGCTGGGAAGGCGCCGCGACGTCGCTCGAGGCCGAGGAGTTCGATGCCGTCGTGGTCGACTCGACCGACGCCGCCGAGGTCGACGACTGGCTTCGCGACCTCGATGCCGGCACACCGCGAAAGGCGCTGGTGGTGCTCTCGCCGTTCGGCCAGGTCCGTCCAAGCTCCGACCCCGCGCCGTTTCGGTCCGCGCATCCGCTCTCCAAGCCAGTCTTCCCGGGGAACTTCCTTTCGACGATGGACAGGGCGCTCCAGACCCCGACCGCCGAGCGGACCGTCGCGACGATCGCTCCTGGCAGCGCAGATGCACCGGAGCCGGCCGCGGACGAAGCCGGCGCGGGCCTTCGGGTCCTCCTGGTCGACGACAACATCGTCAACCAAAAGGTCGGGCTCACCATGCTGGCAAAGCTGGGCATCGCTGCCGACCAGGCTTCCGACGGCCAATCCGCAGTCGAAATGGTTGCCCAGAACCGCTACGACCTGGTCTTCATGGACATCCAGATGCCCGGGATGGACGGCATGGAAGCGACGCGCGAGATCCGCCGAACGGTCCCCGCTGATGCCCAACCGATCATCGTTGCGCTGACCGCCAACGCGCTCGAAGGCGATCGTGAGCGCTTTCTTGACGCCGGGATGGATGACTACCTCGCCAAGCCGGTGAAACTCGACGCGCTCGCCGCCGTGGTCGAAGGCGCAACCACGTCCGACCTTCCTCTGGCCAGTTGAGTGCGGTTGAGACCACAAGGTTCCGATCGGGCCTGTCACGCTGGGATGATGGCCGACCCGTCTGCGCTCCTCCCGGTGACAACCGCCGGCTGGACCATGGCCGAGATCGACGGCGAACTGGCAACACTTCCCACCGTCGAGCTCGATGTGACGGGACGACCTGACGTCGCAGATCTTGCGAGAGTCCATGCGATCGAGGGAATCGGCGACCTCCGCACCCTCGCACGAAGGATCCCGGAGGGCATCCGCTTCGACGTCGTGCTGACGCGACCGGTGCGCTGCACACTGGCGTTCGTCGTCGGGCCGGAACACCACGCCGTGCTGGAATCCGCAGCTGAGGGAGGCTCGCTCGTCCTTGCCACCGGCAATGCGAGCGCCGTGGGCTCGACGTGGTTGTCGGTCGATCTGGACCGAGACGCGCTCGGCCGTCTGCTCGAAGACGCCCTGTCCTGATCCGTCAGTCGGCTGGCACGTCGGCCGGCGCACACACGGCGCAGGCCAGCTGTTCCCCGTGGCGCTGTACCGCGGCGTCGCGGTCGGCGTCGGTCTGGTACTGGGGATCGTCGTGCCTGGGCGTCCGGTGATCCATGAGCGCACGGGCTTCATCCCGCCACGGTGTCCCCCAGTCGCTCTGGATCGGCACGATGGCGCCCGATTCGGTGATCGAATCGAACAACCCAAGGGCGTCGCGGATGATGATGCACTGCCCGACGGGGTCCTCGGGACGGCCGGCAGTATGCCCGAGAGGGTGGTCGACGTATCCGGCCCGCGGTGGGTTGGCCGATGCGGTGATGGACCACGCCGACGTCAGCGAGAGGGTCGACACCCCGGCTGCCTCGAGGTCTCGTGCGACCAGCCCAACTGACTGGTGGCACACCGGTCAAACCGGCACCAGGAGCGCGAGGTCGGCGCCCATCGCTTCGACCCGCGAACGAAGCGCCGGAATGAGCGTCTCGGAAAGGCGACGCTGGGAGTAGATGCCACCCATGAACGTGAGCGCATGCGACGCCAATGACCCGATCCGGCCCTCGTCCACCATTGCCCGCATCGCCGCGAGCGGGAACACCACATTGGGATCCTTGCGAGCGTTGGTCTGGTCGTAGGCGAAGTGGGTGACGCGCAGGTCCTCGGTCGGCGTGTCGCTCGGTATCTCGCGGTGCGAGAGGTCGTCCTTGTGTGTGAAGCCGACCTGCCCGCTGCGATACACGCCCCCCGAGGCGATGAGGACAACCCGGCTCTCCGCCAGCGGTTTGGCGAGCGGCGTCAACGGAACAGGGTCCGGGTTGTCGGCCCAGCGGTAGGCGTCGTAGCCCAGGGCGGCGTAGCTGTCGCGCGTCTGGGCGATGTAGTCGACGACGTCGAGGTCGGCGGGCGGTGTGCTCGGCATGGGTGCAACGTAGCGGGCCGGACGGCCGGCGTCACCTGATGGCCGAGAGCACCACGAACTTCCGGTTGGCGGCCACGGTTTCACAATTGCCGAAGATCTTGCGGATCCGACTGTGGTGCCCGAGTTGTCGATTGGCCACGACGCGAAGCTCGCCGCCGCGACGCAACGCGGCGTGGGCGTCGACGAACATGTCCCAGGCGGTTCCGTCGCCGACCGCCCGTTCCTCGTGGAACGGCGGGTTGTTCACCACGACGTCCACGCTGCCGGGTTCGACCACCGCGCCAAGGCGCTCGGCGACGTAAAAGACGGCCTCCGGGGTGGCGGCGTTGGCGGTCCAGCTGAGCTGCGCCGAGTCCACGGCCCGCGACGACGCGTCGACGAACTGGACCTGATCGACTGTCTCGCTCTGAGCGATGGCGATGCCGAGCACGCCGTTGCCGCAGCCGAGGTCGACGACGGTTCCGGTCGATGGCGGGAGGTGATCAAGCAGCAGCCGCGTTCCGATGTCGATGGATCGGGCCGAAAAGATGCCGCCACAATTGACAAGCTCGGTTCCGCCATGACTCCACCGCATCGGCCACGGGTTGATCGGCGGTGTCAACGTCGGCTGCCACTCCGGATGGATGAGGCGCGCCCGCCGCTCGGCCAGCGAAGTGACCGTCGGCCCGAGGATCGACTCGAACAGGTCGAGGGTCGAGGTGTGGATGTCGCGCACCATGCCTCCGGCGACCACCCGGGCGCCGGGGGCGAGGTGATCACGCAGAAGGTGGAGTTGGTCCTCGAGGAGGCCCAGCGTTTTCGGCACCCGCACCACCACGGTGTCGAGCGCCGCCGGGAGTTGATCGACGTCGGAAACGACGGCCCCGGCAGCGCGTCCATTGCGTTCGAGGTTGTCGGCGATCCCCGCTCGGGCCATCGCCGTGTCCGCCACCACGTATGGATCGTGTGCAGCCAGCGCACAGGCCAGCGCGCCGTAGGAGTCGTTGACGATTCCGAGCGTGCCGACCACCGGCTGCTCGTCGAAGTGCCTGGCGAGGTAGGCGTCCGCGGCATCCCACGCACGCAACTGGGACCGAGCACGGTCCGGTCGGCGAACCAGCTCGAACCGTCCCTGCGGGAGGTCGAGCACCCGATCGGCCATCAGGCCGGCGGCTGTGCAGACAGCAGGCGCGCCGCCTGGGCGACGTCGTCCGCCGTCACCGTGCTGACCGTGTCCGCGTCGAGGGCGTCGACACCCGATTCCGCCAACCGGACCGCTTGACGGTTGATCGATTGCTCGAACAGGTTGCGTGCGAACCGGGCGTTGCCGAAGGCTTCGTTGCGATTCGCTCGCTGCAGGATTCCGCTGAGCGTTTCATCGACCCCGTCGCCGAGCTGGTAGTCGGCATCGAGCGCCAGTTTCCGGGTGATCTGGATCAGCTCCTCAGTGCTGTAGTCGGCAAAGCCGATCTCCCGCGCGAAGCGCGATCGCAGCCCCGGGTTCGAGCGGAGGAAGTCCTGCATCAGGCGTGGATAGCCGGCGACGATGACGACCAGCCGATCCCGATGATCTTCCATCCGCTTGATCAACGTCTCGATGGCCTCGCGACCGAAGTCGTTCGTGAGTGCGTGGCCGGGTGGCGAGAGTGAATACGCCTCGTCGATGAAGAGCACGCCGTCGAGCGCCCGCTTGACGGCCTTGTTGGTCTTGTTCGCCGTGTGTCCGACGTACTGACCCACGAGCCCGGCCCGGTCGACCTCCACGAGGTGGCCCCGCTTCAGCAGGCCGAGCGCTCCGTACATCTCCCCCAACAACCGGGCGACCGTGGTCTTGCCGGTTCCGGGATTTCCGAGAAAGACGAGGTGCTGGCTGGTCGGCACCTCTGCGAGTCCGTGGTCCTGTCGGCGGGCCTGCACCTGGAGGAAGGCGATCTGGGTGCGCACCTGCTCCTTGACCGTGTCGAGACCGACCAGGCTGTCGAGTTCGGCCTGGATTTCCTCGAGCGTGCGCGGGCCACCGGTCAGCGCGCCCGTCGGTAGACCCCGACCCGCGAGACGCTGGTCGATGCCGCGATCAACGGCAGCCTGTCGAGCCTGCTCCCCCGCCTTCTTGAGCTGCTCGCGAATCTTGTCGGTTCGGCTCACCGTTCGACGCTACCGGTTCAGGTGTCCAGCACGTACACGGCGAGCAGTGCGTCCTCACCGGTCCGCACGCCGTGCCGGTCGTTCGGATGATTGATCACGAGGTCTCCCGCACGCCGTTCGACGTAGTCATCGGCGCCGCCGTGACGCCACCGTGCCGTACCGCCGAGGACCAGATACATCTCCAGCGGCGGGTGGTCGTGTTCGGGGTAGGCGTTGTTGGGCCCGACCGCCATCGCCCCAACCGTGAGCGTACCGAGGTCGAGGCATTCGCCGAAGTCGAGCAGTGCCACACCTGTGCCGCCGTCGTCCACGCGGGGGCTGGGCGCCCACGGCAGGGTCGACGTGAGCGCAAGGAGGTCGTCACGAAGCGGTGGCCCGTTCGCGGCCATCTGATCGACGACAGAAACGTGTGATGGGACGACCGGACGAACCGTCGCCTGCTCGACGACGTCGACGAATCGATGGGACAACGCCTCGGTCACCCCGTCGACCGAGAGCTCGCGAAGCGCGACGGCGACGCCGCGCAGGAGCTCCCGGGCGGCGTCACTCATGGGCGCCGACCCACGCACCGACGAGCTGGTTGAAGGCTTCCGGCTGTTCGGTCTGCACCCAGTGCGCAGCGCCTGCGACCCGCTCGTAGCGCCACTCGCCGGACACGAAACGGTCGGAGCCGGTCATCTGGTCCTCGGTCAGCGCCCAGTCGTCTTCGCCCATGATCCCGAGGGTCGGGACGGTCACATTCGGCAGTTCCACCGGCGGCTCGATGAGCGACTGCGGCGAGATGTTTGCTCGATACCAGTTGAGCGACGCGGTCAGCGCGCCCGGTTTGGCGAGCTCCACGAGTCGGACGTCGATGTCGTCGGGGTGGTGCAGGAGCTCGCGCAGGTTCGCCCAATCGTCCATCCGCAGCCACTCCTCGGCCACGTCGACGAATTGGAACAGCAGCATGTAGAAGCTGCGGCGGCGTTGCTCGAGGCCGGCGGAGCGAAAGGCGGCAGGATGCCCGACGGAGACCGCGATGAGCGACCGCACCCGCTCCGGAGCGAGTGTGGCGGTCAGCCAGCAGGGCGGCGCACCCCAGTCGTGGCCGACGAGGTGGGCGGAATCGAGTTCGAGCGCATCGAGGATCGAGCCGATGTCGGCCATCGCGTTGAACACGTGAAAGCCGGCGACGTCCGCCGGCCGGTCGCTGCGCCCGAAGCCACGTTGATCGTGCCGGATCACCCGATGACCTGAGGCGACGAGCGCCTGAACCTGGGGCGCCCAGACCGCTGCGGTGTCCGGCCATCCGTGGACGAGCACGACGGGCGGGCCGTCGTGGGGGCCATCGTCCTCCACGTGCAATTGCAGCCCATCAGCGGTGTCGATCCGGTGTGTCGTCATGGCAGCCGACACTAGGTGGTCGTGATCGGCTGCGGGAGCGGAACGACCGCTGCGCAGCCGATGGAGCTGGGCCTTCGAGGAATTCGCGAGGAACGACCTCCACACCGGCACCGACCGGGTCCACGGGCTGCGTACGCTTGCGACGTGGTGAAATGGCCGTTTGTCTCTGCCGTGCTCCTTGCGGTCGCTGTCGGCGCGTGCACGTCGGATGCGCCGATCGAGTCTTCCAACGGCAGCGCGCCGCCCGCGAGCACCACCACGGCAGCACCGCTCGACACCGTGGATGCCTCCACCACGACGGTGCCCGTCGAACTCCCCGTGGTCTTCGCCGACCCGATCGACGGGCTCGACGAAGCCCAGCTCGAACGCTTCCTCAACGGGCAGTTCCTCTTCAACGAGCAGTGGATTCCCGTCGGTCCGACCGAGACGGCCAACGACGGTCTCGGTCCGCTCTTCAACGCCGACTCGTGTGTGAGCTGCCATCTCGCCACCGGCCGACGATTCGTTCCGCCGGAAGGTCCCCTCGCTGAAGCCGGGCTCGTGATCCGGCTGGCTGCCGGCGGCGCCGACCCCGTCACCAACGGTCCGGTCCCCACGACCAACTACGGAGACCAGCTGCAGGACCACGGCATCGGCGCCACGGAACCCGAAGCGACCGCCTACACGAACTACGTGGTCCAGACCGGCAGCTATCCGGATGGCACACCGTTCGAATTGTTGTGGCCGACGGTGAACGTCCGCGACCGCAACTACGGCGAGCTGCCCGGGACCACACAGTTGAGCGCACGCATCGGCGCCCAGATGATCGGCATGGGTCTGCTCGAAGCCATTCCCGACGAGGCGATCCTGGCCCAAGCCGATCCGGCAGATGCGAACGGCGATGGCGTGAGCGGACGAATCAACATGGTGTGGAATCCGGTCACGGAACAGCACGAACTTGGCCGGTTCGGGTGGAAGTCGAACGTGACCACGCTCGAGCTCCAGATCGCCCAGGCCTTCCACGGCGACCTCGGCGTGACCTCGACGCTCCTTCCCGAACAGAACTGCGCGCCGACCCAGACCATCTGCGACGAGACGCCGAATGGCGGAACCGCCGAAGTGAGCGACGAACGGCTCGGCGACATTGCGTTCTACCTGCGGACGCTCGGGGTGCCTCCGGCCCGAACCGAGGCAGACGCAGCAGCCACTGCCGGACGCGAGCACTTCACCGACTTCGGCTGCGCCACCTGCCACACGCCGTCGTACACCACGGCGGAGTCGGTCGTTCCTGAGCTCTCCGGGCGCACCATCGAGCCATACACGGATCTCCTGCTCCACGACATGGGATTCGACATGGCGGACGACCGGCCCGACTTCGACGCCAACGGAAACGAATGGCGCACGCCGCCGCTCTGGGGACTCGGCCTGATCCCGGTCGATGACGACCGCGGACTGTTGCACGACGGCCGGGCACGAACGATCGAAGAAGCGATCCTGTGGCACGGAGGCGAGGGCACCCCGTCACGCAGCCGATTCATGAACGCGTCCGCCGCCGCACGGGCCGAGCTGTTGGCCTTCCTCGAGTCGCTCTGAACGAGTCCCGCCTGCTGGACTACGGCAATGGCGAGGCTTGAGGACATCCCGGACGTCGAGCGCGAGGTCATCATGAACCTCCGGTTGCCCGACTACCCGGCAACCCCGTTCGTCGCCGGGCCACCGCTGAACGAACGGCGGGTCGCCATCGTCTCAACCGCCGGACTCCAACGCCGTGGCGATCGCCCCTTCGGCGTCGCCGCGGGCGACTACCGGGTCATCCCCGGCGACACACCGCCCGGCGACCTCGTGATGAGCCATGCGTCCCCGAACTTCGACCGCACCGGTTTCCAGAACGACGTCAACGTCGTCTTCCCACTGGAGCGCCTCTCGGAGCTTGCGGCCGAAGGCGTCATCGGGAGCGTCGCCGAGTTCCACTACTCGTTCATGGGTGCGGCCGACAGCGAAGACCTCGAAGAACCGGCGCGCCGACTCGCCGAGCTGCTCCACGCCGACGACGTCGACGCCGTCCTCCTCGTCCCCATTTGACCGGCCTGCACGCGCGCCGTCGGCGTGCTCTCCCACCTGTTCGAGTCGGCCGGCCTGCCCACCACGCAGATCAGCCTGATCCGACCGCACACCGAACACATCCGCCCACCACGAGCGCTGTGGGTGCCGTTCATCCTCGGCCGTCCGCTGGGACAGCCGGGAGACGCCGCATTTCAAACCCGCGTCCTGCGTGCGACCCTCGACCTGTTCGCCGAGACCGAAGGCCCGGTCCTGGTCGATCATGCGGAGGAAGCCAGCGGTTCGCTCGAGATGGATGGCATGTCCTGCCCGATCAGCTGGACGCAGCCGACCCACGACGGGTCGTTGCGGGAACGCCTCACGGACGAGATCGACACGCTGCGGTCGTGGTACGACCTCGCCGTCGAGCGGTCGAACCGGACGGCATTCGGGACCGCCGGACGGAGCATCGACGACGTCGCGGCCATCATCAGCACACTCGCCGAACGCGGAGCGCCAGACTCGGATCGCCCGCTCGGGGAACTGGCACGACTCGCTGCTGAGGACCTGAAGACCTGGATCACCGAGGCCGCCGCCGCCCAGCCGGGCGACCTCAGCGCGTTCGCAATCAAGGCGTGGTTCTGGGATCAGACCGTGGCCGGCGAAGCGCTCATCGCCGCGCATCGGGCGGCGTCGGACCATCCCGACGCCAGCTTTCGATCCATGGCCGGCACGATGATCCCAGCCGAATTTCGGTGACCGTCAGGCAGATTCTCGGCCGGCGCTGTTCCGCAGCGTTCCGGTGGTGAGCGTCTGTTCGTCCCAGGCACCGACGATGCACTGCACCGACCGGTCGCCCTCGGCCCAACCCTCGACGATCGGGACGAACGTCCACATGCCGAGCGGCGAGGTCTCGTAGGGCTCGCCCACGAACGACTCGAACTGATCCGCGCACCAGGCTTCACCCTCGGCGAAGAGCACGTTCATTCCCGGATGGGGCCGTTCCTCGGAACCCCAGAAGTCCGGCCGATTGGCGTAGACCTCGAGCGCGTGGGGCTCATCGCAATCGGCGGTCGTGACGAAGAAGACCTCCTCCGTCGTGATGAAGTCCTCGATGCACTGGCCGGGCGAGAGGTTGGACACGGTGGAGACCGAACCGATCGCACGAGTGATCATCACGCCGGACGCTCCGATGGAGAGGACCACTGCAGTGATCACCCCGATGACGGCCCACTTGGCGCCGCGCGACATGCCTTGATCCTGCGGTGGAGGCGGTGGCGCAAAGCCTCGCTCACGAGCCACATCGGGCGTCATCATCGGCCCGGCGGATGCCCTCGGTGCAGGAGGAAGCGGGGGCGGCGTCAGTCCACCGGCGACCGACGTCGCCATCCCCGGAGTGTGCGCCTCATTCACTCCCGGAACATCGACGCGACGGCACCCCCACCACATGGGCGCTTCGGCCCATCGCCTTCGGCCCCACTCCTCTTCCCGTTGTGACCCGGCACATGATTTACTTTGCGGATGGCCGCACGCATCGTGCCCGGGGCTCTCGCCCCAGGGCGTCAGTTCATGAAACACAAGCTCGGTGATGGCACCCCGGAATTCGAAGCCGCCTCGGGTCCACTGCACCATCTCAACCTGGGGCCGGGCCAGCCTGCCGTCGGGGAATGGGAGGCCGCCGGCTTGCGACTCCCCGATCTCGAGGCCATTCGCGTCCACCGGATCGGTCGGGTCAAGCGCCAGCTGGACCTCATGGGATACGACGGCGTGATCGTGATGGACCCGATCAACATCCGCTACATCACCGACACGACGAACATGCAGATCTGGGTGATGCACAACGCCCCCCGCTACGCCTTCATGTCGGCGGACGGGTACACCGTGCTGTGGGACTACGAGGGCTGCCAGTTCCTCGCCGGCCACCACGACCACGTGAACGAGGTGCGAACCGGAATCGGATCGACCTACTTCCTCGCCGGCGGCCGATTCGAAGAGCAGAGCCGCCGCTGGGCCGACGACATGGCCGCCGTCGTCCGGCAGCACTGCGGCGCCGACGCTCGCATCGCCGTCGACCAGGTCAACTACCTCGAAGGCACGTTCCTCTCGGAACACGGCATCACGATCGAGCGGGGCCAGGAACTGATGGAACTGGCCCGGGTCATCAAATCGCCGGACGAGATCGACGCCCTCCGCTGTGCGGCACACGCCTGCACGACGACGATGACCGAGATGTACGAAAAGCTCCGTCCCGGGATGACCGAGCAGGAGATCTGGGCCGTCCTGCACGAGGGCAACATCCGCCGGGGCGGCGAGTGGATCGAAACACAGATCCTTGCGTCGGGTCCGCGAACGAACCCGTGGTTCCAGGAGGCCTCGTCACGCGTCATGGAGAACGGCGACATGCTCTCCTACGACACGGATCTGGTCGGCGCCTATGGCATGTGCGTCGACATCAGCCGTAGCTGGATCGTGGGCGACGCTGCCCCCACCGCCGACCAACGCTCGATCCATGGCATGGCCCTGCACCAGATCGAGCACAACATCGAATTGCTCAAGCCGGGTGCGACCATGCACGACCTGACGTTCAAGAGCTGGGCTCCGCCCGTGGACGAGTACCGGCACTATTCCTGCCTGTTCCATGGCGTCGGGCAGTGCGACGAATATCCCGAGGTGTACTTCCCGCATGCCTGGGACGACGTGGGCTACGAGTGCACGCTCGAACCGGGCATGGTGCTCAGCGTCGAAGCCTTCGTCGGGAGCCGTCAGGGAGGCGAAGGCGTGAAGCTCGAAGAGCAGGTCGTCATCACCGACGACGGCTACGAGCTCCTCGCTCATCTTCCGCTCGGCCTCACGTTCGACTGACCGAACCGAAAACGACAACGGCCGGACCGCGTTGGACGCGGTCCGGCCGTTGAACGAACGTTTGGGACTACTCGGCGGCAGCTTCGCCGTCGCCCATGCCGGGGATCTTGTCGGTGAGGCCGTCGACCTGCTCCGAGACCTCGTCGATCTTCTCGGCGATGCCTTCGCCGCCGGGGACCTTCTCGGCCATGCCCTTCGCCTGCTCGGCGAGGTCGTCGGCCTGGTCCTTCATTCCCTTGATCTTGTCGAACATACCCATGCTGGTCATCTCCTGCTTCAGGGCCGCCGGTGGGTGGCGGCTCCAACAGGGTGAAACTGTACAGGACCTGACGTTATTCCGATGGCTTGCGCAGCCAGGACGGTCGCCAGTGATGGCCGGAGCGTTCGAGCTTGACCATTCGTTCGAGCGGCATGGGCTTGCCGAGGTGGTATCCCTGCCCGTGGGTTGCACCGAGCTCCTTGAAGATGCGGGCTTCCTCCTCGGTCTCGATGCCCTCCGCGAGGATGACCATGTCGAGGCGCTGGCCGATGCCGATGATTCCCTCGACGATCACCAAGGCGTTCGGGTTTTCGGCCACGGAGCGGACGAGCGACCGATCGAGCTTCAGCGCGCCGATCGGAAGTCGACTGATGTACTCGAGCGCGTTGTAGCCGACGCCGAAGTCGTCGATCAGCAACTGGAATCCGGCGTTGTGCAGTGCGGAGATGGTCACCTCGGCCCGCTCGCTCAGCTCGTCGGACTCGGTGATCTCGATCGCAATCGCTTCGGCCGGCAGCGAATGGCGGGTCAGCGACTGCTGAGCGATGTCGACGAGGCTCGGCAACATGAGCTGACGGGCGCTCGAGTTGATCGTGACCCGGCTGTCAGCGAGCTCGGGGGAAATCCGACGCACGTGGGCCCACTGCTCGGCGATGGTGTCCCACGCCCACGCCGTGAATTCCTCGGTGCGGTTCGTTGCTTCGATCCGTTCGAGGACCACGGGAGGTGAGAGCGGGCCGAACTCCTTGTGCTCCCACCGGAGCAGCGCTTCGGCACCGAGGAAGCGACCGGTGGCCAGTCGTCGAATCGGCTGATAGTGGAACGTGATGTGACGTTCCCGCATTGCCGTCGAAAGGTCGCGCTCGATCGTCAACCGTGCCTGCATCCGACGACGAACACTCACGTTTGCGAGCGCCACGTCGAGCGTCGACCGCTTCGCCTCCTGCAAGGCAAGGTCGGCGTTGGCCACGAGCTGATCGGTGGAGAGTTGGCCGTCGAGCGAGATCGCAAGACCTGCGGATGCCCGGGGCGTCACCTGGACCGTTCCGAATCGGACCGGATGCGCAACCGCCTCGACGATGCGATTGCTGAGCGCAAGGGCATCGTCACCTGCGCCCGACGTGCTCAGCACGAGAAACTCGTCCCCGCCGAAGCGACCCACGGCGTCCTCGCGACGAAGCGTGCGTTGGATCCGTTCGGCGACCTCGAGCAGGACGCCATCGCCGACCTTGTGGCCGTAGCCGTCGTTGATGTCCTTGAACTCGTCGAGGTCGAGGTGGAGGACCGCGATGCCGGTTTCCGCTGCCAAGAGCCGCCGATCGAGTTCGGCGAGGATGGCGGTGCGGCTCGGAAGGCCGGTCAACGGATCGAGATCCACGTTTGCCGGCGCGACAGAACCGTCCAACGACCCTGATGTCATCGTCGCTTCGATCGTCTCTTCTCCGCGGGGCATAACCACTGAAGGAATCGGCAGTGCGACCTCAGCGCGTGAGTGGGTGAAACACCCCTACACACGATCGCAACACCGACGATTTCGTTGCCGGCGTGGGCCATTCGGCCTACGGTCACGGACGATGGGGAGCGACCGGGACCGTTGGAACGAACGATGGGGCGAGACGGCGCTCTCGAACGAGCCCTCCCCGCCCGGTGTGCTGCTCGAATTCGCGGATCGACTCCCGACGTCGGGACGGGCGATCGACCTCGCTGGCGGTGCCGGCGATGGTGCGCTGTGGCTTGCGCAACGGGGGTTCGAGGCCACACTCGCCGATGTGTCCGACGTGGCCCTGGCGCAGGCCGGTACCCGCGCTCGATCGCTTGGCCTCATGCTCGCGACGGAGTGCGTCGATCTCGAAGCCGACCCCGCACCGCAGGGACCGTGGGACTTGATCGTTGTGGCGCACTACCTCAACCGATCGCTTCTGCAGCGGCTCCCTCAGCTCCTGTCGGAGGACGGCATGCTCGTGATCGGGATCGGGACCGAACGAAACCTGGAGCGACACCCCCGACCGTCCGCCCGATTTCTCCTGGCCGACGGCGAACTTCCCAGCCTGATCCCGGGATTGACGACGGTCGAGCATCGTGAAGATTGGGCCGAGTGGGGTGTGCACGAGGCCCGCTACCTCGGTCGGCGCACGGCCGCCGTCAGCTGAGCAGCGACCCCAGCACGGCCCGAAACTTCGCCTGGGTCTCGGCCAGTTCTGCCGCCGGTTCGCTCTGCCCGACCACACCGACGCCCGCCCACACCGTGGCCCGGTCTCCGGACACCTGTGTCGAGCGGATGCCGACCGCGAAATCGCCGTTGCCATCAGCATCGACCCAGCCGACGGGCGCTCCGTAGCGGCCGCGGTCCATGCCCTCGAGCTCCTCGATCAGCTGAAGCGCTTCCGCCTGTGGGGCTCCGCCGAGGGCCGGGGTGGGGTGCACGGCGCCGACGAGGTCGAGAATCGACGCCGCCGGCTCGGACAACATGCCTTCGACGATGGTGGCGAGGTGATGCACGTTCGCCATGGTCATCACCGAGGGCTCCGGCTCGGCGTCGACATACGAGCAGAACGGCAGCAGCTCGGACAGCAACCACTGGATTGTGATGCGGTGTTCGTCCTGATCCTTGGTGGATGCTCGCAGCGCTTCGATGTTCGCAGCGTCGACACCCGCATCGTCGCTGCGGGCCGCCGTTCCGGCGAGCGGGCAGGCCCGGACCGTCCGGCCGGAACGGGAGACAAGCCGTTCGGGCGAGGCGCCGATGAACCCGTCGATGGCGAAACAGGTCGCCGCGGGAAAGCGCGTTGCAAGCCGTTCGATGAGTCGAGCCGTGTCGATGGGACCGCCGGCGTTGACGTGCAGCTCTCGAGCGAGCACCGCTTTGCGGAGCCGACCGGCCAGGATGCGGTCTCGCGCTTCGGCCACGACATCATCCCGCCACGACGTCGCCGAACGACCGGGTTGCACCGTGAGGTCGGTCGCTTCGGCCGGCTCGTTCTGCGCTGCCGCTTCCATCACCGCAGCCACGGCCGAGTCCTGGTCTACCGAAAGACGGGTCATCCAGCGGTACTCGCCATCGTCGGCCACCAGAACATCCGGGACATGCAACACCCCCGATACCGTGCGGTCGAACGGGAACGCGCCAAGGGCAACCGGCCCCGTACCGGGATGGCCGGGCAGCTCGTTGTCGCCGGTCATCGACTCGAGTTGCGCCGCGACCCCGCCGCCGTCGACCGGCCGCTCGACGGGCAGGGTCTGGATCCCGCCAACCCCGGCGAACGTCAATGTCTCGCTTCGCCACAGATGGCCGGTTCGGGCGCCGAGCGCCACCAGATCGAGGGACGCAAGGGGGCCGCCCGTGATCCGGGTCGTGGTCGACTTCACCCTTTGATCGTACGATGCGGCACACTGAGAACGTGAGGCACAACACGGTCATTTTGGTCGACGCCAATCCGAAACTCGTGGGCGAGGTCCTTTCCGATCTGTCGACCCATGTCGAGTGGAACGACGTCGTTGCCGAAGCCGTACCGGCTGCCACCGGCTCCCTCAGCGGACAGGCTGCGTGGATCACGACGCTGCGAGCCAACGTCGGCCCATTCGCCCGATCGAAGAAGCTCCGGATGGCCCGCACGCAGAATCAGATCGACCCGAACGGCGTCCGACACATCATGTTCGAACGCCGGGAAGTCGACGGCCGCGAGCACGCCGATTGGACCATGCGAGTTGCGGTCGCCCCAGAGGGCGAGGGCACGGTTGTGCACCTCTCACTCGAATACACCGGTGGCCTCTGGGTGGGTGCCCTCGACCCGGTGCTGCGGGCGGCCATCGACCGGGCCACCAGCAAGTTGCCGGACTACCTGGCGACCCGCAACGACTCGACGTCGAGTTCGTAGGAGAGCCAATGACCTGGAAATTCGACACGGACACACAGCTTCGCGATCTGGACGACGGCGTGTTCGGCGCCCACTTGACACACCGATGGTCGATCGGCGCCGTGCCGAATGGCGGCTACTCGAGCGCACCGGCGATCGCCGCAATGCTGCAGGCGACCGACCGTGACGTGCCGCTGTCGGTCACCACGCACTTCTACAAGCCGACCACCCCCGATGCCGATGCTCGTATCGAGACCGAGGTCCATCGAGCGGGCCGCACGGCGGCGTACGCCTCGGCCGATCTCCTGCAGGACGGCGTTGCGCGGTCACGCCTCACCGGCGTTCTCGGCACCCTGCCGCCGGCCGGCTCGCCAACCCGGCTGATGCCGGAGCCCATCACGATCCCGCCACCCGACGGCTGTGTGGCCCGCGACCCGGCGGTCCAGGGGGCTCGCATGACGCTCCTCGATCACGTCGACGTGAGGCTCGAACCAGCCGCGCTCGAGATGGCGGACGGCGGAGCCACGGACCGGCCGATCTCGTTCGGCGGATGGGTTCGGTTCGAGGACGAACGGCCTCCGGATCCCCTTGCGCTCACGCTGTTCGCCGACGCCTTCCCACCGCCCATCCTCATGGTCGAGCCATCCGCCGGATGGGTTCCCACCATCGAACTGACGGTGCACGTTCGTCGTCGCCCGGTCGACGGTTGGATCCGGGCGGAGTGCCGCACCGTCGACGTGCACGACCGTCTCCTCATCGAGGAGATCCGACTCTGGGACGAGTCCGACGCGCTGGTCGCACAAGGTCGACAGCTCGCCATGCTGCTCACCCGGGACTGAGTCCCGACCCCGCCGTCAGAGCAGCGTCACGGCGGCCCAGACGGACCACGTGGCGATCATCACCACGCCGACTGCCAGCTGGGCAAGCACGTTGATTCCGAGCCCCTTGGCGAGCGCTTTGGTGGACTGCCAGGCGAGCGTCCAGTCCTGTTTGTCGGCTCGTTCCGCCAGCAGTACGCCGATGAGGGCACCGATGGGGACCCCGACGATCGGAATGGCGAAGAACCCGATGATCGCTCCGACGAGCGCTGCCACCTGCGACATGCGGCTGACGCCGTGGGCGTCCGTCGACCGCTTCGGGATGACGAAGCCGAGGACGACGCTCAGAGCGAGCAGGACCGTGAGCACGACCATCGTCGCCACACCGAACGGGCCGAAGCCGACGGTGAGACCGTAGCCAAGTGCCACCGCCCAGATCAGCGCCAGGCCCGGAAGCAGCGGGATCACCACGCCGCCGAGTCCGATCACCATGAGGACCGCAGCGAGGATCGTCCATACGAGGTCGGACACGTCAGTTCCTCCAGAAATGGTCGATGGGGCCCTGGCCAGCGCCGAGTTCCCAGTGGGCAGATGCGGCAATCGCTCCGGCGACGGCGTCCTTCGCCAGAGGAATGGCCACGTCCGCCGGATCGCCGTGTGCGAGGCGGGCTGCGATGGTTGCGGCGAAACTGCAGCCCGTGCCGTGGATGTTCCGGGTGTCGACCGTGGGCGCAGCCAGCAGCTCCACCCCAGCGGGCCCCGCCCAGGCGTCGATCGCCTGACCATCCTGCAACAGCCCGGTCACCACGACGTGTTCGACCCCCTCCTCCTGCAGCGTGGAGGCAGCCCGCGCAGCGTCGGCGCTGGTGCGGATGTCGAGGCCGGTCAACAATTCTGCTTCGGCGACATTGGGCGTGAGCACGACGGCCGCCGGGAACAACAGCGAGCGGTAGAGCGAGTCGACCTCCGACGGCTGGATCCGCTCCCGCTTCGAGTTCACCAGAACGGGGTCAACGACGAGCCGACCGAGCCGGTGGACGCGGTCGGCCACGGTCCGCACCGCCGCCGCTCCCCACAACAGTCCGGTCTTCGTTGCGGCGACCGGGAGATCGTCCGTCACTGCGTCCACCTGACTGGCGAGGACGGCGGACGGAATCGGATGCACCTCCCGGACCTCGAGCGTGTTCTGCGCAGTCACGACCGTCACGGCGAACGTGCCGTGCACGCCCTGCGCGGCGAAGGCCTTCAGATCGGCGCCGACGCCGGCACCCGCCCCGGAATCGGTGCCAGCGATGGTGAGAGCGACGGGTGGAGTCGGGCGGGACATGAGCCGATCCTACGGCGACGCAAAGAAATCTCGGCCGTACGGGGAGCACCATCCCACATCGAACGCGAAGAGATGGCACACTGGCAAAAGGTCATTGCTCACCGGGGGGAATCCGGGGGGATCTCGATGACGTACGCCATGTGGCCGGGGCCGGCCCCCTCCTCGGCTCCGGCCGATGGTGGCTGCGTCAGCTTGCCGGGAGGAATGCGCCGAGTCCGGGAATTGCATCCACGATCGGGTTGCACTCGGCCACTGCGGCCTGGAAAACCGGGTCCGAACCGTCGGTGTCGAGGAAGAAGGCGAACATCTCAGCTCGGGTCTCGACGAGTGGCATCTGTGATGCCTTCGCCACCATGTCCTGCAGCGTGAAGGCGCCGACCTCGACCCCGTTGTCGTTGAGACACGACGCGAAGTCCGCCAGACCGGCGTCCAGCTCTTCGATCGGGGGCAGCACCTCGGCAGGTGCCGCAGTCACGGCCGCGCCGCCGGAAGCATCGGTCTCGGCGATCTCGGCTTCACCTGCGTCGCTCTCTCGCATCGCAAGCGCCTCGGGTTCGGTCGACTCGTCGTCCTGGGACTGCGGCGCAGGGTCGTCGACGATGACGGTGGTGTCGGCCGGCCGTTCAGCAGCCTCCCCACCCGAATCGTCGGCGGCTCCGCACGCCGATGTCACCAGCACGATCGCCGCGATGATGCTTCCGATACCACACAACCTGCGCCACATGCCCTCCCATCGGCAGCGGGACACCCAAACCTGAGGTTCTCAGTCCTCGACGGCGGAAGAACGTCGCGGCGCAAACAACCCGGCGAGCACCAACACCACGCCGGCGATGGCGGCGAGAATCACCCAGTTCGGCCCGGTCGGCCGCTCGAGCAACGAGGCCACGACGACCTCGGAGTCGGGATCGAAGGTGAACGTGAAGGCAGCCGTCTGTACATCGGTGTCGACCGACGTTTCCGTATGGGTGACGGCGTAGCGCCCCGGCTCGGTCAGTGCCGGAAACTCGACGCTGCTGATGAGCCCCGTGTCGGAGACCGTGGTTTCCCCGACGTTGATCTCGGTCTGATCGGGACCGAAGAGCTGGATCTCCGCTCCGGCGATCGGGGTCCAGAAGAGGAGATCGATGTGGGTGACTTCGCCGACGACGGAGTCGGCGGCCGGCGCTCGCTCGCGAAGCTCGGAATGCGCCTGAACCGGGCTCGCTGCGAAGATTGCAAAGAGCAGCAGCAGTGCACCAAGAAGGACGGCGGGACGGCGAACGAGCACGGCCCCATGCTACCGATGCACCTGCGCCCGCCGACCGCGCCCCACGGTGCCTGGCACCATTCCCCCAGCAAGGAGCCTGGCACCTTTTGACCGAAAAGGTGCCAGGCTCCTTTTCGGTGGTCGTTCAGTAGCCGCTGCTGTTGTCGGCGTCGATCGATTCGCCGCGGGCGTGGGACAACACACCGGTCAGTGCAGCCGTCATCGCCCCGAGATCGCTCTGCGCCGTGACCATTCGAAAGCCCCGATCCAGCTGTCCCTCGATCGTGTGGGGGAAGCAGTGAATCCCGGGGGTGACGCCATGCTCTTCACACTTGGCCACGATGTGCGCCAGGTTCTCGAAGAACGACGGATCATCGGTCCCCCGCTTGAGCCCCATCGACACGGCGAGATCAGCAGGACCGACATAGATGGCCTCCACGCCCGGCGTCGTCAGGATCGCATCGATGTTGCTCACCGCCTCGACCGTCTCGACCATCGGGATGATCTGTACGTGGTCGTTGGCCACATCTGCGTACTCCGGTCCTTCGACGGGAGCCACACGGATCGGCCCAGAGCTTCGACTCCCCTGCGGCGCATACTTGCCGGATGCCATCGCCGCCGCGGCATCTTCGGCCGTGTTCACCATCGGCACGATGACCGCCATCGCTCCAGCGTCGAGCACCTTGCCGATGATCCCGGGCTCATTCCACGGAACCCGAACCGTCGGCGTGGCACCGCCGAGCGTGAGCGCCTGCAGCATCGGTACCGCATCGCTGTAGTCGATCAGCCCGTGCTGCATGTCCACGCACGCGTAGTCGAATCCGACACGCCCAGCGACCTCGGCGGTCACCGAAGACGGCGTGCTGAGCCAGACGCCGACGGCGACCTGGCGGGAACGGATGGAATCGAGGAGAGGATTTGGGCGCATGCCCAGAAGCTATCGGACGTCGTCGGGCGAGTCCTGTTCGCCTGGAGCCGCTCAGTCGGTGAAGTCGGGGAAGTAGACCGTGACGTCGGCCTCACCGTTGAGCACGATGTCGCAGCTCTCCCGGTCGGTGAGTACCCGGACCGTCCGACCCGACTCGCCGAACATCTCGGCGACCTCGAGAAAGCGACGGTCGCCGGACACGATCACCAGTTCGGCGAAGCTTCCGGTGCGCTGTCGATCGAGGAACTGTCCGGAGAGTTCGCGCTCTTCTGACGGATCCTCGGGTTCGATGAAGATGGCGGCACCCGGAAAGACCTCGGCGGCCGCCCATGCCATGTCCACGGTGCATCCGATGAGGAACACGTCCTGGTCCCGGCGCGCCTCGGCGAGGGTACGCACGAGCACCGATCGGGCCACGAGTTCCGAGGGCGGGACGGGGCCCAACCAGTCGGGAAACACGCTGGCGAGGTCCAACACCACCAGCTTGGAGGTCGCGGCGCGACGGCGTTCTTCCAGATCACGGTCCATGAGCGTCATGCAGGATGCATCGGCCGGCCACGAGCCGAGGTGTATAGGCCATGTGCCCAGCCTGTGACCGCCGTGTTTCACGAATGTGAACCGAGCGGCGTTGTGTTTCCGCACGGTTTCCAGCTGGTGAACACCGCCGTCTGGGATTGAAGCGCGGGAATGCGGAGCGGCACGGTGTCCTCGGCGCCTCAGCGTTGCGGCGCCACCCAACGCTTACACATGCTCATTGGGAGGGCAGAGAAAATGAAACGGAAACTCTTGGGTGGTGCAGCCTTGACGCTGGCAGTGCTCGCAATCGCCGATCCGGCGGCTGCACAGGCCGACGTGGCTCGTGAGACCGCTGAAGGCAACGCACTGCTGAACATGGTCGTGCTCGACAACATCTTCATCTTCGTCGCCGCGGTGCTCGTCCTGTTCATGCAGGCCGGCTTCGCGATGGTGGAGGCAGGCTTCACCGAAGCGAAGAACGCCGCCAACATCATGATGAAGAACCTGATGGACGTGTCCGTCGGCATGTTGTTCTTCGGCCTCATCGGCTGGAACATCGCCTACAGCGGCGGCAGCGTCTTCGGCATCGCCGACGGCGGCTGGAGCAAGTTCGGCGTGGCCGGCATGACCGACCTCTTCCCGGGCGACGCCTTCGACTACTCGCTGGCTGTCCCGGTCGACTTCCTCTTCCAGGCGGCATTCGCAGCCGCTGCGGCAACCATCGTGTCCGGCGCTGTTGCCGGTCGTACCCAGTTCAAGGGCTACCTCGTGTACTCGATCGTCATCACGGCGCTCATCTACCCGATCGTCGTCAACTGGAAGTGGGGCGGCGGCTGGCTCGACGAGCTCGGCTTCGTCGACTTCGCCGGCTCCGGCCTGGTCCACATGACCGGTGGTTTCGCCGCTCTCATGGGCGCCATCGTGCTCGGTCCCCGCATCGGCCGCTTCGCCCCGGACGGCACGCCCCGTACGATCAACGGCCACAGCATTCCGCTCGCCATGCTCGGCGTGTTCATCCTCTTCGTCGGCTGGTTCGGCTTCAACCCGGGCTCGCAGCTCGCCGCTGACATGGCTGTGCCGTACATCGCCGTGCAGACCGCCTTCGCTGCGGCCGCAGGTGCTGCCGGCGCCATGATCACGTCGTGGATCGTCATGGGCAAGCCCGACGTCGGCATGGCCGGCAACGGCATGCTCGCCGGTCTCGTCGCCATCTGCTCTGGCATCGGCAACTTCATCAGCATCGGCACGCTGCTCACCGGCCTCGTCGCCGGCGTCATCGTGGTCTTCTCGATTCGTGCAGTCGAAGCCGCAAAGATCGACGATCCGGTTGGTGCGTTCTCGGTCCACGGTGTGGCCGGCTTCTGGGGGCTCATCGCCACCGGCCTGTTCGCCTCGAGCTCGTCGCCCGTCGATGGCAGCCTGCAGGGTCTGTTCACCGGTGGCGGCGCCGGCCTCCTCGTCGACCAGCTCATCGGTGGCGTGGCCATCGCTGCCTTCGTGATGATCTCGACCGGCATCCTGTTCTCCGCTCTTCGGGCCGCCGGAATCTTCCGGGTCTCCGAAGAAGAGGAGCTCGCCGGCCTCGATCTCTCCGAGCACGGTGCCCCCGGCTACGACATGGGTGTCACGGCCGCAGCTTCGACCACGGTTCCCAGCTGATCCAATCCCCCCCGCCGGTGATCCATCCGGATGGATCTCCGACACAAGGACCCGGTTGCTCTCCAACCGGTTCCCAAGCCAACGGGCGCAGGCGCACTCCCACGTGGTGCCTGCGCCCGTTGTGCAAGTTTTCCACCGCCCCGCCGAACCCCCTCGGCGGGGCGGTTCCGGTTGTCGGCCGGTCGCTTTGTTTCCGCAATGTGAACGGACCGGTTCCGGCATGTGAACACCAGCTCTCAGGCTTTGCTGATCGACCGTCGGCTTGCCACGGTGACTGCCGACAACTTGACCGTCTTTGTTGCCATCAGCGTCGCTGGCTCGAGACCTGACCCAAAGGAGTGGGAGCCGATGGGAACTGTAATTGCGCTGCAGGAAGCAGCAACGGGAGACAACGCGTGGATGCTGATGAGCACCGCGCTCGTCGTGTTCATGGTGCCGGGGCTCGCGCTCTTCTACGGCGGCATGGTGCGAGCGAAGAACGTCGGCAACATGTTGATGATGAACATGGCGTGCATCGCCATCGTTCCGATTCTGTGGGTGTTGTTCACGTATTCGCTCGGCAACAACTCGAACGACGACAAGAGCGGGTTCTTCGGCGGTGAGCTCATCGGCAACTTCGACGTCGCCGGCCTGAGCGGCATCTCCGGAAGCGACCTCATCGGCGTTGCGTTCTTCATGACGTTTGCATCGATCACCCCGGCGCTGATCTCCGGGGCCGTGGCCGACCGCATGAAGTTCTCGGCCTGGGTTGCGTTCGTGATCCTCTGGTCGGTGCTCGTCTACACCCCGGTCACCTACTGGGTGTACACCGGCTGGCACGTCGAACTCGAGCCGCATGCGCTCGACTTCGCCGGTGGCACCGCCATCCACATCAACGCCGGCATCGCTGCGCTCGTGATGGCGCTCGTCCTCGGCAAGCGCAAGGGCCTCGGCTCGACCGACATGTCGCCGCACAACCTGTCGCTGTTGCTGATCGGTACCGGCGTGCTCTGGTTCGGCTGGTTCGGCTTCAACGCTGGCTCCGCCGGCGCCGCCGACGGCATCGCCGCCCAGGCCCTCATCAACACCTTCGTCGCTGGAGCAGCCGGCATGGTCGGCTGGGTCGGCGTGGAATGGCTCCGTGATGGGAAGGCGACCGTGCTCGGCACCGCCTCGGGCCTCGTGGCCGGACTCGTCGCCATCACGCCGGCGGCCGGATTCGTGTCCAGCATGTCCTCTGTGGTGTTCGGTCTCGTCGCCGGTGCGGTCTGCTACTTCGCCGTGCAGCTCAAGGACCGTCTCGGCTACGACGACTCGCTCGACGTCGTCGGCATCCATGGCGTCGGCGGCATCGTCGGCGGCCTGCTGCTCGGCCTGATGTCCAGCCTCGACGTCAACCCCGGCGGCGCCGCCGGTGGCGCCGACCTGCTCCTCAGCCAGATCATCGCCATGGGCTCCGTCATCATCTTCTCGGGTGTGCTCACCTTCGTGATCGCCAAGCTGCTCGATGCCACCATCGGCCTCCGGGTGAGCGAGGAAGAGGAGTACCTCGGCCTCGACGTCAGCATTCACGGCGAAGCGGTGTACGCGTCAGATCACGGCAGCGCCGTCGATCTCACGAACGCCGAAGAGAAGGTCTGACGATTCGTTTCAGGCTGCGGACCGTGCCGTCGCTGCACCCAGGACGAACCCCTGGGCGTAGACGACGGTGCGGTCCAACGCCCGAGACAGGCGCTGGAGTTCTTCGAGCTGCGGTGCCGTGTTGATCCCACCGTGGATCACTTCGAACTCGGAACGATCGGCCGCGGCGTAGACGGCGGCGAGCATCGCCTCGCTCTGCAGCGGATTCGTGCCGGCGGTGACCTGTGCCGCCACCTTCACCCCGTCGAACGGG
Source organism: Acidimicrobiales bacterium (assembly GCA_020628865.1). Classification (GTDB taxonomy): domain Bacteria; phylum Actinomycetota; class Acidimicrobiia; order Acidimicrobiales; family SHLQ01; genus SHLQ01. The sequence goes on from JAHDEJ010000001.1 coordinate 167,460, forward strand.
AACGAGTGCAACGTCCAGAGCGACGTATCGCCCAGCCCGAAGTTGTTCAGCAGAATGCCGACACCGCGTCGACGCAGGATCTCGAGGTTTGCTCGGGCGACGTCCGGGTTCACGGCAAGCGCAGCCTCGGAGACTGCCACGATGAACTTCTGGCCGTCGATCGACATGAGCGTCAGCTGTTCGACCATCCATTCGATCTGACGTCGGTCGAGGATCGATGACGCCGACAGCACGATGGACGTCGGAGGCAGCGAGTCGTCGGCGAAGTGTTCGCCCACTGCGTAGGAGAAGACCGCCCGTTCGACATCAGCCGCCCGGCCGATGTCCTCGGCGAGCGGCATGAACTCCTCCGGTTCACGGAGGCCTTCGATGGGATGGTGCCATCGCACGCGTGCTTCCATACCGACGACCGCCAGCTCCGGAAGCGCAAGGATCGGGTCGAGCGTCGTGACCAGTTCGTTGCCGGCGATGCCGTTTTGGAGGTCGATGGCCATCATCCGGCGTGCGTGCACCGTCGCTCGGAGCGCATCGTTGTAGAAGTCGATCCGGCCCGGCCCGGCAGCCTTCGCCGAACGCATCGCCGTGTCGGCGTCGCCCAGCGCTCCGTCTCCGGATGCACCGGCGTTGAGCTCTGCGAGTCCGAAGGATGCGGTCAGCGACAGATCGCTCTCGCCCACCGCAACCGGTTGCGAGATCGCGTTCTGGAGGCGACCGGAGACATCGGCGGCGGAATCGATCGGAAGACCGTTGCAGAGGACGGCGAACACGTCGCCGCCGAGACGGGCGGCAACATCGCCGTCGCGGATGGTGTCGGCGACCCGCCGGCCCACGGCCTGGAGGAACAGGTCACCGGTGGCGTGACCGAGCGTGTCGTTCGCAATTCGGAAGCCGTCGAGCCCGAAGACGATCACCGAGCCGCCATGGCCGGATTCGACGTGGGCAGAAAGCGTCTGGGTGAACGCGTCGCGGGTGAGCAGTCCGGTGAGGCTGTCCGTGCCGCCAACGGAGTCGATCACGGCAACACCTCGGCGAGGCGACGACGACGTCGAGAGACCGAGATCCAACAGGGTCGTGATCGCCTGCACGTGCCCCTGATCCGTCAGCGAGGGGGTTTCCGAGCAGGCCGCGACCAGCACGCCGCCGCTTCGACGCAACGGGGCTCGCAGAAGATGCACGAATCCGCGGCCCGGAATCTCCGCGGCCGCATCGGTCGAGCTCGCTGCTTCAAGCAGGAAGTCGCGCTCCTGGGTCGTGTTGATGCCCGACTCGCCGAGCACGTCCTCGCCGCGAATGGCAGCGGTGAACACCACCGAGGTACCGCCACGCACCAATCGGAGCAGCGTGTCGATGTCGGGGAGTGTGTCCCCGGTCGTCGGCGACAGGATCGATTCGGTTTCGGGCGCATTGGCCATGGCGTGGGTTCCAGATTCGAGAGGGCACCTGTGGGTTCTCTGGGCCATTCGGCCTGTGTCTGCCCAACATGAGCAGTTCCACGCACATGCCTTCCCGGTTCAGCTCCCGGAGCGGGCCTCCTCGGCGAAGTGCAAGGCGTCCGCCCAGCTCACGCCTTCGGCCAGCTTGCGGCGGTATTGCATCACGTGGCGGGGCCGATTCAGGCCGAAGACGCCCGTGAGTCGCTCGCCGTCGCCGTAGATCGCTGCGAAACGCCGCTCCTCCATCGAACCGGTGACGATCTCCACCAGATCGCCCGCCTTTGGGCGTCCGGCAAGCTGAATCTTGTGCTCGTACTGGTCGCTCCAGAACCACGGAATCGGTGCGAACGGCTCGGTCGCCTCGCCGAGAATCCGCTTCGCCACATGGATGCCCTGCTCGACCGCGTTGTCCCAGTGTTCGACACGCATGACCTCACCGAATCGTTCGTTCGGCCAGCGGGCGACGTCACCTGCGGCATGGATGCCGGGCGCAGCTTCGCAATGCGCGTTGCAGACGACACCATCGTCGAGCGTGAGACCGGACCCGTCGAGCCACGCGGTGGATGGGACGACCCCGATCCCCACCACAAGAACGTCGGCAACGAGCTCGGTGCCGTCGGACAGTTCGACCGCGGCGATCCGACCGTCCGCGCCGGCGCGCACACCGGTGACACCGGTGGAGAGCCGCAGATCAACCCCGTGATCGGCGTGCAGAGAACCGCAGAATGCGCCCATCTCTGCGCCCAGCCCCCGCTCCATCGGGACGGCCGCAGCTTCCACGATCGTCACCCGGTGCCCGGCCGTCGCCGCCGTTGCGGCGACCTCGGCGCCGATGAAGCCGGCTCCGACCACCACGACCGAGGCGTTCGGGCGGGCCGCGAGCTCCTCGCGGAGCCCGGTGGAGTCATCCAGCGTCCGCAGCAGATGAACCCCGGCGATTCCCTCGGTCCCAGGCAGTCGACGGGGCGCAGCTCCAGTCGCGATCACCACGTGGTCGCCTTGCACCGTCGAACCGTCGTCAAGGGTGACCGTGCGGGTGTCCACATCGAGTGCGGTTGCCGTGGTCTGCATTCGCCAATCGATCTCGAACTCGGTGAGTTGCTCCGGCTTGAGCAACGGGAGACGGTCGGCGTCCCACTCCCCGCTCAGGAACTGCTTCGACAGCGGAGGACGGTCGTAGGGAAGGTGCGCCTCTGCGTTGATGACCGTGATGGCGCCGTCGTGGCCCCCACGACGTAACGCCGCAGCACAACGCGATGCAGCCAGGGAGGCGCCGACGATGACGACCGAGGATGTCACTGTTGGCTCGCCAGGTCCTCCAACGTGATGGCCTGCTTTGGGCACCGATCGGCCGCAGCCTCGGCCTTCTCCCGCAGGTCGTCGGCCGGCGTGTCCTGGAGCACGTAGAGGAAGTCGTCGTCACGAACCTCGAAGAGTTCCGGAGCGACGTCCATGCAAATTGCGTTGCTCTCACAGAGGTCGAAATTGACCACAACCTTGAATGCCATTGGTTCGGCGTCCTTTCACTGTCCCGGCCCTGACCCTAGCCGCGACCGATGTCGGCCCGAAGTCGACGATTTTGGTGCCGCGATGGGGCGTTTGCCCCAATTTCTGGTGTGTCATGCGACCGCGACAGCCGAATCGCGCAAATTCTCCCTATGGTGGAATGCACGCACGAATCCCCCGCCGCTGATGAGCGCGCCACGACGGCTCTCACGAGTACGGGATGTGCACCGTACGCAGGACCGGTGGCGGAAGTTGGCCGCCGGTCGACAGAAGGGATACTCGCATGGCCAAGCAGCGAACCACATTTGCAAAACTGCAGCGAGAGCGGGCAAAGGCGGCGAAGAAGGCGGAGAAGCAGGCGGCTCGCATCAACGGCGGCGCACCGGCTCGTCCGGTCGAAGAGCCCGTCGAAGAGAGCCCGGAGCTCGAACTCGACCTCGAGAACATGACCACGGTGGAGCGCCTCTTCGCCGGCAAGGGTCGCCTCTCGGCGCCCGAGCTGATGGCGATGACCGAGAAGATCCAGCGGATGCACCAAAAGGGTGAGCTGGACGACGACGAGCTCGAGGACGCCAAGCTCGAGCTGCTCGAGCGAATCGAGTAGCCCGGCGCTGTCCTCGAGCAGCGCTCAGCGAACCGAATAGCCGAGCAGACTCTGTGTGGCCACGCCGACGGAGCCGTCCCGGTCACCCAACATGGTGATGCCGAGGCCGGTGCCCGTCTTCGGGTCCGCGTGTGTTCGAGCGTCCAGCGAGATCCACTCGCCGACCGCCGGCCGGTGCAGCGAGACCGTGAGGTTTGCGTTGATCAGCCCGAAGGCGCTCGTCGGCCCGTAGATGGCGCTGACGCCGGAACCGAAGTCGGCGGCGGCAAGGACCCGTTCCAAGCCGCTCGTCGGTTCTCCGACGATCAGCGGCTGCCGCAGTCGGATCCAGTCGACGACGGGTCCCGCCTCCTTGAACGTTCCGGCGGTGAAGCGATGTTCGACGCCATTGCGGTGATACGTCGTTCGTTGACCCGTGGCCCAGCGCGGCGGTTCCACTTCGTCGACTTCTTCGGGTGGATTCAACCCGGGCCCATCCGGCTCGACCCAGTCGGGTGGGTCGAGCTCGGTGCGTTGCAGCACCAGCGCGTTTGCGCGGGCGACGGGCTCCGATTCGCTGAACAACGTTGCGTGCAGCCGCGCCACCCGGCCGCTCACCTGTTCGCGTCGGACCTCACCATGGAGCCGGGCCAGGGGCACGGGGCGAAGGAGTTCGATCTCGATGTGCGTCAGAAACTCCGCGTCATCAACCCGGGGCTCGATCAGGTGGCCGAGCAACGCCGATGGCGGACCGCCGTGTTGCGCATCGGGACGCCATGGTCCGCGGGTGAACTCGCTCGGGAGAAATCCGTCGCCGTCACGCTCGAACAGCCCGTGGGTTGCCGTTTCCGTCATCCGACCTCCCAGGTCGTGGTTTGCAGGCCGGCGTCGGCCAGTGTCTCGAGGAACGGTATGGGGGACTTCGGCAGCACACCAACGATGGCCCCGCCGGAACCGGTGAAGTTGCAGGGAACTCCACACGAGCGCGCCACTTCCGCCATCTCCCGGTGCGTGTCGGCGATCGGAACCGCCTCGAACCGCAGCTCGAGTGTGGCTTCCATCGCCGACTTCAGCGCATGAACGTCGCCGGTCTCGAACGCTCGGGCCGCCAACCTCGCCTGCGCCGCCAGCGCATCGACGTCCGGGCTTCCCGGGGAAAGGGTGCGGGACAGCTCGGTGTGGACCACGCCACTCGGCTCCGCCGACGCTTCGTCCCATGCCACGAAGAATGGGATTCGCCGTCCGGGAACCAGCGGGGTGGCCCGCCTCGTCGGCGCGAATTCCATTGCGACCGGGCAGCCTGCGGTCTGGCTCAGCTGGTCCTGCCAACCCCCGGAGATCCCCAGGTCCTCGCGCTCGATCGAATGGGCCAGCTGAATGGTCTGCGCTTCATCGAGTACGACGTCAGTGTGTCGGGCGAGCGCACGCAGCCCGGCGATGACGATGGCGCTCGACCCGGCCAGGCCGACCGACTGGGGAATCGAGGTGTCGACCCGGAGCGTCACGCCCGAACCGACCGAACCGAAGGTGTGCGTCCATCGGGCGAGCACGGCCCCCACGAGTTCGTTCGCGTGGTCACCCGGCCGAACCTCGACCGAGGCCACAAGCGTGGGGACGGGGATCGAGGTGACCGCTCCCCCGTACCCATCGGAGGGGTTGCCGGCAAGTGCCGCTCGTGCGGCGACCGACGCCGTGGTCACGCTCAGCTGCGGTATTGGACGGCCGCACGCTCCGCCAGGAACGGACGGATCCGGGTGGCAATCACGTCCTGATGGTCCGCGTTCGCGCTGTACGCGGCGTACCCCTCGTCGTCGTCGAAGTCGCCGACAACGACCAGGTCGAAGTTGCCTTCCGCCAGGCCAGCATCCAGGCCGACGGAGTAGGACCGAATCTCCGGCACCAGTGCCGGAAGGGCCCGAAGACCGTCGACGATCGCATCCCGGTCGGCCTCGGTCGCCTCGTCCGTCAACCGCATCATCACCACGTGTCGCAACATGGGTCCGACGCTACTGGACGGTCGGCCAAAAAGAAGAGTGGCCTGCCCCTCGGCGGCGGAACCTGGGGCAGGCCTCGTCGAAACATAGGGCGGCGGAACCCCTTGGTATGTCTCGACGGATCGTGGCGCCGGTTGGCGGCACTCGATCGTTGATCTTTTGCGGTCGGAGCAAACCCACGGACTCCGTCCTGTACAGGTGATCAGCCTATCTCACGAAAAACGCGAAAATCCCACTCGGAGCGGTAAAAAGTTCAGGCCGCCCGGAGTACGCCGTTGGCGCTTCCCTGGTCGTTCGGCTCGAGCGCCACGCCTTCCTCATCGAACCACTCACCGTCGGCGGTGACATAGCGGAAGCGCAACTCGGTTCCGGCCGGCACCGTGACCGATGCGGAACGGGTTCCATTGCTGCGTCGCCGCATCGGGTGCGCGGTCGCATCCCAGCCGTTGAAGTCGCCCACGACGGACACGTCACGGTCGTCGGCGAGCGCGAAGGTGACCTTCACCGAGCCGTCGGTCTTCTGGGTCGTTGTCTTGATCATTGCGGTTGGCCTTTCCTGATCCGCCTCATTCGTTGCACGCACACCCATTCATTTTGCCCACAGCACCTGATGCAGTGCAGTGAAGTGACCGAGTTCACCGTGTCGTGGAACGACGCGAATGTGATAGCCGTGACTGCCGGGACGGTCGGCCCGCAGGCGGGATTCGAAGCGGAGAATTCCATTGGAGTCTCGCTCCATCGGTTCCATCGACAGCGTCGTCGATTCCATGAGGTTGCCCTCGAGATCGACCGGGCCGTGCAGCACCTGCACATCGAGATCGTCGGGGTCGAGCCGACCCGGGTCCACGGACACGGCGACCGTGCGGGCGTCGGGATCGACCTGATCGTCGACGGAGAGGATCGAGACGCTGTCCCACCGTTCGCGAATACGCTCCTTCCAGTCAGCCAGCGCCTGGGGGATGGCGGGAGTGCCCGCCCGGAACCGTTCGGTGCGCGCCGCAAGCGGTTCGTAGTGTTCGGTGACGTAGTCCCGAACCATTCGGCTCGACTCGACCTGGGGGCCGAGCCGGGTCATCGACTGGCGGATCTTCTGCAACCACGGATCGGCCACGATCTGATGTTGCGGACCGTGGAAGTCCGGGATGACCGAGTCCTCGAGCACCCGGAACAACGTCCGGGATTCCTGTTCGTCCCTGGCATCCAACTCGTCGATCCACCATGCGGTCGGGATCGAATAGCCAAGGTCGTGGGCGTACTCCTCGGCCCACCAGCCGTCGAGGATCGACAGGTTGAGTCCGCCGTTGTACACGACCTTCATACCGGACGTGCCACACGCTTCCATCGGTTGGCGCGGCGTGTTCAGCCACACGTCCACGCCCTGGTACAGGTAGCGCCCCACCTCGATGTCGTAGTCGTCGAGGTAGACGAACCGGGTGCGGTTTCGTGCATCGAGCGCGAACTGGGCGACCCGTTGGAGAATCTGCTTTCCCGGCTCGTCGGCCGGATGCGCCTTGCCGGCGAAGATGAACTGCACAGGGCGGTCGGGGTCCCGCAGAAGGTCCCGGAGCCGGTTCTCGTTCCTGAGCAGCAGGTCGGCCCGCTTGTAGGTGGCGAACCGGCGAGCGAAGCCGATCGTCAGCACGTTGGGATCCAGGATTTCGTTGGCCCACTCTGCCTCCGACGGCGTCACCCCCTTTGCGATCAACGAGTCCCGCATTCGAGCCCGGGCAAACCGGACCAGCCGATCGCGTCCGGTGGCACGGATCGAGCGCAGCTGCTCGTCGGAGACGCCGCGTACCGCCTCCCAACGCGACGGCTCCGCTTGTGTCCAGTCCGACCCCACATACCGCTCGAGCAGGTCGTCCATTTCACGCATCACCCAGGTCCGGGCGTTGACGCCGTTCGTCACCGAACCGATCGGCACTTCGGCGACCGGGAGCTCGGGCCACAGATCCTTGAACATCGAACGGGAGACTTCGCCGTGGAGCTTGGCGACGCCATTGCTGGCCTCGGCGAGCCGAAGCCCGAGAACGGCCATGTTCATGGCTGCGCCCGGTTCGGTTCCCGGCTCGTGTCCGAGCGCCATGAGGCGATCGAGGGTGATACCGACCTGCTCGCACCAGCCGCCGAAGTAGCGGCCGATGAGGTCACGATCGAACCGGTCGATGCCGGCGGGAACGGGCGTGTGGGTGGTGAAGAGGGTCGACGGCCGCACCGCTTCGAGGGCGGCCTCGAACCCGAGCTGTTGTTCCGCCATCACCACTCGGATGCGCTCGAGCGCAGAGAACGCCGCATGCCCCTCGTTCAGGTGGAACACCTGTGGGTTGTAGCCGAGTTCGGTCAACAGGCGGACGCCACCAACACCCAGCACCAGTTCCTGACGGACCCGCTGTTCATGGTCGCCGCCGTACAGCCGGTCGGTGATGAGCCGATCAGCCGGAAGGTTCTCCTCCACGTTCGTGTCGAGCAGGTAGAGCGGCACCCGACCGACCCGGGCCTCCCACGCCCGAGCGTGCACGGTCACCGCTCCGATTTCGATCGGGATCCGCACTCCGGAGATCTCGCGCAGCGACATGTTCGCCGGTTCAAGGTTCGGGAAATGCTCCCGCTGCCAACCGGACGGGTCGAGGCTCTGGGTGAAGTAGCCGTGGCGATACATCAGTCCGATGCCAACCAGCGGCACACCGAGCTCACTGGCCGCCTTCAGGTGGTCGCCGGCGAGGATCCCCAATCCGCCCGAGTACTGCGGGAGCGCCTTGGCAATGCCGAACTCGGCCGAGAAGTAGGCGACAGAATTCAGCTCGCCCTCGTGGTGGAGCTGGAACCAACGAGGGGTGGCCAGTGAGCGCTCGAGCGAATCGCGCAGCTCGGTGGCCTGGGCGACGTAGCTCGGATCTGCAGCAAGTGCATCGAGCACCTCTCGCGGCGCGCGGGACAACGTGCCGATCGGGTCGAGCGTGTCACCGGCCCCGGTGTCGGGATCGAGACGGGCGAACAGCGACTGCACTCGAGCGTCGCTGAGCCAGCCGAGGTTCATCCCGATGTCTCGCAGCGGTTGAAGCTCCTCGGGAAGTCGAGCGGTGACGGAGTACGTACGAAGTGCCTTCACGTGATTCCTCAGCGGGATTGGCCGCGCAGCGGCGAGTGGAAAGCCGCCGGCGGGCTGCCGACGGCCGGGCATGGCCCGATGGTCAGAGCAGCTCGAGATCGGTGCGGCCGATGGCCGCCAGAACACGGTTGACGACGCGTGCGTCGTCGTCGAAGCCGAGCGGACGGAGATCGTCGCCGTCATCGGACGTCAGCAGGAAGTACTCGGTTGCGCCGCGCAACAACGCGCGATCCGTCTCATCGAGGTCGGCCGGGTCGTCGAGCACCGCGGCAAGGACGCTGCCGATGCGTCGGGCCAGCTGCACGTCGATGTCCGGCCGATCCTTGGCCATCGACACCAGCGACGCAAGGTAGGCCAGAATGCGCAACCGCAGACCCTTCAGGTCCTCAACCGAGGTGGGCGCGCACAACGCAGCGAACTGGTCGACTTCGCGGGGATGGAGCAGGCCATCCAGCAGCAGGTCGGTTCGACGGGCGGGGTCGGGGTGCACGCAGGCAACGCTAGTTGCCCGAACCCGCTGGCCTGCAATTCACGGAGTGGAGGTGAGGGGAGTTGAACCCCTGGCCTCCTCGATGCGACCGAGGCGCTCTACCAACTGAGCTACACCCCCGTGACAATCAAGGTCTGATTCAGGATTGTGCGAGCAAGGCTATCGGGCAAGCACGCCGTTCATCGAGCCCTCGTTCAGATCGAGCACGCTGACCATCTCGTCGTCGGCTTCGTCCGATTCGACGACCATGCGGCTCGGTCCGGGGATCGGCCGCGGAACGTCGGCTTCGACGACGGGGCCGAAGGACGGTCGCGAACGGAGCAGGTCCGGGCGCTCGATCGAGCACACGGCCCAGAGGTAGGCGACGAACGCAACATCGACCAGCAGGTGGAGCGCCCACAGCGGGCTCCACGCTCGGGCGAGCACGAACGTGCTCAGCACCAGCAGTCCGAGTGCAGCGAGCACTTCCCGACGGCGACGGTGTGCCATTGCTGCGGTTCGAGGTGGAGCGAGCGGGCCACGCGGGCCGGCCTGGAGACTCGGCATGTGGAGGTTTGGCGCTCCACCACCGATCATGCGATCACGGCCCCACGCCCAGAGCCAGCCCACCCAGCCGAGCGCGATGAGGAGGAATACGAGAAAAGTCATGGTGGCGGCGAAACAACTCCGTGTGGCGAACGCCGGTCAGGTTACCGGCGGGTTGCGTTCAGGTGACGGATGTGTCGCGGTGATAGGTGCCACTCTTCCCGCCTGTTTTTTCCCAGAGCGCAATGCTATCGATCACCATGCTCTTGTCGAGCGACTTGCACATGTCGTAGATCGTCAGTGCGGCGACGGAGCAGGCCGTGAGCGCCTCCATCTCCACGCCGGTCCGGCCGACCGTCTCCACCGACGACTCGACGTCGATGTGGGACTCGCCGATCTCGAAGTTCACCGTGACCGCACCGATGAGGAGCGGGTGGCACAGCGGGATGAGGTCCGACGTGCGCTTGGCCGCCTGAATGCCGGCGACACGGGCAACGCTGAGCACGTCGCCCTTCGAGATCGCCCCCTTGGCGACGGCCGATGCGGTCTCGGTCGTCATCGTGACCCGACCGCGGGCGATCGCACGGCGATGCGTCGGCTCCTTGGGGGTCACGTCGACCATACGGGCCCGACCCATCGGATCGAGGTGGGTGAACTCGTCGTGCACGCTCATGGTCAGCCTCCGATTTGGCTCATGTTCCGCTTCGGGCGGATGAAGTGCACGGTATCGATGCCGTGGCCGGCCCACTTGTCGTGGACGGCGCCTTCGATGATCTCGGCGAGTTCGTCGTCGCTCGCTCCCCCGCGCATGGCGTCTCGCAGGTTGTAGTCCGTCACGGCGAAGAGGCAGTTGCGGAACTGGCCGTCGGCGGTGAGCCGGATGCGGTCGCAGGTGTCGCAGAACTTCTCGGTGACGGTGGCGATCACGCCGATCTCGCCCTGGCCGTCGAGGTAGCGGTAGCGGGTGGCCGGCGCCGAGGTTCGCTGGATCGCCTCGATGGGAAATTCGGCGTTGACCTCTTCGATGACGCGGGCCAGCGGCACGACCCGGTCCGGGCCCCACTGTTCATCGGCGTCGAGAGGCATGAATTCGATGAAGCGGACGATGACGCCCTTCTCCCGACCGAAGCGGGCGAAGTCGACGATCTCGTCGTCGTTGATCCCGTTCATCAGCACGACGTTGATCTTGACCGGGTCGAAACCGGCCTCGATGGCTGCGTCGATGCCGTCGAGAACTCGGTCCAGGTCGTCGCGTCGGGTCAGCTCGATGAATCGATCCTTCTGGAGCGAATCGAGCGAGATGTTGAGGCGCTTCAGCCCGGCGGCGTGCAGATCGTCGGCCACGAGGCGCAGGGTCGCACCGTTGGTCGTCATCGCCAGGTCGACGCCGAGTTTGGCCAGCTTTGCGACGAGGCGGCTGAGGTGGGCGCGCACGGTCGGCTCGCCCCCGGTCAGGCGGATGCTGTCGACGCCGTAGCGGTCCACGGCGATGCGGGCGATCCGTTCGATCTCCTCGAACGTGAGCAACCCCTCTCGGGGCATCCAGACCATGCCCTCTTCGGTCATGCAGTACTGGCAGCGGAAGTTGCATCGATCCGTGACGGCGATGCGGAGGTCGCGGTGAACGCGTCCGAAGGTGTCGACCAGTTCCATCACTCAAGACTACGACCTCGGTGGGGTGTACGGAAAGGCGGTCCGGGTGCTTCGGCGGGCACGCCCGGTGGCGGCGCCTCGATCTAACCTGTCGTGATGATCCCACTCGAAGACGCCCGCTCGTTCGTCCTCTCCGGCGTGGAGGTTGGCGAGGCCACGACCGTGCCGGTCGACGATTGCCTCCATCTGGTGACGGCGGCCGACATCGCTGCGACCGGGCCGATCCCCCCCTTCGACAACACGGCGATGGATGGGTTCGCCGTCCGCTCGGCCGATGTGGCCGACGCGCCGGTCACGTTGCGGATGGTCGGAACGATCGCCGCAGGCGCCAAGCCGGACATCGAGGTTGGTCCCGGCGAGGCGGTGCGCATCATGACCGGTGCGCCCATGCCGCCCGGCGCCGATTCCGTCGTCATGGTGGAGCTCACGTCGATGAGCGAGGACGAGGGCACGGTCGAGGTGGCGCAGTCGGTTCCCGTCGGCAATCACATTCGCCCGGCCGGCGACGACGTCACGCCCGGCCAGACCGTGTTCGTTGCCGGAACCGAATTGTCGCCGGCTCACCTCGGCGTGTGCACGTCGATCGGCGTGTACGACGTGCCGGTCATTCGGCGGCCGCGGGTCGGCGTCATCTCGACGGGCGATGAGCTCGTCGATGCACCGGTTCCGCTCGAGGTCGGCCAGATTCGGGACTCGAACCGACACACACTGCTGAGCCTGGTCCGGCGTATGGGCGTGGAGGGAGTGGACCTCGGGTTGGTTCCCGACGACGAGGAGCAGATCCGTGCGGCGATGGTCGGTGCAGCCGAAAGCTGCGACGCGGTCATCACCAGCGGTGGCGTGTCGATGGGCGACTTCGACTACGTGAAGAAGGTGTTGAGCGAGATCGGCGACATGCGGTGGATGCAGGTGGCGATCAAGCCGGCGAAGCCGTTGGCGTTCGGCACCGTGGGCGGCACGCCGATCTTCGGCCTGCCGGGGAACCCGGTGTCCTCGATGGTGTCGTTCGAGCTCTTTGCCCGGCCGGGTATTCGCAAGATGATGGGGCATCCGGATCCGGTGCCGACGCCGGTTCGCGGCGTGGCGGGTGCCGACATGTTGCGGGGTTCGGATGGCAAGACGCACTTCGCTCGTGTGCATGCGAAGCCCAATGCCGATGGCGTGTTCGAGGCGAGCTTTGCGGGCGGTCAGGGTTCGCATCAGCTGTCGGCAATGGCCGCGTCGAACGCATTGGCGATGTTGCCCGACGGCACCGGCGCCCGCGTCGGCGACCCCGTCGACCTCCTCCTCCTCTGACCGCCGACCGCACCCCCTCCACCACATCCGTACCTGGTACCGATGTGGCGGACCGCACACCCTGCGTGACCTCATCACCACAATGGGGTCTGACCCCATTGTGAGGTGGCACGCGCGGAGGGTGACCCGGCGGCGTTGATTTCGTTGACGATCGGGCTGCAGCATCGCACTGCGGCACCACTTCCCCTGCTATGGGGTCTGACCCCAATGTGAGGGTTGCGCGCGGAGCGTGCGCGTCAGGTCACATTCGTACCTGGTACCGATGTGGTGGGGTGCGCGCGGAGGGTTACCAGTCGAGGAGTTTTGCTTGGACGCCGACGGCGGTGAGCGCTTCGAGGACTCGCTCAGCGTGTTCGGCATCGAGCGTGTCGATCCGAAGCTCGAGCACCGTGGATCGAGCGCCGGTCGAACCCAGACCGTCGTGATCCACCTGCACCACGTTCGCGGCGGCCCGGGCGATCACCTCGGACACCAGCGCCAACCGACCAGGCGTATCGTCCAGCTCCACCCGTACCCGGTTCAGGCGACCCTGATTCGCCAGACCCCGCAACGTCACCACCGCCAGGGTCCGCGGATCGATGTTCCCGCCACACAGCACGAGGCCGACACGCTGCCCGGCGATCACGTCCGGGTACTCCATGCACGCCGCCAGTGCCGCAGCACCGGCACCCTCCACCACCGTCTTCTCGATCTCCAACAACATGGCGATCGCCTGCTCGATCGCCGCCTCCGACACCACGAGCATCTCCACATCGTGCTCGGCGAGGATGGCGCTCGTGAGCTCGCCGGGCTCGGTCACGGCGATGCCGTCCGCCACCGTCGAACCGGCCAGCGCCGTCGACGGACGGGCCTCCAGCCGATCGGCCATCGACGGGTATCGCTCCGTCTGCACACCCAACACCCGAACCGGGCGGTCGTGTCCGGCCGCGGCGATGGCCAACCCGGAAGCGAGTCCGCCGCCGCCCACCGCAGCGATGATCAGATCCAGGTCCGGATCCTGCTGAAGCATCTCCAACCCGATCGTTCCCTGGCCGGCGATGACCGCCGGGTCGTCGAACGGATGGATGAACTCGAGATTGCGTTCGACCGCGAGCTCACGAGCCCGAACCGCGGACTCCATCACGTCGGCACCGGCGAGTTCGACCGTCGCGCCGAGGTCCCTGGTCCGGGCCACCTTCACGAACGGCGTGTTCTCCGGCATCACGATCGTGGTTTCGATCCCCAGCAGCGAGCCGTGATGCGCGACCCCCTGCGCGTGGTTCCCGGCCGACATGGCGATGACCCCGCGACCCTCCGGGACGTTCAGAAGCCGGTTCCGGGCGCCTCGCCCCTTGAACGAACCCGTGTACTGCAGGTTCTCGAACTTGAGGAAGATGTCGGCACCGCAGATCTCCGAGAGCGTGTGCGATTGGTTGAGCGGAGTCTCGACGAGTGCGCCGTCCAGACGTGTCTGCGCAGCGTGCAGGTCGGCGAGCGTGACCTCAGACGACGATGGTGGAGTCATCCGTCGAGGCTACCGACAACTCGACGGGAGGATCGGCGTGCACGACGACGGTTGGCGGCTGCTGCGACGCCCGGTCGGCCATGTTCGGCAGGGACGGAGCCGACGACCGCACGTGCTGGCGGATTCGCACCACCTCGAACAACGTCGTGAAGTAGGCGCCCACACGCACACGCGAGTCCTCGCGATGTTCCCACGTGACCGGCACTTCGAGAATGTGGTAGCCGAGCGCTCGGGCAAAGGCCAGCGCTTCGACGTCGAACGCCCAGCCGTCGGCTTCGCAACGGCGAAAGATCGCGTCGCTGGCCTCGCCGGTGAACACCTTGAAGCCACGCTGCGAGTCTTCGATTCCCGGCAGGACGAGACGCTGGATGATGCGGTTGCCGAGGCGACCGCAGAAGGATCGCAGACCCGGCTGCCGTACGGTCACGTCGGCACCTTCAGCGGCCACGGAGGCGATCATGACGGCCGGCTCGATCGGCTCCTTTGCTGCAGCAGCGAGCATGCGGTCGAATTCGCGGACGTTCGTCGAGTTGTCGGCGTCGAGAAAGAGGCGCCAGCGGCCCGTGCCCACGAGCATGCCCTGACGGACGGCGTGGCCCTTGCCGATGTTGCGGGGGCTCTCGACAACGCGAAGCCGTCGGAACCGATCGGTGTGGGACAGCACCACCTCGACCGTGCGATCGGTCGAGCCGTCGTCGACGACGATGACCTCGTCGTCGAGGCCGCGCTCGTCCAGCCACTCGGCGATCGACAGCAGGGTCTCGCTGATGCGGCGTTCTTCGTTGTAGGCCGGGATGATGATCGAGAGGTCACGCATGGAGGACCGCTTTCTTCTTCGGAAGTGGCTCGGGGAGCGAGCGAGGAACGATGAGGGCGAGAAATGTGCCCAGCACCACCAGCGCAAGCGGGGTGGCACCGAACGCATCGGCGGACAATTGGGCGAGACCGAGCAGCCAGACGAGGCCGGCGGCCCGGAGTGCCGTGCGCTGGTTGAACGCAGGGACAGCGAAGCAGCTGAGAAGGGCGAGAACCAGGACTCCGGCGTCGTAGAACATCGTGTGTGGGCTCATGAGCAGCACGGCGACGGCGGCGACCCCCATCCGGGTCGGCAGTGGAACGGTGTCCGCCTTGATCCAAAGTGCGGAGACCGCACCGATCACGGCGAGGGCTCCGAGACCGCCGAGGAGCTGAGCGGTCGTCGACTCGGCGCCGAGCAGCGCCTGAAGGAAGCCGAGAATCGAGATCGAGTTCGCGGCGTTGACCTCCGCATCGCGTTCAGCGAACGGCAGGACCTGCTCGACCCAGTCGCCAACCCAACCCACGCCCAGGAGCGGAACCATCGATGCCCAGGTGCCGACACCCACGCCGATCGCCACGGCGGTGGCCCGGGTGTGTCGAGCGAGGAACAGCAGACCGATCATCGGGATTCCGTACTGCGGACGGAAGAGCAGCAGGCCGGCGGCCACGCCCGTGAGGACGTCCGATTCGTCGTGCAGCCCACGCCACATCGCGGCGAGGAGGAGCAGGGTGATCGCCGTGTTCTGACCGCCGCCGATGGCGGTGAAAAGGGGGTGGAACGTGAACGCCGCTGCGGCGATCGGCCAGAAGTGATCGGCCACGAACGGAACCGGGCGACGAAGCAGCGCAAGAGCGCCGAGCAGAGCGCCGCTCATCAGAACAGTGTGGGCGAGGTAACCGAGTTGGAAACCGAGGAGGGAGAGCGGCGCATAGGCGACCGCAACGTGGGGCGGATACGCGAACGCGAGGTAGCCATCGAGGCCGAGCCCGGCCTGCGCCTCGGTCTGCCGGGTGGAATCGTACAAATCGGCGATGTCGCCGTCGGCGACGATCGACCCGGCACCATGGAATGCGGGGTAGTCACCGCCCAGCCGGGCACCTTCGGCGGCGCCGTCGCCAAGCCCGGCCCCCGACACCGCCGCAAGTCCAACGGCGACAGCGAGGGCCAGAAGCACCGCCTTCGAGAGGCGAACGACCCGGGGTCGGGAAGCGAAGTGGACCTGTGCCATCACTGCTTCCATCGGAAAAATCAACGATTTTCCCAAAGGCCAGACGGCCCATTTGTGGCTACGAATCTTCGTCCATCTGGGCGAGCACCGCACGGGCTCGCAGGATGATCGGTGCGTCGACCATCGTGCCCTCGTACGAGACGACACCCCGGCCGTCGGCTTCGGCAGCCTCGGCCGCGGCCAGCAGCCCGCGGGCCCACTCGACCTCGGCATCGGACGGGGTGAACGCCGCAGTCGCAAGCGCCACCTGGCTCGGATGGATGCAGAGCTTGCCGGAATAGCCAAGGTCCCGCGCTTCAGCGGCTTCCCGCTCGAATCGGGAGCTGTCGCCGTAGTCGACCACGACCTGGTCGGTGGCGGGAATGCCGGCAAGGCGAGCGGCAATGACGACCTGCGAACGGGCGTAGAGCACCTCGTTGTTCGATTCGGTCCGGCGACCACCGATGTCGGTGATGAAGTCCTCGGCGCCGAAGTAGACGAAGTCGACACCGGCCCCGCAGACCTCGATGGCGCGGTGCACGCCGGCGACCGATTCGATGCCTCCGCAAAGGATGCCATCGCCGAGGCCGGCAGCCACCATGGCCTCCCGAACGTCCTGCACCTCCCGATCCGCCTCGAGCTTCGGCACGATGATGCCGTCGGCCTGCGCCGCAGCGGCGGCAGCGACGTCGTCGGCGAAGTGGGTCGTGCCAATCGAGTTCGTCCGGACGAGCAGGGTCATTCCGCCTCGCTCCACTGCGCCGGGCACGGCCGACGTGAGCGTGGCGCGGGCGTCCGCCTTGCTCGCCTCTGGGGTCGCGTCCTCCAGATCGAGAACGCCGACATCGGCACCAGCGGCGGCGAACTTCTCGACGAAGTCGACGCGGCTGGCCGGACCGAACAACACACTTCTCACTCGCATCACGTCAAACTACCCGTCTCTCCATGCTGCCTCTGCGCAGGTTGGAAGGATCGGCAGTTGGGGGGAGACTCCTGAGGTGCAGTTCGAACCAATGCCGAGACGCAAACCCGGGGTGCTCAGCCGGACGGCGTCCACGGTCTCCGAGTCCGTCCGACTGATCGAGGCGCAACGGGAGCCGCACGCCCAGTTCTGGGATGAGTGGAACGCGGAAGCTGCGGCGTCGGATGGCCCCCTCTGGGTGGCGTTCGGCGATTCGAGCTCGCAGGGCATCGGCAGCCCCGACCCGATGGATGGTTGGGTCCCACGGATGACGGAGAAGCTGCGAGCGGAGACCGGCGATCCGTGGCGGTCGATCAACCTGAGCATCACCGGCGCACAGTTGGCGGACGTCCGCACGCACCAGATCCCCCGGCTCGAGCGTTTGCAGGCCGACGGCCAGACTCCCGCCCTGGTGACGCATCTGGCCGGCGCCAACGACCTGATGGCGCCGTTCGGGTGGTTGGCCACGAAGTCGAACCTTCTGGATGTGCTGGGCGAGCTGCCCGACGGGGCCGTCGTCGCTCGGGTTGGTGCTTCCAACAAGCTCAACGGGTTCATGGGCCGCATGATCAATCGGACCATCGAGCAGCACGCTCCAGACCGGAACTTTCATCTGTTCTGGCCCTGGAACTGGCCGGCACGAGACGGCTTCGCCGAAGACCGCTGGCATCCGAGTCCCGTCGGCTACGGCTACATGGTCGACCTGATCTGGCCGCGGATCTGCGAGTCGATCGGGTTCACCCCGTCGCCGTGACGAGGAGCTCCTCCAACTGACGCTGGTCGGCGAGCGCCGCCTCGACCGGCCTGACCACACGTGTGTCGCCAACCGATTCGATTGCCTGCTCGATCGATTTCCGGGCCTCGCGTGCTCGTCGCTTTGCGCCGAGACCGAGCGGGAATTGGACCAGCACGCCGAGCACGAGACCGATCAGCACGCCACCGATCAGCAGCGCTGACGGCAGGGGCATCCACTCCGCTTCTGGCGTCGGCGGAAGCAGTGGCTCGGTGTCGAATTGGAAGAAGCCTCCCAGGATGGCCACGACGAGCAGCCAGACGAGGCCGACGATGGCGGTGACGGCGAGCAGTCGTTGCAGCCAGGAGAACAACGCCCACCAGCGGGGCGCCTGACCGGCGCGGATCGCGGCGGAGCCGACGGAGGAGCGGAGTTCGTCGAGCAGCGGTTCGCGTTGTGCCATGGCGGCCGTGCGGACGGTTGCTGGCCAGGGTGCCTCGAGGTCCGCCGCGACGGATTCGGCGTAGTCGCGCATCGCAAGGTCTGCACGCGGCGCGGACGCAGCGGATCGCCCTGGGCCGGGCAGATCGGCGAGCGGGCGACGGCCGAGCCGCCGCAGGAAACGGGTGAAGGGCCACCCCATCGCCAGGCTTCCTTGACGACGGTGATGGGCGGCGGCGATTCCGGCGGCCGGACCGCTTCCTGCGGCCTCGCCGAGACCTTCGATGAGTGCGCTTCGAGCCTTCCCCTGGGTTTCGGCAGCCCCGCTTCCCCGTCGCAGCGTCGCCGCCGCCCCGGCCACGTCGGCACTGAGCCGATCCACCGAGGCCCGTCGATCGGCGACGGCGTCGTGCAGCATCGCAACCAACTCCTCGAACCCCTCACCGGTTGCCGCCGAGACCGGGAGAACCCGAGGAGCATCGACGCCGTCGGCTTCGATGAGCCGCCGAAGATCGTCCGCTACCTCTGCCCCGCCGTCCGGCAACCGGTCCACCTGGTTCAGGACGAACCGAAGGATCGACGCGTGGCCGGCAAGTGGGGCGATGTAGCCGGCGTGCAGTGCCTCGTCTGCGTACTTCTGTGGATCGGTCACCCAGACGAGGACGTCGACGAGCGCAACGAGCCGGTCGACTTCGAGTCGGTGCTCGACGGCGGTCGAGTCGTGGTCGGGCAGGTCGAGCAGGACGAGGCCATCCAGCGCGTCGTACGACGAATCCACCCGATGCCGTCGTTGCACCTCGAGCCAGTCCAGGAGCGGACCGGCATCGGCGTCGCCCCACACGGCAGCGTGCGTCACGGAGGTCGTCGGCCGACGGACCCCGGAATCAGACAACGCTGTGCCCGCCAGTCGGTTGACGATTGAGGACTTCCCGGACCCGGTGGCGCCGGCGATCGCCACGACGGTGTGATGCGTGCCGTGACGAAGGCGCGAGGCCGACTTCTCGACGACAGCTGCGGCAGCGTCCACCTCCTCGTCAGGAAACGTTCCCCGGGCAAGCTCGACGGCAGCCTGAAGGGCGTTGACCCGGGATCGAAGCGACGAGTCGGGCCCTTCGTCCGTTTGCGTTGCGACGTCGTTGCTCATGTCCGACTCGCCTGCACGGCGGCGAGCGCGTCGGTGAGTGCACCACCGACGCCATCGACGTGCCCGAGCAGTTCATCGAAGCGGGTTCGATCCTCGTCGAGCAGGCGCTCGAGGCGACCGATGAGGTTCTGTCGGGCATCCCGCGCCAGATCCCGAACCGCCTGCTCTCCGAACACGGCGGTGAGCACGGCCTGCGAGACGGCGGCGGTGCCACCTGCGACTGCGGCTTCACCTCCGGTGATCCCACCGGTCTGCGAGAAGACGGCAACCATGAGCGCCACGCCGACACCGTTGATGCCGGTCGAGAGCGTCCGGGCGATCGTGACGCGGTCACCGGCCTGTTCCCGAACCAGGTCGAGCACACCCTGTTCCCAGGCGCGGAGCTCGTGCTCGAGCGCTGCGGTGAGCTGCGGGGCTGCCCGGTCGATTCCACGAGGTGCCGCCTCCAACACCTGCCGCCCACCGGGACGACCTTCCCACTGTTCGACCACGTCGAGGGCGGCACGGTCGACGGCGTCTCGTGTGACCACGAGCAGGTTCGACTCGAGCTGCCCTGCAGCCTGCTCATTGGGTGACTCTGCGCTGGTGAAGATCCGGCGGATGCCGTCGCGGACGCGACTGACCCCCGCTTCGAGGCGGGACATGAACGCGCCGGTTCCGACAAACTCGCGCCACTGGTCCAGCACCTCGCCTCGAAGCAGCGTGCCGCGGTCGAGTTCGACGTCGATGTCGATGAGCGCCTGGGCGTAGCGGCGCGTGGCAACGTCCTTGAGCCCTTCGATTCGCTGAGCCTGATCGTCGAGCGCGACCACGATTCGCTCGGTTCGCTCCGGGATGGAGTCGAGGGCGCCGTCGAGCGTCGCCCGAACCAGTTCCTGACGATGTGCACTGTCGGCGGCCAGGTCGTGGAGCCAGCTGCGAACGGGGTGGACGGCATCCGCGAGTCGCCCGTCGACCAGCTCGCCTTCAACGATGCTGAAGACTTCGGCACCGCCGAGGCCACGGTCGTCCAACATCTCGCGGAAGTGGGTGACGACCTCGTCCTCGTGCCCCTCGGGGATCCGATTGACGACGACGGCGAGCGCGGTGCTCCGTTCCTGGGCCATGCCCAGGTACTCCCACGGCACGGCGTCGGCGTAGCGCGCCGCCGTGGTCACGAAGATCCAGAGATCGGCGGCGCCCAGCAGCTGCGCGGCGAGGTCGTGGTTGGCCACCTCGATCGAGTCGATGTCGGGCGCGTCGAGAATGGCAAGGCCGGCGGGGATGGCCGGATCGGTGGTGAGCCGCAGCCCGATCGTTCCCACCTCGGCGACGCTTGTGGATCGGGGCAGCCCGGGAAGCACCCCTTCGGGGTCGGAGAACCAGTCGAGATCGTCCGGGTTGCACACCAGCACCGGTGCGCGGGTGGTCGGCCGGAGCACCCCCGCTTGGGAGACGTCCGAACCGACGATGCTGTTCGTGATGGTCGACTTGCCCGCACCGGTGGAACCGCCGAGTACGGCCAGCAGCGGCGCGTCGACTCGCCGGAGCCGGGGCAGCAGGTAGTCGTCGATCTGGTCGAGCAG
The DNA here is from genome assembly GCA_020628865.1 of Acidimicrobiales bacterium. Lineage (GTDB taxonomy): Bacteria > Actinomycetota > Acidimicrobiia > Acidimicrobiales > SHLQ01 > SHLQ01. The sequence goes on from JAHDEJ010000001.1 coordinate 188,403, forward strand.
CTCTGCCCGGTCGCGTCGGGCCGCCTCCACCCCCGGGAGGTCGAGTGGGAGTTCGGCCGCGTCGAGCGCGCCACGAAGAGCTTCGAGGGAGGAGAGCGTTGTCATGTCACCACCAAGGACGGTTGGCGGCGGTCAGCGGTCGCGAAGCTCCCGACGGAGGATCTTGCCGCTGGCCGACTTCGGGATCTCGTCGATGAACTCGAGCAGACGGATCTGCTTGTACGTTGCGACCTCGCCGGCGACGAACTCCTGGATCTCGGTACCGGTCGCCGAGGCGCCGGGCTTGAGCGTGATGAATGCCTTCGGGATCTCCCCGGCCTCGTCGTCGGGGATGCCGATCACGGCGGCGTCGGCGACGGCCGGATGGGTGAGCAGCAGACCCTCGAGCTCGGCGGGCGGCACCTGGAAACCCTTGTACTTGATGAGTTCCTTGATGCGATCGACGATGTAGATATGGCCGTCGCTGTCGAAGTGGGCGACGTCGCCGGTGTGGAGCCAACCGTCGGCGTCGATTGTCTCGGCGGTCGCTTCGGGGTTGTTGAGGTACCCCTTCATCACCTGCGGGCCGCGGATCCAGAGTTCGCCGTCGGCGTCGACATCGCAATCGTTTCCTTCGAGATCGACGATGCGGCATTCGGTGTTCGAGACGGTGATGCCCGACGAACCGGAGCGGCCCTGGCCGGGAATCGTGGCGTGGGAGACCGGTGAGAGCTCGGTCATGCCATAGCCCTGGATCACCGAGCAACCGAGGCGCGCTTCGGCTTCCTCACCGAGCTCACCCGAAAGTGGCGCTGCGCCGGAGAAGACCACCTTGACGGACGACATGTCGTACTGGTCGACGAGGGGATGCTTGGCGAGGGCAAGGACGATCGGCGGAACGGCAAAGAACCAGGTGACCTTGTGTTCTTGGACGATGGTGAGCGCCTCTTCGAGATCGAAGCGGGGCATCGTGACGATCGTGACGCCGTTGGCGAGCAGACCGTTCATGAGGACCTGCATGCCGTAGATGTGGAAGAACGGAAGAATGGCGAGCGCCACATCGTCGCTGTCGTAGTCGAGGATGTGCTTGCACTGCTCGATGTTCGCGGTCAGGTTGTCGTGGCTGAGCACCACGCCCTTGCTCCGGCCGGTCGTGCCGGACGAGTAGGGCAGGACCACGGGCACGCCGTCGGTGTCGACGGCAACCTGGTTCTCGAGGGGTGGCTCGGTGAGCAGATCGAACATCGACGGCACGCCCTCGACCGGATCGATCGTGAAGATCTCTGTCACGTCGGTGCCCTCGGCTGCTTCGCGGGCAACGTCGAGGAACATCGAGATCGTGACGAGGATGCTGGAGCCGGAGTCCTGCAGCTGATGACGGACCTCGGATGCCGTGTACGTGGGGTTGATGGTCGTGACGGTGCCACCGGCCCACGCGGCGCCGTGGAAGAACGAGGCGTACTCCGGGATGTTGGGCGCCATCAGGCCGAGGGTCGAGCCCGGCCCGAAACCGCGCGCCGCCAGACCGCCGGCGATGAGCTTGATGCCGGCAAAGAGCTCCGCATAGGTCTGGGTGCGACCGCTCGGTCCGTCGATGATCGCCGGCTTGTCGGCCAGCTCGTCAACCATGCGGAAGGTGTACTCCGTGATCGAAATGCCGCTGGGGAGTTCGACGTCAGGCAGGGTTGAAGTGTGGATCATCGTGCGCATCCTCCGGATGGTTCTGGACGGGCCCTCGCCCGACCTCGGCGATCTTAGAGCGATTCGTCCGACGCGACAGGCGCAGCGGAGTCGTCTTGACATCGCCCGAAAGATTCGCGAGAGTGACCTCAGTCACGGAGACGTGACCGTGGTCACATCGAGTGGTCAACCCCACGAAGTGTGAAAAGCGGAAAGCGGAACCCGTACCAACACCACACAGAGCGGAGGAGGAGTGATATGACGCCCACATCCACCAACGCTTCGGTACGCGGTCCCCCGTGACGCCAGCGATTGCCCCACGCAATCACAACCAGCCACAACACCAAGAACCGTTCGACGCCGAGCCGGTCCCCTCACGTTCTCTCACCAACGGCACTACGCCAATCGGAACGACAGCGAGACGACTCGACACTTGAACGGAACTGCGAAGCCCCGTCCGCCACCGGACGGGGCTTCGTCGTTACTCCGTGGTCTCGGCGGCGAGCCCGGCGATCAAATCGGCGATCTGATCGGCAAGCGCGTCCGGCAACTCGTGACCCAACCCCTCGATCAGCTCCAGCCCTGCACCCGGGATCGCCGCCGCAAGCTTCAGTCCGTGATCCGGCGGATGCACCGGATCGGCGGTGCCGTGCACGACCAACGTCGGGACCCGCACCGACGGAAGCCGATGCCAACGCGGTTCGGCCTCGACCACTGCATGCCCGTGACCGGAGGCCGCACGCCACCACCCCAGCTCCTCGGTTGCGCGGATCGTGGCTGCCCGGTGGTCGAAGGGGATTCTCGTGCCGGCGAACCACTCCCACTGTTCGACCGTCCACTGGATTCGTTCCTCGGCGTCGACCGGAGGCGCTCCGAGATGGCGGGCGGCCATCTTCTCCACGAGCCACTCCGCCGGCTCCGGCAGCGTGTCGCCCTCACCGCCGGTCGTCGACAGCAACGTCAACGAGCGAACGGTGTCGGGATGGTCGAGCGCGAGCAGTTGCGCGACCATGCCGCCCATCGACCGGCCGACCACGTGAGCCCGATCGGCGCCGAAGCCGCGAAGCACCTCGACCGCATCCGCCGCCAGATCCTCGAGTGTGAACGGCTGGTCGTCGGTCTCGCTGCGCCCTGCGTCCCGTGTGTCGAACCGGAGCACGGGTCCAACGGTCTCCACCAAACGAGCGATCAACTGATCCGGCCAACGAGTGGAAGGCGCCTCGGCCTCGCTCAACAACAGCACCGGATCCGCGGCTCCGTCTTCACACTCGGATTCGTACCACTCGGCGTGCAGGAGCAACCGCCCGACGGGGCGCAGCCCGGCAACATCGGGGCGGATCGGTCGAAATGAATCTGTCATCAAATCCCTGATCTGTGCAGCCGATAGGTTCTACATGATGCTGCAACGAATCGGAGCTCAGTTTGCCCGCGGATTCGCGATGGGCGCGTCCGATGTCGTCCCGGGCGTGTCCGGCGGAACGATTGCGCTGATCCTCGGGATCTACAACGACCTCATCACCAACATCGGTCTCGGTTCGAAGGCGCTCGGTCGCCTGTGCCGCGGCGACGTGGGCGGCTTCGTCGACCGGATGAAGTCGGTCGACTGGATGTTCCTTCTCCCGCTGACCGCCGGCCTCGGCAGCGCCGTACTGATCCTCGCCGGCCTCATCGAGACCGCACTGCACGACCACCCGGAGACCATGGCCGGACTGTTCTTCGGCCTGGTGATCGGCTCGATCATCGTGGCCAAGGATCTGTTCAAGAACGCAACCGCACTCCACGGCGGGATCGTGCTCGCCGTCGGCGTCGTCATGTTCGTCCTGCTCGGACTCCAGTCCGGACCGGTGCTCGACCCCTCCCCCATCATGCTCGTCGGCGCCGGCTCGCTGGCCATCTGCGCAATGATCCTGCCGGGAATCTCCGGCTCATTCATTCTCCTCATGATCGGCATGTACGCCGCAGTGCTCGGCGCCGTCGACGAACGGGCCATCGCCGACATCGCCTTTGTGGGCATCGGCGCCATCATCGGCCTCGCGCTCTTCTCGTCGCTGCTCAACCACCTCCTCGACAACCACCACGATCTCGTGATGGCCGTGCTCATCGGGCTCATGTTCGGATCGCTGCGGGTGCTGTGGCCCTGGCCCCACGGCGTGGGCATCATCGAGCGGGAAGCCAACGAGACCATTCCGGGCACCGGACTCGAGATGCCGAACGGCGCTCCCTGGGTGCTGCCGATCGTGCTTGCCGTGGTTGCCGCCGTCGCCGTTGTGGCGGTCTCGTCCATGGTCCGACCGGCCGAGCACGCCGACCGGGAACCCGCGACCATCCACTGACCGGCACCCACCGGCCGCGATAGATGCGCCGACCGCGGGTCAGCGGACGATTTCGAACCAGCCTGCGCCGCGGTCGTCGATCACCAGCGCACGAGCGTGCCGTCGGCCACCGCCACCTGCCGGCGCCCAGCCGGCGATGGTGAGGCCGGGATGCACCGTTCCGGTCGGCAGTGTCTGCACGATGGCATCGAGGTCGAGGTCGAGCGGACCACCGTCGGAGTGCACGAATTCTCCGTCGCGGGCCGCCCAGCCCCGCCAGTTCGCGGCGGACCGCGGCACTCCCCACCAGTGATCCCGAACGCCGATTCCTTCGAGCTCCCATCGTTCGTCACCGAGCAGCACCTCGCCGTGCATCCGTCCGACGAGTCGGTACCCGTCGGTTCCCGGCGTCGGCGAGGGACCCGGGGTGCCTTCCGTGTCCCAATCGAGCTCGAGACCCACGGCGATGCGATCGCCGTAGGCGCCCGTCCACACATCGGTCGGCGGGTCGACGGCAACGCCGAACGCCTCCAGGTCCGTGGTCAGATGTTCGAAGGGCCGGAGCACGGTGGTCTCGGTCCAGATCCCCGGACCGCGGAGCTCCATCGAGCCACCGCTGGGAAGCGGCACGTCGTCGGCGAGGACGGTGACCAACGGCCGCCCCAGTCCGATCAGCGACGCCCAGTACCAGCTGACACCGTCGGCCGGCCGAATCGTCAGCGTCACGTACCCGCCGATGCCCTCGCCGGGAACGACGAACCAGTTGTCCCAGACCTCGATCCAGTCCGGGTGACCGGTGGACTCGTGGAGGCGTTCGCTCCCGATCGGGTGTGCTGCGCTCACCACCGCAGTCTCGCAGGCCCGGGCCGACTGCGGCAGAATGGGACGATGAACTCGTTCGCCGATCACACAGCTGCGGCGCTGGAACGCCTCGATCCAACCGTCGATCTCGACGGCGTCGATCTGGTGATCGAGCAACACGTCACGCACGACGATGGCGACGAAGTCTGGCACCTCCGAATCACCGATGGCCGGGTGGCTTCCGTGACCGGACCGGCGGAGCGGGCAGACGTGACGCTCCGCCAGGACGCGGCCACAGCGAAGGCGCTTCGCGACGGTTCAGTGCACGCACAGCACGCCTTTCTCACCGGACGGCTGGTCATCGACGGCGACATCTCGAAGCTGCTGGCTCACGGCGACCTGCTGGCCACGCTGCTCCGGAGCGGCAGTGCCTGAGATCGGAGAGGTTCGGGCGCACGCCGAGCGACTCGCCGACGAATTCTCCGGCCGCCGGTTGGAGAAGTTCCGTCCGATCAGCTTCTACGTCCTGAAGACCTTCTCGCCCGACCCGTCCGATGCGGTCGGCCAGACGCTCGTCTCGACCACGACGCGCGGAAAGTACCTGCTGCTGCAGTTCGAAGAAGTCGGCTTTCTCGTGCACCTCATGCAGGGCGGCCGCCTCAAGCCCGATCCGAAACAGGCGGCGAAGCCCAGAAACGGCCAGGCCCGTTGGAGTTTCGACGATGGCTCGGCCCTCCTCCTGACCGAGGCCGGATCGGACAAGCGCGCCGGCGTGTGGGTGCTGGCACCCGGGACCGAACTGCACGAGATCGACGAACTCGACCACCTCGGCCCCGACGCCGACACCCTCTCGGTCGAGCAGCTGCAGGAGCTGCTGTCGGAACACTCGATGCGACTGCACGGGTTCTTGCGGCGACAGACGATTCTCGCTGGCATCGGCCGGCGGCTCGCAAACGACGTGTGTCACGAAGCCGAGCTGTCGCCGTTCGCATCGACCGGGAAGCTCACACCCGAGCAGGTGGAGCGCCTCCATGCGGCCATCACCACCTGCATCGACCGGAGCCTCGAGTTCGAACGGGCCCAGACCGAGATCGTGGCGTCCGCGAAGCGCCCCTCTGCCGTGCACAACCGCACCGACGAGCCGTGCCCGCGCTGTGGCGACACGATCCGGGAGGTCGCCTACACCAAGTATCAGGTCAACTATTGCGCCTCGTGTCAGACCAACGGGAAGGTGCTGGCCGACAACACGACCAGCAAGTTCCTCAAGTAACGCCCTCGACCCCGCTCAGGGGGCGAGTTCCTCGCAGGTCGCCAGCAGCACATCGAGCCCGGCACCACCTCGACAGCTGTCGTTCAGGGAGCCGCCGCGGATGACGTCGTCGCCGGCCCGACCGTCGAGCCGATCGTTTCCGCCACCACCGTCGATTTCGTCGTCGCCGGCGCCGCCGAGCACGCGGTCGCCGCCGCCGTTGCCGGCGAGGTTGTCTCCGCCAACGCCGCCGGAGATTCGATCGCGGCCGGTTCCACCCTGGATCCAGTCGTTGCCGCCCTGACCGAGAATGATGTCCCGTCCGTCGCCGCCGTAGATCGCGTCGACGCCACCGCCGCCGCAAATGATGTCGTTGCCACTGAGGCCGTAGATCAGGTCGTTGCCACCCATGCCGTGGATGACGTCGTCACCCGGGGTGCCCTTGATGGTCTCGGATGCATCGGTGCCCACGATAGTCGGCACCCGCCCACGGCAGAGTTCGACGTCTGCGGGCACGTCGGCTTCGACGGCGGCAGCGGGAGCTGCAGGTGCGGGCGCAATCGGCTCGTCCACCGGGACGGGATCGGCGGGCACCGCAGCGACGGGCAGATCCGGATCGGCGGGCGCGGGTTCTGGATCTTCGGGTTCCGGGGCCGGCACGGCGGGCTCCGGATCGTCGACGACGGGGTCCGGCTCGGGAGCCGGCGGCTCCGGATCGGGTACCGGCTCAGGCGCAGGCGGCTCGGGCTCGGGTTCCGGCTCGGGAGCTGGTGGTTCCGGTTCGGGTTCGGGAGCCGGCGGTTCGGGTTCCGGCGTCGGCGGCTCGGGCTGTGGTGGGTTGGCGGTGTCCACGGTGCCACAGTCCACATCGGTGCGGAGGCCATCGGCCAACGCCCGGACGTTGTACTGATGTACGCCGGCCGACGGCGTCTCGGTCCAACGGAAATCGAGCGCTGAGGTCATCTCGAGGTACGTGCCGTTTCGACGAATCGAGATGTCGCCCCGGGTGAAGGTCCACACGAGCTCGACGGAGCCATCAGGCTGCGCGGTCGCATTGCAGGCGCCGGATGGCGCTGGCACGTTCGTGACCGCCTGACCGTTCCGACAATCGGTTCGGGTGAGACCGACCCAGGGCGAGTTCGCCCCGAGCCAACGGATCGCCCCGTACTGGCCGTAGTTCTCGCCGCCGGGCACGCGGATGGAGCCGGCGTTGGCCGGACACACGAACAGCAGTTGTTGGCGCAGCTCGGTGATGTCGTTGCCGCTGATGCGAACCTCGCCGCTGTCCTCGTTGTTGAACGTGACGATTGTGGCGGACTCGTAGCCGCGGTCCTGGAGCAACTGTTCGAGTTCGACCATCCGGCCGCGGGTGAAGCCGGGAGTGCAGCAACGGCTCTGGTCGTAGACCAGTCCTGCGGTGGAACCCTCCCCCTCGAGCACGGCCGCAAGAAAGTGCGGATTGCGCACGGCCGCACGCGTCGCCGCGTCGTCGTTGGGCAGGTTGTCCTTCCAGTCCGCCCAGTCGTAGGGCGCCGGCAGGCGGAAGGTGAGCTTGGCCCGATCGATCCAGGTGGCGCCGTGGGTTGCTGCAAGGTACTCGATGAGGGAGCCGGCGCCGCTGGGGCCGTTGGCGTTCCAGACGCCATCGTCGTAGGCGCCATCCGCCCACAGATAGCCGAGGAGACGAGCGGTCTCGTCCTGCGTCGGCCCAGCTTGGGCGTCGACCTGCTCGTTCGCTCCTTGCGCGAGCGCGAGCCATCCGAAGATCACACCCAGCAACAGGACCGCCGCTTTGACACCTCTACCCACGCGCACGCGCATGCCTCCTCCGACCGCCAGTTCTGAGAATAGCCGCAACCTGCAGCGGAACGACAGTCGGCGGCTACTCCAGGTGATGGTCAGATGAACCCAGGAATGGGCGAATTCACCCAATCAGGGTTTCGCACCCGAGCGAGCCACTGTCCGTGCCGGGACCACCGACGCAGGCATCGCGATCCCGGCCGCCTTCCATGCGATCGTCGCCTGCCCGACCGTAGAGCCGGTCGCGCCCACCCCCGCCCACAAGCAGGTCGTCCCCGGCGTCGCCGATCAGCCGGTCGTTGCCCGCCTCGCCGATCAGTGTGTCGTTGCCTGCGCTGCCCGTGAGACGGTCGCGGCCGGCGCCTCCACGAATTTGATCCCAACCGCGGCCGCCGGTGACGGCGTCTCGGCCGGCTCCCGCCATGACCGTGTCGGAGCCGGTGCCGGCGCAGATCACATCGTCGCCGTCCAGCGAGTGGATGATGTCGTTCCCGCCGCGTGCGTCGATCACATCCGGGCCGTCGGTGCCCCACAGCCGATCCGCTGCATCGGTTCCGACGATGGTCGGCACCCGCCCCCGGCACAGCGCCGGAGGTTGGGTGGTCCGCACGTCGACGGTTCCACAGGGCACAGATCGGCCGGCGCCAGCGGAGCGAACCTGGAGGCGGTGGGTATGGGTTCCGTCGGACGGTCGTTCGCGCCAGCTTCCGTCCGCCGCCGTCACGACCGCGCGCAGCGCGCCGTCTCGGTAGACGTCGATGCGACCGCGAGTGAGCGTCCAGCGAAGCACCACCTGCCCGTTGGCTTCGACGGTGGAGGTACAGGTGCCCGTTGGTGCGGTCGCCGGCACCACGGCGCTCCCTTCCACGCAGTCCGTTCGGACGAGGTCCGCCCAGCGGGTGTCCTCCCCGAACCAGCGAAGCGGACCATGACCATTCCAGTCGGTACCGCCGGGAATTCGGATCGCACCTGCGTTGGCCGGGCACACGAATCGGTGCTCTGCCCGGAGCTGGGCGAAGTCGCTCTCGTCGATGAAGACCTCGCCGCTGTCCGGGTTCCCGATGGTTCGAATCGTCGCCGTGGAATAGCCCCGGTCGAGGAGCAACTGCTGCAGCTCGACCATGCGACCGCGGGTGAAGCCGGCCGTGCAGCAGATGTCCTGGTCGTAGAGGACACCGCCGACTTCCCCCTCGCCCTCGAGCATGGCGGCCAGGAAGTGCGGGTTGCGCACGGCTGCGCGCGTCGCTGCGTCGTCGTCGGGGAGGCCGTCCGGCCAGTCGTCCCAATCCCAGGGTCCAGGAAGTCGGAATTGGAGCTCTGTCCGGTCCTCCCACACACCACCGTGCGCCTCCACCAACTCCTCGATCAGGGAACGTGCGCCGCTCGGCGCAGTCGCATCCCAGATGCCGGCCTGGTGCGATCCGTCTGCCCACAGGTAGCCCAGCAATCGAGCGGTTTGGGCTTCGTCCGGCCCGTCGGCGGCCGCCGGGGACACGCCAACCATCAGCAGCGCGAGGAGCGCGCCGAGGAAACCCAGCAGCACGCCATCGAATCGGCGGAGGTTCATGTGCAGACGATGTCGATGCGATCCGCCCCGATGCGGTGGCGGATCACGTAACTGTCGCCCGCATCACCATTCGGGTCGGTGAAGCTGGTGAGCCCCTCGAGGGTTGCCAACCACGAACCGTTCACTCGGACGATCCGACGGGAAACGCCGTCGATCGCCGCAAAGTCCAAGCGCACGCCGCCGTTCACGACGGTCGCCGAACACGGCTCGTCGCCACCACCGTTCGCCGAACAGACCACGTCGACGATCGCTCCGTCGACACGACGCCGGATGACGAACGAATCGCCGATCGACCCGGACACGACCGTGCTGGTGGCGTTGAGCGTCTCGACCCACGACCCGTTTCGTCGGACCACGTAGGGCGTGACCCCGAAGTCGTCCCAGCTGAGCTGCACGCCCCCACCGACCGCGGTGGCCACGCAGCCGTTCGCCGGCGGAACGATCGGCGGCACGACGCCACCGGTCGTGACGGTGCCGCACGTGGCGTTTCCTTGCTCGCCGCCGGCAAAGACCCGAAGGCTGTACGTCCAGGTCCCTTCGCCTGGCGTCTCGGTGAACGCCGGGCCGAAGACGGTAACGGCATCGACGTAGGTGCCGTTGCGTCGGATCACGACATTGCCGCGGGTGAAGGTCCAGTCGACCGTCACCCGGTCGTTGGCGTCGATCGTGGCCGTACACGTGCCAACGGGCGCAGGCACCGGGGTCACGTCGACCCCGCTGCGGCAGTCGTTGCGGGTGAGACCCGCCCAGCGGTTGGCGTCGGTGAACCAGCGGAGGTTGCCATACCGGTCGTAGTCCTCTCCGCCGGGAATCCGGATGGAGTCGCCCCCGGCCGGGCAGACGAAGCGATGCTTCTGGCGCAGCCGGGCGAAGTCGCCGGATTCGATCGTGATCTGACCGCGGTCGGGGGTCGCCCATTCGACGCGCCGGGCACTGCTGTATCCCTTGTCGCGAAGGAGCTGACGAAGCTCTTCGAGCCGACCGACCGTGTAGCCGTCATCCGCAGCCTGGTCGTAGATCACGCCGTCGAGTGACGCCTCGGCCTCCAGCACCGCAGCGAGGAAGTGGTGCAGCTGCACGGCATCCCGAACGCGGGCGGAGTCGTCGGGGAGGCCGTCGGTCCATTCCGGCCAGTCGTACTGCTCGGGCATCCGGAACTGCAGCTTCGCCCGGTTGACCCAGACGCCGCCGTGCTCCTCAACCAGATACTCGATGAGCGTGGATGTGCCACTGGGTCCGTTCACGTCCCAGGTCGAACCGGACTTCGACCCGTCGGCCCACATGTAGCCGAGCAGGCGAGCCGTGTCCGCCTCCGTGGGCTCAGGAACCGCAGCTCCCGCTGTGCGTTGCGTCAGCTGGAGACCTGCGAGCAGGGCGATCCCAAGCGCGACCGTCGCCAGGACGACCCGCACCGAGATCCGTTGTGCATTCACCACCGTGTATTCCCATCCGTGACCCGCCCGACCGACGATGCTACCCACCGTGGCATTTCACGCGCAAACGCCCGGCCCGACCACCGAGGGTCGAACCGGGCGTTCAACGAGAAGACGTCGGGTCGCTCAGATCAGGCCGAGACCGGCGACGGTGTCACGCTCGGCCACGAGTTCCGCGTTGCTGGCGTCGATCTTGCCTCGGCTGAAGTCGTCGATGTTGAGCCCCTGCACGATCGAGTACTCGCCGTCGGTACAGGTGCACGGGAACGAGGTGATGATGCCCTCGGGTGCGCCGTAGCTGCCATCGGACGGGATCGCCATCGACACCCAGTCGCCCTCCGGCGTGCCCAGTGCCCACGAGTTCATGTGGTCGATCGCCGCGTTCGCTGCGGAGGCGGCGGAGGAAAGCCCACGGGCCTTGATGATTGCCGCGCCACGCTTCTGCACGGTCGGGAGGAAGTCGTTCTCGAGCCACGCCTGATCATTGATCATCTCGGCGGCGTTCTGACCGTTGACCTTGGTGTGGAACAGGTCCGGGTACTGGGTGGCCGAGTGGTTGCCCCAGATCGTCATGTTCGTGACGTCGTTGACGGTGGTTCCCGTCTTCTGTGCCACCTGCGTCATCGCCCGGTTGTGGTCCAGGCGGGTCATCGCCGTGAACTGGCCGGGGTCGATGTCCGGCGCCGACGCCTGAGCGATGAGGGCGTTGGTGTTGGCCGGGTTGCCGACCACGAGCACCTTGATGTCCTTCGAGGCGTTGTCGTTGATCGCCTTGCCCTGCGGGCCGAAGATGCCGCCGTTGGCCTCGAGGAGGTCGGCCCGCTCCATGCCGTCCTTGCGGGGCATCGCGCCGACGAGGAGGGCGTAATCGGCATCGCCGAACGCCACATTGGCGTCGTCCGTCTGCACCGTTCCGGCAAGCAACGGGAATGCGCAGTCGTCGAGCTCCATCGTCACGCCTTCGAGCGCACCGAGCGCCGGGGTGATCTCGAGCATCTGCAGAATGACGGGCTGGTCGGTGCCCAGCATCTCTCCGCTGGCGATCCGGAACAGCAGGCTGTAGCCGATCTGCCCTGCGGCTCCGGTGACTGCGACGCGTACGGGGTCCTTCACGATTGCTCCTCGGGTGGGTTCGTTCGCCGTTCAGGGTACCGGGACGCGACAGAGCCGGGCTGGATCAGCCCGGCTCGATAACTCGCTCGGCACTTCCGGCCGAAAACCCCGCAACCGCCGCAGCAGCCCGAGGTCTTCTCTCGGCACGTCCGGCCGAGATCCCCGGAACCGCCGAAGCAGCCCACGAGTCTTTCGCTCGGCACGTCCGGCCGAGAACCCCGCAACCGCCGAAGCAGCCCACGAGTCTTTCGCTCGGCACGGCCGGCCGAGATCCGTCCGACCGTCGCAACGGCCTCAGGCGTGTTGGGTCAGCTGGTGGCGCTGAGCCAGCCCTGCCTGATGGCGAGCCAGAGGAGTCCGGCGGCGACGAGCGATCCGAGGATCACCTGACCGAAGAAGCCGAGTCCGCTGGTGACCAACGAGACGACGAACGACGAGATGATGCCGAGGCCGATCGTCTTGGGCAGGCCGATGTCCTGGCCGCCCGGAAGGATTGCCCGGCCGCCGAAGCCGATGATCGTTCCCATGATGACTGCACCGATGATTCCCCACATGATGTTCTCCCTTGTGTGAGCGTCTGCCCGAGTTGCTAGTGGAGGCCCCGCCAAAACGCAAAGTGCAGGCTCATTCCAAGCGCATCTGGGTGAAGGGGTCGCGTCTCACTTTCACCCAGTTCGGTGAAGGGGTCGCGTCTCACTTTCACCCACTTCGGTGAAGATGAGACGCGACCCCTTCACCCGCCGGATGTGGGCCTGTCACTGGGATTGTGTGTTGCCGACCCAGTCGGCGTACAGCCCGGCGTACACGCCTCCGACGGCGATGAGCTCGTCGTGCGAGCCCGATTCGACCAGCCGGCCGTTGTCCATCACCAACACGAGGTCGGCGCGCTCGGCCGTCGACAACCGGTGGGCGATGGACACCGTCGTCCGTCCCCGGCTGAGCCGCTCCAGCGCCTCGGCCATGCGAACCTCGGTCTCGGGGTCGACCGCGCTGGTCGCCTCGTCGAGAATCAAGAGCCCTGCGTCGGCCAGCTGCGCTCGGATGAGCGCCACCAGCTGCCGCTCCCCGACCGAGATCCCCTCGCCCCGTTCCCCCGCCGAGGTCTCGATCCCGTCCTGCAGGCCGTCGACCCAATCCCGGAGACCCAGCGACGCGATCGCCTGATCGATCTGCGCATCGGTTGCGCCCGGCCGTCCGAACCGGATGTTCTCGGCCAGCGTCGTGTCGAAGAGGAACCCATCCTGGGGCACCATGCGGATCAGCCGGCTGCGACTCGGCTCACTCGCAGTTCGCAGGTCTGCGCCGGCCACCATGACCTGGCCGCTGGTCGGATCGGCGAGTCGTGCGAGCAGCTTCGCCATGGTGGACTTTCCGCTGCCGGTCTCCCCCACGACAGCGACGGACGTGCCCGCGGGAATCTCGAAGGACAGATCGTGGAGCACCTGGTCGCCGGTCCGGTACGCGAAGTCGACGTGTCGCAGCACGACCGTGGGCGCCCCAGCCGGGAGGTCGACCCCGGGATCGGCCTCCACCACGTCCACCGGGATATCGTGGATCTGGAGGATCTTCCACCAGCCGGCGAGAGCGGTCTGGGTCTGGTCGAGCACCTCGCCGAGCTGGGCGATCGGTTGGATCAGGATCGTGACGAGGAAGAGAAACGCAGTGAGCTCGCCGACCGTGAGCGTGTCCGGCCCGAGAAGGACCCCGACGACGGCAACGGCTCCCGTGGCCACACCTCCGAAGAGGTCCATCGTCGGCGCAAGGATGGAGAAGAACTTGTGTGCATTGGTCTGGGCGGCCACGAGCTCGGTGTTGGCGTCGGCGAGCCGCTCCCCCACCTCGTCCTGGTAGCCGTACGCGCGGATGGTGACCGCCCCGGACACCGCCTCGGACGTCTGCGACAGCGTGTCGGCGGTGCGGGTTCGCACACGGTTGTACGCCCGGAGCTGACGACGCTGGATGAACCGCAGGATGGGCAAGAGCGGGAGGTAGACGACGACCGTGAGGAGTGCGAGCTGCCAGCTGTAGACGGCCATCACGGCGAGAGTGCCGATGATGAGTGCCGTGTCGACGATCCAGGCGAGCGCACCCCACTGCGCGAACTGGGCGAGGGTCTCGACGTCGCTGGTGACGCGGGCAGTCAGCACGCCCTTTCGCTTCTCGGTGTGTTCAGCGAGGCTGAGCCGTTGGATGTGGTCGAACGTGCGCACGCGGAGCGCCAACAACGTGTTCTCGGCCACGGCGATGACCCGTCGGTAGGTGATCGTCGTCAAGCCGTAGATGACGAGGATGAGCACACCGGCGGCAAGAGTGGCCCGAAACACGAAGCCGACGTCGACGCTGCCCTCGGCAAAGCCGCCGTCCAGGGTCTGCTGAACGAGGATCGGCAGCACGAGACGGGCGAGCGCGCTCAACAAGGCGAACACGACGGTCACGCCGAGTCCGCGCCGCAGCTCGGGACTCTCGCGCACGGCCCGACGAAGGATGTGCAGCGCCGGTTGCTGATCCTCGTCGACCAGTTCGGTCCCTCGGGCCGTCACGACGATTCACCGCCTTCGTACGCCTGCACCAGCGTTCGATATCCCGGCAGATCGAGCAGGTCCTCGTGCCTGCCGACGCCGGCGATCCGTCCGTCCTCGAGGAAGGCGACACGATCGGCGAGCAGGATGGTCGACAACCGATGGGCCACCATCAGCACGGTGGGGACCTGGTCCCCGGTGCCCGCTCGCAGGCCGGACAGGATGGCGGCCTCGACCGACGGGTCGACGGCGGAGGTCGCATCGTCCAACAGCAGGACCGACGGTTCCCGGAAGAGTGCCCGCGCCAGCGCAACCCGTTGCCGCTGACCGCCGGAGAGTGTGACGCCACGTTCACCGAGGACGGTGTTGTAGCCCTGCGGCGTCTCCCCGATGAACGCATGGGCCCGGGCTGCCTCGGCCGCCGACCGTACCCGGGCGTCGTCGGCGGCATCGCCCATCGTGATGTTCTCGACGATCGGCTGCGCAAAGAGAAAGCTCTCCTGGAAGACCATGGCGAGGCGCGCCGCTCGCCCGGTGGCCGACAGCGAGTCGTTGTCGACACCGCCAAGCTCGATTCTTCCGCGGTCGGGATCGACCAGCCCGGCGGCGAGCTCCAGCAGCGTGGTCTTCCCGCTTCCTGTCGCACCGACGAGAGCCACGGTCTCTCCCGAAGCAACGTCGAGGTCGACGCCGTCGAGCACCACGTTGCTTCCGTGGGAGAAGTGGACGTCGGTGAACCGGAGCTCGAGTGAGCCGTCGGGCAGCGAGCCGGTTCGGGATCGTTCGGGTGGCGGCGGCAGGTCGATGACCTTGTCGACCCGCTCCAGGGCGACGACGGAGGGCGGCATGCTCTGGAGGAAGAAGCCGACGATGCGGAATGGCAGCGCCAGCACGGTGAAGAGCGACATCGCTCCCACGACATCGCCGACACTCACGCTGCCGCGGTCGACGAGCCACCCGCCGAGCAGGAGGAGCACGACAACACCGAAGTTCGGAAGCGTTTCGAGCAACGGTTCGAACACCGCTCGAAGGCCGCCGACCTTCAGACGCTTGGTGCGGAGCGTGTCGGCAGCGGCCCGCAACCGCTCGACCTCGTCGTCGGAGCGACCCAGCGTCTTCACCATCATGATCCCGTCGAAGCTCTCGTGGGCCACGTTGGTCACCCCGGCGACGGCCTGCTGCACTTCTGCAGCCGGGCCGGCGACGCGCTTCGAGTACGCCTGGTTGATCACGCCGAGAATCGGGAGCAACACGAATGCGGTGAGCCCGAACAGCGGGTGGACGAGCGTGAGGCTGATCACCGCCAGGACGGCGAGCACGACGGTCGCCACGGCGAACGCGAGGGGACGGAGGACCGTGCCTGCGACGATCAGATCGTTGTCCACGTGTGCGAGGAGCTGCCCGGTGGGCGTTTCGCGGTGGAAGCGGATCGGCTGACGTAGGTACTGATCGAAGAGCTGGGCGCGATACGTCGCCTGCGTTCGATACTCCGCCATCGCCAGGTAGTACCGGCGAACGATCGCGCCGGCGCCCCGAACGAGCGCAATCACGAGGATGACGACGAAGCCGGTGGCCAGCCGGGAGTCGCTGACGCCGTCGTCGCCGAGGCCCGGGACGATGACGTTGTCGGTGACCCAGGCGATGGCGCGGCTCAGCGCCACCACGGACACCGCAAACAACACCGCCCCGACGATGGCGATGGCATGCGGGATGGGGTGGGCGCGGAAACTGCGTCCGATCAGCCGGAGGCCGCGACGGAACATCGACCCTTCGGCCGACGTCGCCCGGGCCTGGTCCGGCGACCCGCTGGGTTGTGCCGGTGCCTCCTCGGGCGGAGGAGATTCGGGCTCGCTCAGGAGTGGGCCCGTTCGGCAGCGGCAACCGTGTTGGCGAGCAGCATGGCGACCGTCAGCGGGCCCACACCGCCGAGGCGCGGCGTGATCCACGACGCAACCTCTTCGACGTCCTCGTTCACGTCCGGGAGGAGCTTGCGGCCTTCCCAGCTGATGCCACCGCTCACGACGATTGCACCGGGCTTCACCATGTCCTTGGTGATCGTGCCCGGGCGGCCGACGGCGGCGATGACGATGTCTGCCTCACGGGTGTACTTGGCGATGTCCGGCACGCCGGTGTGGACGACGGTGGTGGCCGCGTTGGCCCCGGCCTGCTTCGTGGTCATGAGCAGCGCCATCGGACGGCCGAGCGTGGTGCCGCGGCCGACGACGACGACGTTCTTTCCGGCGACGTCGACGTCGTAGTACTTCAGCATCTCGACGATGCCGGCCGGGGTGCACGGCAGCGGACCCTCTTCCTGCAGCACGAGCTTGCCGAGGTTCTCCGGGTGGAGGCCGTCGGCGTCCTTGGCCGGGTCGATCATCGACAGGGCCTCGGCGGAGTCGAATCCGTCCGGAAGCGGCAGCTGAAGGATGTAGCCGTGGACCGTGGGGTCTTCGTTGAACTCGCGCAGCGCATCCAAAAGGGCGTCCTGGCCGGCGTCGGCCGGGATGGCCTTGTGATGCGACGTGATGCCGACCTGCTCGCAGGTCTCGTGCTTCTTCTTCACGTACGAAGCGCTGGGACCATCGTCGCCGACGAGGATCGTTCCGAGACCAACGGTGACACCCTTGGCTTCGAGCGCCGCGGCGCGGGTACGGACATCTTCGAGCACCGATTCGGCAACCGGGCCACCTGCAAGAAATTGTGCGGTCATGGCGGCAACCTAGCTGCGTCGGTGACAAAAGCGGCGGGCATTCGGTACGCAAGCAATGGAGTTCGAGACCGCGCCTGTCCTAGTGTCTGGGCCGTGTTCCCGTTGAAGGATGACAACCCGACCACGAGGCTTCCGATCGTCACCCTCGTGCTGATCGTCCTCAACGTGCTCGTGTACTTCCTCGTACAGCCGGTCGAGGTCAGCGCCGGCACGGACTTCACCTTCGAGACCGCCGCCATTCCCGAGGAACTCACCAGTGGTGAGCCCTTGAGCGAAGCCGAGTTCTGCGCGGTGGTCAGCCCGGGCTCCGCAGCCATGAACTCGCTGTCGATCGCCAGCGGTGTGTGTGCCGACCCCAGCCCGACCGAGCCGGCATTCCCCGACAAGAACGTGTGGCTCGGTGCGTTGTACTCGATGTTCATGCACGGCGGCCTGATGCACCTCGGCGGCAACATGCTCTACCTGTGGGTCTTCGGCAACAACATCGAGGACCACCTGGGCCGGGCCAAGTACCTGGCGTTCTATCTCATTGCCGGTGTGGTCGCGACGCTTGCGCACGTGTTCGGCGACCTGGATTCGATCATTCCCGTGATCGGCGCATCCGGCGCCGTGGCCGGGGTGATGGGCGCGTACGTCGTCTGGTTCCCCTGGGCCCGTATCCGCACGATCGCGCTGATCGCGCTCATCAACCTGAAGGCGTGGATCGTTCTCGCCTTCTGGTTCGTGAGCCAGTTCTTCATCTCACCGTCGGACGGTGTGGCATGGCTGGCCCATGTCGGCGGCTTCGTGTTCGGTGCGCTCTTCGCCCTCGCCGCCCGGAGCAGCAACTCCTTCCGGGACCAGCTGTGGCAGCACAAGTACCGGACGCTGAACCCCGGGGCCACCTGGGATCCGCGGTTCGGTGGCCGAGAGGCCGTGCAGGACGGGCGCACGCCGTCGTGGTACCCGGGGCCATGAACTGGCGACCCTGGCTTCCGGTTCCGCTGGTCGGATTGGCCACGTTGATCCTCACGTGGCAGGTCCACGCACGTGCCGGCGACGAGACCATCCGCTGCGTCGATGCGCCTCAGACCGAGTGCATGGTCGGCAGCGGCGCAAGCTGGCTGCTCACCGGCATCACGATCACCGCCCCGACGCTCATCCACCTCGGCTGGCGTTGGACGGCTCGCCTCAACCGGCAGAAGAAGCTCGATCCGCTCCGTCGCCTCGTGATTCCGGACTACGAGGAGATCCTCGAGATCGTCAGCGTCGTTCTGGCGCTGGCCGCATCGGTGTGGATCATCCGATCGGGACCGACCTTCGGCTTGGTCGACGGCGGTTTCCCGAACACCTGGCTCGGCGAGTCGCTGGGCACGCAGGCGCGGGACGTCCCGCTCGTTCCGACCCGGGGAGCCTGGTTCCTGATCGGTGCGCTGATGAGCGCTCCGTTCAGCTTCGCTGCAGGCTCGGCCGTCGGCCGAGAGTGGTTCGGTTGGAAGCGTCGACGAGGCACCGACTCGCTTGCCGAGGCGTCCTCGGAAGCAACCGAGACCGATACCGAAGACGCGGAAACCCTCGATCTCGATGCCGAAGATGCCGATGCCGACGCTGGAGTCGACGAGGACGCCGAGGCCGACGCCTGAGCGGACCGATCGTCAGCTGGTGAAATCGGCGATCGCGGCGTTGAGCGTGGCGCTCGGCCGCATTGCTTCCGACCCCTGCGCGAGATCCGGGTTGTAGTAGCCGCCGATCTCCATCGGGGCACCCTGGACGGCGTTCAGTTCCTCGACGATCGTCGCCTCGTTCGCGGTCAGCGTTTCCGCCAGCGGAGCGAAGGCAGCGGCGAGTTCGGCGTCCTCGGTCTGCGATGCGAGCGCCTGGGCCCAGTACATGGCGACGTAGAAGTGGCTGCCTCGGGTGTCGAGTTCGCCGACCTTGCGCCGCGGGGACTTGCCGTTGTTGAGCAGGCTCTCGGTCGCCGCGTCCAGCGCATCACCGAGGATGCGGGCCCGCGGGTTGTCGAACGTGTCGGCCAGGTGCTCGAGCGAAACGGCGAGTGCGAGAAACTCACCAAGCGAGTCCCAGCGAAGGTGGTTTTCGGCGTTGAACTGCTGCACGTGCTTCGGAGCCGAGCCGCCGGCACCCGTCTCGAAGAGACCGCCGCCGTTCATCAGCGGAACGATGGACAGCATCTTGGCGCTCGTGCCGAGTTCGAGGATCGGGAAGAGGTCGGTGTTGTAGTCCCGCAGCACGTTGCCGGTCACGGAGATGGTGTTCTCGCCGTTCTTCATGCGCTCGAGCGTGAAGCGGGTGGCGTCGGCGACCGACATGATCCGGATGTCCAGACCGTCGGTGTCGTGGTCGGCCAGGTAGGCGTTGACCTTCTCGATCAGCTGCGCATCGTGAGCTCGGTCCTCGCCCAACCAGAAGACGGCCGGCCAGCCGGTGGCCCGAGCTCGGGTCACCGCAAGCTTCACCCAGTCGCGGATCGGCGCGTCCTTCACCTGGCATGCCCGCCAGATGTCGCCGGCCTCGACCTCGTGCTCGAAGACGACGTTGCCGTCCTGATCGGTCACCCGGACCGTGCCCGCAGCGGGGATCTCGAAGGTCTTGTCGTGCGAGCCGTACTCCTCCGCCTTCTGTGCCATGAGTCCGACGTTCGGGCTCGTGCCCATGGTCGTCGGATCGAAGGCACCGTTCGCCTTGTGGAAGGTGATGGTTTCTTCGTACAGCGGTGCGTAGGAGGAATCTGGAATGACGGCCTTGGCATCCTGCTGGTTTCCGTCGGCGTTCCACATCTGGCCGGAGGTGCGGATCATCGCCGGCATCGAAGCGTCGATGATCACGTCGGACGGGACGTGGAGGTTGGTGATGCCCTTGTCGGAGTTCACCATGGCGAGGTCGGGCTGGGCGGCGTAGATGGCTTCGATGTCGGCTTCGATCTCGGCCCGCTTCTCGGCCGACACCTCGTCGAGGTTCGCGATGAGGTTGCCGAAGCCGTTGTTGACGTTGACACCGATCTCGTCGAAGACATCGCCGTGCTTCTCGAAGAGTTCGGCGAAGAAGACGCGAACGGCGTGACCGAAGATGATCGGGTCGGAGACCTTCATCATCGTCGCCTTCATGTGGAGCGAGAACAGCACGCCCTGTTCGCGAGCGTCCGCCACCTGTCCGGCCAGGAATGTGGTGAGCGCCGCTTTGCTCATGAAGGTGGCGTCGACGACCTCACCCGCCTGCACGGGAATCGATTCCTTCAGCACGGTCTCGGCGCCATCTGCTGCGTGGTGGGTGACGGTGAGCGTGCCGGCGTCGGCCATCGTTGCGGACAGCTCGTTGGACCGGAAGTCTCCGCCGTCCATCGTGGCCACGTGGGTCTTCGAGTCGGACGACCAGGCACCCATGCTGTGCGGGTTCTTCTTGGCGTAGTTCTTGACGGCGATGGGCGCACGACGATCCGAGTTGCCCTCGCGCAGGACCGGGTTCACGGCCGATCCCATCACCTTCGAGAAGGTGGCCCGGATGGCGTGCTCCTCTTCGGTCTGGGGCTCGTCCGGGTAGTCCGGGATCGCAAAGCCTGCTGCCTGGAGCTCCTCGACCGCCGCCTTCAGCTGTGGAACGGAGGCGCTGATGTTCGGCAGCTTGATGATGTTCGCATCCGGTTGGGTCGCGAGCTCGCCGAGTTCGGCGAGGTGGTCGGGGATGCGCTGGTCTGGCGTGAGGTGATCGGCGAAGTTGGCGAGGATGCGTCCTGCGAGCGAGATGTCGGCGGTTTCGACGACAACGCCAGCGGCAGCCGTGTAGGCCTCGACGATGGGAAGGAACGAGAGCGTCGCCAGTGCGGGGGCTTCGTCGGTCCAGGTGTAGATGATCTTCGCGGAATCGCTCATGTGCGTGCGCAACCTCGGTGCAGTCGTGGCTCGTGCGTGGTGATGGGACGACGTTGGCCCGCTTCGAGACTATCGAGCGCAGGGCCCGGAGGCGTTGTGTTTCCCGGGTTCCGTTGGCGGAATCCGCGGATGGGCTCAGTCCTCGAACGTTGCCGGGTCTCGCCGCTTGCGGTCGACGGACAGCTGCAACACGTCGGGTCGGCTGTAGTGCCCGGTCGGGTCGAAGTTGTGGCGGGCCTGCCGGACCAGGTCGAGGTCGCATTCGGCATGAATGATGCACTCGGCGTGCTTGTCAGCTTCCGCCAGCACGTTGCCTTCGGGGTCGACGATGATCGACCCGCCGCTGGCGTACCGGTGGTGTGCTTCGATCATCTCGTCTCGGACCGGGAAGTCGTCGGGGATGTGTTCATTGCGGAGCACCGCTCCGGAACTCACGACGAAGAGCCGGCCTTCCATCGCCACGAACCGGCTGATGTCGTGGCTCACGGCCGGCGATCCGGGCCAGGTGGCGACGTGGATCTCCGGACCCTGTGCATACATGGCGGCACGGGCCAACGGCATCCAGTTCTCCCAGCAGTTCAAGCCGGACAGTCGGGTGCCGGCGAACTCGTGAGCCCGCAACCCATGACCGTCGCCGTCGGCCCACATGAGCCGCTCGCCGTAGGTGGGCTTGAGTTTGCGATGGACGCCGACGATGCCGGCCTCGGGGTCGATGGCAACGAGCGTGCAGTAGACGGATCCGCCGGAGACGGACCGCTCGACGACGCCGAGATAGACGAAGGCTCCGGTCTCGGCGGCAGCGGTGACGACGGGGTTGAGGTCGCCACGTTCGATCACGACCGCCGAATCGAGGTACCGACTGAACGCCGCTTTCTGCTGGGGATCGTCGAAGGTCGAGGCGGCCGTGAAGTCCGCCCAGGACGGGTAGCCGGCCACAAAGGTCTCGGGAAAGGCGATGAGCTGCGCGCCGCCCGAGGACGCTTCGTGCACGAGCTCCACCGACTTGCGGATCGTCGCGTCACGATCGAGATACACGGGAGCCGCCTGCACGGCAGCGACGTTCACAACGGGTCCAACCATTCGGCCACCCTACGCAATGGGCCGAAGCGGCGAACGGGTGGGCGGGTGTGCGATGCTGTGCGGACGTTTCGGAGCGATTCGCTCGACCGCTGGACGGCCACACCGACGTGGCCGGAGAGGACCACATGGCAGTCACCGATCTTCCCACCTTCATCCGGGCCGACGGTCCCGACAAGGTCACCGGCTCGGGCCGCTACACGGCCGACATGACCCTGACCGGAATGCTCGTCGCCAAGTTCAAGTACTCGGCGCACAGCCACGCCCGCATCACCAAGCTCGACGTCAGCGCGGCCCGCGCCATCCCGGGCGTGTTCGCCGTCCTCACCCAGGAGGACGTGCCCGACGTCCACTACACCTACGGCATCGCCGACCGCACGCTCTTCGCCCGAGACGTCGTCCGATTCGAGGGTGAGGTCATTGCGGCGGTGGCCGCCACGACCGCCGAGGTCGCCGAGCAGGCCCTCGACGCGATCGTCGTCGAATACGAACCGCTTCCCGTGGTCACCGACCTCGCCGCGGCGCTCGCCGACGGCGCTCCCCTCGTCCACGAGAACTGGGAAGATCTCGAAGCGAATGACGACATCATCCGCAAGGGCAACCTCGCCACCTTCTCGTCCATCCACAAGGGCGATCCGGACGAGGCGATGGCCCGCGCCGATCACGTCGTCACCAGCCGCTACGAGGCCGACGCCAGCCACGCACTCCCCATCGAACCGCGGGCGATCGTCGCCCAATGGGAGGGCGACAAGGTCACCATCTGGACCAGCACCCAGGTGCCGTACGACGCCCGCGACGGCGTCTGCGAAACCCTGCAGCTCCCCGCCAACCGGGTGCGCATCATCGTCCCCCACCTCGGGGGCGGCTTCGGCGGCAAGTGCGGCTTTCACTTCGAGGCGCACATCGCCGCGCTGGCGCAAGCTGCCGCCCGGCCGGTCAAGCTCGTCTTCAGCCGGTACGAGGAGTTCATCGCCCCGGACCGCCGGCGCGAGGGCATGATCTTCGACATCACCACCGGCGTCATGAACGATGGCACGATCGTGGCTCGCACCGGCGAGATCCTCGTCGACAACGGGGCTTACCTCGCCGACTCGGCCTTCTTCCCCCAGGTCGCCGCAATGCACATCGCCGGCCCCTACAAGATGGAAGCCCTGCGGATCGACTCCTCGCTCGTCTACACGAACAAGCAGCCGTCCGGTTCCGTGCGGGCGCCAACCGCGCCGCAGGGGTGCTGGGCGCTCGAGTCCCACACCGACGAAGTGGCCGCTGCGATCGGCATGGACCCGGTCGAGTTCCGCCGCCTCAATGTCGTCCGCACCGGCGACGAGGGCCCGGTCGGTCAGGTCTACGAGGAGATCGGCCTCGCCGACTGCCTCGACCTCGCAGTGGAGTCCGCCAGCACCGTCGAGCTCGGCGAGAACGAAGCACTCGGCGTCGCCGTGGGTTGGTGGCCCTCCTTCGCTGTGCCCACCGGCGCCTTCGCCAAGATGCACGGCGATGGCAGCGTGCAGGTCATCACCGGCGCCCAGGAGTGCGGCACCGGGTCCGTCATGACCCTTCGCATGATCGTCGCCGACGAGCTCGGCATCGACCAGACCGACGTGCAGCTCGTCTACCAGGACACCGGCGCAGCGCCGGTTGGTCCGGGAGCGACCGGGTCACAGACCCTGTTCAACCACGGCCGTGCCGTGGAAACCTGCGCCAAGCAGATCAGCCAGCAACTTCGGGAGCTGGCCGCCGGCCACCTCGAGGCGGCAGCGGACGACATCGTGCTCGACGGCGGCAACGCCCACGTGGCCGGCACGCCGAGCAAGTCCGTGCCGATCGTGGAACTCGCCGGTGAAGCCGCCGGCGGCGATCTCCTGCTCGGCGCCGCCTCGGCCGAGGTGCACGAGTACCCCGAGCTGCCGTCGGGCGCCTGCGTCGGCGACCAGGGCATGGGCGCATGGATGGCACCGCAGTTCAGCTGCCACGTGGCCAAGGTGCGACTCGACCCCGACACCGGCGTCGCCCGCGTGCTCGAGGTCCACACCGCCCACGACTCGGGCACGATCCTCAATCCCGTCGGTGCACATGGCCAGATCGAGGGCGGTGTGCTCATGGGCATCGGCCAGGCGCTGACCGAGGGCACCAAGTACGACGAGGACGGCAAGCAAATGAACGCCGCACTGCTCGAGTACAAGCTCCAGACGATCGCCGATGCTCCGAGCATCCACACGCAGTTCGTCGAGATCGACACACCCAATGCCGGCCCCAAGGGGTCGAAGGGGCTGGCGGAGGCGCCGAACGTCGCCACCGCAGGTGCCATCTCGAATGCGCTCGCCAAGATCGCCGGCACGCACATCCGTCAGATGCCGATGACTGGCGAGCGGGTGTGGGAAGCCATGAACACCATCGACAACGGATCCGAAGGAGGTGTGGCATGAGCTTCACCGTCGCCACCAGCCTCGACGAGGCACTCGCCGGCCTTGCTGCCGGCGCCCGGCCCATCGCCGGCGGCACCGACCTCGTCGTCGGCGCCCGGCAGGGAAAGGCACCGCTCCCGGGCGACATCATCGCGATCGACCGGCTCCCCGAGCTCGGCGACATCGAGTCCGGCGCCTCCGAGACTCGGATCGGATCGGGCGTCACCCACGCCCGGCTGATGACCGACGACACGATCGTCTCGGGGTACACGGCGATCGCCGATGCTGCCGCCCTGGTCGGGTCTCCGGCCACACGAAACGTCGGCACGCTCGGCGGCAACGTCATGAACGGTTCCCCGGCCATGGACACCGGAGCACCACTCGTCGTGCTCGACGCAAAAGCCGAGCTCACCACGGCGGCTGGTTCCCGGCTCGTCCCGATGGACGATCTCTGGGTCGGCCCGGGCCGCACCAGCGCCGAGCCGGCCGAGCTGTGCACCGCACTCGTCCTCCCGGCATTCGCAGGCGGCAGCGCCTACGTCCGCCTGGAGTACCGCCGGGCGATGGAGATCGCCGTCGTCGGTGCGGCTGCGGCCGTGACCCTCGACGGTGGAGCAATCGCCTCGGTTCGAGTCGCACTCACTGCCGTGGCACCGACGATCATCGAGGTCACCGGCCTGGACGCACTCGCGGGTTCCGCCGCCGACGAAGCAGCGCTCGCCGCCGTTGCGTCGGCGGCAGCCGAACAGGCCACGCCCATCAGTGACCTTCGGGCGAGCGATACGTATCGCCGCCACACCATCGGCGTGATGGCGAGGCGTGCGGTCGACGCCGCTGCTCGTCGCGCCGCCGGCGAGTCCATCGCCGTTCCCGTCAATCGTGCCCTTGGAATCGGAGCCGCATCATGAGCGATCTGAACGCTGTCAGCCTGAACGTCAACGGCGTGCCATACGACGTCGCCATCACCACCGACCGGAACCTGTCCGGCGTCATCCGCAACGAGGTCGGCCTGACCGGCACCAAGGAAGGCTGCGACGATTGCGAGTGCGGCGCGTGCATGGTGCTCCTCGACGGTCAGCCGATCAACTCGTGCTCCTACCTGGCCGTCCAGGCGCAGGGTCGTGAGATCACCACGGTCGAGGGCCTGGCCGACGGAACCGACCTCCACCCGCTGCAGGAGAACATTCTCGCCACCGG
The DNA here is from genome assembly GCA_020628865.1 of Acidimicrobiales bacterium. Lineage (GTDB taxonomy): Bacteria > Actinomycetota > Acidimicrobiia > Acidimicrobiales > SHLQ01 > SHLQ01. The sequence continues at coordinate 214,111 of JAHDEJ010000001.1, forward strand.
CGGCGTGCAGTGTGGCTTCTGCACCCCGGGCATGTTGATGTCCGCGCAGGCGCTGTTGGATCGCACGCCCGATCCGTCGCTCGAGGAGATCAAGATCGGCCTGTCGGGCAACCTCTGCCGGTGCACGGGATACGCCCGGATCCTCGCCGCGGTCGAAGCGACCGCCGTCGAGATCAACGGTGCCTGACCCTCAGCCCAGCCGCACACTCGGCCCGTTCGATGGGGTCCTGTTCGACAACGATGGCGTGCTCGTCGACTCGCATGCCCACGGCGAGATCGCGTGGCGGACGCTGTGCGACCGATTCGGCCTGCCGTTCGACGAGATCGTCACGACGTTCGTGGGCCGACGTCCCGAGGACACGTTCGGCGAACACCTCGACGGCGAGCGGCTCGCCACGGCGATCGACGAGCTCGAAGCGCTCGAGATCGAGCTCGCAGCCGAGACTCCGGTGCTTCACGGAGCGATCGAGCTGCTCGACGCACTCACGCTGCCGTGGACGGTGGTGACCTCAGCGTCGCTCCCGTTGGCGGTCGCCCGCTGGCAAGGCGCTGGGCTGCGAGTTCCAGAACAGGTCGTGTCGGCAGAGTCGGTCAGCCGCGGCAAGCCGGACCCGCAGCCATACCTGGCCGGCGCCGAGCTGCTCGGGGTCGATCCTGAGCGGGTGCTCGTCTTCGAAGATGCGCCGGCTGGAGGGCTCGCCGCAACGGCGGCCGGCTGCACGGTCGTCGCCGTCGGCGACACGCCATGGACGATCGAGCCCGCCGCCCGGGTACCTGACCTGTCGTTCGTTCGCATTGCCGAAGACGGCGCAATGTTCACGATGGGGTGAAGCGGAACGACGCGCAGGTCACACACTGATTGTCAGGGAATCAGGCTCCATTCGGCCGTGGGTGTGCCGAAGTCGCGGCGGGCTTCAATCTTCACGACGGTGAGGTCCTCGGGGATGTCGAAGGCGATCCAGCCGCCCGAGACGCCATCGACGGGGACATTGGCGAAGTTCAGCGGATCGCCGAGGGTGACCTGCCGGAAAGACTCACCGATTGCTTCGCCATGCTCGCCGATCAAGGTGAAGACCGGAACACCTTGTTGATCACCGGTGAGGTTCTCGAGCTCCACGAGTGCAGCGACGACCCGATCACCGGCCACCGGCGGGACGATGGCGTTGGCCGGGTCGGCCACGAACTCGATGCTGGTCCGAAGTCGGGAGCCGTTGGCATTCACCAGGATCACTTCATCGCTGAGGACGTTGCCGCCCCGCGTGGCGACCGCGACTGGGGCGACGGAGATGCCGCGAGTCAGATCCCATGTGCCGATGTCGGGCGAGAAGCCGGCATCCATCCGCACCTCGAGTCGAACGGGGTCGACGTCGCTCGGCATCTCGAAGGTCACCCAGCCCATCCGGACGTCGCCGGCAGAGTGGGTCCAGCATCCAAGGAGCGGACCGGCGGTCACCCGCTCGAAGTTCGAGACGTAGCTTGCACCATCGGAGCCGACCAGGCGCAGGACGCTCGACGAGCAGTCGGAGATCACTCCACTGGTCAGGCGACTCGACACCTGTACCGAAACGAGCCGGTTGCCGGCATCAGGGGCGAAGATCGACAGCGTCTCGGTTGCCTCGTCGACCAGGTCGTGGACGATCCAGTCGGCGGCCGCACCATCGGCGGTCAACGCAACGGTCGAGCCGAGCACACCGTCGGCCCGCTCGGTCGACTCGCACGTCGCCCGAATCGTTCCAGCCTGCGCGTCGACGCAGACGTCGTTGTCGGCCCGACCGTAGAGCCGGTCACGCCGGCCGCGCCCGCCATCGAGAATGTCGTCGCCACCGCCGCCGATGATGCGGTCGTTGCCGCGATCGCCGTAGATGATGTCGGCTCCTGCGTCGCCGTTGATGCGATCGCCTTCGTCGCCGCCGAAGATCGTGTCGGCCTGCCGTCCGCCGAAGATCCGATCCCGACCGGGGCCGCCGCAGATGATGTCGCGGCCGCTGAACCCGCGAATGAAATCGTTGCCGCCGAGGCCGGAAATGACGTCGCGCCCCTCGGTGCCGAGGAGGACGTCGTCGCCCTCCGTGCCGAGAATCGTGACCGCCGCGCCGCCACAGGTCTCGACGTTCTGTGCGCCCGCCGCCGACCCGACCGCCAGCACCGACGCCATCAGCGCAATCACCAGTCCGATCGCACGTCCGGTCCTCATCTTCATTGACATCACCTCGTGTTCAGCGCCCATTGCAGGCTTGCGCATGGTGACGGGCTTCGCAAGGGCGGGCCAACCCGGCGTCCCGCCGTGTTCGTTGTCGCTCGTTCTGTCACTGGGAGGCGCGATCGTGCCGCAACCCGGACAACCTGCGACGACGCCCCGACCGTCCGTGACGCTCAGGAGGACAACGGACGCCCGGAGTGGTTCAATCGAGACGTGGAAGGGATGGCGAGCGACACACCGGAGATCGACGCGGTCCTGCGCGCCGTCGATTCGATCTGCCGGCCCGGCTCGTTCCTCAACGGCGAGGAGCGGCTGTTCGTCGCCCGAGCCACGCGCGAATTCCGATCCGGCTCGACCCCGTCCAACCCTCTGCTCCCCCGAGCGGTCGTCGATGCCGTTCGCCGACTCACGATCGAACCGTGGTCCATCACCGATTCCCATGTCTTCGAATGGGACATCGCCGGCCTGCACAAGCTCGCCTATCTGGAGATCATCTCTGTGGTCGCTCGCATGGTGGCGGTGGACAGTTGGACCGATGGCCTCGGCCTTCCGAACGCACGTCTGCCGGTTCGGGTGGACCGCGGGTTCCCGATTGCGATGGTGGACCGAAACGCTCGCACGACGTCGGCGTGGGTCCCGACGGTCGGCGCTCCCCGGGCGGACACGGCGATGTCCGCACTGCCCGAAGAGGAAGCGTCGCTCTTCGACCTGCTCCGCGTCTTCTACCTTCCGATGGAACGAGTGGCCGAGGTCGACCAGCCGTCGAAGCGGCTGTTGTCCCGGCCCCAGATCGAGCTGATCGCCGCCCGAACCTCGAGCCTCAACGAGTGCTTCTATTGACTGTATTCACACGCCTGGATGCTCCGTGAGAGCTCCGATGCCGCCAACCTGCCGATCGACCTGCGAGCCGTCCGCGACTCGACGATCGACCCCCTGACGCCCCTCGGCCCCGAACTCCTGGCCTTCACCGATGCGCTGGTCCTGCAGGACCACGACGAGTTGGAGATCGCCCGGACCGACGTGCAGCTGCTGCTGGGCGAGGCAGGCGTGGAGGCGGTGAGCGGCGTCGTGGCCGCATTCGAGATGATGAATCGCCTGCTCGACGGTGTGGGCGCCCCGGTGAACCCGAAGTTCATGGACACCGAGGTGTCGATCGGGCTCAGCGCGCCCGGTAACCGTCCATCATCATCTTCGTGAACGAGTTCATCGTCTCGTCCATCGTGGCGAGGACCCGTTCGTTCTTCTCGGCGACACCCGGCAGAGCGGAGTGCAGCACCGCGTAGCCGTGCACGGCCGACCAGGTCATGGTGGCCGCCGCATCGATGTCGAGCGAGGGATTGTGTGCGTCTCGGATTGCCGTGATGCCATCCAGGAGGCGCTGGTACGCACCCACCGAAGCTTCGATGAACGCCTCGTCGGCGTCGTCGACCAGCTCGTCGGTGCACATCACGCCGAAGTGTCCGGGGTTGTTGAGTGCCGTCCTGACGTAGGCCTTGCCCATTGCGTTCAGCCGTTCGATCGGGTCGTCCAACCCTTCCACCGCTTCGTCGAACGCAGCGACCAGCGTTGCGAAGCCCTCGGCGGCCACGGAGGTGAGCAGACCCTTCGAACTGCCGAAGTGATGGGCGGGTGCGGCGTGGGAGACGCCTGCCCGCCGGGCGACCTCTCGCAAGCTGAAGCCGGTGGGGCCCCGCTCGGTGATGAGCTCGACGGTTGCGGCTCGCAGGGCCGAGGGAAGGTCGCCGTGGTGGTACGTGCTGGTGGCCATCGACATCGATTCTAGCGCCTTCCCGAATTTTCGCTTGACACTGTCAAGACATCACCGTACGGTTCGAACTTGCCAGTGTCAACTTGACAGCGGAAAGACGCCCGAGTGAACGGACGAACCATGTTGAAACCGAATCCCGAAATCCCGACGAACCCGACCCGAATGCACCGCGTGTTCGACACGCTCAGCCAGAACACCGGCCGGCTTCTGCTCGTCGTCGGCGCAATCACCGCCCTGCTTCTCGTGCCCTTCCTCACGATGGCACCGGACACCAGCGCATCGACCGAGCCGACCGGCGACGTCTTTACCGCCCGAGACCGAATCGACGACACCTTCATCTCCTCGGTGCATCCGACCTTCGTGATCGTCGAGCACGAGTCGGGGCAGATCCTGACCGTCGAGGCGCTCGGCGGGCTGTTCGAGGCGCAGGAGGCCCTCCGGTCCGACCCCGAGCTCGGCACCACGCTGTTCCAGACCTTCGATGTCGAAACCCGTCAGGACGTCAACGGCATCCTCAGCCTCGCCGACCTGGTCGACGCCGAGCTCCGGGCGCAGGGCATCGACGGCATCGCCGCCGCCACCGATGACCAGGTGCTGGCCACAGGCACGGCCATCATCGACGAGCTCGGTGAGCGGTCGGATGCATTGCAGCTCTCTGCCCTCTCGACCCGCACCGACGACGGCTGGGTCGTACCCGCACTCTCGCTCATCGTGCTCTCCGACAACGACGCTCTCGGCTTCGGCAACACGTCGGTGAACCTCGGAGGAGGGACCGAGGTGGAGGAGTTCGATCGAGAAATTCAGGAGGTCTTCCGCATCGACGGCTGGCAGGCCAACGGCGTCGCCATCGACGTGAACCTCACCTCCCAGGAGCAGGGCGCCGTCGCCGGCCCGTTCATCGGATTCACCATCCTCGCCGTCCTGCTGATGATCGGTCTGACCTTCCGCAGCTACTGGGTCCTCGCCACGGTGAGCGTCTCGTTCCTTGCGCTGATCATCTGGCTCAAGGGCATCAGCAACCTGATCGGACTGAAGGACGATCTCGTCCTGAGCCTGATCGTTCCCGTCGCCATGATCAGCTTCGGTGTCGACTTCGCCTTCCATGCGATCGGCCGGTACCGAGAGGAACGGGCGGAGGGCCGCCCGGCGAGCCCGGGCATCGTGGCCGGCATGACCGCGGTGACGAGCGCCCTCGTCCTTGCGCTCATCTCGGACTCGACCGCCTTCCTCGCCAACCTCACCTCGGGCATCGAGTCGATCAACCAGTTCGGTATCGGTGCGGCCATCGCCCTGGCGGCCGCGTACCTGCTGCTCGGCATGGTCACGCCGCTCGTGATCGCCCGGATCGAGGCCTCGGTCCCGACGCCGACGCCGGGTCGCCGCTCCACGGCGCTTCGCCTGTTCGGTGCGTTCGGTGCAGCTGGCATGACCATGGCATCGGTCCTCCTGCTGGTCTTCATCCTCCCGTGGCTCGGTGCGGTCTTCGCTGTGCTGACCACCGTCGCCGTCCTCGTCGTGCCGTTCCTCGTGCAGCGCCGTCGGACCGAGGGTGAGCGGGTCGGCAACGTTCCCGTCTCGGCCGACGAGAACCGCCTTGCTCCTCCTATCGGCCGCATGGTGTCTGCGCTGGCGAACCGCCCCCGCATCGTGCTCCCCGTGGCCGTCGCCATCACTGCCGCTGCTGCAGTGTTCGCCGTCCAGGTCCCGGCCGAGTTCGACGTCGAGGACTTCTTCTCCTCCGACACAGACTTCGTGGTCGGCCTCGACCAGCTGGACACCCACGTCGGCGACCGCGGCGGCGAACCAGCACTCCTCTACGTCGAGGGCGACCTCGCCGACCCGGGTGCACTGGCCAGCGTTGCCGCCGGCATCGACGACATCCGGGCGCTCGACGTCCCGTCGCTCGCTCGGGACGAAGCGGGTGTGGCCGTCAGCCGCGGCATCTTCTCGGTCTTCGACGCCACGTGGGACAGTGCCCCGATGCCCGGCATCGTGCTCGAGCAGACCGGCGTGGAACTGACCGACACCAACGGCGACGACATCCCCGACTCGCGGGAGCAGATCGAAGCCCTGATCGGTGTGGCCTCGACGGTCGGCGTGCCATTCGACGCCACCCGGCCGATTCTCACGCCAGACGACGTGAACACGGCCGTGCAGTTGAACGGCGCGGATTCCCGGACCGTCTTCGAGATGGGCGTGGTCGACAGCCGCTCGCAGGAGTCGGTGGCCGCCACCGCGGACGCCCTCGACCCGATCGCCGAGTCGATCGCCGACGACCTCGGCGGGACGTTCGTGCAGGTCACCGGTTCGGCGCTGATCCGGGAGGCGTCGCTCAACGCCACGAACCGGGCACTGCAGGTGTCGCTGCCCGTGGCCCTGGCGCTGTGTCTGCTCGTGGGCAGCGTGTTCCTGCGCTCGATTCGGTACGGCCTCGCCAGCATCGTGCCGATCATGATGGTCGTCGCCTGGCTGTACGCCGTCATGTACCTGGCCGGCTTCGCCATCAACCTCGTGACCGCGACGATCGCCGCCGTCTCCATCGGCATCGGCATCGACTTCGCCATCCACCTGATCGCCCGCTACCGAGAAGAGCTGGACCGCACCGGCAGCCGTTCGGAGGCGATCCGGATCAGTGGCGAAGGCACCGGACTCGCACTCGTCGCATCGGCCATCAGCTCGGCGATCGGATTCGGCATTCTCGCCCTCGCCCCGATGCCGCTCTTCGCCGCCTACGGCCTGCTCACGGCACTCATGATCATGATGGCGCTCGTCGCCACGCTCGCCGTGCTCCCGGCGATCCTCGTGGCCATCACGTCCGACCGGTAGCGGTTCGGCAGAGCCGCACCCCCTCCGCGCTCGTCGTGGTCGCGCCATGTCGGCCGGCCACGACGAACTGCGTTTTCGGGCGACCGGCGAGTCTGCGACGACCGGCGGCTAGCCGGTTGGGGCGGCGGCAAGCGCTGCCGGTAGGTCGTCGAGCGATCGGACGAGAGCGTCGAGCGAGCATTCGATCATGAGGTTGACCACCTCGTCGGGGAAGCGGCTGCGCCAGTCCGTGTGCAGCCCGATCAGGTACTTGCCCGATGCGTATGCGTAGCCGATCTCCCAGGCTGTGCCGTCGTCCGTCGTCACGCCATTGAGGCTGGCGACCACGATCGCCGACCGATCGATCCCGTCGCGGTCATTGGCGAAGATCTCGGCCACGTTGTCGGCGGTCTTCGGCGGATTGTCCCGGTGCGGGAGGAACGTGGCGAAGCCCGCCTCGGCGACCACGTGCTCGACCGACTCGATCCACCAACGCTCGCCCTCGTCGAACAACGGTCCAGCCACGTACACCAGCGGTTTCTCAGCCATCCCCATTCCTACCCCGGGTGAAGGGGTCGCGTCTCACTTTCACCCGTTTGGGTGAAGGGGTCGCGTCTCACTTTCACCCGTTTGGGTGAAGGTGAGAAGCGACCCCTTTCCCCCCGTTCACCCATTGACCTGATCGGGGCGAATCAGAAGGTCCACTCGTGGCGATCGGCCTCGCCGAACCACGCTTGCACGCGGATGGGCGATGCCTCGATCAACGTATGCGATCCATCGGGCTCGGTACGAGGGTCCCAGCCATAGCGATCCTCGAACATCGGGGCGAGCTCGTCCCACATCTCCGGATGGCGTGTGGCCCACGCTTCGACGATCACGACGTTGGATGGATCGGGAAGCGCAATGGTGACGCTCGGGTTTTCGACCAGATTCTGCACCTTGACTGAGTCCGCCGGCGTGGCGAACCAGATGCGATTCCCGTGCACCACGTGCCACATCGGCACGGAGTGGGGCCGGCCATCCGGCCGCGTCGACGAGAGCCACGTGAACTTCTCCGCACGCAGGCGATCCATCACGGCATGCAGATCAGGATCGTCAGGCATCGGCGCCGCGGGCATCGAATCTGGGCGAGGGCGGGCGAACCAGTCTCCCGACGGCTCCGGCACACGGCCTTCCAGAAAGCTCGGCGGAGCCCAGTAGAGCCAGGCTTCGACCGCTCCGTCGTCGGTGTGCACCGAGCCGCGTCGCCGTTCGAAGAACGAGGGGTGGCCTTCGATCACATCACAGATCGCCAGCCCCTCCTCCGAGATCTCGAACAGCTCGCCGACGACGTCTCCGTCACCCGGACCGATGCCGGGGTAGGCGCCGAAGTCGTAGAGGAGCGCGCCGGGAAGCGTCGCCCGACGGCCGGGACTCACGTGCTCCGCAATGCGATGGTGATACTTCGTGTCGCCGTCCGGGCCGCCCACCGGCGTCCGCAGCGTGCCGTACACGAAGAGGGTGGGCATGGTCAGCCGACCTCGGCCAGCACCCGATCGAGCGCCTCCTCGAACCGGCCGACGGCGCCATCGATGTCGCCCAGCTTGTCGAGCCCGAAGAGACCGAGACGGAACGTGGAGAAGTCTGCATGCTCGCCACAGCGAAGCGGAACCCCACCGGCGATCTGCATGCCCTGCGCAGCGAAGGCGGCTCCACTCTTGATCGTGGCCTCGCCGGTGTGGGAGACGACCACGCCGGGTGCTTCGAACCCCGGCGCCGCAACGCTGCGAATGCCCCGCTCGGTGAGCACCGCCCGGATGCGAGTTCCGAGTTCCACCTGCGCCGCCTTCACCTCGCTCACACCGAAGGCCACGGTCTCCTGCATGACGTCGCGGAACACCCGAAGCGACTCGGTCGGCATCGTGGCGTGGTACGCGTGGCCGCCGTTGAGGTAGGCGTCCATGATGTCGAGCCACTGCCGCAGATTCATGGCGAAGCTGGAGGATTCCGTCTCCCGACAGCGGGCGACCGCCGCCTCGCTCATCATCACGAGGCCGCAGCATGGCGGGCCGCTCCAGCCCTTCTGCGGTGCGCTGATGAGCACGTCGATCCCGAGCGCTCCCATGTCGAGCCACACGGTGCCAGAGGCGATGCAGTCGATCACGAGCAGACCGCCGACCTCATGCACGGCTTCGGCCAGACCGGCGATGTAGTCGTCCGGGAGCATGAGTCCGGCGGAGGTCTCCACATGCGGGGCGAACACGACGGCCGGCTTGGTTTCACGGATACGAGCCTGCACGTCGGCCAGCGCGGCCGGACGGAACTGGGCGTCCACCGCATCGGAATCCGGCGCTGCGCTCATCACGTCAACGGAGCTCGCGAAGCCGCCTGCGTCGAAGATCTGTGACCAGCGGAAGCTGAACCAGCCGTTCCGCACCACGAGCACATCTTCACCGTCGGCGAACTGGCGGGCGACCGACTCCATACCGAACGTCCCGCTTCCCGGAACCACCACGGCCGCAGTCGAGTTGTAGACCTGACAGAGGGTGGCGGAGATGTCTCGCATCACGCCCTGGAAGGTGCCGGACATGTGGTTCAACGCCCGGTCGGTGTACACGACGGAGTATTCGAGAAGCTCGTCCATTCCGGAAGGCTAGAGGTGTGAGGAGGTCGCCGCCCATCCGCACGGGGTCGGTACCCTTGCCCCATGTCGACGTTCGCTGATCTTGGTGTGCCGGCCGATCTGGTGTCCGTCCTGGAGCGGCAGCGGATCACCGAACCCTTCCCGATCCAGGCCGCAGCGATCCCGGACGGGATGTACGGCCGAGACGTGCTCGGGCGGGCGCCGACCGGCTCCGGCAAGACACTGGCGTTCGGCATTCCGGCGATCGCCAAGCTCGGCGAGGCGGCGCCCGGCATGCCCCGTGCCCTCGTGCTCTCCCCCACCCGGGAATTGGCCGACCAGATCCGCCGCGAGCTCGAACCGCTCGCAGCGGCCCGGGACCGAAGCATCCTCGCGGTCTATGGCGGCGTTGGTCTCGGCGGGCAGATCAGCGCGCTGCGCGATGGCGTGGACATGGTCGTCGCCACTCCCGGTCGGCTGATGGACCTGATGGACAAGGGCGAGGTCGGGCTCGACGCCGTCCGCTACCTCGTCATCGACGAAGCGGATCGCATGGCCGACATGGGGTTCCTCCCCGACGTCATCTCGATCCTCGACCGCGCCGGCGCCCGCAAGCAAACGGTGCTCTTCTCGGCCACGTTGGGCAAGGAAGTTCAGGTGCTGACCGATCGGTACCAGACCGACCCGGTCACCCACGAGGCCGGCGAGATCCGCCCCGACCTCTCTGTGATGAGCCATCGCTTCATCCGGACGACCCGTCAGAACAAGCTGCCCGTTGCCGTCGAAGTGCTGCGGGAGTCCGGTGCGACCATCGTCTTCTGCCGTACCAGAAACGGCGTTGATCGTGTCGCCCGCCAGCTCAAGGCCGAAGGGATCAAGACCGGCCTCATCCACGGCGACCGGTCCCAGAACCAGCGGGAGAACGCCCTCAAGTTGTTCATGCGGGGCAAGGTCGATGTGCTCGTCGCCACCGATGTCGCCGCCCGCGGCATCCACGTCGATGGGGTCGAATGCGTGCTCCACTTCGACCTGCCAGAGGACGACAAGGCGTACGTGCACCGCTCCGGGCGCACCGCTCGGGCCGGCGCCGTCGGGCAGGTCGTCTGCTTCGTGAATTCCGATCAGGAGCGGGACATGTGGCGCATCCAGCAGCTGGTCGGGCTGCAGTCCGAGCTCGAGCCGACACCGGGCGTCGCCGTCCACGCCGCCCGAGAGGCGGCCCGGGCCGCCGAGCTCGAATCGAGCCTCCGCGACCGGAGCCGAGAGGGCACCGGCGACCGGCAACGCAAGCCGAAGAAGAAGCCGGGTCCCCGGGCGAAGGGAAAGCCGGGCAAGGGCGGCAAGCCGAAGTCGGGCGGACGGCCCTCGTCCGGAGGGAAGCCGAAGGGCGGTGGAGCATCGAAGCCGAAGCGCTCGACTTCCGGGGGTCGAGGACCGAAGCCTGCGGCCAAGAAGGGTCGGTCAGGCCGGCGAAGCCGTTGATTCGACCGTTCCTGGTCGCGCTCGCTCTGGCCGTCGCCGGCTGTTCGAGCGCCGACGCACCGACACCGGTCAATCCGACGCTGCCAGCCGACGACCAACCTGCCGTCGTCATTCGGCCCACGACGATTCCGCCGGACGCTCCCGTCACCACGGATGGGGCGGGCACCACCGAAGAAGCGACTGAGCCGACGCCAACCATCGCCGCCGAACCCGATGACCCGATCGCGCTGAGCACCACATGTGCAGAGCTCTTCAGCGCAGCCGCGCCGGTCCTTCAGGCAGCCCTCACGGTGCTCGACGACGAGCTGGGCGGACAAACGGAGCGGCAGATCCTCGACCTTCCATCAGCGGAGATCGATGCCGTCTTCGAGCAGATGGCGAGCGTCGAGGGCTACGACACCTTCACCAACCGGCGTGCGGCACTCGGTTGCACGAGTTCGGCCCAGGTCGCCGAGTGTTCCGACCGGGCAGCAGAGGTGGACGCCACGCGCCTCGACCCGCTGCTCCGAACGGAGTGGTTGCGTTCGCTGGGCTGCACCGAGGACGGCTGAGCCCGCTCTCTGCCTCAGTGCTTGAAGTGCCGTTCGCCGGTGAACACCATTGCGATGCCGGCCTCGTTGGCAGCGGCGATGACTTCGTCGTCGCGGACCGAGCCGCCTGGCTGCACCACCGCAGTGCACCCCGCATCGATCGCTGCCTCGAGCCCATCTTTGAACGGGAAGAAGGCGTCGGATGCGCATGCGCCACCGGTCGCCCGACCATCGGCCTTCTCGGCGGCGATACGGCCTGCATCGCGGCGGTTCTGTTGCCCGGCACCGATGCCGAACGCCTGGCCGTCCTTCGCCAGCACGATGGTGTTGGAGCTCACGCGGGCAGCCACCGCCCAGGCGAACGCAAGATCCGCGCGTTCCTGTTCGGTCGGCGCACGATCGGTCGCCACGGTCCAGTCTTCTGCCTGAGCGAGTAGTCGGTCCGTCGTCTGCACGAGCAGGCCCCCGTCGATCGAGCGCATGTCGAGCAGGGCGGAAGACGGGGGCATGGCTTCGAGCACTCGCAGGTTCTTCTTCGCCATGAGGATCTCCATCGCCTCCGGCGTGTAGCCGGGGGCCACGATCACTTCGGTGAAGATCTCGGCCAACGAGGTCGCAAGCTCGGCCGGCACCTCTCGATTGATCGCGACGATGCCACCGAAGGCAGACACGGGGTCGCAGGCGTGGGCTCGCCGATAGGCCTCGGCGATGTCGCTGTGTGTTGCGGCACCACACGGGTTCGCGTGCTTGATGACCACGGCGGTCGGCTCGCCCCCGAGCGCGTGGACGAGCTGCCATGCGGCTTCCGTGTCGTACAGATTGAGAAAACTGAGGTCCTTGCCGTTGTGCTGGATCGCATCATCCCACCAGCTGTGCTGGCCCGAGAAGCGGTAGCGGGCGCCGACCTGATGGGGGTTCTCGCCGTAGCGCAGGTCCTGCACCCGGTCCGCTGCGAGGTGGATGGAGTCCGGGAGCGGGTCCGTGGCATCCGAGGCTTCGTCGGTGTCGTCGAACCAGCTGACGATCGCCGCGTCGTAGGCCGCCGTGTGGGCGAACGCCTTGCGGGCGAGCCGGCGCCGCGTCTCGAAGCTCAGTCCACCCGCCGAGATCTCGGCCGCCACCGCGTCGTAGTCCGCCGGATCGACGACGACACCGACGTGCTCGTGGTTCTTTGCGGCCGCCCGGACCATCGTCGGCCCACCGATGTCGATCAGCTCGATGCCCGGATCAGACGAGAAGGGATAGAGGTTGCCGACGACGAGGTCGATCGGATCGATGCCGTGTGTCTCCAAGTCCGCCTGGTGCTCGGGATCGTTCCGATCGGCGAGCAGCCCGCCGTGGATCTTCGGATGCAACGTGACGACCCGGTGACCGAGCATGATCGGCGACCCGGTGTGGTCGGCCACATCGGTGACCGGCAGTCCGGCTTCGGCGATGGCGCGTGCGGTGCCACCGCTGCTGAGCAGCTCCCAGCCGGCGTCCACGAGGGAACGGGCGAGGTCGGTGATTCCGGTCTTGTCGTAGACGGACAGCAGCGCTTTCATGTTGCTCCTTGCAGGGGTTGATCCAGGATCGTCCCAGCGGCGGCGATGGCGCTGAGTGTGTCGATGTAGAGGCGGCGTTCGACCACCTTGATGCGTTCGTGAAGTGAGGCCTCGGTGTCGTCGGGAAGAACGTCGACCGCTTCCTGGGCGAGGATCGGACCGTCGTCGACGACGGGTGTTGCCACATGAATCGTGCAGCCGGTGACCTTCACGCCGTAGTCGAGTGCGTCGCGCACGCCGTGCCAGCCGGGGAAGGACGGGAGCAACGCTGGGTGGGTGTTCACGATCCGGCCGGGCATGGCCTCGAAGAGGCGCTGCCCGAGGATCGTGCCGAAGCCGGCCATGGCCACCAGGTCGATGTCGTGCTCCGCCAACAGCACAGCGACCCGATCGGAGTATTCGTCGCGGTCGAAGGACGCTCCGAACTCGGTCCGCTCGACGAGAACAGAGGGCGCCGCAGCCGGATCGACCAGTTCGAGACCTCGACAGGGTCGGTCGGCGATGACCAGCGCGATCGGAAGCTCGGCTTCGATCATCGCTTCGAGAAGCGTCCCGGAACCCGAGACCAGCACAGCCATCCGCATCGGAGCGGAACTTAACCCGATTCTGAGTCCTCGCCAACGCCGTCGGGGGTGACGTCCGCCGGCAATTCGGCGGTCTCGCCCAGATCGGGATCGGTGCATCCGCTCAGACCGCCTCCCCCACCGGACGACCGGAGTCCGAAGCTCGGTTCGACGAACCCGCTTCCCGGATCGTCGGTGCTGAACCAGCGGACGATCGCATTGGTGATCGCCTGCGCCTCGGCCGCGATGAACGCCCGGGTCTGCAACAAGGCGAGTTCCTCCGGGTTGCCCATGAAACTCATCTCGGCGAGCACGGCCGGCATGGTCGGGGTTCGCACCATCCCGTAGAAGTCCTCGCCGGTCGACGCGTTCGGCCGGTAGGTCGCTCCGGCGTCGGTGCCGGCGAACCAGCTCTCGACCTCGAACGCACCGAGTTCCACCAACGCCTCCTCGCGCAGCAACCCGGCGAATCGCTTCGACTCCTCGGAGGTCTGCTGGTAGTAGATCTCGGTTCCCGGCGTGTCCGACCGCGGGACGTTCGGGTCGGTTCCCTGATGATGGACCGATACCAGGAGGGCCGCCTCGAGCCGCTCGGCGATCTCCACCCGTGTGACCAGCGGAACGCGGTAGTCCGCGTAGCGGGTCAATGTGGACGCGATGCCATGGCGGCGGAGCTGCAGCTCCACCAGTGTGGCGACCTCGAAGTTCAGCGACGCTTCGGAGATGCCGTCGTCGCTGACCGCACCGGGTTCGAAGCCGCCATGCCCGGCGTCGACCACCACGTGCACGCGATCGAGGGGCGTCCCGTCGGTCACCAGCGCCAGCTCCTGGCAGGGTGTGCGCACCACCCAACCGTCCGGTCTGGTCTCGAGCACCGGCAAGACGACGTCGGTTGTCGTGCGGAGTGCCCGCGCCTCACCGTCGAAGTCGAGCGGGGGCGCGAGCGTTGTCGTGGAGGTGGTCGTCGTCGGCGGGAGTGTCGTCGTGGTGCTTGTCGGTGCGTCCGTGGACGACGGTGCAACCGCAGTGCGCCCGACCGACACCGCATCGACGGCGCCTTCGTTCGTACCCGTGCAGGCAGAAGCCACGATCATCATCGCCGCCCCGGCGATCAGTACTGTCCGCACCCCGGAAGTTTCCCACAGCGAGGTCGTGGTCCGATCGACCCCGGGCACACTTCCCCACCCAGCAGTACAGTTTCAAACATGAAGCTGTCGAAACTCCCCGGCGTATCCCTCCTGCTCGTTGGCCTCGTGCTCATGTTCCTGCTCCGGCCGATCGTGGGCAGCATTCCTGCGATTGGAGGTCTGCTGCAGACGATGGCGTTCGTCGTGGGCGGCCTCGGCATCGTGGGCGGCGGCTACCTGGTGGTCCGCGCACTGACCGGAATGGGCCGATAGGCATGGCGGCCAAGAAGAAGACCCCCGCCGCCAAACACGTCACGCTCACCGGCATCAGCAGCCATGCGTGGGAGCACCCGACCGACCGGGCCGCGCTGAGCGCGCTCCGCCAGATCCCCGGCTTCGATTCCCTTCTGCGCAAGGTCGTCGGCGTCTTTGGCGAGAAGAACATCGGCACCGTCTTCAAGGCAGCCGCCGTGCAGGTCAACGAAGCCCAGTATCCGGACATCCACGCTTCGCTCGTCCGGGCCTGCGCCACCCTCGACACCGAGGTGCCGCCGCTGTACATCTCGCAGACGCCGATCGCGAATGCCGGCGCGATCGGCATGGACCACCCGTTCATCGTGCTCAATTCGAGCCTGATCGAACTCGCCACTCCGGCCGAGGTCGAGGTCGTGCTCGGTCACGAAGTCGGCCACATCATGAGCGAACACGCGCTCTACCGGACGCTGCTCGTCCTGCTTCTGCAGTTCGGGGCATCGAACATCATTCCGGGTCCGGCGATCCTCCCGATCACCCTGGCGCTGCAGGAGTGGAGCCGGAAGGCGGAGATCTCGTGCGACCGCGCCGGGCTCCTCGCCACGCAGGACCTCGAGTCCGCCATGGGTCTGCACGCAGTGCTGGCCGGCGGTGTTCGAGGACGGCGCGACGAGCTGAACATCGAAGCGTTCCTCGAGCAATCCGATCAGTATCGCGACGCCGGCGGGCTGTCCGCCTACTACCGATTCATGTCGACGCTCGGCCGCTCACATCCCTTCCCGGTGATCCGGGTTGCCGAGCTTCGGAACTGGGTCGAGTCCGGCGAGTACGCGTCGATTCTGGAAGGCAACTATCTGACGACGTCCGATCCGCGGCCGGTGGCCGACGACGTCGCCGCGGCCACGAAGAATTTCTCGGACAGTGCGGCCAAGGTCTTCGAAGACACCGACCGCTACGTGAACGAAGCACTCACCGGGTTCATGAACTCGGCCAAGAAGCTCTTCAACGACGCGGCCTGAATCCGACACGGTCCGGGGTCGGGCGGGCGAACCCGACCCCGGGCCCGTGAAGGCTGAGCCGTCTTGCGCTCAGCCGGCCCGTGAGGCGAGGACAGCCTCGTGGACCAGCTCCTCGATCTGATCCTTGAGTTCGCCACCGACGATCGTGGTCTTCTCGATCACGAGATAGGCGCCGTAGCCGTCGTCGAGGTCGAGCCAGGGAATCGCCCCGAAGGCTCCGGGGTCGGAGATCCGACCGGTCTCCCGATCCACGAACCAGCCCATGCCGTAGCCGCTTCCGTCCTCGGTCGAACCGCCGTAGACAGCGCCGATCCGGTCGGCGTGCATCGTGTCGAGCGATTGCTGTGAGAGCACCTGCGTGTCGCCACAACGACCACCGCGCAAATGCATGAGCAGCAGGTCCGCATAGTCCGGCGCTGTGATGTGCGCGCCTCCCTCGATCGTCGGATTGTTCGAATCCGGGAGCAGGTCCGGACGGCCGTTGAGCGCCGTCGGATAGGGGTTGAGGTTGAGCAGCGCTCCGATCGGATCCTGAAGGAGCGCAGGAATCGCAAACCCGAGGTTCGTGTACCGCAGGGAGTCCACCCCGCACGGTTCGACGTAGATCTCGTCGATCAGCTGATGCCAGCTCTTGCCGGACACCGTCTCCGCAACCGCCCCGGCCACCTGCCACTGCGATCCGCCGTACCGGTACTCGGTGTCGGCGGGGGCGACGAACGCTGCGTCGAATGGCGTGTTGATGACCTTCGCCCCGCAGCGCTCGAGGCCCACCTCGAGCAGCGTGCAGGTGTACGGGAAGACCAGCGACGGTCCGAGTCCCAGCAGACCGGAACTGTTCGACACGAGCTGAGCTGGCGTCGTTCGATGGGCCCACCAGGTGTTCGCCCACCCCACCTGATGGCGAATCTCCCGATCCATGTGGAGGAGTCCCTGCTCCTGCAGCTTGAGCAACACGCCGGCCGAGATCATCTTCGATGCCGATGCGATCAGTGTCTGGCGCTCGGGCCCGAACTCGCCGAAGTACTGCTCGTAGACGACGCCCCGTTCACGGTCGACGATGAGGAGGCCGGCACCGTTGAGGCCCTGGTCGGCCACGAACTCGTCGACATTGGCCGTGATGGAGGCAAAGACGTCGACGGGCGGCGGTGGAGGCGGCGGGACATCGTCGCTGCAGCGCGTGTCGGTGATCGACGCCTGCCGAGACCGGACCCAGAACGGGCCGTCGCCGGCGTGTTCGGCGCCGAGCACGTACGTCGTGGCGTGGACGCGGGCCACCCACTTCGTGTTGTCGAGCTTGCGGACCTGGTAGCGGTCTTCCCCCGGGATCGCGGTCCAGTCGAGTGTGACCGTCCCATCGTCGTTGGTCGTCACCGTGCACGTCTGCCCGCCATCTTCGGCGGATGCGGGTGCCAGCCCCGTTGCGAGCGTGGCGATACACACCAGTAGCGCGGCGGTGCCGCGGCGGATTCGATTGGTCATCTTCCCCCCAGGAATGTTGATGGTTACCCGTCAGTAACCCAACTTTTGGAGGAGTGATCCGGCGCAATCGTCAGATTCGATCGCAAGAACTCGCAGACTTTCGCCGAGAACGAAGTCTTCCCGATCGGACCCACCGGCAGACCGGGCGGACGTGCCGCCCGGTCCCACCGATGGTGAGGACTAGTGGTTGCAGCCGGGGCCGTGCTCGTGATCGGCCTGGTGGGCCGCAATCTCGGCCTTGATGGCGTCCATGTCGAGTGCCTCGATCTGCGTGATCAGGCCCTCGAGTGACGCTTCCGGGAGCGCTCCGGGCTGGGAGAAGACCTGGATGCCGTCGCGGAACGCCATGATCGTCGGGATCGACTGGATGCCGAGGCCACCGCTGAGTGCCTGCTCAGCTTCGGTGTCGACCTTGGCGAACGTGATGGCATCGTGCTTCTCGGATGCCGCCTCGTAGATGGGGGCAAACGAGCGGCACGGTCCGCACCAGCTGGCCCAGAAGTCCACCAGGACGATGCCGTCGGCGAGGACGGTGTCTTCGAACTGCTCGGTGGTGATGTCGATGGTGCTCATGATGTGGGGGCCTTTCTGCCGTACAGGATCAAGAACCCGGTAAGAGGGTTCGGCATTCCGCCGGCGGACCGGCCTCCAGCGGGACGAAGTATGGTCGGGCGATGGCCAAACTCCACGTTGCCACCGTCTCCCCGCCCAAACCGGAGCTGATCACGCAGTGGCTATCGTCCGACCCGACGGTCGGGCCGCTCGCTGCCGATGGGCTCGTCGCACTCGGCGCCTACCGGTTCGACGATCCGGCCGAGGCCGTCGGCATCGAGTGCCATCTTCTCGGCGGCCGCGATGGAAGCGTTCTCCATGTACCGGTCACCTACCGGGCCGAACCGGAGGAATCCCTTTCGGAGCACCTCGTGGGAACGCTCGAGCATTCGGTCCTGGGCACGCGATGGGTGTACGACGGCTGCGCCGACCCGATCTGTGCTGGTGAGTTCCTGCATGCGATGCGTACGGGCGGCACGCAGGTGGAGCTCATCGTCCACACGGACGATGGTCCCGTCGTCCGGGAGCCGAACGCCACCGTGCGCGGCTCCGGGTCCGAGGGCGCCGCTCGTTCACCGATCGACAGCATGCGCCTGGAACCGCACGGAACCGGCACGACGATCCAGACCGGTGCGCACACCATCGACATTCGGCGGATCGTGGACCTCGACGATCACTCCGCCGCAGGCGCTGCCTTGCTGGGCGCCTGGAATGACCAGCCCGACCCGGTCGTACTCGCAACACTCGCCTGAGGTCAGCCCGCCCGCCGCTGTTCGAATGCCGCGCGGTAGGCGGTTGGCGTTGTGCCGACGGTTCGGCGGAAATGCTGACGCAGGTTGGTCGAGGTTCCGAAGCCGGCGTGATGGGCAATCTGCTCGACGGTTGCGTCCGTCGCCTCGAGCAGTCGGCGGGCGCGGCCCACGCGTTGGAGGATCACCCACTGCTGCGGCGTCGAGCCGACGGCCGCCTTGAACCAGCGATGAAAGCCGGTGACGCTCATGTTCACCTGATCGGCGAGCAGCGGCACCGGAATCGGTTCGTGCAGCCGCTCCTCTACGAACTGTTGCAGTCCTTCGAGGGACGGCCCGTCGAAGCGCTCTGGCGTCGGAGGGTCCACGAACTGCCGTTGATCGCCGGGCCGATGTGCCGGAAAGACGAGGCGACGAGCGACGATGTTCACGGCCTCCTCCCCGTGGTCCAGGCGAACGAGGTGCAGGGCGAGGTCGAGGGCTGCGGCGCTTCCGGCAGCGGTGTAGATCGGATCGTCCTCCACGTAGAGCACGTCGTGGCGCAGATCGACGCCGGGGAAGCGCCGGGCGAGCTCCTCGGCGTATCGCCAGTGGGTGGTCGCCCGGCGGCCGTCGAGCAGGCCGGCCTCCGCCAGCAGCAGGGAGCCGCTGCAGAACGACACGATCCGACTTCCGTTCGCATGCGCCGAGCGGAGGACATCGATCACCTCCGGTGCGGCGGCTTCGTTGGGAGTCGGGTGGCCGGGAACGATGACCGTGTCCATGGTGGCAAGCGCCTCGAGCGGTGCGCTCGGTTCGAGAGTGAAGAACCCCTGTCGCATACGCACCGCACCGGTTCCGCAGGTCTCGAGGTGATAGGGGCGGCCGGGCAGCTCGGGCCGATCCAGGCCGAACACCTCGGTGGCCACACCCATCTCGAACGGGTTGGTGTCGGCGACCACCAGGACGCCGACCGAATGTGGCTGGCAGGATTCTTTCGACATAGTGCATTTCTACCAGCAGCGGGCCCGGTTGCGACCTGCTTGGCTGGAAGCATGAACGACAAGATCAACCTGGCTCAGGCACTGGCCTCCTTCGATGACCAGTGGGCGCCTCGCAACGTTGCCGCAGTGAACGACTACGACGTGCGCATCGTCCACATCGAAGGTGAGTTCGTGTGGCATTCCCACGACGACACGGACGAACTGTTCCTTGTCGTCGACGGTGAGGCGCAAATCCATCTCCGGGATCGCATCATCAACCTGCAGCCCGGCGAACTGTTCGTCGTCCCGAAGGGGGTCGAACACAAGCCCGTTTCCGAGCACGGCGCCGACCTCCTCCTGTTCGAGCCCGGCGGCACCACCAACACGGGTACGACGGACGAGGCTCTACCCGACCACATCCAGACAACGGCAGGAGTCGCACTGTGAGCACCGACGAGACCGCACCGCCGCCGGCGCAGGCTGATGACACCGCAGCGGGGCTCGGGCCATCGGCCGACACCGCGCCACCGCCGGCGCAGGCTGACGACAAGGACTGGACCTGGGTACTGGAGCGCCCATGCCCGGACTGCGGCGCCGACGTCGGCATCCTTTCCGTCGCCGAGGTCGCAGCACTCAACCGCTCGAACGCCGCGTCGTGGGCCGAGCAGCTCTCGTCGGACGCCGACATCCGGAGTCGACCGTCGCCCGAGGTGTGGAGCACCCTTGAATACGCGGCGCACGTGCGCGACGTGTTCCGACTGTTCCTCGTCCGGCTCGAGCTGATGTTGACCGAGGACAACCCGTTGTTCGCCAACTGGAATCCGAACGAGACTGCCGAGTCCGAGCGCTACGACCTTCAGGACCCGGCACAGGTCTCGGACGAGCTCGTGGAGGCGGCCCATGCGTTGGCAGACCGGTTCGAACAGCTGACCGAAGACCAGCTCAGTCGGCCGGGACGGCGATCGGACGGAGCCGAGTTCTCCGTTCTCACGTTCGCCCGGTACGAGATCCACGACCCGATGCATCACCTGTGGGACGTGACCGGGGAATGGCAGGGCCCCTCCCGCTGAGGCTCACCAGCTGATCTGGTCGAACATCGCCCAGAGCTTGCGTGCGCGAACCGGGTTGGTTGCCTGGACGTGTCCGATTCGACCTTCGAGGTGCGCCCGATAGTTCGGGTGTCCACGCCGATTCGCGACGGCGGGTCCGTGGTGCACCGCCTCGTGCAGTTGCGCTCGCAGCCGGTCGAGCTCGGCGCGCTCCATGTTGAGGTGCCGGTTCACCGTCATGCCGGTGAGCACCTGCCGTTGGTGGGCGCGTTGCATCCGGGTCTTTTCGGGATGGACGGCGAAGCCCTCATCCCGGACGATGTCCGTGGCGAGTGCAACGAATCGCCGGGCACCCGCTGCGAATTCGTCGTCGCCGGAAACGGCGAAATCGTCGGCGTAGCGGGTGTAGGTGGCATCGAATCGCCGGGCGAGTGCTCGCAGCCGAACGTCGAGGCCGAAGGCGGCCAGATTGGCCAGCGCGGGCGACGTCGGCGCTCCCTGCGGGAGGTGCGGTCCGCGCAGCATCGCCGCCGTGGAAGGATCGATGCGTGCTCCGGGAGCGCCGTGCAGCACCGGCTCGGGTGTGGCGTTCGTGGACAGGCCGGTCAGCACATGGGCGACCGCGGCCGGGTATCCCATCGCTTCGTAGGTGGCAAAGACCCGACCGACCGGCACCGACGTGAAGAAGCTCCGCAGGTCCATCCGCAGGACAAGCCGTCGTCCCGTGTGCGGGGCTGCGAACGTCTGGATCGAACGCCCGGCCCTGAAGCCGTGCGCCGCATCGTGTGGCGGCACGTGGTCGAGGATGCTCCGCAACAGTCGGCGATGCAGGTACTTCAGGTTCTGCTTCGGGGCCTCCACCAATCGGGCGCCCCCTCGACGCTTCGTCCGCCAGTGGTAGTTGTAGTGGCGCAGATCCTCGTCCGACACGGTCCGTTCGAGCGAACGGACATCTGCGAACCACTCCAGATATCGAGGGTCGAGACCGAGGAGGTCGGCGACGTCCTGGGGGGTCTCGAGCTCGACGACCGGCCACCGACGCTCGTGCATCGACGACGACATGGAACCGATGCCAGGTGCCGGCCATCGCTCCTCGATCTCGTTCTGCCCGTTCGCCAACCAGTCGACGAGGTCGTGGTGCATCCGCGGCAGGGACTCGACCACTGCAGACTCGATCGCAGTGCGGAAGAGTGCGACGCGCGGCGACGGCGGCTCGGGGAAGGCCGCGACCACGACGCCGGCGAGGGTCTCGAGCCATGGCTGTGGGGGAATGGCGAGATCGTGGGCGGCACGACCAGCCATCTGCGACGGCGCCCAGACACCGTCGCGAAACGCAAACGAGATGATGTCGATCACTCGTTTCCGACGCTTGGCGTTCAGCGGTGGCAGCGGAGCGCTCCGACTTTGCGTGTCGTGGGTGCGGTTTCGCAGGCGGAGCCTGCAGCTTCGCATCCGATGCGATGGCGGTGCACCGCAGCTCCCCCGGGGGTGCCCCGGAGCGGGTGAGGTCGAGTCGGCGATGCAGGCATCCCGGCTCCCCCTCCCTGTGCTCGAAGCGACTCCGCTGCCGTTGGGGCGAGTGTAGGACGAACGTGCGGGCGGCCGCCTACTGATCGAACCGGACGGTACCGCTACGGTTCCCGATGGGAGGATCCATGATCATCGACAGCCATGTGCACCTGATGCCGCCACGATTGGGGCGAGCGATCCGAGCGTTCTTCGAACGGCACATCGGGGATCAACTCGTCTACCCGAGCGACGCAGCGGTGGTCCTGGACCGCCACCACGCAGCCGGAGCGGTGGCGGTATGGAACCTGCCCTACGCCCACAAACCGGGAATGGCCGACGATCTCAATGCCGGCATGGCGGAGGTTGCGGCTGCGCACGCCGAGCACCCCGTCCACATCGTGACGGGCTGCACCGTGCACCCGGGCGACGAGCAGCCGCAGGACACGCTGCGCCGGGCGTTCGAGCTGCACGGTGCCCGCGTGCTCAAGCTGCACTGTTCGGTCGGTTCGTACGATGCCGACGACCCTCGGCTCGCCCCGGTTTTCGACGCAGCCGGTGAGCTGGCCATGCCGGTGGTCGTGCATGCGGGCCACGATGTGAGCGGGCACACCCACGGCCACGAACTGGCACCGATCGCCCGAGTGGCCGAGCGTCATGGCGACACGACGGTGATCGTGGCGCACTGCGGTCACGAGGGGAACGATGAAACGACGGCGCTGATGCGTCGCCTCCCGAACCTCTGGGCAGACCTCACCCCGGTGGTGCTGGAACACCCCGATGTGGACGCTGCTCAACTCGCAGAGTTCGCAGACCGGATGCTCCTCGGAACGGATGCTCCGAACACCGGCCGTTCACTCGACGACCAACTCACCTGGCTCCGACACGAGGCCAGCGCCCACGAGTCCTTCACCGCCGAGTCGCTCGCTGCAATCCTCGGCGAGAACGCAACCCGCCTCATCCCACTGCCCTAGCGCTCATCCCTCAGATCTGTGCAGCTCCAGGTGCCGATCTGACACGTCAGCCTGCAGAGATCGTGAAGCTCAGGATCTGTGCAGCTGGGTGTGCCAACACGGCATCCAGCGCTGCACAGATCTCGATGTCAGTGGTGGCGGCTAGCTTCGGGACGACTTCCCCCATGACTGAACCACCGAAGGCACGCATGGGACTTACTGAACTTCGGGCGCACGCGCGGCTGCACCACGGCGTCTTCAGCCGCCACGAGGCCAACGGGCTGGGCGTCACCGATTCCCAGCTTCGGCGCCGATCCGAATCCGGCGAGCTGGAGCGCATTGAACGTGGCGTGTTCGCGATCGCCGGCGTGCCGACAGATTGGTACCAACGCGCTCGTATTGCCACCCTCACCACCGGCGGAGTTCTGAGCCACCGCAGCGCGCTCGTCGTTCATGAGCTCGATGGGTTCAACGCAGGACCGATTCATGTGACGATCCCCAAAGCGCGGGCCGTGCAACGACGTGACGTGGTGGTGCACCGGTCGACACAGTTCGACCAGATCCGTGTGCAGACGATTCGGTCCATACCGGTCACGCATGTGGAGCGAGCCCTGCTCGACTACGCCGGCCACGTTGGCCGTCGACGACTCGATTGGGCCGTCGATGCCGCCCTTCGCCAGAACACCTGCGACCTGGGCAGTCTTTTCGAAACATGGGTGGGGCACTCGATACAAGGACGCAACGGTTCAGGACCGATGCGGCAGCTGCTCGATGAGCGCGACGCGAGAGATCCGGTGCCCGACAGCCGCTGGAACCGGATGGTCGGCCGACTCATCGAGGACTCGAACCTTCCCCGGCCGGTCTACGAGCACGAGATCTCCGGCGCCGACGGCCGCTTCCTTGCACGCGTCGACCTCGCCTTTCCCCTTCATCGTGTGGCGATCGAACTCGACAGCGTCCGATGGCACCTCAACCGGGCGTCGTTCGAGGCCGACCCCCGCCGCAAGAACCGGTTGACGATTGCGGGCTGGACGCTCCTCACCTTCACGTGGTCCGACTACGTCGACCAGCCCGCACGCCTGATCTCGACGGTCGAGTCCGCGCTCCGCAACGCCGCCTGACCAGATCTGTGCAGCGCCATGTGCCGCATAGGCACACCCAGCTGCACAGATCTTGGGGTTCAGAATCTGTGCAGCGCTGGATGCCGTCGTGGCATCTCACGCTGCACAGATCGTGAAGGTTGGGGGGGCTGGTGTTAGAGGGTGGCGACGATTTCGGCCATGAGGTCGCCGGCTTCGGTCGGGTTCAGACCGACCTTCACGCCCGCGTCCTCGAGGGCTTCCATCTTCGCGGCCGCCGTGCCCTTGCCACCCGAGACGATGGCACCGGCGTGGCCCATCTTCTTGCCGGGAGGGGCGGTGACGCCGGCGACGTAGCTGACGACCGGCTTGGTCACGTTGGCCTTGATGTACTCGGCTGCCTCTTCCTCGGCCGAACCACCGATCTCGCCGATCATCATGATCGCCTTGGTCTCGGGGTCGGCTTCGAATGCTTCGAGGCAGTCGATGAAGTTGGTGCCGGGAACCGGGTCTCCGCCGATGCCCACCGAGGTGGTCACGCCGATGTCCTTCTGCTGCAGTTCGTACACGGCCTGGTAGGTCAGCGTGCCCGAACGGCTCACGACGCCCACCGGACCGCCGGGCTTGGCGATGTGTCCGGCCGTGATGCCGATGTTGGCCTTGCCGGGGCTGATGATGCCGGGGCAGTTCGGGCCGAGAAGACGCGTGCCGGGGAAGTCGGCCTTCAGCTTGTTGTAGAACCAGGCCTCGTCGTGGGCAGGCACGCCCTCGGTGATGACGACGACCAGCTCCATGCCGGCTTCCGCTGCCTCCATCACGGCGCCCTTCACGGCGACCGGCGGCACGAAGACGCAGGATGCGGTGCATCCGGTGGCGTCACGGGCTTCGGCGACCGAAGCGAAGATCGGCATGCCGTCCACGTCGGTACCGGCCTTCTTCGGGTGGGTTCCGCCCACGACCTTCGTGCCGTATTCGCGGTTCAGGTTGCCGTAGTAACGGCCGGTCGAGCCGGTGAGGCCCTGGTAGACGACCTTGGTGTTCTCATCGAGAAAGATGCTCATTGTTCGTTCCTTCGTTCCGTAGTCGTCGTTCAGCCGGCTGCCAGGGCGACGGCCTTCTCGGCAGCGCTCAGCATCGTGGTTTCCATCATCAGCGCATCGCCGAGATGCGGGGCGAGCATGTCGCGGCCCTCTTGCGCATTCGTGCCGTCGAGGCGGATCACGATCGGACTGTCGATCGACACCCGCTTCATGGCCTCGATGATGCCCTCGGCCACTTCTTCACCTCGGGTGATGCCACCGAAGATGTTGATGAAGATCGCCTTCACGTTGGGGTCGTTGTTGATGACCTCGAGCGCCCCGGCCATCACGTCGGCGTTGGCGCCGCCACCGATGTCGAGGAAGTTGGCCGGCTTGCCGCCGACCTGGTTGACCACGTCGACCGTGCTCATGGCGAGGCCGGCACCGTTGGCGATCACACCGACGGACCCTTCGAGACCGACGTACTGGAGACCCTTGGCGTGGGCGGCCTCCTCCCGCTCGTCGCGGGTCTGCGTCTCGTCGTACTGGGCGTAGTCCGGGTGACGGAACTCGCTGTTGCCGTCGAGCGTGACCTTGGCGTCGAGCACGTGCACGACACCCTCGGGGGTGAGGATGAGCGGATTGATCTCGACCATGTCGGCGTCGCCCTCGACGTACGCCGTGTACAGCTTCTGGAGGATGTCGACCGAGCCCTCGACCGCAGCCTCGGGCAAGCCGGCAGCGGCCACCCAGTCGCGCACGGTCGCTTCCGACAGACCGACGACCGGATCGACCCAGATCTTCGCAATCGCATCCGGGTTCTCTTCGGCGACGGCTTCGATCTCGACGCCGCCCTCCTTCGAGAGCATGCCGAGGTGCAGCTTGGCGGAACGGTCCAGCGTGAAGCTTGCGTAGTACTCCTCGGCGATGTCCGACGCCTTTTCGATCCAGACCCGCTGAACGATGTGCCCCTTGATGTCGAGGCCGAGGATGTTCCCCGCGTGCTCGCGCACAGCGTCGACGTCGGCAGCGAACTTCACGCCACCAGCCTTGCCGCGGCCTCCGGTGTGCACCTGAGCCTTGACCATGACCGGCGTGCCGAGTCGCTCGGCCGCAGCAACGGCCTCATCCACCGAGAAGGCAATCTCGCCCGGCGACACCGGCATGCCGTACTCGGCAAAGAACTCTTTGCCCTGGTATTCGAACAGATCCACGCGAGCCTCCGAAGGGGGTTGATTTCCGGCCGTACCGCGTCGTCTTCGCAGCGGCCACTTGCGATACTAGGCAACACAGCGGTGAACCACCCCGCTTTGCCGGCCGTTTCGGAACAGCATGCGAACGGGCGGACAACCAACCCTCGGAGAACTGCAATGCCGGTGGCCCAAGGCCCCAAATTCGATCTGCGTAGCGCCGCCGTCATCGGCGGCATCGCCCTCGTCGTGGCGTTCGGCCTGGGCATCGCTGCGTTGTTCTTCGCTCAGAGCTCCGGGAACATCGAAGTTCGCCTCGGCGACGCGGCCTTCCAGCGCATCGAAACGGATCGCATGGCGGAGTCGATCGCCGATCAGGGTCCGGTGTTGTGGCCCGACGTTGCCGGAGGCAGCCGAGACATCTGGCTGCAGCACGTGGGTGACGACAACGGCAGCGGATGGACGGCATTCGACGCCCGCACGACCGGTGCGTCCCGCGACTGCAACGCCTTGTGGGATGCCGACGCACGCACGTTCACCGACCCCTGCACCGACACCGTGTACCCGGAGACGGGTGAGGGACTGCCACAGATCCCCGTGTTTTTCGATGGACGGGAACTGATCATCGACATCAACGGCGTCCACAACGCCGACCAGTTCCAGGGCTATCTGTCCGACGAGGACTTCGCCCGCCTCGAGGCAGAGGCTGAGGCCGAAGCCGGCTGAAAAAGGTAGAAGCGCCCCGGGCAACCCACCTCCCGGGACGCTTCGAAACCAAGTCCACCGATGCCCGCCAGCATCACTTGGCATTTACTAGGGGCTCGCCGCCTCTGTGTTCATCATGAAATCAGGAACCAGCGGCTGAATCTGACAACTAGTTGTCTTTTCGGGCAGGTTTTTTGGATTTCTTGTCCAGAACGGCCAAATCACGCCGATAGAGGTCGTTTGCTTCACGCCCTAGATCTTCTCTAGGGGCGCCCAGCTCAACAACAGGTGCTTTTCGCCGGCGTCGGGGAAACGGACGCGAGCTTCGGCTTTGTCGCCGGAACCGGTGATGTCGATGATGACCCCCTCGCCCCATTTGGCGTGGCGGACGTCGTCACCGACCTTCAGCCCGAGCTCGTCGGCGCCCGACGGCTGAGGCCCCTTCACCTTCATTGCCGCCTCGACCATCGAATCCCGGTTGGCGCTGCGGTGACTTGCGCCGCCTCCCCCGCCCGAACTCCAGCCGCCCGATCCGAAGCTCGACGAGCGCCGGCGGGCCCGACTGCCTTCGGCATCGACCACGAGGTGCGACGGGATCTCGTCGAGGAAACGGCTCGGCGGGTTGTACTGCGTCTGGCCGTGCAGCATGCGGCTCCACGCATGCGACAGATGCAGCTTCTCCATCGCCCGGGTGATGCCCACGTAGGCGAGGCGACGCTCCTCCTCGAGCTCTCGTGGCTCACCCAGCGAGCGCATGTGCGGAAACACAC
This sequence comes from Acidimicrobiales bacterium, assembly GCA_020628865.1. Lineage (GTDB taxonomy): Bacteria > Actinomycetota > Acidimicrobiia > Acidimicrobiales > SHLQ01 > SHLQ01. The sequence goes on from JAHDEJ010000001.1 coordinate 242,016, forward strand.
CGTCTTCGAGGCCGATGAGGAACACGATGGGAAACTCGAGTCCCTTTGCGGAGTGCAGGGTCATGAGGATGACCGAGGACTCGTCGTCGTCCATCGCGTCGGTGTCCGCAACCAGGCTCACGTTCTCGAGAAACGCGTCGACCGTCTCGAACTCTTCGGCACCGCCGACGAGCTCGCCGAGGTTCTCCATGCGCCCCTCGGCCTCGATCGACCGCTCCTCTTCCAGCTCGGCCAGATAGCCCGAACGATCGAGCAGGATGCGCAACAGTTCGGCCGGCGTCTCCTTGTCGAGCAGCTCACTGACCTCGTCGAAGAACACGAGGAAGTCGTCGATGCCCTTCGGAGCCCGGCCGGTGACGCCGGCCTCGTCGTAGTGGCGAAGCGCATCGATGAATGGCACGCCGTTGGCGTTGGCCCAGGTGTCCAGACGACCCACGGTCGAATCGCCGATGCCCCGCTTCGGCACGTTCAGGATCCGCTTGAGACTCACTTCGTCCACCGGGTTCGCCACAGCCTTCAGGTACGCAAGCGCGTCCTTGATTTCGCGCCGGTCGTAGAAGCGGGTGCCACCGATGACCTTGTACGGGATGTTGACCCGCACGAGGTATTCCTCGAGCGCACGGCTCTGCGCGTTGGTCCGGTAGAAGACGGCCATGTCGCCCCAGCGATGCACGCCACCCTCGTGGATGCGGGCGAGCTCGTGGGTGACCCACTGCGCCTCATCGACCTCGTCGTCGCCGAAGTAGCGGAGGATTCTCTCGCCATCGCCCTGCTCGGTCCACAGCTCCTTCGGCTTGCGACCCTCGTTGTTCTCGATGACCGCGTTGGCCGCGTCGAGCACGGTCTGTGTGGACCGGTAGTTCTGTTCCAACAGCACGACGGTGGCGTCGGGGAAGGTCTTTTCGAACTCGAGGATGTTGCGGATGTCGGCACCGCGGAACCGGTAGATGGACTGGTCACCGTCGCCGACGACGCAAACGTTGCGGTGCGCCTCGCCCAACATGGTGACCATGGCGTTCTGGACGGAGTTGGTGTCCTGATACTCGTCGACGAGCACATGCCGGAAGCGGCGCTGGTAGTGCTCGAGCACATCGGGGTTGCGGCGGAACAGTTCCACCACGTTGAAGAGCAGGTCGTCGAAGTCCATGGCGCCGGCCTTGCGAAGGCGGGCCTGATATTCGGCGTAGACCTCGGCGATCTTCCGCTCGAAGATCGTCTGTGCCCCCTCGGTGTACTCCTCCACCGTGCGGTAGTCGTTCTTTGCCGCCGAGATCGTGGCGTGCACGGTGCGCGGTGGGAACTTCTTGGAATCGAGGTTGAGGTCGCGCAGCACATAGCCCGTGAGGCGCACGGCATCGGCCTGGTCGTAGATGGTGAACGACGACGGGAACCCGAGACGGTCCCCGTCGCGGCGCAGGATGCGCACACAGGCCGAGTGGAACGTACTGACCCACATCTTCTCGGCGACAGGGCCCACGAGCGCGCCGACGCGGGTCTTCATCTCTTGCGCGGCCTTGTTGGTGAACGTGATGGCAAGGATCTCGAACGGGGAGACGCCCCGATGCTGGATGAGGTGCGCAATGCGGTGCGTGAGCACCCGGGTCTTGCCCGATCCGGCACCGGCGATGATCAGCAGCGGGCCGTCATCATGGAGTACCGCATCCTCCTGTGCAGGATTCAACCCCGCCGTGAGTTCGGATCCGACCATCTCGTCCGTGGACATGCGCCCACCATACAGGTGTTCGCCCCACCCAGAAGCCGGTTTCGACGCTCAGTTTCGGTCTGCCGGCGCGGGCAGGCTGGGCCTCACCGACGGTCAGCCCTTCCGACCCCACCACGCCGTCGGTTCTTCAAGCGATTCGGCTCCGGCTGCCGGATGGTCGGCCGGGTCGACATCCATGAGGTCGACCTCGCACGAGTGACCGGCGCACGCATCGTTGCCGGGACCGCCGCGCGTGAGATCGGCCGGATCTCCGCCGATGGCATCGTCACCGCCGCCACCCCGAAGGACGATTCGATCGCCGTCGTCCAAGTTGATCGCGAGGTTGGTGATGAGGTCGGGACCAGTTCCACCGAGAATCGTCACCGCACGACCGCGATTGACCAGCAGATCGGATCCGGGACCGCCGTAAACGCGCGCCGAGCCATTGGTTGAGAAGTTCGTGATGAAGTCGCCTCCGGGTCCGCCGCGCACCACCGAGTCCGCTCCGTAGTAGATGTTGATCACGTCGTTGCCCAGGCCGCCGCGGACGACCACGTTGTCGTCGTTGACCTCGATGTAGTCATCCCCGGGGCCGCCATGGATGCGTCCGCCGCTGTTCAGAACCCGGCTGACGAAGTCATCTCCTGGTCCGAGATAGATCGCGCCTCCACCGGAGCCGACGACCATGTCGTCGCCGGCGAGACCGCAGACGATGTCGCCCTCATCCAACCCAACGAAGACGTCGTCGTGAGGCGTACCGATGATCACATCCGGTTCACCCCAACGACCCGAGATCAGATGGCCGGGAGTTCCGGTTGGGTACTCGAAGTCCTCGATGTCAAGGTGCGTGTTCCCCAGGAACTCGTGATACCAAAGCTTGCGTCCTTCGGGTGTCAGGTCGCGGAACGGCACCTCATCGTCGAAGTCAATGTCGAGAACGGCCGTTCCGGTCTCGACGTGGCCCTTGCAGGTCCGTGCCGCATCCTGGGCGCCGCCGGGTTGGGCGAAGCCGGCCGTTACCGTCGCCGCCACGAGCAGTCCGAGAAGACTCTTGCGTACGTTCATTTTCCGCTCCCTGGTGAAGGACCACGCCTTCGATCTCCGCCGGAGGAGTTCTCGGACACCGGGAGGGCGGGCTTGAGCTCGCCCTCCCGGCGTCGCTCGGCTTCACAGTCAGCAGTCGAACCGGCTGACCGAGGTGCCAAGCGGCGACGCATCCAGACTCGCCACACACACCGTCACCGATGGCTTCTTGGCCGTCCCCACCGACGTCAGTTCGACGCGGCCGAACGCATCGGTCACGCCGGTCATCGTCTCCTCGATCGAGCCGCTTACCTGAATCGAAACCGTTGCCCCGGCCACGGGAAGTCCGGTGTCGTCGATCACCACGGCCTCGACCACCACCCGACTCGTGCCGCGGCGAGCCGACGCCGTCGACGTGGTGAGCTCGTCGACCGATGCACTCGTGGCCGGCGGAGCCGTCGTGAACCCGAACACGTCGCTGAACGACGACCCGAGCGAGTTGATCGCTTCGACCTGCCAGCGATACGTGGCCCCGGGATCCAACCCGCTGATCGTGACAGCGTTCTGGACCGTTTCGATCGGGCCGACCGGATTGTCGCCGGCGAACGTCACCCGGTAGCGAGCCGCACCATCGGCGGGCGCCCATGCGAGCGTCAGTGCCGTCGGTAGGCCGGTTGCGCCATCCGCGGGCGACGGCGCCGTGACCCGGTCGGGAACGTCGGTCGGCGGGCCACCTCCGTCGAGTTTCAGAAGGTCGACTGCGAGCCGGTCGGCCGACGTGTTTCCGGCGGTCCGGTTCGTGTCGGTCACTCGCACATGAACCCGAGCAGGCGACTGACCGAGATCGGCCGACAGTGAGCCCTGGCTCGACGTGAGCACGCCGAGCACGGTCCACGGACCGTCGGGCGACGAGCTCCACGAGACCACGAATCCCTCGTCGGCATCAGTCCCCGGCGTCACGGATGCATTCATGACGAGCACGTGATTGCCGCCCGTGGCCACGAGTTCCCACCGGTGATCGACCTGGTCGTAGCGCCGCGATGGCCGACCACCCGAGGTGGCCTCCTGCAACGTCTGCACGACTCCATCGGCCGTTGCGGTGGCAGCAAACGTTCCGCTCACGGTTCCGACGACCGCGCGCTCACCGACCGCCACGTCCGGTGTGATCGGCGCCTCCGGCGTGGTGACGGTGACCACCGCCGACGGGTCGGACGCATTGCTGGTCGCGTCGACCGCGAACAGGCGATATCGATACTCCGACGCAGGTGCCACCGTTGCGTCGGTGTAGCGGGTGACGGCCGCGCCGACCGTCGCCACGTCGACCCACTCGCCTCCACCAACGCTCCGTTCGATGCGGTACGACGCCAGGTCGGCTTCAGCATTCGCCCGCCAGACCAGGTCGACGAACGCGGCGCCGACGTTCTCCACATCGAAACCGACCGGAGGCTGGGGCGGTTCGACGTCCGGAGGACCATCCGTCACCACGATGTCGATCTCGTAGTTGCCGAGCGATCCGTCGTCGGTCCAGCCCGACGGGCTGGACGCCAGCGGCGTTCCCCAGCCGACACCGTCGACCAGCAGCAGGTAGCTGCCGGCGGCGAGGTCCGGGCGATCGATCGAGGCCGTCAGCGTCGCCGGATCGTCGGCGACCTCGATCACCGTGCCGTCGAGCAGCGACAGCGTCAACGACGGATCGAGGTTCGGGTTCGACGGATGGGTGGTCACGACGGCGCGCACACCGCCCGTCGTGTGCACCAGGAAGGCGTCGATGTCGCTGCTCGTCGAGATCGTGCCGGGGACACGGGCGGTCCCCGTGGTCGTCGCAGTGGCGGCGCCATCGCCGTGGTCGTCGTCGATCCAGCCGAATCCGTTGCCGTTCGAGAGCGACCCGATCACGGCAAGGTCGTTCTCGCCGTTGCCGTAATTGGCGTCGGCTCCGATGTTGTTCGCGTTGTGGTAGGCGCCGGCGGACCATTGCGTCACCGTCCGGTTGTACGCCGCTCCCATGATCGGCCCCCAGGACTGCTCGCCCGAGCCATGCCCGCGGTAGTAGGTGGACACGTCCTGTTGGCCGTCGTGCGAGAGGAGGAGCGCATGCCCCACCTCGTGACTGATGGCTTCGATGACACCGGTCCGGCTGGTGTTGAAGACGAAGACCGGTTCATCGGTCCGATCGTCGAAGCTGCCGATGTAGGCGATTCCGCCACAGCCACAGGAGAGATCGGTGTCCCTCGTGATGACGACGCGGGTACCCCACCGGGCGTCGCCGGAGCCGTCGAAGCGGAGGTCCCCGGCTGCAGGTTCGATCGTGGTCACGTTCACGTCGAAGGGAGCAAAGTCTTCGGCGACCGCCTCGAACGATGCCCGGATCACGTCGAGCTCGGCCGCACTCCACGTGTCGGGATCACCGCTCGCGTCGTAGGCGGGCGAGACGATCATCGGCACCGACCCGTTCCAACTCGTTCCCTCGGTCACGTGGCCATCGAAGTCGAGATAGATCGTGTGGTCAGCCCCAGGTCGGCTCTCCAGCTGGAAGACGGGGTCGTCGGTCGGAGGTGCAGACGCCGGTACCGCGGACAGTGCCCCTGCCGTCTCTCCGGGCACTGCGGGTTCGACATAGAGGAGTTCTGCGTTGCCGTCGGCGTACAGCGTGGCGTCGGTCATGAACATCTGCCGCAGCGTCGCCGCGGTCAGGCCATTGGCCCGGGCTGCGTCCGGCAGGCGATCGCCGAGCCGGGCGATGGCTGCGTTGCCATTGGCCCAGTCGGGTCGACCACGATCGTCGGGACCACCCTGTGCCCCCACCGACCCCGTCGTCGCGACGGTGATGCCGATGACCGTCAGGCTGGCGAGCAGCCAGCCAAACGAGCGAACACGACGAGGGCTTTTGTCCATCGAGGACCTCCAGGCGGGAGTGGCGGAACCGGGGTCTTCGACGCGCGTGGCAAAATTCTTGAGTCACCCGGCCCAGTCGGATGGGCCGGACGGTTCAGATCGGTGTGCCGCCTACCGGCTGGCGCGGATCCAGGTGAGTTCGCCGTCCACGTTGGCGAGCAGCACGGCGGCGTCGCCACCGGCCACGAGCAGCTGCACCCGGTCTGGGGCGGCGACGTCGATCGGGGTCGACGCCCAGCTGTCGCCATCGCTCAGGGTGAGCGTGTTCGTGCCCAACGCCGAGTTGCCGAGAAAGCTGACCGTGCCGGCACCGGTGGACACCGAGCCGATGGTTCCGGCTTCGAGTTCGCTGCGCTGCCACGACTGTCCGCCGTCGGCCGACATCGCCGTCCAGGTCGTTTCGCCATCATCGCCGGCGAGAAGGATGGAGCCGTCGAGCACCGAGAAGCTTGCGACCGAATCGTTCTCGAACCCACTCATAAGCGACGACGTCCAGCCGGTGCCGTCGGTCGAGTCGAACAGCGTCGGACCCTCCGGCGTGGTGCCGACGGCGACGAAACCGGCATCGATTGCGACCACGCCCGCGAGCGTTCCGGCGCCAACCGGGTCGCCCAGCTCGTACGGGCCACCAACCGGGCCGACCCAGACACGGGGCTCCGGGGCGACGCCGACGACGAGCACGCCGGCCGGACCGACGGCGAGGTCGGTGGCGATGGCGTCCTGCCCCGGCAGTGCCGGTGCCAACGACCAGTTCTCCAGGTCGGTCGACACGCCGACGAAGGTGTTGTTGCGTTGTGCGTCCACGTCGAACTGGGAGAACAGTGCGACGAACGTCCCTGCGTGGGATCGAAGTGCTGTTGCGGTGGCGCCAGCGGGAACGCCCTCGAGGTCCACTTCGGTCCAATTCAACCCGTCCGTCGAGGACAGGCCGATGGCCGAGACCCCGGCGGCGCCGCCGAAGCGGCTGGCCAGACCCACGAAGCCGTCATCGGACGAGACGAGCAGTACGCCGGAGCCGCCGGCGAAGTCGACGGCGGATGCCTGCGTTTCGACCGAGATGCCGCCCGCATCGGCCTGCAGCGGCGCATTCTCGATCGTCTCTTCGACCGGTGCCGACACCAGTGGGGCATCGTCGGCGGCCTCGTCGACCGCTACCTGGGCGTCCTCGGCGGGGACCGCGGCCGGCTCGACTGCGGCGGCAGCGTCCTCGGCAGGTGCGGCGGCCGGGTCGGCCGTTTGCTCCGATGTCTCGTCGGCGGCCTCGTCGGGCGCGGCGACGACCACGTCGCTCGTGTCCCCGTCGGGCAGGGCGGCGATCAACCCGCCACCGGCAATGGCGACCACGCCCACCACCGCGGCCGCAGTGCCGGCGATCTTGTTGCGACGCCGCCGGCCGGACACCACCGCGGCGAGCTCATCCACGCCAGGGCGCTCAACGACGGACCCCGGCGCAGCATGTTGCAGCCCGGAGCGCAGTCGGTTCTCGAGGTTCGGTTCGTTAGTCATCGTGACCCTCCGAGGAGTCGGTTCAGTTCGTTGAGTGCCCGGCTCGTGCGGCTCTTGACCGTGCCGGGCGAAACGTCGAGTACGTCGGCCGTCGCTTCGACGGACCAGTCGAGGTAGTACCGGAGTACGAGCACGTTTCGTTGGTCGTCCGGCAGGCGGCGCAGCGCATCGGCAAGGGCCGGGTCCGGGAGTCGATCGTCCACGAGGGTGGCGGTGCCGACCTTGTGCGCGTACCGACGGTCTCGACTCCGCCGCCGAAAGCGTGACATCGCATGGTTGCGAGCGGTCCGGTACACCCACGCCTGCGGGTTCGGGAACGTACCGACGAGATGCCAACGATGGAGCGCCCGGGTGAACGCCTCATCGACGGATTCCGCCGCAAGACCTTCGTCGTTCAACGCCAACGACAGCGCTCGGACCAACTCGTCGCGGTGCTGGCGATACACGGACTCGAAGGATGTCGTCATTCCGCGCACGCCCACTCGGGCGCGACCGGACGATGCCGTGCCGGGGACATCGGGGTCCCGAAGATCGAGCGTTGCTGCCTCCACGCCCTTCCTACGCCCATCACAGGCGAAAGGTTCCCAGAAATTTCGGGAGGCCGTCCAGAGGGGGAGGTCAGGCGACCGGAATCCGGATCAACTGGCTGCTTGATTGCTGCTCCTGCTGCCACGCCTCGATCGCCGCCAACTGCTCGGCCGTCGGCTCGTCGACCTCCTCCAGCATCATCAGTTCTTCCGGCGGCATGGCGACCCGGTCGACACGAACGAGCACCTCGTCGTCGCCAACCGCTTCGAGCGTCACAAAACTGTCGAAGGCCAGTTCGGGGAGACCCTCGAGTTCGACCCACTGCCCATCACCGGTGGTGAACAGCACGGTCACGGACTGCGGTCCCACCGGCATGTCGGTCTCTTCGTCGAGGAACGAGAGATCGATGCCCATCGCGGCGACGAACTCTTCTTGCGTGAGCGTGAAGAGGTCGGCGCCCGTCTCCGGATCGAGAATGGTCAGACGCTCGTCGTCCGGGCCCTCGAAGCGAGCGACACCGTCCATGTCCTGCCCGTCGCCGATGATCGACGAACCATCGGGCAGGTCATGGATGATCTCACCGTCGGGGCCAGTGACGACGAACGGCCCGGACTCGAGGCCCGTGACCAGCGTGTAGCCGTCGACGGTGACCGTGACGGATTCCGGGATCTCGTCGTCCGAGGGAAACCCGGAGTTCGGCACGCCTGTGGCGAGCACGGCGGCGCCCGCCGGCCCGCTCGACACGCCGGTGATCCAACCGAGGCGGTAGTCGTCGCCGAGCGGCACGTCCGCGTCGAGGCCGACGTCTTCGGCGCCAATCGATCGTGCGGCGAACACGCCGTCGACCACTCCGACCGCGAAGACCGAGTCGTCTCGACGGACGAGCTGGTTGAATGAACCGTCGAGGAGTTCCGGGTTGCCCCAGGAGGCGCCATCGGTTGACGTCCAAACGGATGGGCCGCCATCACCAGCGTCGAGAAGAACGAAGCCGGCCCCTGTCGAAGAAACGAATGGACTCGAGAAGCCGGCGCTGTCGATGGTCTGCAGCGAGAACTCGCCACCAGCCGAGCCAGTCCACACGGCAATGGCGCCATCGGACTCGCCGGGAGACTCCGCTGCTGCCAACAACTCGGCGTGGCCCGGGACCCCGGGTTCGATGGTGACCAGAGGCGTGGCGCCCGCACAATCGAGGATCTCGATCGGGTCATTGGGCCCGTCCCAGTAGACGCCGCAGCTCTGTTCAAGCGCATCCATGTCGAGGAGGCCGAGCTCCACCGCCGCCAGTGCCGGATCGACGAAGGCGGGAAAGGAACCACCCGCCACGACAACGACCGATCCGTCGATGGCGATGCTCTGCGAGAAGACGTCCTGTTCACCGTCATCGGGCAACGAAGCCACGGTCCACTCGAGAAGGTCGGCCGAGGTGGCCACCGACGTCGTTCCTCGGGCCGGCCCGTCGGCAACGAACAGCACGGCGAACGTCCCGGCGTCGTGGACGATCGGACTCATGAAGCTGACCGCCCCGTCCGGGAAGCCGGAGGTCGGAGATTCGGAGAAGGACAGACCATCGGTCGAGCGGAGTGCCATCACGCCAGACACACCAACGTGCAGGCCGGCGAACCCATCATCAACGCCAACCAGGGTCGGACGGTTGAAACCGGCCGTGATCGAGGCTTCCAATGTGGACGCCAGGTCGAGCTCCCCGTCTCCCTCGGGCGCCTCCTTGCTCGATGCCGACGCTTCGTCGCCATCGTTGCCGGCCTCCTCGACGGGAACTTCCGCGACGGCCGCCTCTTCAGCGTCCGCCAGATTCACAACCGATGGCTCGTTCGTCAACGCGGAGACACCGAGCAGCGCTCCCACACCAACCATCGTGGCTGCCGCAATTGTGGCGACCCGGTTGCGGGTCGTGCGTCGGTGAGCGGCTCGGACGATCGACACGGGATCGGGAGCGAGCTCGTCCGTTTCGGTCGACTGGAAGTGTTGTCGGAGACGGTCTTCGAGGTTCACTGGCCCATCTCCTGTTGCCGACGAGGTGCGTGTGTGTCGGCCAACTGCACCGAGAGCGCATCGAGCGCCCGGGAGGTGCGGCTCTTGACGGTCCCGGGGCTGACCTGCAGAACCTCGGCCGTGGTTTCGACGTTCCAGTCGAAGAAGAAGCGAAGAGTCAGCACCGCTCGATGTTCGTCGGAGAGGGTCGCCAGCGCGTCGTGCAGGTCGGGGTCGAAGCCCGCCGGGGAAACAACATCTTCCCGTGCGAACCGGGGTGCGTATTCACGATCCCGCTTGCGCCGGCGAAACCGGCTCGTCGCCCAGTTGTAGGCGACCCGATACACCCAGCCCTCGGGCGCCGTGTAGCCCGACACCTTCGACCAGCGGCCGACGGCCCGTGTCATCGCTTCGTCCACCGCTTCGGTCGCGAGCGCACGGTCTCCAAGCGTGACCGTCAGTGCGCGTACGAGCGGCGTGCGATGTGCACGATAGAAGTCGGTGAACGCTACGCCGGTTGCGGCCACGTCGAACGACTCGGTTCCCGTCCGCGACGGGACGCCGGGCGTTGCCATGACGAACATTGTGGTGTGCACAACAACCACACGCCCGACATCCCTGGCCGGTTCCCGATTTTCTGGGGATCTGCGGCTCGTAGACTCGTGCGATGCCCGCACCATTTCGCTTCAGCGCATCCCTGGCCGGAACACCGGCCGATCAGTTGGCCGACACCGCTCGCCGGGCTGAGGAGCTCGGGTTCAGCACCGTCACGTTGTCCGACCACTTCACCGAGCAACCGGCCCCGCTTATCGGCCTGATGGCGGCGGCCGCAGCCACCTCCACGCTGCGGGTCCTTCCACTCGTGCTCGCCAACGACTACCGAAACCCGATCGTCGTTGCGCAGGAGCTCGCCACACTCGATGCGCTGTCCGGCGGAAGGCTCGAGCTCGGCATCGGCGCCGGCTGGATGACGACGGATTACGAACTGTCGGCCATACCGCTGGATTCGCCGGGGACCCGAATCGATCGCCTGCGGGAGTCGGTCGACATCCTGATGGACCTCTTGCGAACCGGTCACGTTGACCATGCCGGAACGCACTACACGATCTCGGGAGACCGACCGGGCCCGGCGCCAGTGCAGTCACACATTCCCCTCCTCTTGGCCGGGGGCAAGCCGAAGATGCTTCGGCTCGCCGGTGAGAAGGCCGACATCGTCGGCATCAACCCGGCGTTGACCGCCGGAGTGATCGACGAGCGAGCGGGCCGGAACGCCACGCTCGAAGAGACAGACCGCAAGATCGAGTGGGTTCGTGAGGGTGCCGGCGACCGGTTCGACACACTCGAACTCCAGACCCGAATTCACCTTGCGATGATCACGGACGACCGCGAGAAGGTCGCCGCAGAGATGGCACCGCTGCTCGGTATCAGCGCAGAAGAGGCGCTCGCGTCACCCCACGCCCTCGTCGGATCTGCGCAGCAGTGCGTCGACGAAGTCCAGCGCTGGCGAGATCGATGGGGCCTCAGTTACGTGTCCATCAATGCGGAAAACATGGAGGAGTTCGCCCCCGTCGTCGAGGCGCTCACTGGGCGCTGATTCCTCGATCGGGTCGTCGGCCTCGACGGCTCGTTGCAAAAGGTTGAGTTTCATCTGGCGGGATGGCTCCGATTGGCAGGCGGGACGCGGCGGTCTCGACGGAGAACGGTGACGGGTCAATCAACCTTGAGCGGAGGATGGGCGAATGGGCCGTTCGGCCCAGTCGTCAGGAACCCACCGACCGGATCGCATCCATCAGAGCGGCGGTCGTGGGTGCTGAGGCCGTGATCACGCGGAACCCATGAGATTCGGCGGAAGCGGCGGTCACGGCGCCGATGCAGACGGCGTGGACCGGGGTGAAGCCGACCAGGCCGACGTGCCGGTCCACGGCCGATGGCGAGGCGAACACGACCACGTCGGACTCCGCGGCAAGTGCGACCACGTCGGCATCGTGGTCCGGCTGCACGTTCTCGTATGCGATGACCGTGTCGACTGGCCAGCCTGCCTTCCGCAACCCTTCGGCGAGCGTGGGGCGGGCTGCGTCACCCTGGGCAATCAGCACTCGGGCGGCTTCCTCAGGTGGCGGGAACGCTTCGACCATTCCCGCCGACGACGGATCGGCGGGAACGAGGTCTGGCGCCCATCCGGCGTCGAGGAAGACCGAGGCGGTACCTGCCGCAATCACCGCCAGTCGGCTACGCGGCTCCGGGGGTCCGGCACCCAGCACCCGGCGGGCACCGTTCGGCGAGGTGACGGCCAACCAGTCCTGTGGCTGCAGCCGGCGCAATGCGTCGCTGAGCTCCTGCAATCCGTCGACGGGGTCCCGCAGTTCGAGGAGTGGGAGCACGACCGGCGTGCCGCCCGCCGCCACAACCGCGGCGACCAACGGCGCCCCCTGATCGATCGCCCGGGTCACCACGACCCGAAGGCCGGAGAGATCGCCCGTCGCGGTCACGAGCCGACGAGACCCCGGAGAACGCGAGCGGCTTCAAGGCCGAGGGCGACACCATCGGGCCCGGCCAACTGCACGCGCTCGACCCGGTCGCCGGACTCGTTGGCGAGCACCGCTCGGAAGCCAAGATCGCTGCCGCCGGCGCCAAGCTGTGCGTGTGCCCCGGCGGGCAGGTCGCAGTCGCCACCGAGCTCGATGAGGAAGGCCCGCTCCGCGTCGAGAAGCCGCCGCGCCACCTCGTCCTCGATGGTGCGGACGATGGCGGTGATCTCGGGAGCATCGGCCCGGGTTTCGATCGCCAGGGACCCCTGGCCGACCTGCGGAATCATCTGGTCTGCCTCGAGCCGTTGCTCGACCTCAGGCGTACGGTCGAGACGGTCGAGCGCGGCCGCCGCCATGATGACTGCGTCGAGCGAGTCCAACCGGGCGAGCCGTGTATCAATGTTGCCGCGGAGTTCCTCGAACACCAGGTCCGGGCGAAGCTGTTGCAGCTGCACCTTGCGCCGGACCGAACCGGTTCCGACGACGGCACCCTCGGCGAGCGTGTCGAGCGTGGCCCCGACCAGGGCGTCGCGGGCATCAGCCCGCTCCGGCACGGCGGCCACGACCAAACCGTCGGGAGTGAGTGCGGGAAGGTCCTTTGCGGAGTGCACGGCGAGATCCGCTCGGCCGTCCAGCACCGCCGCCTGCACTTCCTTGACGAAGACACCCTTGCCGCCCATCGCATGGATCGGCGTCGTCTTGTCACGGTCACCCGAAGTGGACACCGTGATGATCTCCACGTCCTCCACCACACCTGCGGCGATCAACCGATCGCGCACATGGTTGGTCTGCCAGAGTGCGAGCGCACTCCCCCGGGTCGCGGCACGCAGGATCATGCCAACAGCCTAGGAGCGTGACGACGCGTCAGCTGTCGAGGTCGACGTCGAAGAGCTCACGGAGCGCTTCGGCCAGACGCTCACCGCGGGGCGTGCCGGCGGCTTCGCGCAGCTCGGCCATCGGGGCGTGCAGCAGCTTGTTCATGATCGCCCGCGTCGCTGCATCGACCTGATCGCCATCGGCGACCGTGGCGCCAAGGCGAGCCACCTCGGCCTGCCGGAGCTCTTCGACCTGACGGCGAAAGGCGGCGACCAGCGGCTCGACCTGACGACCGGCGACTGCGGCCTTGAATCGAGCGACTTCATCGTCGATCACCGCCCGGACGGCAGCGATCTCGTTGCGGCGTTCGGCCCGGCCGGCCTCGGCGAAGGCCGTGAGATCCTCCATGTCGAGGAGGGTCACGCCGTCGATGTCGGCGCACGCCGGGTCGACGTCGCGGGGAACGGCGATGTCGACGATCAGCAACGGACGATCCGGACGATCCGCCATGACGTCGACGAGGGCGTCGTGTTCGATCATGAGCGAGTTTGCGCCGGTGCCGGTCAGCAGCACGTCGACGTTTGCGATCGTGTTCGAGAGCTCCGACAGCGGGGCGACCACGCCACCGACCCGTTCGGCGAGGCCCTGGGCCCGCTCGACGGTGCGGTTGCTGATCACGATCTCACGGGTGCCGGCGTCGCGGAGCGAGACGGTCATACCTTCGCTCATCTCACCGGCGCCGAGGACGCAGATGGCTCGACCCTCGAGCGTGCCGAGGTTTGCGGTGGCCATGGCGACTGCGGCGCGCGAGACCGAGGTGATGTTGCGGGCGATCCCGGTGTTCGCCCGTACCTTGCGGCCGGCGGTGCAGGAGGCCGTGAAGAGGTCGGTGAGGCCGACGCCGCACGCGTCGTTGTCCTGGGACTGCTCGAACGCCCGGCGCACCTGGCCGAGGATCTCGGTTTCGCCGAGCACAGCCGAGTCCAAGCCGCAGGTCACCGAGAAGAGGTGGCGGGCGGCATCGTCGTCGTAGTGGGCGTAGAGGTGCTCGGCGAAGGCATCGAGCGGGAGGCCCGAGTGGCGGGAGAGCACGTCGCGGATGTCGCCGAACGCCGGATGAAAGCGTTCCGCCCGGGCGTAGATCTCGGTCCGGTTGCACGTGGACACGACCACGGCCTCGGACACATCCGGGGATGCGGTGAGGTCGGTGAGGACCTTCGGAAGCTCGTCGTCGCTGATGGACATCTGCTCGAGAACATCGAGCGGCACCGATCGGTGGTTCAAGCCTATGACGACAACGGACATCGCTTCTCAGTCTCTCGGAAATGTGAGCGGATGGCCACCCTTGCCGGGGTCATTTTTCGCTCTTCTCAACAATGGTGTGTCAATCGAAACCGGGCCAAGCCCCAGAGGCTTCCCGTTTCGTGACGTTCTTCACGCGAATTTGGCGCTTCTGGCGCCGAGCGGCGGCCGTTCAGGCGCTGCGGCCGTCCTCGACCGACCCTCGCTGCTGGTAGTAGCTGAGGATCTGCAGCTCCGTGGCGAGGTCCACCTTGCGCAGCGGGATCTCCGGCGGGACCGAGATGATGGTGGGAGCGAAGTTCAGAATGGAACGGATGCCGGCCTCGACCATCCGATCGGCGACCCGTTGCGCCGCCCAGGCAGGCGTGGCAATGATGCCGACGCTGAGCCCACGCTCCTGGACCAGCCGGGGAAGGTCATCGAGGTGGTCGACCCGGATCCCGTCGAACTCGGTTCCGATCTTCTCCGGGTCCGAATCGATGAACGCGGTGATCGGGAAACCGCGGCTCTCGAACCCGCCGTAGCGGGCCAGCGCCTGACCGAGGTTGCCCATACCGACGATGACGACGGGGGCATCGACATCCAGGCCGAGCGCCTCGCCGACCTGGCGAAGCAGGTATTCGACGTCGTAGCCGACGCCGCGCACGCCGTAGCTGCCCAGGTGCGACAGATCCTTTCGCACCTTGGCCGCATTCACCCCAGCCAACTCGGCAAGCCGGGCAGAACTCACGGTCGACTCGCCCTTGCTGGCGAGCTCCACGAGGGACCGCCGGTACAGGGGAAGACGGGAGACCGTTGCCTCTGGTATGTCCCGTTCGATCGCCACAGTGCCACCGTACCGCTTGTGCACCGATTCACGAAGTGCACAGGGTCAGATGGCCCACCGGTCCCGGGCTGGCAGCACTGGGACGACTGAGTCGAACACGCCACGCACCGCACATTCGATGAGCACACATGACCACTCAAGGTGGTCAACTTTGCAGGCCGATGATTATTGAGCACGCCAGGCCGGACCATCCGGCCCACCCCTGACCGGGAAGTTCTCAATGTCTCCACTCCACCACCCCGCCACAACACGACGAGCACCACTGCCAATGGCTGTGCTCGCCGCGTTCTCCCTGGTGGTTGCCCTCCTCGCCACGGCGGGAGCTGCGACGGCGTCGCCGAGCGAGGAGTCCGCCTTCGTCGCCGGCGTGAACCAGGCTCGGGCCGCCGCCGGACTGCCCGCACTCCAGGTGGACACCGAACTGATCAGTCTCGCCCGAGGCTGGACGAATCAGATGAAGGACGGCGTGTGTGGTGCGGACAAGCACATCTGTCACGCAAGCCCGATCAGCGCCGGCCTCACCCAGGACTGGGCGAAGCTCGGTGAGAACGTGGGTACCGGACCCGATGTCGACTCGGTCATGGACGCATTCATCGCGTCGCCCGGCCACTACGCCAACATCGTCGATCCGGAGTTCACCCACATCGGCGTCGGCGTCATCCGGGATCCGGACAACCCCGCCCGCCTCTACACCACCCATCGATTCATGAAGCTGCAGAACGCTCCCGAGCCGGAGCCGCAGCCAGAACCGGAAGCCGAGCCGGTCGAGCCACCGGACGCTCCGGCAACGGAGCCGGAACCCACGCCGACGCCGCTCAATGCCCCTGCAGAAGACCCGGCGGACACCGCTGACTCGGACACTGCCGATGCGCCCGCCGCACCCGAGCCTGCGTCCTCACCCCCACCGGTGACGCTCGAGCGAGCGGAGGTCGTGGTCCGCGCCCTCAGCCGGATGGACTGACGCTCAGTTCGCGAGCAGCACGAACTGCAGCATCGCCGCACCGACGATGGCGAGCAACAGGATGATGATCGTGATGGTGATCTTGGGCCGCATGATTACTCCGATCGTCCCAGCGTGACGGGCGTCGAGAACCCGGAGGGGCCATCGAGCCGTTCGATTCGCAGCTCGTCATTGGGAGAGATGCCGAGCGTCGCCGCCGCGGACCCGCCGTTGACGGCCAGCGACACCAGGCCGCTCGAGTCGACGACGGCGCCGACCTCGTTGGTGCCGATCTCGCGGTAGGCGCGCCGCATTGCAATCGTCTGGCGGCGGTCGGCGACGACGAGGGTGAATGGATCGCCCCAATCAGCCAGGTCGTCGGGGCTGATGTTGAGCTGGACGTTGCCGTACTGATCGATCCAGAGCGCCTCCATGACGAGCGCTCCGTCCTCGACGCCGATGATCGGCAGCAGACCCGGCATCAGCGTGGCCGGGTCGATGAGCGGCCCGAACTCGGTGAGGTCGACGCCCATCGCCAAGTGTGCGGCTGCCGGAGCGAAGACATCGCGTCCATCGAACGTCGACCCGATGCGGGGCAGCTGATGATCGGTACTCGTGAGCTCGACCGCCCTGGAGGCGCCACCGACCATGGCCACCGCCGAGGCGAGGAGACCGTTGTCCGGGCCGACCAGCACGGACACGCCGTCGCCGACCTCGACCGCAACGGCGCGGCGATCGGTCCCCACACCGGGATCCACCACGGCAAGGACGACACCCGGGCAGAGGTATTCGACCGAGCGGGCGAGGGCCAGGGCGCCGGCCCGAACGTCGTGCGGGCGGATGCCGTGCGTGAGATCGACGACGGCGACCTCCGGTGCGATCGAGCGGATCACCGAGTGCACGACGCCCACGAATTCGTCCTGGTGGCCGAAGTCGCTCAGGAACGTGATGGTCGAATGATGAGGCACGGCGTCAGGCTACCGGCATCGCCGGTGGCGCTCCGCCCCCACCGGGCCCGAGCACAAAAAGCATCGAGGACCGGATGCCGAAGCACCCGGTCCTCGATGAAGAGCGCCAGTGGGTTGCGCCGTCGCCGTCTCAGCCAGCCTCGGTGTATCGATCACCCAGGTAGCGGTCGACGTCGTCGGGACGCAGCCGGTACGACCGGCCCACTCGAACGGCAGAGAGTTCCCCCGCCTTGATCAGTCGGTACACCGTCATGGTGGACACTCGCATCAGTTGTGCCACTTCTGCGACTGTCATGAAGTGTCGACGTTCGTCGAATTGACCCACGTTGGTTAGCCCCTTCTCCGCTTGCAGAGGGAGACCATATTCGGTCCAGAGCAGAACGCAAATGCGGACATGAAAAAGCCACACGGATCGCGCAGCGGGCGCGAATGAGCGCGCGGAACGCCGCACTTTCCGCGTTCTTTCGGCAATTCCTCAGCTTGCGCCGAGCTCTCGCGACCGTTCGACGGCCGCGTGAACGACGCGGCCGACGAGCCCGAGGAGGTCGGCCTCGGCGAAGACGGCAAGGCCCGCTGCCGTCGTGCCGCCGGGCGATGTCACGTTCTCCCGCAGGACGCCGGGATCCTCGCCCGTTTCCACCATCAACGTGGCTGCGCCAAGAATCGTCTGCCGGGCCAGGGCGTCGGCAACCGCAGGCTCGAGGCCCTCGGCGATGCCGGCGTCGATCAACGCTTCGGCGAGATGGAAGACGTAGGCCGGGCCTGAACCGCTAAGCCCGGTGACGGCATCCAGGGCGGACTCGTCGAGCCGCACGACGGTTCCCACCGAACCGAGGATCGCCTCGGCCCAGTCCAGATCCGCGACGTGCGCCTGGGACCCTGCGGCAATCGCTGACGCACCGGCACCCACGAGCGACGGCGTGTTGGGCATGCACCGCACGACGGCGCTGCTGGGCGCCGCCGACTCGATGGTGGCGATCGTGACTCCGGCCGCGATCGAGAGAATCCTGCCGACACCGGCTGCCGCGAGCTGCGCGGCCACCTCGGGCACGTACTGCGGCTTGACAGCGATGATGGCGTCCGTGCCCGTGTGGGGCTCGGTGCCAACCGCAAGGCCGGGATACGTCGCCGCGAGTTCGTCTCGCCGGCCGTCGGCGGGTTCGACGACGGCCACCTCGTCCGCTGTGGCCCAGCCCGTGTTGAGCACACCGCCGAGCAGCGCCTCACCCATTTTCCCACCACCAACGATCTGCAATTTCATGGGTGGAAGCCTATCCGATCCACCCATGTTGCTTTTCAGTGCATTTCATGTATTCTTTGTTCATCGGGTGCGGTCCGACCGGCATCGGGGAAGTTGACGGTCGGGCCGTGTTCCCGCCCTCCGCCCGTCCGGCTCCCGCTCAGCTCGAGAACCGGCTGGCAAAGCCGAGGCGGATTGCGGCGGTGAAGCTGGCCTCCACGGTTGCGTGATACGAGCCGAGAATCCGATCGAGCGCTTCGTCGCTGATCGTCCGCAGGTCGTGCTGGCCACGCAGGAAGATCGCCTCCTCTGCGCCGATGCTGAACGCCACGTCGCGAAGTGCGTTGTTGCGCCGGAGCAGTTGGCTGTAGAACACCGCTTCGTTCTCCTCGGGTGCCGGCATCACGAAGGACTCGTGCGCGAGCGTGCGCTGCCCGAGCGTGAACCACACCGACCAGACGTCCTTCGCCTCACCCGTGACGCGGACGAACCACCGGTCGAGCTCGCTCTCGTCGTCCGCCACGACGGCGGCCACCATCGGATGCTCGTCGAGTCCGGCCAACCAGGCGGTCAGGCAATCGAGTGCGGCGTGCCGCTCAACGTCGGAAGGCGGTGCAAATTCGTCCATCAAGAAAGTGTACGGACGGCCAAGATCCCAAGGGTGCACGAGCGCCCAACCGCATACGGGTGAAAGTGAGACGCGACCCCGTCACCCGGGATGGGTGAAAGTGAGACGCGACCCCTTCACCGACCCGGTTCGCCCGAAGCCCCAGCCGACGGGGCGTTTTCGGAGCGAAGCGGAGAAAAGGCCAAGAGTGACGAGGCCGCTAGGCCGAGGAACGCCTAGCACTGCACGGGCGAGCGGGCCTCGACGAGATCGAGGTAGACCCGGCGAAGCCGGCCGGCGAGGCCGGACCACGGGTACCGGCCGGCGGCCATGGCCGCGGCGGCGCCGAGTTCGGCGGCGTGCACTGGATCCTCGAGGATGCGGGCGATCCGGTCGGCGTAGGCGGTCGGATCCCGCTCTTCGAGGAGGTAGCCGGTCACCCCGTCGTCGACCAGGGTGCGGAGGCCGCCGACGGCGGCGGCCACCACGGGTCGTCCGCAGGCGGCCGCTTCGAGCGCGACCAGACCGAAGGATTCGCTCCTTGACGGCATGACGACGACGTCGGCGGCGCGGTAGTAGGTGGAGAGCGCGTAGTGGGGCTGTGGCGGGACGAACAGGACACGATCACTGAGTCCGAGGTTCTCGATCAGCGCTTCGATGCGCATGACTTCGTCGCTGCCCTCGAGGCCGCTGGCGCCGCCCACGATCATGAGCCGTGTGCGTGGGTCGGGAAGCTCTGCGAGCGCTTGGACGGCGATGTCGACGCCCTTGAGGGGCTGGATTCGACCGACGAACAAAAGCAGCGGACCGTCTTCGATGTCGATGGCTTCACGGGCGCCGGCCTTCGAGCCGGGGCGGAACAGCGCTCGGTCGACACCGGGGGCGATGATCTCGATTCGGTCCGGGTCCGCACCGTAGAGCTCGATGAGTTGCCGACGCTCCTCCGCCGCATTGGCGACGAGCACGTCGGAGCAGCCGACGACGTGCACCTCGGCGTCGACGCGGCGCTGCGGTTCCCGGTCGCCCATCTCGGCCTTGACTCTGGCGAGCGTGTGGAACGTGGTGACGAGCGGAAGTGCCATCGGGTGTTTGAGCTGATGGCCGACCACGCCGGAGAGCCAGTAGTTCGCGTGGAGGACGTCGACAGGGTGCTGTTCGAGCCAGTTCCGAACCCAGTCGGTGAACTCGTCGACGATCGCCGGCAGCTCCTCTTTTGACATGTCCACCGGACCGGCCGGCACATGCACGACCCGGAAACCGGGCTCGACCTCCACGACCGGATCGAGCTCGTCGGACCAGCGGCGGACGAACACATCGCACTGCACCCCGGCCTGGGTCAGCGAGCTCACGAACTCGCGGATGTAGACGTTCATTCCGCCGCTGTCGCCCGAACCCGCCTGCGTCAGCGGGGACGTGTGCAGCGAGATGATGCCCGCACGAAGAGTCACCCGAGCCGACGCCTCGTGACCTCGAAGAGGGCCACCGTGGCCGCAGAGGCCACGTTCAGCGAGGCGACCGTGCCTTGCATCGGGATGGACACCAGGGCGTCGCAGCGTTCCCGGGTGAGCCGGGAAAGGCCCGGGCCTTCCGCCCCGAGCACCATGCACAGCGGCTGGTCGGCGAGCTCCAACCCGAAGATCGAGCGGGGACCGGCTTCGTCGAGCCCGACGACCCAGACGTCTCGTTCCTTGAGTGAGGTGATCGCCGCGGGAACACCGGGGACCGTGGCGATGGGCACGTGCTCGACGGCGCCAGCGGCGGTTTTGGTCACGGTGGCCGTGATGCGAGCGGACCGATGCTTCGGCAACACGATGCCCGTGACGCCGGCGGCGTCGGCCGACCGGAAGATGGCGCCGAGGTTGTGCGGGTCGGTGACGCCGTCGACCATCACCAGGAAAGGTGCAACGACATCGTCGATCAGATCTTCGACATCGATCGTCTCGAGCGGGTCCGCCTCGGCGAGCACGCCCTGGGCCGACTCGGTGTGGGACAGCGCATCGAACGCACCCTTGCCGACCTCACGCACCGGCACCCGGTTCTCCTCGGCGAGTTCGACGATGTCTTCGATGATCGGAGCCGAGTCGAGACCGACGGACAGCACCACCTCACGGGTGCGACGCGTTCCGGCAAGCAGCAGCTCGCGGACAGCGTGACGTCCTTCGACCCGATCGCCGCCGGGTCCACCGGCTCGGCGTCCTTCGCCCGCGCTTCCCACACGTTCCGGCTTCTGGTTGCGTGGATTCGCTCGGGGAGCGCCCTTGTTCGGCCGATTCGGGCGCGCGCCCTGGCGGGACTTCCCACCACGTGCGCCCCGCTGCCGTGCCATCAGTTCGTCAGGCTCACGTTCCAGGTGCCCTCGTCCGAGATCACCTGAACGAGTTGCACGCCGGACTTGGTCACGGCCGTGGCGGTGAACGGCGGCGTCGCGCCGAAGCGGACCTCGTTGATGGCCAGATCCCGACCTTCGGACGGCGAGACCGCGACGACGCTGAACTGGCCGTCGCCGGTCCACTCCGCCGTAGCCGTCACCAGACCGCCCAGCGGGTTGTTGATGAGGTAGACGTGGTTGCCCTGGCCGGCGACGACGTTCTTGCCGACGTCGACGCCGGACTTGTCCACGAACACGATGCTCCACGATCCGCCGCCGCTGTCGACCTCGATCGCCTGCGGGCGCTCGCTGAACAGGAAGACACCGCCGTACGTGTCGCCGACGTTGCCGTAGCTGGCGATCTGCTCGCCATCGCTGTTGAACGCGTGGATGTTCAGGGCGTCGAACGTGCCGGCGCCATCGAGACGGACACGGGCGACGTAGAAGTCGTCGCAGCGGTCCGAGAAGGCGAAACAGTGCCGGGTGACGACGTGCGAGTTGCGCAGATTCGGGGTGACGACCGCGTCGCCGGATCCGCTGCGGATCCGGAAGTTGCCGCCCTCGCAGTCGACCGGAAGGTTGTCGGCGGTGTCGAGCGTGCAGGTGTCGTCGCCATCCCGGCCGTCGAGTCGGTCCCGGCTGGAGCCGCCGATGAGCACATCGTCGGCCGGTCCACCGATGAGCCGGTCGAATCCGTTTCCACCGTCGATGCGGTCGACGCCGTTGCCACCGTCGATTCGGTCGTTGCCGCCCTCGCCGAAGATCGTGTCGGCACCGCTCTGACCCCAGATGCGGTCGCGGCCGCGACCGCCGCAGATGATGTCGGCGCCGCGACCGGCACGAATGCGGTCGTTGCCGCCGAGACCGACGATCACGTCCGCCCCGGTCGTGCCGGTGAGGATGTCGTCCCCTTCCGTGCCGACGATCGTTGCGGGTCTTCCGTTGCACGTGGGGGTCGCCTGAGCCCCGACGGCCGTGGGAACCACGACTGCGGAAAACGCTGCGAGCGCCGCCAGCAGAGCGAGGAGGTGTCGGATATTCATATCGGCCCTTCAGGGAACGCCGTGGACAACCTAGAAACGGTACCGACACCGCTCCAGCGTCGACAATGCGGCGCAACTTGTGTCACACCGGGCAAAAACCCACCGTTGCGTCCCGGTCAGTCCGGGAGTCGGAGCTTCCGGAGGAAGAAGTCGACGAACCATCCGACCGATCCGGCCATCCAGACGGTGCCGAGGCCGACGTCGCCGCCGAGCAACCAGCCCACCAACAACGCCGTGAACTCGATGAGCGTGCGCGCCAGCCAGACTGGCAACCCTCGCCGTTCCAACGCGGTCATCAACCCGTCCCGCGGGCCGGGGCCGAGTCCGGCACCGATGTAGAGGCCGGACCCGAGGCCGATCAACGCCGGCGAGACCGCCAGCGCAGCCACCCGGAGCGGCATGGACGTGAGGTCAGGGATGATCCACAGGACGAGGTCGACCACGAATCCGATGATCGCCACGTTGAGCAACGTGCCGATGCCCATCGGCTCCCGGAGGAACGGAAAAGCGAACAGCAGAACGACTCCGGTGAGCACCGTTGCGGTACCGATGGTCAGCGGTGTTCGTTCGGCGACGCCCCCATGGAAGACGGTCCACGGATTCACGCCGAGCGCAGCCTCGACCGACAGCGCGAGCGCAATCCCGAAGAACGGCAGTCCGATGAGGACCTGACGGATACGTTGCGCTCGGGGTTCTCGTACTCGGTAGAAGTGGAAAGGGCCGATGGAGAATGTCGCCGAATCGGGGATCATTGAGGGCGGGCCACCAGGGCGACGGCCCAACAGGCGATTCCGTCTCCCCGACCGAGCGCACCGATGCCTTCGGGTCGCTTGCCCTTGATGGTGACCGGGGCTCCGACAGCCTCGGTCAGCCGTTCCTGCATGGCTTCGCGCACGGGTGCGAGCTTCGGCGCGTCGAGCACTACAGAACAGTCGGCGTTGAGTGGCGTCCATCCGGCGTCACGGACGCCGCGCATCGCCGCCCGCAGAAGCTCGATGCTGTCGGCACCCTGGAGCGCCGGGTCGGTGTCCGGGAAGTGCGATCCGATGTCGCCGAGCCCGGCGGCGCCGAGGAACGCATCCGTCACGGCATGCGCGATCACGTCTGCATCGCTGTGACCGGCGAGGCCGGGTCCGGGGAACGCCACACCGGCCAACATCATCGGACGATCGGGATCCGTGGAGAACGGATGGATGTCGAATCCCTGGCCCACTCGAATCGCAGGAAAGTCAGGCATGTTCTGCTCCTTCAGCTGCGTCGAGCATGGCGCCGGCCGTGAGCAGATCCACCGGATCCGTGATCTTTCGGTTGGCCGCCTCGCCCGGAACCACGACGACGGAACCACCGGCACGCTCGACCAGCGTTGCATCATCCGTGGCTTCGGCGGCACCGCGGTGCGCCGCACGGAGCTGATCGGCGGGAAAACCCTGTGGGGTCTGGACGGCCAGCAGCTCGTCCCGGTCGATCACACCGCCGCTACGCCGCCGGATCGTGTCGGCCACGGCCACCCCGGGGACGACGGCGTCGGCGCCGGCACGAACCGCGTCGATCACCGATCGGAACAGGGCCGCAGATGCCAACGGACGGGCAGCATCGTGCACCAGGATGACCCCGCAATCGTCGTCGATGACGGCGAGCCCGGCCCGAACCGACTCGGCCCGACTCGCACCGCCGGCCACGACGTGCACGATGGTGTCGGAGGGTGCGACGATCTCGGTCGACTCGACCGCATCGGCCGGGACGACCACGACGACACCGGTCGAGCAGGCTCCTGCGGCATCGACAGATCGTTGCAGAACAGAGATTCCGCGGAGATCGGCGAATTGTTTGCGCATTCCGAACCGCAGACCCGAGCCACCTGCCACAACGATGGTCCAGACGGAATCCATGCCGATTGCCGACGAACCTGCAGGATGGTGGCTCATGTCACTATCATCGCCTATGTCATGGTTGATTCCTCACTCCTCTCCTCCGTCGATCTCTTCCGGGACGTCGACCCCGAATACATCGCCGAACTGAGCGCAGCAGCGACCGAGCGCTCGCTCTGGCGGGGCGATGTCCTCTTTGCCGAGGGGCAGGAGCCGGATGCGCTCTACATCGTGACGAGTGGACGAATCGCCATCGCCAACAAGTCGATCGACGGGCGGGAGTCCGTCGTGGCGCTCATGGAAGAGGGCGACCTCTTCGGCGAGATGGGCCTGTTCGACGGACTCGGTCGCTCTGCCGAAGCCCGTGCGCTCGAACCGTCCAAGGTGGCCGAGATCCCCTACGACCCCGTACGCCGCACCTACGAGGCCCACCCGGAACTGCTCTGGCGCGTCGTCGACATGCTCGCGCGGCGTCTCCGTTCCATGGATGAGGCCCTCGCCGACTCCGTCTTCCTCGACGTCACCGGCCGCACCGCCAAGCGCCTGCTCGAACTCGCCGGCGATGCCGACGAGTTCACCCTGCCGATCACGCAAGAGGAACTGTCCGGCATGGTTGGCGCCTCCCGTGAGCGAGTCAACAAGGCCATCAGCGCCTTCATCCGACTCGGCTGGCTCAGCCAGACCGACCGCCGCTACACCATCACCAACCGCAAGCAGCTCGAAATCCGTTCGAGGTAGTTGGGAACCCTTCGGGTTCCTGCGAGTTCGACTTCGGACGCGCCGAGGCCGACGTCGGACCCAGCCGCAGTGGACTGACCCCAACGCCGGCCTGGCGTGGTTGAGCGGTCTGGAAGACTCAGTGAGAGATGGCGTCGAGGACGTTGAGCTTTCCTGCCCGCCGGGCCGGGAGGAACCCGGCGAGCAGGCCGGCGGCCGAGGCCACCAGGACCAGCACGCCGATCGACGTCCACGGAACCGCAAGGTTCGACAGGAACTCGTCCGGAGTGGCCGTGACCACGAGGATGCCGAAGACGATGCCGACGGCGGCCCCGAGCAGTGCACCGACACCGGAGACGATGGCGGCCTCCCAGCCCACCATGCGATGCATCTGGCTGCGAGTCATGCCGACGGCCCGCAGGAGTCCGAGCTCCCGAGTCCGTTCGAAGATCGACAGCGCCATCGTGTTCACGATGCCGATGAAGGCGATGAGGATGGCCAGACCGAGGAAGCCGCTCAGAACCTGGAGGAGGAAATCGACCTGGCCGCTGATGCTCTCGCGGTAGTCGCTGGCCGACTGCGCATCGAGCTGCGGGTAGGCCGACGAGAGGTCGGCGAAGAAGGCGTCGGCCTGCTCCGTGGTCGAGCCCTCGGCAATTGATGCGGCGACCCAGTCGTAGTTGACCTGTTCACCGATCGTGTCGTAGCGGCTCTCGGTGACGACGGCGCCCTCGAAGATGTTGCCGTCGCTGAAGATCGCAGCGAGTTCGAGGTCGACGATCGAGCCGTCGGCCAGTTCGACCGGGACGTTGTCGCCCAGCGACAGCCCCCGCTCGTCCACCAGCGTCTCCCGCAGGGCGAACGAGTTGTCGTCGACGTCCGTCCATGCACCGCCGACCAGACCGAGGTCGAGGACCTGATCGATCGAACCGAGCTCGAGCGTGCCGATCTCGGTGTCGATCCCGCCGATGGAGGTGCCCCAGTAGCGCATGCCCGCAACGTTCGTGAGATGCGGACTTGCCTCCATTTCGGACAACACCGCGACCGGAACCTCGCCGGACGGGGACGTGGCGAAGGCGGCGTAGTCCGCCTGAACCGTCGTCTCGAGCAGCTCGTTGAGGTCGGACTTCAACGTCTGGCCGACGACGAACGCCATCGAGACGAGCGAGAGCCCGATCATCAGCGCCGCCGCAGTCGTGGCGGTACGCCGAGGGTTGCGAGCGGCGTTCTCCTTCGCCAACACGCCGGGACGCCGGTAAATCTTGGCGATCGGCGCACCGAGTGTGCGGGAGATCGGCGCTGCGACCAGTGGGCTCAACAACGTGATCCCGATGAACAGCGTGGCGGCGCCGACGCCGAGGAGCCCCAGCATGAGGGCGGTGCTGTCGATCCCGCCGAACAGCGCAACACCGGTGGCGATCGCGCCGGCCAGCGACAGGACGCCGCCCAGGATGAGCGACCGGGTGTTCTCCCGAGGGTCGACCTGGTCGTGCCCGGAGATGGCGGTGATCGGTGCGGTGAGTCCGGCCTTGCGGGCGGGAACCCAGGCGGATGCCATCGTCACGCCGACACCGACGCCCATGCCGATCAGCGCGGTGGTGAGCGAAATCGGCTTGTCGAAGTCGGGGAGCTCGGCGCCGACGGCGGCAAGCATCGCTTCCATGCCGTAGGCGAGGCCGAGGCCGACGAGGATGCCGACAGCGGACGCCAGCAGACCGACGACGAACGCTTCACCGAGCACCGCCCGACGAACCTGCTTCGGTGTCGCACCGACCGCCCGGAGCAGCCCGAGCTCGCGAACCCGCTGGCTCATGACGATGTTGAACGTGTTGGCAATGATGAAGATCGAGACGAACAGTGCCACGATCGCAAACGACCGCAGGACCCAGGCGAAGATGTCGATGAACGAGTTGAACTCTGCCCGCTGTTCTGCGTTCAGATCCGCCGTGTCGAGGGCCGCATACTCGGTTCCGAATTCGCGCTCGATGTCGGTGCGGACGTCGGCCACGGCTCGGGTTCCGTCGGTGGCGATCACGATGTTGTCGTAGACGCCGGGTTCGCCGAACAGATCCTGGGCGGCATCGATGTGCATCGCCATGAGGGTCGCGCCGTTGGTCGTGTTGTCGGCGCCGAACCGCAACGTGCCGACCAACTCGGCTTCGGTGATGCCTTCTTCCGTCGGCACGACCAGCTGGTAGGTGTCACCGACGACGAAGCCGTGTTCTTCGGCCGCCGTCATGTCGATGATCCATTCGCCGGGCGCTTCCGGCGCGCGGCCGGTTTCGATCGAGCTCGGGTTCAGCTGCGGATCGTCGATCCAGCTGAACATGAACTGGGGTGGCCCCTCGATCGAGATGGTTTCGCCGTCGGGCTTGATGGGCAGCACCGAGCTTTCCCACGCTTCGACGACCGGCTCGGCGATGCGAACGCCGTCGATGGCGTTGATGCGGTCGAGGTCGGCGGCGACGAGGTCGACGTCGTTGACGGCCGGGCGAACCTCAAGGTCCGTGCCTTGCACGATCTCGGCGCTGAGATCGCCGAAGCTGTCGCGCAGGCCTTCACTCAGGATGTTCGCGGCGCTGATGAAGCCGACTCCGAGCACGATGGCCAGAGCGGTGAGGGCGAGGCGGACCTTGTTGGCCGCAACGTTCTTGATGGTGATGTTCCACATGATGGGTCTCCCGTTCCCGTTCGTCTGCTCAGCGCTGCGTGGCGCGGCGGAGCGTGCTGAGGATGGTGTCGGTGTCCGGATCGTGGAGCTCGTCCAGGATCCGGCCGTCGGCCAGAAACAGGACCCGGTCGGCGTAGGCCGCAGCAACCGGATCGTGGGTGACCATGACGATGGTCTGGTCGTATTCGTTCACCGCACGACGCATGAACGAGAGGATCTCGGCGCCGGTGGTGGAGTCGAGGTTGCCGGTCGGTTCGTCGGCGAAGACGACCTCGGGCCGTGAAGCGAGTGCTCGAGCCACAGCGACGCGCTGCTGCTGGCCGCCCGAGAGCTCGTTCGGCTTGTGTTCGAGCCGATCGGCGAGTCCGACCGCCCGGATGACCTCGTCGAGCCAGGCTTCGTCGACGCCGAGTCGACCAAGGTCGAGGGGCAACGTGATGTTCTCGATCGTGGTGAGGGTGGGCACCAGGTTGAAGGCCTGGAAGACGAACCCGATCTTGGTGCGCCTCAGGAGCGTCAGCTCCTTTTCGTTCATCGTCGATAGGTCGGTGTCGCCGATGACGACTCGACCCGACGTGAGCCGGTCGAGCCCGGCGAGGCTGTGCATGAGGGTGGACTTGCCCGAGCCCGACGGGCCCATGATTGCCGTGAATTGGCCCTTGGTGAACGTGACGTCCACCTGATCGAGTGCCGTGACCTGCGTGTCACCGGATCCGTAGACCTTCGTTGCACCCTCGGTGCGAGCCGCCAATTCGGTGAGTACTGGTGTGTCGATGACTGCCATCGTTCTTCTCCCGTGGTCCACGCCCGCCCCGTGCGAACGTGTCCTTTCACAGTGCAGAACGAAGAACGATTCGTCGTCAGCCCCCGGGACGTTTGCCGGGGTCCTCCCCAGGGTGGAGGGCCCTCATCCCAACGTCAGGGTTCTCCCTGAGACGGGTTGAGGGGTCAGTGCGACCCGTGGTCGTTGGACGACACCAGGTGCAGCCCGGTTTCGAAGCCATTCGACTCGTACGGATCGAAGGTGGAAAGGGGTGCGCTCGGAGTGGACGGCGCCATCGGCTGGAGCAGTCCCGCAAAGTCCAGCGCCTCGACGAGGGTCTCCGCCCGGATCGCCTGGATGCCGGGAGGCGCTTCCGGCGACGCCGCTGGGATGATGGCCTTGGTGAAGCCAACACGCGCCGCTTCGGCCAGGCGCCGCTCGGTCTGGGCCGATTGCCGGAGCTCGCCGGCCAGGCCGATTTCCCCGCAGGCGACCAGCCCGGGTTCGAGCCACAGGTTCGTGAACGAGGAGGCCAGGGCGAGTGCCAGACCGAGATCGGCCGCCGGTTCCACGATCTTCGCGCCGCCCACGGCGGAGGCGAACACATCGTGCTTGGCGAAGGAGAACTGCGCTCGACGCTCCATCACGGCCAAGACGAGGGACAGCCGGCCGCTGTCGATGCCGGTGGCGGCCCGCCGGGGGTTGCTGAGCGGCGTGGAGGCGGCGAGCGCCTGCACCTCGATCAGCAGCGGACGGTGCCCGTCGAGGGCGGGCACGACGACCGAGCCGGCGACGCCGGTGGCCCGGTCGGCCAGGAAGAGTTCGCTGGGGTCGTCGACCGATCGCAGGCCCTCGCCCTTCATTTCGAACACGCCGAGCTCGTCGGTGGCGCCGAAGCGGTGTTTGTTTGCTCGAAGCAACCGGAGCGCATGGTGCCGGTCGCCTTCAAAGGCGAGCACGGTGTCCACGACGTGTTCGAGGACGCGCGGACCGGCGAGGCCGCCTTCCTTGGTGACATGGCCGACGAGCACGGTGGTCATGCAGCGGCGTTTCGCCTCGGAAACCAGCCGATGGGCGCAATGCCGGACCTGGCCGACAGACCCGGGCGCCGAGCGAAGCTCAGGGTCGTGGATGGTTTGGATGGAGTCGACGACGACGAACTCGGGCGACAGGTCGTCGCAGTGTTTGAGTACCGCGGGAAGCGACGTCTCTCCCACGAGCCAGAGCTCGGGCACGATGGCCTGCAGGCGTTCGGCCCGGAGGCGCACCTGTTCGGACGATTCCTCGGCCGAGACGTAGAGGCAGGTACGGCCGGTGCGAGCCACCTCGGCCGCTGCCTGAAGCAGCAACGTCGACTTGCCGATGCCCGGTTCGCCACCGACGAGGGTGACCGAACCGGACACGAACCCGCCGCCGAGCACACGATCCAGCTCCTGGACGCCCGTGGCGGTGGCCGCCCACTGGGTCGCCTCGATGTCGGTGATGCGCCGGGGCGCCTCCCCCACGACCACCGGGGCCGATGCGGTGCGTTCGACGAGTTCTTCTTCGTGGGTGTTCCAGGCCTCGCAATCCGGGCACTGGCCGATCCACTTGCCGGCCTGATGACCGCAGGCGCTGCAGACGAAGGAGGTTTTGGTACGAGCCATGCCCGAGACGTTACGAAGCGACTGTGACAGCGTCCGCCGAGGAGGCGAACAGCACCCGGTAGCGGTCGGCCACGGCGGCCCGCTCCTCCGGCGTACCGGCCGAGCGCAGCGCCCGCTGGTACACCGACAGGTGACGGCGCCGGCGATGGGCGGGGGTGGTGGCGGTGAGGCGGGGGTCGTTGTGCATCATGTGGTGGTCTCCGAGGTGCAGGTACTCCGCCCGCATGCCGGGACCGATGACACTATCGAACGACTGTTCGTTTTGCAAACATCTGTTCGATCGTTGCCTCGATGGGGCGAGCGTTCACTCCGGCCGGTCGAGGGTCGTGAGCGCATCCGCCGTGCGGTTGTACCAGGCGCCGGCGTGCCGACCGATGGCCTTCAGCTCGGCCTGATCGATGTGGTGCCCGTCCAGAACGCGGTCGGCCACGTGGAGCCGGTCCGCCTCGAGGATGACGAGCATGCCGCTTCCCGGGCGCCCCTCCTCCAACGGCCGACCGACCGGGATCATGTCCACCACCCGGCACTCGAAGTTCGCGGTCGCTTCCGCCACCCGCGGCGCCGGGCAGTCGTGCGACACGATGGCGGTGAGACCGGCGTGCTCGAACTCGTCGACCTCGGCATCGACGGTGGCCGCCGAAGCGTTCATCGCAGCGAACGTCTCGTCCGTGACCACATTGACGGTGCAGACGCGGGTCGCCTCCATGTTGTCGAGCGAGTCCTTCCGGCCGACGAGCATCGGGGCCACCACGAAGGTCGGCGGATTGTTGGCCACCATGTTGAAGAACGAGTACGGGGCCAAATTGGGGATGCCGTCGGCGGACACCGTGCCGAGCCAGCCGATCGGCCGTGGAACGATCAGGCCGGAGCCGATCGTGTAGGCGTGATGCGCCGGGATGTCGTCGAACGCGATGGTCGTCTTTGCTTCTTCAGCCACGAGCCCGACTCTATGCGGGAACGCGGCGGACGGGCCGACCCCGAAGGGCCGGCCCGTCCACACATCACTCGATCGAATGGGATCAGAGCGTGTCGTGTTCCATCTCGTCGTCGAACTCCTCGCAGAGCTCGTCGAGGAAGGCATCGAGTTCGGCGTCGGTGAATTCGACCGAATCGAAGTCCATCTCGTCGTCGAGCTCGTACCAGTCGGCATCCTCCGGATCGAACTCGTCGAGGTACGCATCCTCGTCGTCGAAGTCGTCGAAGTCTTCAGCCTCGAGTTCGGCGTCGAGCTCCGCCCAGTCGGCGTCCGTCCAGTCGGTGGTGTCGATCTCGACCCACTCGCCGTCGATGAACTCCTCGACGATGAAGTCATCGTCGTCAGCGAACTCGCCGTCGAACATGGCATCGTCCTCGAAATCGAAGTCGGCGGTGTCGCCATCGAAGTCGGGGGCGTCCTCGGTGTCGGCGGGATCGGTCGGTGCCGGAACGTTCGGGCTGGCCGTGGCCTCGCCGGTGTTCAGGAAGTCGATGTAGTTCGGCACCTCGGCGTAGACACCGGGGGTGTCACCACCGCACTCGTCGCCCCAGCTCACCACGCCGGCGAGCTTCGGGCCGTCGGCCGTCTGCACGACGAGCGGGCCACCGCTGTCGCCGTAGCAGGAGTCGGTGCCCGTGCCGCCGGCGCAGACCTCGCCCGCGGCGTCGGTCCCGAGCTGGGCGTTGCAGGTCGCATCGTCGACGAGTGGAACGGTTGCGGAGAGCAGCTGGTTGGGCGAATCGGTGTCGGTTTCGCCGACGGCGCCCCAACCGGAGGTCACCGCGGTGTCGGCGGCCGCAATCTCGGCCCGGCTGGCCGGGGCGATCGGCTGCACCCGCTCGTTGAACGTGAGCGGTTCGGCCAGCTTGATCACGGCGATGTCGCCGACGCCGGTCGCCGCGTAGTCCGGGTGCGACGTGATGGAGGCGACTCGCACGTCCTGGCCACTCGAGTCGCTGGAGTCGGTGACCCCGGCCCGAACGGTCGTGCCGGCGGCGGTCTCACCTTCGACACAGTGGGCGGCGGTGACGATGGTGGTGGCGTCGAGGATCGAGCCTCCGCAGTAGTAGCCGGAACCGTCCTGCAGCGAGACCTGCCAGGGGGCGTCGGTTGCGCTGGCCGGAGTGCCGTTGACGATGGCGCCGGCGGAGCCGCCGCCGAGCAGCAGCGTGGCGCCCATGATCGAGGCGCCGAGACTTCCGGCGAGCACGCCGGCCAGAAGGCGGCGCTTCGGTGCGGGAGCGGGGGTTGGGTTGGGGGTGGTGTCCATGAGGGGTATCTCCTGTGTTGAGGGTGATCTCAGCTTCGGGACCGCACCTGTCGCGAACCTGAACCCGGCTGAACGGTGCGTTCAGGTCGCCCTGCCGTAGGGCTCGCGCCACGCTCGGCAATGGTGGGCGAGGGACCGATCATCGGCTCCGCCATGAGCGCCAATTGCCTGACCGACTAGCCTCCGGTCCATGAATGCGGGTGCCGAGCAACAAGGAGGGACCGTGCCGTCCGGCACCGTGACCTTCTTCTTCTCCGACATCCAGGGCTCGACGAGACTGTGGGCGGCCGACGAAGCCGGCATGTCCGCCTCGACACAGCTCCATGAGCAGATCATTCGAGGAATCCTGGAACCTCGCGGCGGCTACGTCTTCAACACGGCGGGCGACTCGTTTGCGGTGGCGTTCGAAAGCGCCGAACTTGCCGTCGACGCAGCCAAGACCATTCAGGACGCGCTGGCCTCGACGGAATGGCCGGGACCGTCGATCCGGGTTCGCATCGGCTTGCATCGGGGCCTGGCCGAGGTACGCGACGGCGACTACTTCGGCATCAACGTGAACACCGCCGCCCGCATCGAAGATGCCGGCCACGGCGGACAGACCCTGGCCAGCCAAGCGGTCGTGCAGGCCGCAGGCATCGACGCCCAGGACATGGGCATCTACCAACTCCGGGACCTGGCCGAACCCGTCCACCTGTTCCAGCTCGGCGATGGCGACTTCCCGCCGCTGCGTGTCGCCGACCCCGAGCTTCACAACCTTCCGGCCCGGCCGACCTCGATCATCGGCCGGGACGTGGAAGTCGCGCATCTCCGCGGTCTGTTGTTGGAGGAACGGCTGGTCACGATGACCGCCCTCGGAGGCTGCGGCAAGACCCGACTCGCCGTGGCCGTGGGCGAAGCGGAACTCCGCCACCAACCCGATGGCGTCTGGTTCGTCGACTTCACCGCCATCGTCGACGGGGCCAACGTCCCGGCTGCGCTCGCCGAAGCCGCCGGCCTCAGCCTGGGCGGAGGCGACCCGACCGAGCAGGTCATCACCTACTTCGCCGGCAAGGAGTCGCTCCTCATCCTCGACAACTGCGAACACATCATCGACGACGTCGCGGATTTCGTCGATGCCTGGCTGCAGGTCCCCGGACGATCGAGAATCCTCGCCACGAGCCGCGAACCACTCGACCTGGACGGCGAGCGGGTCATGATGCTCGAGTCGCTCCCGTTCGAGGGATCCGACTCCCCCGCCGTGCGCCTGTTCGCCGAGCGGGCCACGGCCATCCAACCGACCTTCATGGTGACCGACGCAAATCGAGCGGATGTCGAGGCGATCTGTCGGCATCTCGATGGGATTCCGCTGGCCGTCGAGTTGGCGGCGGTTCGCATGACGGCGATGACACCCGCCGAGGTGCTGGCCGGGCTCGACGACCGCTTCACGCTCCTCGGTGGTGGGCGACGCCGCCGCCGAATGCGCACGCTGCGCGCCACACTCGATTGGAGCTACGACAACCTCGTCGAGGACGACCAACGGGTCTTTCGTTGTCTGGGCGCCTTCGTCGATGGTTTCGACCTGCCGGCCGTCGAGGCCGTCACCGCCCTTCCGGCCTTCCAGGCCCGCGACGCCCTCGACTCGCTCCAAAGCAAGTCCATGATCGTGCGGGCGCACGCAGGAGCGCACGCACGATTTCGCATGCTCGAGACCGTCAAGGCCTACGCCGATGAACGACAGCAGGAGGAAGGTGGCGCAGCCGGCGACCGTGGGCGACACCTGACGCACTTTCATGAGCGGGCGACCCGACATGGCCGGGTCTGTCAGGGCCTGCTGAGTACCGGCAACGACCTTCGGCGGGACACCAGCAACCTGTCGACCGCATTCGACTGGGCCATGGACCAGGGCGAGCATGCCGCCGCCGGCGAGCTGTTGCTCGGCACCTCGATGGCGTTTTTCATGAGTACGCGTGTGCTGGAGTTCCGAACGATGCTCCTCGAGGCGGAGAAGCACGTCGGCCGCGACGACCCGGAACTCCACGACTACCTGACCGTCCAGCTGGTCTTCGGTTCGGGCAAGCTTCGTGACCTCGCGGGGGTCGAGCATCACGCCAACCTCCTGCTGGAGTCGGAGGATCCGGGGTTCCGGGCGGTCGGTCATGCGACACTCGCCAGCCTCGCCGTCCGCCGGTCGCCCGGCATGGGGGCGGCGCCAGACCTCTTCTCCCCCGCGTGGGACGAGCTCGACCATGGCGGCGGCGACCGCGACGGCAACATCGCAGAATTCGCGCCGGCCTACGTCGCAACGGCCGAACTGACGAGAAGCCTCATCGCCCTCGATCTGGCCGCGGCACTCGAGCGGGCGGACGAGGTGCTCTCTGCAGCCGTGGACCACGGGTCCCGAAGTTTCCTCCACGTCGGCGTTGCGAACTCGCAGGCGATGGCGCTCCTGCTGAGCGATCGACCGGCCGATGCCCTCGCTGCACTCGATTGGCTCGTCGACCACGACCTTCCCTACTACGACGGTGTCGAGGCACGAACCCTGATCCGTTTGGAACAAGGCGACATCGAGGCGGCCACGCCGGACCTTCGAGTGCAGTGCCAACGCGGGCTCAGCGGCCGCTTCGAAGGCGAGTGTTGCGACAGCGTGTTGCTGCTCGCCACGCTTGCGCACGCCGAAGGTGACGACGACCGGGCCCGAGCGTTACTGACCTCGATGGGGCAGGGCCGACTGCCGGCCACGGTGGCATTCGCACGTCACCTCGGTGCACGGCTGGACGTCGCCCCGGCCCCAACAACCTCGGTCGACGATGCCCTCGCCACGCTCCGTACCGAGATGAACCGCCGGGGCTGGTCATAGCCCACGTACGCAGCCGAGGTTGCTGGCACGATCGCACAGAATCTAGTGTCACGGCCGCGGCTGGCCGATGGTGGGCCGCCCGAGGCGCCCGACCCGTGGGGCCCGGCCCAAAGGTGGAGGTTCCAGGACATGCAAGAACAGTTTCGGTCGCTCGTCGACGCACTCGTGGGCGATGAGAAATTCCGCGAGGCCTTCATGAACGCTCCCGACCAGGAGACACGGATGTCCCTCGCCGCCGACAAGGGTCTCTCGATCCCGTCGTACGACGACATGTCTGCTGCCACCGAGGCCCTCGGCGATGACGGCGTGGTGCCCGACAACCTGATGAGCGCCGGCTTCTGGATGAGCGCCTTCTGGATGCCGAGCGAAGAGTAGGCCGCTGTTTCATCGGTCGTTCGGTTCGCCGAGCCCCACACCGGACCATCGTTCCGCCGGCCAGCCGCCGCGCGCTCACAGCGCCGAGGAGATGTGGGATCGCATCGAACCCCATCTGGCTGACTTCGGCATCACCCGGGTCGCCCACCTGACGCACCTCGACCGCATCGGCATTCCCGTGCACATGGCGATGCGTCCGGCGGGCCGCGTGCTCTCGAGCGGAAGCGGCAAGGGCACGACCGAATTGGCCTCGCGTGTGAGCGCCTGCATGGAGGCGATCGAGCAGGTGTACTGGGAATCGGCGCGCCCGGCGGTGCGGTTGGAGACGCCGGAGGCCCTCACCCGCACTGGCGAGGCGTTCGTCGACCCTTCCGAGCTTCCGGTTCGACGGAACGCCATCGGCCACGAAGCCACTCCGTCGGCCTGGCTTCCGCTCCACGATCTGGTGACCGGTGACGCCGTGTGGGCACCGGCCGAGACCACCTGCGTCGCCACGGGCGATGGCCGCACCCGAGCGCATCGAAACATGTCCTCGTCCAACGGCCTGGCCAGCGGCTCCCGGGTGATCGACGCCGCCTTGTCGGGGGTCTACGAGGTGGTCGAGCGGGACGCGATCGCGCTCGCCGCAACGCTGGCGAGGCCGATGCAACCGCCGGCGGGCGATGTGGTCGATTCGCTTCTCGACCGGCTGCGGGCAGCAGACGTCGGGATCGAACTCGACGACCTCACGACCGACATCGGGCTGCCCACGGTGCGGGCGGTCATCGACGGTGGCGAGGTCGGCACGAACTTCGTGGGCTACGGCACCTCGTCCGATGGGGAGCACGCGGCCGTTCGGGCGATCACCGAGGCGGCGCAGAGTCGGTGCATCGTCATCGCCGGCGCCCGAGACGACATCTTCGACCTGGAACGCCGGGCATCGAACCGGCTCGGCTCCACCCAGGCCCTTCGCTCGGACTCGCCCGGTCACCAACTCGCCGTCGGAGGCTCCACCGGCTCGACCGCCGGCGACCTCGACGAGGCGATCCGCCGGCTCCAGGCTGCGGGTCTCGATCGGATACTCATCCACCGGTACACGACCGATGAGGACCCGGTGCAGGTCGTCCGGGTGGTCGTCCCCGGGCTCGAGGGCTATCCGGGCCCGCACACCGCTCCGGGCCGCCGGGCGCTTGCGCACCGACATCGGGAGCCGCTCGATGTCTGATGCACCCGTGCGCGGCATCGTCTTTGTCGGCCCCTCGCTCCCGGTCGAGACGATTCGAGAGATGGATCCCTCGCTCCTGGTGCTTCCGCCGGCGGCGATGGGCGACCTCCTGTCCGCCGTTCGGCATCACCAGCCGAACGCGGTGGCCCTGATCGACGGGACGTTCAAGCAGAACCTGTCCGTGTTCCACAAGGAGATCCTCTGGGCGATGGCGGAGGGGGTCTGGGTTCTCGGAGCCAGCAGCATGGGGGCGTTGCGTGCGGCCGAACTTCATGACCTCGGCATGATCGGCGTCGGCCGGATCTTCGAGGAGTACGCGAGCGGCTGTCTGGTCGACGACGACGAGGTGGCGCTGGCCCACGCCGATGCCGAGTTCGGGCATCAGGCGGTCAGCACGCCGATGGTGAACATTCGGGCCACGCTCGACCACGCAGTCGAACAGGCCATCCTCTCGCAGGCGCAAGCCGACGCACTCGTGGGTGCGCAGAAACAGCGCCACTTCCCCACTCGGAATCTCCGCACCCTCCTCGACGACGCAGCCGCGTTGGACCTCGGCCTCGACGAGGCCAGCAGCTCGGCGCTGCAAACGCTCATCGACGGTGGCGGCATCGATCTGAAACGGCAGGACGCAATCGCTGCAGTCGAGCAGTTGAGCATCCGCGCCGTGTCCCCCATGCCTCCCGACCGTCGCCCCGCCCATCCGGTGGCGGCAACGTTCCAGGGCACGTTGGAACGTGACGTGACCGTCGGGCTCGACGCCGACCTGCCGGTGACGTTCGATTCGATCCGCAGACACAGCGCATTGAACGACACCCACTTCGAGCGCACATGGCGCACCGCGGTCACGACCTCCACACTCCACCGGCTAGCCGAAGTGCTCGGGGTCGTCCCCTCCGAGCAGGACCACGAACACGCCCGCACGGCGGTGCTCGCCCGCCTGACCGCACCCGACAACGGCGACTCGGCTGCGACGCTTCGCCGACTCGACATGAGCGACCGAGACCTCGAGCGCATCGTCGGCGACGAAGCCATCGCACTGCGATTCCAACGCTGGCTGGCCGCCCAGGCGGGCTACACCCGAACCACCCAGGCGTTCATCGATCAGCTGCGACTCGACGGTCGCTACGAGGAGGCCCGGACCGAGGCCGGACTGTTCGAACAGGCGGCATCCGATGCCGAGGGCGCAACCACCCAACCCAGCCTGGACCGGGCCATTGCCCTCCACTCGGCGCTCACCGGTTGGGAACCGCCGAGCGACCTCGATCGATACATCGAGGATCACCAGCTCGGCAGTCGAGCCGAGCTCTACGACCGGCTGATGGTCAGCCTGCTGGCCGTGCAGAAACTGACCGGGCTTCCCGTGCCCATGGTCAGCGAATCCCCGTCGGTGGAAAGCGGGCCGATCGCCACTCGGGGCCATCAGGGCTGACGCCTGGCAGGCCGGTCAAGCGGCCGGCAGGTCGAGCACGAACCGGGCGCCGCCCCGTTCGTTGGCATCGACCGTGAGTGTGCCGCCATGTGTCTGGGCCACCTCGCGAGCGAGGGCGAGGCCGAGACCAGAGCCGCCAGCGTCACGCGTCCGGGCCTCGTCGAGCCGGACGAATCGCTCGAAGACCCGCTCGCGGTCTTCGGGGGCGACCCCGGCGCCATCGTCGTCGACCACCACGATCGCGCGCCCGCGCTGTTCGGCAACGGTGACGACGACCATGGACGAGGCGTGGCGCACGGCATTCGCCAGCAGGTTCGTGATCACCCGGCGGAGATGGTCGGGGTTGCCCCGGACGGACGCCGCGGACACGTAGCTGGTCCCGATGGCGACGCCGTCGGGTCGGGCCAGGGTGGCCGCCTCGGTGAGGACCAGATCGTCGAGGTCGACGAGGCGTTGGGCCGACGGATCGGGCCGGGCGCCGTCGTCCGAGCGGGCCAGCAGCATGAGGTCCTCCACCATTCGCTGCATGCGGTCGACTTCGTTGCGGAGGTGCGCGGCGCTTCGGTTCCAGTCCGCCGTCTCCGGATGAGCGAGATCGACTTCGAGATTGGCCTTCATGGACGCCAGCGGGCTCCGCAGTTCGTGGGCCGCGTCGCCCGCGAAACGGCGTTGCCGTTCCTGCGCAGACTCGAGGCGCTCCAGCATCCCGTTCATCGTCTTGGCGAGACGGGAGATCTCATCGGGTCGACTCCCGACCTCCACCCGACGAGCGAGGTCGGTTCCACTGATCGTCTCCACCTCGGCCCGGATGCCCTCGACCGGGCGCAGGGCACGTCCGGTCAGTTCGTAGACGAGCAGCGACACGAGCAGCGTGAGGATCGGCACGACGACCAGCGCACCCGTTCGGACCTGGCCGACGGTTCGGTCGACCCCGTCGAGCGTGCGGGCCGCAACCACGATTTCGCTCCCGGCTTCGACCTCGGTGAACACCACCCGCAGATTGTCGACCCCTTCGGTGAGCGTGACGGACGGCAGCGCCCCGTCTCCCGGCTCGTCCCAGGCGATGTCGCCGGGAAACCCGTCTTCACCCAGCAGGGCAAGAACCTCATTCACGTCGGGCACATCGTCGTTGTGGATCTCGAGCAGCGGCTCCTCGCCCGGGTACCGCTCGATGATGCCGAGGAAGACCTCCGGGTCGTTCGGAAAGCCGGCGTTGTCGAGTTCATTCGTGAAGTCGATCTCAACCGCAGCATCGATGGCACGATTGGCGATCTGCGAATCCACCTCGTCCACCAGACTGCGACGAAGCACGACGAGCAGCACGATGGCGGCGGCGGTCAGGGTGAGCGCAGTGGCCACGAACGCAATGAACGTGACCCGACGGCGAACGGTGGCCAGCATCAGCGCTGATCGTCGATGAGCCGATAGCCGACTCCGCGCACCGTCTGCAGCGTCGACCGGTCGAAGGCGACGTCGATCGCGTTGCGGATGCGGGAGACGTAGACCTCGACGATGTTCGGATCACCCTCGAAGGCGTGGTCCCACACGTTCTCCAGGATCTGCTCTTTCGACATCACGAGGCCCTGCTGGCGCATCAGATACTCGAGCACGGCGAAGGCCTTCGGCGAGAGCTCGATCTCTGTCTCCCCGCGGAAGACCCGACGTGCGTGAGCATCGAGCATCAGGTCGCCGACACGCAACTGATCCGTGGGCGTCGCCGTTGCTCCGGCCCGACGGATCAACGCCCGGAGCCGGGAGAGCAGCACCGGGTAGCTGAACGGTTTCGTGACGTAGTCGTCGGCGCCGGTGTCAAGACCTTCCATCTCGTCGTACTCGCCGTCCTTCGCGGTGAGCATCAGGATCGGCACGCTGTTGCCGTCCTCCCGGAGGGCCGAACAGATGCGGTAGCCGTTCAGACCCGGGAGCATGATGTCCAGAATGATGGCGACGTAGGGGTTCGTGCG
This sequence comes from Acidimicrobiales bacterium, assembly GCA_020628865.1. GTDB lineage: Bacteria > Actinomycetota > Acidimicrobiia > Acidimicrobiales > SHLQ01 > SHLQ01. Next base: position 282,016 of record JAHDEJ010000001.1, read on the forward strand.
GGCGAGGTGGAGCCCATCGACGCCATCGTGAGCCACGTCGACGGCGAATCCGTCGGCGGTCAGCCCGCGCTGCAACGCTTCGGCGATACCCGCCTCATCCTCGACGACCAGAATCCGCATGGATGCAGTATGCCCGTCGGTCCTGAACGGAAGCTGAATGCCCGGACGGGTCGGGGTGGGGCCCGCCGCACCCCACCCCTGTCGGAGCGGTTCCGCCAACCGCCCGGAAGCGCGTCAGCCGGCAGCCAACGCCGCTTCGATCCAGGTGTCCGCCAGATCCCGGTTCGTGGCCAACCAGGCGGCAGCGATGCGCTCGACGTCGGTCTGCGCGCCGTCGGTGGCATTCAGCTCGACGCCGGCGATCGCCAGGTCGATGAGCGGGGGCTTGAACTCGTTGAACAACGCCTCCGCCGCCGGGTTGTCCTCGAGCCAGACCGTGTTCGCCGTGATCTCGATGTCGGCAGCTTCCCAGCCGACCTGGCAGCCGTCGGGGCCCTGGAGGCAGGTGTCCGGGCCGAGGCCCTGGTAGCCGATGCTGTCGCCGCAGCGCTGGCAATAGCTCTCGCCACCCTCCCGGCCGAGCGGGTTCGAGTCGTCGAGCACGGACGCGTTCTCGATCGAGATCCACATCGTCGTCTCACCCGGAATGGCCTGGGCGAGGTAGGACGTCGGCGTCCACGTGTACATGATCGCCGCTTCGCCGTTTTGGGCGAGCGTGAGGAACTCGGCGAACATGGCGTCGTAGCCGGCCTGGTTCTGTTCGAGGTTGTCCCATCCGGCGAACGCGATGTTCGACGCCATGATGTCGTCGCACGTCCAGTCTTCGGGGCAGCCATAGAACTCGCCCTTGCCGTTGCCGTCGGAGTCGAGCTGGCTCCACAGCGCCTCGTCGGCGTTGATCTGATCGAGCGTCGTCACGCCGTTCTCCTCGGCCCAGCTCTTGGTGACGAGCCAACCCTGAAGACCCCCGCCCGGCATGAGGGAGCCCTCGATGCGGGTCAGGTTGTCGCCGACCTGACTGCCGTTCGGGAGGTCGCCCTCCCACCAGGAGAGGTGGCCCGGGTACCAGGAGTTCGCCCAGAAATCCATCTCTCCGGAGGCCATGGTCTGGTACGCCAGGTCGGGAGCGAACTCGAGCTGATCCGGGCTGGAGACCTCGTAGCCGAGCTCTTCCATCAGGTCGTGAAGGATCTGCGCCTGCACGTAACCGGAAGACCAGTTGCCGCGGCCGAGGTTCGCCGTCTTGCCGGCGCCGGGCAGCGCGGCGTCGGCCGTGTCGGTCGGCTCCGCATCACCGCCGTCATCCTCGACGACCTCGGCGGCAGCATCTGTCGCCGCGTCGGCCGCGTCGGTTGCCGTGTCCACGACGTCGTCCGCCGTCGATCCACACGCGGCGGCCACCATCGCCACCAGGACGAGCACCGCGAGGCGCATCCATTTCTTCGTTGTCTGCATGATCCCCTCCATTTGGGATGGTTCGGATCCCGCGGGGCCACCTCGGAGCTGTGCCGACGGGCGCGCCGAGGTGGAGGCTGGAGGGGGAGCCTTCACCCCGTGGATTGGTTTGCGCCGCCGACCGCTCATCCGTGTGGACGCGGGATCGTTGTACCCAAGAAGAGGTTTCAGCGGGTGAAAACAGCGACACCCCGAACATTGCAGTCGGATGTCGATGCGGTGGGCTCAGAGCGCCTGGTTCAGGTTCCCGCTGCGGAAGCCTTCGAGGTCGAGCGTCACGTACCGGTAGCCGGCCTGCTTGACGGCGGCGATCACGTCGTCCCGGCGGCGGACGACCCGTTCGAGCGCATCGACCGGGACTTCGATGCGGGCGATCTCTTCGTAGTGGCGGACCCGGATCTCGGGGAAGCCCATCTGCTTGAGGGCGAACTCTGCGCCTTCGACGCTCTTGAGGCGAGTCAGCGTGACGGTGGTGCCGTACGGAATTCGGCTCGCCAGACACGCGGCCGCCGGCTTGTCCCACGTTTGCAGCCCGAGTTCCTTCGATGCCGCCCGGACGTCGTCCTTGCGCAGGCCGGCGTCGACCATCGGGAACCGGGCACCGCGCTGCGCCGCTGCGGTCTGACCCGGACGGTGGTCCCCCAGATCATCGACGTTCACCCCGAGCACCACGGTTGCGCCGAGCTCATCGGCGATCGGCTGCACCGAGTCCATCAGCGCGTCCTTGCAGTGGAAGCAGCGATTGCCGTCGTTGACCCGATAGGCGGCGTTCTCCATCTCCGACGTCTCGACCTGACGCCAATCGAGGCCCCAGTCTGCGGCCAACGACGCACACTCGTCGTGCTCTGCGCCGGCGAGTGATGGCGACACGGCCGTCACCGCCACCGCGTTGCTGGCGCCAAGGGTGTCTTTGGCCACCCACGCAAGGAGGGAGGAATCTGCGCCGCCGCTGAAGGCCACCACGACCCGTTCGAGCGAACGAAGCTCATGGCGGAGGCTGTCGAGTGTTTGCACCCCACCATTGTGGGGCCGGCTGGCTCCAGATGCGAAGCGCGTCCGAAGATCCCTGCCGGTCGTCGCAGCCTCGACGATCGACGCTCAACCGGTCCGCCCGAGCCGCTGCGTCGGTGCTTCACTCGGACCATGGAACTGCAGAACGCCAACATCCTTGTCGCCGGAGCGACCGGCGGAATCGGTTCGGCGATCACCCGGCAGCTCAGCGCGGCCGGCGCCAACCTCACCCTCGTGGCTCGCAATGCCGACCGATTGGATCAGCTTCCGGTCGAGGGACGACGATGCGCCGTCGACCTGCGCATGCCCGACGGAGCGGACGCCGCGGTCCGGGCCGCCGCCTCCGACGGCCGAACGATCGATGCGGTGGTCAACGCCGTCGGCGTCGTGGCCTTCGGTGATGCTGCGTCGCTCTCATCGGACGCCCTCGAAGAGCTGTTCCTCACCAACGTGTTCGCCGGCGTCTTCCTCGCCCAGGCGGCCCTGCCGCAGATGACCCCCGGCGGCGCCATGCTGTCGATGTCCGGCATCATCAGCGAACGAAACCTGCCCGGAATGGCCGCCTACGGCGCGTCGAAGGCTGCAGTGCGCGCCTTCTCCGACGGGTTCGGCCGAGAAGCTCGCCGAGCCAAGGTGCGGGTGATCGACGCCCGCCCGCCACACACCGAAACCGGACTCGTCGATCGCGCCATCGCCGGCAACGCGCCCGCCTTCCCGCAGGGCCTCACGCCAGATGCGGTCGCCGCGACGATCATCGCTGCGCTGGCCGACGATTCCGTCAAGGACCTCCCGAGCAGCACCTTCGCCTGAGCTCAGCCGCCGAGGCCGCCTGCGGGTTGCCGCGCGTCGAACGCGGCCACAGCGGCGGGCTCCAGCGCATACATCGCCAGCCCTTCCCGGGGCATGCGATCCGCCTCGTTGAATGCGCCTCCGATGACGATGCGGGACGGCTCGCCATCGGCGCCGCGGAGAACCAGAACGGCATCCACACCGCGCACGCTGTTGACGTCGGCATCCCACTCGATGACCTCGCCGGTCGTGCCGTCGATCGCGTTCACCTTCTCCAGCGGCCGGTGACTGTCCGGGTACCGTTCCACCTCCGGATCGTCGACGAAGTCCGGGTCGAACGCGCCGATGCTCTCGTGATGACCACCGATGATCAGCCGGTCACTCGTCTCGTCGTAGTCACACGCCTGAATTCCGCCGTCGGTCGTGGCTCCCCAGACGAAGCCATCGGGCCCGAGCGCTGCGGCACCCGTGGCGAGATCGAATCGCCCGATGTTGTGCTGGTTCGGCCGGGGCTGGTGCAGGGACCGTTGTCCTTCCCAACCGGGATCGTTCGGGTCGAGCGGGACCGCTTCCACCTCGGCCGGTGCCGGGGCCGGTGGCTCGTCCACCACGACCACATCGGCCTGGTTCACGTCGTCGTCGGTAACGACCTCGTCGTCTCCGATCAGCTCCTCCCCGACCGCACCGTCGGGGTCGTCCTCGGGATCGACCTCGTCGCCGGCATCCACGACCACCTCAGGGACGGTGTCGGCGTCGTACGGGATCCAGGTGAGGCCCGGCTCGGGATGCGTCAGCCACCAGTCGCCACACACGAAGACGGCATCGTTCCCATCGGTGGCGATGTCGCGGATCTGGGCGGTCACGTCGCCGCCGGCAAGGTTGTTGTCGCCCAGGCTCGGCGCAAATGCGGTCACCGTCGGCGGCACGGTCGACAGATCGAACGCGGCCACGGCATTCCGGTCGACACCGGTCGCCCGCTCCGTCGGCCACGGTGCTGCCGGCTGCGCGGCGACCGTCTCGGCGTAGGTGATCCAGTCTTCGGTGGTCGGTTCGGCAATGAGATGGTCGAACGAGCCGCCGACGAGGAGCGTGTCGCCGACGACCTCGAGCGCGGAGACCGAAGCGAACAGGTTCCCATCCGCCTGCGGCACGAGCGGCAACACCATCGGCAGGAAGGCGGGGTCCGCCGCACCGGTCTCCAGGTCCAATCGGGCCAGCCGGGCCGCCGGGGCCAGGGACTCCCCGGCACCAACCGCATGGATGCCGCCTGAGACATAGAGGTACGAATCGTGAACGACGAGTGCCGACACGCCGCCCCGAACATCAGCCGCCCAGGTGATGTCGATCTCCCCCGTGGACCGATCGACGCGAATCAGGTTGTGAACGCCGTTGCCGCGCACCGGAAGCTCACCGGTGTCGTCGACGCTCTCCCCCAGGAGAAAGCGCCCGCCGATGTAGAGGTGGTCGCCGTGCACGGCGAGCGCCCGGATGCGGTCGTTGCTGAGCCGCCCGTCGTCGGTCACGCCGAGCGGGTCGAGGACGAGCGGCACTTCGAAGTCGGTCACGGTGCCGGTGGCAAGATCGCAGGCGAAGAGGCCGTCCCGGGGAACCCCGGCGCCGAGTTCGCCGGACTCCGGATCGAGCTCGGCCGCATCGTAGGCACGATCGAACCGCCCACCCACGTACAACGTGTCGGTCTCCGGATCGTGGGCGAGTGCCCGCACCCACAGCGACGAAAGGTTCGGACGCCCGACCTGCGGATCGATGTCGATGATCTCGCCGTTCACCAGCGCCCGGGTCTCGTCCGCAGGATCCACCCGGCACATCGAGCCGTCCAACGACGGCGTGAGCGGCTGCCCGGCCGGCGGTTGGCACTCGGCGCTCGACGCCCACAGGACGGCACGCTGCAACAGCACCAGTCCGGCGTCGGAGTAACGAGTGCCACCGTGGCTCGGGAAACCGACCCGACAGGCTGCCGCAACGTCGGTCGAATCGACGATCGGGAAGTCGAGTGTCGTTCCGGTGTCGTACACGAAGAGCGCCGCACCGTCGGGACCTTCCGCCAGGACTCGTGGGCCATCCTCGGGGAGCGTCTCGGTCGTCCACCCCCGGCCAACCGGCGCTGCAGCGCCATCGACGAAGAGGGAAACCGGCTCCTCCATGGCGTGGAGGATCGGATGTGCGACCTCCGTCGGAACGACCTCGTCCAGCTCCTGCAGCGGTGTCGCCTGCTCCTCCGCGAACGGGGCCAGGCCGAGCGCCGTCCACGACGAGGCCTTCAGCGCCACGATCGGAACGGATGCCTTGAGCAGGAAGGACCGGAACTCGGACGAGCTCGTGGTGGACGACAACACGACGACGTCGGCAGACCGGAGGTCGGCCGGGGCGAGCGCCTCATCGACCACGATGGTCACATCGAACCGCTCACCGAGGTGCGCGGCGAGCTGTTGATCCAAGGACGTCTCGTCGGCGGCATCGACCGGATCGCCCACGATCAGCACGGCATCGGCCGACGGCGTGGCAACGAGCGGATGCGCCTCGAACGCCGCACCGGCCGGGTTCAGCACCAACAGCGAAGCGAGCACGGCGGCGACGAGCAGAGCGATCGGCCATGCCGGGCGCAGCGCTGAAGAGGTGGGTTGGTTCTGCATGTGGTGCCTGTGAGATCCGAACGAAGTTCGACCGCCCGCCGTGACAATCTTTGCAGACGAACACGCCGGAGCCTGTGTCGCCCACTCGATTTGCGGGGACGTCAGCCCGGGAGGAAGGCGTGCAGACCGCAGTAGACGGCCGGCTGGCTGGCGTCGGCGGCCGGGGCGGCAACGGCGGCCACCGACGTGATCAGGACGATCAACCCGACAGCAGTCGCAACCGGAGCGACCCGCGAGCGAGCGGCGCCGGGTGCCGGTGGTTCGGGGGCCGGGCCCTCGTCCAGGAACAGGTGTACGACGGCGGCGAAGACGCCGAGCGCCACGGAGATCCACCACACCACGAGGTAGGAACCCGTGGTGTCGGCCAGGTAGCCGCCGAGCCAGGCGCCGATGAACGCGCCGATCTGGTGCCCCAGGAAGACGATGCCGAACAGCGCACCCGCGTTTGCCGTGCCGAACTGCTGGGCCACGATTCCGCTGGTGAGCGGCACGGTCGTCAACCACAGCAGGCCGATCGCTGCACCGAAGATGAGGGTCGACCCGCTGCTCGCCGGCAGCAACACGAAGGCGGCGATGACGACGGCACGCAGTCCGTAGACGATGGTGAGCAGCTTCGTTTTGCTGTGGCGGCCGCCCATCACGCCAGCCCAATAGGAACCGGCCATGTTGAACAGACCGATGAGCACCAGCGCCCACGCAGCGATGCTTCCCGGCTGGCCGAGGTCGCCGGTGTAGCTCTTCAGATGGGTGGCGATGAACGTCACGTGGAATCCGCAGACGAAGAACGCGGCATTCAGCATGAGGAAGCCGCGGGAGTGTGCGGCCTTGCGAAGGTCGTGGGCCAGCGGCGTCTTTTCCTCCATGACACCGACCGCACGGTTCTGGTCGTTTGCGTTCCCCCGAAAGAACGGTGTGCTCAGGAGCATCACCGCAAGCAGGATTCCGAGAAACACGGCGGCCGTGCGCCACCCCTGCTCATCGATCAGCCACTGCGTCACCGGAATCATCACGACCTGGCCCGCCGTCGTGAATGCCGTGGTCACTCCGAGCGCCCACGATCGACGCTCCTCGGGCACGAGCCGACTGACCGACGCCAGCACCACCGAGAACGATGCCGCCGCCATCCCGACGCCCACCAGGAAGCCAGTGGATAGATGGATCGTCCACGACTGTGTGGAGGCCCCCATGATGAACAGGCCGGACGCGTACACCACCGCCCCGAAGGCGAGGACCCGGGCGGCGCCGAAGCGGTCGGCGACGGCACCGGCGATCGGCTGGCCGATGCCCCACACGATCGCCTGGATGGCGATGGCGAGCCCGTACATCGCGCGGTCGGCGTCCAGGGCGTCGACCACCGGATCGAGGAACAGCCCGAAGGTTGCCCGAGCGCCCCCGCTGATGGCGGCGAGCCCGGTGCCGGCGATCATCAGCGCCCACAGCGGCGGGATGCGGAGACCGCCCTGCTCGTTCGTCGCTTGCATCAGCTCAACCTATCCACCGATGCGATACGGCAACAGCCGTGCGTACATCGCCTCGGCCTCGTCGAGCGCGGGCGCGACCGCCGGCAGGAGCTCGACGTCCTTCGGAACGAACGGCTGCCAACCGGTGGATGTGTGGACACCGTCGTACCAATGCTTGGCCCACACACCGTCTTCCGGTTTCGGACCAGCGGGCCAGGTCAGCATCGACTCCTCGAACGCCAGCCCGACGCGGTCGCACAACTCGGTGAGCACGGCCCGGGGATCGGCCAGCAGGATCCGGGTGTCGATGACGATCGGTTCCTCTCCGGCGGCGAGAAGGGTGTCGAGGATCTCCATCATCTCCGGGAAGCCGGTGTCGGCAATCGTGGCGTCGGGCAGACGCACCTGGAGCGACGTGAGCATGTCGTGCGGTGCTCTGGTGAGGAGCACGTTCGTGAACTGGGCCAGGAACGACCGGTCCATCTCCACCAGATGCTTCGCCATCTGCTTGAAGAAGAGCACCGGAGTTCCGTGGTCGGCCAACATCACGTCTCTGACCACGGCGTCGCCGTCGTTGTCCTGCGAGGCGAGGACCTCGTCGTCACCGGGATGCTCCCGTCCGGTGACACGCAGATAGTGGGCGTAGATCGGCTCGTCGAACACCGTCGTGTCCGACCGTTCCCGCCACGAGTACATCATTGCGGTCGAGAGATTCCGTGGGCTCGACCACATGTTGATGCGGAGCGTCATTCGGTCAGAGCTGCTTCTTGCTCAAGCAGTCGTAGACGTGGATCGAACGTTCGGTGATACCGAAGTCCGCCATCTTCGCCTGGAAGGTGGCCATGTGCTCGGTCTGGCCATGAGCGGCGAGGTTCTCGGCCGTTTCCCACTCCTCGAAGAGGTGGAACAGACCGGGGTCGGCGAAGTCGGCGGAGAAGACGTAGGACACGCATCCCGTTTCCTGATGGGTGGCCTCCATCATCTCGGTTGCCGCCGCGATGGCGGCTTCCCGCTTGGCCGGGTCGAGACGGATCTTGCCTCCGATGACGAGCATTGGTTCCCCTTTTCGTCCGCCGGTCGGCGGAGCCGTGTGCACGCCTCACATCGTAGGATGCGGCGATGGCCCACCTCCATCCGTTCACCGATCCGGTCGATGCCCAGGCGAACCCTCCCACCGTGATGGTGCAAGGCGATGGTTGCGCCGTGATCGACGATGCGGGCAATCGCTACATCGATGCTGCGTCGGCGCTGTGGTGCGCATCGCTTGGGTTCTCCAACCAGCGGTTGATCGACGCGGCGACCGCCCAGATGCAGCAGCTGCCCTATTACCACAACTTCATGGGCCGGGTCGCCGAGCCAACGGAGCGCCTGGCCGAAGCGATCGTCGAGAAGTTGCCCGATGGAATGAACCAGGTGTTCTTCGGATGCAGCGGATCCGAGGCGGTCGACACCGCCATCAAACTGGCGCGCTTCCATCAGATCGGTCGGGGCCGGCCGGAGAAGCGGCTGATCCTTGCCCGCGAAGAGGCGTACCACGGCTCGGGCACGATGAGCGCCGCACTGTCGGCGGCCGATTACATGCACGACGGCTTCGATCTTCCGATGGACGGAGTCGTTCGGCTGGACAGCACGCATCATCGCCGTCACGCTCACGACGGCGAGAGCGAGGTCGACTTCTCCGCCCGTCGGGCCGCCGAGCTCGAGGAGACGATCCTGCGAATCGGCGCCGACAAGATCTGCGCCATGATCGGTGAACCCGTGATCGGGTCCGGGGGCGCGATCATTCCGCCCGAGGGGTATTGGGAAGAGATCCAGGCGGTGCTGCGGCGGCACGACATCCTCCTGATCGCCGACGAGATCATCACCGGGTTCGGACGCACCGGCGAATGGTTCGCGTGTCAGACGTACCGCATCCAGCCGGACCTGTTGACCATGGCGAAGCAGCTGTCCGGCGCCTACTTCCCCATCTCCGGTGTGGCTGTGCACGACCACGTCCACGAGGTGATCTCGGCCCACGCTCACGAGCTCGGCACCCTCGGGCACGGCTTCACGTACGGCGGCCATCCTGTCGGCGCGGCGGTGGCGATGGAGGCGATCCGGATCTACGAAGAGATGGACCTTCCCAATCACGTGAAGACGCTCGGTCGGCAGCTGGCTGACCGGTTGCGCCCGTTGGCTGACCATCCCGGTGTCGCCGAGATCCGTCAGGTCGGCCTCCTCGCCGCCATCGAGTTCGAGCCACGAGGCGAGGTCGGTGAGGCCGCCGGTGCGGTCCGTGCCGAGGCCGAAGCCAACGGTGTGATCTTCCGTCCGATTGGCGACACACTCGCAATCGCACCGCCGTACGTCGTCACCCCCGAAGAGCTGGACCACATCGTGGACGTGATGGTGGCCAGCATCGATTCCACGATTGGAGCCTTCTCATGACCAGCATCACGGTCGCCGCGACGCAGATGTCGTGCACCTGGGATCACGACGCCAACCTCGAGAAGGCGGCCGGCCTGATCCGCAGCGCGGCCGGGTCCGGGGCGCAGGTCGTCCTGCTGCAGGAGAGCTTCGCCTGGCCGATGTTCATGTTCGGCGACTGGAAGGGCGACCACTTTGCCCTGGCCGAGCCGGTCGACGGCCCGACCGTCTCGTTCGCGAGGGAGCTTGCGGCCGACCTGGGCGTCGTGCTGATCGCCAACTTCTTCGAGCGGGCGAACACGGCGCACTTCAACACGAACGCCATCGTCGACGCAGACGGGTCGCTGCTGGGGACGTACCGCAAGTCGCACATCCCGGGCGGACCGCCGAGCTGCTACGAGAAGATGTACACGAACCCCGGCGACACGGGCTTCCGGGTGTGGGACACGGCATTCGGCCGAATCGGTGCCGGCATCTGCTGGGATCAGTGGTTCCCGGAATCGGCGCGGATCATGGCGCTCCAGGGGGCGGAGGTCCTGTTCTATCCGTCGGCGATCGGGTCGGACTGCCACACGCATTGGCAGACGGTGATGCGGGGACACGCCGGCGCAAACCTGATGCCGTTGGTGTGTTCGAACCGGGTCGGGTTCGAGGAAGGCGATCTCGGTTCGACGACGTTCTGGGGTCGATCGTTCATCGCCGATCCGCGCACCGAGGTCGTGGCCGAGGCGGACGACCATTCGGACATGTTCGTGTCGGCGTCGTTCGACCTGGAGGAGATCCGGGCACTCCGTGACGAGTGGGCGGTCTTCCGCGACCGGCGCCCCGAGCTCTACGCTCCACTCCTCACCAGCGACGGCACCACGCCCCTTCCACCCCGCTGACCAAACCCCTTCCGCGCATAGGGGTCAGAGCACAATTCGTCACATTTGTCTGGCCCAACCCCGCGACACCTGCAAATTCAACAGATTTTGAAAAGGGCTCTGACCCCTGGAGCGCTCCAGGGGTCAGAGCCCTTTTTGGAAGAGGGTGTTGGAGCTGGCTGCTGACCAGACTGCAGCAACCAGCTCCGTACGTGATTCGTTGGCTGGGGCCTCGCCAGATGCAGATCAGCGAGCTGCGACGTCGGCGGCGATCGCTTCGCGGTAGAGCTCGATGAGGCGCTCCGTCATCGGTCCGATGCCATCGCCCTCGCCGATCGTCCGGCCATCGACCTCCCGCACCGGTGTCAGCCCGCCGAAGGTCCCGGTCACGAACACCTCGTCTGCCGCATAGACGTCTGTCAGCGAGAAGTCCTTCTCGAACGCCGGGATGCCGGCCGCTCTCGCCGTCTCGATCACGAGCGCCCGGGTGATTCCCGGCAGGTTGTAGAAGCCGGTCGACGTCCACACCTCACCCTTCTTCACGATGAAGAAGTTCGTGGCGTTGCAGGTGGCGACCGCCCCGTTCACGTCGAGCATCAAGGCCTCGTCCGCACCGGCCCCAACCGCCTGGATGAGCGCAATCACCTCGTGCAGCTTCGAATGACAGTTGAGATTCTGATCCAGCACGTCCGGACCCGGACGCCGCACGGTCGCGGTGAACAGCGAGATGCCCTGGTTGGCGACCGTCGGATCGGCCTTCTTGTGTTCGGCGATGATCACCACATTGGGTCCGCCAATCACATTCGATGGATGTTGCGAGGGCGTCTTCTTGTCGCCGCGGGTGATCATCAGCCGGACGTGCACGTTGTCGTCCATGCCGTTGCGATCCACCGTTGCCTGCAGGGCCGCCGTGATCTCTTCCCTCGTTCCGATGTCGAGGTGGATCGCCTTCGCCCCGGCGAAGAGACGGTCCAGATGGCGGTCGAGGAAGGCGAACTTGCCGTGGTGCAGCCGAATCCCCTCCCAGATCCCGTCGCCCACGAGGAATCCGCTGTCGAACACCGAGATCTTCGCTTCGCTCCGGTGGAAGAACTCGCCGTTGATCCAGATCTGCACATCGGCGTTCCGATCGTCGGCCACCGCAGCGTGCGTGCTCTTAGTCGTCATGGGCCAACCCTACGCGCCGGCATCCCCATCGCTCCGATCCGGACAAGGTGCCTGGCACCATGCGCAGTCAAACGTGCCTGGCACCATTGCACCCCGAAGAGGCCTGGCACCTTTTGGGGCAAAAGGTGCCAGGCACCATTCAGACGATGAGGTTGCCGAATCGATGGAGGGTGCGGCTCACGGCCTGCTCGCGGACGTAGTGAAGCAGCTCGAACCGCCCGAACCGCGAGACCTGCGCCGTAGCCAGGTGGACGCCGACCGAATTGGCTGCCGCGTGGTCCTCGGGCGACGGGACCTCGCCCACCACACGAATGCGCTCCACGCCGGCTGACCCGATACGTGTGGCGAAGTCAGCCAGCGACTCGTCTGGGGCCGGCACCACCGACTGCACAGCGCACACCTGCATCGCCGCATCCACCAGCTCCCGTTCGTGCTCGGACGCATCCGCACCGAACCACAGGCCCACACGCTGCAGCCCGCGATACCGGAAGACGTTCGCCTCGCAGAACAGACCGGTCGGATCGTGCTCCACCGCGAAGTGTTCGGCCCAGACTCTGGAATAGTCGTGCGGTCCGGGGGCATCGTCGCCCCAGCCGCCAAGCTGGCGCACATAGTTCGGCCCTCCGGCCTTCGCTCCCGGCCCGATCGACGACCGCTTCCAGCCGCCGAATGGCTGGCGTTGCACGATCGCGCCGGTGATCGGCCGGTTGACGTAGGCATTGCCCACCTCGACCGCATCCAGCCAACGATCGACCTCGGAGGGGTCGAGGGTGTGGATTCCACCGGTGAGCCCGAAGTCGCTCGAGTTGGCGAGTGCGATGGCCGATTCGAGATCCGGAACGTGCATGAGGCCCAACACGGGGCCGAAGCACTCCGTGCGATGGAACCACGACCCGGGCTGCACGCCGTCTCGGACGCCCGGGCTCCACAGATCGCCCTCGATGTGGCGCGGCTCGACCAGCCACCGCTCCCCTGCCTCCAGACGGTCGAACGCCTGAGCCAACCGCTCGTTGGCCGGGCCGATCAGCGGCCCCATTGTGGTTTCGATCGACGACGATGCACCCAGTTCGATGCTCTCGACCGCGTCAATCAGCTGCCGTCGGAAGCGCTCGGACTGCCCGACGTCGCCGACGAGGATTGCAACGCTTGCGGCCGAGCACTTCTGGCCGCTGTGCCCGAACGCAGACTGCACGAGATCGGCGACCGCCAGATCGAGGTCGGCGTTCGGCGTGATGATCAGTGCGTTCTTGCCCGATGTCTCGGCGAGCAGGCGCAGGTCCGGCTTCCACGAACGGAAGAGGTCCGCCGTCTCCGTGGACCCGGTCAGGATCACGGCGTCGACGGAGGTGACGAGCCGCTGGCCGACCTCATTGTCCGGCGTCCGCACGAACTGGAGCACGTCGGCGGGAATGCCGGCGGCGTGACACGCCTCGGCGACGATCTCGGCGCACCGTGGTGTCTCGGGCGCAGGCTTGAAGATCACGGAGTTTCCAGCCGCAAGCGCAGCGGTGACCCCGCCGGTCGGGATCGCGACGGGGAAGTTCCATGGCGGGATCACGCCGACCACCCCGAACGGAGAGAAGGTACGACCCGACTCCTCGAGTTCGATGGCCCGGTCGCCGTAGTAGCGGGCGAAGTCGATGGCTTCAGCGACCTCGCCGTCGGCTTCGACGAACGTCTTGCGACCCTCGTGAAGCATCGTGGCGATCAGCTCGCCGCGCCGGTGGGCGAGTTCGTCGGCGACACGGTGCAACGTTTGCTGTCGCTCCGACGCCGACACACGCTGCCAGCGTTCCGCTCCGCCCCGGGCTCGTTCGAGCACGGCGTCGATGCCCGGAATTGTGGTGGTTATCGGCGCTTGTGCCGAGCCGGCTTCGAGCTCAAGGACCGACTGGATCCAAAGCTGGTTCTCCGGGCCGTTGGGATCTGTCTCCGGTTCATTGCGGAACGGTTCGCCGACCGCGTACGCGGCAACCGGTGGCGCCAGTCGATTCTGCGACCGGCGTCGACCGACGGGCAGCCCGTCCATCAAGGCGAGCGAAGTTCGAAAGACGTTGGCCTGCTCGGCAAAGACCGGCCCGGTGGGCTCGAGGTCGAAGAGATGCCGAAGGAAGTTCTCGTCCGACGCGTTCTCCTCCAGCCGACGGAAGAGGTAGCTGATCGCGACATCGAAGTCTTCGGATCGCACCGCCGGCGTGTACAGCAACACCGGACCATGGTCGGCGCCGGCCTCGGCAACGGTGGCGGCCTGCGCCGGCGCCATGCCTTGCAGCATCTCGAACTGCACCCGGTCCCGTACCCCACGAGCGTCGGCGAGCAGGTGGGTCCAGGCGACGTCGAACAGATTGTGCGAGGCGAGACCGAGTCGCAGCCCGGCCATGCGGTCGGGGTGCAACAGCCAGTCGACACACCGCTTGTAGTTGGCGTCGGCTTCGACCTTGCGCTCGTAGGGCGCCTGCTCCCATCCGTGCATGGCAGCGTCGACGCGTTCCATGGCAAGGTTCGCTCCCTTCACCAGCCGCACCTTGATCACACCGCCGCCGGCCGCATGGCGAGCGTTCGCCCACTCGGCCAGCCGTTGCAGGGCCGGCAGCGCGTCCGGAAGGTAGGCCTGCAGCACGATGCCTGCATCCATGTGGTGACGCTCGTCTGCTCCGAGCACGTCCATGAAGGCCTGGAGGGTCAGTTCGAGGTCGTGGTATTCCTCCATGTCGACGTTGACGAACGTCGGAGGGGTGACGGTTGCGGCCCGGTCCATGAGCTGGGCGAGCCGTTCGGTGACCCGACGGAGACTGTCGTCGTGGGCCCAGTGGTTGAGTTGGGAAGCGACCGCCGAGATCTTCGCGGACACGTAGTCGACGTCGGGTTGCCCAAGCAGGTCGAGGAGTTCATCGAGTCTGCGGGCCGCCTCCCGCTCGCCGAGGACAGCCTCGCCGAGCAGATTGACGTTGAGCGCCCACCCGCCGCTTCGTTGGGCGGCGAGGTGTTCGGCGAGCTTCGTCGATTCGGCCGGAGCGACGAGGTGCCCGACGATCGATCGCATCCGGCGCCGCGCCAACGGCATGACGAGCGACGGCAGGACGGGTCCGATGCGAGCACCGGCCCGCAACAATATCCGATCCGCGGCATTCAGGAAGCCCGGCAACGGACCGTCGGCGACCACGGCGGCCAGCTGGGCAGCGGCCACCCGATGATCGTCCGGCCGGACCACGCGGTCGACGAAGGCCATGACGAAACGAGTGGAGGCCTCGTCGGTCACGACACCTTCCAGCTGTTCGAGTGTCGCCCGGTCGGCTGCAGTCTCGAGTTCGCTTGCTCGCCGCAACCATTCAGCGACGAGTTCCACGGCCGCCTCGGCGTCCACGGTGGGGATGCTGGTGTCCATCATCTCTCCATCGTCCGGGATCGCAAGCGAACCGTCTTGTACGATCCGCCCACGATGAACGCCGCGTCAGACAACCCTGCCGATGGGGGCCTGTTTCCGTGCCAGCGGGAGCTGTTGGGCCTCATGGAATCGCTGGTCAACGACATCTTCTGCGCGAAGGATCTTGACGGCCGGTACCTCGAAGCGAACTCCGCCTTCGTCCGCCGGACCGGCAAGAAGTCGAAGCGGGACGTCATCGGCACCACCGCCCGCGACCACTTCCGGGCGGAGTTGGCAGAACGGTATGAGGAACAGGACCGTGAGGTCTACGCAACCGGCGCTCCCATGCACGATCAGTTGGAGATCATCAAGCGCCCGAACGGTCAGCTGGGTTGGTACCTGACCACGAAACTCCCGGTCAGTGGCGACAATCCCCGGGAACTCGTCGGCCTGGTTTCGGTGAGCCGGGACCTGCACGCCCACTCCGATGAGCACGTGGAACTCGAACGGCTGCAGGACGTCGTGGACCACGTGAAGGCGAACATGGCGCAACAGATCCGTGTCGGCGAACTCGCGGCGATCGCCGACTGCTCCGAGGCGCAGCTGGAACGTCGCTTCCGGAAGGTGCTCGGCATCACGGCGACGCAGCACATCCTCCGGGTTCGAGTGGAGGCAGCGGCACGGCTGCTGACGGAAACCGACACGCCGATCGCCACGATTGCAACCATGTGCGGCTTCTACGATCAGCCGGACTTCACCCGTCGATTCGCCCGGTTGACGAACAGCACACCGGCACAGTTTCGGGCCGCCGGCGGCACCTTCGGCGTTTCCGCCTGAACCGTCAGGCCGCGAGGAGCATGTCGATCTCGTCTCGCTCCGCGCCGATGTCGCGGAGCGAAATCGCCAGCTGATCTCGTCGATCACGCGTGGACGCTGCGTTCGCCGTGAACGCCGGCAGGAGCGAAGGCTCGTACGAGAGGATGGCGACGAGACAGCGGTCGTAGGAGGTCGGGTCCGCCTCGGAGGCGAGCTCGATGAACGCAGAGGCTGCGCCCTCGTCCGCGAATGTCACGGCGGCAACGGCTGCTGCCGACAGACGTTCGTCGATGTCGACGGACGCATCCGACCAGCGGGTCTGCAGCGGGCAACGATCGAGGTCGCCGGTCAGGCGAACGAACCGGGAGCAGGCTTCGAGCGTCGGAATGTCTGCCTCCGCTGCCACCCGGGCGAGGAGATGATGCAGCCGTGGGTCGCTGGACCAGGTCGGCCAGGCCTCGCTGACAACGGACGCACGCAACTCGTGGGCGTCCTCGGCGGCGGCGTCCGCCAGCCAGCGGTCCAGGTCGATCAGCCGCGGGCCGGCATCGATCGACCGGCGAACCTCGTCGATTCGTCGGATGATCGCATCTGCCGCACGGGCGTCGTCGTCGCCGCCAGCCGGGCCGAAGCACCACTCCGCCCAGCGTCGCCGTTCGACGGCGCGGTCCGGTCGCATGGCCGAGTGCAGGGCTGCGCGAAGTTCCTGTGGTTCGTCGCAGAGCACGACGGCCGTCTCGATCCCGGCGAGCAGACCCTGGACATCGACCGGCCCGTCGGCGGAGAGGCCGACGACCGGACGGTCGCCGAGCAGGGCTTCCGTGATGCCGCCGCTGCGCACATCGCCGATGACCACATCGGCGGCGATGATGAGCGGAACAAGCGTGTCGAGATCGTCCAACACGAGGATCGAGGGATCGATGGCGGCGAGCCGAGTGCGTTCGAATCGAAGGTTGTTGTGGTGCGGCTTGGCCAAGACGAGGTGATCTGACGCCAGGTCGGTCAACGCCGGCGCAAAGCGATCGAGGCTGGAGTTGTGTGCCCACGTCGGCAGCCAGGCAACCACCGGACGTCCATCGTCGGCAATGCCGAGCTCGGCTCGCGCATCGGCCTTCGCCCGACCCGTTCGTCGCTCGGCCGCCCACTTGGGGAAGCCCACCATCTCGACCTTCGTCTGCGGGCATTCGGATCGAATCGCCTGCTCGGACAGAGGACCGTGCGCAAGAACGAGATCCATCCCGTTGTTGACCGGGCCGTGCCCGTAGCTGTCGACCACCGCGCCAACGCCGTACATCGCTCGGATGCGGAGGCCCTGATAGGCCGAGAACCAGCCAGGCCCGGAAGTGGTGAGCATGGCATCGGCGTCGAGCCGGGCGCACTCGAGCCAGCCCATGCCTCGGCGCTGTAGGGACGCGCACACCGTCTCGTACATGTTCTGATCCATGAGATCGTCGAGGCGGCCGCTCGTCTTGTCGTCTCGCCAACCGTTCCTGGGGTCGGGCACGCTGCCGCGAGCACGATTCATGCCGGGCGGTTCGACCACGATCTGGGCGTCGACGCCGCGTTGGCGCAGCCGCCACCAGATCGGCTCCCACACGGCCACCTCATGCGCGGCGTAGATGTAGAGGTCGACGGTGAACGGCGACCGGATCATCGCACGGTCTCCCACAGATCGATCGTCGGTTCGATGGTGATCGACCGCGCCGCGCGCTCCCAGTCGCGGACCACGCTCCGGGCGCGCTGGAGGTCCTGTGGCGTGTCCACCTCGGCCGCATCGATCACGGCGGCTCGCATCGGCAGCGAGTCCACCAGCGTTTCGAACACGAAACGGTCGCCCTCGGCGATGTGGTTCGAATGCAGGTGCGCCATACCCGACCACTCGTAACCGCTGCATCGCTCCCGACTGAACGAGGTGATGAGAAGATCACTGCCCACCGTTGCGGTCTGCACGAACACGCCGTCCTCCGTGCCGGACTCGCCAATGGCGAGAACCGGATCCTCGGCGGTGGCCGCACACGTGGCGAGGAATGACCTGAACGACGTCGGCTCGATCACGAGGTCTCCGTCGAGCGCAAGGAACCAGCGGGAGGAGTGCTGCAGGGCGCGACGCAGGCTGTGAATCGTGTGGGTGTGGGCAAAGTCCGGGTTGCGGACGAACACCACATCGGGGCGGATGCTCGAGACCAGATCCATCACGTCCCGCTCTCGGAATCCGACGATGACGCGCACCTCGGGGACGTCCTGCAGCAGCTCGAGCTGACGTTCGATCAGGGTCACGCCATCGATCTTCACCAGACACTTCGGCGTGGCGGCACCCAGCCGCGACCCGAGTCCAGCGGCAGCGATCACAGCGAGTTCAACAGCTGGCACAGCCCGGCTCCATTCATGGCAACGAAGTCCGCCGCATCGAGTGCGGCTTCGGCGGGTGGATGCACTCCACCAAATGCGACCGCCACATCGGCGGCCTCGAACATGGGCACATCGTTCATGCCATCGCCCACGGCAACGACGAGCGTGTCGTCGTCCTGCAGCGCCTCGATAGCATCGGCCTTGTAGAGCGTGTCGGTGACGCCCCACAGCACGTCGTCTGCCGAAAGCGCCGTCGAGGTGAACGCTCGGCATCCCAGGCGATCGAGAATCGGCTGCACCCACAAGTCCAGGTTCCCGGTGGCGATCGCACAGTCGTCTGGCCGTTGCTGGATGAAGCGGACGATGTCGGCGTTGAGCGGCACGGTCGAGGTGATCTCGCGGACCCGCGAGACAGGCACCTCGGCAAGGAGCCGGCAGCGCAGACGGAACGACGTGTCGAACGGGATCGCACCTTCGATGGTGGACTTGGTCAACGCGGTGATCTCGTCCTCGAGGTCGGTCTCGGCCGCGATGAGCGGAAGGATCTCGGCGTCGGTGATGGTGCCATCGAGATCGAAGCAGTACACGGTTCGACGGGTCACGCCGTACCTCGCTCGTGGATGGAGACGAACTGCGCCGTTTCGGCCCGGTTGGCCAGCTCCGGCGCAAGCTCGAACCCGTTGGTCCGGTTGAAGCCGACGAGGTGGTCCGCGAACAGCCGGTCGTAGGTGGCGACCGAGCGATACACGGCGCTGTAGTCGGCGGCGAGCTCGTCGGACCAGTGACCGCAAAGGGTCAGACGTTCCGAACGGGCCATCGGCTCTCGAATGTAGACCTGGCCGCCGGGTGCAACCAGACGGGCCACGTTCCCGAGCATGGCGGCGCAATCCTCGTCGTTCAGGTAGACCATCACGCCGGACACGATCACCAGGTCGAATGCGTCGTCCGCAAGGTCGCCACGATCCAATTCGGTCGCCGAAAGCACCGTGGCCGTACCCGTACCACCGGGGTAGGCCACAGCGAGATCCTCGTTGGCGAGCCGGACGAGGCCCGGGCTGAAGTCCACCCCGAGATACCCGGCGACCCGACCGGCAAGATGGCCACCCCACCGAGCGACACCACAGCCGATGTCGAGCACTCGAGTTCGTTGTTCGTCGAGGTGCAGGTGCGGCATCACATCGCGCACCTCCCGCTCATCACGTGCGGCGGCAAGCGCGGCGCGCCCGTCCTGGTACATCGTGATCGTGCGCCGATCGAGGTCGTCGGCCCGATCGGCCCGACCTTCGAAGAAGGCCAACGTGTCGTCATAGTCCAGGGCTGCAACGTCACCGATGACCCTGGTCTCCCGCCTCAGTTCCGCCATGGCGTCCGATCGACCGCCTCGAAACGGAGTTGAGCGGCGGTGACATGACAGTCGTGTGTCCATCCTCAGCTTCGGTCTTCGAGCTCCGACGATTCGACTATGGCGGAGACGGTGTGCAGTGTGGCGATCCCTACCTACAACCGACGGGATGTGCTCGTGCGCTGCCTCGATCACCTCGATGCGCAGACGGTCGGGCCCGAGGCTCTGCAGGTCATCGTGGTCGACGACGGGTCACCCGACGACACGGTTGCCGTCGCTCGGGAACGTGCGAGCCGGTTCGCCGACTATCACGTGCTGACCCAGCAGAACTCGGGGCCGGGCGAGGCGAGGAACAAGGCGCTCGCCGTCGCATCTGCGCCGCTCACCCTCTTCATCAACGACGACACCCTGCTCCACCCCGAGGCGATCGAGCATCACCTCCGCATTCACGCTGAATATCCGAAGTCGATGGTGCTCGGCACGTTCGAGTTCGTCGAGGAGTTTCGACATGAGCCGCTCGGGCGCCTCCTGACGGAGGTGCCCTTGTTGTTCGCCTACCCGTTGGTGGAGGACGGTGATGAACTGTCCGCCGCCCTCGGGGCGACGTGCAACCTGAGCGTCGACACCAGTGCCGCGCGAGACGTCGGGTTCGACCCCTGGTTCGACTTTCCCGCGGTGGAGGACGTCGACTTCAGCATCCGACTGGAGGAGGCCGGGTATCAGCTCCGCTTCTGCGCAGCTGCACAAGCGAGACACGACCATCACCTGACGGTTCCGGGAATCATGCGCACCTCGCTCATTCGCGGATTGGGTTCGGCCCGTCTGGAGCTGAAGCGTGGCCCGCAGCCCAAGTTCGTGGAGGACGTTCGCCGCTCTGCGGCTGACCGGGCGCACCTCGAGTCGCTCTTCGAAGAAGCAGGATCGGAGCTGACCGCGAGCCTGGATCTGGCCCACGGTGGCGGCCCGATTCCCGAGGGTGCCTACGACGCCGCCGGCCGGATCTTTCGGTTGGGCAACATGCTCGGCGCACTCGATGAACCGAAGATGGTGGCGTACGCCAAGGCCACCTGACTACAGGGACAACGTCCCCGCTCGTCACTGCCTAGGCCGCACGCAGGTCGACTCCGTCGAGCTCGTAGGCCGCTCGCAGAGCATCGAGCTCGATGGGCGGTACAACGTCGACCTCGACGTGGGCGAGACCGACCGCCGCCGCACGCTCGAGGGCCGCCGCATGCGCCGCCTCCACCACGTTGAGGTCCACGGACTCGTCGAGCAACAGTCGGGCCCGGACGTCCGGGCCGCCGACTTCGACGAACCAAGACGTCAGCCATCCGGCCGGATCGAACGCACTGTCGCCGATGAGCGCAGCGACGTGATCGAACGCGTCCGGACACGGGTCGGTCCCGAGATCGAGCCCGACACGATCCGTGGTCCGGACGATTTCGGCGATCGCGGGCTCGGACCCCTCCCACACCCGGGGAAGGACGTGATCGAGTTCATCCGGCGACGAGAGCAGGAATCGGGCCTCTCCCGAGCCTGCTTCGCCGGCGGATCGGAAGAGTGCGTTGGCAGCGGCAGGATCCCCGTCGCGCAATCGGCACATTCCGAGCCCGGCGAGCACTGCAGGATCGTCCGACCCGCGCAACGCCATTCGCCAGAAGTGCTCGGCCGTCTCCGGGGCATCGGCCGCCAAAAACTCCGCGGCGATGAAGCTCGCCGCCCAGGAACGGGAACGAACGTCGTTGGCCAACGCCAGCTCGGGAACGAGACGATCGAGTCCGTAGCGGTCCGCCATCGCCACGGCACATTCCCGGTGCGTTCGTTCGATGGTCTCCCGTCGAGCGGTCGCCGTCGAGTGGCTTCCCTCATGCAACCGGTAGCGGATGAGGCGATCCGGCAGGCCAAGAAAGCGGCAGCCGTGCACGACCGCCTTGAACCAGAACTGGTGGTCGTGCATGTCGCCGACCTCCTGGAGGCCGATGCGTCGGAGGATGCCGCGGCGAAACATGGTCGTCGGGTTCGGAATCGGGTTGCCGACGATGAACTGCCATGGCCGGGGCGGCGCACTCGGATACGGAGAGTCGTAGCGTCGAAAGCCGCCGTGCAGCACCCGCCCAGCCGCATCGATGAACACCGCATCGTGCATGCAGACGTCGAGCTGCTCGTCGTCGGCGAAGGCCGCGACCTGGCGTTCCAGCTTGGTCGGATGCCAAAGATCATCGGCGTTCGCCATGGCAATGAGCTCGTGGTTCGTCATCGCAATCCCGGCGTTCACGGTTTCGTGGAGCCGCTGGCGTCCGCGCGCCGCCTGATGTTGCACCCGAATTCGTGTGTCCTCCGCCGCCGCTGCGGCCAGCAGCCCGGGGGTGCCATCGGTGGATCCGTCGTCGACCACACAGAGCTCGAAGTGCTCGTGGGTTTGGACCTGGATCGCTTCGAGTGCCGCTGCAAGATACGGCTCGCCATTGTGCACGTACAGCACGATGCTCACCGGGGTGATCGATCCAGTTCGGGTTCCCGCCATTGCTCCCCATCGGCGTGGGCCGGCCAGAGTTGGGCCGTCCGAGGGCCCGACCGGCAAGTTGTCCGCAAACTGAAATAATCGGGTGTGGCGCGAAGCCGACAGGGTCTCATGGCGTCAACCCATCCGATTGAGCAGCTGTCGGCGGTCGTGCTGCTCGCCCACGGACCTGCAGCCGCCACGCTCACTGCTCTGCGCAACCTGGAGGCTCTCACGGCGGACACCGGGGCGGAGATCGTCGTCGTGGCCGGAACCGAGCCGGGCCTGACCGCTGTGGATCGGGCGATCGATCGTGGAGTGACCGGCGTTGTCGACCACGGTCCGGCGGCACTCGCCGAAATCCTGGCCGACCGTACCGGCATGGTCCTCGTCGTACCCGACGACACGGTCCTCACTCCGCAGGTGCTGCCGACCCTCGTTGCCGAGGCCACGAGGACCGGCCACATCGCCGTCGCACCCACCAAGGCAACATCGTCGGCGTCGACGGCAGACGTTGCGAACTTGCTGTGTGCATCAGGCTCGGCGGAGCAACTCGAACGGCTTGCCCGCGAGTCGGCGTTCGGCCCCGGCGTGGAAGCGAACGGGCCGTTTGCGGTTCCGGCCGGTGTCGCTGTCTCTTCAACGGGAGAAGGTCGTCGGCGGCTGGTCGACCCGGCCCACCGAACCGATGGACCGCTCCTTGTCGCCGCGCTGATCGTCCGGGACGAAAGCGAGCAGATCGTCGAGTGTCTCGATTCGTTGCGAGGCATCGTCGACCGGGTCGAGGTCGCCGACACCGGTTCGCTCGACGACACCGTCGAGCTGGCCCGCGCCGCCGGTGCGAACGTCGAGGAAATCGGCTGGCAGGACGACTTTGCCTGGGCCCGAAACCAGGTGCTGCAGCGCTGCACCGACGCCGACTACATGTTGTGGATCGACGCCGACGAGCGCCTCGTGTGTGACGACCCGGCGCACTTCCGGTCGGTCCTCGCCACCTACGGTCGTCTGCATCCGGGCTACCGCTTCATGATCCACAACCAGGCCGCCTCCGGCGAGCGAACCCACTCGTTCATGGCCCGACGGATCGCGAATCCGAAGCTGGTCCGCTTCGAAGGCGCGCTCCACGAGCAGGCGGTCCGCCTCGACGGCGAGCCGTTGCGCGATGCCACCCTGGCCGGTGTGGCCATCGACCACTTCGGCTATGAAGACGCCCTCGTTGCGCAGCGGAACAAGGCCGACCGAAACCTGCAGATCGCCCGGGAAGGCCACACCAGGCAGGCCGATGCCACGAGCGCCCTCCACCTCGCCCGAGCGCTCGCGGCCGCATCCTCGGACGCCGATGCCTCGCTTCACGAGCTCGCCCCGTTGGCCGAGACCATCCTGTCCGGACCGGACGCGGGCCAGTCCCTCTTCCACAGCCTGCGCGGCCAGCTCCATCTCGCCGCCGACGACCTCGACGCCGCCATCGACTCCGCGACGGCGGCGCTCGAACTGGTCCCGGCCGATGCCACCGCGGGTGCCGTGTTGGCGGAGGCCCTCGTGCAGGCGGGGCACATCGAAACCGTCCTGGAGACGGCGGCCGACTATGCGATGCGCCCCTCCCCCACACCGCTCGTCGACGACCGCCTCGCCCACCAGACCCGGGCCCGCATCGTGTTCGAGTCCGCGGTTCATCTCGGCCGGTTCGAGACCGCGATCGCGCAGTGCCCCGACCTCCCGACCGACCTCGACCCGTGGGCGGCGTTGGCGAACCATGGCGGGCTGGAGGTTCTCCTCGCTGCAGCCGACACCGCCGCGACGTTGAAGGACGGACGCTACCTTCGAACACTCGCTTCGCTGCCCGACCTCACGCAGGCCCAGCTCACTCGCTGCCGGTCAGGGTTCGGCACTGGCCTGGAGAGCGACCTGGAGCGCCTGCTCGACGAGGTGGCCGACCACCTCGCAACGGTGGACGATGCCCCGGCCGCCCTTGCACGTTTCGAACAGACCGAAGCGATCGGCGACGCCGTGCGATACGCCGAACACCTCACCCATCAGCATCTCGACCTGGCGCTCGAACTGGAAGAGGTCGAACGTGGCCCCCAGCCGGCGGCGGCAGCCCTCGCCATTGCGGCGGAGAGCCACCGACGGGCTCGCCGCACCGATGACGCACACGCCGTCGCAACCCTGGCGCTCTCGATCCACCCCGGCTCGCCTCGGGCAGCAGGCGTGCTGGCGGAACACCTCCTCCCCGACGACCCCGAGTCGGCGTTGCGGCACCTGGACGCTGCCGTTGCCGACGACCACTTCGTCCACACTCCGGCGCCGGTCCAACGAGACATCGCAACGAGCCGCATGAATGCGCTCCTCGAGGTCGAACAGCTCCGGCTGGCGATCTCCACCGCCGTCGACCTCCTCGATCTCGGGGGCGAGATCACAGACTGGGCTCCGTTCCTGGACCTCGCCGGCGAGGATCTCGAGGCGCTCAGTGTCACGCTCGGACTCGTCCTCTTGACCGATGGTGTGGCCTTCATCGACGCGTTGCCCCAGGCCGTGGGTCCCGAACGCACCGCCGTGATCTGTGCCACCTACCTCGGGATGGGGGGACAGAACCCGGAGGCCGTCAGCGTCGGCGTGCTCGCTGCGTCGATGACCGGCCAGATCGATCTCGGCTGTGTGATCGCCGGCTACGTCGGCCTGCTTCCGACCGAGCTCGTTGAACGACTCTGCACCCACCTGGATCGGACCGATGCTGCTCCGATCGCCGCCGCGCTGTCGGCTCCGCAGACCCTGTCGGCCTGACGCCGCTCAGACGTCGAAGACGAGTTTCGCTGCCGCCACGTCCTCGAGCGCGATGCCCGCAGACTTGTACATGGTGATCTCGACGTCGTCCCGACGGCCGGGAGCGGCCCCCGACACGAGTTCGTGCAGATCGCCCCGGAGGTCGTCCATCGTGAGCAGCCCCGACTCGAGCGGTTGGGCGATGTCGCCCGCGAGGATGCCGTCGGTCCGGGTGTCCACCCAGACCGAGGCTCGGCGCACGACGTCGTCGTCTGTCTCGCGCATCGTCGGTGTGAACGAGCCGATCAGATCGACGTGGGCACCCTCCTTGAGGAGCGCCCCTTTCACGACTGGCGTGGTCGCACCCGTGACGCAGGTGATCACGTCGGCGGCGGCCACCGACGCATCCAGGTCGTTGCTCACTTCGGCCGGGTAGCCAGCGTCCTTCAACTCCTCGACCACGCGAATCGCCTTGAAGGTGCTGCGGCCCCAAACCTCGATGGTGTCGTACCTGCGAACGGCAGCGTGGGCCTGCGCCGTCATCGGCGCGAGGGCTCCGGTCCCCACCACGAGCAGTCGGGAGGCGTCTCCGCGGGCAAGCCGTTTGGCGGCCACGGCCGACGCTGCGGCGGTACGCCGGGTCGTCAGTTCGTTGCCGTCGCAGGCGCCGAGCATCGTGCCATTCGCGCCATCGAACAGCAGCACGCCGGCGTTGATGGTCGGCAGTTCCAGCGCTCCGTTGTCCGGGAAGAAGGTCACGACCTTCACGGCGATGACGCCACCGACGACCCAACCGGGCTTCATCAACAGCGCGGCGTCGTTGCCCAACGTGTCCGGCAGCGTGTGCACCGTCCGCTCGGGCGCCACCGCATCCGGGTCGACCAGGATGCCCTCGATCGACTCGATCAGGGCGTCCCACGGCAGCGCCTCCGCCACCTCATCCGGTCCGAAGAACTTCAACGCTGCCTCCTTGATGATGGTCGGCTCAGGCCTCGCCCAGGTACGACTTTCGCAGCTCGGGGTTGGCGAGCAGATTCTCGGCGGTGTCGTCGAGGACGACCTTGCCAGTCTGCAGCACCCAACCGCGGTCGGCGATGGACAGCGCCATGTTGGCGTTCTGCTCCACCATGAAGATCGCGATGCCTTCCTGGTGGATCTGCTGGATCAGCTCGAAGTTGGTCTGTACCAGCATCGGTGCAAGGCCCATGGACGGTTCGTCCATCAGCAACACACGCGGCCGGGACATGAGCGCACGACCCATGGCGACCATCTGCTGCTCACCACCGGAGAGCGTGCCGGACTTCTGGTTGGCCCGTTCCTTGACCCGAGGGAACATCGTGTAGATGCGTTCGAGGTCTTCGGCGATCCCGGCCTTGTCGTTGCGCAGGTAGGCACCGAGCTGCAGGTTCTCGAGCACCGAGAGGCGCTTGAAGAGGCGACGGTTCTCGGGAACCATCGTGATGCCGCGCTCGACCCGATAACTGGTCGGCTTGTCGTTGACGACCTCGCCGTCGAGCACGACCTCGCCGGTCGTCGGCGTGACCATGCCGAGCAGGGTCTTGAGCGTGGTGGACTTGCCGGAGGCGTTGCCACCGAGCAGCGACACCATCTCGCCCGGGTAGATGGCGAGGTTCACGTCCTTGAGGATGTGCACGGCGCCGTAGTGCGTGTTGATGTTGCGGAACTCGAGGATCGGCGTTCCCTTGTCGGTCGTGTCGCTCACTTCTGCTTCTCCAAGGGTCGTCCGAGGTAGGCCTCGATGACTTCGGGATCGTTCGACACCTCGTCGAAGCTGCCCTGAGCCAGCGTCTCGCCGTGATCGAGGCACACCACGCGGTCCGACACATCGCGTACCACGTTCATGTCGTGCTCGATCATGACGATCGTGAAGCCCCATTCGCTGCGGAGCTTGCCGATGAGCCCGGTGAGCTCGGCCGACTCCTTCGGGTTCATGCCGGCAACCGGTTCGTCGAGCAGCAGGAGCCGAGGCGAAGTGGCCATGGCTCGGGCGATCTCGAGGCGGCGACGGTTTGCATAGCTGAGCACCGATGCCGGCTGCTCGAGGCGGTAGCCGATGAGACGGGTACCGAAGAAGCCGAGCACCTTTTCGGCGTGCGCCCGGATCTCGGCCTCTTCCTTCTTGAACGCCGGCGTGTTGAACAACGCTCCCCACACGCCCTGCTTGGTGCGGCAGTGCTGGCTGACCATGACGTTCTCGAGGATCGTCATGTTCGCGAACAGGCGCACGTTCTGGAACGTACGGCTGATGCCGCGCTGGGTGACCTGGTTCGGGTCGAGCCCGATGAGCGACTCTCCTTCGAAGAGGATGTCGCCGGAGGTCGGCGTGACCATGCCGGAGATCATGTTGAAGAACGTGGTCTTGCCGGCACCGTTCGGCCCGATGACGCCGACGATCTCACCCTCGTCGACGTGGAAGTTGAGATCCTTCAATGCGTGCAGGCCGCCGAAGGTCACGCTCAGGTTCTGGATGTCGAGAATGCGCTCGCTCATGCGGGTGCCACCTCCGTGGCGACGTCGTCGCCCTCGTCGTCGGTATCGACCTCGCCCTTGAGCCAGGCGTCCTGGAGGAACTCCTCCTGATGGAGCTCGCGGCTCCGACGCACGTTCGGCACCAGGCCTTCCGGCCGTTGCAACATCATCCAGACCAGCAACACGCCGTAAATGAGCAGCTTGTATTCGCTGAACTCCTGGAGCAGACCCGGCTGCTTCGGGCCGCCCAGCACGCCGATCAGCACCAGCGAGCCGGCGATCACGCCCATGATGTTGCCCATACCGCCGACGATGACCACCACGAGGATGATGATCGACACGAGGATGAGGAACGACGTCGGGAAGATCGAGCCGACCTTGGCCGAGAAGATCGCCCCGGCGAACGACGCCAGCACGGCGCCGACCACGAAGGCCATCAGCTTCATGTTCACCGTGTTGATGCCCATTGCCTCGGCGACGCTCTCGTCCTCACGAATCGCCATCCAGGCCCGACCGAGGCGACTGCGCTCCAGCCGCCACGACACATAGATGGCGATCGCGGCGAACACCGCAACCAGGTAGAACACGGATCGAGGCTCGACACCGGTGACGGTGCCGATCGGGCCGAAGTCGGCACCCTCGATGTTCGTGATGCCCTGCGCACCACCGAAGTAGCCCTTGAGCCAGTCCGAGAGGAACAGCAGGCGAATGATCTCGCCGAAGCCGAGCGTCACGATGGCGAGGTAGTCGCCCCGCATCCGGATCACCGGTGCGCCGATCAGCAGGCCGGTGAGGCCGGCGAACACCATGACGAGCACCAGCGCGATCAACCAACCACCGACGACGGGTTCGCCTTCGTCGACGAGCAGCGGCACCCAGCTCGGCCAGGACTCCCCTCGTCCGGCGGACGTCAGCACCGCGGTCGTGTAACCGCCAACAGCGAAGAACGCCACGTAGCCCAGATCGAGAATGCCGGCGAGGCCGACCACGATGTTCAGACCGAGGGCAAGCAGCAGGAAGATGCCGACGTTGGCAAGCAGCTCGTTGATGATGCTGCCCGTGAAGAACGGCACGATCAGCAACGCCAGCGCGACGCCGACCATCAACAGGGCGCTCGACCGGGTGCGCTCGGCGAGCGGACGGTCGAAGTACGCCTGCCGAGCCTGCTTGACCCGCCCTCGCACGAGGTAGGAAGCGACGAGCGAGAGTGCTGCGGCCACGACGGCGACGAGGATCACGCCTTCGAGCCTCAGACCGCCAGTCTTCGCATAGAGGAAGTCGATCAGTGGATCGAAGGCCGAATCGACCCGGGGTCGACCGAGCGACGGATCGCTCTCGAAGAAGTTCGAGATGCGGCCGGGATCGGCGATCGTCTCCCCAACGCCTTCGAGCAGATCGTCCACGAGGAACTGGAAGACCGACACGGACAGCACCGAGATCAACGCGGCCGTGATCGCCTTGCGAATGGGATCGGACATCACCCGGAAGCTGGCCCCCACCATGGCGAGGAGGCCGGCCAGCAGCGGCCAGGCCCACAGTGCGAAGGTCCAACCACGATTGAACGTGAGCATGATGTAGAGCTGCTCGTTCCAGTTCACGAGCGGATCGCGTGCGCCGTAGGCGGGCACACCGTTCTCCGGGTTGATTTCACGGTCGACGCTCATGAGGAACGTCAGGAACGAGATGCCGAGACCCCCAAGCGCACCGACGAGGAAGCCGGTGACCAGGTCGCTGACGCCACGAACCCGGGCCTGCATGCCTTCGAGGACGACCTCGTTGGTGGCGGCCCAGCCGAGCAAAAGCGGCCACATCCACAGTGCAACGTCGCCGAGGGACAGGCCCTGCCCGTCGGGGTGGTTCACGTAGACGTCAGGGTTGATCCAGAAGAGGATCTGGCGGCCGTCGAGCCCGACGGCCATGCCGACCAGCGAGACGAACACGAGGGCCATGGCGAGGTAGCTGCCGTACCGGACGACCCGGTCCCTGTCGACGTCGTTGAACAGACCCGAGGCCGACTCGGCCAGGTCCTCGATCGTCTCTGCGGCCTCGGTGGCCAGAACGTTTGCGTTGATGTCACTCATGCCCGATCCTCCGACGACAGACGCTCACCGAACAGGCCGGTGGGCTTCACCAACAACACCAGGATGAGCAGCGTGAACACCACGGCGTCACGCAGCTGCGACGGTCCTTCGATGCCCCAGGGGTCGAGCACCATCAGTGGTGCGAGCGCTTCTGCTCCGCCGAGCGAAACACCACCCGCCATGGCGCCGCCCAGGTTGCCGACGCCGCCGACGACCGCGGCGGTGAAGGCTTTGATGCCCGGGAGGAAGCCGGTGGTGGCGATGACCGACTTGAACAGGATTCCCCAGAGGATCCCGGCGATACCTGCCATTGCGCCGCCGACGGCGAACGTCGTCACGATCGTGCGATCGACGTCGATGCCCATCAGCGAGGCGATCTCCTTGTCCTCTGCGACCGCTCGCATGGCCTTGCCGGTCTTCGTCCGCTCGACGAAGTACCACAGGCCGGCCATCGAGATGGCGGCGACGACGATCACGAGGAGCTTCTTGTTCTCGACGCTCAAGAGGTACTCGGGCACTCCGGTGTCGGACTCGCCGATCTGCCAGATGTTGATGCGGTCCTTGTCGAGCCAGTCGGGGAACGGGGCGTAGCCCTTGGCGCCCGGGCCGAAGAGGAGGATGACGGCGTTCTGCAGGAAGAACGACACGCCGATCGACGTGATCAGCGGGATGAGTCGGGGGCTGCCCCGGAGGGGCCGGTAGGCGACCCGTTCCATCACGACGGCCACGATGGTGGCCACGATGGTGGCCACGACGATCGTGAAGAGCATTGCGGGGATGAACGCGCCGCTGTCCCACCAGCCGGCCTGGTCGAACTTGGTCGACATGATGAAGCCGGTGAACGCCGCGATCATGAATACTTCGCCGTGGGCGAAGTTGATGAAGCCGAGCACGCCGTAGACCATCGAGTAGCCGAGGGCGATGAGGCCGTACATGGCCCCCTGGCTGAGGCCGGTGACCACGAGCCCCTGGAACTGGGCCCAGCTCAGGCGGGCGGCGCCCTCGTCGCCGTGCCGCCAGGTTGCCCAGGCATTTGTCGGGTCGATCTGTTGGGCGACGAAGCCCAGCAACCCGATGACGATGAAAGCGATGAGCCCCACTCGCATCACGAGCAGAAACCAGTCCACACCGGTTCTTGGTGCACCCTTCGCACGTACAGCAGTCGTCACTGACTACTCCCTCCGTCGGTTCGCATGGCGCGGGACTCTCCCGGCTGCGCCAGCACGCTGAAGAGCTTGGGGTCACCATCTCGTCAGCGCAAATCGCGGGCCCGATCGTCGGGCCCCCGAAATCGTTGCGAAACACGCCAGGTCCGTCTTGTACGAATCCGTCGCGAATCGCGTCAAAATGAGCGATGGCCCCACCCCTCCTCGGGGTGGGGCCATCTCACGAACTCACATGCCGGGGGCCGTTACCGGCTCCCGTCGTGTGGAACCCCTCTACTGCGGTGCGTACTCGAACACCACGTTCTCGAGCGAGCCCGGGATGTCGCCGGAATCGTTGTGCAGGATCACGGTGATCTTCTGCGAACCACAGTCGCCGAAGTCATCGCAGTTGATGGTGCCGATGAGGCCCGAGTAGCCCTGGATGCCGTTGAGGTGATCGCGGACGCCCTGACGGTCGATGTTCAGGTTGCCGTCACCGTCGACCCACGACGCAGCGTCGATGGCGTCGAGCAGCATCGCTGCGGCGTCGTAGCTGTGACCCCAGAACGGAGCGGCCGGAGCTTCACCGTTGTTGGCCTCGTACGTGGCGAGGAACTCCTCGGCGGAAACGCCGGTGCTCTCGTTGGTGTTGGTGCCGAAGCGGGTGTCCGGACCCGAGAAGTGCATGCCCTCGGACTGGGCGAGGCCCATGAAGCCGTCGTTCAGCAGGCCGTCAGCGGCGAGGAGCGTGGTGTTCTCGAGGCCGGGGACGCTCGGGGCCTGGTCGGCGACGAAGTCACCGGCCGGCTGGAAGATCGGGAAGAACAGGGCTTCCGGCGAACCGGCGGCGATCTCGGTGAGGACCGGGACCATGTCGGTGTCTTCCTTGGCCACGCCGGTCACCGTGGTGACGGTGCCGCCGAGCTCTTCGAAGGCGTTGGCGAAGGCGTTGGCGAGACCCTCGGTGTAGGGGTCGCCGTCGTGGATCGCTGCTGCGGTGGTCAGACCGAGCGAGGTGAACACGAACTCGGCCATGGCAGCGCCCTGGAAGAGGTCGTTGTGGGCGGTGCGGTAGTAGCCGACGTGGTAGTCGGGACCGGCGTTGCCCTGCTGGTCGGAGGTGAGCGCCGGCGAGGTGTTCGAGCCGGAGATCATGACCATGCCGGCAGCGCTGATGAGCGGAGCGGCAGCGGTGGCAGCACCGGAGCACGAGGTACCGATGACACCGACGATCTGCTCGTCGGCAACGATCTGCTGCGCAGCAGCCTGACCACCGTCGGCGGAGCAGAGGTCGTCAAGACCCTGGCCGGAGGTGACGTTGAAGCCCTTGATGGGGCCGTAGTCGACGACAGCCTGCTCGACGCCACGCTGGTTCGGGACACCGAGGAAGGCCACGTCGCCCGAGATCGCGTTCAGCGAACGGATCTGGACCTCGGCGCCGGCCTCGACGACCACGGTGCCGAGCGAGCCGTCACCGAGGTGCTCGGCCATCGCGTCGTCTTCCATGGCGTCTTCTTCCATGGCGTCGTCTTCTTCCATGGCGTCGTCTTCCATGGCGTCTTCTTCGTCGTCTTCCATTGCATCTTCGACGACTTCTTCAGCTGCGTCAGCGGCATCGCTGGCAGCGTCGGTTGCGGTATCAGCCGCATCTTCAATGGTGGATCCGCATGCTGCCGCCACAAGAGTGAACGACAGGAACATGCCAAGGATCATGAAGAGTTTCTTCACTTTGGCCCCTCCAAGGGTTTTGGTGACGGCACCCCAAATCGACATGCCGCTGGTTCAGCCCGACAAGTTAGCAGTGGTTCGCCGAATCCGGCAGTCGCGACACACTTTGGTACTTTTCCGTTCACATCCGGGAAGCAATCCTGCAAACGAAGAGGTGGCTCGTGCTCGAGGTTGATGTCGCAATCATCGGTGGTGGCATTGCCGGCGCGACCGTCGCCGGTCATGTCGCACCGGAGCGCAGCGTGGTCCTGCTCGAACAGGAACAGGAACTCGCTCATCACACGACCTCACGATCGGCCGCCGTCTACATCGAGAACGAGGGCGGCCCCGTGTTCCATCGACTGTCGACCGCTTCTCGGTCGTTCTTCGAGGCCGACCACCCCGAGCTCGACGCTCCGCTGTTGACCCCGATGCCGGTCATGAAGGTCGGCATGGAGAAACATCGCGATGCCGTCGCGGCCGAGATCGCCGCAGCGAACGCCGTGACGTCGTCGATCCGTCTGATCGAAGGTGATGAGCTCACCGAGCTCTGTCCGGTGCTCCGACCGGAGATGATCGGCGTCGGCATGTTGGAGCCCACGGCCGCCTCGATCGATGTCATGGGCCTCCACCAGCTCTACGTGCGTCGGGCCCGCGCAGCCGGCGCCGAGGTCTGGCGCTCCGCCCGGGTGGAGGCGCTGCAGCGAACCGACGGACGCTGGCACCTCGAAACGGCGAGCGGAACCGTTTCGGCGAAGACCGTGGTGAATGCCGCCGGAGCGTGGGGCGACCACGTTGCGACCATGGCCGGGGTCAAGCCGATCGGGCTCACCCCCATGCGGCGAACCGCATTTACCGCACGCATCGACCACGACCCATCGGCGTGGCCGTTCATCTATGCCGACATTCCCGAGCTGCACTGCTACTTCAAACCCGAGGCCGGGAACCAGCTGTTGTGTTCCCTCTCGGACGAGACCCCGTCGGAGGCGTGCGATGCCCGGGCGGAAGAGATCGACGTCGCAATGGCGATCGATCACATCAACCAACTCACGACGCTGAATCTGCGTTCGGTCTCCACCACATGGGCCGGGCTTCGGACCTTCGCCCCAGACCGCAACCCCGTCTTCGGTTGGGACGACGAGGCGGATGGATTCCTGTGGATGGTCGGTCAGGGTGGCTGCGGCATCGTCACGAGCCCGATCGCCGGACAGATCGCCGCAAACCTCATCGCCGGACGACCGCTTCCGGACGCCGTCACCGAACTCGGGCTCGACCAGGCTGCGCTTGCGCCGAGGCGCTGATCCTCAGCGAACCTCGCCGTACGGGTCGTAGGGGTCGCGGGGGATCGATTCGAGCTGGAGCCGCCGGCCGACGTCGTGCTCGTCGGCGAGTTCGAGCATCACCCGCAGCGCCACGTCGTCCTCGACCGCCCATCCCGTCGAGTCGAACACGGTCACCTGCGCCTTCTCCTTCGTCGTCTCTTCGGCCTGGACGACCTCGAAGAGATCCGGGCCGATTCGGTGCGCGGGAACCTGTTGGCACTCACCTTCGAGGAGGCACTGTTCGAGTGTGTCGGGAATGACGAGTGCCGACTCGAGCAGCGAGGTGGGCAGCTCGAGTTTGCCGGGGAAGTCGGCGCCGACGGCGTTCACATGCAGCCAGGGTCGGGGTTCGAAGTCGCCCACCACCGGCCCCGCACCGATGTCGATCGACGTGCAGGTGACGAGCACGTCGACTTCCGCCGCCATCGATTCGAGCCCCCCTTCCGGGCACGGGTCGAACGGAAGACCGAGGAAGGCGATGCGGTCGGCGAAGCTGTCTGCGGGTTCGGGAGACGGGTCGTACCCGACCACGCGCTGCACCGTCCGCACCCGGGAGATTGCGTGGAGTTGGGTGACCGCCTGCGCACCGAGGCCGATCATGCCGACGGTGATCGGCGTGTCGATCGCCATCAGGTCCGTGGCGAGGCCGGATGCCGCACCGGTCCGGAGTGCCGTGAGAAGCGTCGAGTCCGAGATGGCGAGCAGGTGTCCGGTTTCGGTGTCCCACATCGACGAGGTCGCCAGCACGCTCGGCAGGCTCCGCTGGGTCGGGTTGGTGGGGTGGTAGCCCACCATCTTGATGACGACCGGGCCGCCGACTTCATGGGTCGGCATCCACTCGACCAGGCCGAGCGCCGGTTTGTCGTAGCGGAAGCCGGCTCGGGGACGCGCGTCGACGAGCTCGGCGTCGTGGCCGGCGAACCGCTCGCGCAGCGCTTCGATCATCCGGTCCATCAGCGCATCGCGGCCGACCCGGTCCACCAGGATCGCCAGGTCGCTCGCCCCAAGAATTCTCGTCTCCATGATCACCCTTCGTCGTCAAGGCGAAGAGTGGATGCACAGAGTGTGATTGTCGAATTCGTGCATCCTCTGCCATCAATGGTCGGTGGGCGCGCATCCGAAGTGACCGGTCGCGGCGAAGGAGTTGGTGTGGAGGCAGTGCAGAATCTCGAAACGGAGCTGCTGACGTTCAGCGGGCGGCCCTTCGTTGCCACGCCCGAGACACTCGGCGAGCTCGTCGACTCGGCCGACCTGCTCGGCGACGCCATGGCACTGCGAGCCAGATACGAGGCCGACGGGTACCTCTATGTTCGGGGCTTTCACGACCCAGAACTCGTCTTGTCGACGAGACGCGAGCTGCTGCTCAAATATGCAACCGTCGGCGAGGTCGACGACCGCCACCCGCTCATGGACGCGATCGAGGGCGACCGGGCCGGGCTGCGCCACGTCAACATGCGCACCTTCACGGAGTCGCTGCGAACCGGCGCCCGCTACGAGACGATGATTCTGCATCCCCGGCTGATCGAGCTGGTCGGCCAACTGCTCGACGGCCCGGTTCGCCCCTACGACTTTCGATGGCCCCGCCTCGCCCGACCCGGCGAGGGGTGCGGCTATCACTGCGATGGCCCGTACATGAGCCGCGGCACCGATCGGCATCTTTCCGTGTGGACGCCGATCGCCGACGTGGCCCCCCACGAGGGCGGGCTGATGATTCTCGAAGACAGCCACATGAATCCGGAACTCCGTGATGGCTACCTGCAAATGGACGCGGATCGCGACGGGCTGGTGTGGCTCGACGACGACCCGCAGAAGGTGCAGGCCCGCTATGGCTCGCGCTGGCTGACGACCACCTTCGCCCCTGGCGACATCCTCGTCTTCAGCATGAACACGCTGCACGGAGCGTTCGACAACCGCTCCCCCGAACGACGCTGCCGACTCTCGACCGACAGCCGCTATCTGGTGGCAGGCGAGACGCCCGATCCGCGGTGGAACACCGACACCGGCGAGGAACTCAACCCGCACGGACCCGGGCGTGTCTTCTACCCGGGGCTCGGAAGCTGGGCCAACGAAGACTTCCAGGACGAGTGGAAGTACGTGGACGAGGCCGGCCGCCTCAAGCTGAACTGACCGCGAGCAACCCCCACGATCTGTGCAGCGTGGTGTGCCGTATCGGCACACCGTCCTGCACAGATCCTCAGGACAGGGTGACCGGAGTGCTCTGGGGGTGGTGGCAGGCGAGCCAGTGATCCGGGCCGTGCTGCGCGAACTCTGGCACCGTCGTCGTGCAGACCTCGGTGGCATGGGGGCAGCGCGTATGGAACCGGCAGCCGGCGGGCGGGTTCGACGGCGACGGCAACTCACCGGAAAGTGAGCCGTCGTCCTCGATACCCGACCCGGGAATCGCCGCGAGCAGCGCCTGGGTGTAGGGGTGGGCAGCGTTGCCGAAGATCGAATCGGCGTCACCGACCTCGGCCACGCGACCGAGGTACATGACCATCACCCGGTCGGAGATGTTGCGGACCACGGCGAGGTCGTGGCTGATGAAGAGCATCGTCAGCTGATGCTCCTGTTTCAGGTCTTCGAGCAGATTGAGGATCTGCGCCTGCACCGACACGTCGAGTGCCGACACCGGCTCGTCAGAGATGAGCACGTAGGGGTCGAGGGCAAGTGCCCGGGCGATGCTGATGCGTTGGCACTGGCCGCCCGAGAACTGGAAGGGCTTGCGATCGCCGTACTGCGGGTCGATCCCGACCGATTCCATCAGTTCGGTGATCCGGGCCTCGCCCCACGTTCCGCTCGTTCCCCAGACCTCGACGCCTTCGCTGATGATGTCGCGGATGCCGCGTCGTGGATTCAGGGAGGACACGGGGTCCTGGAAGATCATCTGGAGGTCGCTGCGGGTGCGGCGCAGGTCCTGCTTGGAGAGCGTCGTCAGTTCCTTGTCCCGGTACCGGACCGACCCGGAGGTCGGCTTCGGCATCTGGACCACGGCCTTCGCCGTGGTCGACTTTCCACATCCGGACTCGCCGACGATGCCGAGGGTTTCGCCCTGCACCACGTCGAACGACACGTCGGAGACCGCCTGCACCACCGCTCGGTTGGCGACGGGAAACTCCATGACGAGGTTGTTGACCTCGATGATCGGGTCTTCGTCGGTTCGAAGATGTGCACTACCGATGCCAACCATCAGACGGTCGCCTCCTGTCCGAGCGGATGGAGACACGAGAACGTGTGCGAACCGTCGCCGACCGGCGTGGCAACCGGAAGTGTCGAGTGGCAGTCGTCCTGTGCGAAGGTGCACCGCGGCGCGAATGGGCAGCCCGTGAGCGGCGAGCTCAGGTCTGGCGGGCTCCCGGGAATCGGGTCGAGCCGTTGACCGCGAGGCTTGCTGATGTCGGGGATGGACAGCTGGAGGGCACGGGCGTACGGGTGGCGGGTGTCGGCGAACAGGTCTTCCGTCTGGGCGGACTCCATCACTCGGCCGCCGTACATCACGACGACGTCGTCGGTCCGGTCCCGCACGACACCCAGGTCGTGGCTGATGAGGATCAGCGCCATGTTCAGGTCGGTTCGTAGGTTGTCGAGCAGGTTGAGGATGTCCCGCTGCACCGTCACGTCGAGTGCGGTGGTCGGTTCGTCGGCGATGAGCAGCGACGGGTCGTTGGCCAACGCCATGGCGATGACGACGCGCTGACGCATGCCGCCCGACAGCTCGTGCGGGTACTGCCGCATTCGACCGGGCGCGTCGGGAAGGCGGACCAGCTCGAGCAGTTCGATCGCGCGCTTCTTCGCATCGTTCTTGGAGAGGTCGCGGTGGTAGCGCATGCCCTCGGTCATCTGGGCATCGATGCGCTTGACCGGGTTCAACGATGTCATCGGGTTCTGGAACACCATGGCGACGTCGACACCGTAGAAATGCTTGCGTCGACTGGACGGCATCGTGAGGACATCGGTGCCGTCGAAGGTGGCCTGCCCGCCGATCGTCGCCGTGCTCGGCAGCAGATCCATCACCGCCTTCATCGTGACGGACTTGCCCGAACCGCTCTCACCCACGATGCCGAGCGCCTTGCCCCGCTCGACCGACAGGCTCACGTCGGACACGGCGTAGACCGGACCGCCCGGCGTGGCGAACGTGATGGACAGGTTCTCGAGCTCGAGGAGTGGTGTGGCTTCGCTCACAGCGACAGCTCCTTCGCATCGAAGACCTCGCGGAGGCGATCGCCCGCGTAGTTGAGTGCAAGCACCGTGATGGTCACGACACCGATCGGGAAGAGCGCCGCGTGCGGTCCCTCCCGCAGGAACTGTTCTTCGCTGCCAGAGGCGAAGATCTGTTTGCCCCAGCTCAGGCCGCCGTTGACCGACACACCGAGGAAGGCGAGCGTGCCTTCCGCGACGATGGCGATGCCCATGCCGAGCAGCGCAAGCGCCGACATCGGAATGACGACGTTCGGCACGATCTCGCGAATGAGGATGCGGAAGTCGGAGGCGCCGAGAATGCGCGATGCGGTGACGAAGTCGCGCTCGGCGAACACCAGCGTCTGTGCCCGGGCCAGCCGGCCGACCGGAGCGATCGCCAGCACACCAAGGCTGATGGAGATCCACAGCAGGGTTCGGCCGAGCAGCGTCGTCACGAAGATCGCAAGGAGCAGCGCCGGGAACGAGAGCAGCGTGGCGAACAGGAACGACAGCACCCGATCGAACCAGCCCCGGAAGTACCCGGCGATGATTCCGGCAGTACCACCGACGATGAAGCCCACGAAGATCGCGATGAAGCCGACGAGCAACGACGTGCGCGCGCCCCAGATGGTCAACGACAACACGTCACGACCGGTGGCGTCGGAACCGAACCAGAGCCCGGCTCGAGGACCCTCGAAGCGGCCACCCACACGGGTCTCGGTCGGCTCGACGATCGGCAGGACCGGCGCGAGCAGGGCGATGATCACCACGAACACCAGCCAACCGACGCTCATCACGAAGCCGGGACCGAGGCGGGAAAGCAGGCTTTGGCCGCCTTCCGTGTCGTCGATCTCTTCCAGTGCCGCGTCAGCCATTGAAGTCCACCCGCGGGTCCAGGAACGTGTAGATCAGGTCCACGAGCACGTTCACCGCTACGAACGCCACCGACACGACGACGACAACGGCGAGCACCACCGGGAAGTCGTCTCGGAAGATCGCCTCCACGACTTCGAAGCCGATGCCCGGGATCTGGAACTGCCGCTCGACGACGAGCGAACCGCCGATCAGCGACGCCACCTGAATACCGAAGACGGTGAGCAGCGAGAACAGCGAGGGCCGCAGCGCGTGCCGGAAGAGGATGTACCACTTCGGTAGACCCTTGGCCCGTGCGACCGAGATGAAGTCTTCCTGCAACGTGGAGATGAGGTCGGTCCGCAGCAACCGCTGGTACGTGGCGATGAGCGGTGTCGCCAACGCGACCGCCGGCAGGAACAACGACGTCAGCCGCTGACCGATGGTCTCGTCCTCATATCTGGTCGGGAAGATCTGCCATCGGATCGCGAACAGCCAGAACAACAACACCGTGAGCGCGAACACCGGGATGCCCAGCATGGTGAACGAGACGACCGTCGATGCCTTGTCGCCGAAGCGATAGGCGCGCGACGCCGTCCAGAGCGCCCATGGCACCGAGACCGCGATGGCGATCACCTGCGCGTACACCATCAGCACAACCGTCACGGGCAGCTTGTCCGCAAGGATGCTGCGCACGGTCACCTGGTTCGAGTAGCTCCGACCGAAATCACCGGTGAGCATGTCGCCGACCCACCGTCCGTAGCGGACGGGGAACGGGTCGTCGAGATGGAACTGGGCACGGGCCTCGGCCCGTACCTCGGCATATTCGGGGCCGGACTCCTCGAGCGCAATCGGACCGAGAATGTTGAACAGCGGATCACCCAGATAATTCAGCGCACCAAACGCCACGAACGTGACGGCAAACAGCACCAACACGAGTTGCAGCAGGCTTCGTACGACGAAACGCATGATCCGGTCTCCCCCGTGGTTCCCGGATCAGTTCTGCAGGAAGACCTGGTCCAGACGGGGAACCCCTCGGGTCTGACAGGGCAACGACGCACCTTCCGGCGAAACGGCATCGCAGAGACCGCCGACGTTGGCGCCGGCACCCACGGTCCAGTTGGTGTGGGTGGCGAGCACGTACTGGTAGCTGTCTCGGAGGTTGGCCTGCAGCTCCTGCCAGATGGCGTAGCGCTCGTCGAAGTCCTGCGTCTGGCGCTGGGCGACGATCAGCGCATCACGCTCTTCGTTGCAGTTGCGGGACCAGTTGATCGACAGTGCACCGATCGTCGAGCAGGTCAGGAACGCCGTGTCGACGTCCGGATCCGAGAAGCCGTGGTAGCGCCAGCTGGCGAAGTTGTACTGGCCGAAGATGACTTCCTGGATGTGGACGTCGTTCGGGATCGACTGCACGGTGATGTTGAAGTGGTCCGACATCGCGTCGCTGACCAGATCGAAGATCGTGTCGTTCGACAGGTTCGTGTCGTACTGGTACTCCATGTTGACCTTGCCGTCGGTGCAGCTGTCGGGCACCTCGGCGCAGTACTCGGCGATGAGCGGCGCAGCGAGCTCCGGCATGTCGTGTTCCTGCTGGATGCTCGGGTCATGCCACGGGCTCTCGGGCGAGAACAGCGAATCGGCGAGCAGCGAGGCACCCTGGTTGACGAACTCTTCGTAGTCCTGCTTCGGGAACAGGTGGGTGGCGGCCTTGCGCACCCGGATGTCGTCGAACGGTGCGACCTGGGCGTTCATGGCGAAGAAGAACTCCTCACCGGAGTTGTCTTCCACCCGGAGGATGTCCTCGTCTGCGCCACGCAGCGGCAGGATCATGAGCGAAGCCGTGCCGTGGATGACGTCGAGGTCGCCGACGATCAGCTGGTTGGCCCGGGTACCCGGCTGCGGCACGGGGAAGAACTCGATGGCGTCGAGGTAGACCTCGACGTCGTCACGCCACCAGTTCTCGTTGCGCACGAGGATCGTCGACGAGTCCTGGCTGCGCTCCTGGAGGACGAACGGGCCGGCACCGATCGGCTCCTGGTCGAGCTCGGGGTTCTCGGCGGCAGCGTCGAGCCATGCCGGCGAGCCGACCATGCCGAGCTGTTCGGCGAAGTACAACGGCATGGCGGCGTTCGGTCCCATGGCGTTGATGCGGAAGCTCATGTCGTCGATCTTCTCGATCGGGTTCTCCGGGTCGAAGGCCGGCTTGAAGACGAGCGAGGTGAGCGGGTCGGCGAGGAACGCCTCGATGGTCTTGATGACGGCATCGGCGTTGAAGGGCAGACCGTCGGAGAACTCGATGCCGTCGCGCAGCTTCACGTCCCACGAGCTGAAGTCGTCGCTCGGGGTCCAGCTCTCGGTCATGTTGTTGTGCCACTGGCCTTCGGCGTCGACCACGACGAGCGTGTCGAAGATCGCCGTCGCCACCATGATCGGGCCACGGTTCAGGCCGGTGTTGGTCGGGTTGAGCGACCCGGCTTCGGTCTGCATGCCGAACCGGAGCGTTCCGCCCACGGGGATCTCGGTGACGGCGTCGGCGGACTCGATTTCGCTACCGTCGGCGCTGTCGTCGGCGCCGATGTCCTCGGCCTCCTCTTCGGAACCGGTGTCGGTGCCGGTCGACGTGTCTTCCGCCGAGGATCCACCGGAGTCGTCCGTTGCGGCGGAATCACCGTCGCCTCCGCCACATGCTGAAGCGATGATCGCAAGCGCAGCGAACAGCGCGACCAGTTTCCGAAAACGACCAGAAGCCATTGGTTTCTTCCCCTTTGCGGCGCCCAGGGTGGATCTGGGGCAGCCCTATGGTTGACGAAGATACCAGCCGGTAGCAAACCGGCACCGGCACCCCATGACGACTGTCAGGTTCCGTGGGAGCGGTCGTAGGCGTTGGTTTCGAAGCGCGTCCACCCCGCCAGCTCGGCCTGTGGATCGAGGATTTCGACGAGCAACGGATGACATTGGGCGTCGTCGCTCGAGTGACTTGCGCTGCAGTCACCGCCCGGACAAGCGGAGAGCGCTCCGAGCAGGTCGACCTCGGCGAAGAACTCGATCGAGTCGCCGGGACGGACCGGGCTGGCCTTCATGAAGTACTGGTGGGTGTCCTTCGTGAAGCCGGTGCACATGAACACGTTGAGGACGTCGTGCACGTGCAGTTCGGCCTCGGTCACGGGCAGCCCGGTATGGGCGGCCACGGCCCGGGTCAGGTTCGAGTGGCAGCAGTGGTGGTAGTTCGTGTCGTGCAGAAGTCGCTGCGTGTAGGGGTCGCAGCGGGTGCCGATCACATCGTGGACGCCGCCGCCATCGTCATCGAAGCCGTACCAGCCGAGCGAGTCGTGGGTGATCGTCGCAAGCGGACGCAACGTCGGGTGGCTGCTCCACAAGCGGTCGCCTTCGGTGACGTGTGTGGCATGGAACTGGCGGGTCTTCCCGCTGTAGAAGCGTTCGGACAGGTCGTTGGCGTTCCAGAGGTTCAGATCGCCGACTTGTGGTCCGTCGACGCTGACGATCCGGAAGAACTGGCCAGCCTTGACCTCGAAGGTCTCTGCCGATCGTGGGCCGACAAGGACGGAGTCGACGAGGGTCGCGTCCGCTCGCGCGGCCGAGTACCAGCCGGCGTCATACGGCGGGAGCTCGTCGACGTCGTAGCAGACGATGGCTGGCGCGGCTCGACGTTGGGCGGCGTCAACAGGTTCGGGGCCGGGCACGGCGATCAGCCGGCGGGATTGCGGCCGATGGCACCGAGGTACCGGTCGCCGACCGAAGCATCTTCCGGGACGTCGACCGGCTGGCCGATCCGACCGGATTCGATCAGCATGTCCTGGCGTTCGAGGACCTGCGCCAGCGCGGACGATGCTGCAGCCTCGTCGAGTGGCGCTTCGAGCCCTCCGGCCTGGGCAAGATCCCAGGTGTGCCCGAGCAGATCCCACTGAACGAAGCCGATGAGTGCATCGACGTCGGGGGCATCGAACCAGAACGGTCCGGCCTGGCCCAGCACGCCGGCCTGGTCGAGCGTGGCGCTGACCTGTTCACGGCATGCGGTCCAGGTGGCGACGGGGTCGGACACGTCGTCGGGAGCGGACGGTGCGGCCATGGCCCCGGTTCGGGCGACGGCTTCCACGCCGTTGACGACAGCACACTGATGTTGGAGCACGTCGCGCCCGGTCCAGCCTTCGCATCCGCTGGGGTTGTCCCACGCATCGGCGGGCATTCGCTTGACGACGGCGTCGAAGCCGTAGAGGGCGCTGGTGAAGTTCCGAAGGTTCTCGCTCATCCCCCGAACCTACTCCGCCGGCAGCGCCCGTTCCTTCCTGGCGTGTCGCCGCAGGATCCTCTCCATGGCCTCGGAGGAAAAATGGTGCCACGGCAGTCGCAACGAACAACTGCCGTGGCACCGACCCGTCAGCTGAACTCGACTTCGAGAAGGCTCATCGCACCCTCGACGTTCGTGTACCACTGTCCCGTGAACGTCCCGCCATAGCTGGCTGCGATGTTCGGCCCGAGCGCCTGAGCGTCTTCATTGCTCCAGAGCGGTCCGGCCGGAACCATGCACTTGAATCCTGCGCCGTACCCTCCGGTCATCTCGCCGGGGCGCTCGACCTCGACCACACTCATTTCGCCCTCGATCACCGTCCGCCACTGACCGGTGAACACGCCACCGTGAGCGGCCGCAATGCGCGGGCCCTTCTCGTTCGCGTCGTCATCACTCCAGAGCGGCCCTGCCGGAATGTCCACCTTCACTGTTGCTGCCATGTCTCTCTCCTCATCTCACTGCACCACTCGATGCGGTGCACGTTGAGAGAGTTTCCGGAGGAGCGGTTTCAGTTCGGTTTCGGATCGGTTCCAGGGTCAGGCGATGGTGCCGTTGTCCATGAGACGGCCGATTTCGGCGGTGGCGAGGCCGAGCTCGGAGAGGATGTCCTCGGTGTCGGCGCCGAGTGCGGGCGCGGGCGTCGGCTCGACCGAGAGCATGCCGTCGAACGCAACCGGCGACCCGGGCGACAGGTAGGCGCCGATGCCCGGCTGGTCGACCGTGCGATACAGCTCGCTCTCCTCGGAGCAACGCGGGTCCTTCGCCACCAATTCGAGGAAGCTCTGGTACCGGCCCCAGCACACGCCGAGGGCGTCGAACGCTTCCGCGACCTCGGCCAGTTGGTGCGACCCGACCCAGCCCTGGATGAGCGCCTTGATCTCCGTGCGAGCGGCGAATCGGTCGCCCTCGTCGGCGAAGTCCAACCCTGCCTCGAGGGCCAAAGCAGCGACGGCGTCGGCAGTTCCCGTCGCTTCCAGGAGCGACCGCCACTGCTTGTTGCTGATCCCGACTGCGTACAGCCGCTCGCCGTCGGCGGTGGTGAACATGGCGCCGAACGCCCCGTAGAGGTCGTTGCCGAATCGCTGTCGTTCGGTGCCCAGCACCTGCGCTTCAGCGACGTGCCCCAACGCGGACACTGCGGCGAGGGCCACATCGAACAGGGCGAGGCTCATGCTCGACCCCTCTCCCGTTCGAGACCGGTGACGCTCGGCCGCCAACATCGCCAGCGCCGCCGTCTGCCCGCACACGAGATCCCAGGCAGCCAGCACGTTGTTCACCGGCTCCTCGTGTTCCACCGGCCCGGTGACGAACGGGAACCCGACCGCAGCGTTGACCGTGTAGTCCAACGCCGTCGACCCGTCGCGGTTGCCGGTGATCGCGAGCATGTTGAGGTCGCTTCGATGCGCCTGCAACGCGTCGTACGCCATCCAACCCCGCGCCGGGAAGTTGGTGAGGAAGTTGCCGGCCGAAGCGATGAGCTGGGTCAGCAGTTCCTGTGCTGTGGGGTCTCGAAGGTTCACGGCGATGGACCGCTTGTTCTTGTTGAGGCCAGCCCAGTAGAGCGAGTGTCCATCCGGAGTCAGCGGCCAGCGCTTGTGATCGATGCCGCCCCCGATCTGGTCGAACCGAATCACGTCGGCGCCGAGTTGGGCGAGCGTCATGCCGCCGGACGGAGCGGCAACGAAGGCCGACCCCTCGATCACCTGCATGCCCTCGAGCGGCGGAGCAGAGATCATGACGTGGCTCCTCTCGCCTCATCGATGGACAGCGTTGGGGCCAGCATTTCGCTTGGCACCATGAGTTCGAGGAGCGCGCCGGTCGGCGAGGCCGCAGCCCGGTCGAAGGCCGCAGCGAACTCGTCGGTCGACTCGACCCGCTCGGC
Organism: Acidimicrobiales bacterium; assembly: GCA_020628865.1. Taxonomy (GTDB): domain Bacteria; phylum Actinomycetota; class Acidimicrobiia; order Acidimicrobiales; family SHLQ01; genus SHLQ01. The sequence continues at coordinate 326,910 of JAHDEJ010000001.1, forward strand.
GTGGAAGCCGTACGCCTTCGCCAAGGTCACGAAGTCCGGGTTGGTGATCTCAGTGCCACTCACACGGCCGGGGAAGGTCCGCTCCTGGTGCATGCGAATCGTGCCGTACATCCCGTTGTTCAGGACCAGCACGATGGGTTGCGCTCCCTCCTGCATCGCGGTGCCGAGCTCCTGCACGTTCATCTGCAGGTCTCCGTCGCCGGCCCAGCAGACCACCATCCGTTCCGGATCGGCGATCTTGGCGGCGATTGCGGCCGGGAGCCCGTACCCCATCGAGCCGGACTGCGGTGCCAGCAACCGCATTCCCCGGCCGAACGAGAAGTGCTTGTTCGGCCAGATCGAGAAGTTGCCGGCGCCGTTGGTGAAGATCACATCGTCCGGCACTCGATTCTGAAGCCAGGTCATGATCGCGGCCATGTCGAGCGGCCCGGGCTGTGTTGGGGCAGGCAACGACGCGAGGCGGGCGGATCGCAACCCGGTCCGCCACTCGCTCCGGCCGTTCGATGGGCGGAGCGTTGCGCCGCCGAGCTCGGCAAGAAACGCCCCCGGCGACGCATGAATCGGGAGGTTCGCCTGGACGACCTTGCCGAGTTCGCGGTCCGATGCGTGGATGTGGACGATGGTCTGCGTCGGGTTCGGTAGGTCGAAGAGCGTCCATGCGTCGGTGACCATCTCGCCGAAGCGGATGCCGACGGCCAGAATCACGTCGGCCTCGGTGATCGCCCGACGCACGTGCGGCAGCATGCCGACGCCCGCATCTCCGACGTAGCACGACGAGTCGTTGTCGATCAGATCGTGGAACCGGAAGGCGGTGGCGACCGGAACGTCGTTTCGTTCAGCGAAGGCAGCGAGTGCGCTTCGCGCCTCGGGCGTCCACCCACCACCACCAACGAGAAGGAGCGGTTGCTCCGCCCGGTCGAGCAGATCGAGTGTCTCGTCGATGTCGAAGCGGGACGGCGACGGCTGCGGGATGCGAACCGGCCGGCCCGGTTCAGCAACGCTCCGTGCGCTCAGCACGTTCTCCGGCAACGCGATGACGACGGGGCCGGGGCGACCGGACTGCGCGGTCGCGAATGCCCGGCTGATCAGCTCGGGGATCCGGTCCGCCGATTCGATCTGCGTCGCCCACTTCACGAGCGGCCCGAAGAACGCGCGGTAGTCGACCTCCTGGAAGGCCTCGCGCTCCAGGTGTTCCATCGCCGCTTGGCCGACGAAGAGGATCATCGCCGTGCTGTCCTGCATCGCGGTGTGCAGGCCGACCGAGGCGTTCGTGGCCCCGGGGCCCCGGGTCACGAAGCCGACGCCCGGGCGTCCGGTGAGCTTTCCCCAGGCTTCGGCGGCGTACGTGACACCGCCCTCCTGCCGGCACGATACGTATCGAACGCCGGAGTCGACCAGACCGTCGAGGACGGCGAGGTAGCTCTCGCCCGGCACGCCGAATGCGGTGGTGACACCTTGCGCTTCGAGACAGGCGACGAGGAGTTCGCCTCCACTTCGCTCAACCATCGGCGGGATCCCTTCGACTGCGGTCGGCCAGATCCTAGAGCGATCGGCAGCGACCGGGTTCACCCGACGATGGCGCCGGTTCGGGGCGGGTCAGCACTCGATGAGGTCGTCCGGATCCGACTCGATCGGGATGCCGCCCACCATCCGCATCACGAGCGATGCGAGAAGGCCGACGAACAACGCCATGGCGCTCACCACGACGAGGTCAGAGAGCCGCGTGCGCCGATCGAACCCGAGGGCGGTGGCTGCAGTTTCGAGATTGATCGAGTCCAGTGCGAGCACTGGCGCGACCACTTCACCGTCTTCGATGAGCACTTCGGTGAGCACGGAGACGCCCACGGCCGATGCGGCCACGGTTGCGGTTCCGGGCTCGAGCGGTGCGTCGAGCGAGCCGACGACGCAGTAGGCCCCGGTCTGGTCGGTCCGCGTTTGCACCGTGTTTCCCGACGCGTCGGTCACGGCGACCTGCGCATCCGGGAGCTCCAGTCCGTCCGAGGTCACACGCCCGCAGACGCTGTGGGGCTGGTAGGCGAACGGCAGCAATTCGACCTCGCCATCGCGCACCCTGGCGGTGCCGATCGGCTGGCGGGAGGATTCGGCGTCGGGCACCGCAACTCCGTCCGGCAGTGAGGACACCACGACCCGAACCTCGAACTCGCCCGCCCGGGCGGGAAGCTCGTAGCCCCCGTCGTGCACACCCGAGGAGACGAGGATGTCGTCGGCCGTGCGCCAGGTGTCGTCGTCTCCCGCGCCCCAGAGTTCGACGACGGCACCATCCAGATGTTCGGTGGCGTCCGTGATCTCGCCGTCGGCGTCGACGTCGAGGATCAACTCGCCGACGACTCGCATCGTGCTCACGCCGGCCACGGCCTGGTCGCCGGCCGCCGGCATCGATCCCGGCTCAGCCGCGCTCTGCGGAGACTCGACGAAGATCTCGAAGAGCTCCGGCGACGGTTCATTCAGCGCATCGTCAGTGTTGGATGGCTCCGCCGGAGCGTCCTCCTCTGAGGCAACCGCGCCGGCGGTTTCATCCGGCTCGGCCACGGTGGTCGTGGTCGGCGGTGTCGTGGTGGTCGTGGTCGGTGCCGGCACGGCAGTCGAGAAGTCGTCGGGATCGCCGGCTCCGACGCTGACGCCGTCGGCGTCGCAGTCGTTGTCGGTTCGTGGGGTCCATCCGGGTGCGGTCGGGTCGACGCACGGGTCGCCGGGGTCCGGGTCCACGGTGTCGGCGAGCCCGTCGCCGTCCGCGTCGAGGATCGGAATCGTTCGGTAGGCCGGCTCGCCGAACGACCCGGGGATGAGGTCGACCGACGGATCGTCGATCGTTCCGTCTGGATCGGCGTGGGTCGGGCCTGCCCCTCCGGACACAACTCCTTCGTCCGCGTCGGCGATGCCGTCTTCGTCGGCATCGGGGTCCCGGTAATCGGCCAGCGGATCGCCGTCGCTGCGGACCGGATCGACGAATGTGCCACCGTGGCCGGTCCGATCGTCGTGGGCCCACCACACGCCGTCGCCGTCCGCGTCATCGTCGGCGACGTTGCCGTCGTTGCTCCAGTTGAGCAGGTAGCCGCTGCTGGGAAGCGCCTCGACCGCATCGGGGATGCCGTCGTCGTCGCTGTCGAGATCCAGGTGGTCGGCCACGCCGTTGCGATCCGAGTCGACCGGGGTCGGCCCGGAGTCGTCACCGAAGGCTGCCTCCAACGCATCGTCGAGGCCGTCGCCGTCGTCGTCGACGAAATCGCTCGGGTCGACGACACCGTTCCGGTCGGTGTCGAAGACGCCCCAGCTCAGGCCGGCTTCGATGAGGTCCGAGATGCCGTCGTTGTCGCTGTCGAGGTCGAGGTGATCGCACACGGCATCGCCATCCGTGTCCCGGCACACGGCCGGCGTCCATCCTTCGTCGACGTCGATGAGGCCGTCGTTGTCGTCGTCGAGGTCGAGCGAGTCGGCCACACCGTCGGCGTCGGTGTCTGGGCCGGCATCGGCCTGGAGCGCAACCGCCGATGCCGCGACCGGGGCCACGACGATGACGACGAGCGCGAGCGTGAGGACTGCTCTCGCCAACTCGACTTGAACGCTCCGTGTGGAGGAACCCCACCGTGGAACCACGCCGCCTTCTCCCGCCTTGCTCCATCATCGGGTCGGCGGTCTGAGCGCGCGAGTGAAGGGCTGCAATGCAGCTGCAACAGTTCCGTCACTGCGGGGGCGGCCGAACGGCCCCCTCGGTGGGTAGGACGGATCAGGCGAAGAGCAGCACGAGGATCACGATGAGGACGACCGCAGCGATCGCCACGGGGATGAAGCGCTTGAACACGGCGCCACCCGCCACGTCCAGAAGGTCGAGGACCTCGTCGTCTTCGTCGTCCTCGGCGTCGTCGCCACCCGTGAGCTTGGCTGCCGCTGCGCTCACCCCGGCGACTGCGGCACCGCCGACGGCGGCGGCCTTGCCGGCGACATCACCGACCGCGTCGGCCACGGCGTCGACTGCCGCCTCGGCCGCATCATCGGTCTTCTCGACGGCCGTTTCGCCGGCGTCGGCATCGTCGTCGACGGTCTCGGTCGCGGCGGCGCTTGCGGCAGCCACGGCATCGACCGTGTCCTCGTCGCCGATCTTCGTGGCGAGACACTCGGCGAACTGACCGAGGAGCTTCTCGCTGACGTCCTGCATCACACCACGACCGAACTGCGCAACCTTCCCGGAGACCTTCAGGTCGGTCACGATGTCCACGCGGGTCTGGTCGCCGACCTGTTCCATCACGGCGGTGATCAGCGCCTGGGCGTTGCCGGCGCCGCGGGTGTCGCGCCCCTTGCCGTTGATCACGGCCTTGTGGTTCTCATCGTCCTTCTCGACGAACTCCGCCGAGCCCTTGTACTCGGCGGTGACCGGCCCGACCTTCACTTTCACGCCGCCGGAATAGACCCCGTCCTCCTCGCCGGTGAGCTTGGCGCCGGGGAGACAGGGAGCGATGGTCGGGATGTCGGTGAGGAGGTTCCACGCCTCGTCGACCGGCGCATCGACGGTGAATGAGTTTTCGATCTTCATGACCCGCTCCTGTGTCTGTCGGTGGGAGACCGAGTCATTCTCCCCGTCGGCGCCGGGTTCCGACAAGTCTGCGGCCCGTGGGCCCATCGGTCAGTGGGAACGAAGGAACGCGGCGATCTCGGCGAGCGACTCCGACGATTCCGGGTAGTCGTCGTAGAACTCGAACACGTGCCACAGTCCGTCCCAGACGCGCGTCTCGACCTCGACGCCGGCCCGGCGCATGCGGCGGTCGAGCCGAAGGCACATCGAGAGCAGCAGGTCGCGCGTCCCGGTCGTGACGAAGGTGGGCGGCAACCCCTCCATGCCGGCGAACAGCGGGGAGATCGACGGGTCGGCCGGATCCCGTCCGGCGACGTACACGGAATGCGCAGATTCCATCGTGTGGTGGGCCAAGGTCGGGTCGGCTTCGAGCGTGACACCGAACAGGCCACGGTCCGGGCGGAGGTCCACGGCCGGAGACAACAAGGCGAGGGCCGACGGCGACTGGCCACCGGCGTCTCGGGCGAGTTGGGCCGTTCGCAGGGCCAGATTGCCACCCGCAGACTCGCCGCCGAGGTAGAGGGCAGCGTCGGTCGACTCGGCCAGCGCGGTCCACGCGGCGAAGCAGTCGTTACCGGCAGCGGGCGCCGGGTGCTCGGGGGCCAACCGATACCAGGGCGCCACGATCTCGAGCTCCGCCCATTCTGCGAGGGCACCGATGACCGGAAATTCCGAGAGCGGGTCGCCCAGAAAGAAGCCTCCGCCGAAGCAGTACAACATTGTGCCCCTCGGCTGGGCGGTGCGAGCCGATCGGAGCCGGGTGCAGCGCACTCCGCCCAGTTCGACTTCATCCCACTCGAGCGCATGCCGTTCGACCGCCCGATCGACGGCTGGCCGGAAGCCGTCGTGTGCCTCGCGCCGGATCGCATCGATCCGGTGGAAGTCGACGGGGTCGTCGACGACACGGCCGGCGAGGAACCGTCGGGCCTCGGAGCTCAGCGACGCATCGGGAAGCCGTTCGCTCATCGCGCCGTGTACCCGGCGTCGACGTGGACGATCTCGCCGGTCATGTAGCTCGCGTCATCCGATGCGAGGAACACGACGACTGCAGCGATTTCGTCGGGATCGGCGAGTCGCTTCATCGGGATGGTGGCGTCAGCGAGCGCTTGCAGGTCCTCGGCCGACGGTGGTGCCGCCCGCTCGGAGGCGAGCATCGGCGTGTTGACCTCGCCGGGCGCCACAGCGTTGACCCGGATGCCCTGTTCGACGTGGTCCAACGCGAGGGCTCGGGTGAGTTGGTGCACGGCACCCTTCGACACGCAGTAGGCGGTGGAACCGGCAGAGCCGACCCCACCCCAGATGGACCCGAAGTTCACGATCGCGCCCCGACCTGCTTCGATCATGTGCGGAAGCGCGGCCCGGCACAGCCAGAACATGCCGTCGACATTGACGCCCATCACGCGACGCCAGTCGGCATCGTCGGTGCCGAGCGAGTCCGCTCGATGGATCGTCCCGGCCGCGTTGACGAGCACGTCGATCCGGCCGTGGCGTGCCACGGTTGCCTCCACGGCCTCGCCACAGAATGCGGAGTCGCTGACATCGCCGACGAGCGGCTCGGGTCCGCCGATCTCGGCTGCGACTGCGGCGGCACCATCGGCGTTTCGATCCAGCAGGACGACGGTCGCTCCGGCTGCGGCGAAGCGCCGGGCCGACGCCGCTCCCATTCCGGAGGCGCCGCCGGTGACGAGCACGACCCGGCCGGCGAAGTCAGTCGAGGTCATCGGGGATCCAGCTTTCGGTTTGCACGCCGAGACCATCGGCAATGCGATTGACGTAGGCGTAGTACCCGACGACTTCGGCGATGTCGAGAATGTCCCGATCGCTGAAGCCGACCTCGGTGAGCCGAGCGGCGTCTTGCGCCGTCATGTCGCCGGGGGTGTGGGTGAGCTTGATCGCCCACTCGAGCATCGCCGCCCGGGGCGTCGACACGGGCGCCGTCCGCCAGTCGGCTTCGATGGCCGCGAAGAGTGCATCGTCCTTGAGGAGCCGGCGCAGACCGCGCCCGTGATGCACCATTCAATAGTGACAGTGGTTCTCGAGTGAGACGACGTAGGCGATGAGCTCGCGCTCGACCTTGCGAAGCGTCTTCGTTCCGGACATGGCGGAGACGTAGAGCGCGTTGTGGGCGGCGAGCCCTGCCGGGTTGAGCGAGTGGATCGCCATGATGTTGTCGACTCGCCCGTGGTCGCGGTCCACGACCCCGTCGTACTGGTCGGCGAGCCCGGGCGTCTGCGCCCAGTCCTCGTCGGGGATGATCTCGATGAAGGCCCGGTCGTCGCTCGTCATGGTCTCATTCAACCCGGCGAGCGGATCGCGTGCGAAGCCCGCTACTCGAAGGTGAAACCCTGACCCTCGAGAAACCCGCGCATGTGCGGGCGGCTCTCCTTGCCCAACAGCGCAGACATGTCGGCGCTCCAGACTCGATCGACCTTCCCGCCGGTGCGGGCGAGGTAGTACTCGCGCATCTGCTCGTCGTAGGCCCGGATTCCGTCCTGGTCGGCGGACTCGTCGTAGCGCTCCTCCTTGAGCGTGACGGAGAGCGGCAGACGTGGCTTGAGCTCCGGGTCCTGATCCGGGTGGCCGAGGCAGAGGCCGAACAGCGGAAACACCTGGTCCGGAAGCTCGAGGAGTTCGGCGACCTGCTGCGGGTCGTTTCGGATGCCACCGATGTAGCAGATGCCGAGGCCCTGGGCTTCCGCCGCAACGACCGCGTTCTGCGCCGCCAGCGCGCAGTCGACTGTTGCGATCACGAAGTGCTCGGTCATCCCGGCGTGGAAGTCGCCACCGCCCATCTCGCAGGCGACTGCGGAGCGGTGGAGATCGGCGCACCACACGAAGAACGCCGCCGCCGTCTCGACGTAGGTCTGACCGCCGGCGAGGGCGGCGATCGCTGCGCGGGTCTCCGGGTTGCGGACGCGGATGACGGTCGTGCCCTGCAGGTTGCTCGACGTGGCGGCGGCCATGCCGGCTCCGACGATCGCTTCGACCGTCTCGTCGTCGATCGGTTCGTCGGTGAACTTTCGAATGGAGCGGTGCCCCATGAGCAGGTCGAGTACGTCGGTTCCAAGCGTCGTCATGACCGGATCCTACGGCTCGGGCTGGGCCGGAGCGCCGCCATGCGGCAGACTGGCCGAGCATGGCACTCACGAAATTCGAAGCGGTCGACGGATACGGAATGGTGGACGTTGCGAACGCTCCGCTCGCGATCGGCCCGATTCGGAGCGCGAAGAAAGTGCTGCAGCGGACCACCGGCGACATGATCCGCCACGTGACGTACGCCCTCGCCGTTCACGGGATCGATGGCGCCGGCGCGGCCGCGGCCCTGAACCACGATCGGAGTGGGGCCGACCCGGCCGAGTTCGGGACGTTCGCAGCCGAGCTCGAGACCTGGGCGGCCACCGCCAACTTCCGCCCCACCCATGGCATCGGCTTGTCGCCCGAGGAGATCGGCCCGGCCCTGCATCAGACGGCGGCACCGGCCCGGGCGTTGATGGCCGCAACCGCGGCGGCATGCGTCGGGTCCGCCACGGCAGCGATCGTGGCAAGTTCCGAGGATGAACGAGAGTTGCTGGACGAACTCGCCGGCCGTGGCGTCGACGCCACCGTCACCGACGACCTTGCCGCAGCGCTGGCCTCGGATCACGCCGTGGTCTTCGTGCGGAGTAGCGCCGGTGCCCTTCACCACGAAGCGCTGACCGAGAGCACCCCCGGTCGCGTCATCGGGTTGCAGCCGCTCACGACGACGGCCAGAGGCCTGGCCTTCGCCGGACGCAACAGCACCATCATCGTGCCGGACTTCATCTCCGCCGGCGGCCTCACCCTTGCTGCCGCCGGCGACGATGCTTCGGCCGAGGACACACTCGATCGCGTTCGAACTGCGACGGCCGCGCTCGTCTCCGAACTCGAGGGCGAAGGCACCGACATGTTCGTCACCGCGTGCGAGCGCGCCGAAGCCCACCTGCGCACCTGGACGGACGAGCTTCCGTTCGGTCGGCCGCTGGCCCCCTGACCCACCGAGAGGAATCCATGACCGACACGGCTCCCGCTGCTCCGCCCAAGAAGGAACGCTGGCGTTTCCAGTGGAAGGAGCTCTACGAGGAGGTGATCACGAGCGGGCTGTGCACCGGGTGCGCTGGCTGCGTGATCGCGTGTCCCCACGATGTGATCGGGTACAAGCATGAGCCCGGCGCGTACACACCGTTCCATCTCGAGGAGGAACTCGGCGAAGCGAACTGTGGTCACGGGGAGAAGGGCTGCACGAGCTGCACCCGCGCCTGCCCCCGGTTCGGCTCATGGGAGACCGAGGCAGACATGCATCTGCATGGGCGAACCCGGGAGGCCGACGAGATGTCCGGCATCTACTCGGACATCCTGTTGGTCCGGGCCAGCGAGGACTACGTCTACGACATCGGCCAGGACGGCGGCCTCGTGTCGGCCATGTTGATCTGGCTTCTCGAGAACGACGTGATCGATGGTGCGTTGACCAGCGGCGTCGAGAGCCTCCCCGATGGATCGCCGGGCTGGAAGGCCACACCGATGGTGGCGACCAACCGCGAGGAGGTGCTGCGCGGTGCCGGAAGCCGGTACACGTACAGCGCGAACACGATCGCCTACGACGAAGCCAAGGACAAGGGGCTCGATCGACTCGCCCTCGTCGGCATGAGCTGTCAGACCTCGATCGCCCCGGTCATGTGGCATCGACGGGTCGGCAAGGTGTCGAAACCGATCAAGCTGAACATCGGCCTGCTGTGTTCCAAGAGCTTCGACGATTCGATGTTCGACGAGCTGTTCGGCGTGAAGTACGGCCTCCGCAAGGAGGACATCGCAAAGATGAACATCAAGGGCGTCTTCCAGATCTGGATGAAGAACGGCGACTACCACGAGATCAATCTCAAGGAGTGCCACGCCTGGACCCGCACCGGCTGCAATCACTGTCCGGACTTCGCAGCCGAGCATGCCGACATCAGCACCGGCGGTATCGGGAACGTGACCGACTGGACCCTGACCATCGTTCGCACCGAGCTCGGCCGTGCCGTGATCAAGGCCATGATCGACGACGGCATGATTGAAACCCGACCCGGCGATGACGATCCGGCAGCGATCGCGCTGATGCACCGGCTTGCGGCGAACAGCCGCAAGCGGTGGCCCGGCTGGGCGAACGGCGAGGCCGCAGTCGGCGTTTCCTGACACCGACGATCCCGGCAAAAACGATGATGGCCCCCGCATCCGAAGATGCGGGGGCCGTCGACGTTCTGGGTCAGTCCTCGTCGGTCTCGATCGGAGCGTCCGTGACGATCGCCTCGGTCGTGAGGAACAGCGCCGCGATGGACGCTGCGTTCTGGAGGGCAGAGCGGGTCACCTTGGCGGCATCGATGATGCCGGCGGCAACCAGGTCTTCGTACTCGCCGGTGGCGGCGTTGTAGCCGACCGATCCTTCGAGCGACCGAACGCGCTCGACGACGACGCCGGCTTCCTCACCCGCGTTGAGCGAGATCTGGTTCAGCGGTCCTTCGAGTGCCCGACCCACGATGGTGGCGCCGGTGGACTCGTCGCCCTTGAGCTTCTTTGCCATGGCGTCTGCCGCGGCCTGAGCCCGCAGAAGGGTCACGCCACCGCCCGCGACGACGCCTTCTTCGATGGCGGCCTTCGTGGTGGAGACCGCGTCTTCGATGCGGTGCTTCTTTTCCTTGAGCTCGACCTCGGTGGCAGCGCCGACCTTGAGGATGGCCACGCCGCCGGCGAGCTTGGCGAGGCGCTCGTTGAGCTTCTCGGCGTCGTAGTCCGACGTGGTGTCGGTGAGTTCGGCGCGGAGCTGGGCGACGCGACCGTCGAGGGACGCAGCATCGCCGCCACCCTCGATGATGGTCGTCTCGTCCTTGGTGATGACCACACGACGGGCCCGACCCAGGTTCTCGAGGGTGGCACCCTCGACGCTGAGACCGACCTCTTCGGAGATGACCTCGCCACCGGTGAGGATGGCGATGTCCTGCAGCATGGCCTTGCGGCGGTCGCCGAAGAACGGTGCCTTGACGGCGGCGCTGGCGAACAGGCCGCGGACCCGGTTCACGACGAGCGTGGCGAGAGCTTCGCCCTCGACGTCCTCGGCGATGATGAGGAGCGGCTTGTTGGTCTCCTTGATGAGCTCGAGCACGGGCACGAGTTCACGAACGGAAGAAATCTTCGAGGAGACGAGCAGAAGGTACGGGTCGTCGAGGACGACCTCCATGCGATCGGTGTCGGTCACGAAGTAGGGCGAGAGATAGCCCTTGTCGAAGCGCATGCCTTCGACGAGGTCCATCTCCATTCCGAAGGTGGTGCCCTCCTCGACGGTGATCACGCCTTCCTTGCCGACCTTGTCGATCGCTTCGGAGATGGTCTTGCCGATCTGGGGGTCCGCCGAGGAAATTCCGGCGACCTGGGCGATCTGTGCCTTGCTGCTGACCTCGACGGCGGAGCTGAGGATGGAGTCGACGGCGGCCTCGGTAGCGGCTTCGATTCCGCGCTTGAGTGCCATGGGGTTGGCGCCGGCGGTCACGTTGCGCAGACCCTCGCGCACCATCGACCATGCGAGGACGGTGGCGGTGGTGGTTCCGTCACCGGCGACGTCGTCGGTCTTCTTGGCGACTTCCTTCACCAGGTTGGCGCCGATGGCCTCGTACGGATCTTCGAGGTCGATCTCCTTCGCGATGGAGACACCGTCGTTCGTGATCGTGGGTGCGCCCCACGACTTGGACAGGACGACGTTGCGCCCCTTCGGACCGAGCGTGACCCGGACCGCGTCAGCGAGCTGGTTCATCCCGGCCTCGAGTGACTTCCGGGCCTGATCGTCGAAGCTGATGCTCTTTGCCATGAATCTGCGCGTTCTCCTCGTGGAATTGCGATTGGCACTCTCGTGGTGCGAGTGCTGATTCTAGCGAGCGGAGAGGTGATCGGCGACTGCCTCAGCGATGCAGGCCACGGTGTCGTCGAGGGCACGGTCGAGGCCGAACCGTTCCTTCAGGCTGATGGTCTCGATGCGGACGTCGGCGCCGTCGAACACCTGCCCGGCCACGGCCACGACCGGGACACCCGCGGCCTCGGCCATTCCGAGCACACCGCCGACGACTTTGCCGTCGAACGATTCTGCATCCACGAAGCCCTCGCCGGTGATCACGAGATCGGTGCCCTCGATCGCGTTGGCGAGGCCGAGCGTTTCCGCAACGACATCGAAGCCGTCGACGAGTTGCGCACCGACCGTGGCGAGGCCGCCGGCGAGCCCGCCGGCGGCGCCGGAGCGCTCCAATGTGCGAACGTCGACGCCTCGCTCGGCCACCCACGTTTCGGCGAGCACGTCGAGGCGGCGGGTGAGCATCTTCACCTGGGCCGGCGAGGCTCCCTTCTGCGGACCGAAGACCTCGGCGGCGTCGACGAAACTCGTTCGCACGTCGCAGGCCACCCGCAGGTCGATGCCTCGAAGACGTTGCACCGAGCCGATGGCTTCGAGTGCGCCGAGGCCGCCGTCGGTCGTGGCCGATCCGCCCACCCCGACGATGATCGATTCCGCGCCGGCGTCGATCGCTTCGGCGATGAGTTCCCCGACGCCGCGGGTCGTGGCGGCGAGTGGGTCGTTGCCGTCGCGCCCGCCGGCGATGACGAGCCCAGAGGCCTGGGCCATCTCGATGACGGCGCGGTCCTGGTCGAGCCGCCACTCCGCCTCGACCGGTTCGCCCAGCGGGCCGGTCACGGTCGAGGTGCGATTTGCCCCGCCGAGCGCAGCGAGCGTGCCTTCGCCGCCATCGGCCATCGGCACGGTTGCCGCCGTGTGCCCGAGCGACTCGGCGGCATCGGCGATGGCGCTGGCCACCTCATGCGCGGTCGCGGTGCCTTTGAACTTGTCGGGTGCCGCGAGGATGCGCATTCCCCATTCTGTGCACATTCCCGGTCCGCCCACACGTCTGTCGTCGAGGTCAGTTCCGTGACGCCGATAGGCTCGGCCCCATGGCGAGACCCTTCGTGCTGGCGTCCAACCGGGGGCCGGTGTCCTTCTCCTTGGACGACGGCCTTCTCACGAGCCGACGTGGAGCGGGAGGCCTGGTGAGCGGACTCGGCCCGCTCGTGCGCAACACGGACACGACATGGATCGCCGCAGCGTTGAGCGAAGGTGACCGCCGTGCGGCCGCCGACGGGATGATCGAAGCCGAGGGCTACCGGGTGCGGACGCTCGCCATCGACGAGGACGATCTCGAGCTGGCGTACAACACGATTGCGAACGCGACCCTCTGGTACGTGCACCACGGCCTCTACGAGCTCAGCCGCAGCCCGTCGATCGACATCGACTGGTACGACGCGTGGGCCGCCTATCGGCGCTACAACCGCGCCTTTGCCGAAGCGATCGTGGAAGAGGCGGCAAAGGACGCAATCGTCCTGTTGCAGGATCACCACCTCGTTCTTGCTGCGCCGATAATCCGAGACGAACGACCCGACGTGGACGTCGTCCACTTCACGCACACACCGTTCGCGACGGTGGATCAGCTTCGGGTGCTCCCCGAGCTCGCTCGGACCGAACTCCTGCTCGGATACGCGGCCGCGGGCGCAGCCGGATTCCATGCCGCCCGATGGTCCGAGGACTACACGAACGCCGGCCGCACGTTCCTCGGGGTTCGCACACAGGGATTCGTCTCTCCCCTCGGGCCCGACCCGGAGGCCATCCGCGCCCTCGCCCACTCCCCGGAGTGCGACGCCGAACTGGCCGCATTGAACGAGGTCGTCGGCGACCGGATGCTCATCGCCCGGGCGGAACGGCTCGAGCTGTCGAAGAACCTGATCCGCGGATTCGAGGCGTACGACCAGCTTCTGGCCATGCGGCCGGATCTGCACGGCCGGGTGGTCTTCGCGGCTGCACTCAACCCGAGCCGCGAATCGGTCCCGGACTACATCCGCTATCGGATGGACATGGAAGCGACCATCGACGAGATCAACGCACGTTGGGGAACCGCCGACTGGACCCCCATCCACTATCGGGCAGAGAACAACATCCACTTCTCGATGGCGTGCCTGCGTCGGTACGACGCATTGCTCGTGAACCCGATCCGCGACGGCATGAACCTCGTGGCGAAGGAGGGTCCGCTCGTCAACGAGCGCAACGGGGTCGTGTTGTTGTCACGGGAGGCGGGTGCGTGGGACGAGCTCGCCGGCCTCGTCATCGAGGTCCATCCGTACGACATCACCCAAACTGCACAGGCGGCAGCCGACGCGCTCGACATGGATCCAGAACAGCGCTCCGAGATGGCCGCCGACCTCGTCGACGTCGTCGAGAGCCGGACCCCGCGGGAGTGGCTGAACGATCAGCTGGCAGCCGCAAACGAGCTGCGGGCCTGACCGGTCACTCGGATCCGATCGTCTCCAGAATCCGATCGAGCAGAGCGGGGACCGCCTCGGGACCATCGATGGCGTCGGTGGTGACCCGCTCGAGCGAGGGGTCGGTCTCGTCGGATCGCACGAGGATGGCGGCACCCGACGTGAGCGCCCCTTCGTCCAACAGTGCCGAGATCAGTTGGAAGGCCGGCCGGTCGCCGACGTCGTCGCCGATGTAGATCGCAGACTCGATGCCTTGCAGCATGTCGGCGACGGCGTCGGCCTTACTGCGATGGATCGGCGGGTGCAGCTCGAACGACATCCGGGCGACGCGGGCTTCGAGGCCGATCAGGTCGGCTCGCTCGAGCACCCACTCCTCCATGCGCTTGGGCAGCTCGGGGTCGGTGCTCCCCCGATGATGGAGCGTGAGCGAGTACTTCTTGTTTTCGACCGCCGCTTCGCCGAACTCATCGACCGCACGACTGACGGTTGTTCGGATGGCGGGCAGCCAGTCGATCGCCGTGTGATCGACGAGGAGCCGCTTGTGCGCCCAATGCTCGATGCCGTAGAGGCCGGAGAGTTCGACGCGTTCGGAGAAGAAGCCCTGAAGGAACGAGACGGGCCGCCCCGACACCACGGCCACGCGCCCGAGGCGCTCGGCGAGCCGGTCGATCCGCTCGGCGATGCCGGGTATGGGAACGACGGAAGCGGGGTCGGGTTGGATCGCCGAGAGTGTGCCGTCGAAGTCGGAGAAGACGGCGACGGTGGACGGATCCCAGCCGATCTCCGTCAGGAAACGCTCGAAGTTGTGCACGCCGCCGGGTTGGGCTCAGCCCACCGGGATGCGGCCGTCGTTGCCAATGATGACGACCACATTTGCGGCGGCCAGGCGGCCGTCGTCGATGGCGTTCTGTGCAACCGGGATGTCGGCCGGTGCCGGGAGGACGATTTCGGGAGTGGCGCCGACGATTCCTGCGATGGCGATGGCGTCAGCCGAGTAGCCCTCTCGGTAGTAGATGACCGAGTCCTGGGTCACGGTGGCGTTGGAGGCTTCGCCGATGTAGCCGCGGGCCTTCACCTTGTCGGAGATGGCGCCGGCCACACCGCTGCCGCCCGTGCCGTTGGCGGAGAGCACGTTGACCTCTGCCGGCACCCGGGTGTCGCCGGGATCCGCGGGAACCACTTCGTCCTCGATGTTGGTCACGTCGTCGTCTTCGGTGATGACGGCGTCTTCGGTGCCTTCGGTGCCCTCCGGTTCCTGAACGTTGACGGTTCCTTCTCCGGCGTCCTCGGCCTCCGCTTCGCTGTCGTCCGCGCCGGCTTCCTGCTCGGTTCCGTCCGGAGCGGTGACCACCGTGGCCGGATCGTCAAGCACGAATGCGAGGAGGACGAGGCCGATGACCACGGCAAGCGCGATCAGCATGGCGCCGCGCGCGGCAGCTCCGCCAGTGGAGCGGGCGAGCGAGCCGTCGTCGGCTGCGTGGTGTCGACTGCCGGTCACCGTGCGGGCGGCTGTTCGATCTGGCGCTCGAAACGAGCACGACGGCGGCGGTCACGGAGACGACGGAGGCGACGGATCACGAGAGGATCGTAGGCGTACGCCTCGTCCGAGTCGATCAGATCGGCAAGAAGTTCGTAATAACGCGTGGTCGAGAGTTCGAACCGCTCGCGGATGATGGATTCCTTCGAAACGCCCTCGGACCACCAGGTGCGCTCGAACTCGATGATTGCTCTGTCTCGATCTGTCAGTGCCACGGCGCCCAGTGTTGTAGCTGCAAAGACCCAGAGCAAGGACCCCCGCGAGCAATCCGCGGTCGTGATGACGAAGGTCGATGCGGCGCCCGCGCTTCCTATACTGAGCGCTGCGCCGCCTTAGCTCAGCTGGTAGAGCAACGCTCTTGTAAAGCGTAGGTCATCGGTTCGACTCCGATAGGCGGCTCTGATCGCGAGGACTTCAGCTCTGGAGGAGTCCGTCCACGCTGGCCTCGCCCGTGCGGTAGCGGCGGGTGACTTCGGCCTGCAGCGTGTCGATGGCGCCATGCATGTCCCGACGGGACTGCGACACCGCATCTTCGAGTTCGTTCAGCGCGATCACGGCGCCGGCGAGATCTTCGTCGGAGAGGTCGGCGACCTGACCGAGCTGATCGGCGCTGATCGCGGCGTCGAGGCGAGCTTCGAGCTGGCTGGTGACGGCCTGGTCCGGCTCCATGGCCTGCGGCGGTCGCACGTTTCCGGGGCCGCTGTCGGAACGGCTGCCATCGCTGAGGATGTCGGGCAGCCGGCCGATGAGATCCGACGTGTCGCCGGATGCGCCGCCGTCACGTCGACGCTGCGCTTCGCCGCCCACGATGTCGAGGCGTCCCTGGATGAGACGGCGGACGTACGAGAGGCTGTTTTCGATCGACTGGCAGCGCGTCCGCATGGCGCGAAGCTCGTCCATGTCACGCTCGCCGAGGTCGGCGGTGAAGGTCGGGTTGGTGACGAGGTCGATTTCTGGAGTCACTGGCAGTCCTTGAAAGTCGTGGCCCGTCGGGCCGTTCCGCGCGGTTGGACCGGCGGCGTGTTCGGCAACCTAGTCGGTTGCCGTTGGTGTCGGACGTTCGCCCGACCGTGCCCCTATCGGCAGCGGCAGGCCGGAACGTAGAACTCGCCGTGAGTGGTTTCAGCCACCCGAAACCGGAGGGAGCAGCGCAACTTCGTCCCGGTCGTCCACCGCCATGTCCGGTTCGGCGGCCTCACCGTTCACCCACACCCGACAGATCGGAACGAGCTCGGCAAAAGCGTCGCCGTACCGTTCCGTGGCGTTCGCGACGACCTCGGCCACAGTCGCCCCCTCGACGGTGTCCCGACCCGTTCCAGCGGCGACGCGGACGGTTGCGAACATGCGAAGTGTTGCCATGGGGGCAGTGTAGTTTGAGGTCATGGTTCGCATACTTCTGGTTCGGCACGGTCAATCGGAGTGGAATGCCGAGGGCCGGTGGCAGGGACAGGCGGACATTCCGTTGAGCGAGCTCGGTCGCAAGCAGGCAGCTGCTGCAGCCAGCCGGCTCGGCGCCTTCGACTTCATCGCTGCGTCGACGCTGCTGCGGGCCTCGGAGACTGCGGCGATTATCGCCGGCTCGCTCGGGATCGGTCCGGTCATCCCGATTCCGAGCCTCGTCGAACGCAGCGCCGGCGAATGGTCCGGCCTGACCCGGACTGACATCGAGCGCGAATGGCCCGGCTATCTCGAAGCCGACAAGCGGCCTCCCGGCTATGAGGGCGACGACGAGTTGGCCGTCCGCATGGACGCCGGATTCAAGGAAGTGGCCGAGCTCCTCGCCGATGGCGAGGGTCTCGTCGTCGCTCACGGCGGGCTCATCTACCTCCTCGAAGACCGGGCCGGGAAGCGCCGGGGGCGAATCGGCAACCTCGGGGCGGTCTGGGTCGAGGTCGACAAGGACGGTTCGATCACCGTCGGCGACCGGGTCGAGCTGATCGACGAGGGCGAACTGCAGAGTGCGCAGTCGTCCGACATTCTCTGACCACATGCCGCTCCACCCTCTGCCGGTGCGGGTCATCGAAAGCAGCCGTCGCAAGAAGACGGTGGCGGCCCGCATCGTCGACGGCACGATCGAAGTTCGGGTTCCGGCCAGCATGCGGGCGACGGAGCGGGAGCGCCATGTCGCCGATCTCGTGCAGCGTCTCGAGAAGAAGCGCGCGAAGGGGGCCGTCGACCTCGCCGACCGGGCGCGTGCACTTGCTCGCCGCCACGACCTTCCCGCCCCCCGATCCATCGTGTGGTCGGACCGGCAGAACCGGCGATGGGGATCCTGCACACCGGCGACCGGGTCGGTGCGGATCTCTCACCGGCTCGCCGACGTTCCCCACTGGGTTCTCGACTACGTGATCGTGCACGAGCTGGCCCACCTCGTCGTTCCCGACCACTCCCCCCGTTTCCACGAACTGGTGGCCCGCTACCCGAAGGCCGAACGGGCGGAGGGGTTCCTCATCGCCGTTTCGCTCGGCCACGCGGGCACGATCGGCACCTTCGATGCTGCCGCTCCGGACAGCTGCGTGGACGAACCCTCCAGCTAGCGTCGAAGCCATGACCGAGCCGCTGTCGCTGTCCCTCTCCGACATCGAAGCGGCGGCCGAGCGCATCGCACCGCACGCCCGCGTGACCCCCGTGCTCGAGTCGGAGACGCTCAACGCACAGCTCGGTGCCCAGGTCTTCTGCAAGGCCGAGATGTTGCAGCGAACCGGCGCCTTCAAGTTTCGGGGTGCGTGCAATGCGATCGCGCAACTGTCCGACGAGGAGCGCCAACGCGGCGTTCTCACCTACTCGTCCGGCAACCACGGCCAGGCGATCAGCCGGGCGGCGGCCCTCTTCGGCGTCGAGGCCACGGTGATCATGCCCACCGACGCTCCGACCATCAAGATGAACGCCACCCGCCATTGGGGGGCGACGATCGTCGAGTACGACCGCTACAACGAGACCCGCCCCGAAGTCGCCGAGCGGGTGATGGCGGAGAGTGAGGGCCCACCGCCCCTCCTCATTCCGCCTTACGACCATCCGGGCGTGATGGCCGGGCAGGGCACCGTCGGCTTGGAACTCGCGCGCCAGGTTCCCGACCTCGACATGGTGTTCGTGTGCCTCGGAGGCGGTGGGCTGCTGTCTGGTGTCGCCACGGCCGTGAAGGCGATGAACCCGGACGTGCACGTCGTCGGGGTCGAACCGGAAACCGGCGACGACCACCGTCAGAGCCGGGCTGCCGGGCAACGGGTGTCGCTTCCCGCCGTGCCGAGGACCATCGCCGACGGTCAGCAGACGTTGGCACCAGGCGAACACACCTGGCCGATCACCGACCGTCTCACCGATACGTTCACCGCGGCCACGGACGACGAGCTCATCAGCACGATGCGACTGATCTTCGACCAGTTCAAGGTGGTTGCCGAGCCGAGCGGCGCGTGTGCGCTCGCCGGCGCGATCCATCGCGGACTGATCGAGCCGGGCATGCGCGTCGGCGTCACGCTGTCGGGCGGCAACGTCGATCCGACGGCGTTCGCAGACTGGATCAACCGCTGACACCTGCCTTCCCGCCGTTCCCGGCGGTGATTCGAGACGGAAGAGACAGCGCCGACGCGTTCCCGTCGGCCAGACTGCTCCGCAGGCCCCGATCCGGGAGATTCGCATGAGCATCACCGTCACCGCACCGAATGGGCTCGTCACATCGGTGCACCATCTCGCTTCGAACGCGGGCGTGTCGATGTTGCAAGCGGGCGGCACCGCAGTGGATGCGGCCATCGCCACGAATGCCGTCCTCACGGTCGTGTGCCAGAACATGTGCGGCATGGGCGGCGATCTCTTTGCGCTCGTGCACGAGACCGACGGTCCCCCGGCCGTGCTCGTCTCATCCGGCCGTGCAGGTTCGGGCGCCGACCCCGATGCGCTGCGGGCCGCCGGACACACGCACATCCCGTTCCACGACTCGGTTGCCGCGGTCCCGGTACCCGGTTGTGTCGACGGCTGGTTGATGCTCCACGAGCGGTTCGGCCGGCTGGACCTCAAGGACGTGTTGGGCCCGGCGATCCTCTACGCCGAGACCGGCTTCGCTGCGCCGAAGGAACTCGTCGCATCCGCCGCCCGCATCGCACACGTCGAAAATCACGACTTCGCCGGCCTGTCGGTTGGCCAACGCGTCCGTCGACCGGGAATCGGTCGGGCACTCCGGGCGGTCGCCACCCAGGGTCGGGACGGCTTCTACGGCGGAGAGTTCGGTGAGGCGTTGATCGAATTGGGTGCCGGCGAGTACACCGAGGACGACCTCGCAGCGAATCAGGCTCGCTGGGAAACCCCGCTCGTCCAACGCGTGTGGGACCACGACCTGTGGACCACGGCCCCGAGCACGCAGGGGTACCTGTCGCTCGCCGGCACCGCCATCGCCGAACAACTCGAACTGCCGGACGACCCGCGCGACCCACTCTGGGCACACTTCATGATCGAGGCCGCCCGAGCCGCAGCCTTCGACCGGGTCGAGGTTCTCTCCGACCGAGCCGACGGGATGGCGCTCCTCGCCCCCGATCGGCTCGAGGAACGCTGGTCTCGCATCACCCCCGACGCCGCTGCCGAATGGGGCGGCAGTTTCGGCGACGGCGGAACGATCCACCTCACGGCGATCGACAGCGAGGGTCGGGGCGTGTCCCTGATCCAGTCGAACGCCATGGGCTTCGGCAGCAACCTCGTGGCCGGCAGCACCGGCATCTTCCTGCAGAACCGCGGCATCGGGTTCTCGCTCGAACCCGGACACCCGGCCGAATACGGCCCCGGCCGCATCCCGCCGCACACGCTTTCTGCGGCGCTGCTCACCCGGTCCGATGGTTCGCTGCGCTCCGTGCTCGGCACGATGGGTGGCGATGCGCAGCCGCACATCGTCCAACAGATGGCGGTTCGGCTGCTGAAGCACGGTCAGGCCCCCGGCTCCGTCGTGGGCTCCGGCCGCTTCGTGTTGAACTCGGTCGACCCGGCGTCGATGTTCGAGATCTGGGCCGCTCGCGGTCCGGTACGTGTGGTGGTGGAGCCGTGGATGGAATCGGCATGGCGCAGCGGACTCGAGTCCCGCGGCCACATCGTGGAGGTCGGAACCAACCCGCACACGTTCGGGCACGCCCACTGCATCGAGGTCCTGCCCAACGGGATGTTCGCCGGTGCGGCCGATCCCCGTCCGAGCACGAGCGCCGCCCAGGGCTACTGATCAGAGGTTGCGCAGGGCGGCCCGAATCCGCTTCTCGCTCACCTTTTCCTTCGCCCCGATCTGCTGTGCGAACGTGGCGATGCGGAACTCTTCGAGCTGCCAGTTGAGGTCCTCGAGCTCCGCCGATGGTGTCAGCTGTTCGGCGTAGGCATCGAAGTCCGCCTCGAGCGTCCGGCACTTGGTCATCAGCTGACTGTCCTGCACCACCCGATCGGGGAGCTTGTCGAGCCGCACCCGAATCCCCTTGAGGTATCGGGCAACGTCGGCCAGCCGATGCGCCCCCACCCCGGACAGATGGTTCGGGTAGACGAGACGGGCCAGCTGCGCCTGCATGTCCAGGTACGCCGGGTGGAGCCGCTCGGGGACCGGAGCGGCGAGGTCGCGTATCAGTGCACTGGACACGATCAGGATCTCGACGGCGTCGCGGCCATAGGTGTCGACGGCGTCTGGCAATGCAGTTCGCACGCGTTCGGCGAGCGCCGAGAAGTCGGCCTCGTTCCACACGATGCCGCCGCACTCGGCGATCAGGTGCGAGAAGATCGCGTCCGCTGCGTCATTCACCCACGCAAGCTTCGAACCCTGCGGACTCGAGGCGAGCGCAAGCGCGGCTCGATTGTCGAGCAGGTCGTTCAGCATGCGAGCCGAGCCGCCGACGTTCATGCGCAGCAGCCGGCGAGTGCCCAGCCACATCGATTCGTACTGCTGGTGGGCGTCGGGCAAGAGCTGCACACCGACGGTCGTGCCCTCGTCGACGATCGACGGGAACGCGTCCACCTGCTGCCCGGCGGCGGAGGTTCTGACCTTCTGCGGCAGCGTGCCGAAGGTCCACGCCGTCGCCCCGGTCTGGGCCAGCTCATGCTCGCCACCGGCCAGCACCTCGCTGACCTCGGCGGCGAGCTGGTTGCGAATGGCGTCGAGGTCGCGGCTCTGCGCAAGCAGATCACCATCGTCCGTCACCACTCGATAGATGGGCCGGAGGTGGTTGGGCAGACGATCCATCACCAACGCGTCCGCCGGGAGCAGCTCGCCGGAGAGGGCGCGCAGCTCGCGCCGGACGGCGTCGACCAGATCTCCTCCGCCCTCGCTCAGGGCCGGCATGATCTTCGCAACCGTGTCGGGAATCGGCACGAAGGGTTTGCGCACCTGCTTGGGCATCGACCGCAGCAGCGCGGTGACCAGTTCCTCGCGCAGGCCGGGTACGTTCCAATCGAAGACCGAGGCGTCGACCCGGTTGAGAACGGCGACTGGCACGGTCACGGTCACGCCGTCGTTCGCCGACGCGCTGTCGAATTCGTAGTCGACCGGGAGCTCCAGCTCGCCGGCCTGCCACACCTCGGGAAAGGCGTCGTCGTCGAATTCGCTTTGATCCGACTCGAAGATGTCGTCGAGCTTGAGGTCGAGCAGGCGCGGGTCCTTCTTGCGGCGTTTGTTCCACCAACGATCGAAGTCGGCGCCGGAGGTGACCCGCTCCCCCACCCGCTTGTCGTAGAAGTCGAACAGCACGTCGTACTCGACGAAGAGGTCTCGCCGCTGGCGTGCACCCATCCGTCGGACCTCATCGAGCACACCTTCGTTCTGGGTGAAGAAGGCGTGATGGGTGGTCCAGTCGCCTTCGATGAGCGCATGGTGGATGAAGAGGTCGCGGGCCACGTCCGGGTCCACGCGGCGGTAGTGCACCCGCCGGCCGGCCACCAACGGCACGCCGTACAAGGTGGCCCGTTCGATGGTCATCGCCGAGCCCTTCTCGGCGTCCCACTCCGGATCCTCGTAGGTGCGCTTAATCAGGTGCTCGCCGGCTCGCTCCGCCCACTCCGGCTGGATGCGAGCCGCGCTGTGTGCCCACAGCCGGTTCGTCTCGACGAGTTCGCCGGCCATCACCCAGTTGGGCGGCTTCTTGCCGAGGACGGAGCTTCGGCTGAGCACGAAGCGGGCGTTGCGTCCGCCGGTGAACTCGGTTCCGACCGAGTCCTTCAGGCCGATCTGGCTGAGGAGTCCGGTGAGCAGGCATTGATGGATCTCGTCGCCCTTGGCGGGTTCGGCGTTGACCGTCCACCGCAACGACTTCGCCGTTCGTTCGAGCTGGCGGACGATGTCCCACCACTCGCGAATGCGGTTGTGGTTGAGGAACTCCTTCTTGCACATCCGCCGGAACGCACTGTTCGAACGTGCCTTGCGTTCGGTTTCCAGGTGGTTCCACAGGTTGAGCCAGGTGAGGAAGTCCGAGCCGGGCTCGTTGAAGCGGGCGTGCCACTGCCCGGCTTCCTCCCGTTTGTCGGTGGGTCGTTCCCTCGGGTCCTGCACACTCATGGCGGCCGTGATGACCATGACCTCGTGGAGGCAGTTGCGTTCGGCCGCCTCGATCACCATGCGGCCGAACCGGGGATCGATCGGCATGCGGGCCAGCTGGCGGCCGATCGGGGTGAGCCACTTCTTCGAGCCTTCCCGACCGGGTTGCACGGCGTCGAGCTCTTCGAGCAGGGCGATGCCGTCTCGGATGTTGCGCAGCTCGGGAGGTTCGACGAACGGGAAGGACTCGATGCTTCCCAACCCGAGCGAGGCCATCTGCAGGATGACCGATGCAAGGTTCGTGCGGGTGATCTCGGGTTCGGTGAACTCGGCGCGGTTGGCGAAGTTCTCCTCGGAGTACAGACGGATCGCGATGCCGGGTGCGACGCGACCGCATCGGCCGGACCGCTGGTTGGCGCTCGCTTGCGACACGTCCTCGATCGGGAGGCGCTGCACCTTGGTGCGGTTGCTGTAGCGGCTGATCCGGGCGGTCCCGGGATCGACGACGTAGCGGATGCCGGGGACGGTGAGCGAGGTCTCGGCGACGTTGGTGGCCACCACGATGCGCCGAGCATCCCGACGGGATCGATCGAACACCCGGTGCTGTTCCGCCGCCGACAGGCGCCCGAACAGCGGGACGACCTCGGTGTTGCGCAGACGGGCTTCGGCGAGCGCGTCGGACGCTTCTCGGATTTCGCGCTCACCGCTGCAGAAGACGAGGACATCGCCGTCGCCCTCGCGCCCGAGTTCGTTGACAGCGTCGACGATGGCCTCGGGTTGGGTGAGCGCCTCGCCGGTCGCCTCGTCCTCTGGCGGGCGATACCGAACCTCGACCGGATACGTGCGGCCGGACACTTCGATGATGGGCGCCGGATCGCCGGCGGTGTTGGCGAAGTGCGTCGCGAATCGTTCGGTGTCGATGGTTGCCGAGGTGACGATGACTTTCAGGTCCGGCCGTTTGGGAAGGAGTTGGCGCAGGTAGCCGAGGAGGAAGTCGATGTTCAGGCTTCGCTCGTGTGCCTCGTCCACGATGATCGTGGAGTAGGCGGACAGATCGCGGTCGTGCTGCATCTCGGCGAGGAGGATGCCGTCGGTCATCGCCTTGATGGCCGTCTTCTTGGAGACCTTGTCGGTGAACCGCACCTTGTAACCGACGAGGCCGCCGACTTCGTCGTTCAGCTCCTCCGCCACCCGTTCGGCGATGGAGCGGGCGGCGATACGCCGGGGCTGGGTGTGGCCGATCCAACCGCGCTCGTGCAGCCCGAGTTCGATGCACATCTTGGGGAGCTGCGTGCTCTTGCCGGAACCGGTTTCGCCCGCCACGACCACGACCTGATGGTCGCGGATGGCGGCCATGAGTTCGTCCCGCCGTTCGGCGATGGGAAGGTCACTCGGATACGTGACCGAGATCGGCGCAGCGCCGGCCGAAGCGGATTCCATCCCCTCAGTCTGGGCGGCAGAACAGCGGTCGCCACGTCAGCCGCGGAACAACGCCTGCAGAAACAGTGGGCCGGGGGCTACACGCACCCGCTTTCCCGCTCCGGGATGGCCCACCACTCGAGATCGCCGTTGTCCCGCAGAACGAAGAGTGCATCAGGGATCGAAGCCGCCTGGTGAAGCGCCCCGGACTCGATCGAAAGACCCATCGCCTCGAGATCATCCGGTGGCTCCCGAAGGATCCGGACCGCACGAGACGAGTTGTGCTGCCACCGCAAAAACTGACGATCCTCGTCGATCAGTGCGATGCCGGGCGGCCATCCAGCGCAGTGAAATTCGGGATGCAGTGCGCCGAGATTCAGAGAGGCGAGCAACGTTGGACATCCAGCAGGGTCCCGCACGCCGGTGACCTCGATGTTGCGACTTGGCGCCGCGCACGTGTCGCCGGCTGCGACGACCTCCAACCAAACGTTGTGCCGAAAGCGATTTTCGAAGCCCAGCTCGTTCTTCACCGACCCAAGCGCTTGGACGTGGTACAAACCCGGCTCGTCGAGTCGCACCTTCTGGTCGAACTCGCCTTCACGCACGAAGGAGAGTTCGGAGGTCAGGCGCAGCGGCACGACGGCGAACGTGACGTGCGGATGTTCGAAGCCCAGTTCGGACCCTGCTTCGAGCACAAGGTCGACGGCAGATGAGTAGGAGACAGACTCCTGACACTCATCGTTGACGCATTCGAGGGCGACCGGTAGTTCGCCCATCGCGCTGCCGTCCACCACCAACGTGGTCATGCCCGCCCACGCTTCGAAGACTCGCCAGGGTTCCCCTGACGGCGGATCCACGTAGACGAACTCCGGTTCCACGCTCGACGTCGTGGTTTCTTCGCCAGAGACCTCCTCAGCGGACTCCGCTGTGCCGGACGTACAGGCGGTCGCCAAAATGACGAGCGCGGCCAAGAGGCACACCTCGACCACTCCGCCAGCCCTTCCTCGCCGTGGCTCCATGGAGGGACCTTACCTTCGCGACCACCCGCCATCCGGCGAAGAGTCACTGGTTGAATGTCAGATCCAGCGGCGGGTCTGTTGGATGAAGGCTTCGTAGTCGGTGCCGAACTTGTCGGTGAGCATGCGCTCCTCCGGATGGATCTGCAGCCGAGTGATCACCGCGATGAACGCGATCGCTCCGATGATGGCGCCGGCGAGCGTGCCCCGCCAGAAGCCCCAACCGATGAGGACGAGGAGGAGCCCGAGGTACATCGGGTTGCGGGTGAATCGATAGATGCCGTCCGTGACCAGCGACGAGGCCTTGTCGATGCCATGCGGATCGACTGTCGTCTTCGCCTTCGAGAACCCGGACAGCGCCGACACGGCGATGCCGAAACCGACCACGGCCAGGATCACGGCGACGACACGCCCCCACCCGGCAAGGAGATCGTCACCGAACGAGTTGTCGACCAGCAGGACGACGAGCGCCGCCCAGGCCCACCAGATCACCGGCGGAACCCGGGTTTCGAAACGGCTCATGCGAGGCCGAGGTCCTGCTTCACGGTCTGGAACTGGAACCAGCCCGCAAACGGGTAGCCAGACTGGTCGTAGGTCAGCTGGGCGTACTCGTCGGGCACGATCAGCGGGTCGCCGGCGGCCTCCGCCATCAGCTGCGCCTGGCAGGCTCGTTCCAGCGCAATGAACCACCAGGCGGCCTCATCGACCGTCTCTCCGGTCGTGATGATGCCGTGATTCTGATGGATGACGGCCTTGTTCCCCTCGAGCGAACGAGCGAGACCCATACCGGCTTCGACGTCGGTGACGATCGCTCCGCCACTGTCGGCGTGCATGGCGACGTCGTTGTAGAACATGCAGTGATCCTGGCTGATCATCTTCAACGGCACGCCGAGCGAAGAGAACGTCTTCGCATGAATGGCATGCGTGTGGCACGCGGCGTGCACGTTCGGATGCATGTGGTGGATGGCCGAGTGAATGGCGAACGCCGCGTTGTTGAGCGGCAGCGTGCCCTCGAGCACCTCGCCGTCGTGGTTGACCCGCAGGAGCATGTCGACCTCGACGCGGGTGAAGGCCGTGCCGAACGGATTCACCCAGAAGCTGTCCAGGTGCTCCGGGTCCCGAACCGTGATATGGCCGGCCGATCCCTCGGCAAATCCGAGCTTGCCGATCGCATGCAGAGCATCGACGAGCATGGCCTTGCGGTACGTGCGTTCGGCGTCGGTGTCGTTGCCGAAGTCGGGCGGCATCGGGAAAGTGGTGTTGGCTCCGACCGTCATCGTCTCGGAGTCGGCCAGTTCATTCTCGATGGTGCTCATCAGTCTCCTCGGTGCGGTGCCCTGATGGCTTCCACGATTTCAGTCTGACGCGCTGCCGATCCGCTGGTCAAGAGCGGCAATCGATGCCTCCGCCTCGTCGAGCTGACCCGATTGGATCTGGGCCATGGCCTGCTCCACATCTCCCAGCCGGCCCTCGAGTTCGTCGACCGACGGGCCGTCCAACTCGTCCTCGGCAACGTCGCTGACGTCTGGTGCATCAACCTCGGCTACAACATCGACGTCGGGAGCGGGTTCGGCGTCCTCGGCGGGTGGCGCATCGTGGGCGACGACCGTCGGCGTCGGATCGGTGGGCTCGTCGTCGGGGGAAACGTGTTCGGATTCCATGGCGTCGCCGAGCCTATCGGCGGTCCGCCGGGCAGCCAGCGTCGGGTCCGGGCCCGCTCCGACCGGCCCCACACTGCGCCCATCGTTACGCTCACAGAGGTGCGCCCAATCCTCCTTCTCCTGGGCTTGATGCTGCTCGGATGCGCGTCCGACGCGGCCGACAACGGGGCGGCTGCTCAGGAGACGACCTCGAGCACGGCCGCCTTAGCGCCGCCCACCACGACGGTTCCCGTCACCGCGTCGACCACGACCAGCGCGACGTCCACAACCATCGCCACGAGCACGACACTGCCGGCGACGACCACCACGATCGGCACCGAACCGACCTGTGTCACCTTGACGGACTTCTCCGAGTCCAATGAGGCCTGGCGGGCGGTGAACGACGGCGTGATGGGCGGACGATCGGAGGGTGGGCCGAGCTTCACCGATGGGTCGATGACGTTCGCTGGAGAGATCAACACGAACGGCGGCGGCTACTCTTCGGTTCGGGCCCTACTTGCGCCCGGCACCCTCGCAGGGGCGACCGCGATCCGCGTGGTCGGCGTGCCCGACGACCGCACCTACCGGTTGATCCTCAGCGATGCAGCGGATGGCCGCGACCGGCGTGTTTCCCACCAGGCAGACCTCGTCTTCGAATCCGCCGACGAGACCGAAGGGGTGGCAACCGTTTCGCTCGATTCGCTGGAGACCAGCATCTTCGGCCAGTTGGTCTTCACCGAGCCCTTCGAACCGGATCTGGCGGTGGAGCTCGGCATTCAGATCGCCGACGGCATCGATGGACCCTTCGAACTCACCGTGGGTCGGATCGACCGCTGCTCGGGCTGACCCGTCGGCAGGGCCGGGCGTTGATCAACTTCCGAACGGGGCCGAGCCCAGCACGTCCAACATCGCCTGCCAGGCGTCCGGCTCGGTGCGGAGTCGCCAATCCCACGGCTGCTCACTTCGCTTGTCGTAGTCGAAGTAGACGACGGCCCGAATGTTGGGTGATGCGTTGACCCAGCTCGGGATGCCCTGCACCCAGGCGGCGCGGTCACCCGGGTCTCGCTCGGTGGCCCCGAACTCGGCGATGAGGATCGGCTTGGTCGGGTGTTGATCGGCCCACGCCTGGAAGGCGGTGAACTCGTCGGCGATCGGGTCGAGGGGCTTGCTCAGGTTCATGCCGGAGTAGCCGTCGGCGCAGATCCAGTCGACGTTGTCGTCTCCGGGATAGAACAGGGCGCCCTGCTGCTCCCAGTTCCAGGCGGTCGGACACCACACCCATTCGATGTTGTCGACGGCGCCCTCTTCGACGAAGATGCCGCGGACGTACATCCATGCGTCGATGTAGTTCTGGGGGTCGCCGTCGATCCAGCTGACCTTGTAGGACACATCCGGTTCGTGCCAGAAGCGGAGCTTGACGGTGCCGGGCAGCGTCTGGAGCTCCTGTGCGTGATGGCGAATCCAGGCATCGTGTGTGCCGTCGAGGATCGAGGACGCGTTGGTGCCGTTCCACGTGAGGAGCAGGTCGCGGCCCTCGTTCATGTGCCATTCGTAGACGGACATGTTCAGGTTCTTGGTGAACGACTTGAACTCGTGGGCGATCAGACGGCCGTTCCCCGGGGTTGCCTCGAGGTCGTCCCAGTAGTTGGTCCTGTCGGTTCCCCAAAGATCGACGTTGAAACCCATCTGGACCGGGCCGCCGGGGATGGCGATCGGATCGGGCAGTTCGGTGAAGGCGAGGCCTTCCGGAACCGTCGTGGTGGTCGTTGAGGTCGTGGTGGTGGTCGGCGCCGTCGTTGTCGCTGGGGCGGCAACTTCGGTTGCGGCGGCAACGAAGGTGCAGGGGACATCGTCGGTTCCGCCGTTCCAGAGTCGAAGGATGTACTCGTCGTCGGTGTCGACCGAGTCCGGGATGAGAATCGCGACCGCGGCCTCGTCGGGCGTGTGGTACCAGGCGTCGTTCTTTCGGAACACGGCGGTGCGGCCGGCATCCTCCCACCGGATCACCCCGTCGTCGGCCCGCACCTCGATCTCGCACCAGACTTCCGGGTCGGCCGCAGGTGCGCCGGTGCCATCCGGAGAGGCGACGACGCCATCGATGCCGGGGGTGGACACAACCGGAGCGGACGACTCGGCCGCCGGGGCGGCGCTCGCATCCGCGATCGGCGTGTCGGCTTCGGGCGTGATGCCGATGTTCCCGCTGGCAACGGCAGATGCCGGAGCCGCCGGCTCCACGTCTTCGTCGTCGTTGGAGACGGCCGCTGAATCGGAAACGGATGTCGCCGCTCCCGGTTCGCCTGCTCCGGCCGGGGTCGACGCTTGCGCAACGGTCGTTTCGGGCGATGCTGCGGCGGGCTCCACGACGGCAACCTCCGCTGCGGCACCGAGATCGTCGGTGTAGAGATCCACCGGGGCTTCGTCGCCCAAGCCGATGAATCCGATCAGGGCGAGTACGGGGGCGAGCAGCGCCACCGGCAGCCACCACGGCAGGCGCGGTCGAGAGCGGGTGTCAGGGTCCACAACCGGATGGTCGGTGTGGTCCGCCGTGAACTGGAGTGAATTGGGTCATTCCGCCTGTCGCCGCTGAAGGGCCCCGGCTACGTTCGGCAGGTGAACGACGCCAAGCTCGGACAACGCACGCTGCTCATCACTTCGGCCGCGGTGTTCATGGTGAGCTTGGAGATCACGATCATTGCGTTGGCGTTCCCGCAGATCCAGGAGGCGTTCCCCGACACGTCGGAGGCGACGCTGTCGTGGGTGATCACGGCGTACAACATCGGCGTGGCCTCCCTGCTGTTGCTGTCCGGTTGGTGGGCCGACAACGCGGGCCGCAAGAAGGTCTTCCTCATCGGGCTCATCGCCTTTGCCGTCGGGTCGATGCTCGCCGGCGTGGCGGGGTCCGCCCCGGTGCTCATCGGATCACGGGTGTTGCAGTCGATCGGTGGCGCCATCCAGTATCCGGCCGGGCTCGCGCTGCTCCTGTCGGCCTTCCCTCCCGAGAAGCGCCCGTCTGCGATCGGGGTCTGGGGTGCGATGGGAGCGCTGGCCGCAGCGCTCGGTCCGTCGCTCGGCGGATTGCTCGTCGAGGCGCTTGGCTGGCGTTCGATCTTCGTCATCAATGTGCCGGTCGCCGTGGTTGCCGCGATCGTCGGTGCACGTTGGCTGGAGGAGAGCCGGCTTCCCGACGTGCCGGCCCGGGTGGACGTGATCGGCGTGCCGCTGGCCTCGCTCGGTATCGGCGCCGTGCTGCTCGGGGTGGTGCAGGCGGAGTCGTTTGGTGTCGGGTCGCCGCTGATGATCGGCTCGATCGTCGTCGGCGTCGGCATGGTTGTTGCGTTCCTTGTCCGGTCCCGACGCCATCCTCACCCGCTGTTCGACCTCGACCTGTTCTCGATTCGGACGTACGCGATCGCGAACGCGCTGACCGTTCTCTTCGTGATGGCGTTCTTCAGTTGGTTGGTGACCATGCCCACCTTCATTCAGGAGGAGTGGGGCTGGTCGGTGCTTCGCACCGGCTTCGCAATTGCCCCCGGTCCGCTGGTGGCGATGTTCTTCTCGATGCGGGCCGGCCATGTGGCGGAACGGATCGGTGCGGCCCCCATTCTTGCGATCGGCGGGTTCGCCGGAATGATCGGGCTGCTGCTCCAACGGATGGTGTTCGATGGGACACCCGACTACGTCGTCGAGCTTCTCATCCCGAACCTGCTCATCGGGGTGGCCGCCGGTTGCAGCTTCTCGATGCTGGTGGCGGCGGCGATGAGCGAGGTTCCGCCGGCACAGTTCGGCATGGCTGGGGCCGGACGGACGACCATCTTCCAGCTCGGCGTTGCCGCTGGTGTGGCGATGGGCTTCGCCCTGACCGCAGGTGCCGAAACTTCGGGCGAGGCACTGAGCTCGATGCACACACTCTTCCTCGTGGGTGCGGCACTCTACGCGACGCAATTCGTCGTGTTCACCTGGTTCTTCCCCCGTGGGGCATCATCGTCTCACTGAGCGAACGGAGCCAGCCCATGTCGAACGTGAAGAACCCGGCAGAGTTCACCGCACTGAAGCGGAGCCTCGAGCCGAAGACGATGGATCTCGGCCTCGACCAGACCGGCATCGACCGCTTCTTCGTCTGCAGCGTGGCCGATGCGCCCGAGTTCGATGCGGCGACATGGTCGATGACAATCGACGGCCCGGCGGCGGCATCACCGACCGTGGTGTCCCTCGACGACCTTCGGACGCTCCCGCAACACGACCTCGGCGCATGGCTCGAGTGCGCCGGCAACGGCCGGCGACTCTTCGAGCTCGTGGACGGGCACACCGCACCGCCGGTCGATGCCGACACCCAGTGGACCCTCGGCGCCATGGGAATGGCGAGCTGGCGGGGACCTCGGCTGCGCGACGTGCTCGCCCTGGCGTCCCCAACGGCGGCGATGGCGTGGGTGGCGCCGAGCGGCGTGGACGACGACAACATCGAAGACGAGGCACCGAAGATGTGCATGCCGGCTGACAAGGCGCTGCACCCGGACACGATCGTCGCACTCGAGATGAACGGTGAGCCGCTGACTGCTGAACATGGCGCGCCGGCCCGGGTGGTCGTGCCGGGGTGGATCGGCGCCTACTCGGTGAAGTGGCTCGGCCGGATCGAGCTCAGCGATGTGTGGGTGCCGTCGTGGCGCGCCGATGTCTATTACCAGCACCGGCTACCCGATGGCACCGCCCTTGGCCCGGCGACGGCGCATCCGGTGAAGAGCTGCCTTGCCCTCGACTGGGACGCGCCGCTGCGATCCGGCACGCAGGAGATCGTCGGCTACGCCCGGGTGCCCGGCCAGCCGATCGGGTTGGTGGAGTGGTCGATCGATGGGGGTGACTGGCAGCCGGCCGAGCTGGTCGGCCCGAACGACGACTGGTCGTGGAGTCCGTTCCGGTTCGAATGGGCGGCAACGCCGGGTCGCCACGAGATCCGCACGCGGGCCACCGCGGCCGACGGCACGACGCAGCCCGAGTCCATGCCATACCACCCGAACACGATCCTCTGGAACGCGGTCACCCCACACCCGGTGATCGTCGACTGACTCGGGCTGTCAGCGCTCAGAGCCCGGCGATGGCGGCCGGCACCAGGTCGGGGAGGTCGCCGGCCACGAGCCCGACGGCAGGACCGAGCGTGCTGGCGCGTCCATGCAGATGCGCGCCCGTCGCTGCGGCTTCGAGCGGCTCGAGTCCCTGCGCGAGCAGCGCCCCGATCATCCCGGCGAGGACGTCCCCCGTGCCGGCGGTGGCGAGCCGCTCGTCGCCGGCGGTGCACAGCAACACACGACCATCGGGTGCGGCGACGACGGTGGTCGGCCCCTTGAGGAGGATCGTGGCCTGAAGGTCTTCAGCGAGCCGACGGGTTGCACCGATTCGGTCGTCGCCGACCGGTTCGCCGGCGAGTCGTTCGAACTCGCCGTCATGCGGCGTCAGCACGGTGGCGTGGGCACGATCGCGGACGACCTCGAGTGCACCGGCCACCGCGGAGAGGCCGTCGCCATCGAGTACGACCGGGGCCTCGACGGCGCCGAGCACTGCTCGAACCAACTCGACTGCACCGATGGACCGGCCCAAGCCCGGGCCGACGACGGCCGCCGCGAACCGGCTGTGGTCGGCTCGGACACCGCTGCCGGCCAAGGATGCGACCACTTCGGTGGGCACGTTGGGGTCGCTGCGGGCGGCAGAGTCCAGGTGAACGTACCCCGCCCCCATTCTCATCGCCCCCCGACAGGCGAGGTGCGACGCGCCGGTCATGCCGGGCGAACCGGCCACGACGAGGAGCGCATGCTTCCACTTGTGGGCGTCGGCCGCACGCGTCGGGAGCCAACCGGCGACGTCCTGATCTTCCACGTGTCGGATGCCGGCCTCGCCCGGGCCGAGGGCGATGTCGAGCACCTGGATGCGGCCGGCGTGCGCTGGCCCATCGCCCAGCAACAGCCCGGGTTTGAGCGCCATGAGCGCAAGTGTGTGGTCGGCGACGAACGGGCGCCCGTTGGCCCGACCCGTGTCTGCGTCGATGCCTGAGGGGAGGTCGATTGCGACCACTGGCGCATCCCCGGGATCGGGGGCTTCGAACGGGCGACTCAGACCGATGCCGAACAGCCCATCGAGCGTGAGGTCGGCCGGCGGGAGGACGTCGGGAAGTTCGCCGAGGACGATGCGACGCACCCGCACGCCCCGACGTTCGAGCCGTCGGGCGGCAGACGCTGCGTCGGCACCGTTCAGGCCGGGACCGATGAGGACGTTGACCCGGCGCCCGTAGGTGCCGCCGAGCAGCCGGATGACGGCCCGACAAATGGCGTCGCCGACGCGAGCCAGGATGTCGTCGAGCTCCTCCCGGGCAAGGGCGGCCTCGTCGATCGCCTTGACCTCTGCCGGGGTGACGATGGGCTGCATCGATCCGACCCTAGAGCGCGACGGCGATGGCCTGAGCCGTGCTGACCGAATGCGTGAGGGTGAGCTTCCATTCGGTGATGCCGAGCTCGTCGGACTTCTCGGCTGCGCCGCCGTGCAGGACGACCGACGGTGCCCCGGACTCGGCCCGTACGACCTCGATGTCTCGCATGGCAACCGCACCTAGGCCGACGCCCATGGCCTTCATCACCGCCTCCTTTGCGGCCCACCGAACGGCGTATCGCTCGGTGGGATCGTTCTTCGAATCGGCGTACTCGCACTCTGCGTCGGTGAACGATCGTGTGCGGATTCCGGGCGTCCGTTCGAGCACGGTACGAAACCGCTCGATGTCCACCAGGTCTGTACCGATGCCGATCACATCCGCCAGCGTAGGGCGCACGGTGCGGTCGCTGGAACTCCCGAACGGGAATGCACAACGCCTCAGGGGTAGTTTCGGAGCCATGACCGATCATGAGTGGGGCTTTCGAACCCGCGCACTGCACGCCGGGGCCCAGCCCGATCCGTACTCCGGGGCCCGGGCCGTTCCCATCTATCAGTCGACCAGCTTCGTCTTCGAAGACACGCAGGATGCCGCCGACCTGTTCGCCCTGCAGAAGTACGGGACGATCTACACACGGATCTCGAACCCAACGCTCGCCGCGTTCGAAGAGCGGGTGGCGAGCTTGGAGGGCGGCATTGGTGCGGTGGCGACGTCGAGCGGGCAGGCGGCCGAGTTCCTGGCGATGACGGCGCTTGCCGAGGCCGGCGACAACATCGTCGCCAACAGTTCGCTCTACGGCGGCACCGTCACCCAGTTCGATGTGACGCTGCGACGGTTGGGCATCGACACCCGATTCGTGAACACGAACGACCCGGCGGCGGTCGAGGCTTCGATCGACGATCGGACGAAGGCGGTCTTCACGGAGATCATCGCCAACCCGTCCGGCGAGGTCGCCGATCTGGAGACGCTGTCCACCGTGACCCGGGCGCATGGCGTACCGCTGGTCGTCGACAACACCTTCGCCACGGCGTTCCTGTGTCGACCGCTGGAGTTCGGTGCCGACATCGTCGTGCAGTCCGCCACGAAGTTCTTGGGCGGCCACGGCACGTCCATTGGCGGCGTGGTCGTCGACAGCGGTCGCTTCGACTGGGGCAATGGCCGCTTCCCGGTGATGACCGAGCCGGTGCCGAGCTACAACGGACTCCGCTGGTGGGACAACTTTGGCGAGTATGCCTTCGCCACCCGCCTGCGCAGCGAGCAGCTGCGCGATGTCGGCGCGTCGATGTCGCCGTTCAACGCCTTCATGCTGCTGCAGGGCATCGAGACGCTGCCGCAGCGGATGACGGAGCACGTGGCCAACGCCCAGCGGGTGGCGGAATGGCTCGATGCCGATGATCGAGTCGGATGGGTCAAGTACGCCGGCCTTCCCGACTCGCCCCACCACGCGATGGCGAAGAAGTACCTGCCGATGGGGCCCGGCGCCATCTTCACCTTCGGCGTGAATGGTGGCCGTGAGGCGGGCTCGCAGTTCATCAACTCGCTCCAGATGATCAGCCACCTCGCCAACGTCGGCGATGCGAAGACGCTGATCCTGCATCCGGCCACGACCACCCATCAGCAGCTCAGCGATGAACAGCTGGCGGCCGGTGGGGTGAGTGGCGACATGGTCCGCATCAGCGTGGGCCTCGAAGATGTCGAGGACATCCTGTGGGATCTCGACCAGGCATTGGAGGCCGCAAATGGCTGAGGACGATCGTGGACCCATCGACGGCTGGGAGCCGCCGTCGGCGACCGAGCGCAAGCGCATTCTCGACGAGACTCGCAGCATTGCGATCGTCGGCGCGTCGGCGAACCCGGCGCGGGCGTCGAACTTCGTGGCGACGTATCTGTTGTCGAGCTCGGCCGACTTTCAGGTGTACCTGGTGAATCCGAGGGAGACCGAGATCCTGGGCCAACCCGTGTATGCGTCGCTGGCGGATCTGCCGGAGGTGCCGGACATGGTCGACGTGTTTCGCAAGAGCGACGATCTTCCGGGAGTGGCGGAGGAGGCCATCGCCGTGGGGGCGAAGTCGTTCTGGGCACAGTTGGGGCTGTGGAGCGCTGACGCGGCCAAGGCCGCTGCTTCTGCCGGTCTCGACGTCGTGATGGATCGGTGCACGAAGATCGAACACGCCCGCTTCGCCGGAGGCCTCCACCTCGCCGGCTTCTCCACCGGAGTCATCTCCAGCAAGCGCCGCTAGCCACCCACCGCGCGCAAGCCACCACATCGGTACCAGGTACGAATCGTGGATCTGGAACACTCGGAGGCGCGCGGCTATCGCAAGATCCCGAAAGCAGCGAAGGCCGCCTCACCCGTCGCGCGCAAGCGCCCACATCGGTACCAGGTACGAATGTGAGCACCCACGCGCAGAGAGCGGTGGGAGCCCCGCCGACTACTCGTTGCAACTCGAAGACCCGAGTTTCGACGGAGTCGAATACTCGAGTAGTGAGCGAAGCGAACGGCAACTCGAAGAGTTGCCCTACATCCAGGCGCGGGTGTCGGTTTCGGCGACCATGAGGGCGCGGTCGCGCACGGCCTTGGCCTCGCCGATGGGGAGCATGCCGACGGAGAACGAGCCGTCGGCGGTATGGAGGTACACGGTGGCCAGGTCGCGTTTGCGTTCGAACAGGCTCTGGCGGATGGCCGCGCCGTTCACCTTGCGGAGCATGAGCTCTTCGTCGTGGGCGATGACGAACTCTTGATGCTGTGCGATGCCACGGTCGCCGAGTCCCCAGCGTCGGAGGCGGGTCGCCCGGCGGGTCTCGAGGTATTCCCACGGGATGAGCAGCAGCGCCATCAGCGACCACCAGCCGACAGCGAACCAGAGGCCGATGGCGAGCAGTGTGGCGATGATGCTGGTGTTTCGGGTGTCGAGGAACACCTGCAGCGGCGAGACGCGACGGTCGAGCGTCGCAACCGTGGCCTCGTCGTCGAGCACGAGCGCCCGGAGTTCGGCCAGTTCGGCATCGTCGGTTCCGGGAAGGTGAAGGTCGCCCTCGCCGATCGTTGGCAGTTCGACCCGTTGGATGCCGAGCATCCTTTCGACCGGGTTCTGGCGGACGTGCACTCGCTGGATTCGGTCGATGTTGGTTGCGGTCGAGCTGCGGCTGATGAGACCGGCTTCGCGCCGAAAGCCGCCCTCACGAATGGTCAGCGACAGATTCCACTCGGTGATGACGACCTGCACGAGGTTGAGAATCAGCCCGCCGAGGAGCGCAGCGAACAGCACGACGGGGATGAGCCAGAGCATCCAGAGGGCGGGGTCGGGTCCGTCGATTTCGGGGAGGTCGAACGGCAGGAAGTCGGCGAGGTCGTCGATCACGGCGAGAAGCGGGAAGATGACGGCCAGGCCGGCGAACGCGGGCCGGGCGACTCCCATCATGAGGAGCCGCTTGAGGTCTCGGGTCAGGACCACTCGTTCCGGTTCGGGGGGCAGCATTGGAGCTGGCGGGGCGAGCTGACCGTCGGCGTCGATCGTCGGTTCTGCAGACGGTGCGCTGGTCCGGCCTTCGGCGGCGAGTCGTTGCACCGCTTCTGCGACCGAGCGGTCGACGGCGTCGATGGCGAACTCGGCCTCCGATGTGCCTGCAGTATCAACGGAGACGTGGACGAGCCCAACCAGCCGATGGAGGAATCGTTGCTCGATCGAGACGCTCTGCACACGATCGAGTGGCACGGTGAGTTTGTCTTCGGAGAAGACCCCTTTGGTGACCCGAATTTCACCGTCGGCGACGAGGAACGTGTATCTCCACCATGCGAGCACTCCGAAGCCGAGGATGACGAGGCCGACGATGGGAACCACGAGGAGCAGGACGGCGGTGGAGGCTCTGGACAGGAAAACGAAGGCGAGGACGATCTGCGCGACGCCGATCTGACGCAGTGTTCGCAGCGCCAGGAAGACGACCGCCAGCGGCGATTGTCGTTGCGGTTCGGCCAGCAGGGCGAGGTCGGCGTTCACGTCTGGTCTTCGGTGAGCTCTCCGGCCCGTTCGACGACCAACCGCTTGAGCCGGTCGGCGTCGTCGCTGGCGAGGCCGGCGATGGAGAGGTCGGGCCCGGCCGAGTTGATGTGCAGCTTCGCCAGGCCGAACCGACGCTCGATCGGGCCGCGGCTGATGCGGGCATGCTGAATGCGAACGAACGGGAGCGTCTCGACAGTTCGAACGAGCACACCACTGCGGTAGGACAGGTCGTGCTGGCGCACCTGCCAGGCGATGTTGCGGATGTTGACGACGCTGTGCAGCGCCGAGAGTCCGACCAGGACGAGAATTCCGGCCATCACCACGAGCGGGATCCACCCCACCAGGAACGACAGCACCACGCCGGCGATGAGGACGATGGCAGCGAAGATCGAATGACCGATCAGCGCCACCCGAAGATACGCCGGATCGAGCGGAACGAAGTCGGCGTCGTCGAGCTGGGGCACGCCGGCGAGATCGATGGGCGGGTTCGAGAACTCCATTCGCCCATTCTTGCCGAAGATGGGACCTTGTTCCCTGCCGTGGCGGCGCAGGCCACTCGATGATGAAGCCATGGGTTACGTACTTGCCGTCATCACCGCCTGGGCCCTCGTGGGGCTGTTCATTGCTCTCGTCTATCGACGAGCCGGGCACAGCACCGTGGTGTTCGCAACCCTGGGGCTGGTCCTCGGACCATTGACCATTTTGCTGTTCGGCGATCTGCGAGATGACGACGAGACGCCGGCGATCGTCGTGCGAGCGTCACCGGTTGGCGGGCCGACCCGGGAGGGTCTCCGGGTGATGCTTGCGGTGGATGAGAACGAGGCGAGCACGATGAGCGCCGTCGCCGCCGTCCGCATGTTGGGTCCGTCGGTGACGCAGCTCACGATTGCGAGCGTGATCGACTACGAGACGGCGCGGGCACCCCGGCAGCCGGACGAGCCACTCCCCCGGCAAGGGCACCTGGTGGAGACGGCCAAGCGATGCGGCCACCCCGGCGCTCAGCTGCTGTTGCTCGCCGGTCGGACGGATCGGGCGTTGCTTGCGCACGCGAACGCGGTCGGCACGGATCTCCTCGTCGTGTCGAATCGTCGACATCGCTGGTCGGCGCTGCTGCTGGGCAGCACGGTTGCACGACTGGCTCGGCGCGCCGGCATCGCCGTGCTCATCGGCCCGGCGCCGGAACGGCTCGAACGAACGATTGTCAACCCGGGACGACCGGATCCGTTGCAAACAACCCGTCTGCCCCGCCCGGCCTGAACTCAAACCCCCGTCGGGGTCACCCTCGTGTCAGACTCGCCAGCGGTCGGCGAGTTCCTGGATCGACACCCAGAGCAGTTCGCCGACGTCTTGCTGCCCGAGCAGGTCGAGGCGGAACGTCTCTTCGGTTTCCGTGACCGCGCCGTGGAGGGCGCTGAACCGGTTGCGATAGCCCTGGAGCACGCCTCGCATCACCTCGGGGTCGAGGTGATCGTGCAGCTCGATGTGGAGCAGTGTCATGCCGGTGGTCTCGTTGTCCTTGACCTCGGGGATCATCATGATCGGACGACCGTCGGAGCGACCCTTGGCCACGAGGACTTCGCGCTCCTCGGCCACTCGCTTCTTCGTTCCACGCAATGCGGGGGAACGGTCGGTGCGGCTCGGGATCGTGGCGCTGATTCCGCCACGGTCGATGACGGTGATCGTGCCGTCGCCGGACTCGAGGCCATCGATGTCGTAGCGGGTCCAACCGGTGATCGAGACCACCGCCGGGTCGAGGTTCGCGAGGGTACGGATCGTCGAGTAGGTGAGGTGGTCTCGGGGAGCGCCCGCACCGAGCACCTCGGCAACGAGCGGGAACTCGAGGAGGGTCTCGTCGGTGCGGGAGATGCCCACGGTGACGGTCTTGGCCTGGTGCTTGATTGCGTCGACCGGGCGGGTGAGTTCGTCGATCGCTGCGGCGAGCGATGCACTGAGGTCCTCGACCACCACTGCCGGCGTGCCGACCTTGCCGAATTCACTCTGGTAGCTGTCGAGCGGAACGCTTCCGACGGCGTAGCGCATTCGCGACGCAAGCTGCACGGCGGTGCTGGCTTCGAGGTGGCCGTTGTAGCTGCCGACCCGAAGGCCGTCCATGTAGGTGGAGACCACGGGAGCGAGGCTCGGTTCGAGGCGACGAAGGAACTCTTCACCACTGAGCGAACCACGGGTCTCTTCGATGAGTCCCTCGATTGCGGCGCGGGCTTCACGAAGCGGCTGGGCCTGGGCGTCGATGGCCAGTGCAGCCTCGTAGCCGAAGAGGTGACCGACGACGGTCGAGAGCACGAAGGCCAGGCGCGTGTGCGTGACCGGAACGTAGATCACATCGAGCGCGGAGTTGAAGCGGGTCTCGCCCTCATTGGCGATGACGATCGGAGCGGACTTGTGCGCCCGGAAGATCGCCACCTCCTTGCCGACGTCGTCTGCGGTGGAGCCCTCGAGGCCGGCGGCGCAGATGAGGATCAGCGGCTCGGACGAGAGGTCGATGTGCTTCTTGTCTTCGGTCGAGTCTGCGGCGATCGACTTGTAGCAAAGCTCGGACAGCTTGATGCGAAGCTCACGTGCGGCGATGAGGTTCGGGCCGTTTCCGACGCACGCCCAGTAGCGACGCGACGGAGCATGGGCGCTGGCCGCCCGCTCGATGTCGGGGCGACGGGTGATCGTCTCGAGCATGAGCTCGGGAAGATCACGGAGGGACTGCAGCAGCTTCTGGCGTTCGTCCATGTCGATCTCGTCCGGGATGGCGAGGTCGGCGATGGTGACGGCGAGCAGGAATCCGGCAGCGATCTGGGCGTAAAACGCCTTGGTCGACGCAACGGACATTTCCACATCGCGACCGTCGGAGGTGTACAGCACGCCTTCGGCCCGGTCGGTGAGGTCGGAGCCGCGACGGTTGACGATGGCGAGCACCGACGCGCCCCGCTGCTTGACGATGTCGACCGTGCGGTTGGTGTCGGTCGTGGTGCCGGACTGCGAGATCGCGATGACGAGGGAGTCGCTCATGTCCTTGCGAAGCCCGAACCCGGAGAGTTCGGTGGCCGGGATGGCGAGCACGGACATGGCCCCACCGAGTTCGCCATTGATGGCGTCGGCGACAGCCTGACCGGCCACGGCAGCGGTGCCCTGGCCGATCACGTAGATGGTCTTGATCTGACCGGACGAGATCTTCTCGGCAACGTGGGCCGGCATGGTCGACTCGTCGACCACGACGCTGAGGTGACCGTCGCGGTCGGTCAGCTTGCCGCGGAGCGTCTTGCGGAAGGAGCGGGGCGACTCGGTGATCTCCTTGAGGAGATAATGGGGGTTGTCGCCGCGGTCGATGTCTCGGGTCGTGACTCCCGCCTGGGCGATGTCGGCATCGGTCACCGGCAGCACGGTGCCGTCGTAGGCCACGCGCTCGAAGCCCTCGACGGTGCCGGCCTTGTCGCCGCTGAGACGGAGGATCTGGCCGCGGCTGGCGTTCGGGTTGTCCAGGTTCGCGGGCGTTTCGCCGTCCATGCGGAGGTAGTCGACGGCATCTTCCACCACGCCATACGGTTCGGACGCAACGATGTAGGCGTCTTCGGCGAGGCCGACGTAGATCGCCTGGCCGCTGCCGCGAAGGGCGAGGAGCAGGTCGTCGGGTGCTTCGGCGCTCGACAGGCCGATGGCGACCGAGCCTTCGAACACGGAGACGGTCCGGCGGAACGCTTCGGTGAGGTCGTGGCCATCGGCGAGGTGCTTGGCCGTGAGGGTCGGGATGACCTTCGTGTCGGTCGTGATGTCGTCGGCGATCGACAGGCCGTTGGACCGGATGAGGTCGCCGTAGTTGTCGACGTCGCCGTTGAGCACGGCGGTGCAATACGGGCCGGAGGCCACGCCGACCTGCTCGGAGTTGACCGGGTGGGCGTTCGGTTCGGAGATGATGCCGACGCTCGCCCAGCGGGTGTGGCCAAGGACGACCACCTCGGCGGTGTCGTTGTCCAGCGCCTTCCGCAGAAGATCGTCGCGGCGGATGCTGTTGCGAAGCGACGCGGTGTTGTCGCCAAGCTCGCCGATCTCGGCAGCAACCTTGTAGACGAAGCCGAGGCGGCCGTCGATCACGCGGACGGAGGAGTCGGTGAACAATGGGTCGCTGGAGCGTTCGGCGATCTCGGCTGCGATCTCGGGCGACGCCAGGTCCAGGCCATGGTCGCTGACGAAAAGGTGGAGGCCGGCGGAGTCACGACCGCGCACCTCGAGTCGGTCCAGGGCGGACAGCGCCTGGTGAACCGAGAGAATTGCGTCGATGCCGGCGTCGTGGACGTCGCGGCCACCGAGGTCGAGGATTCCCTCGGCCGCCCGCAGGCGATCCCGTTCGATGGACCATGCGGCGTCGCGGACGCGGATGAGCGTGGCGTTGACAGCTTCGAGGTCGACCGAGTCGACGGTGGCCCGCTCGTCCAGTTCGGCCTCCAGCACGTCGAGGCGCCAGGTGAGGTCGCGCATGTCTGCGGCGATGGCCGTGGCGAGGCTGCGATCGGCGATCAGCAGGCGGGCGCCGGGGGCGCCACGCAGCAGCGTGTCGGCGGTCTCGAGCCGCTCGGCGATGGTGATGAGCGGCTCGGCGGCGGTGTCCGCCGTGATGCCTTCCAGCAGTTGGGCGGTGCCGTTGATCAGCGGAAGAACATCAGTCGGAGCCGGGATCGGACGTCCCGAGCGACGACGGACCACAGCGATGATTCCACACATGGAGGATTCCCTTTCGTCCGCGGAGAGGAGGGGTTCTCGCGGAGCAACTCAAAGTCTAGGAATCAATCGGCCGCAGGTGGGGTCGTCATGAGTTCAACGTGCCGCACGAGACGGGCGGCACTCTCGGCGGCCACGTGCGATTCGGACGCTTCGACCATGACGCGAATGAGGGGTTCGGTGCCGGATGCCCGGATCAGCACCCGGCCGTCGTCGCCGAGCAGGGCTTCTTCTTCGGCGATCGCATCGGCGAGGAGCTCGGCGGGGTTCGCCACCTTCTCGGCGATGCGGACGTTTTCGAGGACCTGCGGGTACCGGGTCATCACCGACGCGGCCCACGAACCGACGTCGACTCCGCGGCGCACAGCCGCATCCAGCAACTGCACCGCGCTGAGGACGCCGTCGCCGGTTGTGGCGAGGTCGCGGTGGATGATGTGACCGGACTGTTCGCCGCCGAGGGTGTATCCGCCGGCGTCGAGCGCTTCGAGAACGTGGCGATCGCCGACAGGCGTTTCGACCATCTGGATGCCCTCGGCCTTCATCGCGACCCGGAAGCCCAGGTTCGCCATGACCGTGATGACGACGGTGTCGTCGGGCAGGAGGCCGTGGTCTCGTCGGTCGATCGCGCCCATGGCGAGGAATCGGTCGCCGTCG
Source organism: Acidimicrobiales bacterium (assembly GCA_020628865.1). Lineage (GTDB taxonomy): Bacteria > Actinomycetota > Acidimicrobiia > Acidimicrobiales > SHLQ01 > SHLQ01. Next base: position 369,712 of record JAHDEJ010000001.1, read on the forward strand.
ATGACACTGCCGTCGGCGCCGACGGCCACGACACGGTCGGCGTCGCCGTCGAAGGCGAATCCGACCGAGGCGCCGTGTTCGACCACGGCAGCGGCGAGAAATTCGGGGTGGGTGGAGCCGACGCCTTCGTTGATGTTGCGACCGTCGGGTTCCGCAGCCAGCACCGTCACGTCGGCGCCGAGAAGTTCGAAGATGCGGCCGGCCGTTCCGCTGGCGGCGCCGTTGGCGCAGTCGAGCACGACCTTGGTGTGGCTGAAGTTCCGACCGTCGACCGAGTTGACCACAGCGTCGAGGTACCGGTCGATGCTTCCGAGCTCCTGCCGGGGTTCGGCAGGTTCGACGGCGATGCCTGCGTCGAGCAGCGCCTGGATGCTGTCCTGCTCGGCGTCGGTCAGCTTCTTGCCACCGGCACCGAACAGCTTGATGCCGTTGTCTTCCCACGGGTTGTGGGATGCGGACAGCATGGCGGCCGGAAGGCCATCGGCCTTCGAGAGCCATGCGACTGCCGGTGTGGGGACCACGCCGAGGTCGATGATGGACACACCTTCGGCCGCGCAACCTTCCGCGAAGGCGCGCTGAAGCGCCGGGCCGGATTCGCGCGTGTCGCGACCGACGAGGAACGTGTCCCCGTCGAGACAGCGCGCAGCTGCCACGCCAAGCATGCGAACAAGGTCCTCAGAGAGGACGCTGAACGCCTGGCCTCGAACGCCGTCAGTACCGAATCGCAAGGACACGGTGTGCAATCGGCGGACGTGAAGCGCCGATTAGCGCTTCGAGTACTGCGGAGCCTTGCGGGCCTTCTTGAGGCCGTACTTCTTGGATTCCTTCTTGCGGGAATCCCGCGTGAGGAAGCCGGCCTTCTTCAGCGAATCACGGAACTCGGGATCGACCTCGAGGAGACCACGGGCGATGCCGAGGCGCATGGCGCCGGCCTGGCCGGTCGGTCCGCCACCGTGCATGGTGACGCTGACGTCCCACGCGCCTTCGGTCTCGGTGACACGGAAGGGCTCGGTGAGCTGCTGACGGTGAACGGCGCTCGGGAAGTAGTCCTCGAGCTCACGGCCGTTGACGGTGATGGTTCCGTCGCCGGGGACGAGACGGACTCGAGCGACGGCACGCTTGCGGCGGCCGGTTGCCTGGATCGGAGTGGTGGTTGCCATGAGTGTCGTCTTTCAGTGGGCTCAGGCCTCGGCCGAGCGGTCCTTGGCGTGGGCGATTTCGAGCGGCTGCGGGTTCTGGGCACCGTGCGGGTGCGTGGGACCGGCATAGACCTTGAGCTTGGTGAGCTGCTGGCGACCGAGGCGGGTCTTGGGGACCATGCCGCGGATCGAGCGACGAACGGCCTCTGCCGCGTCCTTGTCCATCTCCTGGGCGTAGGTGCTCTCCCGCAGACCACCGGGGAAACCGGTGTGGCGGTAGACCATCTTGCGCTCGGCCTTGCCCGACGTGAGGACGACCTTGTCGGCGTTCACGATGATGACGTGATCGCCGGTGTCCAGGTTGGGGGTGTAGGACGGCTTGTGCTTGCCGCGGAGAATGTTTGCGACCTCGGTGGCGAGACGGCCGAGGACGAGGCCCTCGGCGTCCACGACGTGCCAGTCGCGGGTGATCTCTGAGGCTTTCGGGGTGGTGGTGGTCATTGCCAGCTCCTGCATGTCACCGCCGAGGTGTGGGCGGTGAGTCCGAAGGACGAGTCTAGAAGGGGAACCCGCGTAAACCAATCTGAGATTCGCGTATCCGATGCGGCCGCGGACACTTCTTACAAGATGGCGAACAACCGGTGGAAGGTAGAGACCGGTGAACGGGTTCACATCTACCGTGACGAACATGACGGAGAGCGCAATGGCCGATGGGGACACGATCCTGGTTGTCGACGACGAGCCCATGGTTCGGGAGGTGCTCACGCAGTACCTGACCGCTGAGGGATGGAATGTGGTCGAGGCGGGAGACGGCGAGGAGGCGATCACGCAGATCACCGAGTCCCAGCCGACACTCGTCCTGTTGGACCTGATGCTCCCGAAGCGCAACGGCCTCGACGTGCTCGCATTCCTTCGCCGTACGTCGCAGCTCCCCGTGATCCTGTTGACCGCTCGGGGCGAAGAATCCGATCGCATTCGCGGCCTCGAGGCCGGGGCCGACGACTACGTCGTCAAGCCGTTCTCTGCCCGCGAGGTGGTCGCTCGGGTCAAGACCGTGTTGCGCCGCAGCGGAGCCACCGACTCGGGTGGCGACATGCTGACGACCTTCGGCGACATCACCGTCGACCCGGCCCGTCGCATCGTCACCAAGAACGGCGATCAGGTCGACCTTCCCCGCAAGGAGTTCGAACTGCTCACCTGCTTCCTCGCACACGCAGGTGAGGCACTCAGTCGTGAGGAGCTGCTGCACAAGGTGTGGAGTTCGTCCACCGAGTGGCAGGACCCGTCGACCGTGACCGTGCACGTGCGCCGCCTCCGTGGTCGGCTCGAGGACGACCCGTCCTCGCCGAAGCATCTGTTGACCGTCTTCGGTGTCGGGTACCGTTTCGAACCATGAGCGCCCGCCTTCGACCGCAGCTGATCCTCGGCCTTGCGGTCCTGGCCACCCTCTCGGGGTTGGCGGCCACGGTCACGACCGAGGTCGTCATGGTCCCGACGTCGACGGAACGGACGCAGCTCATCGCGCTCGTCGTCTCCCTGGCTGCGGTCGCCGTCACCGTTGCGTTCATCCTCAGTTGGTTTGCACCGCGATCGCTCACCCGTCGCATGCTCCTGGCCGCGCTGAGCGGCCCGGTCATCATCGCGATCACGGTGAGCGCCGGGTCCCGGTCGATGTTCTTGAGCGACCACGATCTTCAGTTCCTGTTGATCCTCCTCGCCTTTGCCACGGTGCTGGCGATCGGCGTGGTCTACACACTCGGCCGACCACTGACCGAGGACCTCGCTCGGCTGACGCAGGTTGCCCATCGAGTGGCCGACGGCGATCTCGAAGCCCGGGCCGAGCTGCAACGCATGGATGAGGTCGGTGACCTCGCCACGGCAATCGATGAGATGGTCGAACAGATCGCCATCACCCGGGCGCAGCGCGATGCATCGGAACGGGAGCGGTCGATCACGATGGCGTCGCTGAGCCACGACGCTCGCACGCCGCTCACGTCGATGCGACTGGCCACCGAGGCGCTGATCGACGGCGTGGCCCCCGACCCGGACCGCTACCTGCGGACCATCGCCGACGACATCTCTGCGGTCGAGACGCTGATCTCCGACCTGTTCACGTTGGGCCAGCTCGAAGCCGGCCGGTTGCATATCGCTGCTGCACCGACCGAAGTCATGGATGTCGTCCACGACGTGGCGAGCTGCCTGTCCCCCATCGCCGTCGAGCGTTCCGTCGAGCTCACCATCGAAGGGCCCGAATCGCTCATGGCCTGCGCCGACGCCGACCAGTTGCATCGGGTGATCGCCAACGTCACCAGCAATGCGATCCGCCACAGCCCGGAGGGCGACCGGGTCCGCATTCAGGTGGAGGCGGACGATCTTCGGGTGTCCGTGCTGGACAACGGTTCCGGCTTCCCGGCCGGGTTCGAAGAGGAAGCGTTCCAGGCGTTTCGCCGCCACGACGAGGCCCGGGAGCGCGCGGCCGGCGGTGCCGGCCTCGGGCTGGCTGTGGCCAAGGGCATCGTCGAAGCACTCGACGGCCGCATCTGGGCCGACCCCGGCCCCGGCGGCGCCGTCCACATGGAACTTCCAGCCGTCGACGCCTGACCAGACCACTCGGAGCCAACCCGTCCCGGCGCGTAGCGAGCTGGTCCTGTTCATCGGTCGGCCGATCCGTCAGACTTGCTCGGAATCGCCGGTGACCACACCGACCCTGACGATTCGAGACGACGATGCGTCTTCATCGACCGCTACCGCTCCTTCACCTTGGCGAAGGCGTCGGCGTGGGGCTCGCCCGCTTGTCGGGTCTGGAAGGGCTGACCCGGTCGTTGCTGGTCGGCACGGTCCCGCTCCTCGCACTTGAACGACTGGGTTCGAAGGATGCCGTGTCGCAGGTGTTCACGGCCGGTGCGGTGTTGACGCTGCTGGTCACGTTGAACCTGGGCCGGCTCGAACAGCTGATGCCGAGACGCTGGGTCATGACCTTTGGCATCGTCTCGCTCTTCTCGGCGGCGATCCTCTTCACGTTCACCGTGGCACCAACCTTCATCCTCGCGATCGGGCTCCGTTCGGCCGCAGCGTCGACGTTCAGCGTGTTGTTGACGTTGTACGTGATGGACCACATCGGGAAGGGCGAGCTGACTCGCATGGAGTCGAGCCGAATGGTCTACAACGGCCTCGGCTGGTTGATCGGGCCGAGCCTCGGTGTGTGGTTGGCGTCGAACGTCGACGAGAGTGCCCCATTCGTGCTCGCGGCGGTGCTGTCGGTCGGCCTGCTCGCCTACTACTGGTGGCTGCGGTTGGGGAACTCGGTGGTGATCACGGAGGCGAAGAGCACGGCTCCGAGTCCACTGCAGAACATCCCCCGGTTCTTCAAGCAGCGCTACCTGCGGATTGCGTATGCGATCACGTTCAGCCGGGCGACGTTCTGGGTGGCGTTGTTCGTCTACAGCCCGATCTACATCGTCGAGGCGGGCCAGCCGGCGTGGGTGGCGGGAGCGTTCCTTTCGGGCGTGGCGGCGATTCTGTTGTTCAGCCCGCTCATCCGACGGGTGGCGGAGCATCTCGGCACCCGCCGGCTGGTCATCATCGCCTTCGGGGTGATCGGAGCGAACATGGTGGCGATCGCCGCACTTGGCGAGCCTCGCCCGCTGGGGATCGCCTTCTGGTTTGGCGCGGCGCTCGGCGGCGCGGCGATCGATGTGGTGGGGAACATCCCGTTCATGCGCATGGTCAAGCCGAGGGAGCGGGTGCCGATGGCGACGGTCTTCTCGACGTGGCGGGAGATGTCGGCACTCGTGTCGCCGCTGCTCGGCGCACTCGTGCTGGCGTTGACCCTGCCATTCGAGGCCTACTACCTGATCATCGCGGCGATCTCCGCACTGACCGCCGCCTACGCCTCCCGCCTCCCCCGCCGAATCTGACCGCCCGCGAAGCTCCCATTCACCTGAGGGGCTCTGACCCCTAGAGCGCTCCAGGGGTCAGAGCCCCTTCGCCAGATCGTTGAGAAATCAGGGTTTCGGGGGTGCAACCAGACAAATGCGACGAATTGTGCTCTGGCACCTAAACGCGTTTAGGGGTCAGACCCCCAACCTGCGTTTGGGGTCAGACCCCTGTGGGGCGTTAGGGGTCTGACCCCGATGTCGGTGGGGGTGGGTACGTTGGGCGGATGTTCGTGCCGGAGCCGTTGGGCCAGCTTCCCTTCGCCGCCCCCGAAGGATCGCTGCTGCGCGCGGAGTTGCGGTTCTTCCGGGAGATCCCCCGTCTCGTTCGGCACGTGCCCGAACTGCGGCGAGTGCCGCGGGGCGACCAACTCGTCGTCGCCTTCCCCGGGTTCCGGACCGGCGACCGGGCCACCTGGCCGCTGCGCACATTCCTCGGCACACGAGGCCACGAATGCCACGGGTGGGGCATCGGCACCAACCGCGGCGAAGTAGCCGACGACCTCGACACGATCATCGGCGTCGTCGAACGCCACGTCGACCGGACCGGCGTCGCCGCGGCGGTCATCGGATGGAGCCTCGGCGGCGTCTTTGCCCGTGAAGTCGCCCGCTCACGCCCCGAACTCGTCACCCGGGTCTTCACGTTCGGCACCCCGGTCGTTGGCGGCCCCCGCTACACGCGTTCGGCAACCGCGTACTCGCCGGCCCGCCTCGACGAGATCGAAGCCCAGATCAACGAACGCAACCAGACCCCGATCGAGCGCCCCATCACCGCCATCTACAGCCGGTTCGACGCCGCCGTCGACTGGCGGGCCTGCATCGACGACCACAGCCTCCACGTGGAGAACATCGAGGTGCAGAGCTGCCACACCGGGCACATCATCGACCCGGATGTGTGGCGCATCATCGGCGAACGGCTCGCCGACACGTCGGCTCAGTAGCCGACCTCCCACAGGGTCAATCCGTCCGGCGGTGCCACCCGGCCGGCGGCCTGTCGATCCTGCTTGGCCAGAATGAATGGAATGTCGTCGGGGTTGATCCGTCCGAGGCCGACGTCGACGGTGGTGCCGACGAAGGACCGGACCATCTGGTGGCAGAACGACGTCGCCCGCACCCAGAAGGTGAGCAGTTCGGCCTCGGGGCCGGCACCGCGGAACCACTCGGCGCTCAGGACGTCGCGCACGAGCGACTTCTCGGGTTCACCTTCGGCTGGCGTGGGGCGGCGGCAGAAGGACGAGAAGTCGTGGGTGCCGACGAGCTGCGCGGCGGCGGCGTTCATCCGATCCACGTCGAGCGGCGGCTGCACATGCCAGCTGTTCCCCACCCGGAACGGGTCGGGGGTGGCGCTGTTCCACACGTGGTAGCGGTACTGCCGCCATGTGGCCGAGAACCGGGCGTTGAAGGCCTCGGGCACCCGCTGCATCCCGCTGATCGCGATCGTCGGCCCGCACATGCGGTTGAGCGAGTGTTGGATCCGATCCAGGTCGTTGATCTGGTCGTGGCCGTCACCCGACCCGGGGATCTCGAACGAGATGACCTGACCGCGCCCATGCACGCCCTTGTCGGTGCGACCGGCGCAGGTGATGGTGATGTGTTCACCGATGATCTTCGCCAGCGCCGCCTCGATGTCGCCGGCCACCGTGCGCACGCCCTCGTTGGCCGCAAAACCATGAAAGCCACCGCCGGTGTATGCGACGGTGGCTCTCACATTGGTCATCGTTCGATGAACTGGTCGATCAGACCAGCTCGATCCGGGCCATTGGGGCGTTGTCGCCCGAACGGGGACCCAGCTTCAGGATGCGGGTGTACCCACCCGGACGCTCCGCGTAGCGGGGACCGATCTCGTCAAACAACTTGGTGGCCATTTCACGGTCACGCAGGAACTTCACGACCTGACGGTGGTTGTGCACCCCGCCCTTCTTGGCCTTCGTGATCATCTTCTCTGCGATCGGCCGCATGGCCTTCGCCTTGGCTTCGGTCGTCTCGATCGCTTCAGCAGCGATCAGTGAAGCGACGAGGTTGGCCATCATGGCCTTCTGATGTGAGGCGCTGCCGCCGAAGCGGGGGCCCTTCTTGGGAGTTGCAACCATGATCAGTCCCTCGTGCGCAGGGTCAGGCCGCGCTCGTCGAGCTTCTCGATGACTTCATCGAGCGACTTCTGACCGAAGTTCGTGATGGCCAGCAGGTCGTCCTCGGTCTTCTCGAGGAGCTCGCCCACGGAGTTGACCTGGGCCCGCTTGAGGCAGTTGCGGGGACGCTCGGACAGATCGAGGTCTTCGATCGGCTTTTCGAGGTCCGGGGAACCGGCGACGACCGGGCTCATCTCGCCCAGCTCGAGGCCCTGCGGCTCGTCGCTCATCTCTTCGACGAGCTGCACCAGCGAACGCAGCGTGGCGCCAGCGGACGCAAGGGCGTCGCGGGGCGTGATGGAGCCGTCGGTGACGATCTCCAGCTCGACGCGGTCGAGGTCGGCCTGCTGGTCGACGCGGGTCGGCGACACCGTGAAGGCGACGCGACGGACCGGCGAGTAGATGGAGTCGATCGGGATGACACCGATCGTGTCCGACGTGTTGTTGCGGTCGGCGCTGACGTAGCCGCTGCCCTGGTCGACGGTGATGTCGATGGCGAGGTGACCCTTGCTGTTCAGCGTGGCGAGCGGAAGCTCACCGTTCAGGATCTCCACGTCGGCGTGCGGGTGGATGTCGGACGCGGTGACGTCCTTCGGGCCACGAACGTCGAGGCGCAGCGTGACTGGCTCCTCGGCGTGGACGCGCAGGACGATGTCCTTGAGCGCCAGGATGATGTCGGTGACATCTTCGGCAACACCGGGAATGGTGTCGAACTCGTGCAGGGCGTCGTCAAAACGCACCTGGGTGATGGCGGCTCCCGGAATCGAGGACAGAAGCGTACGACGCAGGCTGTTTCCGATTGTGTGGCCGAGTCCTCGCTCGAGGGGCCCAATCGCAAACTTCTGCGTGTTGTTCTGCTCTTCTCCGATCGCTTCGACCGTCGGACGCTGAATAACCAGCATGTGTTCTCCTCGGAACTTCGAAGGCGACCCCCAGGACGAATCCCCGGGGCGTTGGTTGGTGGATAAAGACTACTTGGAGTACAGCTCGACGATGAGCTGCTCGCGCACGGGGACGTCGATGTGCTCGCGGAGCGGCATCTGGTGCACGACGGCGGAGTACTTGTCTTCGCCGGCATCGAGCCATGCGGGCTTGCCGCGGTCGAGGACGTCGATGTTCCACTGGAGGGTCACGCCATTGCGTGCCTTCGCCCGGATGCTGATGACGTCGCCCTGACGGACGCGGTAGCTGGGGATGTTGACGCGCTTGCCGTTGACCTCGATGTGGCCGTGGCTCACGAACTGACGGGCCTGCGGACGGGTGGCCGCCCAGCCGGCGCGGTACACCACGTTGTCGAGGCGCAGCTCCAGGTAGCGGAGCATGTTCTCACCGGTGACGCCGGTGCGACGGGAGGCCTCGTCGTAGATGTTGCGGAACTGACGCTCGGTCAGGCCGTAGGTGAAGCGAGCCTTCTGCTTCTCCTGCAGCTGCATGAGGTATTCGCTGACGTTGCCGCGGCGACGGGTACGACCGTGATCGCCGGGCGGGTAGGGACGCTTGTCGAGGGCGATGGTCTCGCCCTTGGTTCCCCAGATGTTGGTGCCGAGACGACGCGAGACGCGTGCCTTCGGTCCGGTGTAACGAGACATGTGTCAGACCCTCCGACGCTTCGGGGGACGGCAGCCGTTGTGCGGAACGGGGGTGACGTCCTTGATACCAGTGACTTCGATGCCGGTGTTCTGGATGGAACGGATGGCGGTTTCACGACCGGAGCCGGGGCCCCGGACGACGACGTCGACACGGCGGACGCCGTGTTCCATCGCCCGACGTGCGGCCTGCTCGGCGGCCATCTGGGCGGCGAACGGGGTGCTCTTGCGGGAGCCCTTGAAGCCGACGTTTCCGGCGGACGCCCAGGACAGGGCGTTGCCTTCCTGGTCGGTGATCGTGATGATCGTGTTGTTGAAGGAGCTCTTGATGTGCGCCACGCCGTGCGTGACGTTCTTGGACTGCTTGCGCTTCTTGCGCTGCGGCGTTGCCATGATCAGGCCTTCTTCTTTCCGGCGACGGTCTTCTTCGGGCCCTTGCGGGTGCGAGCGTTGGTGTGCGTGCGCTGACCGCGGACCGGCAGGCCACGACGGTGACGGAGACCCTGGTACGAGCCGATCTCCATCTTGCGCTTGATGTCCTGGCTGACTTCGCGGCGAAGGTCACCTTCGACCTTGAGGTTCGCCTCGATGTAGGCACGGATCTGGGCGACCTCGGAGTCGGTGAGATCACGGACTCGACGGGTCGGGTCGATCTCGAGCTCGGTCAGCATGTTCTGCGACGTGGTCAGCCCGATACCGAAGATGTAGGTCAGCGAGACCTGCACCTGCTTTTCGCGGGGGATGTCAACACCTGAAATACGTGCCATTGGCTACTAGCCCTGCCTCTGCTTGTGGCGTGGATTCGTGCAGATCACCATGACGCGGCCGTGCCGCTTGATGACTCTGCAGTTGTCACACATTTTCTTGACGCTTGCTCGAACCTTCACAGGCTGCGTCCTTTCTCGTACGTTCGTCGTCCGCTGCGATTGGCGCTGCGGAGTTGTGGGGGATGGCTCGACGGAGCGATCCGCCGCGGGTACCGGCTACTTGTAGCGGTACGTGATCCGACCTCGTTCAAGGTCGTAGGGGGTGAGTTCCACCTGGACTCGATCGCCCGGGAGAATTCGGATGTAGTGCATCCGCATCTTTCCGGAGATGTGGGCCAGAACTTTGTGGCCGTTCTCCAGTTCAACCCGGAACATTGCGTTCGGAAGTGGCTCCGTTACGGTGCCTTCCAGAACGATCGCGTCTTCTTTTGGTTTTGCGATGGGACTTCCTCCTGAAGTGTCTTGCACTCTGCGGGCAACGCGCGCAGAGCCAGCGATTAAACCTAGCGGCTCGCGGGAAACACACCAACTTCGTGGACCGCGTAGAATCCGGGAGGAAAGGGGGCCGAATGGAGGTCTCGAAGGCCGAGTTCGAGCAACTCGTCGTGGATTCGATCGACCTGATCGACGGTCCGCTGGGTGCGCTGATGGACAACGTAGCGGTTTTCATCGAGGACGAACATCCCGACGAACCGGACCTGTTGGGACTCTACGAGGGCATTCCGCTCACGGAGCGTGGTGAGTACGGCGGTTTCGAGCTTCCGGATCGGGTGACCATCTACCGGTTGTCGCTCATGGACATGTGTGCGGACCGGGACGAGCTGGTCCACGAGGTGCAGGTCACCGTCGTGCACGAGCTCGCCCACCACTTCGGTATCGACGACGACCGATTGCACGAGCTCGGCTGGGGCTGACGCGAGCGCGAACCGCCGTCGCCGTGGATTCGACGGGCTGGACGGCGGGGATGACGGTGTCCGAAGCGGAGTGATCGGCGCGCGCTGGTGGCCGCCTGAATGGGCCATTTGGCCCATTGGGTGGCCGATCGGCTCATTTTGCGTCTGGTCCGGCCGACTCGGAGCAGTGGAGATGGGAGGTGGCGAGAACCTCTCTTGAACCCGAAAGGCACTCCACTCATGAATAGACAACGGCGGGAACATGCGGCAGAGACGCGCACGCTGCGGCATCTGATGAAGGGCTCAGCGGCGGTGCTGGTCCTTCTCGCAGCGACTCTGGATGGAACGATTTCGTTCGCAGGGGCGCAGGAAGACTCGTGCGGGGAGATGAACTTCAGCTTCTCCGGCACCAAGTTGGTCGATGACGGCATCAGTGACAGTGCTGGGCCGTTCCCGGTGAGCATTCCGGCCGGAACCTACGACATCACCCTCGTGAGCACGGACAACCACTCCGAGGAGATCGAGGCCATGAAGGCCGAAGCGGAGATGGCCGAGGACGAGATGTCCGAAGACGCCGAGATGTCTGACGACGAGATGGTCGAAGACGGTATGACCGACGACGGCGAAGCCTCCGACGACGGCATGGCCGAAGACGAGATGGCCGACGAAGGTGAAGCAACCGACGACGGCGAGATGGCCGACGACGGTGAAGCCTCTGATGACGACATGGTCGTCGAGGACGCGTCGGACGACGCCGACACCGTCGACGACGAGATCGCGGACGAAGCGGCCGCCGAGGACGAGCCTGCCGCTGACGAGATCGTCGGCCAGGACGACGAGGCCGCAGCCGACGAGGACGCCACGGATGCCACTTCCGACGGCGAGGCAGAGGAAGCGGTTGCGAAGGAAGCGGGCGAGCCCGCAGACGAGAGCGACGAGTCTGAGGTGGCACTCGATGCCGTCTCACTCCAGGCGGAGGCGCCTTCGGAGGAGGAGCCGGCAGAGGACGACACCGAGGCCGAAGCCGAAGACGACACCGAAGCTGAAGGCGACGAGGTCGAAGCACCTGCCGAGGACGACACCGAGGCCGAAGCCGACGACGCCGAAGCACCAGCCGAAGACGACACCGAAGCTGAAGCCGACGACGCCGAAGCACCAGCCGAAGACGACACCGAAGCTGAAGCCGACGACGCCGAAGCACCAGCCGAAGACGACACCGAAGCTGAAGCCGACG
>JAHDEJ010000001.1:381494-417725 GCA_020628865.1 Acidimicrobiales bacterium
CCGACGACGCCGAAGCACCAGCCGAAGACGACACCGAAGCTGAAGCCGACGACGCTGAAGCACCAGCTGAAGACGACACCGAAGCCGAAGCCGACGACGAAAGCGAAGGCGACGAGACTGACGGCGACGAGGCCGAAGCCGGTGACGACGAGGCCGAAGGCGACGAGGCCGAAGCCGGTGACGACGAGGCCGAAGGCGACGACGCCGAAGCACCAGCCGAGGACGACACCGAAGCCGACGAGACCGACAGCGACGACGCCGAAGCCGGTGACGACGAGGCCGAAGGCGACGACGCCGAAGCACCAGCCGAGGACGACACCGAAGCCGGTGACGATGAGGCCGAAGGTGACGACGCCGAAGCCGAGGAGGAGATGGTCGACGACCAGCCGAACGAGCAGTGGTTTGTCATGCTCGATAACGGCTGGCAGTCGCCGGTCACCGACGACCTTCCCTACGACCAGGACACGAACACCACGGTGTTCACCGGTGTCACGATCGAAGCGGCAACCATGATCTCGGTTCACCACATCGGTGGCACGGGCGGCCCGAACTCGATCGGTGTCGAGTGTGTTGGATTCACCCCGAGCGCCTCCGCCCCGATGGACGGCGCAGATGAGGGCGCCGAGGATTCGGACGAGCCGGAAACCGCAGATGACGGTTCCGACGACGCCGACGTTGAGGTCGAGATCGACGTTGAGGTTGAGACCGACGACGCTGACGAGACCGCAGACGAGCCGGAGATGACGGACGACGCCGACGAGGCCGAAGGCGAAAGCGCCGACGAGCCCGAGGCGGCTGACGACGCCGAAGCTGACGAAGTCGAAGTCGACGAAGTCGACGAAGCCGAAGCAGACGAAGCCGAAGCAGACGAAGCAGACGAAGCAGACGAAGCAGACGAAGCAGACGAGGCTGACGAAGCTGACGCCGAGGACGTGCTCGAGGGCTGATCCTCCGAAGAACATGAGACCGGGGCGGTCGGGCATGGCCCGTCCGCCCCGGTTACGTTTTGGGGGTGGATTCGCCGCCGCCCGAACCGTGGGCCGAGACCTCGTACGCGTCGACGGCAATGATCCTGAGCGTCGTTGGCCTGTTGTCCTGCGGCCTGATCTCCCCCATCGGCATGGTGATGGCAGATCGGGAACTAGAAGCGATTGCGGCCGGCCACCGGGACCCGGCCAATGAGCGCACAGCGAAGATCGCCAAGGGCATCGGCGCCTTCGGCACGACCATCCTCACGTTCGTGGTGTTGAGCGCGATTGCGCTGGCGACGATCGGCGTCGTCTACGCCTGATTGGCGACCTCGCCGGCCCCCGTGTCGGGCACGCGGGCGAGCAGCAGGAACGCCGCCACTTCGAGGACCATGCAGCCCACAATGGCGGCGGTGTAGCCGCCCGTGGCGTCGATGATCAGCCCGGCGATTGGCGGCCCGAGCAGGCCGCCCAGTCCCTGCGAGGTGTAGAAGAGCCCGAGGATCGCGCCCAGTCCGACGACGCCCATTCGCTCCGCCATGACGATGGTGCTGAGGGCGACGAAGCCGCCGTAGCCGATGCCGAGCACGACGACGAAGGCGACGAGCAGCGTGTACGAGGAGCCGGCGATCAGCCAGAGGAGAAAGCTGGAGCCGAGCAGCACGAACGAGCCGCGGTACAAGGGCATGGACCCGAACCGGCGAACGGCCGAGCCGAAGCCGATGCGAGCCAGCACGCTGGATCCCCCGAGGAGACCGACGAGCACGGCCGCCCGCACTGCGCTGACGCCCTGGGCCTCGGCGTACTGCCCCACGAAGACGAACGGCACAAAGAGCGCAAGGCCCGAGCACAGCGCCGAGAGGTGCAGCCACCGGAAGACGGGCGATGCGAGGACGGTGCGCAGCGGCGGGGCGACGGCCGAGCGTTGGCCGGGCGGCCGGTCCACGAGGCCGATGCACGCCAGGAGCACGAGAGCGCCGGCAATGCCGATGAAGCGGTAGGTGTCGCGCCAACCGTAGGTCTCGACGAGGCGGGCGGCGAGGGGCGACATGACGAGCGTGCCGACGCCGATGCCGGCAACGGCGATACCGACGGCGGTGGCCCGTTTCGCCTCGAACCACCCACCGACGGCGGCCACCATCGGGATGTAGCCGGTGGCGGCCGCAACACCGACACCAACGCCGTAGGTCGCGTAGGCGACGGGCAGCGAGCCGGCCCGGCTGGTCAGCAGCAGGCCGAAGAAGAGGCTGCAGGCGCCGAGGAGCAGGACGGGCCGTGGGCCGACGCGGTCGGCGAGCCGGCCGGTGAGGATGCTGAGCCAGAAGAAGGCGAACGTGGTCACCCCGAACACGACGGACGTTGCCGCCTTGCCCGAATCGAACTCGTCGGCCATTGCAGAGAAGAACGCGCCGAAGCTGTACGCGGTTCCGAGCGTCACGAACGACGAGAGGAACGTGCCGAGCACCACGAGCCACGCCCGCGGCGAGTCGATCAGTGCCGTCGTGTCGACGGTGGCGTGGGTCGCGGCATCCGGTTCGATGCCGCGACCCTACGCTCCTGCGGATTGCGACGCGTCAGTGCACCTTGCGCCAGACAGCCGAGCCACCGACGCCGGGCTGGAACATGTCCTTGGCTTCGCCCAACTTCGCCATGTAGCGCTCGTCGGCCCAGATCGCTTGCGTTCGGTCCTCGAGTTCGTCGACGCTCTGGCCTGCGCTCATGAACCCCAGTTGGCCGATGGGGCCGATCGAGTTGGCGCTCAGCATGATCGGATGCCCGGTGATGGAACTGGCGAGCTCCGTCATCTCGATCGCCCAGGCGACCGCGTCGGACAGCGCACCGACCGATTGGCCCCACACCGTCGACACGTAGTCGGGTTTCGGCCCGAGGTCGCCGGTTGCGTGAATCGGTGTGAGCAGCGAATCGGTCATCGGCGTGACATGGGGACGAACTCGCTCGACGATGTCCCAATACTCCTCGCGAGGCAGCAGTTTGTCCGACGCGTCCACGAGCTCCGATCGCCGGTTCACGAGCCCGGACCACGAGATGCTGCCGGGTTCGGTTCCGACGGCCATCGAGTAGAGGCTCGTGTCGAGGTCGGTGTTGCGGTTGACGAAGTCGGTGACAGCGACGAGATCCGCCATCACCCCGCCGCCTCCACTGAGCACGCGCGAGTTCCTGGTGAACAGATACATGATTCCCACCTTCCCGCCGCTCCGCTCCTTGCGGAACAGGCGTGCGTCCGGTCTAGCAGGTGTATCTGAATTTGTGAATCGCGAATCTGTGACAGTGATGTCCGGGCAGATCGGGCGTTGCGGCGGTCAGAGGGCGCCGGAAACGCGGGCGAAGACTTCGTCCTCTTCGCCGAGCCCGTCGACCACGACGAGCTTGTCGCGGGAGGCGAACCACTCGAGCAACGGTGCCGTCTGCTCTTCGTAGAGCTCGAGGCGGCGGGCGATGCTCTCGGGCGTGTCGTCCTCGCGGCCGCGGGCCATCATGCGCTGAGTGACCTCTTCGAGCGGCACATCGATGTTGATTGCGGCCGTGAGCTCGACGCCCTGCTCGGCAAGGATCGCCTCGAGCGAATCGGCCTGAGCGGCGTTGCGGGGGTAGCCGTCGAGCAGCACGCCGTTCTCCATGATGTCGTCCTGCGCGAGGCGCTCGGACACGATGCCCAGCATCAGCTCGTCACCGACGAGCTCGCCGGCCTGCATGACGGCTTCGGCCTGCTTGCCGAGCTCCGTGCCGGCGGCCACGGCAGCCCGCAGCATGTCACCGGTGGAGACGTGGACGATCCCGAACTCCTCGACGAGGCGAGCACACTGGGTGCCCTTGCCTGCGCCCTGCCGCCCGAGCACCACAATTCGACGTGCCGTCATGGCCAGCCCCTTACTTGTTCTTGGCGAGGAAGCCCTCGTAGTTCCGCATCATGAGCTGGCTGTCGATCTGCTTCATCGTTTCCAGCGACACACCCACCGCAATCAGGATAGAGATTCCGATGAACCCGAAGCCAGCCGCCTGCAGGCCGCCGTCGTGGCCGGCGAGGTCGTAGCCGAGCGCCGTCATGATCAGGTTCGGCACCAGGGCCACGGCGGCGATGAACAACGCGCCGGGGAGGGTGATGCGGGTGAGGATGCGAGCGAGGTACCGCTCCGTCTGTGGTCCGGGGCGGATGCCGGGAACGAAGCCACCCTGCTTGCGGATGGTGTCGGCCTGCTTGGCGGGGTCGAAGGTGATCGCCGTGTAGAAGTAGGCGAAGCCGACGATGAGCAGGCCGAAGACGACCAGGTAGAGCACCGCGGTGGGGTCGACCAGGTTGTTGTTGACGAAGTTGCGGATGCTGTTACCCCAGCCGTTGTCGGGCAGGGCGACGGCGATCAGGTTCGGCAGGTACAGCACGGAGCTGGCGAAGATGATCGGGATCACGCCGGACTGGTTGACCTTGAGCGGGATGTAGGTGCTCTGGCCGCCGTACTGCTTGCGACCGACGACCCGCTTGGCGAACTGCACTGGGATACGACGCTGTCCCTGCTCGACGAACACGATGCCGAGAAGCGCAATGGCGAGGATGATGATGAAGGCGACGACTGCGGTCCAACCTTCGTTCTGCTGGAGCGCAGAGAACTGGGCCGGGAACTGGCTGACGATCGCCGCCGTGATGATCAGCGACATGCCGTTGCCGATGCCCTTTTGCGTGATGAGCTCGCCCATCCACATGACGAGCGCCGTACCGGCGGTCAGGGTGAGCACGACGAGCAGCACGGTGGCGGCGTTGAACTTCGGCATGAGCACGAAGCCACCGCCGACTGCGGCGCCGCTGTTGAACAGGAACGAGAAGCTCGTGGCCTGGATGATGCCGATGGCCACCGTCATGTAACGGGTCCACTGGGTGATCTTGCGCTGACCGACCGCACCCTGCTGCTGCCACTGCTCGATTCGAGGCACCACGACGCCAAGCACCTGCATGATGATCGATGCGGTGATGTACGGGAAGATGCCCAGTGCGAAGAGGGCAAAGGTCGTGAGGCTGCCGCCGGAGAACAGCTGGACGAATGCGAGGATTCCGCCCTGCTCGTCCGAGCTCTCACGCAGCGCCTGCACGGCGGCGACGTCGATACCCGGAGCCGGGATGAACGACCCGATCCGGTACAGCAGAAGGATGAACAAGGTGAAGAGGATCTTGTTGCGAAGATCCGGCACCCGGAACATGTTGGCGATGCGTGAGAACACAAGGTCTCCCTGCGTAGCTGGCTGGCCAAGCGTAACCCACGCCCCGAAATCTCGGGACGCGGGCTCGCCGGCGACTATCGGTTGGTGTGCTGGTTGCCCTGGGCGGGCGGACGAGGCGAATCGCCCCATGGCTTCGGGAGGATCTCGATGGATCCACCGGCGCCGGTGATGGCCTCTTCGGCCGACTTCGAGAACGCGTGCGCCTGCACGGAGACGGAGCGGCTGAGTTCGCCGCGACCGAGCACCTTGATGAGGGCGTTCTTCGAGACGAGACCGCGCTCGAACAGGGCTTCGGGCGTGACCTCGGTCAGCTCGGAGTCCTGAATCGTGTCCAGGTTGATCGCCTGGTACTCGACGCGGAACGGGTTGGTGAAGCCGCGAAGCTTCGGGACCCGCTTCTGCAGTGGCATCTGGCCACCCTCGAACCCGGCGCGGACCTTGCCGCGACCACGAGAGTGCTGGCCCTTGGTACCACGGCCTGCGGTCTTGCCGCCCTTGCCGCCGATACCGCGGCCCTTGCGCTGCTTGTTCTTGGTCGAGCCCTCGGCGGGCTTCAGATCATGAATCTTGATGGCCATGTCAGGCGTCCTCCACCGTGACGAGATGGGGCACGCGGGCAATCATGCCGCGAACCTCAGGCGTGTCCGGCTTGGTGACGGTCCGACCGATGCGGCCGAGACCAAGCGCACGGATGGTGCCGCGCTGCTTCGGCTTGGTGCCGATCGTGGACCGGGTCTGGGTGATCTTCAGGTCTGCCATCAGGCACCCCCGTTGGTGACGATGCCGGCGGTGGCCGGATCGGCGCCGTCGCGCTCGGATTCCTTGTAGGCCTGGAGCAGGCCGGCGGGAACGAATTCTTCGGGATCGAGGCCACGGAGGCGGGCGATCTCGTCGGGGCGCTTCAGTTCCTGGAGGCCGGCGATGGTTGCGCGGGCCACGTTGATGTGGTTCGGCGAACCGAGCGACTTGCAGAGCACGTCCTGGATGCCGGCCTCTTCGAGGATGGCACGGGCCGCACCACCGGCGATGACGCCGGTACCGGGAGCCGCAGGCTTGAGCAGCACGCTGCCGGCGCCCATCTGGCCGAGGATCGGATGCACGATGGTGCTTCCGGCGAGCGGCACGGAGAAGAGGTTGCGCTTGGCTTCCTCGGTGCCCTTCTGGATCGCCAGCGGCACCTCCTTCGCCTTGCCGTAACCGAGTCCGACCTGACCCTTGCCGTCACCGATCACGACGAGAGCGGTGAAGCTGAAGCGACGACCACCCTTGACGACCTTGGCGACACGGTTGATGTGGATCACGCGGGACTCGCGCAGGCCACCCTCGTTTTCGCGGTCGTTCCGATCGTTGCGATCATTGCGGCCACGGTCGTTGCGGTTGCCACGGTCGTTCCGATTGTTGTTGTTGTTGTTTGGCTCGTTCGCCATCAGAACTCCAGTCCTGCTTCGCGGGCAGCGTCTGCCAGCGCAGCGATGCGTCCGTGGTAGAGGTTGCCGCCACGATCGAACACGACGGTCTCGATGCCGGCGTCCTTGGCCCGGCTGGCCACGAGCTCACCGATCTTGGTGGCGGCCTCGACCGTGTTGCCCGCACCATCCCAGCTGTTCTCCACCGTGGAGGCGGAGGCCAGGGTGACCCGTGCGTTGTCGTCGATCACCTGAGCGGTGATGTGCTTGTTCGAGCGGTGTACGGCCAGACGAGGCCGTGCTGCGGTGCCGTTGACCGACTTGCGCACGCGATAGTGGCGGCGCTGACGGTTGCGGCGACGTTCGGCAGATACATCCTTCATTACTTGGCTGCCTTTCCTGCCTTGCGGATGATGCGCTCACCCTCGTACTTGATGCCCTTGCCCTTGTAGGGCTCCGGCTTGCGCCACTTGCGAATGTCGGCGGCCACCTGGCCGACGAGCTGCTTGTCGATGCCCTTGACGATGATTTCCGTCTGCTGCGGGACTTCGAACTCGATGCCGTCCGGTGCCTGAATGTGGACCGGGTGGCTGAAGCCGAGCTGCATTTCAAGAGCGTTCGAACCCTTGGCGGCGGCACGGTAGCCGACGCCGACGATTTCGAGCTTCTTGGTGAAGCCTTCGCTCACTCCGGTGACCATGTTGGCCACCAGCGTGCGGGCGAGGCCGTGCATGGCCTTGTTCTCTCCGCTGTCGTCGGGACGGACAGCCGTGAAGGTGCCGTCTTCGACCGATGCGGTGATTTCGCCCGGAAGGGTCATGGACAGTTCGCCCTTGGAACCCTTCACGGTGACGTCGCGTCCGCTGACGGACACGTCGACACCGTCGGGGATGGCGATCGGTGCGTTTCCAATACGTGACATCGCTGCTCCTACCAGACGTAGGCGAGCACCTCGCCACCAATACGGCGGCGACGGGCTTCGCGATCGGTCATGAGGCCACGGTTCGTGGAGAGCACGGCAACGCCGAGCCCGCCGAGAACACGAGGGACCTCTGTGGACTTCCGGTACACGCGCAGGCCGGGCTTCGACACTCGGGTGATGCCCGAGATGACGCGCTTGCGGTCGGCGGAGTACTTCATGTCGATGCTGAGGATCCGGCCGGGCCCGTTCGGGTTGTCGGCGACGGCATACCCGGCGATGTAGCCCTCAGTCTTGAGGAGCTCAGCCAGGGTTTCCTTCAGCTTGGACGACGGCATGTTGACGTCATCGTGCATCGCCGTGTTGGCGTTGCGGATGCGTGTGAACATGTCGGCGATGGGGTCGGTCATTGTCATGTGTCTGTTCCTTCCCCTACCAGCTGGCCTTCTTGAGACCCGGAATTTCTCCGGCATGTCCCATTTCACGGAGGCAGATGCGGCACAGGCCGAACTTCTTGTACACGCTGCGCGGACGACCGCACTTGCGGCATCGGGTGTAGGCGCGGACCTTGAACTTCGGGGTCTTCTGCTGCTTGTTGACGAGGGCCTTCTTCGCCATTACTGGCCTGCCTTTCGGAACGGGAAGGAGTAGGCATCGAGCAGGGCTTTGCCGTGCTCGTTGTTGGTCGCGGTGGTGACGATGGTGATGTCCATGCCCCGAACCGTGTCGACCTTGTCGTAGTTGATTTCTGGGAAGATCAGCTGCTCGGTGACGCCGAAGGTGTAGTTCCCTCGTCCGTCGAAGCTCTTCTCGGGGAGACCGCGGAAGTCACGGATCCGAGGAGTGGCGAGCGAGATGACCCGGTCGAGGAACTCGTACATGCGGTCGCCCCGGAGGGTGACTCGGCAGCCGACGACCTGGCCCTCACGCAGCTTGAAGCTGGCGAGGCTCTTCTTGGCTCGAGTGATCGCCGGCTTCTGACCGGTGATGATCGCCATGTCTTCCAGGGCGCCCTCGATGGCCTTCTTGTTCAGTGCAGCCTCGCCGACGCCCATGTTGACCGAGATCTTCTCGAGCCGCGGGACCTGCATGATGTTGTCGAGTTCGAGCTGCTCTTTGAGCTGGGCCTGAATCTCGTCGTAGTACCGAGCCTTGAGCGTCGGCATGGTGGTGGTGTCTGCCATCAGAATTCGGCTCCCGTGCGCTTGCACACCCGAACCTTGGTGCCGTCCTCGAGGACCTTGTAACCAATGCGGGTGGGCTTGCCGTCCTTGGGGGACAGTGCGGCGACGTTCGAGACGTGCATCGGCATGTCCTTGTCGATGATCCCGCCGGGCTTTCCTTCACCCTGGGGACGCTGGTGCTTCTTGACGAGGTTGACGCCCTCGACGATGACCGTGTCCTTTTCGGGGAAGGCGAACATGACGACGCCTTCCTTGCCACGGTCCTTGCCGGAGAGCACCTGGACCTTGTCGCCCTTCTTGATCTTCATCAGAGGACCTCCGGTGCGAGCGACACGATGCGCATGAACTTCGCGTCACGAAGTTCACGACCCACCGGGCCGAAGATACGGGTTCCACGAGGCTGGCTGTTCTCGTTGATGAGCACAGCGGCGTTCTCGTCGAAACGGATGTAGGAACCGTCGGGGCGACGGTTGCCCTTCTTGGTGCGGACGACGACGCACTTGACGACCTCGCCCTTCTTCACGGCGGCGCCGGGGTTGGCGTCCTTGACCGTGGCGACGATCACGTCACCGATGCCGGCGTAACGGCGGCGAGTGCCACCGAGCACCTTGATGCAAAGGATCTCGCGAGCGCCGGAGTTGTCGGCGACCTTGAGTCGGCTTTCCTGCTGAATCATTAGCGGGCCCTCTCGATGATCTCGACGAGGCGCCAGCGCTTCTTCTTCGACAGGGGGCGGGTCTCCTGGATCCGCACCCGGTCGCCGACGTTGGCGTCATTGGTCTCGTCGTGGGCGAACAGCTTGTTGCTGCGCTGCACGGTCTTGGCGTAGCGGCGGTGACGGACACGGTCGATGGCCTCGACGACGATGGTCTTGTCCATCGACACGGAGACGACCATGCCTTCGCGCACCTTGCGGGGATTTTCGCGGTTTGCCGAGGCCTCGGCCTCGGATGTGATTGCGTCGCTCATGAGGCGACCTCCTCGCTGTCAAGCGCTTCCGCGGCGGCGATTTCGCGTGCCCGCAGTTCGGTCATCACCCGGGCCTTGTCCTTGCGGACCTGGCCGAGGCGGCGAATGTTGCTGAGCTGTCCGGTTGCGTTCTGGAAACGCAGGTTGAACAGTTCTTCCGATACTTCGTCGAGACGCTTCAACAGGTCGGCGTCGGACAATTCGTTGAGCTTCTTCTGTGCCATCAGAAACCCTCCTCACGCTTCACGAACTTGGCCTTGATGGGCAGCTTCTGGATGGCGCGCTCGATGGCGGCCCGGGCGACCTCTTCGTCATGGAACGAGAGCTCGAAGAGCACCTTGCCGGGGCGCACGACGGCGACCCAACGCTCGGGGTTGCCCTTGCCGGAACCCATGCGGGTTTCGGCCGGCTTCTCGGTGACGGGCTTGTCGGGGAACACGTTGATCCAGACCTTGCCGCCACGCTTGATGTGACGGGTCATGGCAATACGTGCAGCCTCGATCTGACGGGCCGTGATCCAGCCCGGCTCGAGTGCCTGGAGGCCGTAGTCGCCGAAGCTGACTTCGGTACCGCCCTTGGCGGTTCCCTTCATGCGACCACGATGGTGTTTGCGATGTGCGACCTTGCGGGGCATCAGCATTGTTCGTACCTGATCCTTCTCGTCAGTCCGCGTCGCCGGGACGGAAGTTGAGTGCTTCGTCCTTGGTGCGGGTCGAGGCGTCGATTTCCTCTTCCGCTGCAAGGAGCTTCTCGAACTCGGGGTCGGCTTCTGGCACCAACGGGGCGAGTTCCTGTTCGGGGGTTTCGGCCACCGGTTCGGCTGCAGCGGCAGCCGCTGCTGGCTTGCGCGGTGCGGCCGAGCTGGACACGACCTGGCGGGGCTTGTTCTGCCCGGAGGTCTCGCCGACGGCCATGGCGGCTTCACGCTGGATCTTGTCCTGCGCTTCGCTCTTGTAGGGCAGACGCTCGCCGGTGTAGATCCACACCTTGACGCCGATGCGACCGGCGGCGGTGTGGGCTTCGCGGAAGCCGTAGTCGATCTCGGCGCGCAGCGTGTGCAGCGGCACCTGACCTTCGCGGTACCACTCACGGCGGGCCATTTCGGAGCCGCCGAGGCGACCCGAGGTCTGGACCCGGATGCCGAGGGCGCCGGCCTTCTGTGCGTTCTGCACGGCGCGCTTCATGGCACGACGGAAGGCGACACGGCCCTGGAGCTGATCGGCGACACCCTGTGCGATGAGGGCGGCGTCGAGCTCCGGCTGCTTGATCTCCTGGATGTTGAGCTGCACCTTCTGGTTGCCCGTGATCTTGGCGAGGCCCTGGCGGAGGCGGTCGGCCTCGGCGCCCTTGCGGCCGATGACGATGCCGGGGCGTGCGGTGTGCACGTCGACCCGGAGGCTGTCACGGCTGGACTTGCGCTCGATCTCGATCCGGCTGATCGCCGCGTGCGGCAGGTCCTTCATGATGAAGGTACGGATGCTCGAGTCTTCGATGATGAAGTTGGCGTAGTCCTCGCGGCTGGCGAACCAGCGGGACTTCCAGTCGGTGGTGACACCGAGGCGGAAGCCGTAGGGGTTGATCTTCTGACCCATGAGTTACTCCTCTTCCCCGGCATCTGCCGAGGCCACTGCCTCTTCGTCAGCGCTGGTCTCGGCCGGCGCCTCATCACCCTTGGACTTTGCGACACGTGCGGCACGGTCGGCCTTGGGGGCCGATCCGGAGGCACGGCGGTCGAGCTTGGCTCGACGAAGCTCGAGAGCGTCGTCGTCCATGCGGGACACGATGACCGTGATGTGGCAGGTGCGCTTGCGGATGCGGGTCGCACGACCGCGGGCACGGGGGCGCCAGCGCTTCATCGTGGGACCTTCATCGGCGTAGCAGGCCGAAACGAAGAGTTCGTCGGCGTCCTGCAGGTCGTTGTGCTCGGCGTTGGACACGGCCGAGTCGAGCACCTTGGAGATCACGTCGGCCACGCCACGCTCGCACAGGTCGAGGTAGTCGGCGGCGTCGGCAACCGGAAGGTTGCGGATCTCGTTGAGGACCTCGCGGGCCTTGTAGGCCGACACGCGAACGTGGCTGGCCTTCGCCCGGGTGCCCGGACGCTCGTTGGTCTTCGCTCCGGTCATCGGCGGGCTCCCCGCTCCTGGCCCGCATGGAACTTGAACGTGCGGGTCGGCGCGAACTCGCCGAGCTTGTGACCGACCATCGATTCGGTGACGTAGACCGGCACGTGCTTGCGTCCGTCGTGGACGGCAAGGGTGTGACCGATCATGTCGGGGATGATGGTGGAACGACGGGACCAGGTCTTGATGACCTGCTTGTCGTTGTTCTCGTTGAGGGCGTCGATCTTCTTGAGCAGATGCTCGTCGACGAACGGGCCCTTCTTCAGACTGCGCGGCATTGTGCGTTACCTCCGCGAGCCGCGCGTGCGGCGTCGACGAATGATCATGTCGTTGGACTGCTTCTTCTTCGGACGGGTGCGGGCTTCAGGCTTGCCCCACGGGGACACCGGATGGCGACCACCGGAGGTCTTGCCTTCGCCACCACCATGGGGGTGGTCGACCGGGTTCATGGCGACACCACGGGTCTGGGGGCGAACGCCCTTCCAGCGGTTGCGGCCGGCCTTGCCGATCTTGATGAGCTCGTGCTCGGAGTTACCGACCTCGCCGACCGTGGCCCGACCGTCGATGGGCACGCGGCGCATCTCGGTGGAGGGCAGACGGAGGATGGCGTGCGGGCCGTCCTTGGCGACGAGCTGGACGCTCGAACCGGCGGAACGGGCGAGCTTGCCGCCGCCGCCGGGCTGGAGCTCGACGTTGTGAATGGTGGTACCGACCGGGATGTAGCGCATGGGCAGTGCGTTGCCCGGCTTGATCTCGGCGCCCTGGCCGTTCATGAGCGTCTCGCCGACGCCGACACCCTCCGGAGCGAGGACGTAGGCCTTCTCACCGTCGTGGTAGTGGAGCAGGAGAATGCGGCAGGAGCGGTTCGGGTCGTACTCGACGGCGGCAACCTTGGCCGGCACGCCGTCCTTGTTGCGACGGAAGTCGATGCGACGGTACTGCTGCTTGTGGCCGCCACCCTTGTGGCGGGCCGTCTTGCGGCCGTAGTTGTTGCGACCACCGGTCTCGCTCTTCTTCTCGATGAGCGAACGCTCGGGCGAGGTCTTGGTGACCTCGGAGAAGTCGGACGACGTCTGGAAACGACGTCCGGGGCTGGTGGGCTTGCGCTTGCGAAGAGTCATCGAATCACACCTCGAACAGGTCGATCTCGTCACCTTCGGCGAGCGTGACCATGGCTCGCTTGGTGTCGGGGCGCTTGCCGAACGTGCCGTTGCGGCGGTTGCGCTTGCGCTTCCCCTTGCGGTTCAGCGTGTTCACCTTCAGGACCGTGACTTCGAAGATCGACTCGACGGCCTGCTTGATCTCGGGCTTGGAGGCGTCGGGCGCCACCTTGAACGTGTACACGTTCTCCTCGAGAAGGCCGTAGGACTTCTCCGAGACGACGGGGGCGATGAGGACATCGCGGGGATCGGCTGCCATTACTCTTCCTCCTCCGAAGCGGCGGCGGCTGCGGGAGCCTCATCGGCGCTGGTTTCGGTTGGGGCGGCGTCCTGCGGGGCCGAACGCTTGACGACCGGGGCCTTCTTGGCCTTCGGTGCCGGTGCGGTGGGCAGGGCGTCCTTGGTGAACACGACGTAGTCGGAGACGAGCACGTCGTAGGCGTTGAGCTCGCCGGTGGGCAGGACGTGAACGTTCTGCAGGTTCCGGAAGCTGAGGGCGGCGTTGGCGTCTTCGTCGGTGAGGACGAGGAGCACGCGGCCGTCGATGCCGAGTGCATCGAGTGCCTTGACGGCGTCTGCGGTCTTCGGTGCGTCGAAGCCGAAACCGTCGACCACGATGACCTTGTCGTCGGCGGCACGGTCGGACAGAGCCGAGTGCAGCGCCAGGCGGATCATCTTCTTGGGGGTCTTCTGGCTGTAGTCACGGGGCTTCGGGCCGTGGGCCACGCCGCCGCCACGCCACTGCGGGGAGCGGATCGAGCCCTGACGTGCTCGGCCGGTGCCCTTCTGACGCCAGGGCTTGGCGCCACCGCCACGCCGTTCGGCGCGGGTCTTGGTGGAGTGGGTGCCGGCACGACGGGCGGCCAGCTGTGCGGTCACGACCTGGTGCATGACCGGGACGTTTGGCTCGATGCCGAACATCTGGTCGTCGAGGTCGGCCTTGCCGGCGCTCTTGCCGGCGGTCGTCTTCACGTCAACAGTTGCCACTACTGGCCTCCCTGCTTCTTGGAGGCGTTGCGCAGGAGGACGGTGCTGCCCTTGGGGCCGGGCACGTTGCCCTTGACCAGGACGAGGTTCTCCTCGGCGTTCGCCTCGACGATGGTGAGGTTCTGGGTGGTGGTCTTCTGACCACCGGAGCGACCGGCCATCTTCTTGCCCTTGAAGATTCGGGCAGGGGTGGCGCACTGGCCGACGGAGCCGGGCATGCGGTGCACGCGGTGTGCGCCGTGGCTGGCTCGCTGGCCCTTGAAGTTGTGACGCTTCATGACGCCGGTGAAGCCCTGGCCCTTGCTGACGGCGGTTGCATCGACGAGTTCGCCTTCAGCGAGGACGTCGGCGCTGATCTCCTGACCGATCTCGAACTCGCTGACGTCGTCGAGGCGAAGCTCGACGAGCTTCTTGCCCGGAGCGACGCCGGCCTTTTCGAAGTTGCCGAGTTCAGGCTTGATGAGCCGGTGTTCCTTCTGGGTACCGAAGGTGACCTGGACGGCCGAGTAACCATCCGTCTCGGGGCGCTTGATCTGCACCACACGACACGGGGTGACCTTTAGCACGGTCACGGGGACGATCTTGTCGTCACGCCAGACCTGCGTCATTCCCAGTTTTTCACCAACGATGGCTTTGGTGGCCATGTTTTCGTTCCTTGTTCTCTGGGCCGAGTTGCCTCGGGCCGCAGCCCTGTCACGCGAACGCTCCGCACGAGCAGGGCACGGCGGAGCGATGGTTTCGGTTGTGCCGACTGGTTCCCGGAGGCCTGATCGGACGTCGATTGTGTTCTGAGTGCTCTCAGTCGCCTGGCTGTCTCGGCCGAAACCGGGACGTCAGACTCACAAGCGCTAAAGCCTAGCGAGGTTCGGCCGAGGCACCAACTCTCGATCTGCCCGCGTTTTCTGGGCGTCCGACCGTTCTCTGCTGGGCACTCCCGTGCGCTCGGGGCATCCGCCCGTTTTCTGTCGCCCGTACGCGTTGGAGCGCTGTTCCCTCGCCGTGCCCGCAGCTCGACGGTAGGTGCCTGGCACCTAAGCGGCCGTTAGGTGCCAGGCACCTTGCGGAATTCGGGGTCTGGAACCGCGACGGAACGGTCACCGGTTCGTCATCAATCCGTTTTCAACGAATCGGGATTCGCGCCGTTGGAGGTGTACAGCGATGCACAGGACCTTGGCGGGAAACACCTGTGCGACGCTCCTGGGATCCGGTCAGTACTTGGCGGGCTTGGCCGGATCCCACAACATCTCATCTCTCTCCCCCCAATGAGAACGGCAGATCCTCCGGCGTGGCAGCGCCGGGGGATCGCTGTTTTTGGCCGACGTCACCCGTCGAGGTACCTGGCACCGAACGGTCCCTCAGGTGCCAGGCACCATTCACGTCGGAGGAGGCCTGGCACCTTTTGGGCGGAAAGGTGCCAGGCACGTTCGGGGTTGCGGGAGCGTTCGGGGAATGACATGGAACCGTAATTGCCTGCTGCTCAACAGTCGGCGAATCGTGCCGTTGGAGTTCCACAACACGGGCACGGCACCTTGGCGGGAATGCCGAAACCCGAAAAACCGGGAGTCTCCCCTGCTACTTGGCGGGAACGGGGGAGCTCCCGGTTTGTTGCTTTTTCCACCAGCGGGAGGTGAGTCATGCTTCGTTGCGAGAGCGCCACGACACCGTCACACAACCGCGATCAAGCTTTGGCGAATCATGCCGTTGAAGTTCCTAACAACGAGCACGGCACCTTGGCGGGAACCGCCGCAGCTCGGAACCGGGAGTCTCCTCCGCAACTTGGCGGGAACGGAGGGACTCCCGGTTCGTTCGCTTTTGGGCCGATCTTCTCGCTGGCCGCGACCGTCCGTGAGCGACGGTGGGCGAATGCTCCCGCTGTGACACACGCACCGACAGGTGCGCGCCATCGGCTGCGGCGACGAATTAACTTGTCGGTTTCGTCCGTGGCCCTGACTACGACGCAGACCCTCATCTGTCTCACCCCTGTCCCCACTTGGAGAAACCTCATGGCTTCGGTACGTCGACTCGTCCTTCTGATCTGCCTCGCGCTCGTTGCCGTGGCCTGCGGCGGAGGTGACGACGCCGACACGGCCGAGACCACGACCTCCACCACGGAGGCTCCGGCCACCACGACGGCGGCGCCGGAAACCACCACGACCGAGGCCGAGACCACGACGACCACCACCGAGGCCCCGGGCCCGACCGGTCCCGTGTGGCCGCTGACCGGCGTTCCGATCGGCGGCGACGAGCCGGGCGAGCCGGTGCATCCCGCAGTGGTCGTGAAGATCTCGAACAACGATGCGATCGCCCGATCCGTGCTTCGTGGGCTCGATGAGGCCGACATCGTCTTCGAGGAGCGCATCGAGCAGCAGGCGACCCGCTTCGCGACCGTGTTCCACTCTCAACTGCCGACCGAGGTCGGTTCCGTTCGGTCGGCTCGAACGAGCGACATCGACATCGTCGCCAATCTGAACGGCCCGATCTTTGCGTTCTCGGGTGCGAACAATGGCGTGCTGAACCAGGTGCGCGCAGCCGATCGGGACGGCGTGCTGGTGATGGCGTGTGAGGACTGTGGCAACAGCCAGTTCTCGCTGCTGCCGGACTTCCGGCGCCCGAACGCCACGGTGGTCGACACGCTGGCGCTGCTCGATGAGGCGCCGGACGACGCTGGTCCTCCTTCAGCGATCTACGACTACTCGAACAATGTGGCCGAGCTCGGCGAGCCGTCGGTCGGCGTGCAGATCGCTGCTGCCGCTGCGGCGAACTTCATCTGGTCGGAGGCCGACAACGGCTGGCTCCGCTTCCAGGCTCGCGAACCGCACATCACCCGCGACGATGTGCAGCTCGCTCCGCAGAACGTGATCGTGATGACGACCCAGTACCTGCCGAGCCAGATCGATGCGTCGTCCGTCGATGCGATCACGATCGGCTCCCGCGAGGTGGTCGTCTATTCGAACGGTCACCGGGTCGAGGGCATCTGGACTCGTGAGACTGCGGCGGACGGCTACACGCTGACGACGGCGGACGGCGAGATCATCGGTCTCGCTCCGGGCCAGACCTGGGTGTCGATGACGCCGGCGGGTACGTCGAGTGAGCTCAGCGCCGCCGACGCTGCCGTCTTCACGAACTGAGTTCGCCCTAGGGGATGAGGACCCGGGTGCGCTCGGGGAGGCCGGTGATGGCCACGACGCGCCCGGCCTGGCCGATCACGTCGACCTCGGTCCGGCGGATGGTGTCGCCGTCCAGCACGTCGACGACGTAGACGCCCGAGTCGAGCTTGCGGATTGCCTCCGGCGGGATCGTGAGTTCGTCGACGAGTTCGGCGATCGTCCATTCGACGGTGACGGCGAGACGGTCCACGCTGCCGACGTCCTGACCGTCGAGGTCGACGGAGAAGACGAGGTCGAAGCCGGTGTCGGTTCCCCGTGAGCTGACGAGTTCGGCGGGGACGTCGCCGACGCCGGGCAGGTCGACGATGAATTCGTCGGCGTCCAGCAGTCCTTCGGGGAGTTCGGCCACCGAGACTTCGACGGCTCGTTCGTCGCTCGTGTACGTGAGGACGGATTCGCCGTCGGCCACGACGACGCCTTCCGTGAGGTGCACGTCGACGATGCGGATCGGGCCGGGCGAGAACCAGAGGTCGCCGAGTTCGACGATGCCGGTGACGGTCTGGCCGGTGTCCTCCTGCCAGGCTTCGACGGCGGTTGTCGTGGCGGTGGTCCATTCGCCGTCGGCCACGAGCTCGTCGCCGTCGCCCCACCCGCCATCGAGCAGATGCTGTTGCAGCTGGGCGATGTCGGTTCCGGTCGTGTCGGCGTCCATCGTGCGGAAGGCGGCCATCTCGCCGGCGGCCAGATGGACGGGCGTGGAGTCGGTTTCGATCAGCACGTCTCCGGGGGCGATGAGGTCGCCGGGTTCGGGGAGGCCGGTGATGGCGCGGGTGCCGGGTTCTTCCACGGTGGTGGACACTTGCTGGGAGAAGCGGCCCTGTCCGACCGTCTGCGTGACAGTGGTTTCGACCGGGTCGACTCGATGGGCGAGCACGACCTCGTTCTGGTAGACGAGCCGAGCGTCGAGCTCGCCGATATCGGCCACGTCGTCGCGGGTGACCACGGCGGTTTCGAAGACGTCGGTCAGGTCGCTGGGGACCTCTTCGGCGGACCCATCGCCGTCGACGAGGTCCTGCCACCAGGCGGTGTCGCGGGCGAACCACCAGCCGACGGCGAGGAGGACGCCGAGCACGGCGAGGGTGACGGCGGTTGGGAGAAGCTTGCGAATCATGACGACCTCAGCGCTTCGGTCGGGGCGAGGCGGGCGGCGCGCACGGCCGGGTAGAGGCCGGCGAGGGCGCCGATCGCGATGGCGGCGACGAGCCCACCGAAGATGGCTTCGGGCGGGATGACGACGCGCCATCCCTGACTGTTGGCCCACAGTGCGGTCACCGCGGAACCGAGCAGTACGCCGGCGACGCCGCCGAGCACGGAGAGCAGGAGCGCTTCGAGCAGGAACTGGCGGCGGATGTGGGCGCGGGTGGCGCCGAGTGCCCGGCGAAGGCCGATTTCGTTTCGGCGTTCGATGACGGCGATGACCATCACGTTGGCGATGCCGATGCCGCCGACGAGCAGCGCCACGGCGCCGAGGCCGAGGAACAGATTGTCGAACGTGGAGGACGCGGCTTCCTGTGCCTCGAGTGCGTCGGTCGGGCGCACGACTTCGACCTCTTCGGGGCTTTCCGGGTCGGCGGTGTTGGGGATCACGTTGAGGACGTCGTCGATGAAGTCCGGGTCGGTTCTGACGTAGATCGTTTCGGGGTTGCGGGCGGCGTCGAAGAGTTCCTCGGCGATGTCGGCGCCGATGAAGGCGGCGCGGTCCAGGTCGGCGAAGAGTGTCGTTTCCACGTCGTCGGTCTGGTCGTCGAACGAGTCGAGGATGCCGATGACGGTGAACCACTCCTCCCCCACCAGCACCTGCGTGCCGTCGACGGCGGACACGCCGAGGCGTTCGGCGGCGACGGAGCCGAGCACGACGGCGGGAACGTCGACGGTTGCGTCGTCGAGGAAGCGGCCGGCGGCGATCGAGCCGTTGAGCGCTTCGACGAGGTTGGTTTCGGCGGTGCGGACGGAGAGGCCGCCGGTCTGGCTCGGGTTGACCAGGTCGTTGAGGAGCACGTTTGCGTCGACGGTGGCGACGGCGGAAACGGAGTTGACCGGGCCGATCCGGCCGACGGTGGCGACGGCGTCTTCGGGGAGGGTGGCGTCGCCGCCGCCGAAGCCCTGTCCGGCCGAGACCTGGAGCAGGTTCGTACCGAGGGCGGCGATGCGGTCTTCGAGCGCCGCGCTACCGGAGCGGCTGAGGCCGAGCACGGCAACCATGGCGCCGATGCCGATGGTGATGCCGAGTGCGGAGAGAGCGGTGCGGAGCTTGCGGGCGGTGAGGCCGGCGGTGGCAGTGCCGAGGACGTCGGCGATGCGGAACGAGCTGGATCGGGGAAGCGGCTTGGCCGGGGTCGGGTTCGCCATCAGGGCCCGTCCGTCGGGTCGGGCTCGGTCAGGTCGTCGAGCTGCAGCTCGGTCGGTTCGGGCTCCCCGACCGATGGCGCTGCGTCGGTGCTCGTGGTCGACGGCGCACCAGCGGTGCCGTTGGCGGAATCGAACTCGACCGATCCGTCGCGGAAGCGCACCTGGCGTGGGAGCGAGTCGGCGAGTTCGTTGTCGTGGGTGACGACGATGATCGTGGCGCCTTCCTGGTGAAGTTCGTGGAGCAACGCCTGGATCGACTCGCTGGTGCGGGAGTCCAGGTTGCCGGTCGGTTCGTCGGCGAGCACGAGGGTCGGTCGGGCGACGAGCGCACGGGCGATGGCGACGCGCTGGCGTTCACCGCCGCTCAGTTCGTTGGGTCGGTGGTGGAGCCGATGACCGAGGCCGACGCGCTCGAGCGCTTCGACGGCGGCGGCCCGACGCTTCCGGGCCGAGGTGCCGGTGTAGAGGAGCCCGGTGGCGACGTTGTCCACGGCGCTGTCGCCGTCGAGCAGGAAGAACTGCTGGAAGACGAAGCCGACGAGTGCGCTGCGAACGGCGGAGAGGCGACGGTCGGACAGGCGGGACACTTCGTGTCCGGCGATGTGCACGGAGCCGCTCGTCGGCCGGTCGAGTGTGCCCATCACGTGCAGCATCGTGGACTTGCCCGAACCGGACGGGCCGACGATTGCCGTGAGCTCACCTTCGGCAACGGTCAGGTTGACGCCGTCGAGCGCACGGACCGGCGGCACGCCGGGATACTCCTTGACGACATCGATGAGTTGGAGCGCGGGCGGGCCGGTGGGTTCCGTCGGTGCGCTCGGTGTGGAGTCCGAGGCGACGGTCGTCATGCCGGCACCACGATCGATTCGCCCGGGCTGACTGCGCCGTTGGTGATCTCGACCCAGCCGTCGTCGAAGGTGCCGAGCTCGACGGCCACGAGGCCGCGTCCTTCGACATCGATCGCGTGGCCGCCTTCGGCGAGTGCGATGAGCGATCGGATCGGGATGACGGTGGCGCCGAGGATGGCTTCGTCCTCGACCCGGATGGTGACGGGTCCGGCGGAGAAGGCGCCGGTGAGTGGTTCGACGGGTTCGATCACCACGTCGAGGACGGTGACGGCGTTCTGGCCGACCTGGGTGGTGCGGGCGACGTCGCCGACCTCGTCGACCACGGCGTCGATCAGGGTGCCATCGGGCAGCTCGACGACCACGGGCAGACCGACGTCGAACTCGTCGATGTTGTCGACGTCGACTTCGAGTTCGATGGCGCCCTGGGCGAGTTCCCACCGGTGCGTGGGGCGGCCGGCCTCGGTCCATTCGAAGACGTCGAGCACCGTGTCGACGACGACGGCTCCGTCGGGGACCTGGACCTCGTAGGCGTCGGTGCGTTCGGTGTCGGGTTCTCCGGTGACGGCGACTGCGGGGACGACCGTGTCGTCGACGGTGAGGTCGGCGAGGACGAGGCCGTCGGCGAGAACGACGTCGATGTCTGCGAGCGCGCCGACGGCCGACGTGTTCACGGGGTTGGCGAGGAAGCCGCTTTCGGCGAGGGTGACGGTGGCCAACAGTGGTTGGCCGGGCGCCGCTTGTGAGCCGACAGCGGTTCGCGAGGTGACTTCGCTCGGCCCTTCGATGAAGGCGATCTGGCCGAGGTCGACCGTCGTGTCCGGTTCCTCGATGCCGAGGTCCGTTTCCCAGCGCTCGA
This sequence comes from Acidimicrobiales bacterium, assembly GCA_020628865.1. GTDB lineage: Bacteria > Actinomycetota > Acidimicrobiia > Acidimicrobiales > SHLQ01 > SHLQ01. The sequence goes on from JAHDEJ010000001.1 coordinate 402,661, forward strand.
CCATGAGGCCGGTGTTGTACGTGTAGTCGTCGTCGACGGTGACGGTGCCGTCGGGGTCGTAGCCGAGGGCGACGAGGTTGGCCTCGAGTTGTTCGATGTCGGCGCCGTCGTCCGCGTCGTCGTCGAGTTCCCGGAACTGGGGGACGGAGCCGTAGAGGGCGACGACGGGTGCGCCGTCGATTTCGGCGACGACGTCGCCGGCCCGGATGGTGGTGCCGACGTCGGAGGTGCGGGTGATCGTGCCGCGGCCGGATGCGGCGATGACGGCGGGCTCACCGGCGGTGAGTTGGGCGGTCCATTCGGTGAAGGAGACGAGGTCGCGGGTTTCGGCCTGGACGGTGGTGGTTTCCGTTTCGGTCTCGACGGTCGCTTCGGTGTCGGTGTCGGCCTGGTCGAACCAGATCCATGCACCGATGCCGACGGCGGCTCCGAGGACGAGGCCGACGAGGAGCGCGGGCCATCGAGCGGGTTGCATCGAACTCATGCGTGCTCCGATTCAGCTGTCGGTGGTGGCGGCGGGCTGTTGACCGCCACCCTGCCCGAATCCTGCAAGGGCTTCGTCCAGCGTGGGCACGCAGGCATCGAGGGCGGCGACGACATCGGGATCCTCGAGGTCGAGGCCGAGTCGGTTGGCGATGCGTTCGGCGCGGTCGCCGCCGGCACCGCCCTGTCCCTGCGGCTGGCCGCGGCCTTCGCCGTCGGCTCCGTCGGCCTGGCCTTGACCCTGGGCCTGACCGCCTTGGGCGCCCTGGCCGCCGTCGAAGGTGAGGTCGCCGACGTCGAGCCCTTCGGCCCGGAGGCAGTCGGTGTAGACGAGCAGTCCTTCTTCGAGTGCTTCGCGGTTGTTGTTGCGGGCGCCGGTGCCGAGCTGGTCGGCTCCGGATTCGGCCTGGCAGACCTCGAGCTGTTCGCGGAATTCCGGGTTCTGGAAGTCGATTCCGGAGGAGAGGATGGCGGCCCGGAGCCCGAATCCGCCGTTGCCGTCGGGGACCGGGTCGGGGAAGTCATCCCAGCCATTGTCCCGCATGCATTGGGACATCGCGAGGACGATCTCCTCGGCGTCGTCTTCGCTGACTTCGGCTTCGGTTTCGTCTTCGGCGGCGTCGACCGCGTCGGTGGTGGTCTCGTCGAGGTCGTCGACGCTGGCGACGCCAGCGGTCTCAGCAGAGTCGCCGTCGCCGCCGCCGCATGCGGCGAGCAGGACGGCGAGGGCGGCGACGACGGCGAGGATCCTCGAGCGTGGGGAGAGCTGCATGGAACGAATTGTTGCGCACAGCTTGGCGACCGCACATGAAACGGCACTGAAGACAAGGTAAGAAACGCCGCAAGTCGGCGTCGCCTGGTTGCGGACCGGCGCGGGCGGTCAGCGGCCGATGGCGTCGGCGAGGCCGTGCGGGTCGGCGACGCTCACCCAGAGGGCGTCGTGATCCTTGAATCCGATGACCTTCTTGATGGGTTCGCGGAAGGCGATGCAGAGGCCGAGTCGGTGGTTGGTGCCGAAGGTGAGGCCGGTGTCGGTGAAGCTGAGGCGGAGGCCGACGGCCGTGTACCACCGGTGGGGTCCGGTGACGAGCGTGTGGTCGATGTTGTCGAGTGGGGTTTCGACGCGCACTCGGCCGTAGCTGGCGACGAGGCGTCCGTCGTCGGTGAGTTCGACGGCGTCCTTCGCTCCCACACCGAGCCCGAAGAACAAGGCGTTCCACCGTGTGTCGAGCTCATACGGAAACCGCTGCGTCATCCCCCCATCCTGTCACCGACGCGGGTCAGGTCGGGGTGAGGGTTTCGACGATGGGTTCGAGCCAGGGCCAGGTGGCGGCGCGTTCGGAGAGGACAAGATAGACGCTTCGGGTGAAGTCGGGGGCGTCGGCCACGGGGTGCAGCCGTCCGTCGGCGATGTGGCGGGCGGTCAGCCGGGTCGGCAGGTAGGCGCTGCCGCCGTTGCGAAGCACTTCTTCGAGGGCCCAGTCGGTGCTGCCGAAGCTGAGCCGGGCGGTGCCGGCGTCGGAGTAGGCGGCGGCGTGACGTCGACGGAAGTCTTCGCCGCCTTCGACATAGATGTACTTGGGGTCGAAGCGCATCGGCGTGCCGACCCGGTCCGAGACGAGGGTGAGCCGTTCGGGATCGAGGCTGCGCACGGTCTGGTTGTGTTGCACGGACGCCTCGTAGGTGATCGCGATGTCGGCGAGCCCGCCGCGCAGCAACCGTTCCAACTCGGCCTGATCGCCGGGAAGCACGGTCAGCCCCGCCTGCGGGTGGTCGGCTCGGATGGTGTCGAAGAGGCGGCGGCCGGGCCCGGACCAGAGGTCCGGGTGGCAGCCGATGCTGCAGACGACATCGACCGTGTCCGGGAGTGCGATGTCCTGGGCGGCCTGGCTCCAGAGCTCGACCATGACGACTGCGTGGTGCCGGAATCGGCGCCCGGCCTCGGTCAGTTCGATGCCGGACTTCTGTCGATGGACGAGCGTGGTGCCGAGGTTCTGTTCAAGGGTCTGCAGCCGGGTCGTCACGGTCGATTGGCTCACGTGGAGTTGTTCGGATGCGCGCACGAGGCTGCCGGTGTCGACGATGGCAAGGAACGTTTCGAGTGCAGTGAGATTCATGGTTCGACTTTTTCGAACCATATGTGCAGATGATTCCGATGGTCAAAATCCATGGAGATACGCGAAACTGCGAACGGGTGGTCTCCTGGACCGGCCCGGGGGAGCACACAGTGACGGACGTGAACGACACGACGGAGATGACCGGCGGCCATGCGGCCGTCGAAGCGTTGCAGGCCGAGCAGGTCGGCCACGTCTTCGGTCTGATCGGATCCGCCACGATGGAGCTGTTCGATGCGCTCCACGACTCGTCCGACATCACCTTCGTCGGCGTGCGGGACGAACGAACCGGCACGCACATGGCCGACGGTTACGCCCGCGTGACGGGACAGGCCGGCGTGGTGCTCGCCGGCCAGAACGGCCCGGGTTCCACGAACCTCGTCACAGGCCTCGCTCAGGCGAAGGCCGCCTACTCCCCCGTTGTCGCCATCGCCGGGCACCTGGCCAGCGGGCATCGCTACCGCGATGCGTTCCAGGAGGTGGACCAGGAGGCGTTGTTCACGCCCATCACGAAGAAGACGTGGACCGTGCCGAGCACCGATCGGGTGCAGGAGATGTTCCGGGAGGCGTTTCGGGTTGCGGTGACGCCGCGCCAGGGGCCGGTGCAGATCAACCTTCCCCGAGACGTGCTGGCCGGCACGGCCGAGTTCCCGGCGGCGCAGCAGCCGGCCGGGTATCGGGCCACCACCAACCCGGCGGCGCCGGATGAGGCGATTGCCGCCGCCGCCGAGCTGTTGCGTTCGGCCCGTCAGCCGGTGATCGTGGCCGGCGGCGGTATCAAGAACACGGCCGGGCACGACGCGGCGCTCGCGCTGGCCGATGCACTCAACTGCCCGATCGCAACGTCGCCGGGTCACGGCGATGCGATTCCGTTCGGCAGTCCTCGCAACGCCGGGCAGATGGGCCCGCGTGGCAATCCGGTTGCGTCCCGACTCGTGAAGGAGGCGGACGTGATCGTCGCCCTCGGCACGCGGCTCGGCTTCAACTCGACCTTCTACAGCACGGACAACATCAACGCCGACGCTGCGATCATCCAGATCGAGATCGAGCCCACGGCGATCGGCCGGTTCTTTCCGGTTGCGGTCGGCATCTGGGCCGATGCCCGGGACGCGGCTACGAAGCTGGTTGCGGCGTTGGCCCTGCTCGACGCTCAGACCGAGGTCGAGGCGTCCGTCGCCGCATGGACCACAGCGTTCGAGGCCGACCGGGCGGCGCACCTTGCCGATCGGGACGCGAACGCCGACACGTCAGACCCGATCAAGCCGAGCGGCTTGTTCAAGGAGTTCCGCAAGGTCCTGCCGCCAGACGCTGCGATCACGTTGGATGCGGGAACGATGTGCCTCCAGGCCACCGATGCGTTGGACTATCACTCGCCGCAGAGCCTGTTCTCGCCGCTCGACTTCGGACTCGTCGGCTTCTCGTTTGCCGCCGGGCTCGGCATCAAGTGCGCCCAGCCGGAGCGGCCGGTCGTGAGCATGATGGGCGACGGCGGCTTCGGCATGACGATCAGCGAATTGTCGACAGCGGTCGCCTACGGGCTGAACACGGTGACCCTCGTGATGAACAACCAGTGTTGGGGCGCGGAGAAGGCTTATCAGCGGGACTTCTTCGACGGCCGCTACATCGGCGCCGACATTTCGAGCCCGCCGTTCGACAAGGTGGCCGAGCTCTACGGTGCCGCCGGGTTCCGGGCCGAAACGCTGGCGGAAGTCGGCGGCGCGGTCGAAGCCGCATTGGCCTGTGGCCGTCCGGCCGTGGTCGACATCGCCGTGGACCCGGATGCCTTGTACAGCTTCCGCCGAGATTCCTTCACCCATCGCGACCCCGACGCACAAGCCGACGACTGACCCGAGAGAAAGCGACCACCCTCATGAAGTTCCATCTCGCCGTGAACCTGGAGCGTCTCGATCTGGACATCGAGATGGAGAAGGTCGAGGCCCACACGTTGGACATGGTGCAGATGGCCGACCGTGGTGGCTTCGAGACGGTGTGGGCGGCGGAGCATCATGCGTTGGAGATGACGATTGCGCCGAACCCGTTCCAGATCCTGACGTGGTGGGCGGCGCACACCGAACGCATCCGCCTGGGATGCGCAGTGGCGGTGGCCGCCTATTGGCATCCGATCAACTTGGCGGGCGAGGCGGCGTTCACGGATCTGATCAGTGGCGGACGGTTGGAGTTCGGCATCGGGTCGGGGGCGTATCAGCGGGAGTTCGACCGGATGCATCCGGGCCTGAAGCAGCAGGATGCGTACCGGTACATGCACGAGATGTTGCCGGTCCTGAAGGAGCTGTGGGCCGGGGACTACGCACACGACGGCGAGTTCTGGCAGTTCCCGACGTCGACGTCGTGCCCGAAGCCGATTCAGGATCCGCATCCGCCGATCTGGGTGGCCGCCCGCTCACCCATCACGTTCGATTGGGCGGTGGAGAATGGCTGCAACCTGATGAGTTGGCCGATCGCCCGCCCACACGCGGAGATGGTGGAGTACAAGCGCCGGTTCGACGATGCGCTGACGAAGAACCCGAGCGCCGCTCGCCCCGAGTGGGCGATGATGCGGCACGCCGCGGTCTACGAGGACGCCGCGGATTGGCAGGTGCCGGTGAAGGCGGCGCAGCGTCAGCTCGGCATGTTCACCACGCTGTTTGCCGGTGATGGTGGCGTGACCGAGGGTGTGCCGGCCGAGACGCCGACCGACAGGCTCGAGGAGCATGCCGACTACAACACGCAGTCGCTGCACGAGAACCTGCTGGTCGGCACGCCCGACGAGGTGATCGAGAAGCTGAAGACGTACGAGGCGCTTGGCGTCGACAGCTTCATCTACTACGCAAGCATGGGGCTGGGCCTGGAGGAGCAGAAGCGCTCGATGGAGCTGTTCATCAGCGACGTCATGCCCGCCTTCACCTGACCCACTCCCCTCAGGTGCCTGGCACCTAAACCCCCGTTAGGTGCCAGGCACCTACGACCCCGTTAGGTGCCAGGCACCTACGACCCTGTTAGGTGCCAGGCACCTTGCGGAGATGGGGTCAGTGGCGGCTGCCGGGGCGGAAGGCCTGGGCATTTGAGGTGTCGTCGGCGCGGTCGAGGACACGCGCGACGGCGGCGATGACGGCGGCAGCGATCGTGAGCCCGAGCGGCAGTTGGTAGCTGGCGGTGTCGACGGCCGAGACCAGCTGGACGATGCCGATGAGGAAGAAGGACACGAAGAAGACCAGCGCAAGCATGGCGATGCCCGACCGTTGCACTCGGGAGTCGGCCTGCGCTCCGCGCCGCATGGACACGCTGCGATCCAGCTGGACGATGGCGAGCAGGACGAGCGATGCGGTCAGTCCGAGCAGCGTCGGGTCGTCGGTTCCGAATGCGACTGTGGACAGCGAGAAGACGGCGGCGACACCCGTCCACACGGTCGAACCGAGCGCGTACGCCGCCACCCATGCCACGGGGCCGATGACCGCGTAGCCGACGGGTGTGCCGACCGAGGTTCCGATGCCGGCGCTGGCGAGCACGAGGATCGCTCCGAGGAGGATGTTGAGCCACGGGCCGCGCCGCCCGATGAACCCGGTTGCGGCGGTCATCGCTGCGCTCCTCGTTGTCGGCGAGCGAGCGTGGCGATGGGAGTTTCGATCGGGGCATCGTCGGGCCATGGAACGACGACGAGTCCGTGGGCGCGCAGGTCTCGCCGGCGAACTTCGCGTTCGAGCTGGTAGAGCCGACGGGCGAGCGGTTCGGTGTGCTGCGTGTTGAAGCGGGAGGTGAGGAGGGCGTTGGGGAAGGTCGGCTCGATGACCGAGATGGTTCGCCCGCGGGAGCGCAGCGCGGCGAGGGAGCCCACGATTCGGCGGTCGTCGAGTGTGGAGATGCCCACGACCACGGCGTCGCCGGGGACGACTCGGGTCGGGTCGAACGTCGCTTCGCCTGCATCGGAGCCCGCCACGTCGAGCAGCGCTTCGGAGATGCGCAGGAGTTGGCGTTTGCCGAGTTGTGGCTCGATCCACGTCGGGTTGTGGCCGAGTACGAGCAGCCCGACCCGATCGTGGATGTCGAGGTGCGCCTTTGTGAGCGCCTCGGCCATGCGGGCGATGGCCCGTTCCTTGGCCCCGCCGGTCACGAAGCCATCGACGAGGATGACGATCGTGGCGGAGCGATCCGGATGCCGAACGGTCACCCAGGGTTCGCGGCGTCGGTTGCTGATTCTCCAGTTGATCGACTTCATCGGGTCGCCGGGCCGGTACTCGCGCACGTCGGCGAGTTCGGTGCCGTCGCCGCGGTCGTCGCTCGGATGGCTGCCGACGACGCGCCGGTAGCGGTCGGGGGCGAGCACGGTGCGGAGCCGTTCTTCGTGGAGACGGACTCGGAGGTCGGCGGTCACGCTGAAGTGGTAGTCGCGGGCGAGGAGACCGAGCTCGTCGCTCGCTCGGACCCGGAGCAGGCGGGGCGTGAAGACTCCCCATTCGGTGAACTCGATTGGGAAGGCGACGACACGGGGGACGCCGGGGTGCACGGCGACGACGGCGCGAAGTGTGGCGACGGGTGAGGCGACACCCGGGGGCAGCTCCACTTCGACCTCGCATCGGCGGATCCCGGCGCTGCTGTCGAGGATGACTCGAATCTCGCTGAAGTCGCCTTCGAGGAAGTAGCCGTCCTCGAGTTCCATCTGAACTCCGAAGACGTCGTCGCGGTTGCCGAGGAAGGCGAATGCGAGTGCGAGGAGGAAGGGGATGGCGAGCGCAACCAGGTCGGGCCGTCGGGAGACGATGGCCGCCAGCATCGAGCCGGCGCCGAGCGCGGCAATGACGATCGCCAGCCTGGTCACTCCGGTGGTGGAGTGGGAGGTGGCGCCAACGGAGGTGAGTTGGGCCTCCACTCGGCCGTTCAGCCGTTGCGCGCCGGTGGCCGGATGGACGGTGGCGCGGGAACGCGTTGGAGGCTCTCTTCGACGATCGCATGCGGGCTGGTCCCGCGGAGCCATTCGTCGGGTTCGAGGATGAGCCGGTGGGCCAGGCAGTGCGGGGCCATGATGCGGACGTCGTCTGGGGTGACGAAGCTGCGACCACGCAATGCGGCGTGTGCCCGGGCGGCTTTGAGGAGGCCGAGCGAACCACGCGGGCTGGCGCCTGCTTCCAGCCTTGCGTTGTTCCGGGTGTCGCCGACGATGGCGACGATGTACTCGGCCACGCTCCGGTCGACGTGCACTTGTTCGACGAGCTGTTGCATCGTGGCGAGGTCGGCGCCGGTGAGGACGGGCGAGAGCGTGATCGATTCCTGCCGGCGAGCTGCTCGCCGCATGAGGATCTCGGTTTCCGCCGTGTCGTCGGGGTACCCGACGCTCAGCTTCAGCAGGAAACGATCGAGCTGGGCTTCAGGCAGCGGGTAGGTGCCGCCCTGTTCGATCGGATTCTGGGTGGCGATGACGAGAAACGGTTTGGGGAGCGGATGCGAGGTGCCGTCGACGGTCACCTGCCGTTCCTCCATCGCTTCGAGCACGGCGGCCTGGGTCTTTGGTGGTGCCCGGTTGATTTCGTCGCCCAACACGAGGTTGGCGAAGACGGGTCCGGGTTGGAACAGGCCGCTGCCGGTTCCGGGGTTGAAGACCATGGATCCGGTGATGTCGCCGGGAACGAGGTCGGGGGTGAACTGCACGCGACTGAACGACATGTCGGTCACCTGCGCGACGGAGCGGGCGATCAGCGTCTTGGCGAGACCGGGTACGTCTTCGAACAGCAGGTGGCCGTCGGCGAGGAGACCGGTGAGGAGGAGGTCGAGGACGTCGCGTTTGCCGACGACGGCTCGTTCGAGCTCATCGAGGATGGCGCTGCCGACCTCGGCGACCTGTTGGATACTGCGTTCGTCAACCACGAGGTGTTCCTCCGTTGCGTTGTTCGATGGCGGTGAGCCGGGCGGCGACATAGTGCCGGTTGTAGGTCCGGGGTGTTCCGGTCCTCTGGACGTTGGGCAGGATGCGCGACCATCGACGGAATCGCACGGCGCTGCGCGTTCCTGGGGCGATGGCCGGGTCGAGTTCTGCGGCGATGGCGTCGAGGTGGGCGACGAGCTTGCGCCAGTCCTCGCCGCTGCCTTTGGCCATCTCGATGCGGTCGACGGTGCGATCGAATCCGGGTTCACGCCCGGCCCATCGTCCGGCGGAGGTCGGTGCTCGCCACTTGCCGGCCTCGTGCGGTTGCGCCGGGTAGCGGCGGTGCAGCACGGCGCCGAGGTAGAGGAAGGCGGCGGCGCAGAGGATGGCGGCGAGGATGGTCAGCGCGTTCACGATGAGAACGCCTTCGGCTCGTCGTTGCTGTCGTTCGGCGCCGAGGCGTCACGGCGACCGGCTCGGGATTGCCATGCGTCGCGCACGAGGACGAGGGCATCGATGGCGTCGGCGCGCATCTGCTCGTCGATGGTTGCGTCGGAGAATCGGGCGAGTTCGAAGAGCGTGGTGAGCGTCCGGAGCGGCTGAGAAACGCCGCCGACGACACCGATGGTGCGGTGGAGGTACGTGGAGCAGGTCTCGCTCGGTTTCCGGGAGAGGGCCGGGTTGCCGAAGCCGGTCTCGAGGGCGGCGTAGGCGCGCTGAATGGCGCGGGCCGGGTCGGGGTCGGCCCGAAGTTCGGCGATGAGGTCGGTGATCTTCTTCACCCGGAGCTCGGCCACCTGTGTGCTTCTTCTGGCGAGGTCGACGTCGTCGTCGAACGGGTCGTCTTCGGGTGAGGCGTCTGGTGGTGGCGGCTGGTGGAGCAGGTCGTCCTGCGCGTCGACTTCGTCGGCGCGCCGCTTGGCAGCCTGCATGAGGATCACTGCGGCCACGATGATGAGGCCGACGCCCAGGAGGATGAGCAGCGGGGCGAGGCCGCGGAGGCTCAGCGCCGATTCGCTGTCGTCGGTGGTCGCCTGGTCGTCTTCGCTGGTCTCGTCGTCTTCAGCCGTCTCCTCGTCTTCGGAGTCGGTGGGTGCTTCCGGGTCGGCGGTGCGGGTGCCGGCCTGTGGTTCGAGCGCGCCGAAGCGAATGGGGATCTCTCCGTCGCCGATGGTGATGAGGCCGATGCCGCCATCCGGCCGCACCACGAAGCGGATGAAGCTGGCGGCGTTGTGGTCGGCGGGAAGCGGGAGCAGCGCGCCCCGGGGGTCGACGCCGAAGTCCGTGCCCTCGACGCCATCGGCCTCGGTCAGTGGAATGACGAAGGCGTCGTCGGGCAGCCAGTCGGGGAGGATGCACGGCTCGATGCAGACGTAGGTTTCGAAGCCTTCCGGCGAGGTGAATCGGCAGACGGTGCGGTCCTCGTTGCAGTCGAAGCGGGCTTCGGGCTCCGCATCGCCGGGCCCGGCATCACCGTCACCATCGCCTTCGGAGGTTCCCCCTTCGCCGGCGCTCGATCCCTCGCCGATACCCGATCCCTCGTCATCGCTGATCAGACGCTCGGTGGTGGCGTCTTCCGCGACAGCCTCATCTTCGGCGAGGGTCGTACTTGCGAGCGCCCACAGCCCGAAGAGCAGGGTGGCCACGCCGATTGCGAGGACGAGTTGGCCGACGGCGACCGGCAGGCCGTTGCGGCTGGGCGCAGCGTGCAGGTCGTACACGGCGAGGCTGGGGGTGGGTTCGCCGCCGCTGCCGTGTGGTGAGGTCATGTGATCGCCTGGGTCCCCGGCTGCCTTGCTCCCCAGCAGCCGGTCATTCAGAAACTATCGGTCCCGATGCAGGTGAATTGACATCTCCGTGGGCCGTTCGGCCCTGTTTGGAGCGCTCGATTCTCAGCGGGGTGGGACGGGGATGGTGGCGAGTTCGTCGGCGGCGACGACGTCGCCGTGGTACCTGCGTGCTTCTTCCGCGAACACCTCGTTGTCGTGGTAGCGGGCGGAGAAGTGGGTGAGGACGAGGCGGCGGGCGCCGGCTTCGGTGGCGAGCTCGGCGGCTTGGCGGGCGGTCATGTGCTTGTACTTGCGGGCAAGTTCGACTTCGGCGTGCAGGTAGGTGGATTCGATGACGAGCATGTCGACGTCACGGGCGAGTTCGAGGGCGCCGGCGCAGGGGACGGTGTCCATCACGAAGGCCATGGATTGGCCGCGTTTGGGAACGGTGACCTGGTCGACGGTGACGCGGCCGTTCGGGCCGTCGACCCAGCCCTGGTCGAGCAGTCGGCCGACGTCGGGGCCGTTGATGGCGGCGGTGGCGAGGAGGTCGCCGTCGACGCTCAGGCCGTCGGGTTCTTGCAGCCGGTAGCCGTAGCAGGTGTCTCGATGTTCGAGCGGTTGCGCGGACAGTTCGAACTGGCCGAGGCTGGCTTGGAGCCCGGGTGCGGTGATGGGCATCTTCTGCAGGTTGCTGGTGTCGTGGAAGATGGAGGCGTGGTGGAGCCGGTCGAAGTAGTCCTCGCCGTCGCCCGGGTAGAAGACGGGAAGCGGGCCGAGGCCCTTGGGGCTGGCACCGTTGTCGAAGGAACGGCGTTGGATGACGCCGGGGAGGCCGAGGCAGTGGTCGCCGTGGAAGTGGGTGACGCACACGGCGGTGGCGCGGGCGATGGCGACACCGGTCAGGGTGCAGCCACGTTGGGCGCCTTCGCCGGGGTCGAAGAGGACGAGTTGGTTGTCCCAGCGAAGGGCGTAGCTGTTGTGGGCCCGGTGGCGGGTGGGCAGCATCGACGAGGTGCCGAGGACGACGAGTTCACGCGTGGCCATGCGCCAGTCTCCCGCACCTCCACCGGGAGGCGCCTGACCCCCGGGGCCGCGGGCTGTGGACGGTTGGGCGTGGGTAGGGTCGGAGGATGAGGTCTCGCGAGCCGTTGTTGGGGACGCGGGTGGACGTGGCCGTGACGAGTTTGGATGCGGCCACGGCGGAGCGGACCGAGCGGGCGATGCTGGCTGCCGTGGAGCGGTGGGAGCCGGTGTTCTCCGTGTTCGATGCGGCGAGCGATCTGTGGGCGTTGCGCCGTTCGGGCTCGACCGATGTGGCGGAGCTGCAGGCCGTGGTTGGGTTGGCGCGGGAGTGGGCGGCGAGGACCGGTGGTGCGTTCTGTCCGACGATGGCGCCGCTGATGGCTGCGTGGGACCGGGCGGAGGCTCGGGGCCGCCGTCCTGAGGAGGCTGAGCTGGCCGACGCCGTCGCCGACGCTCAACGGATGGCCGTTGAGCATCTGGATCTGAATGCGCTGGCCAAGGGCTGGATTGCCGACCGGGCGTTGACGTCGGTGCGGGAGGTCGGCGGCTGGGGCGACGGGGTCGGTGCGTGGCTGAGCGTGGGCGGCGACCTTGTTCATGGTGGAGCGGGTGCGGTGCGGGTCGGGGTCGAGGATCCGATGCGGCCGTACGACAATGTGCCGCCGCTGGCGACGATCGAGGTGGCGAACGAGGCGGTGGCGACGAGCGGTGGTGGGCGTCGTTGGTGGACGATCGACGGGGTTCGCCATTCGAAGGTGGTGGACCCGCGCACGGGCGAGCCGACTCACACGATGTTGAGCGCAACGGTGGTGGCGTCGAGTGCTGCGGTCGCCGATGTGTTGGCGACCACGGCGCTGATCCTCGGGCCTGATGATGCCGCCGACCTTGTCGCCGCCGAGGGTGGCGAGTTCCTCTTCGTGTTGGCGGACGGCTGCGTTGTGGCGTCGTCCGATCGGTTCAGGCGAGGGTGAGCCAGCCGACCACGACGGCGATGGCCGCGCCGACGGCCAACCATTGCAGGGCGGACCGACGCCGCTTGCGCATGAAGAGTTGGATGCCGAGCCCGGAGAGCGACACGAGCACGAGGAGCACGGCGGACACGTCGATGATGAGGCTCCAGGCGGTGTTGGTGTCGCTGCCGGTGTGGAGGTCTCGCATGGCGTTGACGAAGCCCTCTTCGGTGATCTGCGCGTCGTAGGCGAGGGTCTCGACGTCGAAGCGTACGGAGGCGCCGTAGGCGGGGCCGGTGTAGTTGATGGAGCCTTCGTTGCCGACCTGGTCGAAGTTGGTGACCTCGCCGACGACGCCGTGTTCGCTGCGGAGGTATTCGCTGACGGCGAGGAATTCGACGCCGCCGTCGGCGGTGCGGACGGTGTCGGGCAGGGTGCCGTCGACGACCGTGGTGACGAGTTCGTCGCCGCCGAGCCAGCTCGGATGGTTGAGGAGGAGGCCGGTGATGCCAAAGAAGCCGATGATGACGAAGGCGACCATGCTGACGTAGACGTGGGTCCAGCGCATCCAGCGTTGGGCCTGGTTGGAGCGCCGCCCGGGCGTGGGCTTGCCGGTTTCCGGAGATGCCGTTGGGCGGGTGGCTTGCCGGGCCCGTTGGGCTTCGATGCGGCGGCGAAGGTCGTCGTTCATGTCGGTGGTGGAGGTGGGGGCGGCCATGTCACACGTCGATTCGCACGGTGGCTGCGGAGAGTTCGCCGGTGTCGGGCAGTGGGGTTGTTGGCAGGGTGCCGTCGAGGCGGAGTGGTTCGCGGATGAGCGAGTAGGGCCCATCTTCGCGTGCCGATTCGATGCAGATGAAGTAGTCGCCGGCGCCGAGGGGTGCGCCGGTGGCGGTGCCGTCCCAGGCGAGGTCGTAGGTGCCGGGCGTGCGGGTGGCGGAGGAGATGGTGTCGGCGTTGTCGGTTCCGCCGGCGGCGATTCGGGCGGCGTCGACGGCGAACCAGCGGTCGAGGTGGTCGAGCCAGCGGGCGCCGCGCCTGGTCTGTTCGTAGAAGAGGGCGATGGTTTCGAGGAGTTCGCCGTCGGCGTCTTCGATCCACACGGCCACGTATGGGGATTCGATCTTGCCGCCGGCACTGCGTGTGTAGGTGAAGGAGATGATCATTTCGCCGGCGACGGCGAGCCCGGCGGTTTCGGGGGCCGAGGTGGTTGTGGTGGCGGTGTCGGCGGGCTCGGCGGCCGGTTCGCTTGTGGTGGAGGACGAGGTGGTGGAGCTGGTCTCGGGCTCGGTGGTGGTGGGGGCGTCGGCGATGGCGCCGGCGAAGACGTCGGAGTCCTGGTTGCCGCAGGCGCCGGTGAGGAGGACGACGCCGGTGCCGAGGGAGGTGCGCAGCATGGCTCGGCGGGAGACGCGGAGGTAGCGGGAGTGCTGTTCGGTCATTGACTGCAGCTTGCGGAAGCGAGGTAAGCGGAGCCTTAAGGCGTTGTTCGAGGTGCGCAAGTTCCCCGCAGTGGCCGGCGGGGATGGCAGGGTTGTGGGATGACGGATGTGGCTGCAGCGCCGGGGATGAACTGGTCGGAGAATCTGACGTATGCGGCCGCCGAGTTGCGGCAACCGAGCACGATGGCCGAGCTACAGGAGGTGGTGGCCGACGCGGCGAAGGTGAAGGCGTTGGGCACGCGGCATTCATTCACGGACGTGGCGGATTCGCCGGGTGGCGTGTTGGTGTCGACCGCGGCCCTCGACGTTGGCGGGGTCGAGGTCGACCATGCGGCGGGGACGGCGTCGGTGCCGGGGGCGTGGAGTTACGCAGCGGTGGCGGAGGCGTTGGAGGCCGAGGGGGTGGCGCTGCACAACATGGGTTCGCTCCCCCACATCTCGGTGGCCGGTGGTACGGCGACCGGCACGCATGGTTCGGGGAACGGGAACCGCGTGTTGTCGGCGGCGATTCGGGGTTTGGAGCTGGTGACGGCCGACGGTTCGCTGCTGCACGTGGACGCCGACGATCCTCGGTTGCCGGCAATGGCGGTGGGCTTGGGTGCGTTTGGCGTGATCACTCGGGTGACGTTGCAGGTGGAGCCGAGCTATTGGGTGCAGCAGCACTTGTACAAGGACGCGTCGTGGGCTGACGTGCTGGCGAGTCTGGATGAGGTCTTTGCGAGCGCGTACGCCGTGAACCTGCATGCCGATTTCTCGTCGGCGAACACTCGCACGATCTGGCAGAAGGAGCGGCTGGCGACCGACGCCGGTGGCGAGCTAGTGCTCCCCGATGTGGCGGAAGAGCGGTGGGGCGCAAGCCGGTTGGACGTGGTGGATCTGGATCCGGGGCGGGTCACCCAGATCACTGAGCCGGGCCGGTGGCTGCATCGGTTGCCGCACTTCGTGCCTGGAGGGACGCCATCGGTCGGCGGCGACGAGTTGCAGAGCGAGTGGTTCGTGGATCGGGCCGATGCGGTGGCGGCGATCGAGGCGTTGCGGCGGATGGGGGACCGCATCGACCCGCATCTGCATGGCACGGAGATCCGCACGATGGCGGCGGACGACCTCTGGTTGAGCCCGGCGTATGGCCGGGATTGCCTGTCGTTGGGGTTCACGTGGAAGAAGCATCCGGCGGAGGTGACGGCGTTGCTGGCGCCGATCGAGGAGGCGTTGGCGCCGTTCGCACCGACCGTGCATTGGGGCAAGCTGTTTGCGATGGGCCGCCCCGAGCTGAGCGAACGACTACCCCGCTTGGACGACTTCCTCGCCCTCGCCGAATCGATGGATCCGACCGGCACATTCCGCAATGCGTTCATGGATCGGCTGGCGGCCGGCTAGGTGTAGTTCCCATGGACGTTGTTGACAGGTGAGGGGCCTCGCTCTTGGGA
>JAHDEJ010000103.1 GCA_020628865.1 Acidimicrobiales bacterium
CCAACGAAAGTGGGAACGCTCCGTCGCCCGCAAAGCCCGGAAGAAGGCCGCCCGCTCCTGAGGGTCAGCTGCCGTCGAGAAAGAGATCGGGCACGTGGTTGCCGCGGAGGTGGCGGGAGAGGTCGTGGGCGTTCGTCTCGTCGATCAGCTCGAGCGATCGGAGGACGGCCACGGTGAAGTCGACCGTTGCATTGGGCAACGCGGTGATCAGGCGTTCGTCGCGCACGACGCCGATGGACACGTCGGCTTCGACGATCGCCCCCTCCCACAGGTGGGCTACGAAGGTCACCACGTCCTGTGGCGCCCACGGTTCCCGATAATTGTGGGTGATCTGACGCCCTGTCGTCAGACCGCTGGCCGCGAGCACGGCGACGCCCGCGCAGATGCCAGCGACCAATGCGTGCTCGGCCTGACGAAGCCAATGCTCCACGTACGGGTTTCCGATGATCGAGCCCGGGTCTCCGCCGGGGACGATGACGGCGTCGATGGTGGCGGGGTCGACGTCGGCGAGCGGGGTGGCGGGTTGCATGCTGAGGCCGGAAGCATCGGTGATGGCGGTGTCGTCGGAGGCGGCGAACACGGTCTGTACACCGTGATTGGCGAGCCGCGTTGCGAGCTCGATCACCTCGGCGATGGTGCATCCCGGGTACAGCAGGATGACGGCGGTGCGCTCGGCGGGATCGGTCATCAGCGTCGGGTGAACGAGCCGGGCCGCTTCTCGAGGAACGCAGCGAGAGCTTCACGGTGGTCGTTCGAATCGGCGAGCTCGGCGAAGCGACTGCGCATGAGTTCGCCATGGGCGTCGGCATCGAGGGTGGCCACCTGATTGATGGCGTCCTTGGTCGCTTCCACGGCGAGCGGCGCCTTTGCTGCTATGCGCCGTGCCGTCTCGAGCGCTGCGTCGAGGGGGTTTGCGGCGAAGGTGTGAGCGAGTCCCCAGTCCAATGCGCTGGTGACGTCAACCTTCTCTCCCGTAAGGAGCATTTGCCGTGCCCGAGAATCGCCAACGGCCTCGACGAGCGACCGCACTGAAGCAAGTAGACCCATATTCACGCCGGCTGCGGCAAATGAGGCTATTCGGCTGGCGATTCGGAGGTCGCAGGCGAGCGCGAGTTCGAGGCCTCCGCCATGGGCGGGCCCGTCGATTGCCGCGATCACGGGCGCCCGATGCGACCGGGCGGCCGCCGCTAGTCGTGCGACGACCGTCAGCATCTGTGCCCGATCTTCGTTGGGATCGACCTCGGTCAGGGATCGGATGTCGGCTCCGGCACAGAAGCGGCCGGCCCCGCCGGTGATGACGACCGCCCGCACGTCCACGT
>JAHDEJ010000104.1 GCA_020628865.1 Acidimicrobiales bacterium
GGAAAAGAATTAAGCCGCAATCTTGCCGAAACACATAACTTTCCGTATGACTTCATTATTTTTTTGCAATTCATCTGAAATTTGAAAGTTTGAAAAAAATAAATTGAGCATCAATTCATTGAAATATACGGTTTTCACGTCGCTGATAGAATAAGTGTACTTATCTGATTTTTTATGATAATAATGAGCTACTTTAGCCACCCCAATAGCTGTCAATGATAAGTTTGTATGAAAATATATTTTGTCTTCACTTCTTGCTTGACAATGGCTGAGCCCAGTAAACTGTTTGGCATCTCTAAATAAAAATTCTATCTGAAAACGTGCTTTGTAATATTGATAAATAGTCTGAGCATCTATGTTCAAATCAGTAGAAAAAAATAGACTGTATCGTTTTGTTGGTTTACCTTTTTTCAAATATTCAACATAACTGACTTTTATTTTTCGCTTTAAACTTACTGACCACACTATCGCCTCAAAGATCATTACAGCTTCGGTTTGTACTACTTTTTTGAACTTATTTTGATCGATATTTTTGATATCTACTTTACCATCGTATTTCTTTGGTCGTCCTCTACCTGCTCGTTTTGGCCCTTGATATAAATATTGCAAATTGGCATCCTTTCTAAGTTTACAAATAAGCTGTAAGGACGTTTTCTCTCTTATGGCATCAACAAATTTTTTCTTATAGAAATAACCATCTATCGCTAAATAAGTGGATATTTTAGCTAAAACATTGGCTCGTGCCACCAAGATTTTTGCGTAATAATCTATCAACGTTTGACCTTCCTTTTCTAATTCCGATGTGTTGGGCGTTTGGATACTCTCTAAATTAAAGGCAGTATTGTTGTCTAAATCAATCACACCAATACAGCCGATTTCTATGCCTTCTATTGATTTACCTGCACAACCACTCCAAAATTTACCTTTGTGTGGGGTATGTTTGCCAGATTTGGATAAGTAACTTGGATCAAAGCCTAATATCAAATTTTCGGATAACTCAGTTTGAGCAAATAATATATTGAACTGCAAAAAATCAAAGTCTTTCTCAAAATGAAGTCGGTAAGTCTTTTCGCTATAAGTTCCATAACGTGCCATTCCAAGAAAATTGTAACGTCCACGCAGGGATAAAAATAACACAAGACAAGAACTGAAAAATAATTTGCGAGATTTATTTAATCCTTGCATTTTATTCAATATATTGTTGACCAGAGCTTTGCTCTGTCGAGAAGCATTTTTTGTTTTGAATTGCATTAAACCAATATAATGCTTCTCGTTTTCTTAATTATACTAATTCAAAAGTTACCGAACTATTG
>JAHDEJ010000040.1 GCA_020628865.1 Acidimicrobiales bacterium
CCCGGAGCGCAGTCGAAGACGAGGCCACGATCGCGCCCGGCGATCGCCTCCGGCCGAACGGTTCCGTCGGCCGACACGATCGCCCCGGCGGCGCTCGTGAAACAGTGGGTGACGATGTCGCCGCCCTGGAGATGGTCGATCACGTCCCCGGTGATCGGATCGGCGTCCGGTGCAGCGAGCTCGCCGATGTGCACCATGAGGGGGCGTGCCACCAACTCGCTGAGGGTCGCTGCGTGGCCGATCCACTGCACTCCGGCGGCCGCCGTGCCCCACACCTTCAGACCGGCGATACGCGTCTCGTGGCGTTGGAACGCACCGAGGAAGTCGTCGAGGGACGCCGTTTGCATCTCGGGAATCGTCCGGCGAGTGTTGTGCGCCGCCTCGGGCTCCGTGATGCCACCCGCCTCGACCGCCATGAAGATGCGAATTCGGGTGTGGGCTTCGGCGATCTTGGTGGCGGCGAAGTCGTCGATCGTGGCGGCGCCGGAACCGCCGGCGTCGACGATGGTCGGCACGGCGGCGTGCACGCCGATGGAGTCCGGGTCCGCCACGCCGGCCGCGCCAAACGTGTGGCAGTGGAGGTCGACGAGACCCGGGCTGAGAATGCACCCGGTGCCGTCGATCGTGTGCATCGTGTCGGGAAGTTCCCAGCCGGCCGAGGATCCGGGCGGTCCGACGCGCGCCACGATTCCGTCGTCGATCAGGACATCGACGACGTCATCGAGATGGTCGGTCGGATCGATCCGCCGCACGTTGCGCAGGAGTGCACCAGGCATCGAACGCGAAGGTACCGAACACTTTCCGTATCGGTGTGACCGAATGAGTCAGCGATTGTCGCGTTCGGTGATGCGTGTGCGGAGGTTCAGCGATTCGAGCCGAGGCCGCGTAGGCCACGCCAGGCCAGCTCGGCCATCATGGCGGCCGCATCGTCGGGGTTGCGACGCTCGCCCTCTTGAATCCAACGACGGACCGATGATTCGAGCATGCCGGCAATTGCGCGGGCGTACAGCAGACGATCGGCCCGATCCAGCCCCGGAATGTCGATGAAGTCGGCGGTGAATGCGGCGAAGGCGTCCTCCACCCGGAGGAGCTCCGCCGTGAATGAGGGATCGGAACGAACGCCCTCGCCGAACAGCACCGTGAAGTGGCCGGGCTCGTCGGCAAAGAAGCGGAAGAAGGTCGAGAAGGAGCGTTCGACCTGCTCCCGACCGTTGGCCGCGCTCGTGACGACGTCGGAGAGGCGCTCGACGAGCTCTTCGCCGGTGGCCGCAAGCAGCTCGAGGTAGAGGTGGTGCTTGGAGTCGAAGTGCTGGTACAGCACCGGCTTCGTGACCCCGGCCTCCAACGCCACGTCGTTCATCGACGTGGCCACGAACCCGTTGCGTCCGAACGTGGCGAGCGCCGCTTGCAGCAGCTGCTCCCGGCGCTCCTCCGCTCCGAGACGGGTGGTCTGTCGATTCGAACTCACGACACTGACCGTAGCGCGCCGGGCCCCGAGACAAGCAGGCGGCGTCAGCGTCGCCGTCGTTGCGCCGCCCCGTCTTCCTCCCAGCGTTCCGCACCCCGGATGGCGTACGTGACCTGGATGGCGATCGCCAGGATGATGCTGCCGACGATCAACAAGCCGACGATGACCGAGATCAGGCCGGTGGAGAAGCTGGTGAACAGGCCCACGAAGAAGCCGATGGTTGCGCCCAGGTAGCAGAGATAGCCGACCCGGCTGGCCGAATTGGCGCGGCGGCGGATCAGGGCCCGCTGCTGCAGGATCGGATCGTCATCGGAGGCGGGAGCGTCTGCGTGGTCGGCCACGCCTCCAGCCTGCCCGATCAGCCGTCAGATTGCGCCAATTGGCGGTGTTGCGACCGGCGGCCGCGAATCCGGTTCCGACGGTGGCCCGGCGAGGGCGGTGCCAGGGTGGTCAAGCGACGGTCGGCTTCCGCCCGGCGACGGAGGAACTCGGCGAGCTGATCGTCGGTGGGCGACACGGTGAGGTCGATGATCGGCCGACGGTCGGTCAGATCGATCACCTCGCCGCTCTCCACCGCGGCCTCGGTCTGACGGGGCGCCGGGTTGGCGGGGGAGTGTTCCGATGCTGGGATGGGCGGTGGCCGAAGGTCCGGTTCTTCGCCGTGCGGGGTCTTTGCGTGGGCCGGTGTGCGGCGGCGGGTGGCATGGCGAACCTTGCCGCCCGGTGCGGCGTGCGCAGGTCCGGAGCTGGTTCCCTCGTCGGTCAGGTCGATGACGTCATCGTCGTCGTCGCTCACCGTGTAGTAGCCGGCGTTGTCGTCTTCGCGCCGGCGGGCGCGGAGGAACAGGTTCATCGTGAGGTCGGCGAGTGCCACGAGGATGATGAGGTCGCCGATCGAGACGACCCGGTTGACGACCGGCACTGGAATGACGTCACCGAGGAAGGCGAGTCGAGTGGCGGATGCCGTGGACTCCCGTGGCCCGTCGATCACGGCCGAGCCGGCGGCATCGACAACGCCGACGGACTGGAGCGCCAGTTCCGACACCGGCACGGCGCCATTGGCGAGAACGGGGAAGAGGTTGAGCACCATGCCGATGCTCAGGACGATCATCCCGGTGAGTGTCAGGTTGGCGGCGGCGAACCCGAGGAACGAGAGCATCGCGATGGTCAACCAGAACATCGGAATGCTGGGTTCGAGCACGTTCAGGATGAGTGTCGCGCCGATACCGGCGACGAGCAGACCCTTGGCCTTGATGCGGGCGTCGACGATTCCAGCGAGGCGACCACCGCGGATGCGGCCGATCGCGGCACCGGTCAGGAGAGAGAGGATCGCAAGCAGCACGACGGACAACTTACTCAACCTTCGCGCGGAGTGTGGGGAACGTTCGCGCGAAGCGCGCGAACCGGTCGCTCAGATCGTGCTCAGATCGCCGAGCCGCGAGCGGTCTGCGTGAGCGGTTCGCCACTCGTGTCGTACAAGAAACACGTGACGCGGCGGTGCCGACCAACCGGATGTTCGAACGTCTCCTGGGTCGGCTGCAGGAAGTCGATTCCGTACACCGAGAGTTCGTATTCCTCGCCGACGAAATCGAAGAACGCCTCGTAACAGAGCTCGGTGCTCCACTCCGACATCTTCAACTCGCCGGGATAGGGGGCGCCGTTCGGGGCCGGGAACTCGGCCTCGTGGTACACCTCCTTGTCGTGCGGCTGGTTGCAGTCGATCGCCGCCGTGATGTTGATGCGCCGTTCTTCGGTCTCGTCGATCCAGCTCACCTCGTTGAAGCACTGGCCCGACCGCAGATCGAACGGGTTCAGCGGCGCGCCCGTCCACTCCGGAATGCCGTCGTCGTCCTCGTCCTGCTCTTCGACGGTGCTCTCCTCGCCGGTGGCATCGTTCGAATCGTCGTCTTCGGTGGCAGCATCAGAACTGCAGGCGCTCACCGAAGCGAGCGCAAGGACGAGAACGAGCAGTCGCCGCAGGGCCGGGCTGATCATGGGAACAGACGGTAGCGAGTTGCCGTCGGCAACTGAAGTCGACCCGGGGGATTCCCGGTCAGCCGGCCGGGAGGAACCGGTCGATCTTCTCGAAACTCAGGCCCATCAGCACGACGACCGGCACGAGTCCGATCGCAATCGCCGGCCAGCGTCTCCACCGTCGGGAGAGCTCCTTGAACCCGACATAGGTCGCAATTGCGGCCAAGCCCCACAGGATCGCCGGGACCAACGCATCCGAATCGCCGTTCAACCCTTCGTCGAGCGACACCTCGTCGATGAAGGCCGATCGGTCGACCTCGGCCGCGGCGTCCTCGGTCTCGGCGGCAACGTCGTCCGTCAGCGAGTCCGCAACCGTTCCGTCCTCGTTGAGCCCGGTCGCTTCCTCCGAGCCGACCACGTTCTCGGACGCGAGGTTGATGTCGTCAGCCGACAGGTACTCGGCCGGGGGAGGGGGAGCGTCGACCGGCTCACCCACCAGTTCGGCGGCCACGATGATGCGCTGCCGGGCCGAGTACTTCGGGTGACAGGCGGTGAGCGTCAGCCGGTTGTCGCCGAACTCGCCCAGGACCCAGACCGCTTCCGGGCCGACGATGATGTGGCCGAGGTCCTCGTCACCCTCGGGAACGCGGAAGTCCACGTTGGCCGGCAGCTTGTCCGGAGCGAACGCCTCGCCCGCCGGCAGGACCCGGTACGTGAAGAAGCCCTGCACGGTTCGGACGTTGATCTCGTCTCCGGGCTGCAGCTCGTCGATCCGGTTGAACGGCGCGCCATAGGTGGTGCGGTGTCCGGCGATTCCCGAATTGCCAGCCTGCCCCGGAAGGACCGTCGCCCGGTAGTGCCCGGGGCCGTTTCGCAGATCCTCGACCTTCACCCCTTCGACGACGACCTTCCGAATGTCGATCGACGGGGCGATGATGCGAGCGATCGCGTCGCCGCCGTCGCGGTACAAGGCTTCGGCAAGATCCTCTTCGAAGACCGGGATGGTGTTGTCGGTCGTGGTGGTCGTCGACGGCGGCACCGTCGTCGTGCTGGTGGCAGGAGCCTCGGTCGTGGCCGGAGCCGTCGTCGTGGTCGTCGTCGTTGTCGGAACGGCGTCGAGATCGTCCAGCAACTCGTCGAATTCGGAGTCCAGGGCTCCCTGCGCCGACGCCTCCTGGATTCCCGTACCCCAGAGCTGATAGGCGACGAACAACAAGACGACGACACCCGAGGTGATGAGAAACCGGCCGACGGAGCCGAGAATGCGGGAAGCCATGATGCTGAACGTATCGGCCCCGTCGGCGACGGAGCGAGAGCCGGTGTCGAAGAATCGGGTAAGCCGATGTGAGAACGGTCTAAGAAACTGCCGGTCGGCCATTGGGATCGCCGGTTTCCGCGGGGCGTGATGGCGGGGTCCCGCTAGCGTCCAACACGTGTCGGTGGTCTCGCTCCGCAACATCGTCGTGCTGCTCGGGCAGTTCCCCGCGCTCTCGGGAGCGACCCTCGAGGTGCAGGCCGGCGAATCCGTGTTGCTGCAAGGCCCGAATGGCGCCGGAAAATCGACGCTCCTGCGGCTCTGCGCCGGGCTGCAGCGGGTCGAACGGGGCGACGGATCGATCCTCGGGCACGACCTCCACCGGGAACGGCGGATCATCCGCCGTCGGGTGGGCCTGGTCGGACACCGCACCATGCTCTACGACGACCTCACCACCGGCGAGAACCTCCGTTTCTGGGCGCGAGCCGTGCGGGCGACGCCGGAAGAACTGGACCAGGCGATCGAGCGCATGCAGATCGATCGTCGGCTCATGGACGTGCCCACACGCCAACTCTCTGCCGGGCAGCGTCGCCGCACCGCTCTCGCCGTGGCCGCCGCGCGCCGGCCCGAACTCTGGCTGCTCGACGAACCCCATGCCGGCCTCGACCAGGCCGGGCGGGACATCGTCGATTCGCTCATCACCGACGCAACCGCCGCCGGGGCGACCGTCCTCGTCGCGTCCCACGAACTGGACAGGGTCCGCCCGGTCGTCGACCGGCAGGTCACCGTGGCCGGCGGCCTCATCCTGGAGGGCGCAGATGCTGTCTGATGTGCTCCTCATCGCCGGCAAGGACCTCCGGGTCGAACTGCGCTCGCGCATCGCCCTGAACCAGGTCGTGCCGTTCGCGCTGCTCGTGCTCGTGCTGTTCGGCTTTGCACTCGACGCCGACAGCTCCACGCTCGCCACGTTCACCCCCGGCCTCTACTGGGTCGCCGTCGTGCTCGCCGCGCTCCTCGCCGTGCACCGGTCCGTCTCGCTCGAAGACGGTGACGGCGCCGACGAAGGACTCCTCATGTCCGGGCTGCACCCGGCATCGGTCTTTCTCGGCAAGGCGGTCGCCCTCATCGCCGAGCTGCTGCTCCTCGCCCTCGTGCTGCTGGGCGGCGTCCTCATCCTCTACGGCGCACCTGTGGATGACGTCACACTGCTGCTGCTCACGACCGTTGCGGCGGTCATCGGTGTCGGCGCCGCCGGTACGCTCTATGGCGCCCTGCTGTCCGGCCAACGTGCCCGGGAGACCATCTTGCCGATCCTGCTGCTGCCCGTCCTCGCCCCGGTCGTGATCGGCGCGTCACGGGCCTTCGGCGACGCCATGGGATCGGTCGCCACCGACGGCTGGTCGTGGCTGCTATCGCTCACCGGATTCGCGATGTTGTACCTGGCGGTCGGCTCCGTTGCGCACGGCGCCCTCATGGAGGAGGCATAGGAATGGGAGCGGGACACCGATGAACGGGGAACCACAATGACGACGACACAGGAAGTGGTCGAGACCGGTCGATTCGACACGGCCACCGGCTCACGGACGACCCGAATGTTGGGTTGGGCCCTCATCGTCGGCCTGATCGTTCTGCTCTGGCTTGCGTTCGTCGCCACCGATCCCGACATTCGCATCGACGCCGCGTCCGGCGACGAGATCGGCCAGTTCGACGCCGTCCGCCTCATCTACGTCCACGTGCCGATGGCGATCGTGGCCTACACGGCCTTCACCGTCACGGCCATCGGCTCCGTGATGGTGCTCCTGCGCCGGTCCGTCTGGTGGGACCTCGTGGCCGGTGCGTCCGCCGAGATCGGCGCCGTCGCCTCCGCCCTCACCCTCATCACCGGTTCGATCTGGGGCCGACCCATCTGGAACACCTACTGGCGATGGGACGACGTCCGTCTCATGACGACGCTCGTTCTGTTCATGCTGGCGCTCGGCTACCTCGCCGTTCGTCGACTCGAGGGCAGTGCCGAGTCCCGGGCCCGGCGGGCCGCCATCGTCGGCATCCTCCTCGTCATCAACTCGATCATCGTGAACCGATCGGTCGAGTGGTGGGCCAGCCAAACCCTCCACCAACAGTCGACCATCACCGACGCCGCCATCGAGGACCTCACCCTCTTCACGTTCATGTACGCCATCGTGTTCGGCCTTGCCGGCTACGTCTGGCTGCTGATCAAGGGCTTCCGTGTGGCCTGGCTCGAACGACAGAACGAACGCTTCGGCCTGGTCGAAGCACTCGAACAACGACGGGCTGAAGCCGAACGCACCGACGCCGTCAACGCCGCAGTGGACACCGGAACAGGAGACCAGTCATGACCCATGTCGGATATCTCGTCGCCGGGTGGGGGAGCGCCTTCCTCATCATCGGCATTTACACCTGGGTGCTCATTCAGCGGGGCAACCGGCTGGCCAAGCGCGTGCCGGTCGAGAAGCAGCGCTGGATGTCTGCGCGTGACGAAGCCGAACGGATCGGAGACGCCTGATGGTGCAGCTCGACCCCGAATCCGTCGACGCGGGCCCGGACGACCTCGACCTCACACCCCGCAACATCGATTCGATCCGCACCGGCCGCCGGCTCGGTCCGTCGCTGGTGCTCCTCGTGGTCGTCGGGGTCATCGGCTTCGTCCTCTTCCAGGGACTCAGCGGGGCCACGCTCTCGCTCAACGAGGCCAACGACGCCGTCGCAGATCGTGACGAACTCGGCGAACGGCGCTTCCGACTCCTCGGCTCGCCGATCGCCATCACCGAAGGTGAAGCCGAGATCGACGGCACCCGAGTCACGCTCTTCACCGTTGCGTGCGATGGCGTCGCCGTCGACGTGGCCCACCGGGGCGACGCCGCCGAGTCCTTCCAGATGGGTGTGCCGGTCGTGCTCGAAGGCCGCTGGCACAGCCCCGACGACGCCGTCGGCGGACTGCCGTTCGTCGAGTGGACCGATGGCGCCAACGACGGCTGGTTCTTCGACAGCGACGAAATGCTCGTGAAGCACGACAACGACTACCGGACCGATCGCATCGAACAGGCCGCCTCCTGCGGCACCGATGCCATCGACGCACCGGCCGCCTGATGAACGCAACCATCGGCGACGCTGCGATCGCGCTCGGCTTTGCCGGATCGATGCTGGGCGCGCTCACGATCGTCGTCAGCCTCGCCCGCAAGCGAGCCGATCTCATGCGGGCCGTGCCGATGTACGTGGCGCTCGTCGTCGCGGCAGCCACGGCCGCGGCGCTCATCATGGAAGTGGCGCTGCTCACCGACGACTTCAGCGTCAGGTACGTGGCCGAACACGGCCGAATCGGTACGCCCCTGCTCTTCAAGATCGCCACGTTGTGGGGCGCCCTCGAAGGCTCGATCCTGCTGTGGGCCTGGGTGCTCGTCGGCTACCTGGCCATCGTCACGGTGAAGTTCCGGAAGCGGATCGAAGACCCGATGGTCGCCTGGGCGCTCGTCACCATGTTCGTCGTGTGCCTCTTCTTCTTCGGACTCATGCTCGGCCCCGCCGACCCGTTCGTCGAACTCGCCGACCCGCCCGCCGACGGGCCCGGCCTCAACCCACTGCTCCAGAACAACGCATTCATGGCATTCCACCCGCCGATGCTCTACCTCGGATACGTGGGCTTCACCGTGCCCTTCGCCTTCGCCATCGCCGCCCTCGTGACCGGCCGGTTGGGGGAGGGGTGGCTCATCGAGACCCGTCGGTGGACCGTGTTCGCGTGGGGCTTCCTCACCTTCGGCATCGTGCTCGGCGCCTGGTGGAGCTACGAGACACTCGGCTGGGGCGGCTACTGGGCCTGGGACCCGGTCGAGAACGCATCGTTCCTTCCGTGGTTGACCGGCACCGCCTTCATCCATTCCGTGATGGTCCAGGAACGGCGCGGCATGCTGCGCGTCTGGAACCTCTCGCTCATCTGCGCCACCTTCTCGCTGACGATCCTCGGCACCTTCCTCACCCGCTCGGGTGTCATCGCCTCCGTCCACGCCTTCAGCGAATCCGGCATCGGCCCGGTGCTCCTCGCCTTCTTCGGCCTGATCGTGCTCGTGACCGTCGGGCTCATCGGCTTCCGGGGCGACCAACTCCGATCCGTCGGCCGCATCGACTCGCCCGTGTCACGCGAAGGCGCGTTCCTCGCCAACAACGTCGTCTTCGTCGCCTTTGCGTTCGTCGTCCTGCTGGGCACGGTCTGGCCGCTCATCATCGAAGCCATCAACGGTGAACGCATCGCCGTCGGCAACCCGTTCTTCGACCGCATGACCATGCCCATCGGCTTCGTCCTGCTCTTCCTCATGGCCATGGCGCCTGTGTTGCCGTGGCGCAAGGCGAGCGGCGAAGTGCTCTCCGACCGCCTGCTCATCCCGGCACTCATCGGCGTGGTGTGCATGGTCGGCTCGCTCGTCCTCGGTGCCGCCGGATGGGCGCCCGTGCTCGCCTTCGGTCTCGCCGGGTTCGCCGCTGGCTCCGCCGGACGCCAGCTCGTGCTCGCCACCCGCCGCCAGGGCTGGCGGGGATTCGTCGGCCGCACCAACGGCGGCATGATCGTGCACATCGGCGTGATCCTCATCGCCGTCGCCTTCGCCGCCTCGAACAGCTACCTGCGCCAGGCCGAGTTCCGTTTCGCCTCCATCGGCGACACCGCCGAACTCTCGGGCCACGTGTTCACCTTCGAAGGCACCGAACAGATCGTGTTCGAAGACGGCCGCATCGAAGACCAGCTGCTGATCGATGTCGACGGCCGAATCGAAACCCCGGCCCTCACCGCCTTCCCCTTCGCCGGCCGCACCATCGGCTCGCCCGACACCCGCGGCTCACTCATCGATGACGTCCAGCTGTCCGTCATCCCGACCGAGCCCGGCGACCCAGTCGTGGTGCGGGTCACCGTCCAACCGCTCGTGCAGTGGTTGTGGATCGGCGGCATCCTGATGGCGATCGGCACGGCCCTCGCACTGGTGCCCGGCTCGCGCCGGCGCCCCACCGCCCCCACATCGGCGCTGCCGACCACTCCGGCGACGGCAGGTGTCGGATGACCGACGTGGACGACGCCGCAGACGTTCTGGAACTCCCGAGCGGTCCGAACCGCCTCGCCTTCTGGATCTCGATCCCCGTGGCCCTCGTGCTCGGGTTGTTCATCGTCGTGCTGGCGACGAGTGAAGGCGACACCGGCCAGCCGATCTCGTCCCTCGTCGGCAAGGCGGCGCCCGAAATCTCCGGCCAGACACTCGACGGCGACACGTTCTCGCTCGAGGAACAGCGCGGCAAGTGGGTCGTCGTGAACTTCTTCCAGACCACCTGCATCCCGTGCATCGAGGAACATCCCGAACTCGTGCAGTTCAGCGAGACCCACGAAGCGATCGGCGACGCCGTCGTCGTCAGCCTCGCCTTCAGCGACACCGAGGCGAACGTGCGGGAGTTCTTCGCCGAATACGGCGGCACGTGGCCCGTGCTTGCGGCCGACACCGGCCGCTACGCGATCGGCTACGGCGTGGCCGCCGTCCCCGAGACCTTCATCGTGAGCCCGCAGGGCGTCGTCGTCGCCAAGTTCATCGGCGGCGTGGACGCCGCCGGCCTCGACAACGAACTCCTTCGATTGGCGTCGACGACGTCATGACCGGAAATCGTCGACTCGCCTGGTTGGTGCTCGTGGCCGCCGCGCTCTCCGCCCTGGTGATCTCCACCCAGGTCGAGGGGCCGCCCCGCACCAACGAAGACCGGGTGCGTGCGCTCAGCGAGGACTTTGCCTGCCCGACCTGCGACGGTCAGTCCGTGGCCGAGTCGAACGCCGTGGTCGCCCAGGAGATCCGGCTCGAAATCCGCCGCCAGGTCGACGCCGGCGAGAGCGACGAAGCGATCACGGACTTCCTCATTCAGAGCTTCGACGAATCGATCGACCTGCGGCCCCGCGCCAGCGGAATCGTCGGTCTTGTCTGGGCGCTCCCGGTGTTCGCAATGGTCTTCGGCTTCGCCGGGCTCGCGGCCGTCTTCACGAAGTGGCGCAACGCCGCCGTGCGCGAGGCTTCGGACGAAGACACCGAACTCGTCGAGCGCCTCCGAGCCCAACGATCCGATGCCACCGGAGGCGACGGTGGCTGACCGGCTCACCGCCGCGGAACGCAGCCGGATCGAGGAGGAACTGGAACACCTGCTCGTGTCGCTCGACGACCTCGACGCCGAACGGGACGCCGGCGACCTCGACGATGCCGACTATGCGACGCTCCGAGACGACCACACCGCCCGGGCCGCCCAGCTGAGCCGAACCCTCGAGAAGGGTGCGGTTCGTCGGACTGATGGTGACAAGACGACCGGACGCACGGTCGCCTGGGTCGTCGGCGTCGTGGCCCTCGCCGTCGTGGCCGGCTTCGCGATGATCCAATTCTCCGGCGCACGAGGCACGAGCGACGTGGCCAGTGGCGAGATCCGGCTGAGCACCACCTCGCTCATTGCGGAGGCCAGCGCCGCCTTCACCTCGGGCGACCCCGATCGGGCCATCGAGCTCTACACCGAAGCACTCGAGATCCAGCCGACCAACGTCGAAGCGCTCACCTATCGCGGCTGGATGCGCTACCAGATGGGTGACCGGGAGGCCGCGGCCGTGGACTTCGACGCCGCCGTCGAGTTCGACCCGGGGTTCTCCGACGTCCGAGTGTTCCGTGCGGTGGCTGCCCTCGACCGGGAGGACACCGCGGCCGCAGCCGAAGAGCTCGCCGCATTCGACGCCTCCGACCCGTCGCCCGTGGCGCAGCAGCTCGTCGCACAGCGCCAGCTGCGGGAGCGGATCGCACTCGCCGCCGTGCTCCCCCTCGTCGAAGCCGAGGGGGCGATCGACCTGGAGGCGGCCGGGGTCGACGTCAATCAGGCACAGCTCGCGGCCGAGACCTTCGTGCAGCTGGCCGATCCGGGCACGGCACTCCGGCTCTTCGACGCAATCCTCGCCGTCGACCCGGAGTTCGCTCCGGCCCTCGCATGGCGCGGTTGGACCCTGGCCCTGACCGCCCAGTCAGGGGCCGAGGAGCTGTTCGTCGATGCTGAACGATGGCTCGACGAATCCGTCGCCGCCGACCCCGAGTTCCCGGATGCGCGTGTATTTCGGGCGTTCATCTTCCGGCGCCTCGACCGGCTCGACGAAGCGGCCGCCGAGTTGGCGATCTACGAATCGCTGGGCGTTCGCCCGGCCGACATGGAAGCGCTCATCGCAGAGTTCGGTCTCCGGGAACTTCTGGGCGATCAGTAGCCGGTGTCGGTGATGGCCTCGGCCTCCACCCACGCCTGCCCGTGCTTCGTTTCCACCCGGATCTCCCGACCGTTGGCACTCTTGCGTCCGGTTCGGCCCCGCACCCACAGCGTCGCGTCATGACGGAGGCCAATTGGCGCGCCGTCGGTTCCCATCACCTCGAGGGCTTCGTCTCGGGAAACACCGGTGACTTCCACCAGCGTCTCCCGGCGTCGCAGTGCGAACACCCGAAGCACGAGGAACACGATGAGGGCAAAGCCGACCATCGTTCCCTGCAGTCGGGACAGCCGGATCGAGACGACGTCGCCGACGAGTGAGCCGACCGAGTCGACGATCGTCGCCACCGCGTCGGTCGTTTCCTCGACGACCTCCTCGGTTGCCGCCGAGCCGACGGTCTGGTCGAGGGCGACGGCAAGCACGAGGCTGACGACTGCGGTCGAGATCTGTCCGTCCTGGGCTTCGATCGTGTACTCGAAGGTCAACTCACCGGCGAAGCCCGGAGGCGGCACGAATCCGAGGCTTCCATCCTCGAGCAGGCGTACCTCGCCGGCGCTCGGCTGCTCGATGGCCACGATGCGGACCGGACCGTTGAGCACGTCGTTCTCGAGCACGGAGAGTGCCGTGAGCGAATTGCCACGGATCACGATCGTGTCGTCGTTCGCCTCGAGCAGGCCGAACGCCAGCTGATCCGGTGGGTCTTCCTCCGGGATCGTGGTCGTGGTGGTGGTCGACGTTGTCGGCGCGACCGTGCTCGGCGCGACCGGTGGGACAGTGACGGGGGTCGTCGTCGTGGTCGGCGCGACTGTCGTCGTGGTCGCCGGAGGCAGGGTGCTGGTGACCGGCGGTGGTGGTGGCGGAGCGACCGGCGGTGGCGTGACGGTCCACGTGAACGTGGCGACGGCGTCGTTGGCGCCGTCGGTCACCATCGCAACCACCGTGTACTCACCGGCCGCGGTCGGGGTTCCCGAGATCTCTCCGCGGACCGGGTCGATCGTGACGCCGGGCGGAAGACCGCTCGCCGAGTACGTGATCGGGTCGCCGTCCGGATCCACTGCGGCGAGGAAGAACGATGTTGCATCGTCCTCGATCGTCGACAGGTCGGCCGGCTGGGTGATCACGGGAGCCTGGTTCACATCGGTGATCGTCCAGGTGAATGCCGCGTCCCCACTGAGGCCATTCGGCTCGGTGGCGGTGACCTCGACCGACCAGGCACCGGCAGCGTCGCCGTCGACCGTTCCGCTGATCTCGCCCGTGGTTTCATCGATCGACAAGCCGTCGGGGAGGCCGACCGCCGTCCAGGTCAGCGGGTCGTTGTCCCCATCGGAGCCGTTGATGAACACGCTGATGGTCTCCAGCTCGGCGTTGGTCTGGTCACCGGGGCTGTTCACGATCACACCGAGGTTGGTGTTCGAGATCGTCCATTGGAACGTGAGGGCATCGACGCCGAACTCCGGATCCACGACCGAGACCGTCGGCGTCCAGGTTCCTGCAGCCGTGAACGGAACGGTTCCCGTGATGACGCCCGTCGCCGTGTCGATGCTGAGACCGGTCGGGAGACCGCTTGCCGACCAGGTCAGCGTGTCGCCGTCCGGGTCGCTGGCCGCCACGCTCAGGTTGATGATGTTGCCCTCAGCGTTGGTCTGATCGGGGAGCGTCGTGAGCGCCGGCGGCCGATTGGTGTTGGCCACGTCCCACTGGAACGTCGTGGAGTCGTCGGCGCCCTCAGGGTCGGTTGCCGTGATCGTGACCGTGGAGATGCCGGCTGCGTCGAACGAGAGCGTGCCGGAGATCTCGCCGTCGACCGGATCGATGGTGAGTCCATCGGGCAGGCCGAACGCCGTCCAGGTCAACGTCTGGCCGTCCGGATCGGTCGCCGAGTTCGAAACCAGAATCACGTCACCTTCCATCGAGACCTGGTCAGGCTGCGCACCAGTCACCGGTGCGCGGTTGGTGTTCGTGACCGTCCAGTCGAATTGGACCGCCGTGGAGGTTTCACCGTCGAACGCGCTGATCTGCGTGAAGAAGGTGCCGGCGGCGTCGAAGCCGACGATGCCGGTGATCTGACCCGTGTTCGTGTCGATGGTCAGGCCGTCAGGCAGACCCGTAGCACTCCAGACGAGGGCATCCCCGTCGGGATCGCTGCCGCCGATGGTCAACACAACGGCGTCGTTCTCGGCGTCCGTCTGATCACCGGGGTCGACAAGAACCGGGGGTCGGTTGGTGTTCGTCACGGTCCAGGTGAACGTCGTGTCGTCGTCGGCGCCGCCGGGGTCGGTGGCCGTGACGGTGACCGTGCTGACACCGGCGGAGTCGAAGCTCAGCGTGCCGGAGATCTCACCGGTCGCGCTGTTGATGGACAGTCCGTCGGGAAGTCCACCGGCCGTCCACGTCAAGGGGTCGTTGTCGCCGTCCGAGCCGTTGATGAACACGCTCACGGTCTCGTTCTCGGCGTTCGCCTGATCGCCGGGGTTGTTGACGGTCACGCCCAGGTTGGTGTTGTTCACCTGCCAGGTGAAGATCGTCTGGTCGTCGGCGCCCTCGGGGTCCGTGACCGTGACGGTGACGGCGTAGGTGCCCGCGGACGCGAAGGTCAGCGTGCCGCCGATTTCACCTGAGCCCGAGTTGATGCTGAGGCCCGGGGGGAGGTTTGCGGCGCCCCACACGAGCGTCTGGCCGTCGGGGTCGCTGGCGCCGACCGTGAAGCTGACCGTGTTTCCCTCGGCGTTGGTCTGGGTCGGCGGGTCGCTGACGACCGGGTCGCGGTTGGTGTTCACCACGGTCCAGTCGAAGGTGACGTCGGTGGCCAACGTGCCATCGGATGCGGTGACGGTCACGGTGGTCGTTCCGGCAGCGTCGAAGCTGAGTGTGCCGCTGATCTCGCCGGAGCCCGAATCGATCGTGAGGCCGTCGGGAAGGGAGGAAGCGCTCCAGAAGAGGGCGTCGCCGTCAGCGTCCGAGCCTGCGACGGTCAGGCTGATCACGTCAGCCTCGGCGGAGGACTGATCGCCGGGGTCGGTGACCGACGGGGCTCGGTTCGTGTTGGTGACGGTCCAGGTGAAGGAGGACTCGTCGTATCGGCCGGTCGGATCGGTGGCCCGGATCGTGGGGTTCCACACGCCGGCGGCGTCGAAGGCGACGGTGCCGGAGATCGTTCCCGTCGACGACATGGTGAGACCGTTGGGCAGGTCGGTGGCCGACCAGGTGAGTGGGTCGCCGTCCGGATCCGAACCCGAGGCGACGACGAGCACGCTGTCGCCCTCCGCGTCGGAGCGATCGGATGCCGGTGTCACGACCGGAGCACCGTTGGCCGGGATCGTGCTCGAGAACTCCGATGTGGCACCGAACGAACCGCCACCGAGATCCGTCGTCGCCGTCGCCGAAATGACGTCGGTGATCGTCCCCGGGAACGTGGTGCTCAGCCCCGTCAATGCTGTTCCGGTACTCGTCACATCCATCGAGTGCACCAAGAAGCCGCCCTCGCCGGAGGGGACGGGGTTTGCGTAGAACTCGATCCGGTAGTCCCCGGCCGGGACATCGAGCTCGAAGGTGATGTCGATGTTTGCGCCGGTGACCTCTGCCGACGTGAGTTCCGGGTGGTTCAACAGATCGTTCGGGCCAGGGTCGGCGTCGCCGAGGTCGTTGGCTGTGGGACCATCGCCGCCCAGGTCGATCTCGAGGCCGGCGTTGGCGAACACCGCGTTGCCGAGCAGCGAGGCGACCGCCGTGTCGGACACCACGATGCCGGTGGCCGAGGCACCGACGATCAGGTTCGTGTCGGCGAAGGCCGTACCGCCCACGGTCGCCGTGGAGGTGCCGGTGACCGCGAGGTGGATGGCCGTGCCCGGGACGGTTCCGGCAGCGGTGTCGACACCGAACACGTTGCCGCTGATGGTCGTGGCAGTTGCGTCGCTCGCAAGGACGCCCCACACGTTGTTGCCGGCGATCAGGTTGCGGTCTGCGGGGGTGGCGCCGCCGATGAGGGTTCCGTCTGCGCCGCCCTCGAGCACGATCGCGCCCTGGTTGGCGCCGGTCGTCGTGCCGTCGGGACGCATGCCCAGGTGGTTGCCGGCGATGTGGACGTTGTCGGCGCCGTTGACGCGGATGCCGTACTCCGCGCCGCCGTCGAACCCGACGATCGAGAGCCCGCGAATCTCCGAACCGTCGGAACCGGCCTGCAGTTCGATGCCCTGGGTGGCGGTGCCCGTGGTTCCATCCAGTTCGATGGTCATTCGGCTGTTGAGGCCGGTCGGCGCGTCCGCAGTGTTCACGGTTGCGCCGGCCGAGGTGCCGTCGATGACGATCGGCGTCGTGAGCGCCGGAAGGTTCGTGGGTGTCGCAATCGACCACCAGCCGTTGACGCCGTCGTAGCCGATGTCGAGCACCGGGATCGCGAACTCGATGGTTGTGGCGATCGAGGTGCCGTTGGCCTCCTCGATGGCCGCGCGCAGCGTGCACTCCGGGTTCGCCTCGGCGTTGAGGGCGCCGGTGTCGCATCGGCCGTCGCCGGGGGTGCTGTCGGCGGCATCGCCGGTCGAGTTGACGGTGAGCGTGTCCGAGACGACCACGACGCTGTCCGAGAGCTCGGAGGTCACGCCGTAGGTGCCCGCTCCGAGGTCCTCGGTGACGGACAAGGTGACGATGGCACCGGGGGAGACCGACTGGATCACGTCGAAGGTCTGCGACCCGGCACCGACGTGAAGAATCGACGATGTCGCGACGAGCTGTTCTGCCTGTGGGAACGGCATCGGATGCGTGCCGCTCGGGTTGACGAAGGTCTCGACCCGATACGACCCGGCGGGAACATCGAGGGCGAAGCGGATCGTCGTGGAACCAGCCGACTCGATGGCGCTCACCGGTTCTGGCCGGTTCAACAGGTCGTTGGGGCCGGGATCGGCATCGCCGGTGTCGTTGGTGCTGGCGCCATCGCCCAGGAGGTCGATGCCGGGGCCGGTCGTTGCGACGATTTCGTTGCCGAGCACGGTGAATCGAGCCGTGTCGAACAACTCGATGCCGGTTGCGCCGGCGATCCGGTTGGCGTGATTCACCGCAACGCCGCCGATGGTTCCGGAGGAATCGCTCGATGCCGTGACTGTCGCACCCGTGCTGGCAACGGTCGCGCCGGTGTTGTCGA
Source organism: Acidimicrobiales bacterium (assembly GCA_020628865.1). Taxonomy (GTDB): domain Bacteria; phylum Actinomycetota; class Acidimicrobiia; order Acidimicrobiales; family SHLQ01; genus SHLQ01. The sequence continues at coordinate 17,093 of JAHDEJ010000040.1, forward strand.
GCCCGATGTCGTTGCCGCGCACCCGCAGGCCCGGGGTGTCCTCGGGCAGGAGGATGCCATGGGTCGTGTTTCCGGCGATGAGGTTGCGATCGGCCGCGTTGCCGCCGCCGATGGTCACATCTGTCGACCGGAGGACGGTGATGCCCTCGGCGTTGGCTCCGGCCGTCTGGCCGTCCGGGTCGAGCCCGATGTGGTTGCCGGCGATCGTGATGGTGTCGGTGTCCACGACCTCCACCGCGGTTGCGTTGGTGCCGGTGAAGCCGACGATGCTGAAGCCGCGGAGTTCCGACCCCGACGATCCGCTGACGAACCGCAAGCCGTCTGCGGCCAGCAGCGCAGATCCGTCGAGCCGGATGGCCGGTCGACCGTTCTGGTTTGCCGGTGCCGCCGCAGTGTTCACAACCGTTCCGGTCTGCGAGGTCGCATCGATGTCGATCGTCGTCTCCACCTCGGGAAGGCTGGTCGCAGGGGCGATCGTCCACCAACCGTTGACGGCGTCGTAGCCACCGTCGGTCGTGGGGATGGCGAAGTCGAACCGGTCCATCAGCAAGGACACGCTGGCCTCTTCAAGGGCGGCGCGAAGCGTGCACTCCGGGTCGCCCTCGGCGTTCAGGGCGCCGGTGTCGCAACGGCCGTCGCCGGTGTTGTTGTCGCCCGTGTCGGCGGTGGAGTTGATGACCGCCTCAGTACCCGCGGTCGCGATCGAATCGGACGGTTCACTCGTGACGCCGTAGGTGCCGCCGCCGAGGTCCTCAGTGGCGGTCATGGTGATCACGTCGCCGGCGGCTCCGGTGAAGGTCATGGAATCGGCGATCGAACCGCCGCCGGGATGGACCAGCGTTGCCGTGTGGAGGAGTTCTCCGAGGAACGGGGATGCCATCGGATCGCTTGCGCCCGGGTTCGAATACACCTCGATCCGGTACGTTCCGGCCGGAACGTCGAGGGTGTAACCGAGGGTTGTCGTCCCGAGCGTGTTCACCGAGCTGGAGGGCTCTGGAGTGTTCAACAGGTCGTTCGGGCCGCTGTCGGCGTCGAGGGGGTCGTTGGACGTCTGGTCGTCGCGGTTCAGGTCGATGGCCGGCCGGTTCACCGAGGTGATTCGGTTGCCGAGCACGGTGACCACCGCGTTCGCCTCGATGGTCACACCGCCGGTGCTTCCGGCGATGCGGTTGCCCTGATCCGCGGCGGGACCACCGATTCGTGCCGTGGCGTCACCACCGATCCGGATGCCGGCGTCGTTGGCAAACGTGTTGACGATCGTGCCCGAGGCGTCGTAGCCGATGTCGTTGCCCTCGACGATGATCCCGGTTGCCGTGTCACGAATGGCGACGTCGATTTCGTTGGTGGCGATGAGGTTCCGGTCGGCAGGAGTGGTGCCGCCCAGCACACCGCCCGACGAAGAAAGCACGAAGGCAACGCCCTGTTCGTTCGGCATCGAGGTGAGGCCATCTGGCGCCAGACCGATGTGGTTGCCGACGACCGAGACACCGACGGCGTCGGCGATACGAATCGCCGTGTCGCCGGGAACGCCGGCGATCCCGACGACCGAGAGTCCGCGTACGACCGAACCGTCCGAACCGCTGACGAAGTCGAGGAGCGCTCCGGTGTGGGCGGAACCATCGAGCATGATCTGCAGTCCATGCGTCACCGGATTGGGCGCAGCCTGGGCGTTGAGGGTCGTGCCGGGTTGGGTGGAGCCGTCGATCACGAGGGGCGTGGTGATGGCCGGCGGCTGGTCGGCGATGACCCACCAGGCGTTGACGTCGTCGTAGCCGGGCTCGGAGCTCGGAATGTCGAATGAAACGGTGTCGACGATCCCTGCTGCGTTCGCTTCTTCGATCGCCGCCCGCAACGTGCATTCCATGAGACCAGCGCTGTTGACCGAGCCGGTCGAGCAGATGCCGTCACCGGGGCTCGCGTCTGCAGTGGATCCGGTCGAGTTCACGACTGCAGTCGTCGATGCGGCGACCGCCCATGTGCTGAACTCCGAGGTGTGCTCGGTCGTGTCCACACGAGTGGCGGTCATCGTGATCACGTCGCCGGCCTCACCAGAGACCGTGTGCGAGAACGACTCCGGCCCCAGCGATGCCTTGGCTGCGGTGAGCCGTCCGAGCCACTGCTGACCCTCGCCGAATCCCGTTCCGTCGGGTCCGCTCGGATTCACGTAGACGTCGTAGGCGAACGCGCCGATGACGGAGTCATGGTCGAAGTCGACCGTGAGGGTGCCGGGTGTGTCTTCCGAGACCGCGGTGATGACCGGGAAGTTGAGCGTCGCGTTTGCCCCGCCGTCGACATCGTCGGCGTCGTTGACCGAGACGGCGTTGCTCTCGCCCAGGTCGATGCCGAGACCGTCGTTTCGGGCGATCGTGTTGCCTCGCATGGACACCAGGCCGGTGACGGAGTCCCGGACGTTGATACCCGAGTAGGGGGTGCCGCCGCCGTTGAACATGATGAGGTTGCCCTCGGCGGTGTCGGTGCCGTTGGCGGCCATGCCGACCGTGCTGTTGACCGAGGTGAGCTGGAACAGCACACCGGACTGGCCGTGGCCGAGGTCCAGGGTTCCCGATGCATCCGTGCCGATGGCGTTGGACTGGATTGTCGCCGAGGTCGGATCGCCGTCGAGTTCGATGCCGACGATGCCGTTGGCGGCGATGACGTTGCCCTCGCCCGGGCGGCCGATGACTGCATCGACACCGCCGCTGAAGAATCGGATCCCATCGTCCGTGTTGCCGCGTGGCGTGACGCCGTCCGGGGCGACACCGATGAGGTTGGACACGACGATGGCGTCGGCCGCGCCAAGGATGATTCCGGACTCGAAGTTCCCGGAGATGACGGAGTTCTGAATCGTTGCTCGGGCTGCGGTGAAGGCATCCACACCGTCGTCCGTGTTGCCCGCTGCAGTGCCGTCGGGGAGGATGCCGCTGTGCACCCGATCGATCACGACGTCGTCCGCGTCGATGTCGAACCCGTCGTCGGGGCCGTTCACGGCGCTCAGACCGCGTATGGTCATCGCGACTTTGGCGTTGACCACGTCGGAGACTCCGGTCTGGTTGGTTCCATCGATGACCACGACCGGCACATCGACCCAACCCGGCTGGGTTGTTCCGTCAATCTCGGTTGCGCCGGTGATGTCCGGCAGCCCGCCGCTACCGACCGTCGGCGTGATTGTCCACCACGACCCGGCGTTACCCGGATCGGTCGCCGGAATGTTGAAGTGAATGGTGTCGGCAAGTCCCGCGTTGGCTTCCTGGATTGCGGCATGAAGCGTGCACTCAGGATCACCGTCGACGTTCGTGGCGCCAGTGTCGCAATTGCCGTCACCGGGCAGTGCATCGCCGAGGACGCCCGTCGAGTTGACGATGAGCGGGAGGACGTCGTCGTACAGGTCGGCGATGTCCGCCGGACTGAGGAGGCCCGGGTACACACGGACCTCGTCAAGCAAACCCTCGTAGTCGAACTGCGTCTGGTTGCCCTGGTCGTGTGTGCCCAGTACGAACGGCTCGGTAGAGCTGCTCGTGTGGGCGGTCTTCGTCGTGGTGCCGCGCTGCACCCCGTCGACCCAGAGCTCCATCGTCGTGTTGTCGATGAGTCCGACGACGTGATGCCATTCGCCATCGAGCAGACCGGCGGCCGTCGTCGATACACCATCTGCCGAACCGCTGTAGTTGAGATCGAAGGTGAGGACCGGGGTCGGGCCGCTCAGGTAGAACGCATAGCCCTCCGGCTGGCCGTTCGTGTTGCGCCGCCGCACGAGGCTGTGAAAGTCGGAGCCGCCGGGGACGGTCGACGAGTTCATCCAGAAGCTCACGCTGATGGCACCGTCGGCGCCCAGATCGAGACTTGGGTCGACGACCCGCACAGCCTCGTGGTTGTCGCCCGTCAGATCGATCGCTCCGCCGAGCACCCCATTGGTCCAGCTCGCCCCGTCGACGACGCCGTCCAAAGCGTTGCCGGAGCCGTCGGTCGCTGTGGTGCCGGCGCCGTCGTCAAGGCCCCAGCTGAGGGTCTCACCGCCGGGGGCGGCGAAGACCGACGTGGCCAGCGCAACCGACACCAGGACCGCGACGAGGAAGGCCAGCACGAAGCTGCGCCGATGTTCCCAGAAGGGGTCGCGTGTGGGGAGCACGGCCTTCACCGTGTCGTGCCCGTTGCGACTGGGGGAGCGGCAGTGTGGGCCGCAAAAAACCTCATCCCCTCCCAATCGGTGCGGAAGCCCCAGTTCTATGTGGGTCGAAACGCCTGATTCGCTCAGGCAGCCCGGCTGCCCTCAGACACCACCGAGCCCTCCGTCGACGACGCCAGCGGGAGGAGGAGGGAGATGTGGGTGTTGTGATCGACCCGGTCGTAGCGGAGCTCGGCATGCATGCTCTCTGCCGCCAGGCGGGCTGCGTACAGGCCGTAGCCGAACCGACCGGACACGAGATTGTTGCGAAGCGCGAAGTCTCGTTCTTCGAAGATCGCCGTTCGGACGACTTCGGGCAGTCCCTCACCGGCATCGATCACGCTTGCGACGACTCGATCGTCGACCGTGCCGATGCGAATCGAGATCGGGTGTGAGCCGTGCTGGAGCGAGTTCCGGGTCAGTTCGTTCAACACGAGCGCGACCTCGACCGAGTCACCCTGGGCCAGCGGCGGTTTGCGATCCGACTCGACCACGATCAGACGCTCACCGACCGAGGCTCGAACCTCGTGCGCAACGGCGAGCACGTCGACCGGCTCACTCCTCCAACGGTGCGTCGCTCCGTTGGCCGTTGCCAGGTGTTCGAGGCGAAGCAGCGATCGACGTAGCGCCTCATCGCGTTCCTCGGAGCCATCGTCGCGAAACAGCTGGCTACGGATGGTCTGGGTCTCGGCCTGGATCGCCATGGCGCCTGCGGTCACCCGGTTGCGAACCCGGTTCGCGTCGAATTCCAGCTCTCGGGTGTAGCGCGGAATGTTGCGCAACGATTCGAAGACATAGAGCGCCGCGGACGGCACGACGAAAGCGACGACGAAGGTCGCAAGCGAACCGATGAGGTTCATCAGGTCGTTGCTGGATTCCAGCGCCGTGATTGCGGTCTCCTGTCGCTCGCGCAGGATCCCGGCAAGCGCTTCGAACGTCTCTCCGGTGCGAATTTCTGCGGAGACGTTCGCCTCGGGCTGCGGCGTCTCGAGGCTCAGAAGCCTCGCCTGGTCGCCGGCGGCGTCGTTGAACGACTCGTAGGCTTCGAGGAGTTCCGCGTCGGCGTCGGCCGCATCGAGCGATTCTCCAAGCAGCGCCAGCGTGTCCAGCGCGTTTGCGATCGAGGCGTCGATCACGTCCGGTTGCGCCAACTCGCCGGAGACGAGCCGCGACGCAATGGAGAGCTCGGCTCGGGAAATGCTCGTGATACGGAGATTCTCGGTGGTCTGGATCGACGCCTCGGCGTTGATCGACACCGAACGTGCCTGCACGGCCACAGCGAACACGGCGAGCGAAAGCAGAACGAGCGTGATTCCGCCGACGAGCGACACGCGGAACGCGCGGGAGGAGCCGGTTGTTCGCCTCATGCGGCCCTCGTCGCCTCTTCGGCCGATGCGAGGCGGACGCCGCCGCCCTCCCGCTTTGCCTCATACATGGCGGTGTCGGCCGCAGTGATGAGCTGATCCGTGTCGCCGCCAGCCGAGGTTTGCACCGCAAGGCCGATGCTGGCCCCGAGACGTGCCGGCTTTCCATCGGCGATCAGCGGTTCTCGGATTGCGTCCTCGAAGGCTTCGCCCATGGCGATCAGCGCGGCGAGGTCGCCGGCACGATCCGCGTCGGCGAGGATGATGAACTCGTCGCCACCCATGCGGCCGACGAGCTGGTGGTCATCGGCCAGGGACCGGAGTCGGTCGCCGACGGATCGGAGCGCGTCGTCGCCCGCCCGGTGACCGAGCGTGTCGTTGATCTCCTTGAAGCCGTCCAGGTCGATGAAGAAGACCGCTGAGCGTTCTCCGGACGTCAGGCGCAAGTGCAGGGACTCCCGCACCCAGTTTCGGTTGGCGAGGCCGGTGAGGCCGTCGTGTCGGGTCTCATGCTCGAGCTGGGCTGCGTGTCGACGCGCGTCGCCGAGCAGAAGTGCAATGCGGTGGAGTTCGCGCATCTGCTCCGCCAGGAGCTCGAGGGCGCGGACCTCGGCTTCGGTACGGGCCGCGCGGCTCCACACCCGGAGGACCTCCTGGACTTCGCGGTCCGGGCTGGTCACCTGCACCGCCCAGCCGGCGGACAGCCCGAGGATCTCGATCTCCCGTTGCGTCTGGGCGTCGTCGGGCGGGACCGGGGTCAGTCGGTCGAGCGCGTCGTTCGCGAGCAGTTCGGGATGCGGGCTCTCGAGTGCACCGATCGACTTCGCATGGACGACCGTCCACGCTTCTGGACCGGAGCGGCGAACAACATCCGCCTGGTCGAAGCCCATGGAGAGGGCAGAGGTGAGGGCAACGTCGAGAACGGCGTCGGGATCCTTCGCCTGCGACATCTCGCTTGCCGCCCAACTCACCCGTCGGAGCTGATCCGAGATCTCGTCGGCGTCCTGTTTCGCCTGGTCGAGCTGCTCCACCCGGCGCTGGCTGGAATCCGACAGGAGCGAGGCCGGGCCACTCAGAAGGAACACGGCCATCAGCTGCTGGAAGGCGAGGGCAAACGCATCCGAGCTGCTGTCGGCCTTGACGAGGAGCTGCATGGCGAGAAACGCCAGCGAGACACCGAACCAGACCACGGCGGCAGGTACCAGCGAGAAGAGCACGGCGGTCTCGACCACGGGGAACATCAACGCAAGCCAGGCGAGCGGCGTCGACGACGTGTCGATCGCGCCGAGCACCGACACGGCAAGCGCCGAGTCCATCACGACGACGGCTGCCGTGGTGTCATGCGGCGAGTCCGGGCGGGCCCGAACCGTTCGGAAGGTGCGCACACCGTGGACGAACGGGACGAAGGCGAGCGCAATGGCGACCATCAGGAGACGATTCGCCTCGTCATCGAACAACGAAACGCCGAAGCCGCCGATGGCGACCATCGCCAGCAGGATGCGTGCGAGCGCGAGGGCACCCAACACCGTTGCCGTCGAGGTCGACCGGGCCAACCCCGACACCCCTGCAGTACGTTCCGACACCACATCTTCCAGTCGGAGTCTGAAAGGCGGGCTTTAGAGACTTGTTCGAGGAACCTCTGCGCGAGAATCGTCCTGTGGACCCGCTGTTTCTGTCCGATCTCGTGCTGACCGCAGCGTCCGTCGCCGAAACCGGCTCGCGCAAGGAGAAGTCCGAGCATCTGGCGGCGCTGTTGCAATCCGCGTCGCCCGAGGAGCTTCCGATCGTCGTCGGGTTCTTCGTGGGCGAGCTCCGTCAGGGACGGATCGGCGTCGGCTGGTCCACGATGGCCGGTATCGAGGGCGATGCTGCGGCCACCTCGTTGGTCACGGTCGGCGAGGTCGACGAACGGCTGACAGAGGTCGCGGCGATGGTCGGGGAGGGGTCACGGGGTGACCGCGAACGCGCCCTCACCGAGTTGTTCTCCCGGCTCCGGCCGGAGGAGGCCGAGTTCCTCCGCGCCGTGCTCACCGGCGGGCTCCGGCTCGGTTCGCTCGAGGGCGTGATGGTGGATGGCATCGCGAAAGCGAACGGGGTTCCGGCCGCCGTGGTTCGCCGGGCCGCCATGCTCTCCGGTGATCTCGGCGCCATGGCGGTGGTTGCCGCCGAGGACGGGCGAGCCGGCTTGGAAGCCGTGGGTCTTCGGGTCGGTCGGGGCGTGCAGCCGATGCTCGCGTCGACGGCGGCGTCGGTCGAAGCGGCCATGGAGGAGCTCGACGGCCCGGTCAGCATTCAGGCGAAACTCGACGGGATCCGCATCCAGGCGCACAAGTCGGGAGACGACGTCCGGCTCTTCACCCGCAACCTCAACGACGTGACGGAACGGTTGCCCGGAGTTGCGGATCTGGTGCGTCGCCTCGATGCGACAACCGCGGTGCTCGATGGCGAGGTCGTCGGCCTGGCCGAGGACTCGCCCGAGCTGTTCCAGGACACCGCCTCGACCTTCAGCTCCGGAGGGTCCTCCGGTCGGGTCGAACTCGTCGTCCGCTTCTTCGACCTTCTCCACATCGATGGCGTCGACCGGATCGACGCGCCATTGTCGGACCGACTCGACGAGTTGGCGCGTCTCGTCGGCGACGACATGGTCGAAGGGATCGTGACCGCAGATCCGGTCGAGGGTGCGGCGTTCAACGAGCGCGTGTTGGCCGCAGGACAGGAAGGCGTGATGGTGAAGGACCTGACGTCGACCTACGCAGCCGGGCGCCGCGGCAAGACGTGGCGCAAGGTCAAACCCGTGCACACGTACGACCTCGTCGTGCTCGGCGCAGAGTGGGGGCACGGCCGCCGGACCGGATGGCTGTCGAACCTACACCTGGGGGCTCGAGACGGCGATGGGTTCGTGATGGTCGGCAAGACCTTCAAGGGGCTGACCGACGCACTGCTGGAGTGGCAGACGGCGGCGCTGCTCCAACGCGAGGTCCGCCGCGAGGGCATCACCGTCTTCGTCGAGCCCACGCTCGTCGTCGAGATCGCCATCGATGGGGTGCAACGGTCCACGACGTATCCCGGCGGTCTGGCGCTGCGGTTCGCCCGGGTGAAGGGCTACCGAGAGGACAAGACGCCGGCAGCGTCGGACACGTTGGATGCGCTCCGACGGAGGCTCGACTGACTAGAAGGGTCCGAGGAACTCGGCGAGGACCGGGTCGCCGCCCTTCACTTCGATCTTCCAGGTGCTGCCTTTCGCCCATCCGCGCTGGCCGGAGATGACCATGCCTTCTCGGGCGAGCGTCTGAATGGCGTCGGGAATGATGTCGCCGTGGCTGCAGAGCGCAGCGGTGACCCCATCGCGTGCGAGGTCGCGGCACAGGTCGACGGCTGCCCGGGCGCTCTGGCCTTCGAGCAGTGCGGGATGGTCTTCGACCGGGAGCGACAGGCGGGCGGCGAGGGGGCCGACCGTTTGGCTGCACCGTGTGGCTCGACTGGTGAGCACCCGCGTGATGCCGGCGTCGGCGAAGCGGTCGGCGATGTCGTTCGCCTGGGTCTGGCCCGTGGGATCGAGCGGACGTTCGAGGTCGTTGGGGTCCGATCCGCGGACTCCGGCGTTGGCGTGGCGGATCAGGTAGATCGTCATCGCTCAGCAGTGTAGGTCGACGCCGCGTGGCTCACGGAATCACGCAGCGATGGCGAGTTCGGTGTCGTCGTCGGCCGTGTCGGCATCGTCGCGTTCGAACAGATGCGACAGGTCCGGCATGGAGGAGAGCGGGCCGCGGTGCTGCCAGATCACCTTCTTGGAACCGATGGGTTTGAACCAGATTCGCACCACGTCGTTGCGGCCGATGATGGTCTTCAGCCAGCGTTCCACGGTGCGCTGCGAACCTCCGGGGAAGTCTTCGGACAGGTACTGGCGGGCGGTCTCGACGCCGGCGCCGAGCCCATCGACGGCGCTCCCACGCATCCGCTCCGGATCAAGTTCAAGAATCGTTGCATCACTCACGAAAGGCACAGTCGGACCCCAACATCCGAAGTTGAGGAGGATCCAAGAATCGCAACAAGCACTTCTCAAGCCAGGCCCCGAAACGCCGTAAGTGACGAGGCCGCCAGGCCGAGGAACGGCGATGTCACACCCCGTCCGTACTGTGCTTTCGTGGCCCTTCTTGACGCTCATTCCGAGGTTGGCGCAGCGCCGAGCCTCTTCGACCATCCGTCGTTGCATTCGTTTCATCCGGCGGTGCGTACCTGGTTCACGCGTCGGTTCCCGGATGGTCCGACCGCTCCGCAGCAGGCGGCCTGGCCGCACATCGCGAACCGTGAGGACACGCTCGTGGCGGCGCCCACGGGCAGCGGCAAGACGTTGTCGGCGTTCCTGGTGCCGATCGATCGTCTCTACCGGGCGCACGAGCGCGGTGAGTCGGTGGACGGCACCGCTCGGGTGCTCTACGTCTCGCCGTTGAAGGCGCTGGCGGTGGACATCGCCGAGAACCTCGAACGTCCGCTGCAGGAGATTGCGGCAACGGCGAAGGAGCTCGGCCTGAGCGCGCCGACGATCCGGGTCGGGGTCCGTTCGGGCGACACGACCACGTCGGAACGGGCGGCCATGGTTCGCAAGCCACCGGCGATCATCGTCACGACGCCGGAGTCGTTGTATCTGCTGTGCACGTCCGACAAGGGGCGGGCGGCACTGTCCACCCTGGAGACGGTCATCGTCGACGAGATTCATGCGCTGGCCCGAGACAAGCGCGGTTCGCATCTGGCGCTCACGTTGGAGCGACTGACGCAGTTGTGCGAGTCGGCCACGGTCGTGCGGCCGGACACGCTGCGCACGCGCGAACAGCTGGCGTTCGAGCCGGAGCCAGCGCCACCGCGGCCGCTGGTGCGCATCGGCCTGTCGGCCACCCAGAAGCCGATCAGCACGGTGGCGAACCTGCTGGTCGGCAATCGAACGGACGAGCAGGGCGATGCGGCGTGCCGAATCGTCGACGTGGGCCACGTTCGCAAACTCGACCTGGCCCTCGAGCTACCGCCGTCGGAGATGGAGGCGATCGCTCCGGCGGAGCAGATGGGCGAGATCCTGGACCGCATTGCCGACCAGGTCCGTGAGCACACGACGACGCTGGTGTTCGTCAACACCCGGCGGATGGCCGAGCGCATTGCCCACGAGCTGGGGGAGCGGCTGGCCGAGACGGACGAGGACGCCGAGGCCAACGTCGTTGCGCACCACGGAAGCCTGTCGAAGGACCGGCGGCTGATGGTCGAGCGGCGTCTGCGAGCCGGCGACCTCAAGGCGTTGGTGGCAACGGCGTCGCTGGAGCTCGGTATCGATGTCGGTCCGGTCGATCTGGTCTGCCAGCTCGGGTCGCCTCGCAACATCGCCACGTTTCTCCAGCGGGTCGGTCGAGCCAACCACAATCGCTACGGCGTGCCGAAGGGGCGGCTCTACCCGCAGACGCGCGACGACCTGGTCGAGTGCTGCGGTCTGCTCACGGCAGTACACGGCGGGCGGCTCGATGCGCTGCTCCCACCGGAGGCGCCGCTCGACATCCTCATCCAGCAGCTGGTGGCCGAGGTCGCTGCGCAGGAATGGGACGTCGACGAGCTGTTTGCGCTCGTCCGCCGGGCCGCTCCCTATCGCCGGCTTCCCCGGGAGGATTTCGACCAGTGCCTCGAGCTTGCGGCCGAAGGGGTTCGCACCGGCCGGGGCGTGCGCAGTCACTGGATCCACCACGACGACGTGAACGGCCTCGTTCGGGGGCGCAAGGGTGCCCGGATGGCGGCGGCCACGAGCGGTGGGGCGATTCCGGAACTCGGCGACTATCGGGTCCTTCTGGACCCCGACGAGACCCTCATCGGCACCGTGAACGAGGACTGGGCCACGGAGTCGATGCCCGGCGACATCTTCACGCTCGGCACACACAGCTGGCGCATCCGGCGCATCGAGCCCGGTGTGGTTCGTGTGGTCGATGCCGAGGGGCTGCCTCCGACCATTCCTGTCTGGTTCGGCGAGGCACCGGGCCGGACGGTCGAGCTGTCCGAGGAGGTCTGCGTGATCCGCCGCGAGGTCGAGCAGCGGTTGCGGGCCGGCGACCCCGACGCTGCCCGGCGCTGGTTGATGGGGGCCGCTCAGGTCGACGCCGATGCGGCCGAGCAGGTCATCCGCTACCTGGCGGCATCGCTCGCGATCCTCGGCACGTTGCCCACGCGGGACAAGCTCGTCATCGAACGCTTCTTCGACGAGAGCGGCGGCATGCAGCTGGTCGTGCACAGCCCCAACGGTGCGCGGCTCAACCGGGCCTTCGGTCTTTCCTTGCGAAAGAAGTTCTGCAAGAACTTCGACTTCGAACTCCAGGCCGCCGCGTCCGACGATGCGGTCGTGCTGTCCCTCGGCCCGCAGCACAGCTTCCCGCTGGGGGACGTCCGCCACTTCCTGAAGTCCACCACGGTCGAACAGACGCTCACCAATGCCGTGCTGGTCCCGCCGTCGCCGATGTTCCTGAGCCGGTGGCGGTGGAACCTGAACCGGTCGTTGCTCGTCCTGCGCTGGAAGGGCGGGCGCAAGAATCCGCCGCCGATCCAGCGAATGGAAGCCGACGACGTGATGGCGGCGTTGTTCCCGCTCGCCGCCGCCTGCCAGGAGAACGTGTCCGGCCCGGTCGAACTTCCGGACCACGTCATCGTCCGGCAGACGATGAACGACACGCTGCGCGAGGCCATGGACATCGACGGGCTTCGGGCGATGGTCGAGCGGCTCGAGAACGACGAGCTGGACGTGGTGTGCGTCGACTCCACCGAACCATCGCCGCTCTGCCACGAACTGCTGGTCGGCAAGGCGTTCACGTTCCTCGACGACGCCGAGGCCATCGACCGCCGAACCCGCGCGGTTCCGCTGCGACGGGGCCTGCCGGTCGACCTCACCGAGATCGGGAAGGTGTCGGCCGAAGCCATCGCCGAGGTGGCCGCCCAGGTGATCCCCGACCCGAGAACGCCCGACGAGCTGTTCGAGTTGCTCGACTCGCTCGTGGTGACGCGGCCGGTCGATGCCTGGCGAACGCCGTTCGATGCGCTTCGGGCTGCCGGCCGGGTCGAGGAACGTGACGGTTGGTGGGGTCGGCTGCCGTGGCGCGAGATCGGCGACGATCTGGAGTCCGCCGTACGTGGGCGCCTCGAACTGTGCGCCGTCACGACGGCCGAGCAGCTGGCCCGCCAGCTCAACCAGCCGCGGTCGAGCATCGAGTTCGTGCTCGTCGGGTTGGAGAACGAGGGGAGCGCCATCCGCGGCACCTGGCGGCCGGTCGAAGACGGAGAAGACCCGGAGCAATGGTGCTCCAAACGGCTTCTGGCCCGTATGCACGTCTACAGCCAGAAGTCGAAGCGGGCCCGGGTCGACCCCGCCACCGCCCAGGACTTCATGCGCTTTCTCTTCGAGTGGCAACACCTTGCCCCGGGCAGCCAGTTGCACGGGGTCGACGGCCTCACCAACGTCGTCGCCCAGCTCCAGGGCTGGCATGCGGCGGCCGCCGCATGGGAGCCGCATCTGCTCGGCGGACGGCTGCGCTCACACTCGCCGGATCTTCTGGACCGTCGGAGCCTCGCCGGCGATCTCACCTGGGGTCGCATGGCCAATTGCGCCAATGGTGAAGACCGCTCCACGGCCACGAAAGCGACACCGATCACCCTTGCCTTGCGCAACGACCTGGATTGGCTCGTGGCGGCAGTCCGAGGGCCCGAACGGGCCGAGCCCCCAGCGGCAGGTGCAGCCGCCGAACTGTACGAGGAGCTCCAGGAGCGGGGTGCCCGCTTCCACCACGAGCTCGGTGCGGCGACCGGCCGCATCGCCACCGACGTGGAACAGGGCCTGTGGGACCTCGTCGCCCGTGGGCTCATCCATGCCGACAGCTTTCACGCCGTCCGTTCGCTGTTCGACGCCCGGGACCGCAAGACGGCCGAGCAACGGGGCCGCCGCGGTCTGCGGCGAGGAACGGCCGCTCGGGCTGGGGGAGAGGGCCGCTGGACCGTGTTCGCCGATCACGCACTCGAAGCCGATCCCGACGAACTTGCCGAGGCCGTCGCCGAGCAACTGTTGGCCCGGTGGGGCGTCGTCTTCCACGGGCTGGTGGCCCGCGAGCAGCTGGCGATTCCCTGGCGCGAAGTCCTCTGGGCGCTTCGCCGGCTGGAAGCTCGGGGTCTGATCCGCGGTGGACGGTTCGTGTCCGGCTTCGGCGGCGAGCAGTACGCACTGCCCGAAGCCGCCGACCATCTCGGCCGGGTCAAGCGAACCGAGCGCGCCCAGGTGGTCGTCGAGGTCAACGGCTGCGACCCGTGCAACCTCACCGGCGTCATCACGCCCGGCCACCGGGTCCCCGCGCGCCGGGCCAACACGATCCGCTACGTCGACGGCCTGCCGGCGGCCACCGACTGAGCCGGCCCCCGTCGACGCCGTCCTCAGAGCTTGCTGATGATCTCTTCCGCGTGTTCGGCCACCTTCGGGCGTTTGAACACGTGCTGGATGACCCCGTCCTCGTCGATGAGGAACGTGGCTCGCTGCAAGCCCATGAACGTCTTGCCGTAGAGCTTCTTCTCGCCCCACACGCCGTAGGCATCGATGATGGTGCGGTCCGGATCGGCGATCAGCGGGAAGTTCAGGTCCTGCTTGCCGCTGAACTTCTCGTGGCTCTCGTCGTCGTCGGGCGACACGCCGATCACGGCGATCCCGTGTTCGGCGAGAAGCGCATGGTTGTCCCGCAGGTTGCAGGCCTGTTTCGTGCAGCCGGGGGTGGCGTCCTTCGGGTAGAAGTACAGCGCAACCTTCTGGCCCCGCATCGCAGAGAGGGACACCCCGACGCCGTCGAACGTGGTCGACGTGAAGTCGGGCGCCTCGGTGCCGGCAGCCAACGGATTCGGTTTCTCAGCCATGAAGGCGACCATATCCACCAACGCCACACGGTGTCACACCCCGACGACTGCCGATCCGGGAACCTGTCACACCCTGCGAGGACAATGAGGCATGGGATTCTGGAAGCCACTCGGCGGCGGTCGTTCGAACGACGACATCTTCATCTGCGCAGCCGATGAGCCGATTGGCGGCCGCCCCCTGCGTTGTCTGCTGATCGACCTTCTCGCGGCAGCCGGCGTGCCGATGTCGATCTCCCAGTTGGTCGGCGAGCTGGAACGGTTGAACACCCCGCTGGCCGGTCGGCCGTCCAAGGCTGTGTCGGACGCGCTCCGCTGGGAGATTCGCAATGGCCGGGTCGAACGGGTGGGTCGTGGTCGCTACCGCTTCCTCGGCGCCCCGCCCACCACGCTCGCCCGGATCACCCGGCGCGCTCGGTCGGTGCGCCGCCACCTCGCCGAACGAAGCGCCCAACCATCCAGCGGGGACAGCATTCCCACCGCGTCATAGCGACAACGCTCTCGGACAGCACGCTCAGCCGAGGGCGAGGCGCCGGGGGCGATCGGCGAACGTCGACCGGCATTGAGGTGCAGACAGCCGACCTGCGTTGAGGTGCAGGCAAACGGGGCACGAGAACTCGGAGCGGGAGTCGATGTGCAAACCGCGTCATAGCGACAACTGGGATGGACCCGAGTGGGCGGGCTCCCGCAGGCGGGAGCTTGCCTCGGCAACTGTCGCTATGACGCGGTTGGAGGAGTGCGACGCCGGCGCCATGTCGGAGGGCTCGGGTGGTTCGGGTTCCGCCGTTGTCGCTATGACGCGGTTTCGAGATTGTCCCGGCACGGCGGCGGGCAACCAGTCGGTTCACGACTCGGCGAATCGACATACGCTTGCTGGCATGTCCGACGATCCGTCTGCTGCCACCACACCCGCCGACTCGGCCGCCCCCGCCCCAACCCGCGCCGACACATTCGCGGTCGGCGACATCGATCAGGATGGCGACACCGATTTCCGGGATGCGGCGATTCGGGCCGAGCTCGAGGTCGGCCACACCGAGGACACGCCGAAGCAGGCGTGGCAACACGTGCTCATCCGGCTCGGGCGTATGGCGCTCGGCTTCGTGCTCGTGCTCGCCGGGCTTGCGATGATGGTTCTGCCCGGCCCCGGGCTGGTGGCCATCGCCGGTGGCCTGGTCATCCTGAGCCGGGACTTCGTGTGGGCGGACCGGGCGCTGCGCTACGTCCGGAGCAAGGCCCCGGGCATGGACGCTGAAGGGCCGATACCCCGGAGCACGATCATCGTGTCGGTCATGTTGATGGTGGCTGCCGGCTTGGTCGCCTGGTGGTGGTTCAGCGGTGGCGATGCCACGGTTCAGGGCTGGTTCTGATCATCCCGTTTGCACCCCCGGTCGATAGCCTGAGTCCATGAGCGTCACCGAAGAACAGGTCATCGAGGCACTGCGCCCCGTCGAGGATCCCGAACTCCACCGGAGCATCGTCGATCTGGGCATGGTCAAGACCATCAGCATCAACGGCGACGCGGTCGAGGTCCAGATCGCACTGACCATCGCCGGTTGCCCCCTTCGCAGCGAGATCACGAACCGCGTCACCGGTGCACTCTCCGACATGGGCGTGGCCCATCCGTCGATCGACTTCACGGTGATGACCGACGAGGAGCGGGCCAACGTGCGGCACATGCTGCAGGGCAACCCGGCCGCGACCGCCGGCAACAACCCGGCCCACGGTCACGCCGAGGGCCGCGACATCCCCTTCGCCGATCCCGACAGCCGCACCCGGGTGCTGCTGATCGCATCGGGCAAGGGCGGCGTGGGCAAGTCCTCCGTCACCACCAACCTCGCCATCGCACTCGCCAACCGGGGCAAGTCCGTGGCCCTCGTCGACGCCGATGTCTGGGGCTTCTCGATCCCCCGCATGCTCGGCATCCAGAACCCGCCCACCGTCATCGACGACATGCTGATCCCGCCGGAAACCCACGGCGTGCATGCGATTTCCATGGGTTTCTTCGCCGAGGAGGACCAGCCGGTCATCTGGCGCGGTCCCATGCTCCACAAGGCACTCGAGCAGTTCCTCACCGACGTGTACTGGAACGACCCCGACTACCTGCTCATCGACCTCCCGCCGGGTACGGGCGACATTTCCCTGTCGCTCGCCCAGTTCCTGCCGCGCAGCGAGATGTACGTCGTCACCACGCCGCAGCCGGCCGCCCAGCGCGTGGCGCAGCGGGCTGCGTTCATGGGCGAGAAGGTGAACCTCTCTGTCCATGGCGTGATCGAGAACATGAGCTGGTTCACCGGCGACGACGGCAAGCAGTACTACCTGTTCGGCGCCGGCGGCGGCCAGGAACTGGCCGATCGTCTCGAGGTGCCGCTCGTCGGCCAGGTGCCACTGGTGCCTGAGCTTCGCGAAGGATCCGACTCGGGCAAGCCCATCGTGGCGATGGCCCCCGAGAGCGAGGCCGGCCAGGTCTTCGCATCGATGGCCGAACGCATCGATGTCGAGATGGCACCGAAGCGTCGCTACACCTCGAAGCTCAATCTGCTCAACTAGCTCACCGGGCGAACCGAACGCCCTACCACCCGCCCAACCGGAGGAACCGTGGACATTCGAATTGGTGTCACCTACACCGCCAAGGAAATCGCACTCGAACTCGCCGACGATGTCGACGCTGCCGCCATCAAGGCGAAGATCGACGGCGCGGTGTCCGGCACTGACGCCGTGCTCTGGCTCGAAGACAAGAAGGGCAACCACGTCGCCATCCCGGCCGACAAGATCGCCTACGTCGAGATCGGCAGCGGAGAGAACGCCCGTCCCATCGGCTTCGGCTGATCGGCGGGTCAGCGGATGGGGTTGTTCGATCGCCGTCTGCTGATCGTCGGCGGCAAGGGCGGCACCGGAAAGTCCTCGGTTGCTGCGGCGATTGCCGCGCTTTCCGCCTTCCGCAACGCCCGCACGCTGCTCGTCGCTGCCGACGGCAGCCCGGGCGCGGCCGGAATGTTCGGCCCCACTCCCACGTCGGACGCGCTCGAAGTTCGCCCGAACCTCCATGTCCTGCAGATCGACTCGCAGGCCGCGCTCAGCGAGTTCGTGAAGCTGCAGTTGGGCCCGTTGGGTTCGGTGGCCGGGCCGGTCGCCGGTGCGTTCTCGTTCGTCGCCGATGCAGCGCCGGGCGTCTCTGAGCTCCTACTTGTCGGCAAGTACGCCCACGAGGCTCGATCGGGCGACTGGGACATGGTGGTCGTCGATGCTGCGGCCAGCGGCCATCTCCTCGGCGAGCTCGCCGCTCCCGGCAACGTGGCCGAGATCGCCCCGATCGGACGCATCGCGAACGAGACCGGCTGGATGATCGAGCTTCTCGGCGATCCGGCGATCACCGGCGTGGTCAACGTGACCCTGGCCGAGGAAGTACCGGTTGCGGAGACGCTCGAGTTCGTCGATCGTCTGCACGGCTCCACGCCGGCCCGCCTTGCCGCCGTCGTCGTCAACCGCACCCGGCCCCAGCTGTATGCCCGGGCGCGCCGAAGCGAACTGGATGCGCTGCTGGCCGACCGGCCGAAGCGACTCACGAAGGGGGCGAACGGGCTGCTCGACGCCGTGCAGATCGGACTCGACCGGGCCGACGTCGCTTCCGAGGTCGACCGTCGATTGCGAACCGATCTGCCGCCCGGCACCGAGGTGCTCCACCTTCCGGAGTTCGGGGCCGGCGTCGACCTGCAGGGCGAGATCCGCGAAGCGATCGCCGACGAGCTGTCGCTGTGAACGCCCGAAACGCCGGCGCATCCCGCCTCGGATTGGGGCCGATCGCCGAGGGCCGGTCCCTCCTGGTCGTCGCAGGCGCTGGCGGCGTGGGCAAAACCACCGTGTCTGCAGCGCTCGGAATGGTGGCCGCCGACCGGCTCGACGGCGAGGTGCTCGTCCTCACGATTGATCCGGCCCGCCGCCTCGCGTCGGCGCTCGGCATGGAGATCGACGGCAACGACGCCGTTCGCGTTCCGCACCCGACGGGCGGTCTGCTGAGCGCCGCCATGCTCGACCCCGGCCGGGCATGGGACGCGCTGGTACGCCAGGAAGCTCCCGACGCCGCCACCGCAGACCGGATCATCGCCAACCCCGTCTACCGCCGAATCGCCGACACGTTCGTGCACGGCAACGACTACGCCGCCCTCAGCTGGTTGGAAGACGCCATCGCCAGCGATCGCTACCGGTTGATCATCGTGGACACGCCGCCGTCCCAGAACGCGCTCGACTTCTTCGATGCGCCGCAACGGGTCGAAGAGTTCTTCTCCAGCTCGCTTCTGAATTGGTTGACCGGAGGCCAGTCCGGGTCGATCGTCGGCGCGGCCGCCACCCGCACGTTCGGGTCGCTCGCCGATCGCCTGCTCGGCAGCCAGTTCTTCTCCGACATCGTCGAGTTCTTCACGCTGATGCAGACCGTGGTTCCCGGCATGGTCGAGCGGACCTCGGCGGTGGCCGCAGACCTTGCCGGCGACGATGCGGCCCTGCTCGCAGTGAGCGCACCGGCGGCCGCATCGATCGACCGGGTCGGCGCACTCGTCGCCGAACTCGATGAACGGGGACTCACCCTCGATGGGGTCGTCGTCAACGGCGTCGAACCGCCCGAGTTCTGGGACCCGAACGTCGCCGACGCGGCGGAGCGCGTGACCAGCGGGGAACGAAGCCACTTCTCCCAGTCCAACACTGCGCTGCTCACCCCCGGGGCCGAGTACGTCCTTGAACGATGTGCGGTGGCGGCGGCCCAGGCCGAAGCCATCGCCCAGCTGGACGGCTTCGCCACGCTGACCATTCCGCGGACCGTGCACTCGCCGAGCAACGTGGCCGGCCTGGCTGCGCTCGGCGAAGGTCTCTGGTGAGCGTCGCCCCGGCGTAGGATCGCCCCATGGCATCGCCGATAGATCTGGCCCGGAACGTCGCCGGTTTCGACCCCGACGCCATTCAGCACATGAAACGGCTGTTCCGCACCTGGAACCTGCTGGCCGATCTTGCGCTGGCCGACGTGCTCCTGCTCGCTCCCGTGGCGGCAGAGGGCGATGAGTCGTTCGTCGTGTTGGCCAACGTGCGTCCGTCCACGGCGCCGACCCTCTATGGCCACGACCCGCTGGGCGACCGGCACCGCCCGGAGAACCGGCACCTGGTGGCCGAGGCGTGGGAGAGCGGCACGATCTGCAGCGGCAACGTCGAGCTCGGTCCGCACTTCCCTGAAGGTCAGGCCGAGATCTCCGCGTCGCCGTTTCAGCTCGATGGTCGCCGTCTCGGCGTGGTGCTGCTCGAGCGTCGCACCCGCAACCGAGATCTGCTGCAACTCGAGCGCACCTACATTTCGCTGGCCCAACGCCTCACCCAGATGATCTGCGACGGTCGGTTCCCGTTCATCGGCGCAGACGAACCCCAGTACGGCGCCCCACGAGTCGGCGACGGCGTGCTCGTCCTCGACGACGACCGCCGGGTCACCTTTCAGTCGCCGAATGGTGTGTCGGCCCTGCACCGGCTGGGGATTCATCGCAACGCCGTCGGCCGACGCCTCAGCGAGATCGGTCTGGATGATTCGTTCATCCGCACCTCCTATGCGCTGGAGAAGGCGGTCACCCAGGAGCTCGAGCGGGGCGAAGGCGTCACGGTCACATCGCGCTGTGTGCCGCTGATCAGCGACGGGAAGATCGATGGCAGCTTCATTCTCGTGCGCGATGTCTCCGAGCTGAAGCGACGAGATCGACTGCTGCTCAGCAAGGACGCAACCATCCGGGAGATCCACCACCGGGTGAAGAACAACCTCCAGACCATTTCGAGTCTGCTGCGGCTCCAGGCCCGCCGGGTGACCTCGCAGGACGGCAAGGACGCGCTGGAGGAATCGGTCCGGCGAGTGGCGGCCATCGCCATCGTGCACGAGACGCTCGCCAACGATGCGAGCGACGACGCATCGGGAGACGACGCGCCGTTCCTCGACGTCGCCAAGCCGCTGATCCGGCTGATCGAAGAAGGGCTCCAGTCGCCGGAGAAGCCGATCCAGTTCCGGCTCGTCGGCGATGCCGGACGGCTGCCGCTGATCCGGTCGATGCCCCTCGCCGTCATCCTCACCGAGCTGCTGCAGAACGTCGTCGACCACGCGTTTCCGCCACACATCAGCCCGGACGAGGGCCGAATCGTGACGGTCGGATTCGAGCGCGACGGGAGCGAACTCGCCGTGACCGTGTCCGACAACGGCGTCGGGCCACCCGAAGACTTCGACTTCGCCGAAGCCCGCGGTCTCGGCCTCACGCTCGTCCACACCTTCGTGACGACCGAGCTCGGCGGTTCGATCACCATGCGCCGCGGCGACGGGCCCGACGCGAACCCCGGAACCAGCACCCAACTCCAGTTCTCCCGCAATTGGGAGGACCGGGTCTCCGGTCCGGTGATCGACGGCTGAACGCCCGATGCCTGCCATCCGCACCGGTTGGCTACCATCGGGTTCCGCGTGGGCCCGATCCGGTCGCATCCGTCGGTAAAGATCCGAACGGAATGCGCCGTTGGAATCGCTGATGAAAACCCGACTTTCCGTTCTCACGATCCTCGCCCTGCTGGCGACCCTCGTCTCGATCGCGCCGGCTTCGGCGCAACAGGTGACCAAGCCCCGGCTGAGCGCACGGAAGATCAACGAAGCCCCCGACTTCGCCACGGAGGCCTTCACCGGCGCCTGGGACTTCTCCGAAGCCAGCGACCTCCCCAACATTCCCGGATTGAACACGATCGGGTTCTCGAACGTGCGGGTCGAAGGCGGCAAGTGGAAGGCCACCGGTGCCGCCCAGGCCAACCTGCGGCTGCTCCAGAGCTGGGAGAGCATCCCCATCGGCCGTGACGGTGCCCTGTTCCCGATCGACGCAGATCGGTTCACCCATCTGACCTTCCGCATGCGGTTGACCGGCGAGACGCGAGCAGCCGCCGAAGTCACCTGGTACGACTGCGGCCGCACCGTGCTCGAATGCAAGGGCGGCGTCGGATTCCAGGTCGCCGAAGGGTGGAACACGTACACGATCCCGCTCGTCAACGACCCGGCCAAGGGCGACGTCGAGTGGGCGGGGGAGATCCGCGGCCTCATCCTGACCCCATCCGCCAAGGCGGCGAACATCGAGATCGACTGGATCCGCCTGTACGAGCCCACGACAAGTGGCATCCGGGTGAAGAGCCGGGACACGAACGCCGACGCCCAGCTGATCTGGGATCGGGACAAGGATCCGACCAACAACACCGCCGACAACGGCAACTGGGGTGTCGTGGGAACGATCGGTCGAGGAGCCCTGTACTTCCGCACCGACGGCTTCCCGCCCGGAACCTACTTCGTCTACACCGAGTCGGCCGACGGCCGGTCGACACCACGCAAGATCAAGATCAACGATCGGCCGGTGCCCGTGGTGATCCAACCGGACGCCATCGGAGGCGCCTCGTACGACACCGACGTGCGCGGCGACGCCTGGGACTATTCCGAAGCCTCCGACGTTGCGCTCACCCGCAACATGACCTGGTCGATTCAGGACGGCCAGCTGGTGGGAATCAACGCGGCTCCGGAGCTGAGCGACAGCGGCTTCCGCCTGCCGATCGTGGACGGCCAGCCGATCGATGCAGACAAGTACCACCGCTTCTCGGCCCGGGTCTTCTTCGAGGGCGGGTTCTCGCTCTCGCATGATCCGGGCGGCGGTATGAACGCCCGCCTCGTCTGGCGCACGACCAACGGCGACGTCCGAGTCACCGAAGACATCGTCGTGTCGCCCGGGTGGAACACCATCTCGATCGACCTGAACGACTACACGGCCGCCGAACTGCTCGAAGAGGACGATCCGATCGCCTGGGCCGGTCAGGACATCGAGCTGTTCCGATTCGATCCGCACGAGGACAGCGGAACCCGCCGATTCTTCGTGGACTGGATCAAGCTCGCCGAAGACGACAAGCCGACCAACGGCCGGTTCACCGTCGAGTTCCGGGACCGGACCTGGGACGCCGGCTCGACCGCCGAGATCCTCATCTCCCGCAACTCCGACGGTTCGAACCCGCAGTCGATCGGGACCATGAACTCGACGACCGGCAAGAAGAACCGCTTCGGTTGGACCGTGCCGGCGAACCTCGTCGGTTCCGGCGAGTGGTACGTCGTCGTTCGGGTGACCGACCCGAGGGGCAACGTCGGCACGAACGTGAGCCGTGGCTCGCTGACGCTCTAGGCCGGCCGGCCGTTACTGCTTGAGCTGCTCGGCGGGAGCGAAATCGTCCGTCAGGACCTGCGCATCGCCGACGTAGGCAAGCGCCGCAGCGTCGGCGACGAGCGCTCCTGCGCCTTCAGGAATCGTGACGCTCGGGAGCGGCGCGTCCGATGCCACGATGATCTGGTTGTAGGGAACGGACGGCAGCTCGACCGGCAACATGACCGCCACGTGATCGAAGTGTTCGTACAGCGTGGCCATCTGCGCCCGGGCGAACCGGCTCTGGTCGCCGTCGATGAGGTTCATCACGTAGATGCCGTCGTCGCGGAGCAGCCGGTCGTACTCGGCGACGGCTTCGGTGGTCGTCAGGTGCCACGGCACGACATCGCCACCGAACGCATCGCCGACGATCACGTCGAATCCGTCGGTGGGGAGCGGTTCGAATTCGAGCCGGGCGTCGCCGATCCGGATGTCCAGGTTCTGTGCATCGGCGAGCCCGAGCTCGTTGCGGGCGATGTCGACCAGCCCTTCGTCGATCTCGAGCACGACGTTGGTGCTGTCCGGTCGGGTGGTCGAGAGATAGCGGGGGATCGAGAAGCCGCCGCCGCCGACGTGCAGGGCATCGAGGGGGCCGGCCGGCATGCCGTCGATCACGGCGCCGAGCAGCTTGGCATACCGGATCTCGAGGTGGGTCGGATCGTCGAGGTCGACATGGGCGTGGCGGACCGAATCGAGGATCAGGCTGCGGCCACCGGCCCGGTCCTCGTCGGGGATCACTCGGGCGCAGGCATAGTCGGTTTCGACGTCGCACTGGTTGCCGATGCCGAGGCAGAGGAAGGCGGCGATGGCGACCAGGCTCGACTGAAAGCCGTCGGGCTTCTCCTTCGCCACCTTGATGAGGACGAGGATGCCGGCGACGGAGAGCAACCCACCGATCACGAAGATGATCGCCCGGATGGGGAAGAGGCCGAGGAGGATGAATCCCGTGCCGAAGGTGCCGACCAGCGCCCCGACGGTGCCGGCGGCGGAGAGGCGACCGACGACGGCGCCGGTCTCCTCGAGCGACTCCAGCTTCAGCTTCGCCACCATGGGGCTGATGCTGCTGAGGACCGAGGTGGGGAGCAGGAACGCCGAGGCGGTGAGCACCACGATGTTGATCGGTGTCGAGCTCATGCCCGGGCCGATGGACATCACGATCGGCACGGAGAGGAAGGTGAGGCCGCCACCGATCAACAGCGCCAGCCCGATGAGCCGACGTGGGTCCTGCCGGTCGGCCAGCATGCCGCCCACGGCCGACCCGACGGCGATGCCGGCGAGCACGGTGCCGATGATGCCGGTGAACGCTTCGAGCGAGACGCCCACGTAGGGGGCCATCAGGCGGCCGGCCACGATCTCGACGACGAGGATGAGTGCCGACGTGAAGAAGACCAGTCCGGTGGCGAGACGCGAATCCATGGGGGAGAGTCTTGCGGCCCGACGACCGTGTGCGGCATCGGAACGGATGAAATCTTGCGTCAGGGTGAAGGGGACGGTCCTCGGTGGTCGACCCGGTCGATGGTGTGCTCGACCCACGCCGACTTTCCGGCGAGATAGCTGGGGCGATCCGTCGGATGTGCGTCTGCCAACGTTCGTTTCACCGTGCTGTAGTCGTCGGCCAGCTGCCGTTGCTCGCGGAGTGCGTCCCGGAAGAGCAGGTAGCGCCGCCATTGGATGTTGGTGATGGCCACGACGTGGACGTGAAGGACGACGACGTCGGGGGCAGACGAGGCGGCGAACAGCAGGCCGCCGTAGTCGCCGAGGTCTTCGACGAAGTGCAAGCCGAACGATTCGAGGCGCCGGGTGATGTCGGTGACGTCGAAGTCGGCGGGGAGCGCAATGCCGACGTCGAGGATCGGTTTGGCCCAGAGCCCGTGGACGGCCGTCGAGCCGATGTGTTCGATGCGCACGTCGAGGCCGTCGAGCACTTCGTGGAGGTCCTCGGCGAGTTCGGCATACAGGTCGGGCCATCGGTCATTGTGCGCGGTGACCCGGGCATCACCGCGTCGGAGTCCGAGCCCGTTCCGCCTGGATTTGAGTGCCAAAAGGCTCCCGCTGCCCACAACCCAAGTATGACGGCCCAATCCAACCAGCAAAAGCGGAACGCAAGAGCGCTCAAAGGACAGCCGGCTTCGGCAAGGCCGAGGCAGCCCCAAGTTCGGCGCAGCCGAACTTG
>JAHDEJ010000105.1 GCA_020628865.1 Acidimicrobiales bacterium
TTGGAAGGACCCCTGGTTTGGTGCCAGTCGGGGTTAGAGAATCAGGTTTGGTTGGCTAGTTGTTGAGCGTACTCGTTCGGGGTGAGATATCCGAGCGATGAGTGCCGGTGATACTGGTTGTAGTCGGTTTTCCAATCTCCGATGACGACCCTTGCTTCGAGCAGGCTGTGGAACTGGTTGAGGTTTAAACACTCGTCTCGGACCCGGTTGTTGAACGATTCCACGTACCCGTTCTGCCACGGTTCACCGGGAGGGATGTATGAAATTCCCAACTGCTTCGACGCACAAAATTGTCGGAGTGTTTCTGAGATGAGTTCTGGCCCGTTATCGCACCGCAACACCACAGGCTTACCCCGTGCTGCGATAACAGTTTCGAGTTCGGTTTCCAACTTCTCAGCGGTGATTGACCGGTCGACGATGTTGAGTAACGATTCACGGGTGTGTTCATCGGTCATCGACGCGATCTTAAACGGGCGACCCTCAAAGGTTGAGTCGTACTGAAAATCGATAGCCCACACCTGATTCGCCCCAGACGCCGCTGAAGGAGTGTTTGCGGTTGAGTAGCCGGTGCGTTTCCGACGTTTGCGTTTCGCTACCCGCAAGCCTTCTTCCCGCCAAACACGTTGAACCTTTTTACGGTTCACGACATGACCCTCGGAGCGTAACTCGGCCCACGCTCGACGGTAACCTTTCCGCTGATTTCTTGGTTGGTGAGCGAACCGGTTGAGCCATTCCCGCAGCCAACGATCCAGGTCACCACAAGCAGTTGAACGACGTTTGAAGCGGCGCTGTGTCGACCGAGACTGACCCACAATGTCGCAGGCCCGTCGCTCCGATAATCCGACTCGTTCACACACGACCTCGACAGCCCGACCTTTCCTAGCCGGGCTCAAAAGTTTCCCTCCGCGATCTCTTTCAACGCCAAAACTTCCAACTCTTTATCCGCCACGAGACGTTTCAAACGGGCGTTCTCATCTTTGAGGCGGTGGAGTTCTTTCACCTCATCAGTGCCCATGTTGCCGTACCGTTTCCGCCAGTTATAAATCGTCGCCCCCGACACACCGATCTGACGGCCGATCTCCTCCACACTATTACCCGCCTCAGAAAGCCGATCAGCCTCCCGGAGTTTCCGAACGATCTGCTCCGGTGTGTGTTTCTTACGTTTACCCATGATGTATTTGATTCTCTTTCTGCCTGCAAAGGGCATCATAGATCCTCAACCCCGAACTGGTACCGTCTCAGGGGGTCATTCCA
>JAHDEJ010000106.1 GCA_020628865.1 Acidimicrobiales bacterium
TAGTCTATCAATTATACGGCTTAACTTATGAAGAAGTTTTAATTGTAGATCCTACCTTCCATCTATCAAAAGAGGCTTACGAAGTATTGAGTTAATTACGCTAAATCCTTCTTAGAATAAATGTTAATGTAAGGAACTAAATCAATATTATTTTAGTTTATTGTACATAATGTACAACTTTTTGTCTATACTTGCCGTTATATATGAAGAACACTATTACAGTAAAACTATTAAAAGTCGCTTCTAAAGACTTAGTAAATGGAGTAATACGAAAAGGGAACGTAAAAGAAATGCCATCTATTCAAACAGGTTGGCAGTTCAATTTTAATAAGCATATAAAACTCCCCAATTCGCAAACTTATGTTCTCGTAACAGAAGAAAACCCCGACATTATAGAGGGTTGCTTAGTTTTTCAGATGCAAGATAAAGTTGTACCCTATTTGGCTTATGTAGAAATAGCCCCTCACAATAAAACGAAACCCAAACGATATGATTACGTCGCAGGATGCCTTATTGCTTATGCTTGTAGGCTAAGTTTTGATCAAGGGAAAGACCACCATAAAGGATATTTAACTTTTGATGTGATGGAAAAAAAAGAAGAAGACCAAATAAAATTAATGGAGCTTTACAGCACCAAATATAAAGCATTTAGAGTTGCAGAAACAACAATGCTTATCATCCCAAAAGATGGGAAAGCACTCATAGAATTATACTTAGAGTGACAATTTTTTTCGCAAGGATTAAAATTAATTAAAGATGAAAAGTTCAAAAGAAGTTTTCACTAAAAATGGTTTAGGGATTAAGCCAAAAAAGTGGACTAAGAAACATTCTCAAAATGTTCAGGATTTTATCAAACAACACTATGCTCAAACTGATCCCGTCGAAAAATTGGAGAATAGATTGTTTGCTATTAAACTACAAATGCAAGATTACTTGCAAAATGAAGATATTACCGAGATCAAAACAGTTGGCGCATTTATACAAGAAGCTATTGCAGCATTCAAAGAATTACTACAAATATCAAAAAAAGCACTTGCGGAACATTGGGAAACTACAACCGCTAATCTAAGCAAGTACTTAAATAAAGAACGTGGTTTAAATGTAGAATTAGCTTTAAAGATTGCTTCTACTCTTAACGTGCCAGCTCAACTATTACTTGATATACAGATAAAGAATGAATTACTAAAAGTTGGCAATAAAAAGGATTATGAAAAAGAATTTTCTTTAGAAGAGTTGATCCGTGCCT
>JAHDEJ010000107.1 GCA_020628865.1 Acidimicrobiales bacterium
GTGGGAAGGAGTGAGTATGGCAACGCGAAAACAATCCAAGATCAATACTGATTTATTAGACGAGCTGCTGGCAGGTCAAGATCCCGCCAAAGTACTTAGCTCAGATGGCCTGATGGGTGATTTGAAGAAGGCTCTAGCAGAGCGGGTTCTTCAAGCCGAGATGGACGTACATCTCAACGCTGATGACGAACGAAAGGCCGGTAATCATCGTAACGGGACAAGCAAGAAAAGTGTCCTCACTGAGGATGGCAAAATCGTTCTTGATATACCTAGAGACCGACATGGTCGATTCGATCCCGCCTTCATTCAAAAATACCAACGCCGATTCCCTGGTTTTGACGAGAAAATCATCAGCTTATACGCCAACGGTATGAGTACTCGGGATATCCGGGACCATGTCGGAGAACTCTATGGCGTTTCAATTTCAGCCGATCTGGTCAGCGCTGTTACCGATGCGGTGATTGATGAAGTCAAAGCCTGGCAACAGCGCCCTCTGGCATCGACCTACGCGCTGGTATTTTTCGATGCACTACGCGTCAACATTAGAGATGAAGGGGTGGTACAGAAAAAGTCGGTTTATTTGGCTATTGGTCATCATTGCTCAGGGCACAAAGAAATTCTCGGTCTGTGGATCGAACAAACCGAAGGGGCCAAATTCTGGCTTCGGGTGATGAATGAGCTCAAAGCCCGTGGTGTTCAGGATATGCTCATCGCTGTTGTCGATGGGCTTAAGGGCTTTCCGGAGGCGATCAATAGCGCGTTTCCTGACACGGTAGTCCAAACCTGTATTGTGCATATGATCCGGCACTCTCTAGCCTTAGCTTCCTGGAAAGATAGAAAACCCTTGGCCAAAGCACTCAAGGTCATTTATCAGGCCGATACAGAGGAGCAGGCTTTAACCGCACTGAGTGAATTTGAAGCTGGCCCTTGGGGAGAGAAATTCCCGTCCATCGGTAAGAGCTGGCGCAACAATTGGGAGCACATCATTCCGTTCTTCGCTTTCTCCAAACCGGTTCGCAAATTGATTTACACCACCAATTCTATAGAGAGTTTAAATAGTGGTGTGAGAAAGGCGATTCGGAACAAAGGGCATTTTCCCAATGACGAGGCAGCGACAAAACTGATATGGCTAGCACTAAGAAAACTCTCTGCGAAATGGAAAAATCCTCCGATAGCGTGGTCAGAAGCAAAGAGTCAATTTGCAATTCAATTCGAAGACAGGTTTACTATTAACGATTAAT
>JAHDEJ010000007.1:0-101621 GCA_020628865.1 Acidimicrobiales bacterium
TTTCGGTGCCCTCGAACAGGCTGGTGACGTTGCCGGCGCCGTCGGTGAACTGCGGCGGTGCCGCAGCGTTCGCGATGGTTCGGGTTTCGACCGTGACCGAGGTGAGGATCTCGCCGGCCGGCGCAGTCCAGGCGCCGGCGCCGTCGAGAACGACACGGCGGGCCTGGAGACCAACGACGGGGATGCCGAGCGTTTCGCACTCCACGCCGTTGACCGGCACATACGGGTTGGATTGGCGGTCGTCGTCGAACGTGCCGGTGACGGTGCGGATCAGGTTCCCGACGCCGTCGAGCTCGATCTTGGCGAACTCGAAGTAGCGGACGATCACCGAGCCGTCGCCGTTGATGTCGTCGCACATCTCGTGGATGTCGATCTGGAACGCTTCGCCGGTGTCGCATGCCTCGAGGTGGTCGTAGGCGGTGGCGAACGGGGTGCCGTCCGGGTTACGCAGGTCTGCGGAAAGGAACACGCCGGTGTCCTCGTCCCACTGGTAGCCGACGACCACGTCGGCGACCTTGTTGCCGGCCGCGTCGACCGCGCACCACGTTTGCGGTGCGATCTCACGGTCGTTCGGGAACACGACAGGACCACCACCGCCGCCGCCACCGGCGTTGAGGTCGACGAGGCCGCCGCCGGGCGGGGTAGCGCCGAGGGGTCGACAGTTGCGAACTGGCATCAGACTGCTCCTGCTGAGGTCTGGAGGTTCATCAGAACCCCGGCGTGGATGCATGGGTCGCGCCACAGCAGGTACGTCTGGTGGGCGAAGTAGTTGAACCGGTTCTGGAGCCGGTCGAACGCGTCCTTCTTTTGCTGCTCGATGCCGTCGTCGGCGTCAGGCGTCACCGACACCTGGGTGCGGGACCAGAACATCTGGCCAGTGGCGTAGGCCCACTGCTGGAGCGGGTTGCCGGTCGGGACGTTGCCGGGCCCGGAGCCGGGGTAACCGGCGCCGGACACGACGTAGTGGCCGCTGGTGGCTTCGGTCCACCGGCCGTTCTCCCACAGGAGATGGCCGGCGGCGTGCCAGTCGAACACGACCGATGGGGAGGCGTGAATGATGCCGCGACCGCCGGGCGAGTTCGTCGCGATGTACTGGACGAGCGATCGGAGCCCGTACGACGTCGATTGGGCGGCGCCGCCATCGATGAGCTCGGGGCCCGGGTCGGTGGCGGGGACGAGCGGGCCCGGCTGGGCGAGCTGCTGAATGTTGGTGCCCGCTGCGGTGACGTCGTCGGTTTCGTTGCCGGTCCAGTAGACGAACTCGACGGTCTTCGCTGCGGTGATGTCGAGCAGCTTCTGGGCCTTGGACGGATAGTTGGCGAGCTTCTCTGCGGTCGCCGGGCCCGAGTACGGCTGGTAGACGGTGAACGCGTCGACCTCGATGATGTCGTCGCGGTTCGGGGAGCAGTCGTCGAGGACCAGGTCGGGTTGGCCGGACTCGCAGAAGTGCGCCTGCGCGAGCGCCGACTGGCAGGCCTCGGGGACGAACTGGCCGCCCATCTCCCACGTCGGGTCTTCGGGGTCCTGCTTGAACTCCTGGGCGACGGTCAGGAGCGACGTTTTGCGTGTTCCCGCTGGAGGCGCCTTCAAATTCGGGCTTAGGCCTACCGGCATGTCAGCTCCTTGATGCTCTGGGAGTGGGTCGAGGGGTCAGAAACAAACGGAGCCGGGCGAGGGCGGATCGCACATACCACAGTGCGACCCGCCACTCACCCGGCAACCGACTTACGGGCAGTTGAACGCTGCGAGGTCGCCAGATCCGGCGCCGTTCGGGCAGGTGGCGACGAGGAGCTTGACGCTCTCGTATCCGACCTTGCAGACCTTGGTCCACTGCTCTGCGAACAGGTGGAGGTCGTTGCGCACGTTCAGCACCGAATCTCGGACGAGGCCAAGGTCGAGGCTTCCGCCGTCGAGACGGATGAAGGTGCCCGGGGCGAACAGGTAGCCGGCCACCTCGGTGGGCAGCGCGTTGAGCGCCCCAGCTGCCTGCGGGCCGAAGATGCCATCGACCGCAGCGTTGCCCGGTGCGGTGCCGCCGCCCTGGGCCTGGGTGGCCGAGGTCGGGAGATGGTACGTGAACACGATGTTCACGTGGATCTTCGAGAGCGCCTCACGCAGCGCACCGTGCGGATCGCGACCGAAGCTCATGCGACCGTCGTTGAACGCGTCGGTGAGCGACAGGTACTGGACGATGTCGTTCACCATGAAGGTGAGCGGCGCGTCCATCGACATCCGGTGGCGCTTGCGGTAGCCGTACGCGGCGGCGTTGATCCGCGAGTACAGGTCCCGGTTGGCGCCGTAGACGGCACCAGGGTTGGTGACGGCGGTCGACTCGGCGTCGATGTCGTCGAGATACATGATCTCCTTGGCCTCGGTGAAGGCCACGCCGAGCTGGTAGATCGCTTCGGCGGTGAACGACTTGAACGCACGGAACGTCAGGTTGTTGAACTGCAGGATCCGCGAAACGGAGCTGACGCAGCACTCACGCAGCGCCGGACAGATGACCGACACGACGGACTTGTTGACGTACGGGTCGACGGCTTCGTCGGCGCAGGTCTTGATCGAGATGCCCTGGCTGAGGTACGCCCAGTCCGGGGGTGCCACGAACCGGATCGACGCCTGCGGGGCGGCGACTCGAGGAAGGTTCTGCTCGACTGGCCGCTGCGCGCGGGACAGACGGAAGAACCCGTAGTCGACCTTGGTCGGCATGCACGGGGCACCGGATGCGATCATGCCGTTGGAGCCCATGTGGGCTTCGGTGGCTTCTCGGGTGATCTCGGTGAGCGTGGTGAAATTCTCGAACTGGTCCTGGCCGAGGCTCGGGATGTTCGAGTCGTCGATCGAGGACGACACGAGGCTGATCGAATCCTCCGAAGAACGAATCTTCGACAGGTTCCAGTGGGCCTCGGAGGCGCCCTTGGCGAGGTCCTCGAAGGTGACGTGCTGGCCGGTGTCGACACCGGGCAGATGCTTGGTGGCGAGCATCGGCGACTCGTTGGTGCCGGCCGGGCCACCGGCGGGCTTCACCGAACGATCGGCGGGAGCCTGATTCTGCATGCCGGCGGCACGCTGCGACGCCGTCCGGTTCTCCTGCAGGGTCGTCTCGGGGACGTCGGTGCCGTCGTTGATCGAGTCGGCGAGCTGGTCGACGGCGTCGTTGTCGGCCTTGTCCATCGACAGGGCCGCTTCGTCGTCGGACGCGTCGGAGGCGCTGGCGGCGTCGTCCTCGTCGTCGTTGCCGTCGGCGTCGTCGCTGGAGCTGTCGTCGGCGTCGTCGCCGTCCTCGTCTTCGCTGTCGTCGGCGAGGGTGTCCTGCGGGGTGTCGGTGGTGGCCTGGAGCGCACCCTGGATGCGGGCCTTGCGCTCGTCGTTGGCGGCGGCGGCTGCGGCACGCTCGCCGATCTCGGCCTCGAGCGCTTCGATCTGGCCGGCGTAGGCCTCGAGCTGGTCGAGGTCCTCGTCGTTGTCGACGGAGAGCTCGCCGGCGAGGTCACGGATCTGGTCTCGCCATGACGCCAATGCGGCGTCCTGAATGGCGGAGAAATCGGTGGGGAACTGCTCGGGAAGTGGGAACTTCATTGCTGGGGTCCTTTGCGGAAACAGGCACACGGGTCGTGTGCGGTGACGTGTTTTCCGCGGACCGGGCTCCACCCAGCTCACTTCCGGTCGGCTATACCTCCCGGCCCGAATCACAATAGCGACGTCGTATCGTCGATGTGGTTTCTACAACGGCAGCTGCTCGGGGGAGACCCGAAGCCGATGGAACGACAGCAGCTGGGACACGTTGTTCCGTGGGTTCAGCTGGCGGCGTCCGGCCGGCTGGGGGATCGGCCGGGCCATCAGATACCAGGGCGCCCGATATTCGAAGTCGCCGAGCGCAGCGACGGTGTCGATCACGTAGCGGGCCTGATCGATGTAGGTCGACCCGTTGATCATGTTTTGGCACTTGACGTGCAACCATCCGCCGGCGGCCACACACTTCGACGCGCCGACCGTGCCGTTGCCGATCAGGTCGAGAATGTCGTCTTTGGTGCGGGCCACGTCGATGCCGTACTGGTGACCCATCTTCGTGTCCGGCCGGCCATGCATCCGATACGGCGGATCCCACACGACCGCGTCAAAGCTCTGATGCCATTCGAACGGCGGGTTGCGGGCGTCGTGATGATGGTCACCCTTGTCGGGGTTCAGGTCGTTGGCGACGAGACTGTCGGGCCGGAACTCGGTCCAGAACTTGCCGAGCCCATACGAAAGGTCGAGGACGCGCCCATCGAGCCACCCCAGGCGGGCGACCTCGGCGATGAGCTCGGCGTTGTTCTTCCAGCCGCCGGCGGCGAGCACTTCGCCGGGCCCGGTCGTCGAGCTCACTCAGCTGCCTCGGCTGCGGCGGCGATCGCCGTGTCGAATCCGCCGTCGCCGATGTCGTCGACGTCGAACCAGATGACGTCGCAGGTGCCGCCCTCGATCGACCAGTTCACGGTCGAGAACGGGGCGGTGAGGAACGGCCGATACCCGTAGTCGTATGACGTGGGGAACTCGATGCCCTCCGAGCGGGCCCGGTTGACCGCCCCGCGCACGGCGTTCAGGTTGGACAGGTCGACGCCGTGCATTCGTTCGATGGCGAGCTCCATCCGCCAGAACCGGCCGATGACGGTTTCGCCGAGATCGATGTCGATCGAGAGGAACTGCGACCACACGAACCGGTCGACGTCGAACTCGACGGCGAGGATGGCGGCCGGGTCGCACCCGAACTTTCGGCTGATCAGCGTGTCGTCGTACTGGCCGTGGGGCCGATCGACGAGCACGGTGTGCCGGGCGAACTGGCCCTGGACGGTTTCGACGTCACCGTCGATCGGCGTCCGGTTCGGTTTCGGGGTGAGCTCTACGGCTCCGGAGAGTTCCATCGGGGGGCCTTTCAGCGTCGGATCGAGTTGAGGTCGCCGGCGGTGGCCCGCCACAGGTTCTTGCCGGGCCGGGTGGCCCGCTTCTTGCCTCGAGCGATGTGCGAGTGCGTCTCGTAGCGCTGCGCGGAGGCGTACAGGTCGTCGATGAGGTGCCAGACCTTCTTGGCGCCGGCGTCGACGCGGGCGTAGTCCCACACGTACTGGTAGAAGGCGGTGGTGGCTTCGTCCAGATCGGGCCTACGCCTCCATGCGGCGATGACGTCGTGGGCGTGGGAGGTGGGGAGCGACAGGAGCGCAGCGATCGTGAGCTGGATCCACGTGTCCAGGTCGGGTCGTGGCGCCGCCGCCTTCTTCGCCTTCGACTTGCGGCCCTTCCGTGCGGGCTTGTCGTCTTCGGATTCGGGGAGGTCTTCCCCCCACACAACACCAGTCACGGCGATCATCATACGTAAGTCGTATCACAATGGGTGAAGCCGGGACGCGAAACGGGGCGCCTCCCGAAGGTGGCGCCCCGTTCCTCAGATTGCTTCGATCACTGCTGCGATTCCTGCAGTGAGCGCCCCGAGGGCCGCTGCTGCTTTGATTCCCAGCCCAACCCACCGTTCCCGGCGGGTCGGAACCGAATCTTCATCCGTGTTCATTTCTCACCTCCCTGGGGTGACCCAAGGAGGTGCACTCTTGAAAGTGAAAGGTGCCTGCTATACGACGCCTTAGGGGATCTTCCCCATGGAGCTACTCTCGCGGAGTAGTCGACGGTTGTCCACCGCCGTTACCGCACGGCGAGCTTCTCTTTCACTTCGGCCCGGCGCCGCTCGATCTCACGGATCTCGAGCTTCTGCAGGCGGGCGGAGAACTCGGCGATGAGCGTCTCGGTTTCGGACAGGACCGGCGACCCGGTGGGGGATCCGGTCATCGCAGCGATCTCGCCTTGATCGTTGAACGACACCTTGCAGCGGGGGCGACGCTTCGCCGGCGCACCCGACGCGGCGAGCCCGAGGTTGAACCCCGACATGTTGACCGCGAGCATCGCGACGCACTCGAGGTTGTCGCCGAACGGCAGCGACGCCATTGGCCGCCAGTCCGGGGAGATGTCGCAGCCACGCAGGCGCGCTGCGTCGATCTCGGTCGTACCGGGCGCCATGATGCCGGCGACCTCGATGCCGTGCTCGGTGTCGTAGAACCGGGCGAACGCCAGCAGGTTGCCGGTGTTCGCGTAGGCGGCGGCGACGTCTTCGGGCGGGATCCGCTTCTCGGTCGACACGTGATCCATGTCGCCGAACACTCGGCCGACCTCGACCTCGGAACCGTCCGAGCAGATCATGGTGCCCGGCTTGTGCAACATGTCGTAGTTGGTCTTCGAGCGGGGCGGATGGATCTCGGCGCCCGAGAACGACAGGTGCACGGCATCCCACGTGGTGATCAGACCGGACAGCACGCCGTCGGCGTCGACCCGGAACGGATCGGTCGTGTTCTTGCACCGGAACACCGCTGGATCCGGCTTGAGCGCGAAGACCGAGGTGGCGCGGCCACCGGAAGCGACGAGGGGTTGGCCGTCGTCGCCGGCCGGGATCGTCCAGCCGCTGTTGTCGGCGAGCGCCACGAGCGGCATCCCGAAGCGGGCGGTCAGGTTCGAGCGGAGCGCACCGGCCGCGGCGAGCGCTTCGTCGCCGGCGTTGAGCTCCACGTAGGCGCCCTCGAACGCCGGGAACGGCGTGATCGTCGCCCCCATGATGCGGGCCTTGGTGATGATGAAGAGGTCCTCTTCGAAGTCGTACACGTACTCGAGCGCGGAGAGGTCGACCGAGATGCCGCGCAGCGTCTTCTCGGAGATCATCCGCTTGGCTTCCTGGCCGGCTTCACCGGAGTCCCAGTAGCCGTAGGACCAGATCGACCCATCAGTGCGCGGCTCCATGCGGGCCATGTGACCGGCCGGCGTGGAGCCGTAGTGGGCGCCGAGGTTCTCCTTGGAGAACATGAGCGTGAGCGGTAGGTCTCGCCAGTCGAGCGCATTGTCGGCGATGTAGCGGCCATCGCCGGTGGCGATGCCTTCGAACACGACGGGCCCGGACCATTCGAAGTCGTCGCGCATTTCGCCGTCGGCCCGGTCCTTGATCGCGGCGAGCTCGCCCAGGCCGGGCAGCGTCAGCAGGTTGTCGGCCATGCCGGACTTGTTCGTCGACTTGTGCGGTGCGGGCGTGTCGCTGTCGACATCGACGGCATCGTCGACGTCGTCGGCCGCATCGTCGTCGTAGCTGTCCTTCTTCTTCGCCTTGGACTTCTTCTTCTTCGATCCGAGCTCGTCCCCCTCCTCGACCTCCTCGTCGACGTCGTCGGTGTCGAACACTTTGACGACTCGCGACGTCTGGTTCGATTCGGTGGTCGACACCTCGAGGGAATCAATGCTGAACACGAGCGAGTCGCCCGCGGCGAGCGTGATCGGCTCGTCGAGCGCGAACGTGCGCCCTGCGGCGACGACCTGGTGCAACAGGCCGGGCGTGGAGGCGGCGGCTTCGCCCGTGAACTCCGCGGGCTTGGTTGGGGTGGTTGCCATTTCTGGCTCCTTTCCGGCCCGCAGGCCGAGCTGAGAGGGGGAGTCGCACAGGACGAGATCGAAGGCGCCGAGCTGGGCTGCGGCTTCGGGGGAGATCACCTCGACCCACCGCTCGCGGAACAGCTCCTGGCTGTTGCGCTGGGACAGCGACGTGTTGTTCGTGAGGCCGCTGCGTTCGGAGCGGCGCAGTGGCGACACGGCGCATCGGCAGTTGATGCGCAGATGCACCGACAGGTTCGTGGCGCCCGGGTAGGCGGCTTTCTCACCGCCGACGTCGAACAGTTCGCCGTCGGCGGGGACGATGACCTGACCGTTGGGCGGGTTGGCCTGATGGTCGGGGCGGGTCCGGTCGTCGGAGCGGGCCAACCACTTGACCTGCACGCCTTCGGCGAGCTCGTACATGGCCATCGAGCCGCCGTTGCGAGCGGCGACGAGTTCGGTTTGGGCGACCGCCCGGGCGGCGGTGAAGTCGTCGCGGAACGGGCCGGATTCGGCGATGCGCTCGGCCGTGTGCTCGACGGACAGGCCGTTGCGCAGCCCGGCCTCGATCGAGCGCATCACGTGGGCCCGGATCGCTCCGGAATAGGCGTCGATCGTCGCGATGTGGCGGGCGGACGCTTCGACGACGAACGGGTTCGTGACCTGGGTGAGCCCGACGGCGATGCCGGCGTTCTTCGCCGCCTCCTCGACGACGAGCGTGATCGCCGGGGCGAGGTCTTCGTCGACGGCTTTGGCCCAGGCGTCGTCGTCGAACATCTCTTCGGCCGGCATGTTCCCGCCGAGGAACTGGCCGGTTTCACCGGACGCGGTGATGCCCGAGCCGATCGCCCGGGCGTTGAACGCCTCGAGGGCGTGGTCTCGTTGGTGTCGCAGCGCCGCGACGAACTCGTCGGCGAAG
The DNA here is from genome assembly GCA_020628865.1 of Acidimicrobiales bacterium. Classification (GTDB taxonomy): domain Bacteria; phylum Actinomycetota; class Acidimicrobiia; order Acidimicrobiales; family SHLQ01; genus SHLQ01. The sequence continues at coordinate 8,351 of JAHDEJ010000007.1, forward strand.
GCCTGCTCGGCGTCGCCGAGATCCTCGAGCGCGAACGCCATGCCACGGTCGAGCGCCACCAGGGCGGCATCGAACGCGGTGACGTCATCGGGGTAGTCGAGGACCCCGAGCGTGTGCAGGCAGACGCCCATCAGACGATGTCCACCGCGAGGCCGAGGGACTCTTCGATGAGGAGCCGCGGCACCCGCCAACCGGACTTGTCCTCGTAGAACGGCGTCTCGAACGCCACCTGGGCGAGCAGCTCGAGATTCATGCAGATCTCGTTCATGATGTAGGCGGCGTCTTCGTCGGCCTGGAGCCGGTCGATGCCGGCGGCGACGAACCGTTCACGCAGCCACTTGCGGCCCTTGGTGGACAGCTCATCCCATGCCCCTTCGAACAGCTGGGTGGTCGACAGGTTCATTTCGGTGAGGCCCTTGTGGCCGGCCATCGAGAGCACTTCGGGCTTGGGAACGGCCCGCATCCGGTCGCGATCGGCGTGGCTGGCCTTGTTCGCGGCCGACATGATGCGGCTGGCCGCCTTCTCGATCGCCCGTGACATCGCCATCTCGGCGGCGGCATGGATCTGGCCGACCGTGTTGGCGGCCTCGTTCGACGGTGACTCGCGGGTCTGGACGTCGTCGTTGTCCTCGCCGTCGCCTTCGTCGGGATCCTCGTCGTCGCCGTCGTCGTCCCCAGATTGCTCCACAGACTGTGGATCATCATGTGCTTCGGGTATCACGATGTTCAGCCCTTCGAGCACACCCATCTCGCCAAGCAGCACGATCGACGCCCGGGCCTCGGCTGCAGCCTTGGTGGTGATGAGCTTGACGAGCAGACGCTGCACCCGCTCTTCGTCGTCGGGAGCGTCCAGCTCGGGGTCGAAGCCACCGGCGCGCAGCAGCGAATCGGCGGAGAGTTCTCCCCGGTCGAACACGGCCCGCGACGCCGCACCGGCGTCTTCTCGGCCCAACAGGTTCGAGATGTCGAAGCTGACCCGGAACCAGCGGGCCTGCTCGGGCGCCATGCCGTTCTCGATGAGCGCCGGCCGCAGGTACGACTCGGTGACAAAATCGGCGATCAGATCGCCGATCGGGGTCACGTGCTTGACGAGGAAGTCCTTGTCGACGCTCACCGCCGACCAGTGGTTGGCCTTACCCTTGCCCGAGAGCAGCTCGGGCGGCACGTCGAGACCGCCGGCGATCCGCTCGAGCGCTTCTTTGCGCAGCGCCGACGTTTCGTTCGTGATCGGGCGCGCGATGTCGATCAGGCGGATCTTGTCGGCCATGTCGGCGGGGCCGCGCATGACCAGCGGGGCGAGCGACGCCACCGAGGTGCGGTCCTCGATCGGCGCGGACACGTGCCCGATCAGCGACTCTTCGACCGGGTCGAGGTCGTCGGAATCGCCGGCGCCGCCGCCTTCGGTGAATTGGTCGTCGTGATCGAACGAGATCTCGTCGGGCACGTACAGGATGCCCGCCGACAGGCGGGACTTGGCCTGGGCTTCGACCATCTGGGTGAGCAGCAGCAGCTCACGGCAGATCGACAGCACCCGCTTGACCGGCGAGTCGGCGTCGCCGGACACGGCGAAGTGGGGGCGGTGCAGCCGCTGGTAGAAGGTCGACCCGTCGATGGGTTCGCCGTTGTTGCCGCCGATGTCTTCGTCGACGCCCTTCTTGCGGCCGCGGACACCGAGGCGCACCATGTTGCCCTCGTCGTCGTTCTTGAGCTCGACGACCGAGAGGAACTCGTAGTTGATCTCGTCGGTTTCGTCGTCGGGGATGCCGAGCAGGTGGGCTTCGCCGGCCACCCACAGGCCGAGAGCGGCCCGACGTTTCAGCTCTCGCTGGCCGCCGGTGCGACCCTTGAAGTTCTCCATGTGGAGCTTGGCATCGGGGTTCTGGTTGTCGGCCCACTCGTAGGTCTTCTTCGGGTCGATGTCCCCGTCGGGCATCTCGGTTTCGACCGGTTGGCCCTGGTCGTCGATCTCGGTGAACTGCTGGACGAGGAGCTGGCCGCGGGCCACGGTGTTCGCGGTGAGGTGACCGAGGTAGGCGATCTCGCCGATCTCATCGACATACCGATACGCCTGCAGCGCCCACTCTTCGCGTTTGAATACCGAGCCGGCTTCACTGACGGTGCGACCCTTCGCCCCGGCGATCCGGCCGGTGTTCTTCTTGCGTGCCATGTCGATCGACCCTACGACAGACAAAGCACATCATGATGTTCTTGTCGTATCGACAGGTGAGGTGAAAACGGGAACAACCCCGGCCGGTCACCGCAGTGAACCCGAACCGGGGTTGTCGATCAAAGCGCCTGATGGCGCCGCTACTTCGGATAGATCTTCTTCATCCCGAACACTGTCCGGTTGCCGTCGCGCAGACACCACTGCGCCGGGATCGGCTTCTGCCTCGGCGTCCGCTCCATCGTGTCGACGAAGTCGCCGTCGTACCACTCGAGCCGGCCATTCGACAGGATCGCGTTGACCGTCCCGTTGAGCTGCCAGCCCGGCTCGGTGCGCATCACCGTCACGGTCCGGAACGTCGACTTGCCCAGGATCGTGAACCGGATCAGGTCACCGGTGTCGTCGCCGCAGTAGACCTCGCAGCCCGGGAACTGGATGGCCAGCAGCCCGACGGGCCCATGGGCGCTCATTTGCGGCGCCTCGGCGACGACCCGTCGGGCCCGCTTCGCCTTCTTGGCCGGCGGCTGTCGATCATCGACCCCAACGGCACAGGCCGCCGCCACTTGCGTTTCGATGGGCGGCGACGCGGGCTCGGCGTCGGGTTCGGCCGGTCGGGAACGGAAGATGTCACGGATACTCCTCATGTGGGCGCTGCCTCGAGCGCAGGGCGAATCGTCGAGATCTCGTTGGTCGCCCGGTTCGGGAAGTCGCGGGCCTCGGTCCGGGTGGCGAAGTAGGCGAGCGACGACACGTCCAGATGGGTCTTGGCTCGGGTGACGGCCACGTACAGCAACATCAGCTCCTCCTCGTTGTCGTCGTCGATCTCCTCAGGGAAATCGGCACCCAGCATCACCTTCGGCCACGCCCGGCCTTTGACCTTGTGGACGGTCGAGATGACGGTGTCGGCGTTGTCTTCGTCGACCTGCTGGTCGAGCGCAGCGATGATCGCATCGACCCCGTACTCCTCGATCAGCGACACCAACAGGAGCAGATCGCCGCCCTGTTCGTCGGTGTCCGCGTAGTGGACGACTTCGGCCCACGACACGAAGCACACCAGGTCGGGGTGGTGGACCGGCCGGCCGTTCATCAGGTCGCGGGCGGCCTTGCAGAACGACACGACGTCGCTGGCCCCGCCGATCACGTGGAAGCTGCGCCCCTCGGCCATCTCGTAGAAGGCCTGCCGGACACATCCGGCGTTCGTGCGGAACAGGATCACGTCGGGATCATCGATCGGTCCGACGACGCTGGGTCCGCCCAGGCCGGTGAGCCGCAGCGACGTCGGCAGCTTGGCGAGCAGCTCGTTGGCGACGCCGGCGATCGGCGGCCCGAATCGGAACGACTCGGACAGGCGGGCCCGCTGGGAGTGCAACATGTGCTTGAGCAGCGATACCGAACCGGTGAACCGGTTGATCTGCTGGCTGTTGTCGCCGACCGCGATGATCTGCATGTGCCGTTGGGCCCGGCAGATCGAGATCGCGACCGGTGCGAGATCCTGGGCTTCGTCGACGAACAGCACGTCACCGGGGAGCTCGACGCCGCCGCGCTCGGCTTGCTTGAGGTAGACGCTGTGACTGTAAGGGAGCTTGCCCGACGGGTCGCTCAGGTCTTCCCAGATCTGGTCGAGGACCGGGGCGAGCGTGTAACGGATGTCGTCGAAGATCTCCATGAACGTTGCGTCATGGCGGGCGGCCCGCGGGATCGGCACGTCCCAGATCGACGGGGCGTCGCGGTCGGACTGGCAGAACCGGTTGATCGACTTCATCGCCAACGAACCGAAGAACCCTCGGGCCACGTGCTTCGACCCGAACTTCGTGCGGAACGTCATCGATCGCAGGCCGAGCATCTTGCCGATCTCGTCTGACTTGATCCGGTTGCCGTTGAGGCGATGCTGCATCGGGACCCCGTACTCGCGGAAGGCGAGCGAATGGAGCGTCTTGCATTTGATGAACGGGGGAAGCGCGGCGTCGGCTTCTTCGACGATGCCGCGGTTGAACGCGGTGAACACGCCCGGCTTGCCGAGATCTCGGGCGATCATGTCGATCGTCGAGGTCTTGCCGGCGCCGGCGCCAGCTTCGACACAGACGTCGAGGCCGGTGCGGGCGAGCTCGATGCACCTGGTTTGTTCGGCGGTGGGCGTCAGCCCGTCAGTATTCAAGCTCATCGGATTCAGGATACTCCTTGCGTATCAAAACGTCCATGTTGGGCGTCGTCGGTGAGTAGGTCTTTCAGAGCGAAGTCGCTGTCGGAGAGCGGCTGGTTGCGGCTGGCCCGTTTCCGGCGCCGACGGTCCTGCGCTTTCGGGTCGTTGTAGACGTGGGTACGCCACAGCTGCTCGATGAGACGCTCGTGCCGCCTCGAGATCTGGTCTCGGCCGAGCTGCAGGGCGCCGTGACCGCGGGGCTTGGTGCGGTTCTGGCCGATCGCATGGCCGATGTCGGACTTCGTCCAGCCCTTCGCCATCAGGGCGTCGATGCGCCGCCACGTCTCGGCCGCGTCCACGAGCGACGACGCGGCGCCGTTGTGGAGCCCGACGGCCATGATCTTGTCGATCGTGTCCTCGCGGGACTCGGTGACCTTGCCGGTAGCGATCTTCCACAGCGTCGTCTTCGACAGGCCCGTCTTGGCCGAGATCGCCACCCGACCGACCTGGTTCTTCGACAGCCACGCCAGATGCTCGCGGGCTTCGGTGTTGTCGACGTACGGTTCGATCCCGGCCTCCCGGTCGCGTTGGCGAGCCTTTTCGTATCGGTAGGCGGCGTCGGAGCATTCGAAACAGCGGCAGCCCTTGCCCGGGCCGGGTTCGATTCCCCACGTGTACGCGGCGTATGTGCCGTGTTCTCTCATCGTCGTGCTCCTTTCAGAAGAGTCGTTGCTGCCCGACACCCACCAGCTCCACCATCCGCCGCCAGTCGGCTTCGGAACACGGGGTTGGGGGTTTGGGGTTCATGTCGTCGTAGGCCTGCTGGATCGCCCACACGTCGACGTCGATGCCGTGCCGGCGAGCCCAGTTCCAGGCGCCGACGACCATGCCGGTGACGATCCGGCCCCGTTCGGGGTCGATCAGGTTGGGGTCGCCGCCAGCTCGGATCGCCCGACGCAACTCTTCGGCGTCGTAGGTGATCGGTTGGGCGGCCTTCTCGAGCTGCTCGGCGAACTCGGCGATGTCGCTCATGCCGGCCGCCTCGAGCTGAACCGGCCACGACCCTGGGCTGGTTCGGGATCCGGTGCGGCGAACAGGTCGAGCTGGCAGGTGGTGACGATTCGTTGCGGTGGCCGGCAGTGAACCATCCACATGTAGATCAGGTTGACGCGCAGCCACCAGCGGGCCGAACCGACGAGCTGGTCGTCGGTCCGGTCCCAGTGGTTGGCGACGAGGCCGTCGACATAGCCGCAGGTCAGCCACGCCTCGATTGCCCACTCGAGATCGAATTGGGGCCGGTAGCGCGGCGATTGGTTGTCGACGGCCTCGGCGAGCGCGTCGATGAAACGGGGATCAAGGACGTCCATCATCAGTCGAGGAGGGTGAAGCTTCGAGCTCCACGGTTGCGGGCCTCGGCCAGTGCCGCCTTCTTGCACTCGGCGAAGGTGCCGAAGGGAGCGAAGAACGCGTCGTCGGGTTCGGTGTTGCCATCGAACCCGAAAGCGAACGCGCCCGTTTCGGAGGCGTTGGGGGCCGAGGTGCGGAAGCTGCCGCGGGCCGGAAGTTGAAGGTGGGGTTGCCGTTCGTGCTCATGTCATCATCATGTGCAACACCTATCAATGTGTCAGTAGTTCGTTCGACCTTGTGCCTGAGTTATCATTTTGTGGGTGCTTGACGAACCGCGCCTATGTCCACTAGGACGGAAGTGACGGCGGTGGGTTCTGAACAAGAATGAAACGGAGTTGCCCGTGACTGGCGGAAGAAAATGGGTGGTTGCGCTTGGCGCAATGCTGCTCGGAACATCACTCGCTATTGCAGAAGTGGGCGCAACGAGCGACCGAGATGCGGTCGCCTTTCGGAACGCCCATGGCGAACCGATCGAGATGTGCCCGGATAGCCGGATCGGGGTGTCGGAGAATCACCTGCATCCTGACGACGACCATGGCCACGAGCATGGCCAGGACCATGGCTTGCCGGCGAGCGCAGAAGCAGCGGCGCAGGCGTTCATCGATGAGATGAAGCTGGCTGTGAGCCCGGACAACCCCGACCTCGAACGATCGGCCGGATCCGACGAGGAGCTCGAAGCGATGAGGGACTACCTGAGCAGCGATGCTTTCGCTCCAGCCCGATCGTTGTCGGTGGGTGAGAAGGTCACTCAAGAGGGCGACTTCACATCGTTCGCTCGAGTCACCGATGAGGGCTGGGTCGATGTCCACCTAGACGTCCTCGAGACCAAGGGCGGCTTCATCGTCGCGATGTCATTCATCTGCGAAACGGCAATGTCTGACCCGGTCAAGCGTCGCGCCGCTGAAGAGGTTCTCGACCGGCGCGTTAGAGCAGAAGAGGTTCTCGACCGGCGCGTTAGAGCAATCGTCGAGGGCGAGGAGGTAGCCAAGTGACCGTTGCACGAAGCCTCATCAGCAAGCTCTGGATTGTCGCCCTTGCGCTGGCCTCGTACCTCGTGGCTTCCCAAGCGCTCGATGCAACACCGCTCGGCGCGCACAACGCGAACGTCGACTTCTACATTTCCAGCGGAAAGTGGGCGTCCGACCCGAAGATCCGTTTGGGCAACTTGGACAACGACCTCGACGGCAACACCAGCAAACGAAACCAGACCAAGGCATCAGCTGAGGCGGTGAGAGCAGACCTCTCCAATATGTCGGGTTCGACGTTCGATATCACCTCGGTCTATTGGAATTACGGCGCAACGTACGGTGGCGTGTGTTCTTCTCCGTCCGGTGTCATCACCGTCGTGAGCAGCAACATTTCACCGCTCGGTCGCACTGAATGGTGCCTCGTGTCGGGCACCTACACGCTCGACAATGTGGTGATCTCAATCGACTATCGGGCGTGGGATCCGGGAGGAACCGTGCCGAGTAACAAGTGGGACTTCCATGGCGTGCTCATGCACGAGGTTGTGCACGCAACCGGGTGGGGGTTGGAATGGCGGGCAGATCACTTCGTCGGCTCGTCAGCGTGTCCATCGAATGTGGTGCTGCGACAGACGATGTGCCCGTCCTATAGCATTGGGCATGTTTATTGGCGGTCATTGGAGTCCCACGACATTCACACGATTCAGGGTGCGTACTAGGCGACTTCTGGCGGTGGTCGGGGTTGCCGTAGTCCTTTGGGGCTGCGGCGGCTCTGACCCGGCCAACACCCCGGCAGGCAGGGCCTTGGAGTGCGCCGATCCGCCGTTGGAAGGATCCATCGTACCGGACCCTCCGGTTTCTGGCGCCACGATCGATGCGGCGCTCGATGCGCTCGAGGTGGGAAACCCGTCGTTCGATGATCCTTCGCTCGCGACAGCTAGTCGGGACATCTTCACCGAGTCGGACCGATACACGAGGGTCGACTATCTGCGCCCGGATGGATCGGTCACTGCAAGCGCCGAACTGAGCCGTGCCCGTGACGTGTGGAAGGTCGACCGCTTCCGGAGCTGCGCTCCCGGCTAGGCGGTGTCCGCCGTGCATGTCATCGGCCGACCTGGTCGGCGAACTCGGTGACATCGTGGATTACGGTGGCGGTGAGCCCCAACAGGTGCGCACCTGCGCCAGCGGTTTGGGTGTCCATGATGTAGGTGAACAGGCCTTCGCGGGTCATGGCCGGCTTCTGGGTACGCTGCACGTAGTCGGCGTAGTTCTTCGACGATTCGAGCGTTCGGATCTCGACCTGGCGGACCGTGTGGGCGCCGGTGCATTCGTAGAAGTCGGCGCCGTCGTCGGCCTTGGCGTCGGGACGGCCGGTCGGCGCGGGGTTCTGGGGGTCGGTCGGATGACACGTCATGCCGGGCGCTTCGCCGGTGCGCAGCCCGTCCCAGAGGCGGGCGAGGTTGTCGGCGTCGTACCAGCCGTCCGGGTGGGGTCGCCCGTGGTTCGAGATGCGCCATGGACACGCGGCGCACGGCTTGTCGGCGACACCGAGGTTGCGGCCGCGGACCGGTTCGTCACTCATCGAATTCGATCTGGTCGAGGGGGATGAGCAGCTCGCCGGGTCGGCCCGGGTTCTGGCCTCGACGATCGCGGCCCTCGCGGACCATCCAACCGATCGTCCAGCCCTCGGTCGACGTGATCCGGGCGCATGCGACGCCGGCGTCGAGACCGTTGTAGCGGCCGATGTCGGTCGAGTGCCACCGGCAGCGCAACGGTTCCGCGACAGCCGGCGAGATCGTGGCCCTGCCGGTGGTGACGTCAACGGTGAGCTCGAGGCGGGCCCGGAGCCGCTGCTGGAATGTCTCGATTTTCTCGTCGAAGGCCCGCAGCCGCTCCGAGACCTGCAGTTGGGCGACGATGACGGACTCGTCGAACTGGTCGAGGTGGGTTTCGGCGAGCCGCCCCGCCGTCTTCTCGCCCCAGTCGCGCAGCTTGATGCGAATGTTCTCGGTCGGATAGTCGGTGCTGCCGGTGCCGACCCGGCGGGCGCAGCGGGATCCGACGTAGCGCCACGACCCGGGCGTCTGCTCGACAACGGCGAGCCCTGCGACCTGGCAGGCGACACCGTTGACGGTGACGACGTTGGGGTGGTGGTCGATGTCTTTGCGGTGGGTGGTGAACACGTTCCCGCCGAACGTGACCATGCGCAGCCCTGATTCGTTGCGGGCGAACCGGACCTCGAGCGTGCCGGCCATCCGGGGTTCGGCGATGTCGACGGTGAGCGCCCCGTCGAAGGTGAGGCTGGTCTGCATCAGGCGACCGCCTTGTCGAGCTGCTGCCAGGCGAGATGAATGTGGGTGTCGGCCGGGTTGGCGTCGAAGTCGTCGCACTCGGTTCGCCGTTCGTTGGCGTAGTAGGCGAGCAGCTGGCGGATCGATTCGACCGTCGCCGCGTTGATCGTGATGTCGGGGGTGTGGCCGAGCGCCGGGAGCAGGACCGCCTCGAGCTCGGCGAACGCGCCGATCTCGTCGTACCAGGAGGGACTGTCGCCCCAGCTGAGCCCGCCGACCATCACCCGACCGTTGCAGCGGTCGACGTCACGTCGGCCGCCGCCGAACAGCGGGTCGATGGCTGCTTTGAGCCAGACGCGGGTCGCTTCGTGGATCCACTCGATGTCGGGTTCTTCGGTGTCTTGGTCCCAGATCGAGTACTCATAGAGATCCCAGAGGCTGTCGAGTGACGCTCCGTCGAGCTCATCGATCGCGTTGGCGATCGCCTCTTCGGTGAACTGGGTCAGGTCGTGGCACGAAACCACCATCATGTCGGCGCCCATCAGTCTCCTCCTTGCAGGTAGTGATCGCGGTCGCGAGGGTTGCCAGCGTCGACGTCGGACAGCGGCGCGTCGCGGGTGTCGGTCCATTCGTCGATGTTGAGCAGCGTCCACCCGTTCTCGACGACCGTGTGGAACGTGTCGGTGTCGATGTGGCCGGCCGACCAGCGCAGCGCTGCTTGGACGGCCAGATGGTACGGATGCTCGGCGAGGCTGTCGGTCCCGCCGTAGGCGTCGATCATTTCGTCGACGCGGCCTGGGTCGGGAACGGCGAGACGGAGCTGCTTGAGCCAGTCGTCGCTGACGTGCTGCCAATCGCAGCTGCGGCACTGGACGCCGATCGATTCGGTGGAGTCCCAGTCGACGTCGGTTTGGCCACCGAAGTTCGGGGTGAGGTCGGCGTCGAATCCGTTGAAATCGCAGAGGCCCTGGAGTCGTTCGATCGTGGCGAGCGAATCCCCGGAGAAGCAGGTCGGGCAGATCCGACGGATGAGATGGTTCATGCCGCCACCTCGGCCGGGTCGATGATGTGGATGTCGCCTTCGGTGTACGAGATGGCCGACTGGCCGTCGGGGGCGGTCGCCACCCACCAGTAGGAGGCCTTGGCGTGGAACGTCCAGCCGGCCTGCTGGAGCGCGCCGGCGACTGTGCGGTCGCCGCCGGATCCGGCGAAGAAGCCGGGAGCCGACGAGATGTCGGGGTCGCCGTAGGGGTTGTCGGCGGTCGCGAGGATCGAGATCACTTCGTCTGCGTCTTGCGCGGCGGTGAGGTGATCGAGTTGGAGGTCGATGGTCGACCAGAAGTCATCGAGGGCCACGGCGGGCCTGCCTTTCGTTGGAGGGTTGGATCTCATCTTTGGGAACGTGCCGGCCACGTCATGGGTCGTTCGACTTCGATGGCGGCGTGGGCCCGGGCGTGTGTGGCTGCCACACCCGGGCCCGCCTGGTGGGGGATCAGTCGACGACGGGGGCGGCGGCAAGCCACCAGATGTCGTGCGTCTGCTGGTCGGCTGTTTCCTTGGCGTGGATGCAGTCGACGGTGCCGGCGTCGAGATCGATGCCGGCGATCGTGAACGGCGACTTGGCGGCTGGCCGCTGACGGACCTGGCCGATCTCGACGCCTCGCTCGAGCACCCACAGGGTCAGGAGCGTGCGGGCGTCGGTGTCGCCGTTCTCTGCGGGCCGGTAGGCCCAGCGGATCGCGGACGGGAGCGTCCGCAGGTAGGTGTTGAGTGTCTTCGCCTCGGGAGCGTCGACGGGTCCATCGCCTTCGAGGTCGGCTACGAGGAAACTCGCAGCGGTGCTCGGGGTGGTGGTTGTTTCGGTGAGGGCCATGGCAGGCTCTCCTTTCTGTTGGGGATCTGGTGCGGGTTGTCGCCGGGTCAGGTGAGCGCGCGGTGCAGGGCTTCGGAGTCGAGGGCGACGCCGAAGTACTTCGACAGGAGCGTGTCGGCGGCGGCGAGCGTCAACGAGACGGTGTCGCCTTCGCTGTTCGTGGAGGTGAGCACGACGGGGCCGCACGGAATGTCGAACGGGGAGAGGCCGCCGTGGACCTCGAGTACTTCTCGGGCCCGGCCGTTGCCGGGGAGCCGCTGGATCTTGCCTTCTTCGTTCATCCAGGCGTCGGCGAGTAGCTCGCCGCTGGTGGAGCCGCCGTAGGTCCAGCGGGTGTAGAGCGAGTGGACTTCGACGAGTCCGCCGACGACCTCTTGGAGGAAGACGAGCGAGTTGGACCGGTCGAACTTGACGATTTCGATCGGGCCGTGCTGGCTGCCGTTGTCGGGGTGGAGGACGATCGCGACGCCTCCGGAGAGGGGTGTTTGGGGAGTGGTCATCACATCATCATGTGTACCACGTATCAAGATGTCAAGTTTAGGCGACGGCTGTTTCGGCGGCCCGTATCACAACGGGCGGCGTTGGACCCTTCGATTCGTAGCTGCGTCGCACCTTGCGGGACGCTTTGGCATCAACACCAGTGAACTCGACGCTCAGCAGGCGTCCGAGCCCGACAAGTTGCTGCGCCGAGTCTTCCTGGTCGTCGCCGAACATCTCGTTGGCGTGATAGGTGATGCCGGCGTCGGTGACGAGCACGGCGGGCAGCGGGACGAGGTCGCCCTGCATCGTGATCCAGGCGGTCAACAGGACCGAGGGGCGAGCGCCGCCCTCGGTTTCGGCAAGGAATTCCGGGGGAGCGGCCCACTGGGTGATCGCGACCATCGGGGCGTTGGAGTCGAACACGGTGATCGGGTTGGCGGCGGCCCCGGTGTGGAGCTGCTCAAAGGCGCTGCGATCGTCCAGGTCGGCCTCGGACACGTGGAAGTCCCATGGGGCGTACACGAGCCGCTCAGCGGCCGCAGACGCTGCGACAGCGGCGGTGGTGAGCTCGTCGAGGGTCGCTTCGATGTCGGGGTGGGAGAGTGTGTAGGCGAGGTCCCGCATCTCTCGGTGCACGGTCAGTGCTCGGCTCCACGCATGCGTCTGGTTGATGATCATGATGCTGCTTTCGTATCGACGGTTTCGTGCAGCATAGATGGCGGCCGGCCGGGACGATCAGGCGAAGAGCGCCGGGATTGGAGCGTCGGCGATTTCGCTGCGGGCCTGACCGCTGATGTCGGTGAGCTTGGCGGTGGCCACATAGTGCGAGCCGCGGGCGGCGCCACGCTGCTCGATCAGTCCGGCGGCGACGAGAGCATTCAGGTCCTTGGTGACGCTCTGCTTTGACATGGATTCACCCGTCGACGATTCCATCACGTCGAGGTACGACGAGTTCGTCACCTTCTTGCCGGCGGCGGCATCGATGAGTGACCCGACGCATCGTTCGTGGATGCCTGCGTCGCGGGCGGCCTGCTCGAGCAGTTCCCAACGGAGCTCGGCTTCTCGGACGCGTCGGTTGAGCAGCTCGGCCTGTACGAAGTGGGCGGTGAGGCAGTACCGGATCCATAGCCGGGTGTCCCGTTCGGGCGCCCAGTCGGGTCCGCCAACGGTGCGGAGGATCTCGTAGTAGCCCTGCGTGTAGTTGCCCAGGTACTCCTCGATCGACACGAACTCGGGAACAAGGATGCCGGATCGGGCGAGCACGAGCGTCTGGAGGATCCGGCTCATGCGGCCATTGCCGTCTTTGAACGGGTGGATCTTGACGAGGTTGTAGTGGGCCATGGCGGCTTCGACCATCGGTTCGACGGTCTTGGGCCGATTGAGGTGGTCGCAGAGCGCGGCGACGAGCTCGCGGGCATGGTCGGGGTCGGGTCCGGTGTATTCGGAGACGCCGGTGGCGGTGTCGACGACGAAGATCCCGCCGTCACGGAACCGGCCCGGGTGGGCGTCGAGGTCGAACTCGTTGATCATGAACTGCATGGCTTTGAGTACGCCCGGCGAGTACTCGAAGTGCGGGTCGCGGGCGGCCTGGAGCACGAAGGTCATGGCCCGCTGGTAGGCGCGGACGGCGGTGTGGTCGATGGATTCGGAGGTGACCCGACCGTCGACGATCGCTTCGGCGTCTTCTTGGGACACGACGTGCCCTTCGATCTTGGAGGATCCGAGGATGGCGGCGGCTTGGGCTTGGCGACGCATCGAGCCGACCCAGCGGCGCGGTTCGTAGGTGCGGTGGCGGAGATCTTGCTGCTTCGCGGTGATCTTGGCGATCGCTTCGTGCTCGTCGTCGCCGAGCTCTGGGGCGACAGCAAGGGTGTTGTTTACCGACATGTATCCCATCATAACAACCATCGGTTGTCATTTAAAGGGCAATCTGCTTACCGATTTACTGATTGAGTTCGCCGTAATGGGCAACCGGTCGGGCCGTGTGCTCGATGCGGTCCTGGCCGAGATCGGCGGCTTCGGCCGCTTGCGCGCCGGCGACGATACCGGCATTGGAGAGCTTCGCCGACGGCGTCTCGAACTCGAGGCCATCTTCCTCGACGACCTTGCGTTCCGCCTTGTCGTAGTCGGACTTGAGCACGAGCGCCATGCCCGACCCGGCCCCGCCGTCGTGTTCGGCTTCGGCTTCGGCTTCGGCGACGCCGGCGGCGAGCCGCTCACCGACCCTGATGGCGAACCCGATGATCATCGACGACTGATACTCGTCGACCGGTTCGAGCGACGGGAACTCGATCCAATGCTCACCGAACTGGACCTTCAACATCGGCTCCGCGGTCAACGCTACCGAATCGATCTGGGTTTGGAGCATCAGGAACGTCCTGATCGTCAGGTCGATCGATTCGGGCAGCCCGACGAGCGACACGTACCCGGGCTGGCCGTTCTCGCCGAGATGGGCGTAGGCGAACACGCCGAACGGTTTGGCCACGTTCCCGATGAGGGTGCCTCGAGCCTGCGGATACGGCAGATCGCCCCACAGGACGGTCGTGGTCAACGTCGACGTGATGATGTCGCTCTCGTCGACCAGGTCGGATTCTTCGATCCGATGCTTGGCCATGAGCCGGCCGGCGCCGGCGATGAACGCGTCGGCTTCGCCTTCGTGCTCGGTCGACGCCGCTTTGTCGAGCAGCGCCTTGATCCGGGCCATCACCTTGTCCTTCTCGGCGTCAGTGGTCATCTCGGGTTCCTTTCTGGCCAGAAACGGGGAGGGCCCGACGACTGCGGCGGAACGGTCGTCGGGCCCTCATTTCGGTGCACGGGAGCGGCGGAACTCCCTTGATGTGCCCGATTCAGGTGCCGGTCGGGTCGGACAGATCGGCGTGGATCTGATCCCAACAGGCATCGATGAACACGTCGTCGTCGGCCCCGTCGGGGATCGTGACGGTCAATTCGTAGTCGCCGACGTCGGGCTGACCACCACGAAGGGTGAGGATCTCGGCGTTGATCTGGCTGCGTTCGTCGGCATGAATTTCGAGCCGGCCCGGGTTGTTGGGCGGGAACACGTTGTCCATGCACCGGCGCCAGAGTTGGCCCGGGAGCGGAACGATAACGTCGGTCGGCGCGCCGGCTTCGACGGTGGGCCAGATCTGTTCGACCTGGGTGACGGTGGCCGTGACCTTTTCGACTCGGCCTGCGATCACTTTGGCCGCCCGGACCGCTGAGCCTTCGTCGTCCCACATGGTGACCAGCTCGCCTTCGGCGGTGAAAACTTCGTACCTGACGATCGTCGGCTTGTTGCCGCGCCTTCCGCTCACTGCATGTCCTTTCCGGGGAGCCCGCCTCATGCGAGCTGAGAATCAGAATACAGGGACGGTATCAAGATGTCCAAACGGGAGTGAAAAAAGTTTCACGCTGAGACACCTGTGGTTGTTTCGATCTCACGGGGCGTCCATCTCATCACCATTCGCGCTCCGAATCAACTTGTCCAAGTGGCCGTCGGGCCGTTCAGGCCGAAGCTCGCGGCCGTACAGTCCCCGCTGGCGGGCGAGACCCGGGTTGTTCGTCTTCATGTGATGACAGTGCCAGCATGTCCCGTTCCAGTTCGTCTCATCGAGCACACCGGGCGGGTCGACACCCCGGTTCACCGCATGATCGATCTCGGTCGCCCACCTCGTGCAATCGGAGTCCCACCGGATCTGACACTCAGGGTTGCGGGCCAGGTAGTCGTCTCGCTGCTCGTAGTAGCGACGATCCCGGTCGGCGGTCTTGGCCGAACGGGCCGCCAGCTTCGACGTTCGTTTGAGCGGACCGCTCCGGCGCAGCCCGCCGCTGCGCTTGAGCGGTCCGCTCCGTTTCAGCTCGGACCGCTTCATCGCCCGAACAGCTTGTGGAGACGCATGCGGGTACGACGCCGACGCGACCGCATCTCAGGGGTCGTGTCCGGGTCGTTCATCGCTTCGTCGATTCGTTCGAGGAGCGCCTCGAGATCGGCTTTGAGGCTCACAGCCGGAACTTGTCGCCGTCCCGCGGATCCGGCTCGGCCGGGATCCACCCCGGCTCGAGCTCGGCGTCGGGTTCGGTGACGAGATAGATGGGCGGCGACTCGTCGACGACGTCGACGTCGGGTTCGGTGACGACCTCGGCTGGGACGGGTGGCGGGGTCCAGTGCGCTTTGCGTTCGAGCCGCTCGACCGCCGTGGTCAACCGGATCGCCTGCGCCTGTAGCGCAGCGACGATCAGGACGAGCACGAATAGGCCAGCACCGACGAGCACCCAGAACTGTGCGGTGGTCACCGGTGGTTCCCCCATTGGGCTTCGCCATCGATCAGGCGGGGCCGCATCGACCGGGCCGGGTCGATCTCCACACCTTCCAACGGCGCCCACTCCGAGCCGCCGTCGCCGGTCGAGGTCGCAGCGAAGATGCCACCGTCGGCGCCGGTCACCATCTGGTTTCCGGGCCCGTCGGCGGCGGTGCCGTCGGAGTCCTGATTGATCCACCAGTAGGCGACCAGCCAGGCCGCGGCGCCGGCAACGAACCCGGCCAGGAACCGGCTCATGACGCGATCCCCGACGCGGCCGACAGCTGCGCCGGGTCGAACACGTTGTTGCGATACCAGACCGCTTCGAGGATCGAGAGGTGAAGATCGGGGATCGCCCGATGCGGCAGCAACGGCGCCTCGGGCCGAGCGAACTTGGCGTCAGGCGCCCACATCGCCACCGCAGTGCGCAGGTTCGACACGTCGAGGTTCCGATAGTGGAACCGGTTGAGCAGGTCAGGGCCCCATGTGGCGAGCATGCGCCGATCGAAATGCAGGCCAGATCCGCCCATCACGGCGCCCGTCCAGGCGTGATGGTCGAGCCAGTCACAGGCCTCGACCATCACATCGGAAAGCCCGTCGGTAGCGGCGATGCAATCGACCCACAGGTGGGAGGTGTCGTGCATGTTGCGCACGACGTGGTCGGCTTCACGTCGGCGTTGATCGATGACGGCCGGCGGGTAGCTGACTGGTCGGGCCCAGTGGTCGAGCTCGTTGAGGTCGTGATCGGTGACGACCATGCCGACCTCGAGGATCAGGTCGGACGTGTCGAGGCCGGACGTTTCGAGATCGAGCCAGACGATGACGTTCGAGTGCGGGGAGATCACAGCGCCTCCTCGACGAGCTCGGCGGCCTGGTCGTTGAGCTCACACCAGGTGCGCCATTCGGATTCGTGCCATCTGACGAGCTCGACCGGCAGGTCGTACTCGTAGCAGCCTTGCGGTGGTGGGGCGGCGGCGACGGGCAGGCGGGGCGGGGCGGTGAACATCACTTCTCCTTGGGTTGACGGCGTTGCTCGGAGCGCCACTTCCGAAGGTTCCGGCCGTACACGACGACCATGGCGGCATTGAGCGGGAGGAGACCCCAGGCGTCGAAGGCGACGATGAACGCCAGCCACAGGCCCTGGTTGGCGATGCCGAGCGTCCACGCCCGGGCGTTGTGGTTCCCGGCGAGCCACATGCCGTAGACGGTGATCACCGATGTGGCCAGCGGCAGGAGCTGGCGCATCAGGCGAGCCCATGGCAGTGCCCGGACCGATACCAGTCGCCCCACGGGTTGGAGCCGCGGTCGGTCTTGCGTTTCACGAGCAGCCCGGACACGTAGCCGTTCCAGTACGGGTCGGCGAGCGCGGCTCGCCAGTCGCGGTTGCCGGATGCGGCGACGACGAGATCTCGGTGGATCTGGTTCACCTGTGCGTAGCCGTGGTCGCCGGTGTCGGAGGGCCGCGACCAGTAGCCGGTTTCGCAGTCGACGATGCCCGATGGCCGCCAGAACGTGGCGAGAAAGGCGGGGTCGGCTCCGGAGTCCACATATCCCTGTTCCCAGGCCTGCTGGTCGGCTTCGAGCGGGGTGAGGGTGGGGGCGGTGGAGAACGGGAGGTCGTCGACGATGTTTGGCCAGGCGGTTGGTTCGGGGTGGCCGATGGCGGCGGCGATCGATGGGGCTTGGATGGGGGCGACGGGCGCCGGCCGAGGATCCGGCGGTGGCGGCGCGGTGGAGGCGAGGACGGCGTGGCGGGGCAGGGCTTCGACCGATTCGACGGTGGCGACCGGTTCAGCAGTTTCGGCCGTTTCGTTGGTCAGCGCGGTGAACGTGAGCGCGCAGAGCAGGAGGGCCGACAGGGCGAGCCACAGGCGCACGAGATCGGTCATCCGTCGATGTCGTGGTCGGTGTTGCGGGCGTGGATCAGCAGGTACCGGCGTTCGGGGAACAGCGAGCCGCATTGGCGGCATTGCCGGTTGACGGCCCCCATCTCATCGTCGTCGTCCTCTTCGGCGTCCTCCTCGTCGTCGCCCTCCTCGGCGTCGTCGCCCTCGTCGCCCTCGTCGCCCTCCTCGGCGTCGTCGCCCTCGTCGCCCTCGTCGCCCTCCTCTGCGTCGTCGTCGGGCAGGCCGATGAGTTGCTCCGTCGGACGTTTCGGGCAGGCACCCTTGTGCCGGCCGAGCCCGGCCGGAGACTTGAACGTGCGCCGACACCACACGCAATGGGGCCCGGCGTCGACCGCCTCGTCGTCGTCGGTGTCGGGCGCGAGGATGACGTTCATGTCCCCGTCGAGCTGCGCCCGCTTGGCGGTCGGGGCGCCGTCGTCGATGAGGATGACGAGCGCAGCATCGAGCTTGGCGAGTTCGCGTGCCGTCTGATCTCGTCGCTCGCGGAGCAGGTCGATGATGTCTTTCACGGGCATCTCCTCACAGGGGGCCGGGTTGGGCGGACGTTGGGCCGGTAGTGGCCGTGCTCGAGGCGCTCGAACCAGACGGTCGCCCGGTACATGGCTCGGGACCGCCAGCGATGCCGGGCCCGCACCTCGATCGCGGTGACCTGACCGGACGCGCGCCGCCAGTAGCCGACGGTCGTGTAGCCGGTGGCGAGAGCAAACACGGTGTGTGGTCTGATCTCCACAACCCCTCCAAAAGCATCCAGATAGCGGGCGAGTATCTACAGGGTCAGAACGTTGCGGTCAGGGCCCACCAGAGGCCCCGAACCAGCCAGACAACGGCGATGACGGCGACGATCACGCCGACCGAGACGAGGCCGCCGACCATCGTCCAGGCGCAGCCGGTGAGAGCCCGATCTGTGCCGTTCACTGCTGCCGCCGGCGGCGACGCTGCGCCCATTCGTGGGCGGCGCCGAAACCGATCATCGCCAACGAGAGCGCGGTGAGCATGACGAGCCACCCGTCGGGCGGGCCGGTGACGGCGAGCTCGGTCGGCGCCGGCACCGTCGTCGTGGTCGTCGTCTCGTCCACGACCGTGGTGGTAGGCGTGGATGTCGTCGTGGCCGGCGCCACCGTCGTGGTGGTGACCGCGGGTGCCACGGTGGTGGTGGTCGGGGTGTCGATCGGCGTGAAGCAGGCGGTGGCCGGGTCGATCGAGTTGATCGAGCTGCCCAGGCGGACGTGTTGCGCGCGCACTTCGGTGATGTCGATGTCGACGACCACCTCGAGCGACGTGACGTTCTTGATGTCGTCGTCGGCGAGGTCGAGGGTGGGCCCGTACTGGACGCCCAGGCCGGTAATGAGCAGCCACTGCTCCTCGGTTTGGGCGGGGTCGGGAGTGTCGACGTGGGTGACGTCGGTCGAGACCAGATCAAGCCGGTACGTGCCGACCGGGAGCGACAGGAGCGCCAACGCCGAGGAATCTTCGCCGTCGCGGTTCAGCAGGCGGGTTCCGGAGAAGTCGACGCATTCGGCGCCGTCGATCTGGACGCCAACCACGGCTGGCGCCGCGTGCACTTCGATCGCTGAGGTCGCTTCGACGACGTCGCCGCTACCGCCGGTGCCTGCGACGACACTGGTGGCAGCGACCAGGCCGGCGGCGAGGAGCCCGGCGCGGGCCAACGGCCGCAGCGTGGAGGTTCGGTTCATGTGGTTTCCTTTCCGATGCGCCACACCTGCGAGACCGAGAGGCCCGCGGCGTCAGCGATGTCTTGTCGAGGGAGACCGGCGGCGAACGCGTCGCGGATGAGCCGGTCCCGGTCGGCCGTGTGCTTGAGCGCCGCGATCTCGCCGATGATCGCGACCTGGTCGTCGTAGCCGTCGGCGGCCTGCTCGATGAACGCGCCGAGCTGCCGCAACCCGATGAGGGGCCGGGCGACCTTGGCCAGATGGCCGTTGTTCCAGCCTGCGGCGATCGCCGACCGTACGGTGGCGACCGCGGTCCGGCGATGGTCGTCGGTGGGGTCGACGGCGAATGCCTCAAGGGCGGCGTGCAGCTCGGCGGTGTCCATCAGGTCACCGACGCGGCTTCGTCGGCGGGGTCGCCGAGGAACTCGACGCGGGCCTGCTGACGTACGAACGCATCTTTGGCTTCGAGGAGCTTGCGCAACGCGACGGTGAGCTCGGGGCCGCCAACGGGGGACCGGTCGACCATCAGGTGGGCGAGATCGGAGAACGGCTTCGACTGTTCCTGCAGGTGGACGGGCAGATGGTCGTAGGCGAAGAAGTCGAGGAGCTGAGCGGTGGACGGATGCATCAGTTGGCCTCTGCTTCTGGCTCGTCGCCGTCGTCGGCGAGCATCTCGTCGAGGTGCTCGAGCTTCGACTTCTCGCCGCCGTCGTCGCTTGTGTCGGGTTCGCCGAAGTTGCCTTCGGTGACGTTGTCGATCGACGGCATGTCGTCGAGGTGGGTGGACAGGTCGTCGACGTCGATCGCGGCGGCGGCGTCGGCCATGTCGTCGGCCATGTCGTCGACGATCGCGGTGTCGGACTGGTCGTCGTCGGGGCCGGGGAACTGCATGGGTTCGGTGCCGACGTCGTCGGGCCGGTTCAGCCAGAACTCCATGACTCGATCGAGCAGGTCGGCTTCTTCGATGACGGCGACCCGAACGGTGGCGGTGTTGTGGATGCGGGTCAGCGTCGAGTTCTTCGTGGCATGCGTGATGCCTTTCTTGCCATCGACCTTCACCTCGAGGGTCAACATGACGGTGTCGCCGTCGAGGAGCCGCTTGTTGTGCAGCACGTCGAATCCGGGCACTTTGAGCAGCCCGTTCTGGACGTCTTCGCCGTCCATCTTTCCGAGCTCGAAGCGGGAGCCAGCTTTAGCCATTGGGTGGTATCTCCTGTTGGTTGCTGCCGCCCGCTGGTTGCGAGTCGGCGAGAAGGGTGGCGACGTCGACGTGTTGGCCGGTGTCGGTGTTCACGATCCGTGACGCCGGGAAGTCGTCGTTGTCGATCAGGAACCGTTTGGCTCCTTGCAGCGACGAGTAGGTGCGCGACCGGACGGTCGGGGTGAACGATTCGATGCGCCAGGGTCGGCGGACGGCGGGTTCAGTGGGGGCGACGGGCGGGTCGCCGAGGATGTCGAGCTGGCGGCCCAGGCCCTTGATCTGGGCGTCCTGGCCGAGGAACTCGATCGAGTAGGCGTCGTTGCGGCGGCGGCGCAACAGCAGGTGAATGGCTGCGGATCCGACGATCAACGCGACGAAAGCGACTGCATACAACATCCCGCCAAGAATACACACTACGTATCATGATGTGTCGATTCGGGCGGTTCGGCCTAAATCTGACCCTTGGACGCCTGACGAGTTGATACAGGTGGCGCATGCTGGTTCAGATGAGGCGGGGGGACCAACGGGGAACAAGATCATGGATGCCGCAAACGGGCGACGAAAAAATTTCGCTGAGCCTTCGTCTCGAGACCATCGACGGCGAACCGGTCATCTTCGAGACGTTGCGCACCCGTCATCGCCATCTGGCCGCGAACGTTGTGCTGACCCGCTTCGATCGGCCTGCCACCGTCAGCGACGTCGAAGCCTTCGGCATCGGAACCAGTCAATGTCGGGACCATCCGAACCGGCCGTTCTGACGGCCGACCGGTCCGAGACGGTCATCGCCGATACCCGTGTGCCCACGCTTTGCCGGTTGAGGTGCGGGCAACGGAACGGCCGCACACCGGGCACACGCCGCGGCGTTCGGTCGTGACGCGCAGCATTGGCGGGTCGACGAGCCTGCCCGAACCGGGGCATGGCCGGACGGTCACTCGGCGGCGAGCGCCGTCAACATGACGGATCCGACCGCGGCGACCTCGTCGTGGGTGTAGGGCCGGCCGTCGGTCTCGATCTGCTGATACAGCACGACCGAGAGGGTGGCGACGCCGGCGATCGCCGCATGCAGGTTTACCGGGTCGGTCAGGTCGATGCCGAAGTCGGCGAACTGGCTGCGGACCTGCATGCGGATCTGGTCGATGCGCGCCGTCTGGCCGGGGCTTTGGAGCACCGCGTCGGCCGATGCCCGGACGAGTCCGGACAGCACGGCACCCATTTCTGGCGGTTCAACCGGTTGGAGCTGCTCGGCGATGCGCCGTCGGGCCCGGGCTTCGTCGACACCGGCCCGCCAGGCGTCACGGATCCATCCCATGTCAGGCGGCGGCGGTGAGCGGTTCGAGCCGGGTACTGACCACGATCCCGAGGCCTTCGCCGAAATCGAGCTCGATCCGCTCGGCGGTCGGATCAGCCCGATACTTCTCGAGCAGCTCGATCGCGAACCCGTTGTAGCCGGCGGACGGGAACCATTCGCGGACGCCCTTGACCAGGCGGGCGAGGACGCGGGCTTCGTCGATCTGGGTCCGGTTGTAGCGGCAACGGGTGCCGGATCCGGTGGCGGGGGTGGTCGGTGCGAACACACCGTTCTTTTCCCACCGGTACAGGGTCATGTGGTCGAGCTCGACGAGCGCGGCGAGTTCGTTCCGGCTGATCGTGTCAGGTCCGAGGTGCGTTGCCATCCCACCATGATACGTCGA
Source organism: Acidimicrobiales bacterium (assembly GCA_020628865.1). GTDB lineage: Bacteria > Actinomycetota > Acidimicrobiia > Acidimicrobiales > SHLQ01 > SHLQ01. Next base: position 30,438 of record JAHDEJ010000007.1, read on the forward strand.
CTGTATCAGGATGTCCATGGGGCGGGTGGTCGCGGTGTTCGCGCGTCGATCGGCGCCTACTGTGGGCGCATGGATCAGCCCACGTTGGGCGGAGGCGCCCACCTCATTCTGTTCTTCGTTGTCGTGCTGCCGGTGTCGTATCAGCTCGGCGAAGGCGGACCCTGGTTCCTGTATGCGATCGCCGCCCACATCGTGATCGTCGGTGTCATCGCCGCGGTGATGGCGTGGGCCGAATCGAACGAGCAGCCATCAGCGTCCGACCTCGCCCGGATTTCTCGCATCCAGTTCGAGCAACGCAACTGCCCCCACGACAAGGTCGAGTGGCGGTCCGAACGCAACCAGAGCTTCGACCCCGACGCCTACGGCACGGAGTACCTGTACCGGGTGTGTGAGCGCTGCGGGAACCGGTTCGACTAGCTCCCGGTCCGGACGCGCGAAGAGCGGCGGACCCCGCCGAGGGCCCACCGCTCGTTCGTCACCGCGCAGGGTCAGGTCACGAGCACCGTGTCCTGCGGGGCGTCTTCGGTCGGATCGGCGAACGTGAGCGCCGCATGCACCGCGAGCACCCGATCGGTGTCGTTGTCGTGCTCGGCGCAAATCTGGTGCCAGTCGTGGGCGGAGAGCATCGTGCCCGCGTCCTGGTCGGCGTCCCGCTCGGCGAAGCTGCGCCCGTCCCAGCGGGACACGGTCGCTGACCATTCGTATTTCGCTTCGGTGTGCGCGAACCAGACGACGTCTCGATGCCGGCTCAGCGTCGACTCGAGGTTGCCTTCGACCCCGGACCAGCCGTAGTTGAACTCGGCGATGAACGTGACGGTTTCGCCGGCACGCAACATGTCGCACGCCTCCGCGAGCGTCGAGCACTCGCCGAAGTCGGGCATCCCGAACCCTTCGGCGATGGCGACCTCGAGCAGCGCGATCGCGGCGTCGGCTGAGATCGCCTGTGCGGCCTTGCGGATCCGAACCGAGGATTGGATGGGGTCACCCACGAGCGGCCTCCTGTGCGGGCGTTGCGACGGCCTGGTCGACGTTACGGACCGTGATCGGGGTGCCGTCAGGCAGATAGCGGAACCCCTGCTCGAACCGGTGCTTGAACCCGGCCGGCCGGCGGGCGCCGGTGGGCATGCGGGCCCGGACACGGACGCCGGGTGCCGGACCGTCCTCGGGGTAGCCGTCGCGGATCTGTTCCCACAGTGCCGGCGCCAGGCCGGCCATGATCGTCTCGAGCTCGTCGAGTGTCCGGCATTGCACCGATGTGACCGCACGGGTCCGGGGGGCGTTGTCGCCGACGAACGTGATGTTCTGCCGGTCCACGAAGTAGCCGTCGGCGAGGTCGCCGGCCCGGCCGACGTGCCACTCGGTGCGGATGGCGACGAGTTCGAACGTCTTGAGCGATGGGGGCATAGCGGTTCCTTTCAGGTGAAAAACGGTGGACCCCCGCCGGGGTGGGTTCGGCGGGGGTCCGGGGTGGGCGGTCAGATGCGGGCCTCGCAGATGGCTTCCCACATTGGCCATTCGTTGTGTGAGGGGCGCAGCATCGACGTGTCGAGGACGTTGCCGCCGATGTGGAGTGCGTCCCAGTCGGCGTCGAGGTCGGAGACGAGGACGACGACCTGGACGGCGTCGAACGTGCCGTCTTCCCACACGTTGAACACCCATGTGGTGCCGTTGGCGGCTTCGGACTTGTGGGCCTGCTCGGCGAGGATTCGGGTGCGGGTGCTGGTGTTGTTCATGTCATCATCATGGGAGACGTGCATCACCTGACATGGGTCGTTCGGCCCGTTGTCTACAGGATGGAGGCGAACGCGACGGCGGCGTGGTGGAGGTCTTCGATGCCGTGCCATCCGTCGCTGCTTTGCGGGTGGTGGCCGGCGTTCTCGCACGCCAATGCGATGTGGAGGTCGACGGCGGTGACGAGGTCGCTGCCGCCGTCCCACTGGTTGATGTTGGCCAGCCACACCTTGACGATGGACGAGTGAAGCGAGTCGAGGATGTCTCGGGCGATTTCGGTGCGGGTGAAGTTCGGGGCGGCGATGGTCGCCCGGAAGGCTTGTTTGAGTTCGCCCGAGGGGCGCTCTCGGATGGTCGGAACGGTGTCGGTGAAAGTCATGTCATCATCATGATTAACCCGTATCAGGATGTCAGGTTGTTTCGGTGGGTTGTCACACGAATGAGACGCCGGCGGCCGCCCACGGCTGCTTGAGGGTCAGCGCATAGGTCACGGCAGGTTCCTTTCGAGGTCGTCGGCGGCCGCCAACAGGACGACCGCGAACGTGGCGGAGGTGAGCGCAAGGAACAGGTGGGCGCAGATGTGCCACCAGGCGTCGCCGGCGAACAGGTCTGCGACAGCACGCACCACGTTCACGCCGGCCCGCCATCCCGACAGCAACGCCAACGTGAGGACCGTTCGGGTCTTGGCCCGATGCGGGATCCAATCAAGCATCGTCGTCCTCGACGATGACGGCGTCGGAGATCACGTCGGGATCGAGGTCGATGTCTCGACGCTGCTGTTGCAGATCGGCCCACCAGGCGTCGAAGTCGCGGCGGGCTTCGATCAGCTGCTCGTCGATCGCCTGCCAGATGATCACGGCGCTGAGGCCACCGATGAGGATTGCGCCGACGGAGTCGCCGTTGCCGGCCAGCTCGACAGCCGCCCAGGCGAACAGCAGCCCGATGAGCCACAGGATCACGTGTGCGCCTCGAGCAGCTCGATCGATGTCCGGTACCAGGCTTCGAACGCTTCGGCGGGCCCGATGAACGACACTGCGAAATCGCCGTCCGTGGCGGCGAGCACGAACACGGTGTCGCCCTTGCCGTTGCGATAGTTGCTGCCGTCGATGCCGGCGGGCAGGTCGGGTATCTGTTCGGTGATGAACGTTTCGGCTTCTTCGAGCGAGATCGTCATGCGACCGCTGCGATCTGACGCCACGCCGCCACCTGGGCGGTCACGGGGCCGTCGTCCATGCCGAGACAGTTGTGCAACCATTCGACGGCATCAGCGAGCGCGGAGCCGGTTTGACGGCGTTCCTCGAGCTCGGCGTTGATCCGGTCCTGACGTTGTTTCCATGCGGCAGCGGCGCGGGTCGCGGCGTATCCGGCGACCGCGGCGCCGAGGAGGCGACCCATCAGAAGGCCTCCTCGACGAGCTCGTCCCCGTGCGCGGCACGCGAGTGGATGGCGGCGACGTGGTTGAGGTTCACGAACGTGGTGAGCGGCTGGTCGAGCGCTCCTGGCCGGAACCATTCGAGCCGGTAGAAGCCTTCGTCGGAGACCTCTTGCAAGAGGGACTCCAAGAGGAACTCTTCGATGGCGTCGGGCGTCATGATGAATCGGGCGGTTCGGCCGTCGGCGGCGTAGGTGATCTCGAGGATCATCAGTTCAGGCATGGGCAGGTTCCTTTCGGTGGTGCACAACGGGGATCGCTTCGACCATCCGGTGATGCGTTTGGGGAGACGAGATCGGGATCGGGAGCTTGGCGGCGGCGGGGATGATGCGGGTGGCGAGCCGGCCGGACACGTTCGGGCTGTGGAAGTGGCTGCCGGCCCGGTTCTGGAGCTGTTCGTTGCGGCGGGCGCCGCGGCGGGTGGCATGCCATTCGACGCCGACGAGGAGGCTGGGTTGGCCGGTGTAGTAGTGGGCCCACGTTTCGAGCGCCCACCGGCGCCGCCACCTACCCATGCGGGAACTCGTCCCAGGTGCGGCCGTCGAGCTCGCGGCCGGCATGCGCTTTGGCGGTGACCCTTCGCGTCGGGTGCGGGCCCGTGGCGGTCAGGTTCAGTTCGGGTTCGATGTCGGTGATGGTCCCGTCGAAGTGCACGGCGCGAAGCCGGTCGTCGTCGGGATGGCCGGGCCGGTATTGGCCCCACTGCTTGAAGAACCAGGCGGTGCCGTACGGGCGGCCGTTGCAGAACGTGCAGGGCGTGTCGTCGCTGCGGTCGATGCCGTCGCCCTGGCGGGCGTCGCATTCGGGGCAGCTGGTGTCGACGCAGGCGTCTCGGAGATCTCGGACCCATTGGGGATGCATGGGTCTCGATCCGGGCCCGGATTCGCCGCCGGCGATCACCCAGTCGATGCCGTGAAGGTCGAGGTCGTCGTGGTCTGCGAGGGCGACGAGCGGCCCGAGGAGCGGTTCAGCGGAGATGAACCGGACCGCAGCGGGCGTGTCGCGCAGGTGGTTGGCCCGCCAGTTGTAGTCGGCGGACTCGATCGACGTCCCCAGCCAGACGTTCGGGAGCGGCCAGCCGGGCCACGGCGTGTCCGAGTTCGGTGCTGTTGCGCCGGTGCGCTCGAACCACCGTCGATAGACGACCTGCTGGAACGTGTCGACGGCAACGATGCGGGCCATCCGGTTCGGGCGTTTGGTGAGCACCTGAAAGGTGTGCTGCGGGCAGGTGGCCATGACGGCGAACACGTCGGCGATGAAGTCCATGTGCACGTCGGGGTGAAACAAGTCTGACATTGAGTTGACGAACACCATGGAGGGTTTGGTCCAGCGGCCCGGATGGTCGAGCCGGTCGGGAAGCTGCCGCAGTTCGCCGGTCCATTCGGTGCCGGCATCGGTGGAGATGGTGAGGGTCGGTGTGTACGCCTTGGCGCCCATGGCGGTGTTGCGATGGGATTGGCTGATGGCGTAGCAGTTGTCGCAGCCTGGCGACGCTTTGCTGCAACCCAACGTCGGGTTCCAGCTGCGACCGACTCTGCCTTCGCCGTGCGTCCACTCGATTGAGGTCTTCGACATCCCCCAATGATACGTTACACGTATCAAGATGTCCAAGCTGTGCGGCTATTTGTCGAGCGTCACCGTCAACTGCCCATCGAGATCTACCTTGATCAGGCCGAGGTCCTCGAGCTCAGCGAGCGCCCGTTTCACCGTCGCCGCCGAAACACACGTCCGGGCGGCAATCTCACGTCCCGAAAGCCGCCCAGCATCCCCGGACAGCAGCAGAACGAGCAGAACGAGTCGGGTCGACCCCGACGTCGACCGGTCGTGAATCGTCACCCAGCGGGCGTCACGCACACCGTCGATGCGGCGCGGCAGCTCATCGAAACTGATCGGGGTGTCCGAAGCCATGCCGGCGACGTTAGGCGACAGGGACGACCTCATGAACCATGGAGGACATCTTGATACGTCGCGTGGCGTTGTTGCTGTTCGTCAAGGGTGCGCGTCTCGGAGAACACGACCGACAGGACCGGTTCATCGGCGACCGGCCGGAACCTGAACATGCCGGTACGCCCGGTCGACGTTTGCACCCACCGCCAGTTCGCCAGATGCACGACGCCACGATCGACGTCTACTCGACGAATGTCAGCTTCGGTGAACCCGAACGCCTGCACGGCGATCCGTCGATGCAACAGCTCATTGATCTCGACCAGCACATTGCCGACCCGCCGGCGCATCCACGCGTCGAGCTCGGCATCGAAGACGTTCATTGCCAGACAACCTGGCGCAGGGCGAGCTCGAGGGGAGCCCACCAGAACCCGCCGCCCGGCGATTCACGGAACGGATCCGAGACCGCCCGCAACACAACCTCTTGGTGGCCGTCGGGGCCGGCGTAGACGGTGACCCGGCCGCCGTCAGCGGCGACGTTCACCCGGTCGACATCGGCGGGCAGCAGCCCCCGCCGGACGAGGCGATCCATTTCGGGCCGCGACATCCACGGGCCCCGTCGGGTCTCACCCATGGGCGGCCATCACTTGACGCATGGTGCTGTGCCAATGCCCGGCCAGCCACGCCCACACTGCTGCTTTGCCTTCGGTCTCGAGCAATCTGAGGCCCTCATCGGCTTCGATGTACGACGTGTCGAAGAAACAGTCGATGCCCAACGTGATGCAGCCCTGTTGGGTCGGTTGACTTTCGTACAGCGGGGTCGCTGTGTGGAACCCGAGGCCGCCAGCCGATGGGGTTCGGGGGCCGTGCAGGCCGCGCCGTTTGAGCTCGGCGACAGATTCGGGCAGATACTCGCCGGTGAACATCGACCAAGACACCGCAATGCCTTCCCCGCGGATCACCCATTGTTCGGCGGCGGTGCCGCGGCCGTGGCTGGCGCCGCCGAGGTCGCTGCCGCCCGGGCAGCCTTCGACGCTGCAGAGGCCGAGGATGCAATCGAAAGGCGGGCGGCGTTCGGCGAACACCTCGAGACGGTCGCGGGTGCCTTCGTAGACACGTTCGAAGCTCAGCCCGCCCACAGGCACCCCAGGCCGATGATGCCGGCGAGCGACAAGGTGCCGAGCACGATGGCGAACCCGATCAACGTGGACGTGAGCCGTTCGGTGTTCATGCAATGTCCAGACAGGCCGGGCACGTCACGTCGGTTTCGCCGGTGTCGATCAGCCGGAACTCTTCGCTGACACCGTCGTCGGTGCGGTTGTCGCTCTCGTCCCACAGATGTTCGGCGCTACATGCGGTGTCACCGAACAGCGTCGTGTTGTGGCGTTCGTTGTCCGACCCGAGCATCACCGGGTAATCGTTTGGCATGGTCACTTCCTTCTGGTCTTGCCGGGGCGTTTGCCGCCGGTACCTGGCGCGGGACGGTTTGGGGTCGCGGCCCGCGGTTTCTGGTTGTTCAACCCGACGAGGCCGCCGGTGAGGCGCATGGCCCGATCCATCGACATCGATTCGGCCTCACGGGCCCGTTGTCGACCGGCGAGCCGTTGTTCGGCGGTCGACGGTTCGGTTGGTTTGCGCCGGAACTTCTCGTTGTCATGCGCTGCGGACATGGATCTCCTTGTAGATGCGGCGGGCCCGTTGGCTGCGGGTCTGCCAGCCTTCGACGTGGACGTGGAGCTGGTCGGTTTCGTAGTTGTGCTCGGCGAACGACACGATGTCGGTGGCGTTCTCCCGGGCGGCGAGACGTGCGATCGCGGCTCGTTGCCACCAGACAGCCAGCCATGGCCGCCGGTAGACGTCGATGCCAGGGAACGACCGGTGCAAGACGGTCACGGATTCGCCGACCATCAGAACAGGGCGCCTTGCCGGATCGGATGCTCGGCGATGAGCTGATCGAGGCGGGTCACGCTGATCGACCCGGCCGACGACCCCAGGCGTTGCCCTGGCATCGTGTCCGAGGCGGGCTCGGCGGCGATCGCGTCGAGCAGCTCGTCGGAGGGGCCGGGGTCGCCGATGCGATGCTCCACGAACCGGCGCAGCTGCTCGCGGACCTCAGCCCGCCGCTCCTTGGCGGTCGCGGTTGCCGCCATCGGACGGCCGTCGGCGGCGGTCTGGTCGGGGCCGGTGGCGTAGGAGAACTCGCCGAGCTCCACATAGTCGACGTCGGACAGGTATAGCGGCATCGCCCACATGGGCCCGTAGTCGCCCTTGTACTGCCAGGCGACGACGTAGCGGCCGTTCACCGGTCGGCCCGGTGATGATCGACAGGTTCGTAGGTGTGGCCGTGGGTGGCGATCTCGTCGGCGATCAGCGCCGCCGCGACCGGATGTCCGTGCGGCCATCCCATGTGCCACGTTGGGGGGCCATCCACGCCGACGTCGAACCGGGTGGAGGATTGGGGTAGCCCACCGTGGCTGTGCCCGTGGAGGTGCACTGCGCCTCGATGCGCCCGGTTCCATGTGAGCATCGGATAGTGGCAGAGCACGAACCGTTGCCGGGCTTCGACACCGAGCGTTGCGGCTTCATCGTCCTCGAGGCGGACGACGATGTCGGCGATCGGTGGGAGTACTTCCCAGCCCATCGCTTCGAGCACGGCGGGTTTCGGGTCGTGGTTGCCGGGGACGATCAGTTTGCGGCCGTTGAGCTGATCGAAGATCGGCTGCCAGTTCGCTTTGCGGCCCATGGCGAAATCGCCGAGGTGGTAGACGGTGTCGTCGTCGTCGACGGCGTGGTTCCATCGGTCGATCAGGTCTTCGTCCATCTCGTCGACGCCGGTCCACGGCCGATCCGTGTATTTCAGGATGTTGGCGTGCCCGAAGTGGGTATCAGCAATGAAGTAGGTCGTCACGGCGTGTCCTGCTGGTCGGGGGTCATGTAGCCGCGGGCGATGAGCTCGGGCGCTTTGTGCGCGACGCATTCGTCGACGGTGGTGCCGAGGTGGTCGGCGAGGCGGGCGAGGTAGACGGCGACGTCAGCGATTTCGTCCATGACCTCGGCGACCCATCGGTCGTAGAGCTCGTCGGCCCGTTCTGTGTTGTCGGCGTTGTAGTCGCCGCGCCAATGCTTCTTGACCTTGTTCAGGAGTTCGCCTGCCTCGCCAGAGGTCGCGGCCGCGTAGAAGTAGATCGTTGACCAGCCCTGGCTGGGTGCGGGCGGTTCGACGTCGAGGAGCCGATCCTGCCAGGCAGGCGTCGCCGGCGGCGGGGTGTCGATGTCGAGCTGGTCTTCGCTGATGATGCCGAAGTCGAACACGTCGAGCGCGCCTTCGGTGGCGCACACGACGTGATGGCCCTTCATCGAGGCCTGGTCGTCGAGGACGACAGCCCAGCCGAGCCATCGGTCGTCCTCGTTGTCGTAGGGCTGGGCGACGACCTTGTCGATGAGACGGAGCACGGCGTCTTTGTCCCAGTCGCATCCGACGGCCAACGGGCCGCCGACCTTCATGTTGTGCACGGATTCGTGTTCGGAGAAGTACCAGTTGGCGAAGTCGCGCATGTCGGCGGGGGCGATCGTCCAGCATTCGGGTCGGCCTTCGGGCCGGCAGCGGAGCTTCACGAGTCCACCCCGGCCGGTTCGCCGGCGCGCAGCTCGGCGACTTTCGTCGACCAGGTGTCCCAGTCGGCCGCCCACTTGTCGGCATCGAATCGTTCGCCGTCCTCGATGTTCGGGGCGATCTGTTCCCAGCGGCCGATCACCAACGGCACGTCGGCGTGGTGGAGGGTCTTGCACGACATGAACGCCGGCAGGCCGTTCACTGCCATCGACGAGGCGGACACGTATTCGTAGACGGCGCCGGCCTCGAGCGGGAACTGGTCGACTTCGACGAGCGCCAGGATCATGAAGATGCGGCGGAGCTCGGCGATGTCGGTGTAGGGGACGATGCGCACCAGGACCGTGTTGGCCGCCATCGCGATCGCGAGTACCTGCACTTCGGTGTCCGTGAGGCGGGGGAGTTCGGGGCGGTCGGTCATGTTTCGCTCGTTTGGGTGGTGGTCGTGGTGTCCATCAGCGTTTCGCCCGTCCGGGCCATGTACTGCTGGCCGGCGTTGTCGGTGTAGCCGGTGGCGTATTCGCCGCCATCGACGGGCGTCTGGCTGGTTTGCACGGTCCGGAAGGTCGGCGATTTGAACACGAGGGCGACGAGTTCGCGGTGGTCGTCGAGCCGGTCTTGCATGTGCTGTTGACGCAGGTCGAGGGTCGATTCGGCTAGTTCGAGTTGGCGTTCTCGTTCGTTGAGTTCGGCGCGGCGGGCGTCGAGCGTTTGATGGTCGGCGACCTGTTGGACGAGTTCGCCGTGCGCGCGGCGGGATTCGTCCAGTTCGGTGCGAAGGTCGCCGAGGTCGCTGTATGCCCGGTCGAGTTCGGTTTCGAGCCGGTCGGCTTGCTCGAGCCGGTCTCGGAGCCAGTCGACTTGTTGGGCGGGGAGCGATTCGGCGATCGCTGCGTCGATTCTTTTTTGGAGGGCTTGTTCGTCTGACATCCCATCATGATACGGCAGTCGTATCAAAATGTCCAAACCAGACAGGTGGGCTATTTCGGGTGCGCTGCATCCACCACCGTGTCACACCCCACCGGTAGCTTCACTGCGGCTGGATGGGTCAACGGTGGACGAATCCAGGAGAAAAACAATGTCATACGTCAGTGGGCGTCGAGAGTTCAAACTCAAATGGGCGGTCTTCATCGTCCTTTCCTTCGTGTGCTCATCGCTCGCGGTTGTGGAGGCAACACAACCGGCCGATGCACGAGAAATCTGCAAGATCACGGTCGGCGACGACTCGTTCTCCAACTACCTGTGGAACGACAGCCGAAGTGAGATGCGGGTCCAGGCATCATCAGGCGTCGCCGACTTCACAAACGCATGGACCAGCGATTCGCGCTGGAACTTTGCTCGAGTGCAGCCGCAGCACACCACCGACGGCTGGAAAGATCACCCAGGCGATGACGTATGCGACCTCGACTTCTTCTGGGCGAAGGAGAAGATCCGCATTCACGAACCTGTCTGCCGGGCGGAGAACCGAAGCGGCATCGTTGGCTGCACGGACCTTTCGTGGCCGTGGAAGAAGACGCTCGCGGCGAAGCGCTGGCACAAGGTGGACCGCAACTGGCGGTACATCACCTGTTTCTCGGGAACGTCAGTACCGACGGACAACACAATCCTGCGGTGTTTCGCGTCGCCGGTGAAGTCCTTCAACCACTTCGCGAACAACATCGAGCCGAGAACAATCCGGCTCGACATGAACCCGATGCGATCGAATCACCTGAACCCCCTTGATCAGGTCCCGTCGACGTGGGACGTTCCGAGAGGTGGGGAATCGAAGTCGACCACATCGAACGTGACGACCTGTCCGACGAAGTGGGCGAGGTGCCCAACCGCCTAGGTTGAGGCGTCGAAGGCCCGCCCGTGACGGAGTGCAGCGAGCACGATGAACGACGGGCCGACAATGACCATGACGAGAGCGGCGGCGGTGAGCGTAGGCGAACCGTCGCCGCTGGTCTGGTCCCAGAAGAACGTTCCGACAACGGTGCCGAGCGCGACCGAAACGAGGACGGCCAGACCGGTTGAGATCCAGGCCGGGCGGGACATCATGAACCAGTAGAGGCCGAAGTGGCCGGCGGCGAGGATCGCGAGTGCGCCGGCCGCGCCGGCGGTGGTGACGACGTCATCGTCGACGCCGATTCCGACACTCGCAGCGAAGACGGTGACGGTCATCCAGATGACCGAGGCGATCGCCCAACGTACGGGATTCATGGCCGCACGTAGGTGGCGTGAATCCGGGTCCACCCGGCCGGCAGATACTGCAACCGGATCGAATCACGGTCCACCGCATGGGCCGGCATGTCGGCCAACGCCAACAACAGATCGGCGAACAGCTGCATGCCGATCTGGTCGGGGGCCGGCTCGTAGTGCACCGAGTGGTGGATGCCGTCCTCGTCGCCCCACCAGACGTTGTAGCCGCCGATCTTGGCCTGCACCCCCACCAGCTTCACCGGGGACGTCTCATCGGCGTCCCAGGCGGCCGACAGGCCACAGGCGGGCCGGTCGGTGAATTCGCGTACCGTCGCCGGTTCGGTTGTGCTCACCGGTCGTCTCGGCGCCGCTGATCATGCCGTGCGATCGCTTCGGCCACCTCGGTCTCTGTCATCTCAGCGATTTCGCCGATCTCCGCGTGCGACCATCGGCCCGTGTTCGCAGCCAACGCCACCTTCTGATCGACGACCTCGGCCAACAACGCCAGTCCGTTGGGGTCGGTGGTGTCGCCGTACCGGTCGACGAGACGAACGGCGTAGCGGACACCGTCGAGCGCGTCGGCGTGGATCACGTCGTCGAGCAGCGATTCGGTCGGGTTCGGGGCCATCATTGGCATGTTACCTTTCGGTTCGGTCGAGGAACGTGGCGAGTTCTCGTTCGAGGCGGACCATGGCCCACACCCGGTCCCAGCCGTCGGGGTCGTCGTCGCCGGGAACGCCGTGCGCCTCGAGCTCGGCGCGGGCGGTGTGGAGCGCGAAGAGCGCCTGGTGGCGAAGGTGCTCGAACCCGGCGGAACGACTGGTGGTGGCCATGTCATCATCATGAATGGCATGCATCGACTGGTCATGGGTCGTTCGGCCTCCACTGTCGTCGGTCGGCCAGCCGTCCGCGAGCAGGTCCCCGAAGCCGGGTTTCGCGGCTTTCGGTGCCATCCAGCAGCGGGTCAGCGACATGACGGACGGCTGGGATCCGAACTGGGCGAGCTCGTAGATCGGTTCTTCGCCGGTTTCGCCGGGGTCGTCGGGCCGGTAGCCGTCCAACCAGTCGATGACCGCCCACCAGGCGCTCTGGTCGAGGACAACGGTGCGGATCACGCCAACTACCGTGTTCGATTGTTCGGCGTGGCCGTAGATGGGCATGCCCGGCTGGCCGTCGTAGAAGGCGATCATCTGGACCGGTTCGATGACGATGTCGACATGGTGGAGCGGGTCGACGCGCATGATCAGCGGCCGGGTCATCACGACCATCCGGGCGGGTCGTTCGGGTCGACCCAGTCGAGGGCGACGCGACCGTCGGGCAGGAACAGCCGGTACGGGGTCACGGTCGAGATCGCATAGTCGATCGTGTACCAGGTGCCGCCGAGGCGGGGGATGGGATGGGAGGGGGCGGCGAACACGACGTCGGCTTCGTCGACGAGCCACCGGTTGCGGGCGAAGTGGCCGCCGTGATGGTCGGCGGGGACGGCGGTGCAGCGGATGTTGAGCCGGTCGCACACCCATGTCGCGTACTCGTCGATGCCCGCCGCGCCGCCGTGGTGCACGGCGAACCCTGCGCCGGCGTTGCGACACGCCCGATCGAACGTCGTCAGCCACCGTTCGAGGTTGGCCCGGACCGGTCCGGGCGGGTCCGCTTGCGCGCCGGTCACGGCGACGGTGACGGTCCGGGTCGGGGCGATCACCTTCGTCGCCGCCATCAGGCGAGCCCCTCGAGGCGTTCCTGGCGGCGTTTCGTCACCCGCCCCCAATGCATCTTGCGGCCGGCACGACGGAACGACTGCCACAGGTTGCCGTGCTTGCATTCCCAGACGGCACCGACCCGGGGCGCGTCGAACCCCGGTCGGCATGCGCATTCGCCGACGGCGGGCATGTGGAGGGGCCGCTGGTTGGTGTAGCGGCGCGGTTCGGTCACGAGTTCCTCCACTTGCGTTCCCAGTACTGTTCGGCCGAGCGGCGGCGCATCGCCCGCTCGCAGGCGTCGCAGGGTTCTTCGCCGTTGCGGATGTGCCGCTGATAGGCGGCCCAGGTGCCGCACGGTTTCAGCTTCACGTTGGTGGTCATGCGGCCGCTCCGAGCTCGGCGATGGCGGCGGTTCGTTCGTCGATCTGGGCGGCTTTGCGTTCGTCGCCTTCGACGCATCCGAGCGTCATCGCATGGCGCATGCATTCGGCGCTGCAGGTGCCGATGTCGTATTTCAGTCCGCCGGGCGGCCACCATTCGAGGGTCATCGGGTGGAAGCAGCCGTCGCAGCGCAGCCGGTCGGGACGTTCGGTGAAGTACGGGACGTGTTCGGTGATGGCGAGCGCACTGTCGCGGTCGAGGGGTTTCCCGTCGATGGTGGCGGTCCGGTCGGCGTGGAACACGATCTGTGCAGTTTCGGTAGCTGTGGTGGTCATATGCATCACCATAGGTACAACGTATCAGAATGTCAGTAGGTCGTGCGCATTGAAGCGGCCCGCTCTGCACGCGAAGAGGCCCCCTCGAGCGGCGACTCGAAGGGGCCTCCTCGACCGGCATGCTCCACAGAGCGCCGGACAACTACATCACGGGATCCGGGTCACGGTACAGAACACCGGATCCCCGAGCTCGTCGCCGAGCTCCTCAAACTGGGCTGCGGCCCGCTCGGCGTCCTGTCGATCGACTGCCTCGATCGGGAAGTTCTCCACTCGACCCGACTTCGGGTTCGACGGGGCGTAGTTGCAGTCGACGCCCCACGACAGGTCGGATTCGACCGCCCGCGTCGTCGGCGCCGCCGTCTCGACCGGGGGAAGCAAGATGTCGCACTGCTCGCCGGCCAGTTCGCCCTCGGTCTTGCCGTCCGGGTTCTCGACCGTGAACGTCTCGACCGTCAGCCCGTTGCTGCACCGCACCTGCGCTGTCCCTCCGCCGGCACATGCGGCGAGCGTCAACGCGAGAGCGAAGCCAGTGACAGCGAATTTCATCAGGGTCCTTTCGGATGGGCGAGCGGGGACGCTCGATGGTTGGGGAGAAGGTGCGGCGGAGCCCGGAACCGGCGTGTGGTTCCGGGCTCCGCCTAGCCGACGTCTCTCCTCGGTGGCGGGTCGCCGAGGCATTGGCCGACAGAGCAGATGGCATGTCACATCAACATGCCGTACGTGTATCAGGATGTCAGGAGGGGTGCGCAGGTGCACCACCACACGTCGTGGGTGACTTCGGCGACGACGGCGCCGGTTTCGTCGAGCTGCTCGACCGTCACGATGTTGGTCTGCACGTCGATGTCGACAATCCGGAACGGGAACCGGGCCCTGGGCCGCTGACGGACCTGGCCGACCTCGAGCTGCGGCAACATCCAATGGGTGAGCGTCTTTTGGGCTTCGACGTCGCCGGTCGCCGCTGGCATGAAACACCAGCGGGCAGGGGCGGGAAGGGTTCGTAGGTGCGCGTTCATCGATGCGGGTGGGGCAGTGGTCGTGGTCATCGCGGGAGTGGCTTTCGTTACGGAGGTGGGTCATGAATCATGATAGAAAGCCTGCATCCCGGTGTGATGGGCCCTTCGACCCATGGGCTCTCGTTGGGTATTTCGGCCGGAATCGACGCGATACTGTCGAGGTTCAACGGCATGGCAGAACGTGCCGAAAGGAAGGGCGATGGCGAAAAAGAAAGAAGACGAAACGCGGCCCCGCCGGCGCAGGGCCGTCACCCGCGCGAAGATTCGCCAGAAACCGAAGTCAGGCAAGGTCACCAAGGGCGAGAACATCACGGTCGTTTCCCAAGAGACGCTCGACAAGCTCGGATACGACATCAGGGTCTACTCGAAGGGCAACCCTCGCCGTGTCGCATCTCGCTTCAAGTACGAGACGCCCGACGGTCATGCCGCCGATCCGCCGGACCTGAGTGACAAGGGCACCGTGGAGGAGCTCGTCGAACGGCTCGCCGCCCAGGAGGCTGAGATCGAGAATTGGGAAGCCCCCGACCTCGACGACATCAACGCACAGCGGGCCGAGCATGGCCTCGAGCTGCTCCCCGACGACTACGAGTTCAAACGGCCGCAGGTGATCTACACCGAAGACCAGCCACTCGCCTAACGCAACGGCAGTCGGGGGAGAGTAGTGTCAAGAGGGGAACGCCCGTACGTCTTTGCTCTCGCGGATTCGCGGGGTCAGCTGCGGCAATGGCTGGCTGCAGCCAGGGTCTTCTGTGAGTACGAAGTGCTCGCGGCGGTCCCGAATCGGCTCGATGCCCAGATGCGCACCCCTGCGCTGCTGCGCAAGGCGGAGAAGTTCCGCGACGAGTATGGGTTCGCCGGCCTCGACCTCAAGCTCGGCGGCGTCAGCGTGTGGGTGTTGGGCTCTGTGTGGTTCCCGGACGAGTTCGACCAGTACAACGAATGGGATCGGGCGCAGACGCCCGACGCGTTCCGGCAGATCCTGCGTGAGGGGCGCACGGTGTTCGACGTTGTGGCAGTGCTTCCGACCGATCACCGAAGGGCGAGGGTCGATCGGAGGAGGTAGCCGGCTCAGTCTCGACTGTCACAGGCTGCTGGTAGGTTCGCGCGGCGCGCGGAACAACCAGAAAGGCGCCCGCCATGGCACACGACCCCTTGACCTCCGACGAGATCGCAGCGAACCGAACCAACACCGACCGGTTCGTGCGCCTCGACCGCCGATTCGCTGAGGTCACCATCTCCAAAGCGCACCCCGACTGCGTGACCTGCGACGACACCGCACTCGACGCCCTCAACCAGCTCCACGCCCACGGCACCCCACCGTGGTCCACCGCCGTCTCCTACGACACCCGCCACCAGCACGAGATCACGGTCGCGCCGCTGTGGAACCCGGCGGTCAACGACAACCTGACCCGGCTGCGCATGCTGGCCGAGTCCGAGGACGTCACGGTCGCCGGCGACGCCGACGCCAACACGGTGTTCCGGGCGCTCGTCGACGACCGGCTGGCCAGGATCGGATAGGAACGTCGGCCCTTCGGGTCACACCTTTTGCCTCCCCAGGCGCAAGTACGACGGACCCGAAGGACCGGTTTCGGCTCAGTCCAGCCCCTCCGAACTGGCGAGCACGACCAGGATCGCGACTCCGATCCAAAGGGCGGTGAGGAGCAGGATCAGGCGGATCACGAATCGAGTGACGGTGGCGGCGATGTTCGGGGAGTGCCACCAGGCGACGACGGTTCGTATCACAATGCGAACGTATCAGAATGTCTTTAACGTATCTACTTGGCGGTGTCGCAGGCGGGCCGGTTGCGGACTCGAGCAGCGTCCGCGAATGTGGATGCGGCGGAAACATCACGAAGGGCGGACCGCATGTTCGACGTACTCAAGCGATTCATCGATCGACTCACCACGTGGATCACCAACCGGAACAAACCGTTGATCCCGGAGAAGACCGAGCAAGAGAAGATCGAGGACGCCCTCAAAGCGTCACGTCAGAGGCCGGGCCTGACGGTCACCGAGTGGGGCCGGAAATGGCTCGAAGAGGGCTACCAGATCGACCCCGAGGACGCGAACTCGTGGAGCCGGTCGTTCGTCGATGCCGACGGCAACCCGACCGGCAGACCCGAAGGGAACGGTCCCGCGTCGCAGCGCTTCCTGCAGTTCAACGAGGAAGGCACGCTTCATCCGGGTTGCACCACCAATCAGGTGCAGCGGGCCACAAACTTCGTGTCGCTCGCCGAATGGCAGAAGACGTCGACGAGAGCGATCGCGGTGTGGATGGTCGGCGCGAACTGTGTCGACAAGTCGACGCCGCCCACACAGGGGTCCGATGGTGGCCTGACCGTCAATCTGCTGCCCGGCTGCAAGACTCCGTGGCCGTGCTGACCGGCTACCAGTCGTCCGACGTGGTTCCCGACTGCGTACCCCGGCCCATCCGGCCACGACGCTGAATCCGGACCTTCTTCCGTAGCCAGTTGTACGCCGTCGCCGCCGCATCGACCTGGTCGTCGTGGCGGCCCGTCGGGAACGCTGCGAGCTCACGAACGAACGGGCCCGTCCACTGCCGGCCCGCCCCTTCGCCGGGCATGTCGCCCGACAGCTTCACCCAGCCCCGCTGCTGCTCAGCGGACAGCGACTGGGCGCGCACCAGCTTCGAACCGGTCGCCGGCACATGATGCACCGGATACTTGGCCAGCAGCTTCGCCTGATCCTCTTCCCACGTGACACCAGCAGCGCCCGGCTGCTTCTCGATGACGATCGAGACCGCCTGGTTCGAACCGAAGAACTGGGCGTCATAGGCGGCGACACGGGCGATGTTGTCGTCCACCGACGTGCCGTGCGCCCGGAACCGGGCCACATGCAGGATCGTCGCCCGATACTCCTGATCGATGCCGATCAAACAGCCGACCGTGAAATCCGATGTTTCCTTCTCGGTCGCGGCCAGATCCCAGCCGCGCGCCAACCAGATGTAGTCGGTGCCCCAGGCGGCTTCGAACGACACCCGTTCCCAGTTCTCCGACGGGAACGTGTCGCCCTCCACGACATGCTCTTTGTGCTGCTTCTCCGACATGAACGCCGCCAGGCCCATGTCGTTCATTTCTTTCTCGGTCGTTTCGAGATCGAGGCCGGCCCACGACGGCTGACCCGACAGCACCACGTACCGGCGCGGATCCTCGTCGCTCGGGATCTGCTCTTCGTACTCGAGGTCCCAGACCTGCGGGACCGGCCCGACCGTGATCCGATCGGAAAGGAAATCGGCTCGTTTGTCGAGCAGCTGCGCCATCATCGAGTCGCCGTGGATCATGTTCTGGATGTAGACGATGATCACGTTCTCGGCGCCCGCCGGGATGATCGCGTTCGTCACGATCTCGATCTTCTTGCGGGTCATGTACGGCGTGTCGTGCTTTTCCTCGAGATCGTCGAGGATGATCATGCCCGGCCGGTCATCCTCGACCTTCGCGCCACGGATCGCCTGATCCATGCCGAGCGCGTCGATCGTCAACCCCGACCGTGTACGGATCCGGGCCCGACGCCAATCACGGGCCGTGCCCTTCGCCGTCACATACGTCGACGCCACGTCCGGGTAGGCGGCGGTCATGATCGGTGACGCCAACAGCTCGCCGACGTCCGACACCTTTCCCTCGGCCGCCGTTTGGGTCGATTGGACGTACAAGCAGTAGGGGCGGAGCCGCATCATCGCCACCTGGGCGAGCATCAGCTGCAACGTCGTCGTCTTCGCTCCGCCACGATTCAGGCACATGACCATCGGCCGAGGACGGGTCTGGTCGATCGAATGCAACCAGTTCCACGCCGTACGGTGATGGGCCGCATAGTCGACCGACGCATAGCCGGGAGCCAGCAGGGCGTTGGTGAGCTCCCAATACTTGCAATCGATCGCCAGACGCATCAGCGCCGCCCGATCGGCGATCGCCGGATCCGAACCGATCGCCTCGATCGCGTTGTGGAACTGGTCGACGAGCGGATCGGACAGGTCCACCAGGCCGGTGCCGGTCCGGCGCACCGGACGGAACTCGGGTTCGTCCGGCACGGCGAGCGTCGTCACCGCGCTCACTTCTTCGCCGCCGCCTTCTTCACCGGCTTCTTCGCTGCCGTCTTCTTCTTGGCCGGCGCCTTCTTCTTCACCGGCTTCTTCGCCGGCTTCTTCGCCGGTTCCTCCTCCGGCTGCGCCCGAGCCGCCTCGAGTAGCGACGTCAACGCCTGCGACACCTGCGGATCCGGCTCCGCCTCCACCTCAATCGGGCCGCCCTCCGGACCCGACAACTCCACCTTCTGATCCGGTTCGCCCCGAGATGTCCGCTCGACCTTCGTCCCCACCTCCAACCAACGAATCAGCTCCGACGCCGACATCTTGTTCAGATCGATCGCCTCGATCCCGTTCGCCTCGTCGCCCAACAGCCGCTGCGCCACCTTCTGCAACGTCTGACGAGACAGATCGGCATGGAACTTCGCCGTTTCCCGGCGGGCCTCCTCGAGCTCGTGGCGGGCGATCCGGTCGAGGTGGATGTCCCACCGTCGGCAGCGTTCCTGCCACCACCAGCGGGCCGACAGCTGTCCAATGTTCGTGAGGGACATGTCCAGCTGCTGCGCGAGCGACCGTAGCGATCGGGCTGTGGGGTCGAGGTTCCGGTAGGCGGCGAACGCGGCGAAGCTCTTTCCCGCTTCCTTGGGGAGCTGTTCCCAGGGTTCGCAGTCGAGCCGGTCCCAGTCGGGTTCGGGGCGGGAGTTGGGCATCAGACGAACAGGGACCAGGGGCTGTCGGTGTCGGTGAGCAGTCCGGTCTCGTAGGCGTGGTCGATTTTGTGGCGGATCTGGTCGGCGATGTCGTCGGGGATGACGCCGGTGCCCATGACTTCGACTACGGGGGTGGTTGCGGTGTCGGGTTGGGGGTCTTCGGCGAGCCGTTGGAGGCCGGCGTTGACCATGTACGAAATCGCGGTGCCGACGGAGACGATGGAGCGTTCTCGTCGGACGGTCGAGAGGGCGTCGATGAGTTTGCGGTAGTGCTCGATTGAGGCGTAGCCGTACAGGTCGCCGGTCTTGTCGACTTTGTCGATCAGTTCGGAGAAGTCGTCTTGTTGGGCGGGGGTGAACGTGAACACGATCGTGCGCCATGTGAACGGGACGGCGGGGGCGGGGAGGATCGATTCGTCGGCGGCTTTCGGGGTGGGGAGCAGGTCGACGTCGAGGCCGGTGGCGAGGAGCTGGTCGGGGTTGCTGATTTCGGCGACCATGCGGCGCAGCACATCAGCGTCGGACTCGCCGACCAACGCGTTGTGGGCGATCTGCTTGGCGACCTGTTCGCCGCGGTCCATGTTGGTGCGATCGACGATCGTCGGGATCTCGGTGAGGCCGGCGACTCGGGCGGCACGGGACCGGTGGTGTCCGGAGATGATGTCCAGATGGGTCGGTTCGGCGATGTCGGCCGGCAGGTGGCAGTAGGGGAACTGTTCGAGGGCGCCGCGTTGGCGGATGTTGTCGACGAGCTGATCGAACTTCGCCGGTGCCATCACCTGAGCGTTGACATCGGCTTCGCGAAGCTCGTCGATGCCGACCATCCACAGTTCCATGCCGTCGCCGAGGTCAACGAGTTTGTGCATCAGTCCGTTCCTGTCTTTCGGGTGTTCTTCGCTCGCTGCTGTTTCCAGCGTTCGTCCCGGTCCCACCAGCGGCGGTACGTGTCGGCGATGCCGTCGTCGCCCAGGTCGCCCCGGTAGATCAGCTTGAATCCGTGCTCCGGGTGGACGTCGCGGCGGGCCAGTTCCATCAGGCCCCGGTAGCCCTTCACCTCGTGCTTCGAGGTGAACATGACGGTGGTGATGCCCTCGGCGAGGTCGACGGCCATCATCGTTTTCGGTGACGCCATCGCCTGCAAGGTGGGGCGTTGCATGGCGAGCATGGCGCCCAACAGGGTCAGCCGGCCGTCGTCGTCACGGGGTGGGGCGAACGACCATTGCAGGATCGCGAGTTTCGGGGCCCGAGGGGAGTGCGGCCGGAACACCGGCGACAGGTCCACACCGAACGCACAGGCGATCTTGCCGTCGACCAGCACGGCGGCGGAACCGGCGGCGGCGTCGGTCAGGAACCGGTGAGCGAACCGCTGTTTCAGGTAGTTCGCTTCGCCCGGATCCAACATGGCGAGGCGGACGTCGGCTTTGCGGCGCAGCGGATCGTCCGGCTCGAGCACCGGCCAACGCGGTTCTGAACGGACCGCTTGGGTGCGTTTGGGGGTGACCTTCACGCCGCCAACTGCGTCGAGGAGCTCGTCAGGGCGGTTCGTCACGTAGTAGGTGTGATGGCCGGCAGCGCCAGAGCCGCGGGCATACACCGGTGGGCCGGCCGGTTTCCCGATCGGCGCCATCTGGATCGACACGACCAAACATTCGGCGTCAGCTGCCTGGGCGAGCAGATCGGTGACGCCCTGCTGAGGGTCGAAGATCTTGTAGTCGGGTTCGGTCCAATCGATCCGGCCGCCCGTGTCGAACTGCTGCTCGAAGCCAGAGTTATGCATGGCGTAGCCCTCGCCGATGTACGTGCCCGAGTCGGTGGTGATCGACTGGATCTCCCGCAAACCGACCGGTTCGACCGACACGATCTGGACCTTCTCGATGATCCGGAACCCCTTCGGTGGCCGGTACTGGCCGAGGAGCCGGATCGGTCGGAAAAGGCCGAGCGCCCTGGTCGTCTCGGCGACGTTCGTGATCGACAGTTGGTGGACGTCCCCATTGGTTCCGCCACCGGCCGAGTGCGAGACAACGAAGCCATGCTCTTTGAGGATGCGTTCGCACTCGTCGAGCACCGGACCGGACTTCCGGGACACTGTGAGCGAAAACGAGCTCTTCTTGCCTGGCTGCATGCTCAGATGGCCCTCGCCGTCGTACATGCCCGACAGCCAGCCGGCATCGAACGACCGGGCTGGTTCCCACATGTCGTACGCCCTCAGCGCGAACATGCCGACCAGCGGGCGAGGACGCTCACCGCCCGTGCCTTCCGACGTCACATACTGCCGGTTGGAGGCCGTGTACTCGTACGGGTCGACCAGCCATGGATGGTTGGTGGTGCACACCACCGAATCGCCGTTGGCGAGCGTTACGCGGACGCACGGCGCTGTTCGACGATCGGACCGGGTGATCGTCGCGATCTTGGAGTTGCGGCGACCGTGCGCAACATCGGGGGTCTCTTCGTCGAAGGCGACGATCTGGTCGCCGACCTCGAGCTCACCGCACGGCACCCAGCGCAGGTCAGCGGTCAAGATGCGCTCAGAGATCTCCAAGCATTTGTAGGTCGGCACGTTGGCGATCATCAGCGCTTTCGGATCGGTGAGGATCCGGTCGAGGTGATCGACGACGTCTTCGCCGGCGAACTTTGCGCCAGCCAACTCGCCGGCCAACGCCTTCGTGCGTTTCGTCAGCGACGCCCGATGATCCGACGCTGCGGCTTTGAGCTCGTCGACGATCGCTGCGGTGTAGTCGGAGTCCTTGCGAGCCAGGATCGCTTCGTTGCGTTGCACGACGATCTCGTGGAACAGATGGGCGGCCTGGGCGCACGGGTCGTCGCTGTCGAACGGGAACGGATCGCCGAGCAGCGTGACGTTCAGTTCCTCGAGGGACCGGCCAGCGATCGCCGTGCCCAACGCACAGCTGAACAGGGTGACGTCGGAAAGCTCCATGAGCTTCGGGTCCCAACCGAGGCTGCACGCGAGACTGCCGACGGCATAGGAGCCGCCGGCAGGTTCATGCAACGCCGAGTACTTCGATCGGATGGCCGGCGAGGCGAGCAGCTCGCCGAGCCAGGCCCGTTCCGGTGCTTCAACAACCCCGAGAAACAGACCCCACGGCATTTGGTGCATTCGGTCGGTGCTTTCGGTGGGCGGCTATGGCGAATGGTCCGGAGCCACAGGGATCGAACCTGGCTCTCCACGCCCCAAGCGTGGTGTGTTCCCCAGAACACCTACTCCGAATGACGCCGATACTAGCCATGTATCATGATGTCTTCCACTACCGGGGTTAGACCCCGAGTGTCGGAGCCGCCTTCTCCTGCCGTTTCTTCATCGCCAGGAGCTTCTGCGACAGATTGCCCCGATCATCGATCTCGGGGACGTTCTCGCCCGTCTGGGCATGCCACCAGTCGGCGAACATGCGTCGGTGACATGAGCCCTCACCCTGGATCTCGATGTGTTCGAAACACAACAGGACCGGATCAGCCCCGTCGCCGGTGATCGCCAAGATCTGCCGTCGGATCTCATCGACACCCATCTCATCGAGTTGGGCCACATACTTTGCGGTGAAGTCACCTCCCCCGTACATCGTGTCCCGACTGGGAGCCAACCCACGGATCGACCCGGCCAGGGTGTAGGGGAGTTTGAACCGTGGTGCCCCCATCGTGATACGGATCGGTACCAGCCCGAGCCGAAGGATCTCTTCGCCGTTCTGGTAGCGACTCGTGTGAATCGTTGTCGTCATGTCTCTCTTTCCAGCGCGGCCCGTATCTCGGACCCGAGCTGCTCGCCGTCGAGCTGCTCCGCCGCCTGATGGAGAAGCCCGATCAACGCCTTGCGGGAGCACCGCCGGTTCGCCTGAGCGTCCAACGCGTACTCCTCGATCGACAGTTCGAACGACGAACCATCGAACAGATCCTGTGTCGCCTCCTCGGACGCGACTCGTTCGGTGAGACGCTGCACGGCCCACCAGTCGAGACCCTGCCCGACGATCTCGGCGGCGACCCGCCGTTGGTTCACCAACGACAATCGGGCCACCATCCGGGCGGCGTCGGTACCCAACGCACCAGACGCCACCTGCTGTTGCACGCCGTCATCGAGGGTGAGGAGGGTCAAACGGTTCTCGACCCTCGATACGCCCACCCCAGCGATCTCAGCGACACGTTCCACCGTCGAACCCGAATCGAGTGCCTTGCGGTAGGCCATCGCCTCCTCGAGCGGGTTCAACTCGACGCGGGCCATGTTCTCTGCGAGCATCGCTTCACCGGCCAGCACATCATCGGCGTGCAACAACCTGGCCGGGACCGTGGCGAGCCCAGCGAGCTGCGACGCGCGCCATCGCCGTTCACCGGCGATCAGTTCGTATCCGTCGTCGGTGGGACGCACGGTCACGGCCTGCAGGACCCCAAGTTCAGAGATCGACTTGGCCAAACCGCCAAGTTCGGTGGGGTCGAAGACCTTCCGGTCGTTATCGCCCGGGGTGATGTCGCAGACCGAAATCTCTTGAATGTCCATCTGCATCACCATAGGTAATGTGTATCAAGATGTCCATTTAGATTCGGCGGAAAATCAACGATTTCGGCGGGTCTGTCGCACGACAGTCGGCTATTCGTTGGGTCGGAACTCGGCGGGGAGGCGATCGCCTCGACCCGTCTCGATCGCCCACTCGACGATCGTTGCGAACTCCCAGGCCGAGAACCCGTTGACCGATTCGTACTCGGGTTCCGGCAGGATCTTGCGAGCCGACTTCCACGTGTGGACTGTCCGCTCCGCGACCCCCAACAGCACTGCAATCTCTTGGGTTCCGACCGGGTTGCACACGGCGACATCGCCGGGGATCGTGCCCTCGAAGCGGGCGTCGATCTCGGCCCACTCCCACGCCGGATAGCCGTTCACAGAGTCGTACTGCGGCTCGGGGAACTTGCCGTTGCGTTTCCATGCGTGAGCGGTCTCGCGGGCGACATCACGTCGCCGGGCGATCTCGATCACGCCAACAGGGTCGAATGGGGCGCTCATCGCATCCACCGTATCGCAATCGAGGAATAGCCATAATCGTCGCGTATCACATTCGGCGACGATCCGGTGTGCATCAGCAGTCCTCGAGCAGAATGTTGTCCGGATCGGTCCAGCCGAACAGTTCGGCGACGATCATCCGGCCGCCACCGATCTCGCCGGCGGTGAACCGGCCGTGGCCGCCACGCCAGTAGTCGCCGCCGTGGAGCCACTCGAAATGCCAGTCGCCGTCCGAGAGCAGCTGCACGGCGCCATCGAAATGCACGTAGGCCCGCAACAAGATGGCTTGCACCACCGCGTCGTAGGGCTTCCTGTTTGTCTTGGCGAAGTTGTAGGTGGAGTTGTGTTCGGCGACCCACAGATGCGGCCGTACGTCGCCGGGCCCGGCCTTGATCGCGTCCAGGTCCAACGAGAAGGTGGCGTGCGCCCCGTCGGACGGGGCGCCGTGGCGTTCGTCCCAGCCGTTCAGGCGGATCCCGAACTCAGACAGCGGTTCCTCGTGATCGGGATGGCCGGGAGGACGACCATCCCAATCACAGATCTTCACGCCCCGCTCGGCGGCGAAATCGATGATCAGCTTCGTGTCCATGATCGTGCGGGCCAGCGCATCGGCCGGCACCCGATCCGGGTTGATCAGCCACACGTTCGCATAGCCCATCAGCCCGCCGCCTCCACCAGCTTCTCGAGCTGCTCGACGCGGCCCAGACACAGCCCGGCCCGTTCGTCGGGCGAGTACTCGTCGATCTGCCATGGCCAGCGATGCTCGTCGTCCTCGAAGATGACGATCGCAGCCGTGTAGTCGGGGCAGAACGCTCGGGCCCGGGTCATGAACTCGGTGTCGAGCTGCTCGTCGCGGTCGATGCCTGCGACAAGCATCTGATACTCGCCGCCGGCCGGCCGGAACGGCACATCGAGTTCGATCGTGCCCTCGTCGAGCTCGGCGGCGACCCGATTCAAGAAATCGGCCTGCGAGGTTCCGATGACGATCAGGTCACGTCGGCCGGACAGGCCGCGGCCCACCGTGTAGGTGAACGGCCAGCCGTCGGACTCGTCGGTGCAGAACACGCCTTGGAGGGCGTGCCCGTAGGCGGCGACCTGACCGGCCTGCTGGGCGTCGTATGCCGCCTTGCGGGCCCGGAACTCATCGGAGTCCGCCCGGTGCTCGGCGGAATCTTCGTCAATCATCAGCGCCTCCTCGGCGATTCGGTGAACGGGTCATGATGCGATCGCGACGACGTTGATGCCCTCGCGGCCCAGAAAGTGGATCTGGGCGCCGGCGATCGAGAACGAGTAGACGCCGGTGAACGAGCACACGGTGTAGCCGGTGATCTCGGCACCGTCGCGGTAGAAGGTGCGGCCGCCGGCGTCGAGGGCGACGGCCAGGTCCTCGGCCCGCAGGTAGAGGGAGGTTTCGGCGGCGGTGTTGGTCTTCATGTTCATGATCTCCACTTCGGTGTCGAGGTTGAATGCCCAGCTGGCGCCGGTCGAGAAGGTGACGACCACCTCGGCGCCGTTGACGACGCTGGCCCGGGCGACGAGCCGAACTTCGGGGCCGTGGGGGAGGTGGAGGCGGACGAGGTGTCCGGTCTCGAGCTTTTCGGCGGGGATGGTGGTCGGGGTGGTGGTGTTGGTCATGTCATCATCATGAGTGACCTGCACGCCACGTCCTGGGTCGTTCGACCTCGACCGCGTCACCGCGACTAGCGTCGCTCGAATGGGCATCACGCCGCCGCCAGACCACCCGCTCTTGAGCCGCCTCGCGAGTTTCTTCGGATCTCATCCGGGAGCCGCGCTCGCGATCCTCGGAGTGGCAGCTTTCTCGATCAACAGGCTTGCCATCGCGATCGTGTTGCGAGGCTTTCGCGTGACACCGGAGGAGATCGGCCTCGACTACTTCAAGACGATTTCTGCGCTGATCGGAAACCCCCTGATGGTTCTCAGCTTCGCGGTTGCAGCCGGCTGCGGGTGGTGGATCACCGAGAATGCCCGTAAGAACGGTCCACCCGAGGGGCCTGGCAGCCTCATCGCTGCCGGAATCATGGTCGCTGCGCTGGGCTGGCCGTTCGTCGCGGCAGGCGCTAGTCCAACGTGCAGTAGCGGGAGCCTCTTCTTTCTGAGGTCGGAGTTGTCTGACTTCACAATCGACGAGCTCGGCCCGATTTCTGCCGAGGCACAGCTCAGCTACTTGGGCACCGGTCCAGATCACGCCGTATTCATCCGCTGCATCGACAACGAACCCGTTGAAGTCATTCGTGTCACCGGCGAGTACGACCTTCGTAGCAACTTCGAGCCGAGGGCCTAGCGGGCGACGACCCGTCCGACCGCCATCGCGACCGCGAGCACACCGAAACTGACCCAGCCGGTGCCGGTGACCGCCGCCCACACGATCGTCGCGACGACCGCGGCCTCCCAGGCCACACACGTTTCGCAGGTGACCAGCAGCCACAGCCACTTGTGTCGGGCCGAGTGCGGTTCGTCGAACACGATCCGGACGATCTGACCGAAGTCGTCGGGCACATCGATGCGAAGCTGATGCAGGTTCTCGCCCAACCGGATCCGGGGGGCGTCGAGCAGCGACGACTTGGCGATCAGGTAGCCGATGACACCGGCGATGGCGCCGAGCACCGTCCCGTTGGCCAAGATGATCGTGAGCGTTTCGGTGGTCATGGTGTCTCCTCGGGAGGCTGGGCGGGGTTGGGTTCGAGCGTCGTGTCGTACCAGACCTGAAAGTCGTCGCTCAGGGCGGCTGCTGCGGCGTCGCTGAGCCCGTCGATGGCCCGCACGAGGCTCACTTCGACGGCAGCGTGCGGCGCCGACGGGTACGCCAGCGCGGCGAGCGTCATCTTCGTCGCTGCCCGTGTGGTCGCTTCGCTGGCGAGCAGCGAGATCGCCAGCAGGTCGCCGGCGGTGCGCTCGATCTGGCTGTGGGCCCAGGCGATCGCGTCCTTCTCGATGCCATCGGGCATCGTCTCTGCGAGCTTGGCGATCTCGTCCATGTACGGATGCGATGAGATCGTCCGGCACGCGCTCTGTGGCTTGCCGCAGTTCGGGCACACGGACGGGTCGTCGGGCTGCGGGATCACGCCCATCGGGCGTCCCAGGCGTCGTGTGCGGCCCGCAGGGCCTCGTGGATGTTGGTGTGGGCCTTGTCGTCGGACCGGGCCCACACGGGCCCCTCGGCGACGATGTCGCCCACGTGGTAGGGGAGCAGGATCCATCCGCCGTGCGAGAGCTCGACTTCGACGACCATCAGGTTGCCGTCGATCGACCGCCAGGCGCCGGTGTCGTCGAGAACGACGAGGCCCATGATGTCGCCGCGTAGGTTGGGATCCCAGACGCATCGGGTGCGCCGGCGGGTCTCAATGTCTGCTGTCATGCACATCATGATAACTCGGCGGTATCAAAATGTCATGCCCGGGGTTCGATGGGTTGACGCTGCCGGGCGTTCGTCGCCCAGTCGAACCGTTCGTGGTAGTAGTCGTCGCCGGTGACGTCACGGCTGTGCTGGCCGAGGAAGTGCTTGGCGTCGACGGCGGTCACCTCGTAGAGGACGTTGTTGGGGCCGAGCACGAGCCTCATGTCGACCCGATTGTCGACGCTGAGCGCCGATCGCAGGCGGCCCACGAGCGTTTGCATCCCATCAGAATACCCCGGACGTATCAGACAGGTCAGAACTGTCGGTTGTCGTCGGTGTCGAGCTTGAGCGGCACCGGCGGCAACGGGACCGTGCGGGCGCCGGACCGTGAGGGCGTCATCCCGTCGGGGACGACGGTGAGCCGCAGGATCGCGTTCCCGTCGGGCACGAGCTCGGTGTCGGCGTCATCGGAGTACTTCGTTCGCTTCGCTGCTCGCATCCGCTGCTCGGACACGGTCGATTCGGGCCGGATGATCGTCTGGTCCCGGTCCATGTCACGGATCCAGGCGACCGCGGCGTCTCGAGCAGAATCGAACGACATGTGCGTCGTGTTCTTGGCGCCGACGAACACCTCGCCGTAGGCGCGGTCGCGGATCTCGAAGAACGACCGGTGCACCACGAACCGGGACATGCGGACACCGGAGTTCTTCACCGTTCCGGGCCCGTCCTCGAACAGCTTGTACTTCGCTCGCAGCTCGTCGGCCTTCGCGGCGACGAGCCGGTCGTGCTCAGCGAGCCGTTCAGCGAACTTGTCCGGTTCGTCCCGACGCAAAGCCAGCTCGGTGCGCCACTGCTCGCCGGTGCGCTCAGGGACGAGCGACAGCGAGTAGCGGTGCAGCTCGAAGAACGCCTTCGCGGCGTTCGGGTCGCCCTCATCGGCCTCGTCGTCATCGCCGGTGAACGATGGGGGAGCGGGCAACGGCAGGAACTCGGGCATGTCGGCCGGGCGCAGCACACCACCTGGGGTCGGCTGGTTCGGGTTCGCGCGCAGGTTGGCCCGGATCCGGGTCGCCGACGCCAAGATCTCCGGTGTTGCCGCCTTCTCGACCGCCGCCGGCAGCACCTGGGAGTACGTGATCCGGAAGTCTCGGGACATCTGCTCGAAGTTCCCTTCGCGCCAGGCCCGATGGTCGCCGATGCCGTCACGGACCGATTCGACGAGCGGATGCACGATGCCGCCACGGTGGAGCTGGTGGAGGGCTTCGTGCACGTTCGGGGGTTCGGTGCCGATGTTGAGCGCCATCTGGCCGAGGATGTCGATCGGCCGGGGCGGGAACGTGCCGGCGGCGAGCGCGTCGACGGTCGCCTCGAGCACGTCGGCGACGTCGAGCTCCCCGAAGATCTCCATCCAGAGCTTGATCCGGTCCGGGCCGGCATCGAACGTCGGATGCTCGGTCGTGATCACGGCGAGCACGGTGGTGAGGTCGTTCAGGTTCATGGGGTCTCCTCGCCCGATGGCAGGGCTGACTGGTCGTCGAGTACTTCGGCGGACGCTTCGGCGGGTGCGGCGTCGCCGTAGCCCTCGTTTTGGAGCTGGCGAACCGATTCGGCCAGCTGGTCGCGGCCCCGGTTCGGGCTCTTGTCGCCGGTCAGGTGCTCGTTGCGTTCTCGACGCAACCTGTCCCAGTGCTCGCGCAGCTTCTTCGCCGACCGGACGTTGCCTCGGGTGCCGAGCCACGAGTGCGCGGCGGTGAAGTCGATGATCGCAGCGACGTTGGCCGGCGGGACCTCGGCTGGTTGCGCCCAGCTGGTCGGGCCGCGACGCAACAGCAGATCCATTTCCTTGCGCCACGGCTGCCACTTGAGCGGTGCGTCGACGACCTCGTGCTCGAGCAGCTTGTCGGCCAGGCGTTGGCACAGCTCGTCGGTGGCTGGGTGGAGCGACGCAGGGTCGCTGGTCGCTTCGTCGACGTCGTCGGCGGCGCCGGCGGAGACGAGTGGAGTCGGAGTAGGAGGAGGAGTAGGAGTATGAGTAGGAGTACGAGATATCGAAGGGGTATTGCAAGGGGTATCCGGTACCCCTTCGAACTCCTTTCGAAGCGCTTTGCCGAGATCCTCGCTCAGCCGCTCACATTCGTTGATAAACAAGGGCAGAATGCACGTCGCCGGCAATTCCCGGAGCTTGTTGCACGCCCCCTTGATCTGCTTTTCGCCTTTCGGGACCTGAGCGACGAGCAAATCGACGATCCAGACCACTTCGCAGGTGCTGCAATACCGGATCAAGCCGGTTTCGATGAGCCTCGAAAGGGCATCCGATACCCTTTCGGAGCCCCATTCGAGATCGGCGGCGATGTAGGCCGCTCGAAGCCGATAGAGCCCCTCGGACGTCCGGTGTGGGCAGGCCACCAGATAGAAGATCATGACCCGCTCGTCGTCGCTGAGACGCGACACCTTCTCCCAGAAGCCACGCGGGATGGTGAGGTAGTTGCTCACGGCTGACCGTCGGTGGCGCGCAAGAAACCGGCCACGGCCAGATTGGACATGAAGTGCCCCAACGCAGCTGGGTCGCCCTGCCACTTGGCCAGAATCATCTCTTCCGCCGCTTCGAGTTCGTCGGCGGCGAGTCCAAGCCAGACGATGACGTGGTCGAAGCCGAGGCCGGCCTCAAGAATCGCCTTGATCGTCCTCCCGATGTCCGAATCAGAATGCGTGTGAGCTATCATCTTGGACAACGGGACCTCCCAGAAAGGTCTTGAATGGAGCCCCGCCTTCCTCGTCCGGAGTGGCGGGGCTCTTCCCGTTTCTCGGGAAGGTTCGCGAACCTATCACCAGTTGCGCTGATCACCATGCATCGGGCGTATCAGACCGGGACGAAGAAAGACCCCCGATCGCTCGGGGGTCTCGCTAGGGTGTACGCAGCAACGAACTTGTCACGCGATTCGTTCCGTTGCCTCGAACGGCTTCGGGTGGGAGTGACGGCGCCCGCCCGAAGCCTGTTCCCCTCAGGTGGAAGCGGCCTCTGCGGCCGAACGGAGCGCCGCCATCTGCTCCCGCATGTCGGCAATGTCGCGCTCGATATCCTTCACCCTGGCCTCGAGCGACGAGAACGATGTCGGCTCGTCTTCGTGGAGGAGTCTGTAGAGGTCCTCACCCGTCACGCCCAGGAACGAGGCGAGTGACGGCCGGAACTCGTCCGACGGCATCACCTCACCTGCCTCCCATCGATACCAGGTCGGCTGTGAAACGCTGAACCGAGCGGCCGCCTGACGCTGGTTCTCTCCGCGCCGCACGCGCTCGCGGCGCAGTGCCTCTCCGATTGCTGTGGTCATTTTCTATCTCCGTGTCGTGGGTGGAGTACGTCGCTGTGTTTCGAACAGTATCTGGTGGGCGGCAGAATTATCGGACTCCATATGGGGATAGTACCGACTTGCATCAATATACGCCAGTATTTGAGGTTGGATCTTTGCAGGGTGGGGCCGCGCTTGATGCGTGGTATGCATTGGAATAGCCTGCCGTCCATGGAAGACACCCCACTCATGACCCTCGAAGAGGTCGCCGACCTGCTCCGCGTCTCACCCGAAACCGCTCGCCGCATGGCTGTAAACGGTGAGCTGCCTGGGGCGCTGCCCAAGATCGGGAACGTCTGGCGGGTCAACCGCCGCCGATTCATGGCCGGTATTGGCGAACCCGCCAATGCCGAAAGCCCCGAAACCGTGGCATGATGCATCGTGCGTATGGAAATACAGGAGCGTCGTCGTCGGAAACTGTTCGGGATCCGGATCCCCGGCGACCCCGTCACCAAGGGACGCCCCCGAGCGACCATCGTCAACGGTAGCCCCAGCCTATACACGCCGGCCAAGACCAAACAGGCCGAGAAGCTCCTGGCGCAGGAGTTCATGGCCCGCCGGGTAATCCCGTCCACGCCATACACCTTCGAGGTCGCCGTCCACCTCGACTTCTTCACCAAAACCGCCCACCGGCGCGATATCGACAACTACGCGAAGCTTGTACTTGACTCGGCAAATGGACTGATCTGGGACGACGACGCGCAGGTGCTCGAGCTGTCGTGCCGGATCTGGCGCAAGGACGAGCGACCCCGCACCGAATTCACCGTGTGGGCGCTCATCTGAGGTCGCAGGCTTGTCCCAGCGGGACGCGTCGCACCCCTATGCGGGGCTGTTCCAGTCTCAGGACTGGATGGTCAACGCAGCTTGCCGACCCGACAACCGGCCGCCATGGATCAGCGAATACGACTGGACCAACATGTTCTTCCCCGAACGAGGGGAGAGCTCGGCCGAGGCCGAAGAGATCTGCGGCTTCTGCCCTGCCGTCGACAACTGCCTCAGCTACGGCATGTCGGAGAAGTTCGGCATCTGGGGCGGATTGCGCACGTCGCAACGCCGGCGGCTCGGCCAGTGGGACGCCGACGTCGTCACCGAAGCCGAAACGATCCTGGCTTCCGACCAGGCACTGTTCTCGCTGCCGGCCGTCGCCGCGCCCAAGGCGGTCCCTCGGGCCCGACGCAAACGGCGGGCTGCAGTCGACGTCGAACAGCTCGGCCTGTTCTAGTCGTCCTCAAGCTCATCGTCGCGCGCCGACGAGTGAAGCTCGTCGAGGTACTCGATCGCCGCCTGCTTGACCTCGCTGTTGTCGACCGAGTCGCGGATGTACCCTGCCGTCGTTTCGAAGCGGGCGTGCCCGAGCAGCTGCTGCATCACGATCGGCGGGATGTCCGGATTCATCGCCATCTGCGACGCATCAAGGCGACGGATCTGGTGCCACGACGGCGCCTTCTTGCGTGGCGGCACTGGGACGAGCCTGCGCCTGTATCGCTTCAAGCCCTTCTGGTCGTAGTGGGTCGACTGCTCGACCGTCACCAGGCCAGCGTTGATCGCTGCGCGCGACAGCCACGAGTTGAACCGGACCGGTGTCGTCAGCGTGTTCCGCTCCACCGCACCATCGTTGCCTGACGGGTAGTAGGCGAGGTCGAAGATGTAGTGGTGGTCGGGGATCGGCCCGAACTCGACCTCGCGGGCAGTACGCAGGAGAAACAGGTCATCCCACAGTGCGACGGGGACCGGCACCCGGCGCACACCGGCTTCGGTCTTGGGCGGGTTCACGAACACCTCGCCCTTCGCGTTCTGC
The DNA here is from genome assembly GCA_020628865.1 of Acidimicrobiales bacterium. GTDB lineage: Bacteria > Actinomycetota > Acidimicrobiia > Acidimicrobiales > SHLQ01 > SHLQ01. The sequence goes on from JAHDEJ010000007.1 coordinate 62,944, forward strand.
GTCACCGAGCGGAGGATGTGCAGCGTCCGGTAGCCGCCTTTGTTCTCGAGATCCTCCCAGCAGATGCCGATGATCTCGCCGCGCCGGCAGCCGGTGGCGGCAGCGATCCGCAGAGCGAGCTTCGCTTCCATGAGCGTCGCGGCGTCGATCAGCTTGACCAGGTCGACCGGATCCATCGCCGGAAGTCGCTCGGCCGGCTTTGCCACCTGCGTCCCCGGCGCCGCCCATGCCACCGACGCCAGGTCGACGACGTTCAGCCCGGCGAGCTGCGCGTGCTTGAACCCGGCCGACATCGCCTGCACCGCCTTGGCCACCGACGACCGGCTGAGGCCCTTGCCGCGCGTCGTCACGACCTCGGTCTGCAGGTAGATGAGGTGGCGTTGCATCTCGGCGCCAGTGATCTCGTCGATCGGCCGATCCGCGATCGGGTAGCCGGCAACGTGATTGTCGATGGTGGCGCGGCGGGTGGAGTTGGAGACCGGCCGGCGACGCAGCGCCAGAATCGCCTCGGCGCGGTCGACGAACTCGAGCAGCGTCGGCTGCTTCGTCAGATCCTCGACCTTGTTGCACAGGATCGTGAGCGCATCGTTGCGCCACTTGTGCAGTTCGATCGTCGCCGCGGGCTTCGAGTTGGCGGCGACCGTGTGCGATGCCGTGTGCCGCTTCCCGCCGAACTCGGGGCGAGCAGTCAGCTTGAGGACGAGCCGCCAGCGGCCTGGCTCGCTCTCCGAAACGCTGCCCAACGTCGTCTCGGGGCGGACGAACAGACGCTGTGCCCGTGCTTCGATTTCCTCCATTGACGCTGCTTTCCTCGATTTACTGTCCCTGACAGTGTCCCCGAGGAAATCGGCCGAATCAATGGGCCTTGTGAATCTGTTGATTTTTCAACGTTTATTGGCGCCCTCGGCAGGATTCGAACCTGCGCTCACGGCTCCGGAGGCCGATGCTCTATCCACTGAGCTACGAGGGCGGAAGTCCTGACTCTACCGGTTCTCGGCCGTGGCGCCGCAGACCGGATCGAATGCTCCCGCGGAGGCCGCAGATACGCTGGTCGGTCAGTTCGTTGGAGGTCTGATGATTCGGGAACAGTTGACGGAGGCGCTGCGGGTGGCAGCGGAGGCCCAGGGCCTCGACGCGCCCGCCGAGATCGGTCTCGAGCAACCCGCGAATCGCGATCATGGCGACTGGTCGTCGAACCTCGCGATGGCGACGGCGAAGCAGGCGGGCACGAACCCGCGCGAGCTCGCCGGTCAGCTGATCGAACGGCTCGAAGCCGCCGGTATCCCGCATGTCGATTCGATCGAGGTTGCGGGGCCGGGCTTCATCAATTTCCGGCTTGCTGACACGTGGCTGCACGACGTGCTCACCGCAGTGGTCGACGCCGGCGAGGCCGGGTACGGCCGCAACGACTCCGGTGCGGGCACGACGGTGAACGTTGAATTCGTGAGTGCGAACCCGACGGGGCCGTTGCACGCGGGCCACGGCCGGGGCGCCATCTATGGCGACGCGCTCGCATCTCTCTTGGAGCACAACGGCTACGACGTCGTGCGAGAGACCTACATCAACGACCGTGGCGTGCAGATGGAGACCTACGCCCGGTCGCTTCAGGCGCGGGCGAAGGGTGAGGAGCCACCGGAGGACGGCTACCACGGTCAGTACATCATCGACTGGGCCGCAGAGATTCCGGCCGACCTCGATCTCGACGATCTCGTCGCCATTCGGGAATGGGGCTACGCCCGGGCCAAGCAGGACCAGACCGAGGTGCTGGACGCGCTCGGTATCGAGTTCGACATCTGGTTCAGCGAACGCTCCCTGCTCGAGGAGGGGAAGATCGAGTCCTCCATGCAGGAGCTCAAGGAACGAGACATGATTTTCGAGCAGGACGATGCGGTCTGGCTTCGGTCGACCGAGTTCGGCGACTCGAAGGACCGGGTCATGGTCAAGTCCGACGGCGACTACACCTACCTGACACCCGACATCGCCTACCACAGCGTGAAGATGGGCCGCTCCGACCGGCTGATCAACGTGTGGGGTGCGGACCACCACGGGTACGTCCCGCGGATGAAGGCCGCCATGTTCGGCCTCGGACACGATCCCGATGCGCTGGAGGTCGAGATCACGCAGATGGTCACGCTGCTGCGCAGCGGCGATGAGGTGAAGCTGTCGAAGCGCTCGGGCGACATCGTCGAGCTTCGAGAAGTCGTCGAGACCGTCGGCGCCGACGCAACGCGCTTCACGTATCTGCTGCAGTCGGTCGACTCCCAGCAGACGTTCGACATGGAAGCCGCGGCATCGCAGGCCATGGACAACCCGGTCTTCTACACCCAGTACGCCCACGCCCGGATCAAGTCCATCATGGCGAAGGCAGCCGAGGCCGGAGTCGAACGGCAGCCACTCGCCGACGTCGATCTGTCGGTGTTGACGAACGACCGTGAGCTGGACGTGCTGCGCCAGCTGTTCGCCGGTCCGGGCATGATCGAACTCGCCGGTCGGGAGCGGGCGCCGCATCGGGTGGTCCAGTGGATCCGCGACCTCGCGTCGGCGTTCCACGGCTTCTACCACGACTGCTACGTGATGGGCGACGGTGTGTCACCGGAACAGACACAGGCGCGGCTGTGGCTCAGCGAGGCTGCTCGGATCGGGCTGGCGTCCGGTCTCGGGCTTCTCGGTGTGTCTGCTCCGGATTCGATGTGGACCGACGAGGTCGACGCATGAGTGATCCGATTCCGTTTTCGCTCCTGCCGGACACGGCAGCGATTGGCGACGACGGCGGCCTGACGATCGGCGGCTGTTCCGTTGCCGAACTCGCCGCCGAGTACGGCACTCCGCTGTTCATCTACGACGAGGAACATCTGCGATCCCGTGCTCGCGAAGCGGTCGAGGCGTTCGGCCCCGGTGTCGCCTACGCCAGCAAGGCCTTCCTGTGCCGGGCGATGGCGCAACTGGTTCACGAAGAGGGGATGGACATCGACGTCTCCACCGCCGGCGAATTCCACGTGGCTCGTGCGGCCGGGGTGCCGGCGAAGAACCTCGTGTTCCACGGCAACAACAAGTCGACCCACGAGCTGGAGCTTGCGATCGAGGCCGGTGTCGGCCGAATCGTGATCGACTCGTTCGACGAGATGGATCGGCTCGATCGGCTGCACGCCGAGGGTGGTGCGGTGCCGGATGTCCTGCTGCGCATCACACCGGGTGTCGAGGCCCACACGCACGAGTTCATCGCAACGGGTCGGGACGATTCCAAGTTCGGGTTCACCGTCTCCACCGGCCTGGCGGAGAAGGCCATCGCTCGGGCCAAGGGGTCACCGTCGATGCGGCTCCGGGGTATCCACGCCCACATCGGCTCCCAGGTGTTTCGTGTCGACTCGTTCGCCAAGGCGGCCGAGGTCATCGCCGCAGTCGGCGAGCCGCACGCGCTGGATGAAGTGTCTGTCGGTGGCGGCCTCGGTGTGCCGTACGTGGTCGGCGAAGAAGGCGCCAGCATCACCGAGTGGGCGAGCGTGGTCCACGATGCACTGTCGGTCGCCGGCGTCACCGCCAAGGTGTCGGCCGAGCCAGGACGATCGATCGCCGCAGCTGCGGCCGTCACCGTCTACACGGTCGGCACCATCAAGCCGCTCGACGGTATTCGTACCTACGTGGCCGTCGATGGCGGCATGTCCGACAACCCCAGGCCCGTTCTCTACGGCAGCGGCTACGAGTCGTTCCTTCCAGGGCGACCCGAGGCCGAACGGGATCTCGAAGTTCGGATCGTGGGCAAACACTGCGAATCAGGCGATGTACTCGTGCGCGAGGCCGCTGTTCCGGCAGACATTGCAGTTGGGGAGCTGCTCGCCACACCGGTCACCGGCGCCTACGGTCACAGCATGGGTTCCAACTACAACCAGATCCTGCGTCCGCCCGTGGTGTTCGTGAAGGACGGCGATGCCCGCCTGGTCGTGCGGCGCGAAACGATGGACGACCTGTTGGCCCGCGACGTCTGACATGGCGGCCTATCGGCGCCGACCCGCAGTCGAGCGGGAGCTCATGCTGGGCCGGCGTCTCGTGCAACCGATCGATGCTGTGGCGCCGACCGAGCTCGGTGGATCGGCCCCGCTCATCTGGGACCTCCTCGCCGACGAGTCCGACCTTGAGCGCATCATGGAGGCGCTTGCGGAGCGGTTCAACGACCCGCCCGACGTGATCGAACACGGCACACAACTCGCGATTCGCCAGCTGATGGAAGCGAGCCTGATCGACGAGGTCGGCGAGTGACGTCCATCCAATCGGCCCTTGCTGCGATTGCCCGCTTCGGGATTGGCGACACCGTCCCGATCGAGCTGCCGGAGCCCGAACATCACGCCGCGCTGGTCACCGAGCTGCAGACGCACCGCTTGCTCGGTGTGGCGGTGACAGCGGTCGAGTCCGACATGCTTCCGCTCACAGAAGCAGCGCAGGAACAACTTCGCATCGCGCACGACATCGTGATGGCGCAAACGCTCCGGGTCGAGCTGATGTTGCTGCGGTCGACGGAGGTGCTTGCCGACGCTGGCGTTCCCTTCCGCGTGCTCAAGGGAGCGGCACTGGCACACGGTGTGGCTTCCCGATCCAGCGAACGGGAGTACCGAGACGTCGACCTCCTGATCCCGTCCGAGCGCATCGACCAGGCCGTCGAGGCGATCGTCGCAGCGGGCGGGGCACGCCTCGCCCCTGAACTGCGATCCGGCTTCGATCGGCGCTTCGGCAAGTCGGTGACCATGCGGTTCGCGGGCGTCGAGATCGACCTGCATCGCACGCTGTGCCCGGGGCCGTTCGGTGCATTGATGTTTCCGCACGATCTGTTCGTGATGCGCGACATGGTCGAGGTTGGCGGTCGAGCGCTCCCGACGCTCGACCGAACCGACCATCTGCTTCACGCCTGCTACCACGTGGCACTCGGCTCGGCCCAGCCACCGTTCAGTAACCTGCGCGATGTTGCGCTGCTCAGCGCAGGGGAGTGGGACCTCGCCCGGCTCGAGTCGACCGTGGCCCGGTGGCGGGGAACTCCGGTGCTCGCCCGGGCCAGCCATCTGTTGGAGAGCCAACTCGGGGTTGAGTCACCGGTCGGTCTTCGCAGCTTCACGATGTCGACGGCGGGCCGCGACATGCTCGAGCCGTACCTGGTCCATGGTGATCGGTTCCCGGCGCTTGCCGCCGCAACGTTGCGAGTGCTGCCGCTGGCGGAGCGTCCGGCGTTTGCGCTTGCCGTCGGGCTGCCGGAGGGTGCACGCCCGGCCGAGCGAGCACGAGAGCTCTGGGCCGGGCGTCCGCGACGGCGCTGACCCTTCGAGGTCAGTCCATCAGGTGGGGGATGTCGCAGCGGCCGCGAGACTCCACGGCAAGCTTCCGGTTCGCCTCCAACTGCACCGGAGCACTGGAGATAGCGTCGTTGTCCCAGGAGTCGAACACGAACCAGTCGCCGGTGGACGGCCGATACACGCCGAGCGTGGCGTCGCTAGAGCATCCCCAGCGGCCGACCGCCGCCTGGTCACCGGCCTGACCGACCCGCCAGAGCTGCGCGGTCAGATCTTGTTCGTGGAGCAGTGTGCCATCGGCCGTCGACCAGCGAACGCCCGAGGCCGCGAGCGATTGCTCGGCGGGCGCAATCGTCGAGACCTCGAGCGCGCTGGCGGCCGGGGCCGCCTCCACGGGATCGGAGCCGAACAGGTCGGTCCCGAACGCGAAGGCAACCACCAGCACAATGGGGAGAAGCAGAAGCGAACGCCGTGACCGGCGCTCGTCGGCGGGCGAGGCGTCGGCCGGCCGACGCGGTGATGGGCCGAACGGGATCGTGCGTCCGGATCGTCCGGAGCCTCCGGACTGCGAGCGAATGGCGAGGGCACCGGCGAGGTCGTCGATCGTGCACGTGCCGCCGGCATCCGCTTCGGAGATGAGGTGGTCGAGGCGGACTCGAAGTTCCGTTTGGCTGGTGTCCCATCGGTGTTCGGGTGCGAGCAACGCGGCCGCAATTGCGGCGAGCCCGCGAGTGTCGAGTGTCGGCGTTGCCTGACGCAATGGCCCGACGAACTCCGGCGTTCCCTCCGTGATCCAACTGCCATCGGCGGGGCGGCTGGCGCCGAAGTCGAGCAATACCGGCTGACCGTCCTCCCGGAGGCCGATGTTGGCCGGAGAGACGTCGCCGTGAATCCAGCCGGCAGTGTGGATGTGGCGGAGCGCATCGATGATCGGGAGCAGCAGCGTCTCGACCTGGTCCGAATCGAGTCGTTCACCGCGGCGAAGAAGGTCGTCGAGCGTGCCGCCGGCGCAGTACTCGAGCACCAGCGGCGCCCCCTCGATCGGATGCTCGACAAGATCGACCACGTGGGGATGGGCAAACCGCACGAGCATCTCCGCTTCGTGGCGACCGACGGTTCCCGAAGGCGCCACCTTCAGCGCCACATCGCGCCCGCCTCGAACCGTCCGAAACACCGTGCCATGGCGACCCGCACCGATCCGGTCTCCGTACTGGGGATGATTCACAATTCCCGACATAGATTGAAAACTATTGAAATGCATTGAAGGTGTCAAACCCTCGCTCGCACCACAGTCCGATAGCGTTTCCCCATGACCAGTGGACGAACGATCCGAATCGGCCTTCTCGGTTGCGGCACGGTGGGCACCTCCTTCGTGCAGCTGATCGATCAGCAACGCAGCGCCATCGCCGCCCGCACAGGCCTCGACATCATCGTCGCCGCCGTTTCCGTCCGTGACCTCAGCCGAACTCGCGACGGCGTGGACCCTTCACTGTTGACCACCGACTCGGCCGCGATCGTGGCCGACCCCACCATCGATGTGATCGTCGAGACCATGGGTGGCGTCGACGGCACCAAACAGCTCCTCGAAACGGCGCTCGCCGCCGGGAAGCCGGTCATCACGGCGAACAAGGAACTGCTCGCACACCATGGTCCTGAGCTCTTCGCGGCGGCCTCCGCCGCCGGGGTCGACCTCAGCTTCGAGGCATCGGTTGCCGCGGGCATCCCGTTCATCCGGCCCCTGCGGGAGTCCCTCGTCGGCGAGAACATCACTCGTGTGATGGGCATCCTCAATGGAACGACCAACTACATCCTTTCGCAGATGACCGAACACGGCGCCGGCTACGCCGATGCGCTGGAAGAAGCTCAGCGCCTCGGTTTCGCCGAGGCCGACCCGACCGCCGACGTCGAAGGATTCGACGCCGGCGCCAAGGCCGCCATTATCGCAACGCTCGCCTTCGGCCAGTCGGTCACCGCCGGAGACGTGCACATCGAGGGCATCTCGACCATCACGGCCGAGGACATCTCGAACGCCGACCGCATGGGGCACGTGATCAAGCTGCTCGGCGTCGTCGATCGGGACGACACCGGCGCGATCGGTGTTCGCGTGCACCCGGCCATGGTGAGTGCCGACCATCCGCTCGCTTCCGTCCGCGACAGCTTCAACGCCGTGTTCGTGGAAGGTGACGGCGTGGACCAGCTCATGTTCTACGGACGCGGCGCCGGAGGCCATCCCACCGCAGCGATGATGGTCGGAGACACGATCGACGCCGCCCTCAACGTCGTTGCCGGCGTGCATCGCGATCTCGGCGCGCTGCAGCCCGCGGCCATCAAGCCGATGTCCGAAGTCGTCTCGGCCTTCTACGTGAGCCTCGACGCCCGCGACGAACCCGGCGCGCTGGCCACGATCGCGGCAGCGTTCGGCAACCGTGGCGTGTCCATCCGTTCGATGGAGCAGGAAGGCCTCGGGGATCAGGCGCGGCTCGTCTTCATCACCCACGAAGCGGTCGAAGCCGATCTCCGTGCAACGTTGACCGACCTGAACGGCATCGACGTGGTGAAGAACGTCGGCCAGGTCCTGCGGGTCGTCTGCGACTGACATGGTCGCCTACCACAGCACTCGTGGCGCAGCGCCGGAGCTGTCGTTTGCCGATGTTCTCCTCACCGGGCTCGCGCCCGATGGCGGGCTCTACGTACCCACCTCCTGGCCCTCGGGGCACATCGCTCCGCAGATGCCGTACGCCGACTACGCCACCGAGGTGATGTGGCCGTTCGTCGAGGGGTCGATCGATCGTGCAAGCTTTGCGTCGATCGTCGCCGACGCCTACGCCACCTTCACCCATCCCGACGTCATCCCGGTGGAGTCGCTGCAGGACGGCGTGCAGCTGGTGGAGCTGTTTCACGGCCCGACCCTCGCGTTCAAAGACGTGGCGATGCAGTTGCTGGGCCGTCTGTTCGACCACGAACTCGAGCGCCGACAGGAACGCGTCACCATCGTTGGCGCAACATCCGGCGACACCGGATCGGCGGCGATCGAGGCTTTCCGCGACCGCGACAATGTCGACATCGTCATCCTTCACCCGCACAACCGCACGTCCGAGGTGCAGCGCCGTCAGATGACCACCGTGCTCGCGTCGAACGTCCACAACGTGGCGGTGGAGGGCACCTTCGACGACTGCCAGGACCTGGTGAAGGCGATGTTCGCCGACACGGCCTTCCGCGACCGCGTGCGGCTCGCGGCCGTGAACTCGATCAACTGGGCCCGGGTCATGGCCCAGGTGGTCTATTACCACTGGGCGGCCGGCCAATCCGACGGCCCGGTGTCCATCACCGTTCCCACCGGCAACTTCGGCAACGTCTTCGCCGGACGTGTCGCCCAGCGGATGGGCGCTCCGATCGACCGCTTCGTCGTCGCCAGCAACCGCAACGCCATCCTCACCCAGTTCTTCTCCGGTGCAGAGATGACGATCGGTCCGGTCGAACCATCGCTCTCGCCGAGCATGGACATCCAGGTGAGCAGCAACCTCGAACGCCTCATTCACGAGCTCCTCGGAGGAGATGGCGCGGCGGTCGCCGAACAGCTCACCCGATTCCGCTCGGAGGGGCATGTCGCCTTCGGCCCCGAGGTCGTGTCCAAGCTCTCGGAGCGGTGGGTCGGTGAACGGCTCACCGACGAGGAGACCCTCGAGGTCATGGCCGAGGTGTACGAGACGGACGGGATGATCCTCGACCCCCACACGGCCGTCGGCGTCGGCGCCGCCCGACGCCGCGTGGGCGATCTGCCCGAGCTCGTCATGGCCACCGCCCACCCGGCCAAGTTCCCTGCTGCAGTCGAGCAGGCGACCGGGCTGCATCCCGAGCTGCCGGATCACCTCGACGATCTTTTCGAGCGGGAGGAGCGCTTCACCGTTCTGCCAAACGAGTTGGCGACGGTGCAGGCCTTCGTAGACGCTGCTCGACGCTGAAGTCCACGGACGAAATCGCGGCAAATGGCCGCGGTGTGTGCCGAACCGCCGTCCAGCGGCTACGTTGCATGCATCGTTCATCCGAGCCGATCGGCGTTGGATGAGGCTCAACGACCGGACCAACCGGCAGAGCATTCACACCGTGGGCGTGAGCATCTCCGCCCACCACACACTCTGGAGAACCGCCAGTGGACACCCCGGAACTTCGTCGATCTGCGCTTGAGCGCAAGGATCGAGACGAGCTCGTCACGATCGCCAGCACACTCGGCGCCAAGCCGCCGTCCCGAGCCCGCAAGGCCGAAATCGTGGACCTCATCCTCACCACGGTCACGACCGATGCCGCCGACGAGGCTGGCGACAGCGGTGACGATGCAGGCGACGCCGGCGAAGAGACGACGAGTGAGGCGTCAACCGACGCAGCGCCGGCCGACGACGGCGCCGAAGAGGAATTCGACTTCGGCGAGGTCAAGACCCAGGCGCCGCGTGAGCGGAACGAGAGCAAGGGGCGGAATCGCTCAAAGGGTCAGGGCGGCGGCAACGACGCCAAGGGCGACAACGGCAAGAACGAGGCGGACAAGGGCGGCGAGCCCAACGATCAGAAGGGCCAGAACAACGGCAACGACGAGCCTGCCGGCCCCGGCAACCGGCGCCCGCGCCGCCGCGGCCGTGGCCGCGACCAACGGGACGATGCGACCGACGGCGAGCCGGTTCGTGTCGAAGGCGTGCTCGATCTGCGCGACGACGGCTACGGGTTCCTGCGAGTCCACGGTTGGCGCTCGAGCAAGGAAGACGCGTACGTCTCGGTGAAGCAGGTTCGTCAGAACGGGCTGCGCAAGGGCGACCATCTGAGCGGAACGTCGCGTCCGGCGAACCGCAACGAGAAGAACCCGGCGCTGCTCACTCTGGACAGCGTCAACGGCGCCGCCCCGGAGGCGGCGCGAGAGCGCCCGGACTTCGACGTGCTCACGCCCGTCCACCCGGACGAGCAGTTGGTGCTCACGTTGGAAGACGATCCGAGCGCAACCACCGGCCGCATCCTCGACCTCCTCGCCCCGGTGGGCAAGGGAACACGTGGGCTGATCGTCGCTCCGCCCAAGTCCGGAAAGACCCGGATCATCAAGGACATCTGCACGTCGATCGAGACGAACAGCCCGGACGTCAACCTCATCGTTCTGCTCATCGACGAGCGGCCCGAAGAGGTCACCGCGATGCGCCGGGCGCTGGAGCAGGGAGAGGTCGCCGCATCGTCGTTCGATCGCCCGGCCGACGAGCACGTCGCCGTTGCCGAGATCACGATCGAGCGGGCGAAACGGTTGGTCGAATCCGGCCAGGACGTCGTCATCGTGCTGGACAGCCTCACTCGCCTCGCCCGCTCGTACGATCAGGCGTCGCCTTCGAGCGGCCGGACGGTCGCCGGTGGCGTCGATGTGGCTGCCATTCACGCGCCGAAGCGCTTCTTCGGTGCGGCTCGCAACGTGGAAGAGGGCGGATCGCTCAGCATCCTCGCCACGATTTCCGCAGAGACCGGATCGGTCATGGACGATGCCGTCCTCGAGTCGTTCCGGGAGACCGCCAACATGGAACTGCGTTTGCAGGGTGGCGCCGAGGACCAGGGCCTCCACCCGGCAGTCGACGTTGCCGGCACCACGACCCGCCATGCCGACCAACTGGTCGATGAGGCGGCGATCGAGGGTGGCCGTCGCCTGCGTCGGGCAGTGGTCGAGGGGGCCGACGATGCGCTTGCCGCCCTGCTGCAGCGGCTTTCGGACGACGCAAGCAACGACGCCGTTCTCAAGAAGGTCAAGTGACCGAGAATCTCGCATCCCGGGTTTTTGGTCAGCGAGGTTTGAAGCGCGTGATTCGCGGGCGAAACTGGTCGGGTTATGAAGCCTGAGATCCATCCCGAATATCGCCCTGTCGTCTTCCAGGATCAGTCCTCGGGCGACAACATCATCGTCGGTTCGACCATGCAGACCAGCGAGACCATCACGCTCGACGGCGTCGAGTACCCGCTGGCCAAGGTCGAACTCTCCAACCGCAGCCACCCGTTCTTCACCGGTCAGATGAAGATCGTTGACACGGCTGGTCGTGTGGAGCGCTTCGAGCGTCGCTACGGAGCCCGCCGCAAGTCGGCTGCTGCTCCCGCTGAGGACGCCCCAGCCGAGGCAGACGAGAGCTGAATCCCGAGCGGTCCGCTCAGCTCGCCGGAGTCAAACTTCGGGGACTGCTGAGCGAACATCTTTCTGCGTCGACCGGTGATCCGGTCGACGTTTCCGCGCCCACGGCCATGGGCGCCGGGGCCGTGGTCCTGCACAACGGCGAAGCCTGGGCCTACCACCCGGATGCCCCGTCCGGCAGCCTCGGTGCGGTCGTCACGTGGGCATTGAGCCGCGAGGCAACGGGCGTCAATCTTCTTGTCGACGGCTCGGCACATCGTGAAGCTTTCGTGGTCCAGGGGTTTGCCGAGCCGCGCCCGGTCGTGTGGTCGATCGACGGCCGCAGCATCGCCGTTGCTGCAGCCCAGGAGCAGGTGATCGATCCTGCGCCGGCTTGTCCGGAGCAGATGGCGGTCCTCACCGAGGCCGGCCTCGACGTCGTCGCCGACCACGGGGTGTGGATCGGTGAGCTCAACGGACTCGAACTTGCCCGTGTCGGGCATCGGGACGGCGAATGCAGCATCGACATCGGTGTGGGGGCGTACGACCAGTTCGCGTCCTCGGCACTCGCGGGCGATCGCGACCCGGGCGAGGCGCTGGCCGGCGTGGTCGAGATGGTGCAACCGCATCGCGTGCCGGGTGCAGCCCCGCATCCGATGGGTCGGCTCGTACGTTCTCGGTGGTTGCGAGCACAAGCGGTTCGCAACCCACAGAGCATTGGGCTCACGGCGCTCGATCCGACTCCGCTGCTCGATCCGCGCCCCGGCCTCATGGAAGCACAGCCTGCGGCCGGCCTCGGCCGCCGCGATGCCGAGACGGTCCTCGTCGTCTTCACGGTTGGTCTCGATCTCGGCATCACTGAAACCGCTGCCGGGCTGATCGCCCTGCATCGGCCCGACGCCGCGCTGATCGTCCTTCCCGAACGCGACCGCCACCCCCGCATCGTCGAGGCGGCAACGTCGCTCGCATGCCCGACCGAGGTCATCGCCGTGTCGGGTGAATGGTCCGACTGAGCCCAAGCGTTAGGTTGGCGGAGTGCTGAGTCGACTCGAAGCCCTGGAACGAGAGTTTGCCGATGTGGAGGCGCGCCTCGGTGACCCGGAGCTGATCGCCGATCAGACGCGGTTCCAGGTCGAGGCTCGGCGACACAAGGAACTCGACGGCGTGGTCGGGGTCGGGCGCTCGCTTCGCAGCGCAACCGAAGACCTGGAAGCGGCTCGCGAGATGTTCGGCGAGAGCGACGGCGACGACCGCGAAATGCTGCGTGAAGAGATCGCCTCGCTCGAGGAACAGGTGGAGGAACTCACTGCGGCCTTCCGCTTGGCGCTGCTGCCGAAGGACCCGAACGACGACCGGAACGTCATCGTCGAGATCCGCGGTGCCGAAGGCGGTGAGGAAGCGAACCTGTTCGCTCGCGACCTCTTCGAGATGTACCGGGGCTACAGCTCACGCATTGGCTGGAAGTTCGAGCTGATGGACGGCACCGAGTCGGACATGGGCGGTTACAGCCTGGTCACTTTCAGCCTGAGCGGTGATGGCGTGTGGAGCCGAATGCAGTTCGAGGGCGGCGTGCACCGGGTGCAGCGCGTGCCGGTGACCGAATCGCAGGGCCGTGTGCACACCTCTTCGGCCACGGTCGCCATTCTCCCGGAGGCGGAAGAGGTGGAGGTCGACATCGACGAGAACGACCTGCAGATCGACGTGTATCGGGCTTCGGGGCCCGGCGGTCAGTCGGTCAACACCACGGATTCGGCCGTGCGAATCACGCACAAACCAACGGGCGTCGTCGTGGCGATGCAGGACGAGAAGTCGCAGCTGCAGAACAAGGCGAAGGCGTTGCGTGTGCTTCGGAGTCGTCTGCTCCAGGCCGAGCAGGACCGCCAGCGGGCCGAAGCTTCCGAAGCCCGCAAGTCGCAGACCGGCGGAGGCGGTCGTTCGGAGAAGATCCGGACGTACAACTTCAAAGAGAACCGGGTCTCCGATCATCGGATCAACCTGACGATCCACAAGCTCGACAAGGTGCTTGCAGGAGACCTTGGCGACGTTTCGGACGCACTGCTTCACGATGACCAGCAGAAGCGACTGTCCGGCGCTGAGGACTGACACGACATGAGCGAGGACGACCTCGACGGGACGATCGCCTGGCGAGACCTCCTGGAAGAAACGCGTGGGCGCCTCGAACGAAGCGGTCGGGTTGACGATCCTCGTACGGAGGCTCGATGGATCGTCGAAGACGTCCTTGGCGTCACCGGCGCGGAGTACCACGATCTGCTGGACGCGCTGGCGACCGTTCGCGGCGTGGCCAAGCTCGACCGGATGGTCGAGCGTCGGGTGACCGGCGAGCCGATCCAGTACGTGCTCGGACACTGGGCGTTCCGATCCCTGGACCTGCTCGTCGATTCACGCGTCCTGATTCCGCGGCCGGAGACCGAGGTCGTGGCCGGAATCGCCATGGAGGAGTTGCGCCGTCTCAACCCGGATGGGGGAGTGGCCGTCGACCTCGGCACGGGGTCTGGGGCGATCGGCTTGTCGATCGCAACCGAGTGCCCGGGCGCTACCGTCGTGCTCACCGATGCGAGTGACGCGGCGCTCGCCGTCGCCCGAGCGAACCTGGCAGGCATTGGCATGGCCGGTGCGTCGGTCGAAATTCACTCAGGATCGTGGTTCGACGCCTTGCCTGAGCGGTTCAAGGGCGCGATCGACGTTGTGGTCTCCAATCCGCCGTACGTGACAGACGATGCGGAGCTCCCGGCGTCTGTCGCCGAGTGGGAGCCCGAGTCGGCGCTGCGAGCCGGACCCGACGGCTTGGATGATCTTCGCGAGCTCGTTGCGGACGCGGCGGAGTGGCTCGCACCGTCCGGCGCGATCGTGCTCGAGATGGATCCTGAACAGACGGGTGTCGTCCTCGAACTCGGCGGGGCCTCGGGCTGGACCGGTGTCGTCCGAGCCGATCTGGCGGGGCGCGACCGAGCCGTCGTGCTGCGGCGGGAGTCCGCCTGAGCGCTGTTCTGCGGCGGTCCGAGCAGGCTCAGACCGCAATGCCGGGTGCGATTACCAGACGCGCCAAGGTGCGGTGCCGTCGTCCCACAGGCCGTTGAGCTCCACGTATTCGCGGTAGGTGTCCATGCCGCGCCAGAAGCCCTTGTGCAGGTAGTAGTTGAGCTGCCCGTCCTTCGTCAGACGCTGGAGTGCGTCGGACTCGAGCATTTCACCGTCGTCGTCGGTGGTGTATTCGAGGAACTCACGGTTGAACATGAAGTAGCCGCCGTTGACGACGCCCGTGTTCAGATCCGGCTTCTCGGAGAAGTCGGTGACCGAGGTGCCGTCGGTTTCGAGCTCGCCGAAACGGGACGTCGGGTGCACGGCGGTCACGGTACCGATCTTGCCGTGGCCGAAGTGGAAGTCACGCAGCGCCGGAATGTCGATGTCGGCAAGGCCGTCGCCATAGGTGAGCATGAACGCCGGAGCGTCGGCGAGGTACGTGCTCGCACGGGACAGGCGGCCGCCGGTGAGCGTGTTCAGGCCCGTGTAGGCCATGGTGATCTCGAAGTCTTCGCTGCCGTATTCGCCGTGGAACTCGGTCTCGTTGTTGTTGAGGTTGACGGTGAAGTCCGAGGTGTTCTCCCGGTAGCGAAGGAAGTACTCCTTCACGGTCCAGGCCTTGTAGCCGAGCAGCAGCACGAACTTGCGGTGTCCGTAGGCGCCGTAGGTCTTCATGATGTGCCACATGATGGGCTTGCCGCCCACGTCGATCATCGGCTTCGGAAGCGATTCGGAGGCTTCTCGAATTCGGGTTCCCTTGCCTCCAGCGAGGATCACTACGGGGATGTCTGCTGGGTCCACCTGGCTCATGATGGCCTTTCCTTACGGTTCTCCGGCGCGCGGCCGGGTCGTTCAACAGTGTTCTATCGGCAGTTGACCGTCGGCCTGAAGCGCCGGTCCGCCATTGCGTCCAATGCTTTCACGGGTCGGCGTTCCGCATGGTGACCCCGTGCGGCGACGGGTCAGGCAGCGATGTCCAGTGCGAGGTCTTCGCAGAGGATTTCGAAGATCTCGTTGACCTCTTTGGGGCGGTGGAAGAGGAAGCCCTGGGCCCGGTCGCAGTTCAGGGTCTGCAGGACGAGGTGTTCGCTTTCACCCTCGATGCCCTCGGCGATCGTGGTGGCTCCGAGGCCCTTGGCGAGCCGGATGATGGCGGCGACGATCTCCCGGTCCTTCACGTTCTCGGGTGCTGCGAGCGGTCGGACGAAGGCGCGATCGATCTTCAGGTAGTCGAATTCATAGCGCTGCAGGTAGCTGAGCGAGGAGTAGCCCGTACCGAAGTCATCGATGGCCAGCGCCACGCCCAGGGCTCGCAGAGCGGAGATTCGGTCGGCGATGAACTCCGTGTCGTCGATCAGCACGGTCTCGGTGATCTCAATGATGATCCGGGAGGGGTCGACTTTGGTCTCTCGAAGGATGGATCGGACTCGGGTGATGACGTCGTCTTCGATCAGCGTCTGGCCGGACATGTTCACGCTCACGGTGAAGTCGGACAGACCGCGCAGCGTCCACTCGTTGACCTGACGACACGCCGAGCGGAGCGCCCATTCGCCGAGCGGCGTGATCGTGTTCGAGTCCTCGGCGATGGGAATGAAGATGCTGGGGGAGACCTCGCCGCGTTCGGGGTGCTTCCAGCGGGCGAGTGCTTCGAGCGACACGATTCGTCCGGTGGCGATGTCGAGGATCGGCTGGTAGACGAGGCGCATCTCGTCGTTCTGCAGGGCGCGCTCGAACCCGGTTCGAAGGTCGAGGCGTTCGCTCACGGCGCTGCCCATCTCCTCCTCGAACATGATCGACTTGCCCGGGGCGCTCTTCTTCGCCATGCCGAGCGCAGTGTCTGCCTCGCGGAGGAGCACCGATGCCGTGTCCGACCCGCCGACGTCGATCGACAGGCCGGCGGTGGCCTTCAGCGACATCGGGTGACGGTCGAGCTCGAACGGAATCTGCAACTCGGCCAGTACGCGTTCGATCGCAGCGACCGATTCGAGCGACGAGTAGCCGTCCGGCATGAGCACGCCGAACTCGTCGCCGCTGAGGCGGGCCACGACGTCGCCCAGCCGGACGGAGCGCCGGATGCGGTTGGCGGTCTCGACGAGCGCTTGGTCTGCCAATACCGGACCGAGCGCATCGTTGATGGTCTTGAAGTCGTCGAGGTCGATGATGGCAATCGAGACGGCGGCACCGCTGATCGACGCCCGACGAAGCGCAGTGTCGATCTCCTGGATGAAGGCCTTGCGATTGAGCTGCAAGGTCAGCGGATCGATCGTCTCGGCATCCTTGAGATCTCGCTCAAGCGACCGTTCGGCGGTCACGTCGGTGCCGTTGACGACGATGCCGTTCACCTCAGGAACATCGGTCATGTTGGTCATGATCGCTTCGAAGAGCCGGACCTCGCCGTCGGCGGTGTACGCGCGGAACTCGTGCTTTTCCTGGGCCTTCGAACCGTTCAGGACCGCCATGAAGTGACGGGCGGCCGGTTCCTGGTCGTTCTCGTGAACGATCGTGTTGAGCTGCTTGCCGAGCAACATCTCCGGCTCGTAGCCCAGCACCCGAGCGATTGCATCGCTTGCGTACGTGGTCTTGCCGTCGGTGCCCAACACGATGAAGATGTCCGACGCGTTCTGCACCAACGACCGGAACCGCTTCTCACTCGCCGCCACCTGCTTCTGCGCGTGCGCATGCAGCGCTCTGTCGGCATCGGCTTGGGCTTGCTGCAGCCGGTCGCAGATCCCGGCAGCTTCTCTGATGAAGGTCTGGGCCTGCCGTTGCGAGATTGGATCCAACGATTTGGCCGCCAACGCGACTGCCTTTGCTCCCAGAGCTTTCTGCAGAGGCGGGTGGAGGACGAACCCGACTTCGGGCTCAGTGTTCGTGAGCTGCCATCGCTCTGCCGTGATTCGCTGAATGCCCGGAAGAACCCGCTTGGCCACTTCGGTTGTGGTCTTGGCCTGGGCAGCGCCGGTGATCTCCGCTGCAAGGAGCTTCTCGCCCTGGTTGAGTCGTTGCTGTTCGTTCAGCAGACCAAGCGTTCGAAGTACGACGAGTGCCGACAGGCTGACGATAGCGAGGGTGAGAACGGTACGATCTGTGCTGTCCATGCCGTCCTGAACGAACAGCATCGCTGCCGGGGCCATGATTGTGGTTGCGGTCGTTGCAACCCGGAACAATCCAACGCTTCGGTCGACCCGTTGCGCCGGCTCGATCAGTCGCTCCCGACTCGGGTGAATCACTGCGGCAACGATGAGCGAGAAAGAGATCGGCGTGAAGAAGAACGGCACCTCGAGGGGCACCGGGTGGACTTGCGCTGCGCTCAGAAGCAGGTCCGCAACAAAGAAGCACGTGCCGGCGCCGCCCACCAGGTAGTACGAGGTGGGCCGTGTTCCCGGAGTGCTGGCGATCCGGAGAAAGAGCGCCATCGCTGTCGCGATCAACACGGTGTAGGAGATGTGCATCACTTTGGCGGCTGGCCCAAGCGCGTCTCCGCTGATCAGGTCGCCCAGGTACGCCATCCAGATCGCTGCCAGCGCAACGATCGCAATGCTCACGGTGTCAATCCACGCTCCAGCATCTCGGTCGATGGTCCTGAGTCGGAAGACGCGGTACGTGGCCCATACAGCGAGGACGTACGCCGGGACATGGAGGATGTCTGCAGGCGACGGAATCGGCTGATCGACGCCGACGGCGACTCCATGGGCTTCCCTGACGACGATCCCGACCGGTATCAGCAGCCCGCCAAGGCCGATGAGCCGGAAGACAGACCGGATCTCTCCCCCGAGTCCACGTACCCGACGCAGGATGCTGACCGCACAGAGAAGTGACCACGCGAGGAGCACCGGGCCCCCGTCGTCGGGCCCAACGACGAATGCAAACGAGACGACCACGGCGGTTGCCATGGTCAACGAGAGCATCGAGGTGCGCACAGGCTTCACCGAGTGCCATCGGCGAGTTCGGCGAATCTTTCAGTTGTATGACGAAATTCGTCCTACCAGAGCACGAAGAGGTGGTCGGATTCCGGCGCGCCCATCAGCCCGACGAAGTTCAGCTCGGGTTTCGACAGCTTGCTTGGAAGGCCAGCCTGCTGGGTGTGGAGTGCGCGCGAGACCAGTCGTTGGAGATCCGTGTAGTTGATGTAGACGGGCTGGCTGAGGTACGGATCCGTCTCGAAGTACTGGCTGCAGCCGAGGGCTGCAAGGTCGTCCCACGGCATCCCGAGGAGGTCACGCCAAACCGAGAGCAGGTCGACACGCACGAACGCAAGCCCATGGTGAGCGCCGAGCCGCAAGGCAGCTCGCCACGTGCCTGCGTAGAGCAATTGAGCGACGTGGAGTGCGGACTTTTCGCCCCGATAGGGCTGTCGGACAACGAGCGTTGCCATGTCGAAGATGATCTCACCCGGCTTCATCCCGTGGTAGCTCTCGATGAACGAGCGATCGAGACGCGTGCTTCCGTTGTTGCGGTGGCTTCCGACAACTCCCGTCTCCGGGTGGAACGAAACATTCCGATCGGTCAGGTCGATCGTGTTCGCTCGCGTGGAGAAGTGAGCGTATGCGTCCATGTGCAGGCAGTCGTGCACGGTTTTCACGACGGGCCCGAACCCAACGGTCCCGGTGATGATTCGAACACTTCCGGCCACATCCTGGCCCTCGATGTCGTACGCCAAGAAGAAGAAGCACTGCTCTTCGTATGACGACCACTCCGACTGCATCACCTCTTCGGTGTAGCCACCCGCATCGGCGTCGAAGACCGTCCGCTCCAGCCACCGGCAGAGGTCCGACAGTGGGTCTCGTGAGTCGAGGCCGATGCACAGGAATGGTTCGCCCTTGCGGACGGCCAGCGCAATTTCATCGGAGAAGCGGACTTGGATGTCTGCGATCAGAGTGGCGCGTTGCTCCTCAGAAGGGGAGTAGCCAAAAGTTGGTAGGTCTACGACGAGCGAAGAGTTCGGCATGGGCGAGGGAGTCCTTCGAGTGGATGACTGCGACCCCGCCGGAGGTCAGTCGGTTTGTTCGACCCGATGACTGTTGCACGTTCGTGTTGGATAAATCAACTCAGGAGATCACAAACGTGCAAAAATGAACGCGCTGCGTGGTCGTCGATACTCACCGATGACCGGTGGAATCCCTAGAGGTGGGGCCAGGCGCGGTCTTTGTCCGAGACGTGCTCGACGGCCCGCGGCCACTGCACACCGATCGTCGGATCGTCCCAGCGAATGCCGTGCTCGTTGCCCGGACCGTACGGCCGGGAGACGTTGTAGAGCAGGGTCGTGTCGTCCTCCATGATGAGGAAGCCGTTGGCGAACTGCTCGGGGATGAAGAGCATGCGGAGGTTGTCGGCGGTGAGATCGACGCCGAACCACTGCCGGTGGGTCGGCGAGTCGGGCCGCATGTCGATGATCACGTTGTGGACCGCACCGGAGATGCAACGAACGGTCTTCGCTTCGCCGTAGGGCGGGTCCTGCCAATGGAAGCCTCGGAAGGTTCCTGCCTTGAGCGTGCGGCTCATGTTCGTCTGGGCGACGGTGGCATCGATGCCGTGAGCCTCGAACTCGTCGGTGGCCCACGCACGTGCGAAGAAGCCGCGGTCGTCTTCGATCTTCTCGAGGTCGATGACGAAGGCTCCGGCGAGGGGCGTCTCGGTGAAGATCATCAGCTGATGCCCTGCATGGCCTTCCACTCGCGCACGATGGTCACGTCGTCGAGTTCTACGGAGGCGAGCGGAATGGGATCGTCCTGGGCGACGGGCTGCGTGGTCTTTGCATATTCGACGAGCCCGACCGGCAGGTAGCCGGCCGCGCCTTCCGCCGTGTCGATGTGGCCGTATGCGGAGAAGCCGCCGATGCAGTCGAGGTCCTCGTCTGCGGCGAGATCCTTCTTGGCGATGGCAACCACTTCGGCGACGTGGGGTGCGTCGATCGTGGCCAGCGGTTCGTTGTCGAGGATGAGCTCGGCGATCGTGAGCGGGATCTCGAGGTGGACGAGGTGGTACGGCCGGAAGAAGAAGTAGTCGGGGCCGTCACCCATCTTGTAGAAGCGCATGGCCTTCTCGTGGAGGTCATGGTTGGGGTGGGTGCCGAGGATGCCGACGCCGGCTCCGAAGTCGCCTCCAAGGGTGAAGTCGACGCGGCCGGGCCCGCTGAGGGCGGCGGCGATGTCGACGGCTGCGTTCGCCACCGTCGACTCGATGCCGTGCATGCCACGGACGTCGGGAATCATGCCGGTGGCGTTGGCGACGAGCGCCTGTTCAACCTGCATCTTCGTGCCGTCGCCGAACGATGTCGTCATGTGAGCGGAGGTGGTGTCGCGAGCTGCGTAGCCGGCTCCCGTGTCCGGGTTCTGGTGCACGTTGAGGTGCCGTTTGCAGTTGAGCAGTGCGGTGGCTTCGAAGCCCATGGCCTCGATCTGCTGCTGCAACCGGAAGAGGACACCGGGCTGATCGCCGTCGGCGATCGTGTAGATCACGTCGTTGCTACGGGCTCGTTCATGGAAGACCCAACCGAGGAGCGCATCGCATTCGGCGTTGAACGACACGACATGCTTGCCCGCATCGAGCATCGCAAGGATCGTCTCGGTGCCGTAGTTCAGCGCACCGGTCGCCTCGACCAACACATCGATGGGGAGGTCGGCCCCGATCGCCGCATGCGGCGTGACCGCCGGCGTGCCGGCGCGGATGGCCGCGGTCAGGTCGTTCACGTCGTCGGAGACGAGAATCGAATCTTCGTCGACGCCCATCTGGGTGAGGGCGGCAACGGCTCGATCGGTGTTGCGGTTGACGATCAGCGAGGGGCGCATGCCGGGCGACTGGGCGATCGCGTGAACGACTCCCGTCCCCACGTAGCCGGCGCCGACGACGGCGACGGTGGCATCGCCGATCTCGTCGGAGCGTCGGTGCAAGCGGTCCCAGATACCCATGGTTCGCGTCCTCTTCAGTGGTGGCCGCTAGGCCCAGTCGTAGTCGAATGCGTCGAGATCCCGACCGTTGCCCTCGTCTGGGCGGTGCAGGATGTCAGAGAGATTGAGGACGAGGCCGCCGTCGGCGCCGCCCTGGAAGCCGAACCAGGTGCCCGGCGAGATGGTCAAGCGACCGTAGTTGTGCTCTGGACCGAGATCGTGCACGTCGAAGCCGTCGTCGGTGGCGACGACGAAGCGCACGTGGCCGACGGGGACGACGACGTTCACCGTCATCTCCGTGTGCTGCTTCCATGCCCGGATGTTGCCCGGGTTGACCCGAGAGAAGTAGGCCTCGCCAACACCGCGAAATCCCTCTTCATCGGAGCGAAGCGCCCGAAGCACTTCGCCGCCGGAGGTCTCGATTCGTTGCAGTGGCGTGAAGACCGCGCTCACTGGTCGGCCCAGGAGAGGCCCCGCTTCGCGGCGAGCGCCGTGTAGTAGTCGAGCTGACCCTGCGTGAATTCCTTGATGCCTTCGGCGCCCTCGTTGTAGAAGCGGGCGAACCATTCGGCGCTGATCTGCATGGTCTCGTCGAAGTCGAGAACCGGCGTCCACTGGAGGTAGCTCAGTGCCTTGTCGCAGGTGAGCTTGAGGAGGCCGGCTTCGTGGAAGTGTGCCTGGCTCTCGTCGATCGTGAGATCGAGGCCGGTCAGGTGCTTCTGCAGCGCGATGACGACGTCGCGCACCGGGTTCACGGCTTCCGCCGGCGGACCGAAGTTGAACGCCTCGTTGTGCAGCTCCGGACGCTCGGCCAGTTCGGCGCCAAGGTGCAGGTAGCCGCTGATGGGCTCGAGTACGTGCTGCCACGGTCGGGTTGCCTGCGGGCGTCGAATCGTGACGTTCTCTCCCTGCGACCATGCGCGGGCGACGTCGGGCACGAGACGATCGGCTGCCCAGTCGCCACCACCGACGACGTTGCCGGCGCGGGTGACGGCGATCCGCACGTTGCGGTCGGCGTCGTCCTGGCCGAAGAACGACCGGGTGTGGCTGGAGATGATGATCTCTGCAGCTGCCTTCGAGGCGGAGTAGGGGTCGGCGCCACCGAGGCGATCGTCTTCGCGGTAGCCGTAGTAGGTCTCGACGTTCTCGTAGCACTTGTCGGAAGTGATGAGGATCGCCGTGCACTGGTTGGTGAGGCGCCGAAGGCCTTCGAGCACATTGGCGGTGCCGATGGCGTTGACGCTGTAGGTGCTGACGGGGTCGTCGTAGCTGGCCTTCACGAGCGCCTGGGCGGCCATGTGGAACACGAAGTCCGGGGCCTCGTCGGCAATCGCCTTTGGGACGGCTTCGGTGTCGCGGATGTCCAGCCAATGGGTGGTCATCGTCTCGCCGAGGCCGGCGGCTTCGAAGTGGCTCGGATCGGTCGGAATGCGATCGGAGATTCCGACCACCTCAGCGCCCATCTGCTGCAGCCAAAGGGTCATCCAGGTTCCCTTGAACCCGGTGTGGCCCGTCACCAGGACCTTCTTGCCGTCGAATGCATTGTTGAACATCGGGTTCGTTTCCTCGTATCGCCGTGCGCAGGCTCGTCTGCGGGTACGCACAATCCTTCCACCTCAATCGGCCGGAGCGGGGGCAACGTTGAGCCGGCGCGAAAGAACCTCTGGAATTTCGTCCGACGGACCCACGAAGTGCCGGGAAAGCGGGGGTACTCTGCGAGCCGTACCTGAACGATCCCTGGAGGCAACGATGCCCTGGAGCACCGACCGCGACACCGAAGTATTCGACCTGATCGATCGTGAGAAAGAACGCCTGAACACGGGCCTTCAGCTCATCGCTTCGGAAAACTTCACCTCCCCCGCAGTGATGGAAGCAACCGGCTCGGTGCTGACCAACAAGTACTCCGAGGGCTACCCGGGCAAGCGCTACTACGGCGGCAACCAGGTGGTCGATTCGGTCGAGCAGATTGCCATCGACCGGATCAAGGAGGTGTTCGGCGCCGACCACGCAAACGTGCAGCCGCACGCCGGCGCCAACGCCAACATGGCCGTCTTCCTCACGATGCTGAACCCGGGCGACACCGTCATGGGCATGAGCCTCGACCACGGTGGTCACCTCACCCACGGGTCGCCGGTCAACGCCAGCGGCAAGCTCTACAACTTCGTCAGCTACGAGGTGACCGACAGCGACGAGCGGATCGACATGGACCAGCTCCGTGACCGTGCGCTGGAGCACAAGCCGAAGATGATCATCGCCGGTGCGACCGCCTACCCCCGCATCATCGAGCCTGCGCCGTTCCGCGAGATCGCCGACGAGGTCGGCGCGCTGCTGATGTTCGACGCCGCCCACATCGCCGGTCTCATCGCCGGTGGCGTGCATCCGAACCCGATGCCCTACGTCGACGTCATGACGTTCACGACGCACAAGACCCTTCGTGGTCCCCGTGGCGGCTGCATCCTCACGACGGCGGAGCATGCCGCCGCCATCGACAAGTCCATTTTCCCGGGCCTGCAGGGCGGCCCGCTCGAGAACCACATCGGCGCCAAGGCGGTCGCGTTCCGTGAAGCGCTCATGCCGGAGTTCAAGGAATACGCCGCCCAGATCGTGAAGAACGCTGCAGCGCTCGCCGAAGCGCTCGCAACACGTGGCTTCCGACTCGTGTCGGGCGGCACGGACAACCACCTGCTGTTGGTCGATCTTCGCCCCTTCGACGAGGAGCTGACCGGCAAGGAAGCGCAGAACGTGCTGGACGACGCCGGCATCACGCTCAACAAGAACACGATTCCGAACGATCCTCGCTCGCCGTTCGTCACGAGTGGTGTGCGGATCGGCACGCCAGCGGTCACGACGCAGGGAATGAAGGAGGCCGAGATGGACACCATCGCCGACCTCATCACCCGGACGTTGCAGAACCGGAACGACGCCGCTGCGGTCGCAGCAATCCGCGAAGAGGTCGCCAACCTGTGCGGCCAGTTCACGCCGTACCCGTAAGCGTGCGCCACCGTCTGCACGATCCGCCACTAGGTTTTACCCAGTGGCTGAGGTGCAGGAATTCCTGATCGTTGGTGGCGTCGCCGCGCTGGTGACCCTGCTCCTGACCCCAATCACACGCTTCGTCGCCATGCGCGTCGGGGCCGTGGCGGCGCCAGATGCACGCAAGGTGCACGAGGTGCCAACGCCCAGCCTCGGTGGCTTGGCGATGATGGGCGGCGTCGGCGCCGGGCTCATCACGGCATGGGTGTCGGGCAACTTCGACCCGGTCTTCACCTCATTCACCGACATCGCCGGTGTCGTGGTCGCCGGGCTGATCGTGTTTGCGGTCGGTGTTGCCGACGACATCCGTGACGTGAGCGCACCAGCGAAGGTGGCGGGCATCGTGCTCGCCGGCGTCGTGCTGGCGTTGGCCGGTGTGAGCGTGTTGTGGTTCCGGGTGCCGTTCGCCGGCTTCGTGCAACTCTCGGTGGACCTCTCCGTGGTCGTCACCGTGCTCTGGCTGCTCGTGATGACCAACGCCGTGAATCTCATCGACGGCCTCGACGGCCTGGCGGCGGGGATCGTGGCAATCGCGTCCGGTTCGTTCTTCATCTATTCGATGCAGCTCGGCCTCGACGGCGTGCTGTTCGAGAGCAATCCGGGCGCGCTGCTCGCGGTCATCACCACCGGGGTCTGCCTCGGTTTCCTTCCGCTCAACGTGCACCCCGCCAAGACCTTCATGGGCGACGGCGGCGCGCTGCTGCTCGGGCTGATGCTCGCCGCGAGCACGGTTTCAGTCGGCGGCCGCGTCGATCAGGCGGTCTCCGGCCAGGTGTTCTTCTTCTTCGCTCCGCTGGTGATCCCGCTGCTGTTGCTCGGGGTGCCGCTGGTCGATCTTCTGCTCGCCGTCCTGCGTCGTGCGACCCGCAAGGGCGTCGCCATCTCCGATGCAGACAAGGAACACCTGCACCACCGCCTGATGCGACTCGGGCACGGCCATCGTCGGACCGTCCTCATCCTCTGGTTGTGGACCGCGCTGCTGTGCGGCGTGGTGCTCTACTCCACACTGACCGGCTCGGGCCTCGCACTCTTGCCGTTCGCAGGCGGAGCGCTGGCGCTTGTGCTGTTCACCGTGTTCCATCCCGGCATCGGCACCGCCTCGGCCGAGGTGGCGAGCGAACCGAACTGACTCGGCTGTCGTCGGCTGTTCGGGAGTTCGGCCTCGCGGTCGCCGGAGGTGATCGACGAGTCGCTGATCGAGGGCTGAGGTCAGCCGGAGACGTTCAGCCGCACCGGGTGCTCGAGCGTGTCCCGCGAGCCGCCGGCGGAGTAGGTGATGCGCACGGTGATGTCGTACGTGCCCGGCTGGACGACGTCGGGGTCGAGCCAGATTCGTGCGGTGTCGGTTTCGCCGACGACCAGGACGGCGTCGTGGTGCAGGCTCGTGAAGTCCACCTGTGGGTGGTAGATCTCCACGTCGGAGCCGGAAGCGGTGACGGAGAAGTCGGTGGTGGATGGAGCAAGTCCGGTGTAGTTGAGGTCGACCCAACTCGACGCAGCGTCGGCGACGGAGACGTCCACCACATCGGTGAGCACCGCGAATGCGTCGCCTTCGTACGCAGCACCGCGGAACCCGATCGTCGTCTGTCCGCTGTAGCTCTTTCCATCCACCTTCCACGTGGCCGTGAGGCGGATGTTGAAGTTCTTGGGCGTACTGCTTCCTGTCGTGATGTGGACCGCCGTGTAGTCGATCTCGTTCGCCGAGAGGTCGGCGTTCTCGCTCGGGCCGGCGTGGTCTCCCGTGGTCGTCGAATAGTCGATCGACACATCGCGGTGGCTGCTTGTTCCCGTCACACGCAGGTCCTCGATGTCGGCATCGGTGGTCCAGGTGAAGTTGACCCACTGCGAGGTGCCCGTCACCCAAGCTTGCCGAGTGTCCGACAGCAGCGAGGGGCTGGGAGCGCGTCCTTGGCCGTTCTGCGCCGATGCGGGGGATGCGAGGAGGGGGACAAGCATGGACGCGATTGCGAGCATGCTGATGAAGAGTCGTGACCGCCGAGCCATGTGGAGGGCTACGACGCTTTTCGGCAAACCTTGAGCGGATTGAGCCGATCAACCCATACAGGTTCGTTGGTGGGTGAAGCGGACGGCATCGCGCAACGCCTGTTCGGTTTGCAGACGAATCGAGAAGTCGTCGTAGTCGGCGCGAGATCGCCCGGTCTCCTCCAAGGCCGCGTCGAGGGCCTGGTCCGGCCCGTCCACCGTGTCGTGCGTCGTCCGCTGTGTCGCGCACAGGTGAACGGCCTCGAATGCCACCCACCAAGCGTCGTCCTCGCTGAGTGCGGCCACCGGGTCGTCGGCAAACGCAAGCGCTTCCGGTTCCGCCAGCCCGATCTCTTCAGGGCCGCCGCATCCAGCGCATGCCAAGGCAATCAGGACCAGACTGACACGGATCGCTCCGCCATTTCGTTTCGCTACCGCCATGACGGTCTGATCGGCGTCTCGACCTCGGTCCTGAAGGATGAGGCAGACTGCGGCATGGGCCAAAGCGATGCACCCCTTGCCGGACTCCAGGTCGTGGAGGTCGCCAACTGGGCGGCCGTCCCGTGCGCGGCCGCGCTGCTCGGCGAGCTCGGTGCGGAGGTGATCAAGATCGAGCCGCCCACGGGTGACGGGATGCGCGGGTTGATGCAACCGGCATCGGGCGACAATGCAGGAATCGACCATCCCTTTCAGTTCTCGAACCGTGGGAAGCGGTCGGTCGCCCTGGACCTGCGGACCGAGGCCGGGTCTGGCGTTGCGCTCGACCTCATGGCCGAGGCCGACGTCGTGTTGCTGAACCTCGTCGAGGAACGCCGCCAACGGATGGGGCTGACGCCGGAGGAGATCCATGCTCGAAACCCGTCGGCCGTGATCGGCATTCTCACCGGTTTCGGCGATGTGGGGCCGGAACGAAACACGCCCGGGTTCGATCTGACCTCGTTCTTCGCACGATCGGGGCTGAGCGGGAGCGTGCTCGGTCCCGACGGGGGAGTGCCGCGGTGGCGGGCGGCGCAAGGCGATCATGTCGGCGGTCTGGCGTTGTTCGGGGCCGTCATGACCGCGCTCTTCGCACGCGCCAGCTCGGGGGAGGGGAGCGTTGTCTCCACGTCGCTCCTGCAGGCGGCGAGTTGGAGCAATGCGTTCGATCTCACCCGAGCTGCGGCCGACGGTCGACCGGCGACTCCCCGGCCGCGTACCCGTTCCGTCAACGTCGCGAGCGAAGCGTTCGAATGCGCGGACGGTCGCTGGGTTCAGCTGTGCATGGCCGAACCGGTTCGTGGTTGGGAAGTGTTGTGCGACGTGCTCGGCCGCCAGGACCTGTTCGACGACCCACGATTCGTCGACGTGACCCAACGATTCGTGCACATGACTGAGCTCGTGGAGCTCATCGCCGCAGAACTTCGCCTCCACGACAGTGCCGACGTGCTCGACGGCGTTCGGTCGCGGGGAGGTGCTGCCGCGCTGGTGGCAACCACCGCCGAGGTCGTGGCGGATCCGCAGGTGGATGCGCTCGGGCTGCTCCGGCCGGTGGAGCACGAAGCCGGAAACTTCGATGTGATCGGCTCGCCGTTCAACATGTGGGCCGCCGGAGCGCCTGCGGCCACGCCGGACCCCGAACCCGTGGCCGCGTTCGGCCGGCCGGGCGCCGACAGTCGCCTCGTGCTCCGCGAGGTTCTGGGCCTGTCGGACGGCCGCATCGACGAGCTCGTCGAGGCCGGAGTTGTCACCGAGGGTGAGGCTTGAACGGGTTCCGCAAGGAATGTGCAGGCAAATCTGCAAAACATCCGTCGTGACATGTGTCCAGCCCGCTACATTCTCCGGGGGCACATGTTGGCTTTGGTCGGCTGTGCACGTACTTTGTGAGTAGATTCACAAGCTCGTACGAGGGGTACGAGGGGAATCCGGACGGTCATACGTGGAAGCATCGCAACGAAGCGAGGTGAACAGGGGAATGCGCGACGCCATGTGGCGCGGGCATGGCGGTCTCGAGATGGCCGTATCACCGCTCCTGTTCGGCTTCGGTGGCTGGTTCCTCGACGGATGGCTGGACACCCGCCCCGTCTTCACCGTGATCGGCGCCGTCGTCGGCCTCGTCGGTTCCGTGGCAAATCAGTACTTCCAGTACACGCACCGCATGAAGCTCCATGCGGAAGAGCGCGCTGCAGCGCTCGATGCCGAGTCGACGGGAGCCGCTCGATGAGCCACGTCACCGGCGCCCCAGACGCCAACCCGCTCGCGCAGCGCCTCGAAGGCCCGGCACCGGTGATGGAGATCGCCAAGGATCTCGTGCGCCGCGGTCTGCTCGTCGCGCCGGTCGCCATCGTCATCGGTGCAGCAATCTGGGGAACCGCCGGCGCCGCGTCGGTCGCCTACGGCCTCGTCATCGTGCTCGCCAACTTCCTCCTCGCCGCCGCCCTTCTTTCCTGGGCCGGCCGCATCTCGTTCGCCGCCATGGGCGGAGCCGCAATGTTCGGCTTCCTGCTCCGGCTTGGCCTCATCTTTCTCGCCGTGTTGATCATCAAGGATCAGGACTGGGTGGAAATGCTTCCGCTCGGCCTCACACTGATCACCATGCACCTGGTGCTGTTGTTCTGGGAGATGCGCTACGTCTCCGCAACACTGGCCCACCCCGGTCTCAAACCAACTCCTCGCCTGCCCATTCACCATGCGGCAGACAACGAACCTCAAGGAGCATCCTGAAAATGTCACTTCTGCTGGCAGCTGAGAGTGAGGGCGGTGGGCTCGAGTTCCCATCGCTGACGCAACTCGTCGAATGGCCCGACATCATCGATCCGATCGGGTTCAACAAGATTGCACTCATCCACGTGCTGTCGGTGGTGGTACCGGCGCTCATCTTCTTCCTGGCCTCTCGCCAGAAGAGCCTCGTGCCCTCCGGTGTCCGCACCATTGCGGAAGGCACCATCGAGTTCGTCGAGAAGCAGATCATCATGCAGGCCATCGGCCCCGACGGCATGAAGTACCTCCCGGTGCTGCTCAGCTACTTCCTCTTCGTGTTCTTCGGCAACATCACCGAGGTCATCCCGTTCTTCCAGATGCCGGCCAACGCCCGCATCGCCGGACCGATCGTGCTCGCCCTCATCTCGTGGGCCATGTACATCGGCATCGGCGTGAAGAACCACGGCATGGGCTACTTCAAGGAAGTCCTGTTCCCACCGGGTGTGCCGCCGGCGCTCTACATCCTCGTGACGCCGATCGAGCTCCTCTCGAACTTCATCCTCCGGCCCTTCAGCCACGCCGTTCGTCTCTTCGCCAACATGCTCGCCGGTCACATCCTCCTCGTGACCTTCGGTGTGCTCAGCATCACCGTCGCCGGCATGGCGATCGGCTGGATCTGGCTCGAGGTGTTCACCTTCGGTGGCCTCGTCGCCTTCACCGCCTTCGAAATGTTCGTCTCGCTGATTCAGGCATTCGTGTTCACCATTCTCGCCGCCGTGTACATCGGTGGCTCCCTGCACCCGGCGCACTGAGCCGGTCGCAGTCCCCCAAACCAACAACAAGTCGAGGGCGCCACAACGGCTCCCGAGAAAACCAGGAAAAACAAGGAGCAATCCAACAATGAGCATCGCAGCACAGGTTCTCGCACAGCTCGACGGCGCCGAGACCAAGGCCGCCGCCGCCGCCGAAGGTGCCGGCTTCGCCTACGGCCTCGCCGCAATCGGCCCGGGCATCGGCATCGGCTACCTCGTCGGTCAGGCCGTGCAGGCCATGGCCCGTCAGCCCGAGTCCGCCGGCCAGGTCCAGACGACCATGTTCCTCGGTGTGGCATTCACCGAGGCGCTCGCCCTCATCGGCTTCGTCGTCTTCATTCTCCTGAAGTTCGCCTGATCGCTCCCGTACGGGACGATCGGACGACGAGGACAGGAGAGAAGACGTGACGATTTCCATCACCATCGACGGAGAAGAGCTGGCGCTCGCCTTCGCAGATGAAGAGCATTCGGAGGACGGTGAGGCGACCGCGGAAGAGGTCCCGAATCCCGTCATTCCCGAAATCAACGAGATGCTGTGGGCGTTGGGTTCCTTCCTGGCGCTCTGGGGTCTGATGAAGTTCGTGCTCCTCCCGCCGCTGCTCAAGCTGCGGGCCGAGCGCGAGGCGAAGGTTGCCTCCGACCGCGAGGCCGCCGACCGCGCACATCAGGCTCTGGGTGAGGTGCAGGACGAGTACAACGCGTCCCTGGCCAGCGCCCGTGCGGAAGCGGACGGCATCATCGAAGCCGCTCGTTCCGAAGCCGCCGATTACCGTTCGACGGTCATGGCCGGTGCGACCACCGAGATTTCCGAGATGCGCAGCGATGCCGCATCCGGGCTCGATGACTCCCGCTCCGCTGCCATCGACTCGATGAAGGGTGATGTCGGCGACATCGCCGTTGCCGCAGCCTCTGCCGTCCTCGGCAAGAACCTCGACCGTGGGGCCCAGCAGGGCGCCATCGACGCCGCACTCTCCGGAGGTGACGAATGATGTTGTTCGCAGCAGCAGGTGCCGACAACGGCTGGTTCATCCCAGCCGATCCGAAGGAGCTCTACTGGGGATCTGCCGCCTTCCTGGTGGTGGTTGCACTTCTCGTGTGGAAGGTCCTTCCCAGCGTGAAGCAGGCAATGGCCGATCGGTCCGCCCGCATCCGCGACGAACTGGTCGACGCCGAGCGCGCTCGTGTCGACGCTGAAGCCGAGCTGGCTGCACTCCGCTCCAAGCTGGGCGACTCCAGCGCCGAGTCGGATCGCATCCTCGCCGAGGCACAGACGCAGGCCGAGAGCGTGAAGGCCGACCTGATCGCCCGAGCCGACGCCGACGCCGTCGACGCCCGCGAGAAGGCCCAGCTCGAGGTTTCGGCTTCGAAGGGTCAGGCCAGCGCCGACATCCAGGCCGCGGTCGCAGCCCAGGCAGCGGCAGCAGCCGAGTCGGTCGTGACCTCCAACCTCGACGATGCAACGCACGCCGAGTTGATCAACCGCTACATCGAGCAGGTGAACTCATGAGCCGCGCCGAAGACTACGCAGAAGCCGTGTTGGCCATCGGCCGGGCAGAGGGCGACCAGTCCCGCCTCGAGTCGGACCTCCACGCATTCGCCAACGTGCTCGCCGGCTCGACCGAGCTGCAGAACAGCCTCGGTGATCCGTCGATTCCTGCCGCAAACCGGCAGCAGGTCGTCGAAGACGTCCTCGCTGGCAAGGCAAGCAAGGCCTCGGCCGCAGCGATCTCCATGATCGTTGGCGCCGGCCGCGCCGCCGACATTCCGGAAATCGCCCGGGCGTTGTCCAGCCGCATGGCCGGACAGCGTGGAGAGGCCTACGCCGACGTTCGTTCGGCTGTGCCGCTCACCGACGATCAGGTGCAGCGCCTCGAAGCGGCGCTCACCAAGCAAGCAGGTCGCGACGTCACCGTGCGGGTCACCATCGACCCGTCCGTCGTCGGCGGCCTCGTTACCCAGATTGATGACACCGTGATCGACGGCAGCGTTCGCCGTCGTCTCACCCAGATGCGCGAAAGCCTCGTCTAGCCCCGGCGTGCCGGGCTGACGTGCAAACCAAGAGAAGAGAACATGTCTGATCTCACCATCAACACCGAAGACATCACCGCAGCGCTGAAGAAGAACCTCGAGGGGTTCTCTTCTGACCTGACCGCAACGCAGGTCGGTCGCGTGCTCGAGGTCGGCGACGGCATCGCCCGTGTGTCCGGTCTTCCCGAAGCCGCTGTGAACGAGATGCTCGAGTTTGAGAACGGGGCCGTCGGCCTCGCCCTCAACCTCGACGAGGACTCGATCGGCGCCGTGCTCCTCGGCTCGACCGACGGCATCGAGGAGGGCCAGCCGGTCCGCTCGACCGGCGACATCCTCTCCGTCCCCGTCGGCGATGGCGTGATCGGCCGTGTGGTCAACTCGCTGGGCGCCCCCATCGATGGAAAGGGTCCCCTCACCGGCACCCAGAGCCGTCGTATGGAGGTCCAGGCACCGGGCATCATCGGCCGTCAGCCGGTGGACACTCCGATGCAGACCGGCATCAAGGCGATCGATTCGCTGATTCCGATCGGTCGAGGCCAGCGCGAGCTCATCATTGGTGACCGCAAGACCGGCAAGACCACCATCGGCATCGACACGATCCTGAACCAGAAGGGTCTCGGCGTGAAGTGCATCTACGTTGCGGTCGGCCAGAAGGCCTCCACCGTGGCGCAGATCGTGGCCGAGCTCGAGGCCAACGGCGCTCTGGACTACACCGTCGTCGTGGTGGCTCCGGCCTCCGACCCGGCACCGTTCAAGTACATCGCTCCCTACGCCGGTTGCGCCATGGGCCAGCACTGGATGGACAACGGCGAGCACGCACTCGTCGTCTACGACGATCTTTCCAAGCAGGCCGAGGCCTACCGCCAGATGTCGCTGCTGCTGCGCCGCCCGCCGGGCCGCGAGGCATACCCCGGCGACGTGTTCTACCTGCACAGCCGTCTGCTCGAGCGTTCGGCCAACCTGTCCGACGAGCTCGGCGCAGGTTCGCTCACCGCTCTCCCGATCATCGAGACCAAGGCCGGCGACGTGTCGGCCTACATCCCGACGAACGTGATTTCGATCACCGACGGTCAGATCTTCCTCCAGGACGATCTGTTCAAGTCCGGAACTCGTCCCGCGGTGGACGTGGGCATCTCGGTGTCCCGTGTGGGTTCCGCCGCACAGATCAAGGCCATGAAGAGCGCCGTGGGCACGCTGAAGTCCGATCTTCAGCAGTTCCGTGAGCTCGAGGCCTTCGCTTCGTTCGGTTCCGACCTCGACGCCGTGTCGCAGGCCCAGCTCGACCGTGGCTACCGCCTCACCGAGCTCCTCAAGCAGGGCATCAGCTCGCCGATGCCGGTGCAGGAGCAGGTCGTCGTGCTGATGGCCGGCACGCGTGGCTACCTGGACAACATCCCGGTCACCGACGTGCTTCGGTTCGAAAGCGAACTCCTCGAGCATTTCCGCACCCGCCACGGCGCCCTGCTGGACGACGTCGTCGCCACCGGCAAGATCGCCGACGAGGACGCCTTCGAAGGGCACATCCGCTCCTTCGCCGAAGGCTTCCAGGCCAGCGAGACCGTCGCCGGTCCCGCACCGGAAGCCGGCGATCCCGGGAGCGCCACATCGGCCATCGTCGACGCAGACAACACGCTGCCCGAAGAAGAAATCATGGCCGACGAGGCCTGATCGGAACGAGTAGATGCCAGGAGCAAAGGAACGTGAGCTGCGCCGCCGGATCGGCAGTGTGCAGTCCACGAAGAAGATCACGAGGGCCATGGAGCTCATCGCCGCCACGCGTGTGGTGAAGGCGATGAATCGCGCCAACGAGGCCAAGCCGTACTCGACGCAGGTCACGGGCGTCATCGAGAACCTCGCCGCCGGCGGGGCATCGGTGGACCACCCGCTCCTGCGTGAGGCGGAGAAGACCGAACGTGTCGGCATCATCGCCATCACCTCGGACCGTGGTCTCGCCGGCGCCTACAACGCATCGGTCATCCGGGCCGCCGAGCGTCAGCTCGATGCGGCTCGCACGGAAGGTGCCGACTACTCGCTGATCCTGATCGGCAAGAAGGCCCACGACTACTTCTCGTTCCGCAACTACCGCATCGACGCCCACTGGACGGGCATGAGCGACACGCCGACCTACGAGGATGCTCGTGAGGTCGCCGGCAAGGTCATGGAGATGTTCGAGTCCGGTCACGTCGACCGTGTCGAGCTCGCCTACACCGAGTTCCTCACGATGGGCACCCAGCGGGTCACCGTTCGCCGGTACCTGCCGCTCGAGACAACGGCGACCATGGCCGAAGCCGGCAGCGGCTCCGGCGGTGCACTCGCATCGTTCGAGTTCGAACCGTCCCCGGGTGGCGTGCTCGAGTCGCTCCTCCCGCGGTACATGGAATCCCGCCTCTATTCGGCAATGCTCGAGGCTGCGGCCTCCGAACACGCCAACCGGCAGCGTGCCATGAAGGCCGCCACCGACAACGCGGAAGAGCTCATCATCAAGCTCTCCCGTGAAATGAACCAGGCCCGTCAGGCATCGATCACGACCGAGATCATGGAGATCGTCGGTGGTGCCGAAGCCCTTGGCGGCGATGACGCAAACGACATGATCCAAGCCATTCTCGAAAACACGGAAGGTACAACGGTATGACCGTCACCGAACCAGAACTGAAGTCAGGCCGCGTGGTCGGTATCGCCGGCCCGGTTGTGGATGTGGAGTTCCCTCCCGGGAACCTTCCCGAAATCAACGCCCAGCTGCAGCTGACCATCGAACTCGATGGTGAGTCCGTGCTCGTGCCCCTCGAGGTCGCACAGCAGATTGGCGAGGGTCGCGTTCGAGCGATCTCGATGAAGCCGACGGACGGCCTCGTCCGTGGCGCCGAGGTGCGCAACACCGGTCACGGCATGCAGATGCCGGTCGGCGACGCCACCCTCGGTCACGTGTGGAACGTCATGGGCGAGCCCCTCGACGTCGATCACGTCGACATCGACACCTACTGGGACATCCACCGTCCCTCCCCGGACTTCGACAAGCTCGAGCCATCCACCAAGATGTTCGAGACCGGCATCAAGGTCATCGACCTCCTGACCCCGTACAAGGAAGGCGGCAAGATCGGCCTCTTCGGTGGTGCGGGCGTGGGCAAGACCGTGCTCATTCAGGAGATGATCACCCGTGTGGCCTCCAACCACGGTGGTGTGTCGGTGTTCGCCGGTGTCGGCGAGCGCACCCGTGAGGGCACCGACCTCTTCATCGAAATGGGCGAAGCGAAGATGGGCGCCGGCGAAGACGCCGCAACCGTGCTCTCCAAGGCCGCCCTCGTGTTCGGCCAGATGGACGAGCCACCAGGGGTTCGCCTCCGTGTGGCACTCGGTGGAGTGACCATGGCCGAGTACTTCCGCGACGTCCAGAACCAGGACGTGCTGTTGTTCATCGACAACATCTTCCGCTTCGTGCAGGCAGGCTCTGAGGTGTCGACCCTCCTCGGCCGTATGCCATCCGCCGTGGGCTACCAGCCCACCCTCGCCGACGAGATGGGCACCCTCCAGGAGCGCATCACCTCGACGCAGGGCAAGTCGATCACCTCGCTGCAGGCCGTGTACGTGCCCGCAGACGATTACACCGACCCCGCACCGTTCACCTCGTTCACCCACTTCGACGGCACCACCGAGCTGAGCCGCGACATCGCCGCCCTGGGCATCTACCCGGCCGTGGATCCGCTGGCATCGACCTCGACGATCCTCCAGCCCGAGGTTGTCGGCGATCGTCACTACAACATCGCCCGTCAGGTCCAGGAGGTGCTCCAGCGCTACAAGGAGCTCCAGGACATCATCGCCATCCTCGGTCTCGACGAGCTCACCGAAGAGGACCGGACCACGGTGGACCGGGCCCGCAAGGTGCAGAAGTTCCTGTCGCAGCCGATGTTCGTGGCCGAGGTCTTCACCGGTCAGCCCGGTGTGTTCACCTCGCTCGAAGAGACCATCGACTCGTTCGAGGCGCTCCTCACCGGTGAACTCGATCACCTCCCGGAGCAGGCCTTCTACATGGTCGGTGGCGCTGAAGAGGCCATCCGCAAGGCCGCCGAGCTCGAGGCAGACGCCTGATGCAGGTCGAGGTCGTCAGCCCAGAACGGATCACCTACTCCGGTGAAGCCGACATGGTCGTCGTGCGCACGGTTGGTGGCGGAGACATCGCCTTCCAGCCGGGCCACGTGCCGTTCATCGGCGTCCTCCAGATCAGCCAGGCCAAGATCATCAGCGATGCGGCCGGCGAGACCTTCGCCGTCCACAGCGGATTCGTGCAGAGCGCGAACAACAAGGTGACGATCCTCTCCGACGTGTCGGAGGCCAAGGACGACATCGACGTCGCACGCGCCGAAGCCGCCAAGGCTCGGGCAGAAGCCGCACTGAGCGCTGACGAGGCCGATGAAGAGGCCGAAGCCGCCCTGCGTCGGGCCAACACCCGAATCATGGTGGCAACCGGAGCCGACGGCACGCACTGATTCTCGACGCTCGTCGGCGGCGGCCGGCGAGCGGTGAATTGCGTTCTCCTCATGCCGTCGGCGTGCGTGCCGACGGTAGTCGGGTAACTGGGTTGGTGGACCTACGTACAAGGCGGCAAGAACAACATGGCGGAACAAGGCCTCATCGGTGCCAGGCGGGCATCTGATGACAGGGACCGGATTGTTTTCGGATCGAACACGATCCACACTCCGACGCGATCGGTGACCGTTGACGGTCGCGAGATGTGGAGCGTCCGCGGTGATGGACCGTCGGTCTCGCTGAGTTCGCCCGTGTTCGACGCAGCCGGCATCTTGCTGGCCTCGATCACCGACGACTCCCTCTTCGGCCCGGCGGCCGAACGCTTCCGACTCACGGCCGGTGACGCCCGGTGGGAGCTCTGGGATTGTCATCTGGGCTCGCATGTGTTCGTGGCCGGTCTTGCGGACGACGGAGCATTGGAAGTGGAGCGGGCAGACTTCTTCGGTGTCAACGGTTCGCATGTGGTCGTGATGGACGAGTTGGTGGTGTACACCCACTGTCCGGGCCCGCCGGAGCGCATGGAGACCGACCTGCGCAACATCTTCCTGCTGGCCGACTGCGAAGTCACGTGCGCCGATGGCGTGGTGTTCGGCGATGCCGGGTTCACGCACTGAGCGATTCCCCTGAGGGAGTAGCGTGGCCCGATGGACGAGGACCTGCTGGCCACTGCGGCCGCCCGAGCGATTGCCTACACCCGCGAACGCAACGAGCGGCCGGTGTTCCCCGACGGCGAGGCCGTGTCGGGCCTGAGCGCATTCGTCGAGCCGCTGCCAACGACTGGCACCGATCCGCATGACGTCCTCGCCCTCCTCGATTCGGCGGGTTCTCCGGGAACCGTCGTGTCCGGGGCCGGGCAGTACTTCGGTTTCGTCACGGGCGGAACGTTGCCCGTTGGGCTCGCCGCATCGTGGCTGGTGACCGCCTGGGATCAGAACGCCGCGCTGGGTGTGATGTCACCGACCGCTGGGGTGCTCGACACCGTGGCAGGGGCATGGTTGGTTCGGCTTCTCGGTCTGCCAACGGGAACACAACACACCTTCGTGTCCGGCACGTCCTCGGCGAACGCTGCATGCCTTGCGACCGCTCGTGACCGGTTGCTTCACGACATGGGCCACGACTCGGTCGAAGACGGCGTGTTCGGGGCACCGCCGTTTCGAGTCGTCGTGAGCGAGGCCGCACATTCGAGTGTGGTCAAGGCCCTCGGCGTCGTCGGTCTGGGGCGAAGCGCCGTTGTCTCGGTGGAAGCCGACGAACAGGGCCGTCTCCGAGCTGACGCGCTGCCCCCCGCCGGCGAGCCGACGCTCGTGGTGCTGCAGGCCGGGAACGTGAACAGCGGGGCCTTCGACCCGTTCGATGAGGTCGCAGAACACTTCGCCGGAACCCCGCATTGGATCCATATCGATGGAGCGTTCGGGCTGTGGGCGGCGGCCAGTGCAGACCGGAGGCCGCTGACCACGGGCATGGACCGTGCCCACTCGTGGGCGGTCGACATGCACAAATGGCTCAATGTGAGCTACGACTCAGCCGTGGCGTTCGTCCGCGAATCAGCCGATGTGGCGAGAACCTTTCGTGTCGGCGCCTCCTACCTTCCGAACGGGGCGCATCTCGACCCGGTGCACCGAGGACCGGACATGTCCCAACGCGCACGAGCGGCCGAGACCTGGGCTGTGCTGAAGAGCCTGGGGGCGGAAGGCGTGGAGGAACTGATCGATCGGTGCTGCCGCCACGCCCGTGCGTTGGGGGAGGGACTCGCTGCCGCAGGATTCCGCGTGCACAACGACGTCGTGCTGAACCAGGTGATGGTGAGCCTCGGCACCGATGAGGAAACCGAACGACTGCTCAACGACGTCGCCCGGTCGGGGACCATGTGGGCGGGCGGTTCCGAGTTCAACGGCGTCCGCGTGATGCGCCTGAGTGTGTCGGGATGGGCGACCACCGACGACGACATCGAGGAGAGCATCGCCACGCTCACCGCGTTGGCTGGAGGGTGACTGCGGGCCCGCTGAACAGGTGAGGAACAGCGGAGGATCGGGGCATGCCGCCCCGCCAATGGCGCGTTTCGGGTCCATGCAACTTCGCATGAAAGGAAACCCCCCGATGAAGAATCTCTCCAAGTTCCGCCAACTTCTGCTCGTATTCGCGGCCCTCACCCTCGTGGCCGCAGCGTGCGGCTCCGACACCGTCGTATCCGATGCCGGCAACGAAGCCGTCGCAGAGGACGACGCCATGGAAGATGACGCCATGGAGGACGACGCCATGGAGGACGACGCCATGGAGGACGACGCCATGGAGGACGACGCCATGG
>JAHDEJ010000007.1:101721-136377 GCA_020628865.1 Acidimicrobiales bacterium
AAGATGACGCCATGGAAGATGACGCCATGGCCGACAGCGGCGACTACGCCGAGGTTGCGCTCTCGTTCGAGGGCCTCGAGCCCCTCGGCGACGGCTTTGTCTACGAAGGTTGGGCCATTGTCGACGGCGATGCGATCAGCACCGGCCGGTTCACCATCGAGGCCGATGGTGAACAGCTTGCCCATTCGGGTTCGCTCGTCGAGGACCTTGCCGTGGCGACCACCTTCGTTCTCACGATCGAGCCTGCCGAAGGCGACGACCCGGCACCCGCAGATGCTCATGTGCTGGCTGGCGACTTCGTCGATGGTGTCGCCGACCTGAACGTGGCCCATCCGGCCGCGCTCGGCTCGGACTTCTCCGACGCTGGTGGAGAGTTCGTCCTCGCCACCCCGACCACCGATGCGACCGACGATGAGCTCTCCGGCATCTGGTTCATCCGCTTGGACCCGACCCGAGCAGGCCTTGACCTTCCGGAACTCCCGGCGGGCTGGGTGTACGAAGGCTGGGCCGTGATCGACGGGCAGCCAGTGAGCACCGGACGCTTCGTTAGCGCCGACGGCGTCGACGAGTTCAACGGCTTCTCCGGCACCGACGCCTCGGGCCCCGCATATCCGGGTGAGGACTTCATCCAGAACGCACCCGAGGGCCTCGACTTCCCGGTGGACCTCACCGGATCCACCGTCGTGATCAGCATTGAACCGCTGGACGACGACAGCCCGGCACCGTTCGCTTTCAAGCCGCTTGCCGCTGAGGTTCCCGCAGGCATCGGCGATCACGAAGCGATCCAGCTCGGCGTTGGACCGGCCTTCCCGACCGGAGTCGCCACGGCAGGCTGACCGCACCCC
Source organism: Acidimicrobiales bacterium (assembly GCA_020628865.1). Lineage (GTDB taxonomy): Bacteria > Actinomycetota > Acidimicrobiia > Acidimicrobiales > SHLQ01 > SHLQ01. The sequence continues at coordinate 102,567 of JAHDEJ010000007.1, forward strand.
CTTCCTCCTTGCGGCCGTGCCGGTCCCTCAGAACGAGGGGCCGGCACTGCCGCGAGTACGCTCGGAACATGTCGAACATCTCGCAGGTCGGAACCGCTGTCGCCCTCCTCGGCGAGTGCCCGGTGTGGAGCGAAACCGAATCGGCGCTCTACTGGGAGGACATCGAGGGGCGCTGTATTCACCGCTGGGATCCGGCGACCGAGACGCAGCAGACACGCAAGCTTGCAGGCCGTCCGGGATCGTTCGTCCTGACCCCCACGGACGGCGAGCTCGTCGTCGCCATGGAACACGAACTCGTGCGGCTGCAATGGGAGAGCGGGGAGACGACGCCGATCGTCCAGGTCGAGGATCCGAGTGCCGGGAATCGCCTGAACGATGGTCGGTGCGATGCACGAGGCCGATTCCACGTCGGAACGATGTGGCCGGATGGCGCAGCGGGGGAGTTTCGGGGTGGGTTCTATCGAATCGACCCGGACGGCTCCGTGCACACCCTCGAAACGGATGTGGGGATTCCCAACGGTCTCGTGTTCGACGAGGCTCGATCGCGGATGTATTGGGCGGACACGCTGCATCGGAAGATCTGGGTCTGGGACTACGACGTCGAGACAGCGGTACGGGAGAACAAGCGAGTGTTCTACGACTACGGCGCCGAAGATGCCGTCGCCGGACTCCCGGATGGCGCCTGTTTGGACGCTGAAGGCGGCTACTGGTCTGCGTCGGTCTATGGATGGGCGCTCACCCGGATCGGCCTCGACGGCGTCGTCGACCACCAGATTGAGGTGCCCGTCCAGAAGCCGAGCATGCCGGCGTTCGGTGGCGAGGACCTTCGCACGTTGTTCGTGACATCGATTGGCAATGCGGGCAACACGCCCTCGGAGCCGGGCCGAGATGGATTCGAACCCGGCGCCCTGCTGGCGATCGATGCCGAGGTAGCCGGGGTCGTTGAACCCCGATTCGGAGGCTGACGCAAACGCTGGTCCTACTCGACGACGACCCCGTCGAGCTCCGGGTTGGGAGGAAAGCGGTCGGCCGCAATCTCCTCGAGCGTGCGCACGAGCTCGCCGGTGATCACCAGATTGCGGAACCACTTCCGGTCGGCGGGGACGGCGAACCAGGGCGCCTGATCGGTTGACGTCTCTTCGAGCATCGCCGCAAACGCAGTCTGATACGCGTCCCAGTGCTTGCGCTCTTCGAGGTCGCCGAAAGAGAACTTCCAGTGCTTGGCGGGCTCATCGATCCTGTCCTGGAGTCGTTGCCGTTGCTCGTCCTTGCTGATGTTGAGGAAGAACTTCCGAATCGTGACGCCTTCATCCACGAGCATCTGCTCGAAATTGCGGATGTGCTCGTAGCGGCGCCCCCACACGTCGGGAGGCACGAGATCGTGAACCCGCACGACGAGGACGTCCTCGTAGTGGCTGCGGTTGAAGATGGTGATGTCGCCACGCTTGGGTGCGTGCTGATGTACCCGCCAGAGGTAGTCGTGCGCGAGCTCTTCGTCGGTCGGTTTGCCAAACGATGCGACCTTGACGCCCTGCGGGTTCGTGCCGTCGAAGACCGCACGGATCGTTCCATCCTTGCCACCGGTGTCGGTGGCTTGGAGGACGACGAGGAGTCGTTCCTTGCCATGTGCGTACAGGTTCTCCTGGAGTTCCTCGAGCCGCTTGTTGAGCGCCTTCTGCAACGGCTTGGCTTCGTCCTTGCTCAGCTCGCCGTGCTCATTCGTGGACCAGTCGGACAGGTCGATGTCGGCGTTCGGTGGAATGCGGAACGTGCTGGGATCGATCGGAAGCTCCATGGCCCGAGCATAGGAGACTCGGCGGTCGTGGTTCCGGCTCAGTAGTTCGGGCGGCCGGGACTCGAGACCCGATTCGGGTTGTCGTCGGCGCCCGGGTCGAGGTTCTGGGTGAGGTTGGCCCCAGCGCATCGTGCGGCCGCGTCGCCGCTGGCGGTCGGCTCCCAGCACGCACTGTCCTGGGCTGCTGCGGCGGACTCGATCGCGACGGAGATCGACTGGCCGGAGGTCACGTCTGGTCCACTGCCCAGCGCAGCTTCGTGCGTCGGATCCCACAGATTCCACGCCACGATCCAAGCCCAGAAGCCCACCGCAAGTGAGACGACGATGGGGGCGACAAGAATCGAGGTGCGGATGACGCCCGCGGCGAAGGGCCGCGCCGCCCAGGCTTCCTGCGCGCGTGCGTTCGAAACTTGTGTGGGACCGCTCGCCATCACGCTTCCTTGAATCGGTTGCTTTCTGGCTGTGCTTTATCGGGAAAACGTACTCAGGGTGGACTCAGGGTCATCCCTGATTGCTCACCGTGACGTCGTGCGTCACCGTCGAACCATGACCTCCACGACGACTCCGCCCCACGTTTCCCCGCCACCACCAGCGCCCATGGCGCAACCGGTCTCGATGGGTCCGCCACCGGTGCCTCGACGGGCGAGACGTCGGGCCCTCTGGTTGCGCCTCGGCGCAGCCGCGGTCGTGCTCGGTTCGCTCGTCGTCGACCCGTCGCCGATCGTTCTCGTTCTGCTGCTGTTCGTCCTCGTGGTGCCATTCGAGAAGCTGTTCCCTCGGCACGACCAGCCCTTCCGGCGCCCCCGGCTCGGACTCGATGTCGGCTACGCGCTTGCGCAACCGGCACTCACCGGCGTCAGCCTCGTGGCGGGCGGAATCGTCGCAATCGGCAGCCTGTTCTGGCTCCCGGGTCTTGCGCTGCGGCCCGTCGTCACCGCGCTTCCGCCATTGGCACAGCTACTGGTCGGCGTGCTCGCCTTCGATCTGCTGATCTACTGGGTGCATCGCTGGAGCCATGAGGTGCCGTTCCTGTGGCGGTTCCACTCCGTCCATCACTCGATCGAGACGATGGACTGGGTCTCAGCGTTTCGCAACCACCCGATCGACGGAATCATCCTGGCGCCACCGATCGCCTTCCTGCTCGCTGCGGGTTTCAGCTTGGAGACCACCGGCGTGCTCACGGTGCTGCAGATCGTGACGGGCATCTTTCTTCACGCCAACGTTCGGTGGCGCTGGCGTCCGTTGCAACGAATCATCATCACGCCGGACTTCCATCATTGGCATCACGCGAACGAACCGGGCGCGATCAACTCCAACTACTCGGTCTTCCTGCCGGTGTGGGACATCATCTTCGGCACCTGGTTCATGCCGAAGGACCGACGACCGTCCGTGTATGGCATCGATGAGTACATGCCACCGACCATGGTGGCGCAGTTCCTGCACCCGTTCCGCGGACTCCAGAAGCCAACGACAGTGTTGCGTCATCCGGTTCGCTCAACCAAAAGAGCCGTGCGCGACCTCCGACGTGGTGCCGGTCAGATTCGGCGAGCGTCTCGCCGGCGGGATCGTCAGATCGCCTGATACTTCTCGAGCATGTGGTGGGCCTCGACGAGGCGGACGGTGCCGGACTTCGAGCGCATGACGAGCGACTGCGTCTTGGCGATACCGCGGTCGTACTGCACGCCCTTGAGCAGATCGCCGTCGGTGATGCCCGTGGCGGCGAAGAAGCAGTTGTCGGACGACACCATGTCGGCGATGTGGAGGACCTTCTTCAGGTCGTACCCGGCTTCGATGGCCTCCTTGCGCTCGGCCTCGTTGCGCGGCCAGAGCAGCCCCTGCTGCTCGCCGCCCATGCAGCGGAGTGCGGCTGCGCTGATGACGCCTTCCGGAGTGCCGCCGATGCCGAACAACACGTCGGCGCCCGAGTCCGGCCATGCGGTGGAGATCGCTCCGGCGACATCGCCGTCGGGGATGAGGCGAATGCGGGCACCGGTGGAGCGAACTTCCTTGATGAGTTCACCGTGGCGATCGCGATCGAGGATCACTGCGGTGAGGTTCTCCACCGGCTGGTTCTTCGCTTCGGCGATCGAGTGCAGGTTCTCGGTGGGGGACTTCCGGATGTCGATCGATCCGGCGGCATCGGGGCCGACGGCGATCTTCTCCATGTACACACACGGCCCGGGGTCGAACATCGAGCCGCCTTCGGAAGCCGCGATGACGGCCAGGGCGTTGGCCCGACCGAGCGCGGTCAGCGTGGTGCCGTCGATCGGGTCGACGGCGATGTCGACCTTCGGCGGCTCACCGGTGCCGATGTTCTCACCGTTGAAGAGCATCGGCGCTTCGTCTTTCTCGCCTTCGCCAATGATGACGAGTCCGTCCATCGCCACCCCAGCGAGCTGATGACGCATGGCGTCAACGGCCGCGCCGTCGGCGGCTTCCTTGTCGCCGCGGCCCATGAACCGGGACGCGGCAATGGCTGCGACCTCGGTGACCCGGACGAGTTCAAGCGCCAGGTTGCGGTCCGGCGTGGTGAGATCAGACATGGTTGAGCTCCTGTCAACTGTTCCCGTGCTCCTGTCGGCAGCTCGCGCCCATACCTGACAGCAAAAGAGAGAGTAGCTTTCACGGGCATGTCGACGATGTATTGCTTCCAGTGTTCCCGCGAGTACGCCGAGGACGTGTCCGCCTGCGTCGAGTGCGGGGTCGATCTGGTCGAGGAAGCACCGACACCGCCCGAGGAAGTCGGCACGGCGGATGAGGCCCAGGTGGCTTACGAAATGCACGACTGGTCGTTCGAGGCGCGCAGCCGTGCAGAGCGCCTGCTGACCGAGGCCGGAGTCGTCCACGGTTGGCAGGGGCCGATGCTGATCGTTCGCGAAGCCGACGAGGAGCAGGTGGATGCGCTCGTCGAGCAGGCGGAGGCGGAAGGCGACGCCACCCCGAGCCTCGATCCCGACGTCGACAAGATCGGCTACGCGATGGACGATTGGACGGACGATGCTCGGTCCGCCCTGGTGACTGCGCTGAATCTGAACGACGTGCGCCACGAGTTCGATGAGGACGGCGAGCTGCTGGTTGCCGAAGACGATGAGGAGGTCGTCGACGCCATCATCACGGCCATCACCGAGAAGCTTGCGCTCGAAGAGGAGCTCGGCGAAGCGACCACCGAGATGGAGGGTCTCCAGCTCAACGACTTGCTGGGTGATGTGCGAGGCCTTGCGCAGAAGTTGGTGAAGAACCCGGGCGACGCGAAGGCGACGATCGCAATCGTCTCCAAAGCCGGACTTCTGGCAGACGTTCGCACACCATTCGGCTTCGACAGTCGTCGTTGGGCCGCCATCCGCAAGGGCGGTGCCGACATGAAGTCCGTGCTCTCAGACGAGGACCGCACCGAGGAGGACGTCGTCGATGCTGCCGGCACGCTGCGCGGGCTGCTCGAAAACGTTGTCTGAACGACGGCGGTTCGGTAGCGAGCGGCGCAAGCGGATTCGGTAACTTGGCAGTTGTGATCCTGGCGTCGCTCGAAGTGTGGCATTCCCGTCCGATCGCGCCCACACGACGGGTTGCGGTCGGCGATTGCGTGCTCCCGACCGACCCGGCTCCCGGCCCCGGCGGCCTTCTCCTCGGCGCGGTGTTGGCCCGGTTCTCGGCCGACCTGGACAAGGACACCCGCAAGGAGATGCTAGTCCTGATGAAGGAGGTGGAGCGTGGCGACCGAATCGGGCAGCCTCGGCTTCGCCACCGCCTCCAGGACGATCGGGTCGGCCTGAGCCGCAGCCGTCACCGGCTGGTTCGTGGTGCCAACGGTCTTCAGTTCGAGCTGGAGACGGACAAGGGCGCTCCCGCCCAGTCGGCGCTGGCCGCCGTGTACGCCTGCGCTGCGATTCCCCCCGATCAGCGAAGCGCGGTCGTGGACGTGCTTCGGCGCGGGCTCGACTGGGTCGGCCCAGCGGGTCCCGGTCTGATCGACCACCTGGTCGGTGCGGATGTTGCGATGCGCTTCCGAAGCGGTGCGCTCAACGTTGCCTCCGATCCGCTGCTCTGGGCCCTCGACGTTCTCGGGCTCGAGACCGACGGAAAGCCCGGAGCCAAGGACGTGCAGAAGCGGTATCGGGCGCTCGTCCGAGACGCGCATCCCGATCACGGTGCGGAGGACGACGGTGCCGCCGACCGGATTGCCGAGCTCAGCCGGGCTCGGGAGATCCTGCTTTCATGAGTACGACCAACCCGCCGGCGGGGCTGATTCTCACGCCGGGCGCCAGCGCCGACAGAGACCACCCCACCCTCGTTGCGATCGAGCATGGCCTGCCGGAGATCACGGTGGAACGGTTGACCCTCGGCACGACGAGCGTTCCGAGAGCCGCGGCGAAGATCGTGGACGCTGCCGCAGCGCTCGCTGCGAAGCTCGATGTTCCCGCCGATCGGATTGCCCTCGGCGGGCGTTCGTTTGGCGGCCGAGCATGCTCCGTCGCCGTTGCGGAGGGCCTCGGCGCGTCGTCGCTCGTGTTGTTGTCCTACCCGCTGCACCCGCCGGGGAAGCCGGAGAAGCTGCGCACGGATCACTTCCCTGCGTTGGACGTTCCCTGTCTGTTCGTGTCCGGCGAGAAGGATCCCTTCGGCTCACCCGAAGAGTTCGGTGAGCACGTCGGTGCCATCAGCGGGCCGGTGCATCAGGAGTGGGTCGTCGGCGGTCATGCCCCGAAGAACAAGGACGATGAAATCATCGGCCATATTCGGGCCTTCCTCAGCCTCGACTGAGGGCGGGAACCGTCAGGCCACGTCGACGGGAACACCGAGCGGCAAGAACCGAACCAGCCGCTCGACGTCGTTGTTGTGCAGCCGAATGCAACCTGCGCTCACCGCCGAACCGAGCGTTTCCGGCTCGTTGGTGCCATGGATTCCGAGCTGGCCGGGGCCGCCGTTGAACGTTTCGAAGGTCTCACTGAAGCCACTCAGGCCATAGGCGAACGTGCCGTAGATGGTGTCCGGCTCGAGCGGAGCGAGCAGTTCGGTGATGTAGTACCGGCCGCCGGGCGTTGGGGCGTTGTCCCTCGCCACGCCGGCCACCGCATCGAAGATCGCCGATCCGCGGTCGAACACCCGCAGCCGAAATGCGGCGAGATCGACGCCGATGCGGAAGTGGTGGGCGGCGAGGGACACATCGGCGGTACGAACCCATCCCGTCGATCCGTTCGGCCGAACAGGAAGCAACACCTCGTGCCAGTCCGACTGATTCTCGGTGGTCAGGAACACGAGCGGCCCGCCGGTCGGTGTCGGATTCTCCATCAAATGGGTGACTTCGCCCTCGGGCGCGTCCCGGACCTCGAGCAGAGCAGGCAGCGCCGTGGCGACAACCGACCGGTCCACATCGACCGTCTGCACCTGCTCGGCACTGATGGGTTCTGCCGGGGCGGGTTCGCGGAGCACCTGACCGACACGCGGGAAGGTCGTGACCGGGCTCGGTGCGTCGACCAGGTCGGGCCGGCCGTTGTCCGGTGTGCACGCCGTGATTCCGGCGACGGTTAATCCGCCCAACAGCCGTCGGCGGCTGATCGAGGGAAACCCGTTCGCGTGCACGTGTCGAGAATACCGAAGTTCCCGGACCGTCAGTCCGCGAGCTCCGGCTCGTCGTTGATCGTCTCGAGCGTCTTGTTGGCCGTCTCCGGGTAGAGCGTCAACAACAACACCACGACGAGTGCCGGGCCGAACGCCATCACCGCCAATGCTGGACCGAACGCGTCCCACCGCTCCGCCAGCCGACCGACGACCTGCAACCCGATCACGCTGCCGATCACCCCCGCGGCGATGATGAGTCCGTTCGCCGAGCTGCGGAGCCGGGTGGGGAAGAGCTCCGGGCCGTAGACGCCCAGTGCCGGGATGGCCAGACCGCTGCCCAGGATCGTTCCACCCGCTCGAATGAACCACAGCGGGAGCCCGGAGGCGAAGAACGACCAGAGCGTGAGTGCCGCGCCGATCGCCGTGCCGAGTGCACCGATGGGACGGCGACCGACTCGGTCCGCAAGCATGCCGCCGGCGAGCACTCCCAACCCGATGGGGGTGGAGGTGACGAGCGTGAAGAGGCTGATCCGCGTTGCTGAGAAGCCGAGTTCGTCCCGCAGGTACTGGTTGTCGAACTGTGATGCCGGTGTGGCAAAGAGGGCAGCGAGCAGCGCCGCACTGGCCAACAGCGCAAGCCGGCGGCGAAAGGTCGGATGGGACCGGAGCTCGGTGAGGGCGGCTCGCATGGACGGATTCGTGTTCGTCGCGAAGCGGCGCGTGGTCGGGAGCTTGGACGACGCCCAGAAGGCGGCAGGCAGGAACACGAGGGCAGTCGCGTAGACGAGGCGCCATCCCCATTCCGCCACATCGGCGAGCGGCAGGATCCAGACCACCATCCCGGAACCGAGGCCGGCGAGGAGGACGAGCACGCTGATGCCGTAGGCGCGGCTTTTCGGGGGAAGTTCCTCAGCGGCCACGACGGCGATGAGGATGGCAAGGCCGGTGGCCAGTCCGCGGGCGAAGATCTGACTCAGGGCAAGCAAACCGAGGCTGGGCACGATCGCGCCGAGCGCCGTCGCCACACACGAGGTGGTGACCGCGGCACGGATGGCAGCCCGGCGGCCAAAGCGGTCGGCGGCGATCGTCAGTCCGAGCGAAAGCACGATCGCAACCCGCACGATCGTGAAGACATCGGCGCGGGCCGACTCGTCGGCCCCGGGATCGATGCAACTGCGCAAGCCATCGACCGCCTCGAATTCGCCACAGAACTCGTCGGCCGCGAACGTGAGCGTCTGCCCGATGACCGTGCCGAGGAACCCGTTGATGAGTGCGAGGGAGCCCAGCAACCCGATCACGTGCCCGGCGCGTTGATCCAGCCGCCCGCCCGGCGCCCACCACGGCGCCGCTTTCGTCATGCCCTTTCGGATGTGCAGGAAGAGGGGAACCCACACGAAAACCCAGAAGATCGGTACGTCGAGGCGCCAGTCGACGGTCTCGACGACCGTGTGTGATCCGTCGTCGTGGGAGGTCACGTCGAGCGTGCGGGTCCAGTGGTGGAGTGCGCCTTCCTCGAGTTCGAATCGATCGGTGTCCGCACGGCGCTCGAGGACGACCCCATCGCGGGGAGTGCGCAATGCCGCGAGTTCGCGATCATCGACCGTGAGTGTGCGGCGCTGGGTGGTCACTCCGGTAATACTGGCAGCGATGACCTCGCACTCCACCACCGAATTCGTCGTTACACCGGGCGGCCGTCTCGAAGGCGAGGTCACGGTCAGCGGGGCCAAGAACTCGGTGCTCAAGCTCATGGCGGCCACAACGATGGCCTCGGGCACCCACACGCTGTACAACGTCCCGGACATCTTCGACGTCGAGGTGATGTGTCGACTGCTCGAATCGATGGGCGCCACGACCAACCGTCGTCCGGGCGTGGTCGAGATCACCGTCGGCGAGCTGACCCCGGTGGCACCGTTCGAACTGGTCGAACAAATGCGAGCGTCAACCGCCGTTCTGGGCCCGTTGCTCGCCCGCTTCGGGCATGCCGAACTCGGGATTCCCGGCGGCGACGACTTTGGTCACCGTCCCATCGACATGCATCTCTCTGGCCTCGAGACCCTCGGCGCCACGTTCACCTCGTCCGCAGACGGTGTGGTCGGTGAGGCCCCCGACCTGATGGGTGGCGATGTCCTGCTGGCGTTTCCGAGCGTCGGCGCCACCGAGAACATCATGATGGCGGCCGTGATGGCCAAGGGGACCACCCGAATCGAGAACGCCGCACGTGAGCCGGAGATCGCCGACCTCGCGTCCATGCTGAACAAGATGGGGGCTCGCATCACCGGGTCGGGCTCGTCGACCATCACGATCGAAGGCGTCACCGAACTCGAGGCCGTGACGCACCGCGTCATCCCCGATCGCATCCAGGCGGCCACCTTCCTGGCCGCTGTCGGCGTGGCCGGCGGCGAAGTGCTGCTTCGCGAAGCCCGCTACGACCACATGGACATGGTCTGCCAGAAGGTGGGGGAGATGGGGCTTCGAACCTCTCCCGATCGCAACGGCATCTGGGCGATGGGCCCGGGCCGGCTCAACTCGGTCGACCTGCAGACGCTTCCGTATCCGGGAGTCGCCACGGACTACAAGCCGTTCCTCGTTGCACTCCTCGCCGTCGCCGATGGAACGGCAATCGTGACCGAGAATCTCTTCGCTGGCCGTTTCCGGTACGTCGACGAGTTGGTGACGATGGGTGCCAACATCCGAACGGACGGCAACCACGCAATCGTTCGAGGTGTCGAGCGTCTTCGGGGTGCGCGAGTCAAGAGCCACGACATTCGCGCCGGTGCTGCACTGGTGGTCGCCGCCTTGGGCGCCGACGGCGAGACGATCGTGATCGACGACGGTCACGTGAGCCGGGGCTACCCCGACCTGGCCGGCGATCTTCGAGCGCTCGGTGCCTCCGTGGAGACCCGACCCGCCAGCTGAGCGTTCTGCTCAGGCTTTCGGGGAGCGTGCGGAACCGGCCTCACCTTGTTCCGCAATGCGGTCCGCCCGGCGGTTCGCAATCTTCAAGAGGCCGCCGAGCACGAGGATCGGGCCGACGACGAGCAGAATCTCGTCCCAACCACCCTGATGCGCAAGCAGCGAACCCATGGTGCCCAGCCTACGGCTTGGCCGGGCTCCCGATCGGTCGCTGGACGCGAAACTGTCCGCCCATGGGGCGAGCAGCTCGTCGGGGTTCCGCTACCGATTCTGTCAGGTGCTGATCGTCGCCATGATCGGCTCGCTCAGCGAGAGCGCCAGAAGGAATGCCAGCACCATCGCCGTGAGGAGCAGGACGATCAATCCCAGCAGACGGCGACTCGACGGAGCCGTGCTCGTTCGGGGGGCGGTGGTTTGGGGGGTAGTTCCGGTCACGCTGAGAGGACGGGTGCCACCGGCGAAAGGTCGCGGATATCCGGCCGTTCGGGAGGTTTCACCCAGCGCGCTGGGCCTGACGGATCAGAGAGTGACGGCGGTTCCGTCGTCGTAGTAGAGCTGACCGACGTTGACGACCTCGGTCACGCCGGGCACACGGTCCATCATGATGCGCTCGACGCCGGCCTTGAGCGTTGCCGACGATGCGGGGCAGCTGACGCAGGCGCCCTGCAGCTCGACCTCAACGATGCCCGTCTCGGTGTCGACCGAGATGAGCTCGATGTCGCCCTTGTCTGCTTGCACGGCGGGGCGGACGGCAGCGATGACCTTCGCCACCTCGGCCTCCATCGCAGCGGAATCCATGACGTCGCCGCTCGGCGGAGCGGCGGTCTCGGCAGCGGCGGCGACGGGCGATTCCTTCATCATGGTGAGTGTACGAACACCAACGGCCCTTCGGAGATTCCTGCGGGTGTTTCCCGTTCCTTATGCTTTGACGATGGATCATCTCGTGATCATGGGGCCGATGGGCGTCGGCAAGTCGACAACCGGTCGCTCCGTGGCCGAGCATCTCGGGTGGCCGTACTCGGACTCGGATGCGGAGATCGAACAGCGAACGGGGATGACGGGACGCGAGATGGTCGAACGAGACGGTCTGGCCGCGTTGCATCGCCTCGAGGCTGATGTTCTCGTCCAAGCGTTGGAGCGCCCGAGCCCAACGGTGATCTCTGCTGCTGCGTCGACCATCGAGGACGCCGACGTCCGTGTGGCGCTCGGGCACTGCGCTCGAGTGGTGTTCCTCGATGCTCCAACGGACGAGGTGATCACGCGTCAATCAGCCGAGTCGCATCGCCGGGCGATGTCCGCCGCCGAGCATGAGTCGCTGATGGCACGACGTGACGTGCTGTTCCGACAGGCGGAGGATCTTCGCCTGTCCGCGCTGCGATCCACCGCCGAGCTCACCGTCGACATCGTCGCGTTCCTCGGTGAGGACGACGACAACGGAGGAACACACCGATGATTCGATTCTCGGCGAACCTCGGGTTCCTCTGGACGGATCTGCGGCTTCCCGATGCCATTCGGGTGGCCGGCGCTGCGGGATTCGATGCGGTCGAATGCCACATGCCGTACGAGACAGAACCCGCGGAGATCGTGGACGCCCTCGACGAAACTGGCCTCACGATGATGAGCCTCAACACGCGGCTCGGTGGAAGGACCGACGACTTCGGCGTCGCTGCGATCCCCGGGCGAGAGGCTGAGGCTCGTCGCCTGATCGAGGAAGCCGTCGCGTACGCCGCATCGATCGGTTGTGGACTTGTCCACGTGCTCGCCGGTCGAACCGACGGATCGGCGGACGCACAGCGTGCCTACGAATCGAACCTGGCCCACGCTGCAGCCTGCGCCGCCGACGCTGGCAAACAAATCATCATCGAGCCACTCAACTCCACCGTCGCCAACTACCACCTGACCCGAGTCGTCCATGCGGTGAACACCGTGGAGGCGGTCGGCAGCGACAGCCTCAAGATCATGATCGACTGCTTCCACAGTCGGATGATGGACGGTGGGCTCGACGCCGTCTTCGATCGGGCCTGGCCGCATCTCGGTCACATCCAGATCTCTGCCTATCCCGACCGAGGCGAGCCGATCGGCGGAGAGATCGATTTTCACGAACTGCTTCCCGCACTCGCTGCGAGGGGCTGGGACGAGCCATTCGGCGCGGAGTACACGCCACGGAGTGGCGTCGCAGACGGGCTCGGATGGTTGATGTATTGGCACGAACAACGGAGGAACGACTCATGAGCGGTATCGCAATTGTCACCGGAGGCGGACGTGGCATCGGACGAGCAGCGGCGGTCGCTCTGGGAGCTGCGGGCTGGTCGGTCGTCGTGGCTGGTCGGACTCGTTCATCGCTCGAGTCGACGGTGGAAGAACTGAACGGCGACGGCCTCGCTGCCGTGGCCGACGTGAGTAACTCGACCGAGGTCGACGACCTCTTCGCCACAACCGTGAACCGGTTCGGCCGGGTCGACCTGCTCTTCAACAATGCGGGCATCGCCGCGCCGGGGGTGCCGGTGGACGAGCTGGAGGTGGACGCCTGGGAACGACTGATCGCCGTGAACCTCACCGGCTCCTTTCTGTGTGCGAGAGCTGCCTTTCGGCAGATGAAGGCACAGGATCCTGCCGGTGGGCGCATCATCAACAACGGGTCCATCTCCGCCACGACGCCCCGGCCGTTCTCCGCTCCGTACACGGCGAGCAAACATGCGATCACCGGGCTGACCAAGAGCCTGAACCTCGACGGGCGCGAGCACGGCATCGCTGTCGGACAGATCGACATCGGCAACGCGGCCTCCGAGATGGTCGATCAGATGGCTGCCGGCATCGTGCAGGCAAACGGAACGACGCTCTCCGAGCCGACCATGGCGGTTGAACACGCCGCCGACGCGGTCGTCCACATGGCCGGCCTCCCGCTCGATGTGAACATCCTCACCATGACCGTGATGGCGAACGGTATGCCGTTCGTCGGTCGGGGATAGGCCGGACGATGCTGGACCTGTCGGGGGACTGGGGTCCACACTGGTGCCCATGACCGAACAGGCAGACCACGACCTCATCGTCATCGGCGGAGGTGCCGGCGGTTTGTCGGTCGCCATCTCCTCGCTACGGTCCGGACTCGAACGAGTCCGAGTGATCGAATCCGGCGCATCGGTCGGGTTCCCCGACCTCGTCCCCGAGAACCGGATCGACGTCTCCTACGACGAAGAGATCTCCTCGATCACGATGGAAGGCGAACTTGTTCGCATCGTGACCAACCTGCACACGTATCGGTCCCGTGGCTGCCTGATCGCCGTCCGTTGTGAGGATCCTGCCTGGTCCATTCCCGTCAAGGGCGCGACCGTGGGGGAGCGGGTCAGCATCGACAGCCTTCCCGATGGGTTGCAGGACCGCGATGTGCTCGTCGTCGGCATGACCAACAACGCGGTCGAGGTGGCGGCCGCGGCAGCGGCTGCGGGCGCCGGCGTGGTTCTCGCCGCAGGTGGCATGGACCCCGCCCAGCTCGCTCCGGCCGCCGACAACATGCTCCGCCGGCTCGAGCGCGAGCGTCGCATCACCGTGCTGTACCGCGCGGTGCCGGACGAGATCGGTGCTCGCGACGGGTTCCCGGTCGCCTACTTCAACGACCGGCGCACCCCCGATCTCGAATTCGATCACGTCGTGTTCGCCTCGCAACGGCGAGAACTCGGTCCGGACTCCTTCGGCGTGTCTGCTGAAGCGTTGGCATCAGGGAAGGTCTGGTTCCAGGGCACGCCGAGCGAGAACGTTCCGAATGCGGCGAGCTCGTGGGAGGTCGGCACGCTCCTCGCCGAAGCGTGTTTCCCCGAACTCGATGCGCCGGTGGCGCCGACCGCATTGGCCCGACGGGTTCGCAACGAGTCGGCGGTCGCCGAGCTTCGGATCGAGCACTACAACGCCACCATCACGAAGTTCGAGCCCACACACTCCGACCTCTGGGTGCTTCGGGTCAAGCCCGACCACGGAGACACCTCACACCTTCCCGGCCAATATGCCTCGCTCGGGCTGGGCTACTGGGAAGACCGGATCGACGACGCCCACGACTCCGGCATGGACGACAAGTGGTTCAAACTCATCAGGCGCTCGTACTCGATCAGCCATCCGATCTTCGACGACACCGGCTACCTGGCCGCGCCCGACACAGAGGAGCTCGAGTTCTACATCGTGCTCGTACCGCCGACCGACGGACACGTGCCGGCGCTCACTCCCCGCCTCGCCCTCAAGCGTCCCGGCGACCGGATCTACCTCGGCCCGAAGGTCGCAGGCCGCTACACACTCGCCTCGGTGACGGATCCGGAATCGGCCGTGATCTTCTTTGCGACCGGCACCGGCGAGGCCCCGCACAACTCGATGGTCACCGAGCTGCTGCGCAAGGGCCACACGGGCCCGATCATCTCCACCGTCACCGTTCGCAACAACGCCGACCTCGGCTACCTGGATGAACATCGGACGTTGGCCAAGCGGTTCGCCAACTATCACTACCTCCCGATGCCAACCCGTGAGCCCGACGTCGCCAAACGCTACCTCCAGGATCTGATTCGTGACGGCGACCTCGAACGGGTCCTCGGCGGCGAGATGAACCCCGCCGAGATCCACGCGTTCCTCTGCGGCAACCCGGCCATGATCGGCCTGCCGGAAGACGAGGACGGAACGATGCGCTTCCCCGACCCCGCCGGCGTCATCGAGCTCCTCGTCGACCGGGGTTTCACGCTCGACAAACGCGGTGCCCCCGGAAACATCCACTACGAGGAATACTGGTAACGGGGAACCCTTCGGGTTCCTACAGCTTCATCCCTGCGGGCTGAAGCTGCCCGACGTTCGTCGCCTTGGGGCTCCTCACTTCATGCCTTTCGGCCCTGGCGGGCCGAAACGCAGACTTCTTCGGGGCTGAAGCTGCCCGACGTTTGTTGCCCAGGGGCTCCTCACTTCGTGCGTTTCGGCCCTGGCGGGCCGAAACGCAGGCTCACTTCGGACTGGGCTCAGCGCTTCGTTTCCGTCGATCCGTGGTCGGATCACCACATTCGTACCGGGTACCGATGTGGGGGAGTGAGCGCTTTGGGTGGTCTTGCTGAGCGGCTCGACGTGTACCGGAGAGCCGCAGGAAGTGGAATAGGTGCGGTTGGCGGTTCGTTCTTCGACGATCCGTGGTCGGGTCACTACATTCGTACCTGGTACCGATGTGGGGGAGTGAGCGCTTTGGGTGGTCAGTTGCTGAGGTTCAGGGCGTTGTTGATGGCGCCCAGGTGGCTGTAGGCCTGGGGGTGGTTGCCGAGGGAGCGGCCTGTTGCGGGGTCGACCTCCTCGGAGAGGAGGCCGGTCTGGCCGGCTGTCGCCAACAGTGCGCGGAAGAGCTCCTCGGCGTTTTCCCGCTCGCCGATGAGCAGATAGCTGTCGATCAGCCAGGAGGTCATCAGGTGGAAGCCGCCCTCCGCTCCCGGCAGACCGTCGTCGTGGTGGTAGCGGTACACGGTCGTGCCGGCCCGGAGCTGGGCCTCGACTCCACGCACCGTTCCGACGAATCGAGGATCCGTCGGCTCGACCAATCCGAAGAGGCCAACGCTGAGCACCGAGGCGTCGAGATCGACCCCGTCGTAGGCGGTCGTGAAGCTGCCGACCGTCTCGTTGTAGCCGTTCTCGAAGATGTCGGCAGCAATCGTGTCGCGGAGCGTCTCCCATTCCGGGCGCTGACGGCCGAAAACCTCGCTGGCGAGATCGATGGCCCGATCGACGGTGACCCAACACATCACCCGTGAGTACACGTGGTGACGGGGCGCCGAACGGATCTCCCAAATGCCGTGATCCGGCTCTTCCCACCGGTTCTCGACAGCGCTCACCATCGCCTCGACCAGCCGCCAGTGACGGGCCGAGAGGGGAGCGCCCCGCTGCCCGAGCAGATGGACCAGATCGACGATCGGTCCGAACACATCGAGCTGCACCTGGTTGTCGGCGGCGTTGCCCACGCGGACCGGCCGAGAACCGCCGTAGCCGGCGAGCTCGGTGATGTCGGCCTCCGGCGGAAGCTTGCCGCCGTCGAGCGTGTACAGCGGGTTGAGCCGGTCGGCTTCGCCGCCGCCCTCCTCGAGCACGCCGAGCACCCAGTCCAGGTAGTCCATCGCTTCGGTATGACTGCCCAAACGCACGAGGGCCGCCGCGCTGAGCGCTGCGTCCCGAAGCCAGCAGTAGCGGTAGTCCCAGTTGCGAACACCGCCGATGAACTCCGGCAGGCTCGTCGTGGCTGCTGCAGCGATACCGCCGCTCGGCCCGTAGACGAGCGCTTTCAGAATCAGCGCAGATCGTTTCACGAACGACGAGGACTCCTGAGGGAGTTCGAGGCGGTCGGCCCAATCGTTCCAGAACCGCCGGGTGTGATCCCGACGTCGACCCTCGTCCGCTTCGGCCCGGAGGCTGGCGGTACCCACGCGGAGTTCGAGCGTGAGCGGACCGTTGCTGAGATCGACCGTGGCGCGAGCGGTCTGATGTTGGCCGTCCGGCACGATCTCCCAGTCGACGCCTTCGGACCGGAGCACGACGAGATCGCGCGCCCCCATCACCTCGAGCCCACCGTCACGAACCTCCAGCTGGGTGGGGAAGCGGCCGAAGTCCTGGCGTGGAGCAAACTCGATGACTGCGCTCCCGGTGCCCGACAGTTGCCGAATCAGGTCGGAGCGACCGGCCAGCAAACCGGGCCGGCCATCGGAAACGTCGAGGTAGTCCAACGTGGTCACACCGGACCAGATCGTCTCGAGGATCATCGTCGAGCCGCTGTAGCGCTGCAGGATCGGGGCGCTGCCGTCGGCAGCCGCAACCGAGAAGTAGCCGGCGCTCGGGCCGCCAAGGAGTTCGGCGAAGATGGCGGGGTCGTCCAGGCGCGGAGCGCAGAACCACGTGATTCGAGCGTCGGGCGTGACGATGGCGGCAGTGCGCTGATCGGACAACAGACTGTGCTGCTCGATCGGGACCAGGCCGGCCCCGGCAAGCCATTCGGCGCGAAGCGTGGCGAGCTGGCTGAGGAGCCGGGCGACGTCGGTCGTGCCATCAATGCGAAACTCGGCGATCGTGTCGCCGTCGCCAACCTTGACACCGAGATCCGGGCCGCCGAGTGTGGCGAACGCGTCTTCGTCCGTTCCCTCGTCGCCGAGGAACAGCACGGCACTGGCGCTCAGGTTGGACCGGAGTGTGTCGAGCGCCCCGCCCTTGTCGGTCTGCATGACGCCGAGCTCGACCACCCGCTTGCCGTGTCGGATGGAGAGATCGGGGTTGTCGACGGCGATCGCCGCGACCTCGTCGACGGCGGCTGGAACGATGGCGTCCTCGGCATTGCGGGTGTGGAAGGCCACCGAGGCGGGCTTCTGCTCCAGGACCGTTCCCGGGTAGCGGTTGGCGATCTCGGCGAGGAGTTCTCCGAGTTCGTTCCGGCGGGCGATGGTCTCGGCGTCCATTTGCAGGGCGAAGTCCACATCGAACTCGCTGCCGTGACTGCCGACGAGGTGAATCTCGGCCGGGAGCCGGCTGAGCGCGGCGAGATCGCGGAGCGATCGGGAGGAGATGACGCCGACTTCGGTCTGGTCGAGTCCGGCGAGCGTTCGCAGCGCGACCGCAGCTTCGCGATCGGGTACGGCCTTCATCGGGTCGTTGACGATTGGAGCAATGGTGCCGTCGTAGTCGGTGGCGACGAGGAGATGTGGCACCTGGGCGAGGAGCACCAGGCGGTCCTGGAGCTCGGCGGAGAAAGGCATGATGTCAGTCACTGAGGAAAACGGTAGCGGTCTGCGACCGGCCGCGGGACCACCCGGGGAATGGAAACGCTAGCGTCAGTGCTTGGAGTACAAATGACCTCACACGACCACCCCACCCCAACCGACAGTGATGTCTGTTATCGGCACCCGGATCGGACCTCTGGTGTGACCTGCCAACGCTGTGATCGCACGATCTGCCCGTCCTGCATGAACCAGGCCTCGGTCGGCGTGCACTGTCCCGAATGCGCCAAGGGAAACAAGCAGAAGGTGTACAACGCCCGCACCCTTCCGGGCGCGCAGGGCACCGTGACGAAGGGCCTCGTTGGGGTCAACGTCGCCATCTGGGTTCTGACGATCGCGGCTCTCGGCGCCACGATCAACAGCGCCGGTCCTGTCGGCGCCGACTATGGCACCTGGGGTCCGGCGATCGATGTCGACAACGAGTGGTGGCGGATCATCAGCGGTGGTTTCCTCCACTCCGGCCTGTTCCACATCGGGTTCAACATGTACCTGCTGTGGCAGCTCGGGCAGCAGCTTGAACGAATTCTCGGCGAAGCCCGGTTCGGTCTCGTCTATCTGGTGAGCCTGCTCGGCGGAACCTTCGGCGCGCTCCTGCTCGACCCCGAAGTGCCGGTGGTCGGCGCGTCCGGTGCCGTGTTCGGTCTCATCGGCCTCACGGTATTTGCCTACCGCAGCCGCGGCATCGGCCTCTTCGACACGGGGCTCGGGTTCCTCATCCTGATCAACGCCTTCTACAGCCTTCGTGGCGGCGTCAGCCTGGGCGGGCACCTCGGCGGCTTCGTCGTCGGTGCGCTGCTCGGCATCATGTGGTTCGGCCTGAATCCCGGAGACGGACCGTTGTTCGGCCGAGACCTGCGCAAGCCGTGGATCGTCAGTGCGGTCCTCGGCGTGCTCTTGATCGTGGGCAGCATCTGGGCCGCTGGAACGTGGACGGACCCGCTCTTCTGACCCGAGCTGCAGTCGGTTGTCCGGTCAGGTGACGACGGCGCCGTTGCGGTAGCGGTTTGCCAGGTTCTGGAGGTTCCGCTTCCAGATCATCTTGAGAATCACGCCACCGACCGGCTCACCGAGCTTGCCGCCGAAGAACCACGGGAAGTGAAGTTCCTCGGTCCAGCTGAACAGCGTCTTCGACCCGTGGATTGGGGTGAGCGTGAAGACGCCCTCGCCCGTCACGATTCCGCTGTGGCGGACACCCATCCGTTCGTTGTCGACCCACTCGGTGATCTCCATCACGTCGGTGAGTCGGATCGGTCCAACCTTGGTCTCGCAGTCGAACATGGTGCCCACGCCCTCCGTGGTCGTTGACGTGAACCAGATCGACTCGGCGTCGTGCATCCATTCGACGTGGGAGGAGAGGTTCCGTACGTCGGACCAAACCACCTCCGGCGGGGCATCGAGTTCGGTTTCCACGGAGATCGCAACCATGGTCTGAGGGTACGTCGGGCGCAGCCGAAACGGAGGACTCACCCCGGGCTAGAGTCCAGCCCCATGCCTGCGCACATCACGCCACACCGCGTCCGCTTCCATGAATTGGACCCGTACAACCATGTGAACCATGCGATGTATGTGACCTACTTCGAGATCGGCCGGGTCGATGCGCTCGAAGCCATCGACATGGCGCTGCACACGCTCAAGGACCAGGGCGTCCAGTTCGTCGTTACGCGGCTCGAGGTGCGGTTTCGCAACGCGGCGACCGCGGGTGAGGACCTCGAAATCCACACGGGGGTTTCGAGCTTCGGTCGAGCCTCGACCGTCTGGTCACAGACGATCCGCCGGGGCGACGACGTGATCGCAACCAGCGAGGTCACCGTTGCGGTGACCGATGGGACCGGCAAGCCGATGCGGCCGCCGGCTCACGTGTTCGAAGCGCTCGAGGTTCTGGCGCTCGACTCGCCCGGTGGTGCGCGGTAGACGGTGACGTGGTGCGGGTCCTCTGCATCGAACGCGGCACCTGACCAGTCTGCGACGCGGTCGGTTCGCACGAGGTCGGCGGCTGCTGCCAGCCGGTCGAGTTCCTTCGGGCCGATGAAGCGGATCTTCCATGGGCGAAGCCGGATGCCGTCGTTGGAGATGTCGATGTGCTGGCCGGTGACCGTCTGCGCTGCTTCGTCTCGAATCGTGGCGGTGAGGACCACGCGGTCCGGTTCGATACTGCGCGTCGAGACGAGTCGATCGAGCGCCGGGTCACTCGGGGCAGGAACATCGGCTTCCACGACCATCGAGCCGCCCGGGCGCAGGACCGCAGCCACATTGCGGAAGCAGGCCGCCTGATGGTCGGCGTCGGCGAGGTTGAACAGCGTGTTGGTGGCCACGAGCACACAGTCGAATGAGGCGTTGGCGAAGGGGAGTTGCGCCATGTCGGCAGCGATCGCAGACGCGCCGGCCGCCTCGAACCGGTGCAGCATGGGAATCGAGGCATCGATGCCGACGACCCGATGGCCGGCCGCCGTGAGCGACCGGGCCAGACGACCGGTTCCGGTGCCGAGCTCGAGGACGTCCAGCTGGGTTCCGAGGCGGCTGACGAAGCCAGCGGTTGCAGCGGCGTCGGAGACATCGGGGTACCACTCGTCGTACACATCGGCGAAACTGTCACCGTACGTGGCCGCATCGAACCCGCCTGAAGCGTGGGAGCGTCCGGCGGTCGATTCCGGCGTCGGTATGTCGGGCGGTTCGGGCGTCACTGAGTAAGAATGACCCAGTGACGGCACAGCGATCCAATGCGGCGGCGCAGCCCGACGGCCCTGTGCCGATGTCCCGGCCGCTGCGCGCTCCCGACGCCGCCGAACTACCACCGCTCGTCCCGCGGTCTTCGCTCGCCGTGATCGACGAGGCCGTCAACTTCCTTCGCATCTCGCCGGCGCTGTTGTTCGGTGTGGCGCTGATCGTGCTGCTGCCGTTGCGGGTGATGGCTCTGGCCTTCCCCGGGTCACCGCTGCGGGACGCCCGGCCCGACCAACTGCTCGATGTGTTTATCGGCAACGTGAGCGAACCGGGTGCCGTGGTCGCTGCGTTCGCCACGCTCGTCCTCGAATCGCTTGCGCTCTTCACGGTGGCCGCCATCTACGGCAGCGTCATCGAAGCGTGGTTCTCGAGCCGGCCCGTGACCGCCACCGACCTGCTCGTCGACTCGGTCAAGCGGTCGCCGGCACTGTTCGTCGGCTGGTTCGGCGCGCACGTGCTGCAGGGCCTTGCCTCGCTGGTGACCGTCGGCCTCGCCGTGGTCGTGCTCGGCCCGCTCTGGATGGTCATGGCGCCGGCGATGGGAGCGGAACGTGTCGGCCCCATTGCCGCAATGCGTCGCAGCGCCCGGCTCACGGGCAACACGTTGTTCCACGTCGCGATGGTCTTCGTCTTCTCCGGAATCGCCGCGCTCGCCATTCGGGGTGCCATCCGATTCCTCCCGTCGCTCGTCGGCCTCGAGCTGCTCAACCTTCCGTTGTGGGCGGTCTCCGGGGTGGCGGACGTGCTGGCATCGGTCGTGGTCACCGCCTTCGTTGCGGCGGTCTCGACCGTGCTCTACCTCGACCTTCGCGTGCGCCGCGAGGGCATCGACTTGGACATGGCGATGGCCCAGGCGTTTCGCCCTCGTGCCCGCGGCGCCGGTGCTCGACGGTGACACCACTGCAGACTCCGGCCGGCGAGATCGGGAACGACGACGCCAACGAACTGGCCGACGAGATCCTTCTGCGCGGCGAGTTTCTCGGAAGTCGCGAACCGGGGTTCTTCTCTCGCACCGTCAACCGCGTGCTCGAGTGGATCGGGAACCTGCTGGATCGCATCTTCAGCACGATCTTCGGGGGCAGCGGAGCGGGCGCCGGAGCAGCGATCGCCTACATCCTGCTCGCGGTTGCGATCGTCATCGTGGCGATCGCCCTGATCCGGGCGATTCGGAACCGGCGAGCAGACCGCGACACTGCGCTCGACGCAACGGCACGCATCGTCTTCGACGAGGTGGTCGATCCCGACGAGTTGCGGGCCGACCTTGCATCGCTACGGGCCGCCCAGGACTGGCGGGGCGCCGTTGTGGCGGCCTTCCGACTGGCGATCGTCGCGCTCATCGAGCAGGGAATCGCGCTGGAACGGCCAGGGGCCACCACCGGAGACTTCGGACGCGCCGTCGAACGGAACCGGGCCGACCTCGTTGCCGACTATCGCGGTGCCGCCGACTCGTTCGAACGGGCCTTCTACAGTGACGCCCCAATCACCGAGGCCGATCAGCTCGCCACGGCAGCGTTGCTCGAACGTCTCGATCGGGTTCCGGCATGACCGGCACGACCGCATCGACCCGGAGCAATGTGGTGGTCTGGATCGGCGTCGCACTGATTGCGGCGATCGTTCTGCTCGTCGCCTTCGCCGGCCAGGACGATGCGACCGTCGGATCCACCGGCGACCCGAACGGCACGGGTCGCACCGGCCTGTTGGCCTTGCGGTTGTTCGTCGACGAAGCGGGTGGCGTGGCGGACCCGGACGTCAGCTATCCCGACGCCTCGCATGATGTCGCCATCGTGGCGCTCCCGCTCTATGTGGACATCCTCGCCCAGTTCGACGATTCGGCCGACGACACGACCGACGAGATCGTCCAACCGATTCTGGATTGGGTGGAGGACGGTGGTGTCCTGATCACCGGCGTCGACATCGCCGGAGCACCGGAGCCGGCCTTTGCGTTCGTCGACGATGACACCAACGTGGCGATCGGCCAGTGCTCGATCGATCGGCTCGACCAGCTCACCGAGGTCCGTGCCCTCCCACACGCGCCGATCGAGATCGGCTCCGGCGACCGGAGTTGCTTCGGGTCGGGGAGCGAGGCACTCGTGGTGGAACGCTCGATGGGCGCCGGGAGCATCGTGCGACTCGCATCCTCCGAGCTGATGTACAACCAGAGCCTCGACGACGCAGACAACGCTGCGATGATGGCGCGCCTGATCAACCTCGGCCCGGGCCGTTCGGTGGCCTTCCTCACCGGACCGGGGCTCCTCGGCGGTACCGGTACGGTTCCGGTGAACGAGGACGGCGACCCAGTCGGTGCCGGTGACGGCGGCGTGTTCGATCTGGTGCCCAACACGGTCATCGCGCTGCTCGTGGGCCTTGGCGGCTCCTTCCTGATCTACGCGCTCTCTCGTGGTCGCCGCCTCGGCTCTCCGGTCGAGGAACCACAACCGATCGAACTCCCGAGCTCGTCGTACACCGAGGCGGTGGGTCGTCTCTTCGCCCGGACCGAACAATCAGCAGCCCGGAGCGGCGCGGTGCTCCGTCATGAGTTCCGCACCGCGATGGCCCGCCGTGTGGGCCTCGGCGCCGAGGCGACCGGTGAGGACCTGGCTCGTGCACTCGCGATCCCAACGGGCATGGACGAGGCAACCCTCCTCCATCTGCTCGATGGGCCGCCGCCCGCCGACGACGACGCCCTCGTGGCGCTCGCCAACGATCTCGCAATTGCCCGGGACGCAATGACCCGAGGCCGCTCGACACTTGTCGCTGCCAGGAAAGGAACCACCGAATGAGCACACTGCCGCCCCCGCAGGATGGTCCGGGAACACCTCCGCCACAGTCTCCACTGCCACCGCCCATGTCTCCGCCCGCCACACCCCCGGCCGGGACGCCGCCGCCGGTTGCGCCCGGCGCCGCAGTCCCGGCAGCTCCGTCGGCCGCCTCGCCGAACCCACCTGCGGGCGCGGCGCCGACCGGCGGCTCCCGCCCCATGATCGACGCCATCCGGGGTGAAGTCGGCAAGGTCGTCGTTGGACAGGACGGCGTGCTCGCCGGCTTCCTGGCCGCGCTCCTCGCAGACGGTCACGTACTTCTCGAAGGCGTTCCCGGTGTGGCGAAGACGCTGCTGGTGAAGACCGTGGCGGCGACCCTCAGTGTGGACATGAGCCGCATCCAGTTCACGCCCGACCTCATGCCGTCGGACGTGACCGGGCAGCTGATGTACGAACAGCACACCGGTACCTTCGAGTTCCGTGAGGGTCCCGTCTTCACGAACCTTCTTCTGGCCGACGAAATCAACCGAACGCCACCGAAGACCCAGGCGTCGCTTCTCGAGGTGATGGAGGAACGTCAGGTTTCCGTCGGCGGCGAACCGCGGCCGTTGCCGAGCCCGTTCATGGTCATCGCGACCCAGAACCCGGTGGAGTACGAGGGCACCTATCCGCTCCCGGAAGCGCAGTTGGATCGCTTCCTTGCGAAGCTCCGAGTCGGCTACCCGGAGCGGGACAACGAGCAGGAGGTACTCGCCCGCCACAACCGTGGCCTCAACCTCCACGCCGTCGAGGAGAGTGGTGTGCGCGCCGTCGCCACTCCACAACACCTCGCCGCAGCCCGTGCGGCGGTTCGCGCCGTGCAGGTCGAGGACTCGATGCTTGGCTACATCACCGAAGTGGTTCGGGCCACGCGGGTTTCGCCTGTCGTTGATCTCGGCGTCTCGCCGCGTGGTGGCGTGGCGCTGCTCGGCCTCTCGAAGGCGTGGGCGTGGATGGCGGGTCGGGACTTCGTCACGCCGGACGACGTCAAGGCCATCGCCAAGCCGGGTCTGCGGCATCGACTGCACGTCCAGCCGGAGGCCGAGCTCGAAGGCGTCAACGCCGACATGGTGCTCGACGGCATCCTCGATTCGGTGCCGGTTCCTCGCTGACCTGATGGTCGTTCAACCCCGCCTCGCTCTCGTTGCAGCGCTGCTGTGTCCGGTCGTCTTCCTGGTGCCGGACCAGCCGTGGCTGGCCCTCCTCGGGGTGGCCGTGGTGGTGTTTTTCCTGTGGCTGCTCGACCGGCAGCTGACGCCATCGCCGACTCGGATCGGCATGGCCAGGCGGCTGCCGAACTCGATCAGCCTCGGTCGTTCCGGAACGGTTCGCTGGACGCTGCGAAACGACAACGACCGGCCGGCGACCATTCGCTTCGCGGAGGCGTTCGCCCCGTCGCTCCAGGCCGAGGTGCGTCGGGCGGAGCTGCGGCTCGACCCGGGACGGACGGCGACCGTGGAGACCGATCTGCTGCCCCAACGGCGGGGCCGATTCGACCTCGGCGAGTTCGTCGTTCGTGTCGACGGGCCACTCGGCTTCGCCGGTCGGCAACAAACCCGCTGGATCCCCGCCGAGATACGCGTGTTGCCGAGGTTCCCGAGCCGGGCCGAGGCGGAGCTTCGCATCCAACGCAGCCGGCTCGACATCGGCTTGCGTTCCGCCAGGGTGCGGGGCGGTGGTTCCGAGTTCGACCAGTTGCGGGACTTCACGATCGACGACGAGTTCCGCAAGATCGACTGGTCGGCAACGGCTCGAACCGGACGAACGATCGTCAAGACCTATCGGGCGGAACGGAACCAGACGGTCATCAACATCCTCGACAACGGCCGACTGATGGCCGGTCAGGTGGCGTCGGTGCCACGGGTCGAATACGCGATGGACGCAATCATGGGGGTGACGACGCTGGCCACCCGCCTTGGGGACCGGGCCGGCCTGCTGATCTTCGACAAGGACGTTCGGGCATCCGTGGCGGCATCGAACCGGCTCACCCAGCTCGGACGGGTCACCGACGTCATGTTCGACCTCGAGCCCGAGCTCGCCGAGAGCGACTATCGCAGCGCATTCACCGAAACGCTCTTGCGGTTCTCGCGGCGCACGATGCTCATCATCCACACCGAACTCTCGGAGCAGGCCATCGGGGAGTTCCTCCTTCCCGCCCTGCCGCTGCTCACCCGTTCCCATGTCGTGGTCATCGCAAGCGTGCAGGACCCCGCCGTGATGGAGTGGGCGACCGCCGGCCCGGCAGACGGCGAACGGGCCCATCGCCATGCCGCCGCCCAGGCCGCACTCGCCGAACGCGACCGCACCATCGCCGCACTGCGTCGAACCGGAGCGACCGTCGTCGACGCGACCCCCGGCCAACTCGCCGGACGTCTCATGGACCACTACCTGGACGTCAAGGCGACCGGCCGCCTCTGAGCGCCAACTCACAGCCGCGGGTTCGCCGCCGATTGGACATCATGTCCCGCCAGACCGCCCACCTTCGCGCCGTCGCGTCTCCGGTGCCATCGAACGACGACGAGAAGCAGCTCCAGCTGATCCGAGAGCTGAACGATGCGCTCGCTCAGGTGTCCGGAACGGACGAGACCGCCGCAGTCGCCGCACAAGCACTTGGCTATGACGACCTGATCGTCTACCTGCGAACGGACGATGATCAGCTCGTGCAACGAGCCGCGTTCGGTGCGAAGGAAGCCGATGAGAGCCATGCGGTCGAAGATCCGTTGTTGCTCCCATTCGGTGTCGGGATCGTGGGATCGGCCGCCGTGTCGCAGCAGACCGTTCGGGTGCTCGACACCCACACCGACGACCGATACATCGTGGACGACAACTCCAGACGCTCAGAGATGGCCGTGCCGGTGGTCGTTGAAGGCGAGACGATCGCGGTGCTGGACTCCGAGCACGACGAGGTCGGCTTCTACACCGAGACGGATGCGAAACGCCTCGAGGACATTGCGGCCATCGCCGGCGCTCGGCTGAAGGCGGCAATGGTCTCCGAGTCGCTGGCCCGCTCGGTCACCGAGTTGACACAGACGCGGCTCGAACTCGAACAACTCTCGAACAGCGACCCGCTCACCGGTGTCTCGAATCGCCGGCGTTTCGATGCGGAACTCGAACGCCTCGGTGGATCGGGGCAACGACTCGGCCTCCTCGCCTTGGACGTGGACCGTTTCCGGGCGGTGAATGAGGTTCTGGGACACACGGCGGGCGACGACCTGCTGCGTCAGATCGCTGCGGTGCTGGCTGCATGTGTGCGTCCGGTGCCGGGTGTGTGCCTGGCCCGCGTGGGCGGGGACGAGTTCTGTGTCCTGATTCCGAACGCCACCGACTCCGGGTGCCGTGCCGTGGCGCGTTCGATCGTGACTGCAGTGGGAAGTGCCGCATTCGGGGCACTGCGGGACACCTCGCTTCGTATGGGCATCTCGATCGGCATCGCCACGGGCTCCAACCGTGCGGTCTGGACATTGGCGAGCGAGGCGCTGCGCATCGCCAAGGAGGATCGACGGCCCTGGTTCGTGCACGACGAACAGGACCCTCGCGTCCACGCCCGTCGCAACGACCTCGACTGGGCGGAGCGAATCGACCGTGCCCTCGACGGCACCCGGTTCGAACTCTTCGGACAGCCGATCGTGCTCACGGACACACCGCAAGATCCGGCTCCGCTGTACGAGACACTGCTTCGCTATCGCGATGCGAAGGGCAACGTGGTGAGTCCCGTTCACTTCTTGGGCAGCGCTGAGCGCACCGGACTGCTCCCACGGATCGATGCGTGGGTGCTCGATCGGGCCGTCGAAGAACTCGCATGGTCGGGCGGCGACTCGAGCCTCACCGTCAACACGACGCCGCAGAGCTTCATGAACGGCGTGGTGAACCGGACGGTGCTCGACTCCTTGCACCGGACCGGTCTCGACCCGACGCGGCTCGTCATCGAGGTGACCGAGCATTCTGCGGTCGAGGATGCCGAACAGTTTCGAGTGCGGGCGAGGGAGCTCACGTCCAACGGTGTCCGGCTGGCGATCGACGACCTGGGCGCCGGCTTCTCGTCCATCGAGCTGCTCGCGGATGCCGAGGTCAGCATCGTGAAGATCGCCGGCGAATGGGTCGCCCGAGCCGTCGACGACGCCGTGGCTCGCACCGTCGTGCGTGCCATCGCCGAGTGTTCGAACCTTCTGGGTGTGCAGGTCGTAGCCGAAGGCGTCGAGGACGACCGCACGCTCGACTTCGTCCGTGCCGCGGGCATCGAATTCACACAGGGTTGGCTCACCGGCCGGCCGGGTCCGCTGGCCGATGCGCTGGGAGAAACCGCCGAGGTCATCACGCTTCCGCACGCTGCCTGAGCCAACGGGCTCCCGGCCGGGTCGGCGCTTCAGCTGTCGTGGTCGTCCGTGAGCGTTCCCGTGTGCGCGGCATCGTTGAACGACCGGATCGTCCAGCCGTGCCCGCTGACGACGATGTGTGAAACGGAGCCATTGCGAACACTCGGAAACGTTCGCGGGCTGTGTACACCTGCGGCGTGGGAGAGGAGCATCGAGATGACCCCGCCGTGGCACACGACCGTCACGAATTGATCGGGGTGGCGTTCGGCGATCCGTTCGATGGCGGCGACCGTTCGGGTCCGAAGGGAATCGTTGCTCTCGGCGCCGGGGAGCGACGCCCACTCGCCGGTGCGGCGCAGTTCTGCCACGGCGGGATGCCCCTCGCTCAGCTTCTGGCGGAAGATGCCACCCTCCCAATCGCCCATGTGGATCTCGCGAAGGTCGGGTTCGACCGTCGGCGTGATGCCGAGATGGGAGGCGAGCGGAGCGGCCGTCTGATGCGTGCGTTGGAGTGACGTGACGTAGATGGCGTCGATCGGCTCGCTCCTCAGCCGTTCACCCACCTGCACCGCCTGCCATTCGCCGCGTGGAGACAGGGGAGGATCGCCCTGACCGTCGACGAGCGGAAACGGGTTGCCCTCCACGTAGGGGATCGACTGGCCGTGGCGCACCAGCGCGATCTGACAGGAACCCGAAGGTGGCTCGTACGTGTGCTGGGGATGACTCGTCATGACGTGGCGAAGGGGCTTGCCGCGTCCCCCTCGACCGGCGCCGAGGCGGTGGTCGAGGTCGGAGGTGTGATGATCTGACCCGTGTGGCCGGCGGCCGCCGCCGACGGACCGAAGGCGAACACGTAGCCCCAGAATGCGAGGAAGGCCGCTGCCCCAATGGACACGCGGGCTTCGGTGGGGAGCGACGACGGTGTGACGAAGCCTTCGATGAGGCCGGCGAGCGTGAAGACGAGCACCAACCCGATGATGATCGACACCGACCGTTGTGCTTCCTGCACCAGTGCCTTCGCCCGGGAGAGGTCGCCGGGAACCACGAGCGACCATCCGAGACGGAGCCCGGCTCCTCCCGCCACGATGATTGCGGTGATCTCGAGCAGGCCGTGCGGGAGAATCAGACCCCAGAACTTCGCTGCCTGGCCGGCGTCGTGGAACAACCCGGCCGCCACACCGATGTTTGCGCCGTTGAACGCCAGGAGGAAGATCGTTGGTACGGCCCAGGCGATCCCGGACACGAAGGCGAGGAAGCTGACGCGAATGTTGTTGGTGAGCACCTGGGTGGAGAATTCTGCCGCCGGAGCGGACGAGTAGTACGCCTCGAAGTCCTCGTTGATGTACGCCTCTCGCAGTGCCTCGGGAGCGAATGCCTCGATCGCGGCCGGAGAGTTCGCGATCCAGATGGCGACCACGGCCCAGGGCAGCAGCAGCGCGACCGCGGAGATGGCGATCTGGCGGCGCGCCACCCACACCGCTGCCGGGAACGTGGACGCGAAGAACCGGCGGAGCGCTCCGGGCGCTCGTTCCTGGTGTTGGTAGATGACCGCTCGGGCGCCGGACACCGCCCGGGTGAGCCGCGCCGTGAGTTGAGGATCGGCGTAGGTGGCCCGAACGAAGGACAACTGCGCCGATGACTGCTGGTAGCGCAGCAGCAACTCGTCGAGCTGTTCACCGCTCAGACGGGTGCGTCGGTGGCTCGCCAGGCGGACCAGTTCCTCCAAACGCGACCATCCGTCGGAATTCTCGAGGACGTACCGGTCGAGGCTTTGCACAACGCCTACGGTAGTCAACCGTGATGCCCCGAATGGACAGGCCCGCTCGATTGCTTGCCGGTCGCCGTCGCCCGATCCCGGAGATCGACCGATGACGGCCTCGGTGATTGCCGGACGAGGGATCGTCACACCCCAGGGGGTCGTTCTGGATCTCGAGGCGGCCGGGATCGGCCATCGGGGCGCAGCCCGGTTGATCGACGCGTTCGGTTTCCTCGTGCTGGTCGGCATCGGGGTGACGCTGAGCGAGACGATCCTGCCGTCGGGAAGCCTCATCAACATCGCCTTGCTGATCCTCTTCCTGGTGCTCTTGTTCTTCTATCCGGCGGTGTCCGAGACGTACTGGCGTGGACGCACCGTCGGCAAGGCGGCCTTCGGGCTGCGCGTGGTCACGCTTGAAGCGGGCCCGATCGGGTTCCGTGAGGCGATGATCCGGTCGCTGTTCCAGCTCGTCGACTTCGGAACCTTCGGCGTGGCGGCGTTGCTCAGCGGCATGCTGACCGACCGGTCGCAACGTCTTGGCGACTTGGCGGCCGGCACCTTCGTGGTTCGCGAGCCGAAATCCCTTGCCCACATCCCGCCGGTGCCGTTCACCCCGCCGATGGGTATGGAACAGAAAGTCGCCGATCTCGACGTGTCGAAGCTCCGGCCTGAACAGGAGCGAATCATCCGGTCGTTCCTCCTGCGGGTCGGGCAGCTCTCGCGGGACGCCCGGGTCGATCTGGGCACTCGCCTTGCTGCGACGACCGCCGACCGGCTCGGTCACACCGTCGCGGAGTGGCCCGATCACGAGGTGTATCTGGCCGGGGTCATGGCGGCGCGACAGATGCGCGAAGGCGACCTGGCGACGCTCGCCCTCAAGGACGAGACAGCGACCTCGGGGCGGCGCTGGCGGCGTGGAGGCGATGGATGAACGCGCTGACTGCCGAGACCTTCCGCTGGACGTACACGGCCGGCGACCGGTGCACGGTGCAGATCGACGGATTCGAACCCGTGCATTTCGACGGCTCCCGTCGGCGCACCCGGCAGTGGCTCGACGGCAAACACGCCAACGGGACGATGCACGAGCCCAACTTCGCGTTCACGCTGGCCCGTCTCGTGCAGCTGCTCGATCCGTCGGTGTACTTCGACGTCGGCGGTTACATCGGCTACTTCGCGCTCTTCCCACTGCCGTGGCTCCGACCGGGTGCCTTGGTCTATTCGTTCGAGATGAACCCGCTGTTCATCCGCCAGATCCGATTCAACGTGGATCAGAACCGGCACCTCGTGCCGTCGCGGGTGTTTCCGATCAACGCCGGTCTGTCCGACGAGGTGGCCTTCGCCCGAGCCTCGCACATCGAGGGGTTTGCGTTGGATGCCGGCGACGATGCCGAACCGAACGTGACCATCGACCTGCTCACGCTCGACTACGTGCACGAGACGATGGGCCTCACACCGGATCTCATCAAGATGGACATCGAGGGGTTCGAGGCGCGGGTGCTTCGCGGTGGCGAAGCCATGCTGCGCGAGGCTCAGCCGACGATTCTGTTCGAGCTTCACAGCGAGGAGTTCGTCGGCCGGCACGGCGAGAGCCGCTCGTCGGTACTGGAACGCCTCGAAGCGCTCGGGTACGAACTGTTCGCCTTGCCGGGTGATCGCTGGGACGGCCTTGCCGGCGACCGTCCACTCATCCGTCTCTCTGCGGCGAACCGAGCGGACTTCGTGGCCCAAGGGAACTCGGCCTTCGTCGCAGCTGTTCCCGACGCCGTGGCCAAGCTCGAACCCATCATCGCCTGACCGGCCCGCGCCCGACCCAACACCAGGGTGCGGGCGTACGCTTGAAGGCATGACCGCCTACCTCGACCACGCAGCATCTTCGCCGCTGCGACCCGAGGCGCTCGACGCCATGTTGCCGTGGTTCACGGAGCAGCACGCCAACCCGACCGCGGCACACCGTCGGGGTCGTCATGCGCGCCAGGCGTTGGACGACGCCCGGGCGGTGCTGGCCGAAGCCGCCGGCTTCACTCGCGGCGAAATCGTGTTCACCGGTGGTGGGACCGAGTCGGACAACCTCGCCGTCGGTCGGAACCACCCGGCAGGGACGATCGTGGTCGGAGCGACCGAACATCCCGCCGTGCTCGAGCCGGCCGTCCGCCAAGCTGCCCGGGTCGTGTCGCCCGACGCCAACGGTCGCATCGACGCTGCTGCGGTGCTCGAGCACGTCGACGACTCCACCGAGCTCGTCACCGTGATGGCCGTCAACAACGAGACCGGTGTCATCCAACCGCTCTCGGAAATCGCCGGTGCGGTTCACGACCGTCACCCCGAGGTCATCGTGCACACCGATGCCGTGCAGGCGCTGCCCTGGCTCGACCTGCCGACCGACGTTGCCGGCGTCGATCTGATGTCGATCACCGGTCACAAGCTCGGCGGGCCGCAGGGTGTCGGCGCCATCGCCGTGCGGGACGGCCGGATGCCCGAACCCATGCTGGTCGGTGGAGGCCAGGAACGCGAACGGCGTGCCGGGACGCAGAACGTTGCCGGCATCGTCGGCTTCGCTGCCGCCGTGCAAGCCGCGCTCGATGACCGAACCGAACGGCTCGCTCGGATCGACCGGTTGGCCACGCGGCTTCTCGAAGGCCTGGAGCACCGGATCGATGGGCTTCGTCCCACCGTGCCGCGCGACGTGCGCGTCCCCGGCATCGTCCACGTCTGCGTTCCCGACGTGCAGAGCGAGCCCTTGTTGTTTCTCCTGGACGAACAGGGCGTGGCCTGCTCTGCGGCGTCATCCTGCGCGAGCGGTGCGCAGGGCGCATCGCATGTGCTCAGCGCCATGGGATTGGACACGACCAACGTCGCTCCGCTTCGGCTTTCACTCGGATGGTCGACCACGGACGAGGACATCGACATTGCACTCGATCTGATCCCCGCAGCCGTCGACCGGCTTCGAACACACGGAGGCACCCATGGCTGAACGCGTGCTGGTCGGAATGTCCGGCGGGGTCGACTCGTCCGTTGCTGCAGCGCTGCTCGTCGATGCCGGTTACGACGTCGTCGGGGTGACGATGAAGCTGTGGGGCGGTGAGTCCGACAGCGGGTGCTGTTCGGTGTCGGATGTCGACGACGCACGTTGGGTCGCCGCCGAGCTCGGGATCGAGCACCACGTGTTCAACTTCGGCGACGAGTTCACGCAACACGTCGTGCAGCCGTACGTCGACGCGCATCGAAGCGGTGGCACACCGAACCCGTGCATCGAATGCAACCGGCACATCAAGTTCGATCTCTTCTTCGACCGGGCCCGGATGATCGGATTCGATCGGATCGCCACCGGGCACTACGCCCGGGTCGCCGAGCTGCCCGATGGCACGTTCCGGCTTCGTCGAGCCGTCGATCCGAACAAGGACCAGAGCTACGTGCTGCACATGTTGGGGCAGGACGTGCTCGGACGTCTGCTGCTTCCCATCGGTGGGTGGCGCAAGCCGGAGCTTCGGGCTGAAGCCGAGCGCCGTGGGCTCGTCACCGCCGCCAAGCCGGACAGTCAGGACGTCTGCTTCATCACGAAGGCGGGCGGCCGTGAGGACTTTCTCGAGGCACGAGGCGGTCTGACGCCCGGCGTCATCGTCACCGAGTCCGGCGAGGAGATCGGCGCCGTGCCCGCAACCGAGCTCGTCACGGTCGGTCAGCGCAAAGGCTTGAACGTGTCCGGGATGGGGGAGCCCCAGTTCGTGCTCGACGTCGACCTGAAGGAATCGGTCGTGACCATCGGCCCGCGGCGGTCGCTGCGGGTCGCGGAGACCGGGTTTGCGCAGCCGGTGTGGGCCGACGAGTCGTTCGAAGGGGCGGCGATGGTGCAGGCCAGCGCCCACGGGGCGGCTCCTCCGGCACTGGTCGAGGGCGACCGGGTCGTCTGGGATACACCTCGAGACCGCATTGCCCCAGGCCAATCGCTCGTGTTCTACGAGTCGCACCCCGACGGCGACCTCGTCATCGGCGGCGCCATCGCCACCTAGGTGCCTGGCACCTTTCGCCCCCAATGGTGCCAGGCACGATTGGGAAATCGCCGGAAAATCAACGATTCGGTCATAAAGAGGCCTGGCACCTTTTGCGCCCAATGGTGCCAGGCACCATTGGGGGTGTGGTGGGTTCAGGCCATGTCGGCGAGGATCTGGTCGATCTCGTCGGTGCTGGTGCGGGGGTTG
>JAHDEJ010000007.1:136477-153442 GCA_020628865.1 Acidimicrobiales bacterium
TCAGGCCATGTCGGCGAGGATCTGGTCGATCTCGTCGGTGCTGGTGCGGGGGTTGACGAAGCAGAACCGGAAGATCGGCTGCTTGTCGAGACGTGACGGGGTCACGAACGCGAGGCCCTTCGCCATCGCCTGCTCGGTCCACGCCTGATACTGCGCGCCGTCCCAGCCCTTGCGCCGGAACGCAACCACCGACAACGACGGCGGATGCGCCAACTCGAGGTGATCGGCAGCCTCGATGCGCTCGGCGGCGGCTGCCGTCAGGTCGAGAGTCGCATCGACCGCGGCGGCGTAGGCGTCCGTGCCGTACGTCGCGAGGCTGAACCAGAACGGCAGACCACGCACCCGACGCGTGAGGTGGATGGCGAAGTCGCTCGGATTCCAATCGCCGTAGGCGTCGAGGAACGCCAGATACCCGGCATGCTGCGCGTGGATCGCTTGGGCCTTGGCCGGGTCCTTGTAGAGCAACGCGCAACAGTCGAACGGGGCGAACAACCACTTGTGCGGGTCGACGATGAAGGAGTCGGCCCGGCCGAGACCGTCGAAGAGCGGGCGGGTCCGTTCGCTCGCCAGGCCGGCACCGCCGTATGCCCCGTCCACGTGCAACCACACGCCGGCCTCCTCGCACACATCGGCGATCGAGGTGAGATCGTCGATCAGCCCGAGGTTCGTCGTGCCGGAGGTCGCCACCACGGCGCAGACCCGGTCGCCGTGTTCGGCGAGCGCGGCAGCCACCTCGGGCCCGTGCATGCGACGATCGTCGCCGGTGTCGACGAGAATCACGTCTGCGTCCATCACCTGACACGCCGCCTTCACCGACGAGTGGCTCTCCTTCGACGCGAGGAACGCCCAACGGGCCGGACGATCCGCCCCACGTCGCTCGTTGGCGTCGTGGCGGGCCGCGACCATGGCCGAGAGGTTGCCGATCGTTCCGCCCGGAACGAAGACGCCGCCGGCGCCCTCCGGCATGCCGGCCACTTGCCGCAACCAATCGAGCGCCTGGTTCTCCGCCCACACCGAGCCGGCACCCTCGAGCCATGAACCGCCGTACGTCGAGCTGGCACCGACGATGAGGTCGAACAGCACGGCCGCTTCCGTCGGTGCTGCGGGGACGAAGGAGAGGTAGCGAGTGAAGTCGACCGACAGCGAGGCGGGGGAGAGGACCTCGTTGTAGAGGTCGAGTGCCCGATCACCGCCGATGCCGGCCGGCGTGATCGTCTCGCCGCAGAGCTCGTCGAGTTCGTCCGAGGTCTTCGGATGCTCGAGCGGGATCGGATCGAGTTCGACACGGTCCCGAGCGGTCCGGATGATTCGATCGGCGAGCGCGCTCATCTCTTCGGTGTGTTCGTGCATGTCAGCCTTCGGTGAGGATCGGATCGATCAGAGCGAAGAAGTCGGCTTCGAGCGTGTCCTCCACGTCCCGGTCCAAGCCGGAACCCCAGGTGAAGAGGCGGTTCTGGGTGGCGGCGTCGGGAAACAGGATGGCGCTCGATGCGAGGTCTGCGGCTTCGCCCCCGAGCGCAAGCAGCTCGTCCTGGACCCCGAGAACGGGGGAGAGGTACTGGACCCAACTGGTGAGCTGCGCCGCATTCGCCGGCTCGTACGCCCAGTTCATGAAGCGACCGGCGGAGCCGACGTTCGCTGCGCCCTTGGGGATCACCATCGTGTCGAACCAGGAGATGGCGCCTTCGGTGGGGATGACGAACTCGATGTCGGGGCGGTCGGCTTGGAGAAGGACCGTGTCGCCGGACCATGCCATGGCCGCCGCATATCGGCCCGATGCGAGGCCGTCGGCGAAGTCGCCATAGGTGGCTGCGGCGAAGTGCCCTCGCTGGACGGCCTCGGCGATTCGGGTGAAGCCGGCGGCGGCAGAGCCGCTGTCGGGGCGAGTGGGGTCGTCGCCGTTCATGAGCATTCCGAGACCGACCGCCTCGCGCATTTCACCGATCATCGCCACACGACCGGCGAACTCGGAGTCGAACAGGTCGGCGATCGACTCGATCGGTCGACCGGTCGCCGCCGGGTCGTAGGCGATACCGGTGATGCCGGCCTGCCATGGCATTTGGAACCGGGAGCCGCGGTCCCAGTCGTTCGTGAGGTACACGGGATCGATGTTGACGTGGTTCGGGATGAGCTCGATCGGCAGCGGTTCAGCGGCGCCGTCCTCGATGAGCCGGGCGGCCAGCCAGTTCGTGGGCACGATGATGTCGAAGTCCGGAGCGATGCCGAACGGAAGCTCGTCGAGGAACGGATTCAGGTGGAGTTCGAGCGCCTCGTCGTTCGACTCGTACGACTCGACGTAGTCCAGGCTGATGCCGATGTCGGCGCTGATGACCGGCAGCAGCTCCGGGTCGATGTAGTCGGTCCAGTTGCGCACCCGCAGCGTGCCGAACTGATCGTCGCCGACACCGATGACGCTGCGTTCTCCGGCACAGCCGGCCAGCACGGTGGCACCGAAGGCTGCACCGCCGGCGAGGAAGGACCGGCGACTCGGCCGGAGGCGTCTACCAGTATTCATTGATCCGTACCTGCCATCCCCAGAGTGCGAGTGCGGCGGCGACGATCGGAACGACCACGCTCCCGAGCCGGAGCCAGTTGAGTCGGCCGCGGGCGCTGCTGGCGGTGTCGAAGAACTGGTCTCGGTTGTCGGAGAGCACGCTCTCGACCGCCGTGTTGAACCCGTTGAAGTCTCGGTTGCCGTCGCCGACCGAGCGGGCGATCGCCTCGTCGGTCCGGCCGGCGTTCACATCGTTTGCGATCGCCTCCGCCGTGGCCGCGTATCGAGCGAATCGAATCTCGAGTTCCTGCGCTGCTGCGAGCTCTCGGGCGTTGTCGGCGCCGGCGATGAGGTTGGTGATCTCGGTCGCAACCTGCTCGGTAGCGGCGATGCGGTCGTCTGCGCTGAGGGTGCTGGTGCCGATCAGGTCGCTCTCGATACCGGTCTTCAGTTCGAACGCCCGGGTCTGGACGCTGCTGGTCGCAAAGATGGCGTCGGAGGCGTCTGCCTGCGCTGCATCGAGGTCGCTTGCCCGTCCGAGGTAGGCGCCGATGATCCAGATTTCCAATGCCAGCAGGATCACGGTCGCAACCGCCATGGCGGGGTTGAGGGTCCGGTGGGTCTTCTTCTGGAGCCAGACCTGGCCCAGCACGAGGGCGCCCAGAGCGATCACGATGCCGATGAGTGCGAGGAGGACGAGAACGTCGGCGGTGTCGTCGACCGTGTCGAAACTGACGGTTGCCTGCGCGGTCACCGCCTCGACGGCGTTCAACATGCCGTCGCTGCCGTTCATGAGGTCGATCGCCTCGGCCAGCTGTCGAGTGGCGTCGGGTTCGCCGGCGAGGTTCGCCGCCCGCGCCTGTTCGACGGTTGCGACGTAGGCGGTGAGCCCACTGCCGACGTCCTTGAGCGCATCGTGTGCCGACGCGTCGTCTCCGATGAGGGCGGAAACGTCTTCGATCTGGCGAGGTGCCCGTTCGACGGCCAGTTCGTACAACCGGCGCTGCTGACGGTCTTCGTTGGCGCCGGACAGGAACACCGAGGTGTTTGCCGCGTCGGCCTCGGCAAGGCTCGCCACCAGTCCTTGCGACGTGATGAGGACCGGCACCACGTTCTGCTCGAGCTCGTCCGTGCTCCGGACGAGCTCCTGTGCAGCGAGGAAAGCGAACACCGAAGCGAGTGCGATCACCACCGTGATGGCGATCGAGAAGCTACGCATGATCGCCGGAGTGGTTCGCAGCCGGGTCAGCGAGAGACGCTGCTCGACTCCGCCGATGGTCATTTGCGTTGCCACGGCGCCATCGTAGGAGATGACGGACCGGCGGTGGCGAGACCCCGGCTCCGCTGCGATGCCGCACTAGGTTTCTTGTGCGCTCGTGGGTGCAGTGTCAGGGAGCAGGAATCGTGGAGCAGGCAGAACTCGAGCATCGGTTGCAGCGCTTCGTCGAGGCGGAGCAGCGAATCTCGGCCAATCTCGTCGAGCTGGAAGAGCACCCCACGTATCGACTGCTCGCCGCCGGGGAAATGGGTGGATTGACGGGCCGCCGGATGAACGGGCCGATGTCCGATTCGGCGAACCTCTGGGCCTGGCTTTCGGTGCTGCATGAGGCGCTCGACGGCTGCCGTCAGGCAGCGGATGACGCCGGCTCCCGCTGGAGTGCGGAGGAGCGTCGGGCCATGCATTCGCTTCTGGTCGGGCCATCGGTGGAGCTTCGAACGAGTGGAGGGTCGATCGAGGGGCGTGATCTGTTGACGCCGGATGAGATCGAGCAGCACCTGACGATCGACCAGTTGATCGAGAAGATGCGTGTTGCGTACGAGCCGATTCGGGACGGCGTGGCCGCAGTGGACGAGGTCTGGCGAGACATGTTCCCCCGAATGGACGCGGCCGACCGCTCGCTCACCGAAGCCGCCGAGGTGGTGACCAGACTCGGTCTGCGAGTTCCCGCAGTGGCGCGGGCGCGCCAGCGGCTGGACGCCGTGCGCTCCACCGTCGCCGATGACCCGCTGAGCCTTTCCGAACGTGTCGGGCCGGAGCTGGACCGGTTGGTCGACGAAGCCGTGGAGGAAGTGGCCCGCCACGAACGAAGCCACCAGCGCCTCGACGTCGACCTGTCCTCCGTGGCCCTGTTGGTGGCCGAGCTTCGCCGTCTACGAGCACGGGCGGCCGCCGCCTACAGCGAGGCGCATGCGAAGGTACGTCCAGAAGACGGGCTGGTCCGAGTGCCGTCGCCGGCCATCATCGACGGTCCGAACGGGCTGGCATCTCGTGCCGGGCGCTTTCATGAGCCCGACCTGAACTGGCAGGTGGTGCGGTCAGAACTCGACGACTGGATGCAGACCGCGACGCGCCTTCGAGATCAGCTTCGACGGGCCGTCGAGCAGAACCGGGCGCCGCTGACACAGCGCGATGAGCTTCGCGGTCGCTTGAAGGCCTACAAGGTGAAGTTGGATGCGACGCTTCGCTCAGAGGAACCAGAGCTGTCCGACCTCGTCGACCGGCTCGAGAACGAGTTGTACACCCGACCAACCGACCTCGCCGTTGCGGCCGCGGACTTGGAACGTCTCGCCGACGCGTTGTCGGCCTGACGAGCCGTTCGGCTGCAGCCTCGATTCCTGAGCGACGCGTGTCGTCTACGATCGCCCCATGACCACGGCGTGCACACGAGAGGGCTGCGGCGGAACGATCCTCTCCGACGGCTACTGCAACACGTGTGGCTACGCTCCGGCTCCAGCCGCCCCGGCCCCGGCGGCCCCGGCTCCTGCTCCGTCAGCCCCACCTCCACCGTCGGCTGCGAGCGTCCCCACGCCGGCGCCGCAACGCGTGGCCGTGCCCGTGGGCGGAGCGTGCACCGACGCAACATGCGACGGCACGGTGGCTGCGGACGGCTATTGCGACACGTGCGGCCTGCAGCCGACCACGGCAGCACCATCGCCGACGGGTAGCGGCCCGCAGACGGCGAGCACATCGACCACGGCGGCGCCATCGATCGCCGCACCGGTACCGCCGGACACATCCCGACGCCTCCAGGCCACAGGAACGCTGGCCACGAGCCGCCGGACGGCGAGTCACCGAACGAGCGGCGCCGGTACCGAACTCGGGGCTGGCCTGGTGACCGTGGCCCCGACGCAGGTAGGCGACCCGGCGGCGGCCGTGATGAGCGCCGAGAAGATCGCCAGCGTCCTGGCAGCGACGCCCGAGGAGGAACGGTTCTGCGGGAACTGCGAACGGCCGGTCGGTCGGGGCAACGCCGATCAGCCCGGCCGGGCCAAGGGCTTTTGTGGCTCGTGTCGCACACCATTCGACTTCATCACCAACGAACCGAAGCTGGCCCGCGGCGACGTGGTTGCCGGTCAGTACGAAATCCTCGGCCCGATCGCGCACGGCGGCATGGGCTGGATCTACCTCGGGCGGGACAAGGCGGTTTCGGATCGTTGGGTCGTGCTGAAGGGACTGCTCAACGAAGACGACCCGGATGCCGTCGCGTCCGCCGTCGCAGAGCGGCAGTTCCTGGCCCGCATTCAGCACGGCAGCGTCGTCAACATCTACAACTTCGTGACCTGGGCGGGCGCCGGTTACATCGTGATGGAGTACGTCGGTGGCGAGTCGCTGAACTCGAAGCTCAAGGACCGGAGGCGGGCGAACGGCGGCGTTCCGGACCCGCTCCCGATCGAGACGTCCATCGCCTACATGCTCGGCGTGCTGCCGGCTCTCGGCTACCTGCATCGGTTGGGACTCGTCTACAACGACCTGAAGCCGGCCAACGTCATGGCGGTCGCCGACTCGGTCAAGCTGATCGACGTCGGTGGCGTCATGCAGGCCGACGATGCCGACGCAGCCATCTTCGGAACGCAGGGCTTCCAGGCGCCGGAGGTGGCGTCGCTCGGGCCGTCGGTTGCGTCCGATCTCTACACCGTGGGTCGAACGCTCGCCGTCCTCTCGCTGAACTTCGTGTTCCACACGGGCGAGCATCTGTATGCGTTGCCGAAGCCGGCCAACGAGCCGCTGTTCGACCGTTGGGAATCGTTGTATCGCTTTCTCCTGAAGGCGACCGCCGAACACCCAGACGATCGGTTCCAGAGCGCCGATGAGATGGCGGACCAGTTGCGCGGCGTCCTCCGAGAGATCGTCGCACTGCAGTCGAGCGAACCGCGACCGACGTCGAGCGACCTGTTCGGTGGCGATCAGCTGCCGTCCCTTCTGTTGGACGACGCATCCGTGCCGACGACCGATTGGCGGGTGCTGCCGCAACCGAAGATCGACCCGACCGATCCCGGCGCCGCGTTCCTGTACGACCTTCCCGACGCCGACCCGTATCGGGTGCTCGAGCTGCTGGACGAGGCGGTGGCCGCTGGCACGGTGCCGGACACCGATGAGGTCCGGCTGCGTCGCGTTCGCATTCTGATCCAGGCCGGCGAGGATCCTGAGGCGCTGCTGCGGGCGATCGAGCTGAACAATCCCTGGGACTGGCGGATCACCTGGTACCGCTCGGTGGTGCAGATGCGTCGGGGCGACGCCGAGCTGGCCGCCGAGGGCTTCAGCCGGGTGTGGACGGAGCTGCCCGGCGAGTTGGCGCCAAAGCTCGCCGTTGCGCTCGCCGCCGAGACCGCCGGTCGATTCCACCGCGCCGCCGAGGTCTATTCGGAAGTGATGGGCGTCGACTCCTCCTTCGTGAGCGCGGCGTTCGGACTGGCTCGCTGCCGAGCGGCGTCCGGCGACCGTCAGGGTGCCGTGCAGGCCTATCGCCTCGTTCCCACCAGTTCTGCAACGTTCACCGAGGCCCAGGTCGCTTCCGCCCGGGCCCTCGTCGGCGCTGCCGAGACCGGCGCGCCGCCGACCGTCGACGACATCCAGGCCGCCGCTCAGACGATCGAGCAGGCCCGAATCGACACCGCCGAAAAGGCCCGCCTCGCGCTCGAGGTGCTCGAGGAGGCACTCGCCGGCGTCGAAGACGGCAGCATCCCCGAATCTCGACAGTCGAACGTCTTCGGGCATGCGATGACCGCCGACGGCATCCGCCGAAGCCTCGAGCAGACCTATCGAGATCTGGCCCGCGTCGCAGCCACCGCTGAAGAACGTTTCGCGCTGGTGGATCGAGCGAATCAGGTGCGGCCGAGATCGTTGGTGTGAGATGAGCGCCGAGATCCGCATCTGTCCTGCGTGTGCCACGCCGGCCACGAGCCCCGACGCAGCGTGGTGCGAAGCGTGCGGTGCCGATTTCGCCGGGGAGCACGACCCCGTCGAGGGCCCGCCCTGCGTGGAGTGCGGCGCCGATCACTCAGAGATCTCCGACGACGGCTGGTGCGGCCAGTGCGGGCGGAAGCAGCCCGCTCCACGAGACCACATGACCGATGCAGACGGGCCGGTGGCGGGGGCGACCGATCGGGGCAAACGGCACCATCAGAACGAAGACGCATTTGCGATCGGCCGCGTCGGCCAGGTGCTCGTCGGGGTGGTGTGCGACGGCGTGAGCAGCACCGACGATCCGCAGGACGCCTCGCTCGCTGCAGCGGAAGCCGCCCGCGATGTGCTGGTTGCGGCTGCGGCCGAGGAACCCGGTGACTGGGATGCCGTGCTCGTGACCGCGATTGCGGCGGCCCAATCGGCAGCCGCAGCGGTTCCCGAGGTCGTCGGCGGCCAGGGGGCCGCATCGACGACGATCGTCGCCGCAGTGGTCGTGCCCATGGACGACAACGTTCGGACCCATGTCGCCTGGCTCGGCGACAGCCGGGCCTACTGGCTGACCGAGGACGAGGTCAGCCAGCTCACCACAGACGATTCGTGGGCGGCGATGCAGGTCCATGACGGGAACATGAGCGCAGACGAGGCGAAGCTCGATCCCCGCGCCCACAGCATCACGAAGTGGCTGGGAGCCGACTCGATGGACACGACACCATCGCTGGCGGCGACCACCCATGAGCACGGCGGTCGCCTCCTTGTCTGCAGCGACGGCCTGTGGAACTACGCGGCGTCCGCTGCGGACATGCAGGAGCGAATCGCAGAGCGGGACGATCCCGATCCGCTCGCGCTCGCCGAGGCCTTGGTGAGCTTCGCCAACGAGTCCGGCGGACAGGACAACATCAGCGTCGTCATCGCAATCCCGGAGGCATCCACATGACCCAGTTCAACGCCAACGTCTTTCAGAACGAATACCTGCCCGAGGGCGGCCAGGTGGTCGATGCGGTGGTCACGGTCACCGCAACGGAGGGAGGCACGGTCGAGCCGGTCGCCGAAGTCGTCGAGGTGATCGTCATCGATGTGTCCGGCTCGATGAACGAGGGAGGCGGCGCCAAGATCGCCTCTGCTCGACAGGCAACGGCAGCGGCCATCGACGTGTTGCGCGACGGCGTCAAGTTCGCGGTCGTGGCCGGAAACCACGAGGCCCGCGTGCTCTATCCCCGGGCGCCACGCCTCGAGGTGGCCAGCCCGAAGACGCGGGAAGAAGCAAAGCGCTTCGTCGCGGAGGTGCAGGGCGATGGCGGCACGGCGATGGGCACGTGGTTGCGGGGCGCTCGCAGCCTGATCGAAGGCCACCAGGATGCGGTCGCCCATGTGATCCTCCTGACCGACGGCCGCAACGAACACGAACAGGCATGGGAGCTCGACGCAGCGATCGCCGACTGCGTCGGCGTGTTCGAATGCGATTGCCGTGGTCTCGGCGACAAATGGGAGGTCGATGAGCTGCGCAAGATCTCGAACGCGCTCCTCGGCACGACCGACATCATCCCGAGCCCCGACGACATGGAATCCGAGTTCCGGGCCCTCACCGAGCAGACGATGAGCAAGTCGGTCACGAACGTGGCGCTGCGGCTCTGGAACCCGAAAGGGTCGGAAATCGAGTTCGTCAAGCAAGTGGCGCCGACGCTCGACGATCTCACCGGCAAAGCCGAGGCGGTCGATGCTCTCACCGCCGACTACCCCCTGGGTTCCTGGGGCGACGGTGAGACCCGCGACTATCACGTCAGAATTCGCATTCCCCTCGGGAATGTCGGCGATGAGCGCCTGGCTGCCCGAGTCATGCTCGCCGTGAACGACGTCAGCGAACCGGTGGCGCTGGTTCGTGCCGTCTGGACGAACGATGAGGGCCTCTCCACCCGAATCAACCGGGAGGTGGCCCACTACACCGGTCAGGCCGAGCTGGCCGATGCGATCGCCACCGGGCTCGCTGCCCGCCAGTCGGGTGACGAGCGGGAGGCGACGATGCGGCTCGGGCGGGCCGTGCAGCTCGCGCACGAGAACGGGAACGACGACACGGTGCGGCTGCTGCAGCGGGTCGTCGAGGTGGATGATCCCAAGACCGGCACGGTTCGGTTGAAGCGGGCGGTCGACGAGGCCGACGCGATGGCGCTCGATGTTCGCTCGACTCGGACCGTTCGGGTCAATCGGAAGGGCTGAGCCGATGGAGTGTCCGAACTGTTCCACCTCACACGCGGAGACCGATGTCTTCTGCGAGAGCTGCGGATATGACTTCCTGTCGGGCACACTCCCGGACCCCGTCGAGCCGACACCGACCGGCGTCGAGCCGATCGAGGAGACGACCGGGCCGCTTTCGAACGACGTGGCCGTTGTGCGAGTGGATCCCGGCTTCTTCGAACGGATGCGGTTCGAGGGTGTCGACGTGCCGAGCCCCGTGCCCGACCCTGTCGAGATCGTGCTGCCCACCTCCGACATCCTCATCGGGCGGCGCAGTCAGAGCCGAGGGGTCTTCCCGGAGATCGACCTGCGGTCGGTCTTCGCAGACGATGCAGGCGATCCCGCCGTGTCGACCACACACGCCCGGCTCCGGCGTGGTGCTGCAGGGGAGTGGACCATCACCGACCTCGGGTCGACCAACGGCACGTATCTCGGTGACAGTACCGAGGAGCTCCCGAAGGGCGTTGCCGTTCCGCTCCCGGTCGACACGGCCATCTTCGTCGGGGCGTGGACCCGG
Organism: Acidimicrobiales bacterium; assembly: GCA_020628865.1. GTDB lineage: Bacteria > Actinomycetota > Acidimicrobiia > Acidimicrobiales > SHLQ01 > SHLQ01. The sequence continues at coordinate 146,903 of JAHDEJ010000007.1, forward strand.
ATCGAGCTGCGCACGGGCACCCCGGAATCCGCCATCGATTGACCTCACGGTCGTTCTGCTGCGGCCGATGGAGTGGCTGCGGAGGAAAATCGGAATGGCGGCAACCGAGGGGGTGATCGACCCCCATCTCATCGATCAACTCCCATCGCTGCCCGGCGTGGCCATGGAGTTCATTCGAATGTGCGACGACGATGCCGTCGGCGCGGCCGACGTTGCCCGCGTTGCCGAGCGCGATCCGGCGTTGCTGGCCCGCATCCTCCAGGTCGCCAACTCGCCCTACTACGGGGTGCGCGAGCCGACCACGAGTGTTGCTCGGGCGTCGGCGATTCTCGGATTGCGCAACCTGAAGCTGCTCGCCGTCGGCGTCGCCGTGATGGGCGAACTGTGGGAGGCGTCTGCGCCCTCGGAGGCCGTGGCCGGCGTCGTCGGTGCCGGAGCGATCGCCGGAGCCGGTGGCCGGACATTCTCCGCCCAGATCGGCACCGGCCGAGACGACGAGGCGTTCGTCGCCGGGCTGCTTTCGTTCGTGGGCGAACTCGCGATGTTGCACGCGGCCCCCGACGTCGTCGCCGATGCGTGGGAGGAGGCTGGCGGTCTCCCATCGAATGCGGCGCTTCGCTCCCGTCTCGGGATCAGCGCTCCGGAACTGGGGCTCTTCCTGCTCGACAAGTGGCAGATTCCGGCAGACCTGCAGCGTGGCGTTGCGAGCCGTGTCGACTCGATCGAGCAACGAACCGACCGATCGCTCGGCCGGTTCCAGGCCTCGGTGGGGTTCGGCACCGCCGTTGCCGAGTTGTTGTCTCGGCGCGACGGGGCAGATCGGGTGCTTGCGTGTGGCCGCCGCTGGGGCGTCGACGAGTCTGCTTTCTGGCAGATCTGGGGTGACTTTCGATTGGCGGTTCGGCGGGCGAACGCCGACCTCGGGCTGCGGTCGGCGAGCGCGCTGGACAAGCTCGTCGTGGACATGAAGGACGCGTATCTTCGGTCTGACGTCCGGGCAGGGATGAAGTTGTTGGCGGCGGAAGCGGAGGTCGAGCGTCTCCGTGCTGAAGCCGCGCGCCTGGAGGATCTTTCCCTCACCGATCCGCTGACCGGGGTGGCGAATCGGGCCCGCTACAACCGTCGGATGCGGGAGGCATATGCCCGGTTGGAACGGACGGGCGCGGGCGTTGGCCTGGTGCTGTTCGACCTGGATCGCTTCAAACAGATGAACGACCAGCATGGTCATGCGGTCGGCGATGCGTTGCTGAAGGCGGTCGCCGAGGCGGGCGATCGCTCCGCTCGCGAACACGAACTGTTCGCACGCATCGGCGGCGACGAGTTCGCGCTTATCGTCGAGGTGAACGCACCCGAAGACGTCGGCGGGGCCGCCGCACGCGTTCGGGCGGAGATGCTGCATTCCCTCGTTGGAACGAGGGGTGAGGGTCGGGTCGGTGTGAGCCTCGGGACGGCGTTCGCTTCCGACGAGTCGCTGACGCCCGAAGATCTCTTCCGCCTCGCCGATGACCAGCTCTACGCGGCGAAGCGCCTCCTGGAACGCGGCCGTCCGGCCGCATAGCCGAGAGCGTCCTTCATTCGGGCGGGGGCGGCGGCACGCGGGCGAGATCCTCGACGACCTCGGCCCCGATCTCGGTGAGGATGGCCGGTGGGGCGATCACCTTGCGTTCACGGCTGCCTCCGCCGAGCACGATGGACTCTCGTTCCATGACCCGGGCATCGACCCACAGCGGAAGGTCGGCCGGTAGCCCGAACGGTGTGACTCCGCCGATGGTCATTCCCGTGAGTGTCTCGGTCGTGGCGCCGTCGGCGAATGAGGCCTTCCGGGTGCCGAGCTTCTTGCGGACGACCTTGTTGACGTCGAGCCGGGTGTGTGCGAGGAGAATGCAGGCGGCGTGGACCGGCGGGTCGCTCTTGCCCACGACGAGGATCGTGTTCGCCGAGTCGTTCATCTCGTAGCCGTACGCCTCGCAGAACTGGGCGGTGTCGGCCAGCGCAGGGTCGCAGGGAACGATCTCGTGGGGGACGTCGAGGGTGGCGAGAAGGGCGAGCAGCGGATCGGACATGTGGGTTCTCGTTCAGTTGTTGCGTTCGCGGTCGAGCTGGGAGCGGAGTTCCGTGACGAGTTCACGCAGCGCGTCGATCGTCTGATCCTTCTCGGCCAGTAGTCGTGCCATCGTCTGGCGGTGGTCGGCGAGTTCCATCTCGTACTTCACCTGCGCGATGTCGACGCTCTCGGGCTCGGGGCGGCGTGGCGCTGCATGCTCGCGTGCCATCGGGGGAGGGGGTACGGGCGGGGGCACCGGCTCGGCACGCGGCGGTGCCGGAGCAGGTTCGTCGGGGGTCGGAGGCCGACGGTTGATGCCGTGTTCGGAGCGGAGGGCGCGGAGGTGGTCGAGCCGACGCTCGCTCGCACGCTTGTGGTCTCCACCCATTGAGGGAAGGCTAGTTCTCGACGTTGTCGAGGAAAAGACCGCTTGTGAATCACTTCACAAGCGCGGAGTTTTCCGGCATACTGACTTTGTGAACAGGTTCACAAGCGAAGGAAATGGTGGCAACATGACACGGCGACAGGTGGTCATCGTGGGGGCGGGGTTCGGTGGGCTCGAGGTCGCACGCGAGCTTTCTGACGCCGACGTCGATGTCACGGTGATCGACAAGCGAAACCACCACACCTTCCAACCGCTGCTCTACCAGGTCGCCACCGCCGGGTTGGACAGCGACGACATCTGCCATGCGACCCGCGGCATCTTCCACAAGCAGGCGAACGCTCGGGCAATGCAGGCCACCGTGGTCGATGTCGACTTCGAGGCGAAGCAGGTCCACACCGAGATCGGACCGCCGATTCCCTACGACGCACTGGTCCTCGCCCTCGGCGCCGTCACCGCCGACTTCGGTGTTCCCGGCGTCGCCGAGCACGCGTTCGGCCTCAAGAGCGCAGCTGAGGCGATGCAGATACGCAACCACGTGCTGGGCAACTTCGAACGAGCATCGAGGAGTACGGATCCGGCCGAGCGGCGTGCGGCCACGACCGTCGTGCTCGTCGGCGGTGGACCGACCGGCGTCGAGATGGCGGGTGGGTTTGCGGAGCTGTTCGATCGGGTCCTCGACCGCGACTTTCCCGAACTCGCGGCCGAACCGGCCCGCGTCGTTCTCGTCGAAGGTCAGGATCGCCTGCTCGGCGCATTCGGCTCGACGTCGGGGGAGCGGGCCGAACGACGGCTCCGCAAGATGGGCGTCGACGTGCAAACGGCCGCCCAGGTCGCCGCCGTGACGCCGCACTCGGTCGAGCTCGGGGACGGAACGCTCATCGAGACCGACACCGTCGTCTGGGCGGCTGGGGTTCAGGCAAACCCGATGGCGGAACGGCTCGGTCTCGAGACGACCCGTGGGGGACGCGTGGTCGTCGACGAGCACCTTCGGGTGCCGGACCGGCCGGACGTGTTCGTGATCGGCGACCTCGCGGCAGCGAACTGGACCGACGACGAACTCGTTCCCCAGGTGGCACCGGGAGCGATCCAGGCCGGCGCCCGCGTTGCCGCAGTGATCGCAGACGGTGTCGACGCACACGACCCGTTCCGCTACAAGGACAAGGGATCGATGGCGACCATCGGGCGCAACGCTGCCGTCGTCGAATTCCCGAACGGACGCAGCTTCGGCGGGTTCGCCGGATGGGTGGCCTGGCTCGGCCTGCACCTCGTCATGCTGGTCGGCTTCCGCAACCGGGCGAACGTCCTCGTCAACTGGGCCTGGAACTACCTGACGTGGGACCGCGGCAGCCGCATCATCATCGACATGGACGCCGACACCACCGAGCTCTGATCGGTCGGCCCGGCTGGCGTCGGCCCACGTGATCGGTGAAAGGGGGTCGCGTCTCACCTTCACCCAGAGCTGGCATCAGCGCCCGCGTTCGGTGAAAGGGGGTCGCGTCTCACCTTCACCCGTTCTGGTGAAAGTGAGATGCGACCCCTTCACCCGTTCTGGTGTGGCCTGGGGGGCTTGCCCAGGAAACTTCTCGATTCGTGTCGTATGAAACGGGCCCGGCTGGCACTTAGTGTTGTGATCAGGGGGCGAGGAACCGTGAACCAGTCGACACAGGTCGAACGTGCGTTTGCGGAGTTCACCAGTGCATCGGGCGATCGGATCCGACACGCGCTGGTGGCTGCCTTCGGCCCTGAGGTCGGCACCGACGCTGCGGCGGAAGCCATGGCGATCGCGTGGGAGAAGTGGGACCGAGTGTCCAACAGCTCCAACCCGGCGGGATACGTGTTCGGGATCGGTCGCAACGTGGCCCGCAAGAAGGCGCGGGCCCAGCGGCTGTTCCCGGCACCGGAACCGAATCGGGAACCCTGGATCGAACCGGGGTTGCCCGCCGCCATCTCCAGCCTCTCCGAGAAGCAACGGACCGCGGTGTTGCTCACCTCGGGGTATGGCTGGACGTTCCGGGAGGTGGCCGACTTCATGGATGTCGGCATCTCCACCGTGCAAGCGCACGTGGAACGGGGCATGGCGAAACTCCGCGACTCGCTGGGGGTCGACGATGCATAACGAACAGCTCCAAGAGCAGCTCGCGGCATACGCCGGATTCCTCGACGAGGTGTCGAGGGAACGCGTCCCTGATCTCAGACCCATGTCGAACGAGATCGAAGGAGATGTGACCGTGGTCGAACTGATGACGAGAGGAAGCGATGAGGAGGTCGGCGGCCGAGGCTCGCCGAATGGACGCTGGTCCAGCCGGACGCCCTGGCTGGTCGCCGTGGCCGCCGCCGTGGCCCTGCTCGCCGCGCTGGCGTTCCTCATCCCGGGCGGACAGGACGGAAGCCTCGAGACGATCGAGCCGCCCGAGCAAGAGGTCGAACCGACCCCACTGGAGGTCGAACCAGTCCCCGAATCCGTGGCGGTCGACCCGCCGCTCACGCTGGGGGAGCGACTGCAGGAGGCGACGAGCCTCGAGTCGACCGAGCTGCTCGCAAACATCTATTCACCGGGCGTGTCCGTGTCGGTCGACGGGGTCGACCTCGACGGAACCGGCGTCTCTCCGTTCCAGTTCGTGACCGACATGAGCATGGCCGAACTCCTCGACGTGCGGTACACGGATTGCGTCGGTGGTGCCGGTGACGCAGCGTCGACGATCGAGTGCAACTGGAGTCTGGATTTCACGCTGCTTGATGGCACGGTGCCGACACAACGCGGTACCGCGACGCTCGAGACCGTCGACGACGAGATCACCAGCGTCGACATGAGGACCGACAACCTCGACGAGGTGGTGTCGGGGCTCGCGCTGTACCGAGGATGGGTGGACGCGACGTCCGGCGACGCCGACCAGCTGTTCACGCCGGTGGGCACCTTGGCGATCCATCCGTTGCTCGCAGAACCTCACGCCGTCGCATCGGCCGGCTTCCTCGCCGCCACCGACGTCGCTGCGGACCCGGCGAATGTCGGTGCGGTGGTGATGGCAGCGATGCGAGCATCGGACTTCGCGACGAATCGCCAGATCTACAGCCCGTCCGTCACCTGGACCGAGAACCCGGGCGGCACGCTCGGGTCCGAAGAGACGCTCGCAGTCTTCGCGGGCCCGGTCTTCGCCGAGCTCGCGCTGTTCGAGATCCACACCTGTGCACAGCAGTCGGGTGCCACGTTCTTGTGTCGGTTCGACGTGTCCTATCCGCTCGTGCCCGCTCTCGAGGGCGTGCTCGGCGAGATGGAGATCGTGGTCGGATCTGACGGTCTGGTCGAGGCGATCGAGCTCGACCTCGAGGACCCGGCATGGACCGAACACACGGAGGCGCTGCTCGACTATCAGGAGTGGCTGACCGCCGAACTCTCGGCCACCGACCCGGGCATCGTCGACCGCATGTTCTGGCAACCGACGCACATGGCAGGCACCGCCGAATCGGTGGAGCTGCACCGGGAGCACGGTCCGAACTGGTCCCTGACCTACCTCGAGTAGGCGCAGTGGCGGGGCGGCCTCGGCTCGATGGCGCGGCGGGATCTCGTCGCCATCGGGTCGGGGCCGGTTGGTTCAGCCCTCGTCGGCTTCGTCGGGTGGTTGCGGAAGCAGCGACGTGAACGCGCCGAGCGTCTTCTGCAGGTCGGACACCGCTTTGTCGACGAGCCCACCGCCGGGCACGTTCTCCGTGATGGTGCGCACCTGCGCCTCCATCTCGGTGGCCACAGCATCGAGCTGGCGGGCCGCCGGCGCGATGCCGGTGGTGTGCGCGACCTTCACGATCGCCTCGAGACCCTTGGTGGCGGTTTCGAGGCGGGCGCTGACCTTTCGAAGGTCCTGGATCGTCGTGCGCAGGTCCGCGAGCGTCTGGGGCAACATGGCGGCCTCTTCGGTGAGCTCGTTTCGCCAGACCGAGAAGCGGTCGATCTTGTCCTTCCAGCCCGGGCCGTCGTGCTCTGCCATGGTCCGAGCCTTGCACACCTCCGCCCCGATGTGCCGATCGCAGGCCCGTGCTACACAGGTGCGATGACCGACGAGTTCTACACCGAAGCCCAACGAGCGGTGCAGGCCGCACACGGGTCGCAGCCGCTAGC
>JAHDEJ010000008.1 GCA_020628865.1 Acidimicrobiales bacterium
GGGGCGAAATGACGCCCGCCGACTTCGAAGCCTGGGCCGCCGGCACCCTCAGCGGGGACCAGCTCTACTTCTGGGGAACCGAGGAGCCCGAGCCAGCATCGACCTGAAGTGAGACAGGGCGCAGCTGTTACGGTCGGGCCGATGAATGCAGCGAAGACGTGTGGCCGGCTCCTGCTGCTCACCGTCTCGCTTGCGTTAGCCGGTTGTGCTTCCGACGATGCCGCGAACAGCGCACTCGATGAGCTCGTCGCCTCGATGGATCCGGACCAACGCATGGCCGATCCGGAGCCGGCAACCAGCATCGACATCACGATGCGGGAGATTGCCGGGGCCGATGACGATGCGCTCACGCAGATCGCGAACGTCGAAGCGTTCTGGATCGACGCCGGCTCCGAAATCGGTCTCACCTACGAGCCGCTCGACAGCGCCCGGTTGTTCCCGCGCAGCACGCTGGCCGCCATCGGGCCCGTGTCCTGCACTGCCAGCGACCAGTCGCTCGAGCTCACCGCCGAGCTGACCAGCTTCAACGCCGTCGTCGCCAACTGCCCGCAAGAGGGCATCACCGTGTTGTGGGACGACATCGACCTCAAGGCCTTCCTCGACCGCAACTTCCCGGAAGCCGGCTTCGCGCAGCTGATCGCCCACGAGTGGGGCCACGTCGTGCAGAACCAGCTGGAGGCCGTCGAGCGAAGCACGCTGCTCGAAGAGCAGCAGGCCGACTGTTACGCCGGCGCCTACATGCGATGGGCCGAGTCGACCGGCACGGAGCCGTTCACCAACCCCAGAGCCCGTGATCTCGCTGTGCTTTCCATCCTCGAGAGCCGCGACCAGGTGGGCGCATCGCCCACCGGCCCGAACGCACACGGCAACGGGTTCGACCGCATCCGAGCCGCCCAGGAGGGCTACGACGAAGGTGTTGCGTTCTGCGCCGGCTACGACGATGCCGCTCCGCCGGTCACCCAGATGGAGTTCACCACCGAGGGCGAAGCGGCCATGGGCGGCAACCTTCCCTTCGACCGGGCGCTCGCCCTGCTCGACCCCACAATCTCCGCCCACTTCCAAGGCCTCACCGACGAACCGATCGACTCGTTCGTGCAGCTGCCGGGCGAAGCCGTGCTCAGTCAGCAGCATGCGGCCATCGGCGATGGCGCGGTCGCCGCGCTGCTCGGCCTCAGCTACGCCGGTGCGGTTCAGCTCGCCTCGGACATGGACACTGCGGGCGTGCCGGCCGCACTCCAGCGGGCCTGCCTGCTCGGCACCTTCCTCAACCGGGCACTCGCCGGCGACCTCCCGGTCGCCACAGCGGACGGCACATCGCTCCGACTGTCACCCGGCGATCTCGACGAGATCATCACGAGCCTCACCAACTCGCCCGCCGTGCTCGCCAACCCGGGGTTGGTCTTCGAGATGGTCAGCGCCGTGCGGATCGGCACCATCGACGGGCCGGATGGCTGCGGGATGACCGCCTGACCGCCGCCCGCTGACGGCGCGTCCCGCCGACAGCGCACGAGCCGTGGGCTACGGTCCACGGCAACTGCTCCAAGGAGGACCCGTCACCGATGGCTCGTTTCACCCGAACGGAATTGCTCGCCCGCTTCAACGAGATGGTCGAGCAGCGCATACCGATCGTCGGTGGCGGTGCCGGCACCGGCCTGTCGGCGAAGTGGGAGGAAGCGGGCGGGATCGACCTGATCGTCATCTACAACTCGGGCCGCTACCGGATGGCCGGCCGCGGCTCGCTCGCCGGGCTGCTCGCCTACGGCAACGCCAATGAGATCGTCGTCGACATGGCGAAGGAAGTGCTGCCGGTCGTCACCTCGACTCCGGTGCTCGCCGGCGTGAACGGAACCGACCCGTTCATCGACATGGAGGTGTTCATCGCCGAGCTGAAGCGCATCGGCTTTGCCGGGGTGCAGAACTTCCCGACCGTCGGCCTGATCGACGGCGTGTTCCGGCAGAACCTCGAAGAGACCGGCATGAGCTACTCGCTCGAGGTCGATTGCATCGCCGAAGCGCACCGGCAGGACATGTTCACCACGCCCTACGTCTTCAGCGAGGCGGACGCCATGGCGATGACCGAAGCCGGTGCCGACATCATCGTGTGCCACCTCGGCCTGACGACCGGAGGCAGTATCGGTGCCGAGACATCTCGCACGCTCGCCGATTGTGTGCCGGTGGTCGAGTCGTGGGCGGCGGCCGCCCGATCGGTGCGGGAAGACGTGATCGTGCTCGTCCACGGCGGGCCGGTCGCCATGCCCGAAGACGCAGCGTTCATCCTCCAGAACGCGGCCGGCGTGCACGGGTTCTACGGCGCGTCGAGCATGGAACGGCTCCCGGTCGAGCAGGCCCTGAAACAGCAGACCGAGGCGTTCAAGGCCATCACGTTCGGGGCCGCCGAGGCCGGGTGAACCCCCGTGAACGCCCGCCCCGACGGGCGATACAGCAACGGACAACTTGTGCCCAACACCCGCATTCGCTAACTTACCGATAATCGATTATCGTCCTATTCGAGGTCTAAGGGGGGCTCTCGGTGGTTCAATATCGTCGTCCAGACACGCTCAGCGAAGCGCTCTCCGTCCTTGAGCGCGCCGGCGACAACGGGCGCGTGCTCGTGGGCGGAACCGACCTCCTCATCGGCGTTCGGCGGCGGCCGCTGTCCCCGCTCGTCCTCGTCGACGTGAAGGGCGCCACCGATCTCCCACCGGCCATCGAGGTGCACGACGACGGCGTGCGGGTCGGCCCCACCGCCACCATGTCCGCACTCGTCGCCACCGACGAAGTGCAACGGTGGTTCCCGGCACTCGTCGCCGCCGCAAACGTCGTCGGCTCGGTCGCCATCCGGAACCGGGCCACGCTCGTCGGCAACATCTGCAACGCCTCTCCCGCCTGCGACACGGCTCCGGCCCTCCTCGTGCACGACGCCACAGTCACCATCCGCAGCACTGCGGGTGAACGGCAGGTATCGATCGACGAGTTCTTCCTCGGCCCGGGCCAAACCGCATGTGGGCCCGCCGAACTCGTCACCGCGATCGACCTCCCCCGCCCACCGGCCGGCCACCGATCCGCGTTCCAACGGCTCACCCGCCGCCGCGGCGTCGACCTCGCCACGGTGAGCGCCGCTGCCGGGCTCACCGCCGACGGCCTCGCCACCATCGCCCTCGGCGCCGTCGCACCGACACCCGTCAAGGCCGTCGCACCCGGCCCTATCGACGCAACCGACCCGGCCGCCGTTCGTGAGCTGGCCGAACAACTCACCGAAATCGCCACGCCCATCTCCGACGTTCGAGCATCCGAGGAGTACCGCCGAGCCATGACCACCGTGCTCACCGAACGAGCCATCACCGCCGCGGCCGACGCCGCCACCCCGGGAGCGTGACGGCGATGAACGACCACCTCTCTCAACTCGAACCGATCGACGTGACCCTCCAAGTCAACGGCACACCCGTCGACGTGTCGGTTCCCGCCCACCGCACGCTGCTCGACGCCCTGCGCGACGACGCCGGCTTCAAGGGATCCAAGAAGTGCTGCGCCGACGGCGAATGCGGCGCATGTTCGGTCTTCCTCGACGGCACCCTCGTCAACTCCTGCCTCGTCCTCGCCGTCGAAACCGAAGGCAGCGACGTCACCACCATCGAAGGCCTGTCCGTCGACGGCCTGAGCGACCTGCAACAGGAGTTCCTCAAGGCCGGCGCCGTGCAATGCGGCGTGTGCATCCCGGGTCAGGTCGTCGCTGCCGAAGACCTGCTGCGCACCAACCCGCACGCCACCGCCACCGAAATTCGAGACGCCATGAGCGGCAACCTCTGCCGCTGCGCCGGCTACGAACGCATCGTCGCCGCCATCCAGGCCGCCGCCGAGACCCGGGTGACGATCTCATGAGCGGCCACGGCAAGCCGGACGACCAGATCACGTTGGGAAGCGCCGTCGGCGAATCCGTGCTCCGCTACGGCGGAGCCGACCGCGTCTCGGGCGCACAGCAGTACCTGAGCGACCTCGAGTTCCCCGACACCGCCCACGTGGCGTTCACCACCATCGAGTCCGGCTGCGCCCAGATCAACTCGATCGACACCTCAGCCGCCGAACAGCTCCCCGGCATCGTCGCCATCGTGTCGGCCGACGACCTGCCGAACGCCAAGCGCTTCGGCATCTCGCACCAGGATCGGCCGCTCCTCGCCACCGACACGGTCAACTTCCACGGCGAACCGGTCGTCGCCGTCGTCGCCGAGTCCACCGAGATCGCACGACTCGCCGCCGACCTCATCGAAGTCGACTTCACCCCGCTGCCCGGCGTGTACGACCTCGACAGCGCACTCGCCGACGACGCCCGGCTCGTGCAGGAGCCCGACGTTCGCCCCGGCGACCCACTCAACCACAGCAACGTCCTCGAAACCGCCGAATACGCGTGGGGCGACGTGGCCGCCGACGAACCGAGCGCCCACGTCATCGTCGAAGACACCTACAACTTCCCGATGGTGAACCACTTCACCATCGAACCCGGCGGCGTGATCGCCCGGCCCTACGAAGAGACCGGGGTCGAGGTCCACTCCCCCATCCAGCATCCGTTCCTGCTGCAGCGCATCCTTGCCAGCATCCACGACCTGCCGCTCAACAAGGTTCGGGTGGTCGCGCCGGACCCCGGTGGCGGCTTCGGCGGCAAACAAACGCCGCGCTACGAGCCCCTCATGGCCCACCTCGCCATGCGCACGCAGCGGACCTGCCGCCTCGTGCTCTCGCTCGAAGAGAACTTCCAGCTCATGCGCCGCTCCGGCTGCCGCATCCACGCCCGCACCGGCTTCGCCGCCGACGGGTCGATCGTGTTCCACCAGATGGACGTGGACTTTCACATCGGCGCCTACGCCGACGTGGCCCCACGCATCATGGCCAAGGGCAGCTACGTGGGCGCCGGGCCGTACCGGATCCCATCGGTCACCGTCGACGCCCGTGCCGTGCTCACCAACACCACACCCAGCTGCGCGTTCCGCGGCTTCGGCGCTCCCCAAGTCGGCTGGGCCACCGAATCGCAGATCGACGCCGGTGCGCGTGCACTCGGCATGGACGGCCTCGAGATCCGACGCAAGAACCTCGTCGACGCCGGCGAAGCCTTCATTCGCGGCGACCACGAAGCAACCGCCGACGGCCACTGGCACGAGAGCCTCGAAAAGGCCGCCGAACTCCTCGAATGGGACACCCCGAAGCCGCCGAACCGAGGCCGCGGCATCGCCGTCGGCATCAAGCCCGGCGCCACCTCCGGCCTGTCCCAAAGCCTCGTTCGCCTCCTCTACGACGGCAGCGCCATCGTCTACGCCGGCACCTCCGACATGGGGCAGGGCGCACGAACGCTCTGGAAGCAGATCCTCTCCGACGAACTCGGTGTCGCCCTCGAACAGATCACGATCATCAGCGGCGACACCGAATCCGTCCCCTTCGACCTGCAGACCTCGGCCAGCCGCTCCACCGTGTTCATGGGCGGCGCCGTGCTCATGGCGTGCGAAGACATCCGCCGCCGGGTCCTCGAGCTCTACGCCGAAGTCACCGACGTCGACCCCGACACGCTGGACCACCGCCCCGGCACGATCATGACCCCGGCCGGGACCGTTCCACTGGTCGAGGCCGCCCAGACGGCCCTCGGGAAGCTCCGCGGAGAATTCGTCGGTCAGGGAACCAACCGACTGCGCGGCAAGTCCGGTCACCCGCTCGGCGGCGACGCCGCCTTCTACGAGTTCAACGCCACCGCCATCGAGGTCGAGGTCGACCCCGACACCGGCGAGGTCCTCCTCGTCCGCCACGCCACCGTCGGCGACGTCGGCAAGGAGCTCAACCCGATCCAGGTCCGATCGCAGGACGAAGGCGCCGCCATCATGGGGCTCGGCCACTCGCTCATGGAGCAGGTGATGCTCGACGACAACGGCTGCATTCGCAACCTCGGCGCCCTCGACTACCGCATCCCGACCTACAACGACGTCGCCGTCGACATGCTGTCGGCCTCCATCGAGAACGAAGACGGCCCCGGGCCCTACGGCTGCAAGGGCATCAGCGAAGGCGCACTCCTGTGCACGGCTGGTGCGGTCGGAGCCGCCGTCGCCGACGCCATCGGCGTCCCCATTCGAGATCTTCCGCTCACCGCGGAGCGGATCTGGAAAGCAATGCAAGCGAGAGATTCGGCAACCGCCGACAACTAAGGGAGGAAACCACCATGGCTGGCACCGTCTGTCTGACCGGCACGCTCGACACCAAGGGCGAAGAGTACGCATACGTCAAGGAACAGATCGAGGCGACGGGCACCAACGTCCTCGTCGTCGACTGCGGCGTCCTGGGCGAACCCACCTTCGCACCCGACATCACCTCCGCCGAGGTGGCCGCCAAGGCCGGCGTCGACCTCGCAAGTTTCCGTGGCGCCACCGAAGGCGACGGCCGCGTCGGCGCCAACAAGGCCATGGCCGAAGGGCTCACCGGCGTGCTCGCCGACCTCGTCGCCGACAACAAGATCCAGGCCGTCCTCGCACTCGGCGGAACCGGTGGAACCGACCTCGCCTCCGCCGCCTACCGCACCCTCCCGCTCGGCTTCCCGAAGCTCATCGTGTCCACGATGGCGTCGAACAACACCCGCCCCTACGTCGGCCACTCGGACATGTACATGGCCAACGCCGTGACCGACATCGCCGGGCTCAACAGCGTGAGCCGCGTCATCCTCGCCAACGCCGCCCACTCCATCGCCGGCATGGCCGACCACTACGAGAAGACCAAAGAACTGGCCGCAGCCAGCGAGCCGCTCATCGGCATCTCCATGTTCGGCGTCACCACGCCGGGCGTCATGCGGATGCGTGAGCAGCTCGAGGCAGACGGCTTCCAGGTCGCCACCTTCCACGCCGTCGGCGAAGGTGCCGGCATGGAGGCCCTGGTCGACGAAGGCATGATCGCCGGCCTCATCGACTTCACGCTCCCGGAGATCATCAACCGCTGGAACGACGGCATCTTCGACCCCGGCATCGATCGGCTCAAGGCGATGACCCGCAACGACATCCCCGTCGTCGTCGTGCCCGGCGCCGCCGAGTGCTTCAACTTCGGCGCCGTCGACACCATCCCCGAGCAGTACAACGTGCCCGAGCGCAACGTGCTCATCCACAACCCGAACATCACGTCGCTCCAGGCCACCCCCGACGAGCTCACCAAGCTCGGCGAATACATCGCCGAACACGTGAACGCGGCACAGGGACCGAAGGCGATGGCGCTTCCGCTCGGCGGCCTGGACAACTACTTCAGCGAAGGCAGCCAGTGGCACGGCACCGACGTGTCCAACCTGTTCGAGGCCATCCGCTCCACCCTCGACGACGACATCGAACTCGTCGAGATGGACAACAACATCAACGACGAAGCCTTCGCTGACGCCGTCTACGGCCTGTTCAAGGCTCGTTGGGAACAGCATCAGGCATGAGCGACGAGGACCATGTGGTCCGACTGCTGCTGTTGCGTCACGGTCGAGTGGCACATCATCGGGGCGATGTGCCACTCACCGAACTGGGCGCAGAACAAGCGGAGGCGGCCGGCGACTGGTTTGCCCGTGCGGGCATCGACGTCGCCGCGCTGCTCAGTGGCGAGACGCTGCGCACGCGGGACACCGCCGAGCGGTTTGCGGCCAGCCACCGCGCCGCCGGTGGCACCATCCCCGACCCCATCGTCAGCTTCGGACTGCGAAACCCGGACCTCTACCTCGGCGGCCACCGGATCAACCTCGGCGAGGGCGCCGAGTTCCTGGCGGCGCAGGCCGACGGCGTCGAACCCGCCGACGTGGAAGCGTCGGCCTTCTACGGCGAGCTGATCGCGGCCAAGGACCGGGTCGGCTGCTGGCTCGAACACGGCAACGTGCCCGGCGAGAACGCCCACGATGTGGGCCGCCGCATCGATGTGCTCGCCCGCAGCCTGGCCGACGTGCAGGGATGGCGCGGCCGAACCGTCGTCGCCATCACCCACTCCCCCGTTTTGCGGGCCGTTCGGGTTCGACACGAAGGCGTCTATTCGAAGGAACCACCGTTCCTGCATGGCTACTCGCTGACGCTCACACACACCGGCGCGCTGCGGTTCGCCGAATTCGCCACCGACCTGGGCGACGTTCCGACGACGTCCCGGCCGGGTGAAGGGAACGAGAAAATATGAAGAGTGCAATCATCACCTGCGCACCGACCGGCGCCATCCACACCCCGTCGATGTCGCCCTACCTGCCGGTCACGCCGGCCGAGATCGCTGAAGCCGCCCTGGCGGCCGCCGAGGGAGGCGCAGCCATCGTGCACCTGCACGTGCGCGACCCCGAAGACGGTCATCCTGTCCAGGACGTCGGGTTGTTCCAGGAACTGCTGGCCATCATCGGCGAATCGTCTGATGTCGTCGTGAACCTGACAACCGGCGGATCGCCGCACATGACCGTGGACGAACGCATCGCCCCGGCCGTCGAGCTCGCACCCGAACTGGCTTCACTCAACATGGGCACGATGAACTTCGGCCTGTTCCCCATGCTCGACCGGTTCACCGACTTCGAACACGAATGGGAACGCACCCACCTCGGCAACAAGGGCCTCATCTTCAAGAACTCGTTCGAAGACATCGAACGCATCCTCAAAACGTGCGGCGACCAGGGCACCCGATTCGAGTTCGAGTGCTACGACGTTTCCCACCTCTACAGCCTCGCTCACTTCCTCGATCGTGGCCTCGTGAAACCGCCGCTCTTCGTGCAGTCCGTCGTCGGCCTGCTCGGCGGCATCGGCGCCGACGTCGAAGACCTGCTGCACCTCCGCCGCACGGCCGAACGCCTCTTCGGCGACGACTACGAATGGTCCGTGCTTGGGGCGGGAGCCTCACAGATTCGAACGGCCGCCATCTCGCTCGCCGTCGGCGGAAACGCCCGCGTCGGCCTCGAGGATTCGCTGTGGGACGGGCCCGGCAAGCTCGCAGAGTCGAGCCGAGTACAGGTGGATAGGGTACGGGACATCACGACGGCGTTGCATCGGGAGACCGCAACGCCAGGCGAGGCGCGGAAACGTTTGGCCCTACGGGGCGCCTGAAGCTGACCTACATTGGGAGCATTGTGGTAGATCACAGCGAAGAAGACGCCATGGGCTCCGAGCCCCTGTCGTCCAAGGTGAAACGATTTCTCCTCGACCAGATCGTCAAGGGCGAGCTGGTTCCCGGTCAACGGATCGTGGAGAGCCGACTGGCGAAGGAACTGGACATCAGCCAGTCGCCGGTGCGAGAAGCGCTGCGTGATCTCGTCGGGCTGGGCCTCGTCGAGATCGAGTCCCGCCGTGGCGCCCGCGTCCGCCAGCCGACGGCCAAGGAACTGCGCGACGTCAGCGAAGTCCGCGCCGAGATCGACGCCCTCGCCGCCCGCCTGGCCGCCTCCCGCCTGGACGAGGCCCGCATCGAAGAGCTGAAGGACTGCCACCGCACCATGTCCGAGTGCCACGACCGCCGCGACTTCATCGGCATGACCGAGGCCGACGCCCGGTTCCATCAGATCATCGCCGACGCATCCGGCAACGGCGCCGTCCGCCGCGTGTTCGGCCAACTCGAACCGTTTGCCCGCACGTTCATCACCCTCACCTCCCCAGACGTGGAGCTCGAGGGCATCCTGCAACAGCACGAAGGCATCCTCGAAGCCCTCGTGTCGGGCGATGGCGATCTCGCCGCCTGCCGGGCGCACGATCATCAGCTCAGCGTGCGCAAGGCGTTCTTCGAGGGTTCGGACGAGGACGCCGACGCCGTCCTCAACGCGTCGTAGCCGCGTAGCACCCGCATCGCTGTCGTCGGGGCCCCACCGGCCCAGGGACCTGGCTTCGACGCGCCCTGATCAGCGCCCTCACCAACGCGTTCCAGCCACGCTGATCGCCGCCCTGCGACCGCTCCGACGGCCCACTCGCCAAGATCGACTTGCGTGGACAAATCCTATCGATTTAGGATAATCGATTATCGAGCATCGATGAAAAGGGATTCACAGGGGGAAATGTGAAGGACACGGGACGAGGCGTTGGGGTGGTCGGCGACGACACGCCACAAGAAACGGCGCCAACACCAACGAGCGACGCTCCGGGGACTGCGTCCGCTCCGACCGCAGATCCGGCAGGTCGCCAACGGCCCGCCTGGGCAATCCCACTGCTGGCCGCTGCCGTCGTGGCCATCGGCGCCTTCGTGTCCGAATTCATCGCCGAATCACTGGTCATCGGCGCCACCGAGAACGCACCACTGGTGCTCGCCGCTCTCGGCTTCGCCCTCCTCTACCGCCTCAACGGCCTGCTCAACGTGGCCTTCACCGAAACGGTGACACTCGGCGGCTACTTCGCCATCTGGATCACCAGCACCACCGGATGGGGATTCGCCGCCGCCGTCATCCCGGCCGGCATCCTCTCCGGGCTCCTCAGCGTGGCCACCTACCTGCTCGTCTTCCGACCGGCCAAGAAGCGCAACGTCGACGGCCTCGAGCTCATCGTGATCTCCTTCGGCCTCGCCCTGTTCCTACGCCACGCCCTGCAGTTCGTCTTCGGGTTCCGGGCCCGCTTCTTCGAGACCCCGCCGCCCAACACCATCGACGTGCTCGGCGTCGGCGTTCCCTCCTTCCGACTCCTCGCCGTCGCCAGCGTCGCCGTGCTCTCGTTCGCCATCTATCAGTTCATCCGGCGCACCAGCTACGGCCTGCAGATCCGAGCCCTCGCCAGCAACGAAGGCCTCGCCGAATCCAGCGGCGTCCGCCCGCTCAACGTGACCCTCCTCATCTGGTTCGTGGCCGGATTCGCCGGAGGGCTCGCCGGCGCCTTCTTCGGTGTCGCCTCCGCCGTCACGCCGCTGCTCGGCACCCGCCAACTGCTGCTGATCCTGCTCGTCGTCCTCGTCGGCGGCATCTGGGACCTGCTCGGCGTCGTCTGGGTCGGCGCCGCCACCGGCATCGCCCTCACCGCCATGACCCTCTGGCTCGGCAGTGACCTCTGGGCCCAGCTCATCCTCATCGTCCTCTTCCTCGGACTG
This sequence comes from Acidimicrobiales bacterium, assembly GCA_020628865.1. Lineage (GTDB taxonomy): Bacteria > Actinomycetota > Acidimicrobiia > Acidimicrobiales > SHLQ01 > SHLQ01. The sequence continues at coordinate 11,008 of JAHDEJ010000008.1, forward strand.
CTCAAGACGCGAGGCGGCCGCCTGACCGCCGGATCGAAGGTCTGACCATGCTCGATTGGCTCGACGCATTTCTCATCTCCGGACTCTTCGGAGTCGTCCAGATCATCGGACTGGGCCTCCTCGTCCACCTGCAGATGGGACTCACCCGCGTGGCGAACTTCGGCGTCGCCGGCTTCTGGGGCCTCGGCCTCTACGTGTTCGGGATCCTGTACGGCAAGGTCGACTGGCCCTTCGGCGATCCGTGGCAGTTCCTCGTCTGCGCCATCGCCGCCACGGCGGCATCGGCGCTGGCCGGCCTCTTCGTCGCCTGGCTCATCTCCGACCTCGACGTCGACGGCGCCCTCGTCGGCACGCTCGGGTTCGCCACCGTCATCTTCCTGCTCGCCACCGCCTGGTCCGACCTCACCGGCGGCGCCGCCGGCCTCGGCGGGCTCGGCTTCCCGTACGACGCCGGCCCGGCCAAGACCAACGAATTCATCTGGTTCGTGCTCACCACCGCCATCGTCGCCGGCATCCTCGCCTACGTCCTGTGGGTGCATCGGAGCCCCTACGGACGCCTGCTCATCGCCGTCGGCACGAACGAACCGCTCGCCCGCAGCCTCGGCAAGTCCTCCACCCGGGCCAAGCTCACGCTCTTCACCATCACCAGCGGCATGATGGGCCTGCTCGGCGTGATGCAAGCCGTGATGTTCCGGTTCATCATCCCGGCCAACGTCACCATCAACATCACGCTCGCTGCGCTCGCCGGCCTGATCCTCGGCGGCATCACCCGAGCGTGGGGCGCCGTCGTCGGCGTGCTCTTCACGGTGGCGCTGTTCGACATCGTCATCCAGTTCTACGTACCCCTCCCCCAGGAGTGGTACACGCAAGCCATCCCGGTCGCCCGCGAGGCGATCTTCGGGTTGGCCCTCGTGCTGGTCCTGCTCTTCCGCCCCAAGGGAATGTTGGGCGAGATGAAGCGGCCGCAACTGATGCGGAGGATTCATGACTTCAAGTGAGCGCACCCGAGCGGAGATCCACGTTCGAGGAGCGAAGAAGAGCTTCTCCGGACGGACCGTCGTCGACGTCGACGAGCTCGTCCTCGGCGACAGCGCGGTCGAGGGTCTCCTTGGCCCGAACGGCGCCGGCAAAACCACCCTCATGCGAATGATCATGCATTCGATCCCGCTGGACGAAGGCACGGTCACGCTGCACAAGCGCGACGGGTCCACGATCACGCTCTCCGAACTGCCGCCACACCAGATGGTGTCCAACGGGGTGGTCAAGAGCACGCAGGTCGTCAGCGACTTCGACCAGCTCACGATTCTCGACTCGCTCCTGCTCGCCCTGGCCACGCCGGGCGACGAATCGCCGATCCGGTGGAAGGCCGAACGCGAGCTTGCGAAGAAGCACGAAGAAGAGATCCGCCATCAGCTCGACCGCTTCGGCTTCGGCAACCCAAACGAAGTCGCCGGCTCGGCCGGCGAGAAGAAGTTGCTCGACATCGTCCGCTGCCTCCTGCTCAAGCCGGACGTTCTCCTCCTGGACGAACCGACGGCCGGCCTGCCCGACGACATCACTCAACTCGTGATGAGCGCCGTCCGCGAGCTCGCACTCGGTGGCACCTCGGTCGTCATCGTCGAACACGACCTCGAGGTGATCTGGGAGCTCTGCGACGAGGTCACGTTCATGGCCGAAGGCCGGGTCCTCATGAAGAGCGACCCGGAGACCATCCGCAACAACTCGCTCGTTGTCGAAAAGTACCTGGGAGCAGATCATGCCTGAGACGGCTGCTGAAACGCCGACGCCAACCACCGCCGAGGCCGTGCTCACCATCTCGAACCTGTGCAGCGGCTACGGCAGCGTGCAGGTGCTCCACGATCTCAGCTTCGAGGTCCGGAACGAGATCTTCACCATCCTCGGCGCCAACGGCGCCGGAAAGACCACACTGCTGCGCACGCTCGCTCACCTCCTTCCGGTCACCTCCGGGTCGATCGGGTTCCGCGGCACCGACGTCACCCACGCCGCGGCCCACGAGACCGCCCGCCTCGGTGTCGGCTACGTGCCCCAGGAAGCCGCCGTCTTCCCCGACCTCACCATCCTCGAGAACCTGCAGGTCGGAGCGATGATCGGCGACCGCGCCTTCGACGAATGCCTCGAGGAGGTCTTCCAGACCTTCCCCGACCTGCGTTCGAAGACCCACCTGCGTGCCGGCAACCTCAGCGGCGGCGAGTCGCGGATGGTCGCCTGCGGTCGGGCGCTCATGCAGGACCCCAAGGTGCTGCTCCTCGACGAACCGACGGCCGGGCTCTCGCCCCTCTACGTCGAACAGTTCTTCGAGACCATCGAGTCGATCCATCGCACCCGCAACGTCGCGGTGCTGCTGACCGAACAGAACGCGACCAAGGCCCTCGGCATCGCCGACCGGGTCATGGTCCTCAGTCTCGGCGAAGGGTCCACCCCTGTGGACGCCGCCGAGATGACCAAGGAACGGCTGAAAGAGGCCTACAAGCTCTAGCCCCACCTGGGGCCGGAACCAGCTCACACCCAAGGGGGGTGGGGGTGAACCAGGAGGTAGAAACACATGTTGCACAAGAGAAGGTGGGCCCGTCTGTTGACGGCCCTGGCCGCGCTTGCACTTGTTGCCAGCGCATGCGGATCCGATGAAGGAACCGTCAGCGCAGACGGAGGATCGGAGACATCCGAGTCGACGTCCACCGACGAAAGCACGGACGGCGAGGAAGCGAGCGAGCCCGTCTCAACCGAACCGGTCACCGTCTGCGAGCTCGCCTACTACACCGGCGATTTCGCCGACTTCGGCGACCAGCTCACCGGCAACCTGAAGTTCCCGATCGAAGAGGTCATCAACGCCGACCCGCCGCTCGGACGCGAATGGCAGCTCGTCTCCGAAGACCTCGGAACGGTCGGCGAAGGCCAGGCCGCACGCGCCTGTCTCGAACGCCACGAAGCGGAGATCGTCGTTTCGATCGCCCACGGCTACCGCGAGTATCGCGACTTCATGCTCGAGTACTGGGAAGAGAACGATTCGCCGATCGTGCCGTCCGTCCATGGCGGCGCCATCCCCGGCAACCTCGGCGGCACCGCCGAAGAGCCGATCTTCCGGGCGCAGGGCGTCGAAGCAGCGCTGGGAACCTCCGGCATGATGTACGCCGAGACCATCGGTGCACAGACCGCAGTGATCTTCCAGACCGAGGTCGAGGGCTTCACGCTCGCCTCCGACGCAGCCGAGGGCGCCGCCGACGCGGTCGGCATCGAGATCCTCGCCCGTATCCGGACGCAGGCCAGTCAGCCGTCGTACCGGGCGCAGGTCGAGGAAATCGCCGACCTGAACCCGGACGTCGTCATCGTGCAGGCGGGAACCATCGATTCGGGCACGCTGATCAAGCAGGCCGCAGAAGCGGGCCTGTCGCTGCAGTGGATCGGTGAGACCGGTTGGACCTCGCCGGAGTTCATGAGCACGCTCGGCGCCGACCTCGTCAGCACCCAGCAGAGCATCGGCTACGCCGCCTTCGCTCCCGACACGACGACGGATGCCTGGAGCTTCTACGAGCCGGCGGTCATCAACGCCTACGGCGAGGACGTCGAAGACACCGACACGCCATGGGCAACGCCGGGCGACCTCTACATGTTCTCGACCTACGACGTGATGGTCCACACCGCACTCGCAGTCGAGTACGCAGGTTCGTTCAAGGCATCCGAGTGGGCACCCGCCATGCGGGCCGTCGGTTCCGCCCCAGGCACCGCCTGCTACACGTACGAAGGCTGCCTGGAACTGATCCGGGCCGGTGAGGACGTCGACTACTCGGGCGTGACCGGGTCGGGTGACTACACCGCCGGTGGCGTGAACAACGTCGCCGCCGCCTACACGCCGTTCAACGACGACGGCACGCAGGGCGAAGCCGTGTTCCTCGACGCCGCTCGTTCCAACGAGATCGTCGACGCCGTCGCTCCGGTGGCGGAGTGCGAGGACAACGTCTGCGACTGGTGATCACACCGATCACCTCAACCTGACCATGCAGGGAGTGGGGCGCCATATCCCCTCCGGAGTGCCCCACTCCCCCGCATGGCCATCCGTCCACGCAGTTCGACCCGGTGAGGAAGGCCGACCATGAACACCACCGCAACACCAGAATCCGACCTCCCATGACGGTGAAGATCGAGTGCATCCTCGAATGCAACAACCATCTGGGTGAGGGCCCGGTCTGGGACGTCGACGAAGGACGCCTGTACTGGCTCGACTGCACCGGCCCCCGGTTCGGACTCGACGCCGTCTGGCGCCTGGACCCGAAGTCCGGGAAGGTCGAGAGCTGGGCGCTGCCGAAGGACATCGGCGCCATGGCGCTGCGGGAGCAGGGCGGCCTGGTCGCCGCCATGTGCGACGGCTTCTACTTCATGGACATCGTCGGGGATGCGATCGAGCTCGACCTCATCCAGGAGGTGGACGCCGACATCGAACGCACCCGTCTCAACGACGGAAAGGTCGATCGACGCGGCCGCTTCTTCGCCGGAGGAATGGACGACCTCGAAGAGCTCCGAAACTGCGGGCTCTGGCGGCTCGACCCCGACCTGTCGGTCACGCAGGTCGAAGAAGGACTGATGTGCACGAACGGGCCCTGCTGGAGCCCCGACGACACGACCTTCTACATCGCCGACACGTTCATCGAGGAGTTCTGGGCGTACGACTACGACATCGAGACCGGCACCCTCGCCAACAAGCGAGTGCACGCCACCACCAAGGACGACCTGGGCGTCGCCGACGGCTCGACCGTCGACGAAGAGGGCTACATGTGGAACGCCCAACTGATCTCGGGCGATCTCGTTCGCTATGCCCCCGACGGAACCGTCGAGCGACGCATCGGCATGCCGGTGAAGAACATCACCAGCGTGATGTGGGGCGGCGACAACCTCGACGAGCTCTACGTGACCTCCATGGCGCGGGTCAAACATCCCGCCGTGCACGACATGTTCGCCGTGCAGGAAAAGCCCCAGTTTCTGGCCGGAAGCCTCTTCAAGGTCACGGGTCTCGGCATCCGAGGCGTCCCCGAACCGCGTTTCGGCGGGTGAGCGCCATGAACACACAATCATTCAGGAAGGAATCACCATGAAAGCGCTGGTTCTCCGTGCGCCGAACGAGTTCGCGGTCGAGGAAGTGGACGACCCCACGCCAGGACCGTTGGAGGTGCTCTGTCGGGTGGAACGGGTGGGCATCTGCGGCACCGACGTGCACATGGTGCAGGGCCACTACGACTTCTGGCCCGCCTACTACCCCTTCATCCCCGGCCATGAATGGTCGGGGCAGATCGTCGCCCTCGGCGAGGGCTGCGAACGCTTCGGTTGGGAGATCGGCGATCGGGTCGCCGGCTCCTCCCATGCCGGTTGCATGCATTGCCCCACCTGCATAGGCGGGCGATACAACCTCTGCCTCAACTATGGCGAGTCTCCGATGCACAGCCACTACGGCCACACCGCTCAGGGCGCGTACGCCGACCTGGTCGTGCACTCCATCCGCAGCGTCTTCAAGCTCCCCGACGACATGAGCTATGACCTCGGCGCCGTCACCGACCCAGCCTCGATCGCCCTGCACTGTGCGAACCGGGCGGGTATCGAATCCGGAATGAACGTGGCGGTCATCGGGCCCGGCCCCGTCGGCATCCTCGCCGCGGAAGCTGCCCGGGCGCTCGGTGCGTCACGCGTGATCGTCGCCGCCCGTGGGGCCCGCATCGCCGTCGTCGAGAAGTTCGGCTACGAGATCTTCGACACCAACGACCCCAATGGCCTCGATGCCTTCCGGGAGATGCTGCCACGCGGTGCCGACGTCGTCCTCGACGCCGCCGGGACTCCGGCAACCGTCCCGATGTCGATCAAGATGCTGGCCCGGGGCGGACGGTGTTCCACCGTTGGCATCCCGACCGACGACGTCGAGATTCCCATGGCGCCACTCGTGCTCGACGAACTCGAACTCGTCGGCTCACGGGCCGTCGCCGGCGAGATGCAGGCCACGCTCGACTTCATCAGCGATGGGCGTATTCGGGCCGGCGACATCATCACTCACCGGTTCCCGCTGCGCGAGTTCGCAACCGCTCTCGACGTGACCGACAAGCGAACCGATGGGGCGATGAAGGTCCTCATCGACATGTCGCTCGACTGACCAGCCATGATCGTCGTCGCTCCCGACAAGTTCAAAGGAACGCTCTCGGGTGCGGAGGTGGCCGCGATCGTCGCCAGCTCGTTACGCGCGGCGCGGCCCGACGAGAAGGTGGTGGAACTCCCGCTCGCTGATGGGGGTCAGGGTTCGGTCGACCTGGCGGTTCGGGCCGGGTTCGAGGAGATGCACGTGTGGGTGACCGGGCCGCTCGGCACACCGGTCCATGCCCGATACGCCCGACTGGCCGAGACCGCCGTGGTGGAGATGGCGTTGGCGGCCGGGCTCGACCTGCTCCCGCTCGCCCCCGACAAACTGACGGCGATGACCGCGTCGACCCACGGCGTCGGCGTACTCCTCGAACATGCGCTGGCCTTCAACCCGGCGCGCATCGTGTTGGGGGTGGGCGGCAGCGCAACAACGGACGGCGGCGCCGGCCTGGCCGCAGCGCTCGGCGCCCGGATCCGCACCGCGAGCGGCGCCGACATCTCGCCCGGGGCTGCGGGCCTCGTCGAAGTGGCGACCGTGGACTTCGGCCCGATGATCGATCGTCTCGCCGGAGTCGAGGTCATCATCGCGAGCGACGTCGACAATCCCCTGCTCGGCCCCCACGGCGCCGCACCCGTCTTCGGTCCGCAGAAGGGGGCAGACCCCGCAACCGTCGAGGTGATGCAGCGCAACCTTGCGCATTGGGCTCGCAAGGTGGCGACCGCCACCGGCAACGGTCTCGCCACGATGCCGGGAAGCGGCGCGGCGGGAGGTATCGGCCTTCCTCTTCTGGCCACCGGGACCGCCCGAATCACCTCAGGCGCGGACCTGATGATGGAACTCGCCGGCTTCGATCGGCTGTCTCCGAATGCATCGATGGTCGTGGTTGGCGAAGGATCGCTCGACTCGCAGAGCCTTCGGGGCAAAGGACCGATCCGTGTGGCCGAACAAGCGAAGAAGGACGGGGCGACCGTGATCGCCGTCGTCGGGCGCAACGAACTGTCTGCCGAGGAACTCCGGTCGAGCCCGATCGATCGCGTCTATGCGATGACCGACCTCGAACCCGACATCGAGGTCTGCCTCGATCAACCCCATGCCGTCCTCACGAAGCTCGCGTCCCGTGTCGCCGCAAACGAATCCGGCGCCACCCGTCAACGATCGACCTCCTCGAACGAAAGCGCCCGCCGATGAACACGAAACCGACCACCTTCGATCGATCCGTCGAGGACATCGGCAACATCAGTCTGTTGGAGCACGTCAACATCCGTGTTCCCGACCTGGGTGTTGCCACGACATTCTTCGTGCACGCGCTCGGTCTCACCCGAGATCCGTACATCGACCACGGACCGGATCTCGTCTGGTTCAACGTGGGGCGCCAGCAGTTCCACATACCTCGATCCGCCGAACGAGCCGACGTCCTTCGGGGAACGATCGTGTTGGCCCTACCCGACCACGACGCCGTGGAGGCACGGCTGCAGCGAACGGCCGCCCACCTGACCGGCACACACTTCTCCTTCGAGCGCCATGGCAACACCATCGAGGTGACCGGGCCGTGGGGCAACCGGTTCCGGTGCGTCGAACCGACAACGCCGCGCATGCCACTCGGCATGGCCTCCGTGGAACTGACGGTTCCGACCGGCACCGCGCCCGGCATCGCCGAGTTCTACCGGCTGGTCATCGGCGCCCCGGCAACGGAAACTCGAGGGCGGTGCGCGGTCGTCGCGGGCGTTGGTCAGACCCTCACCTTCGTCGAGTCCGATGAGGTTCCCGACTACGACGGTCACCACATCGCCATCTACGTCGCCGACTTCTCCGGCCCGCACGCCTGGCTGTCCGACCACGAGCTCATCGTCGAAGAGTCCGATCAGCACCAGTACCGCTTCAATTGGATCGTCGACCCGTCGACGATGGAACCGCTGTTCGAACTGGAACACGAAGTTCGCAGCCACCATCACCCGCTGCGGAGTCGTCCGCTCATCAACAAGAACCCGGACCAACGTGTCCCCACCTACGTCGTGGGCGGCGACGCGTTCTGGCCCACACCGGTGTGAGAAGGGCCGAGCTCAGCTCTCCGATACGCCGTCCCAATAGACCCGATCGTTGAACTCGGTGCGGAGCAGGTCGATCCAGTCGGCCGCCTCCGCCTCGGTGATGACGCCGTTGACCACACCCTCGTCGACGTAGGGGGCATAGCTGGCGGTGAGCGTTTCGACGAGGTCGTCGGGGTCGCGGCCCAGCTCGACAGCAAGGTCGCCGAGGTTGAACCCGTCGTCCATGTAGTCGTGCATCTCGTCGTGGTTGATGCCGAGGAACGCCTCGAGCACGTTCTCCACCTGAGCATGTCCACGGTGCAACCCGAGGCCACCGTCACCCCAGGCATCCACGACGAGCGCTTCGAGGTCCTCCAATTCGTCGACGGTTCCGTCGAAGGTCGAGCGGCCGCCCGAGGCATCGGCGACGATGCCGGTGATCACGCCATCCCCGGCAACCGTCTCCTCCTCGGTGTCGTCGGCTGCATCGGATTGTGTCGTTTCGGCCTCCGGCTCGACCGGTGCCGCGTCATCGGCCGCCTCGACCGCGGCGTCCTCCGTCTGGGTGCCGGTGTCCGACTCGAGCGCGTCGTCGCTGGCCTCGACCGTCGTCGTCGCGACATCCACTGCGTCGGCGATCTCCGGAGTAGCGCTGTCGACTGCGCCGCTGCTGCAACCAGCGAGCGCCACAAGCACCGCTCCCGCAGCCAGGACGGTACGTGTTCGGTCGGCAGTCAGCGTTGGGAGAGGCATGCGGTGCTCGCTTTCGGGTGGAGATCGTTGCCGCCAGCATCGATGCCGATTCCTAAGCGAACCTGCCGAATCCCTAAGAAACCCAATAATCAGTCGGCGAACTCGACGATGTGCCCGACCAGCTCAGGCCATGAGGCTTCCAGCATCAGGTCGTGGCCGGCATCGATCTCGATGAGGTCGGTGCCGTACGCGGCAGCGAGACCGTGCTGCTCGTCAATCGTGAAGATCCCATCCCGGGTCGCGCCAATGACGCAGACGTTCTCCGCCCGAGCCAGTTTGGGTCGCGGGTGTCGGGCCAGCATCGACAGAAAAGCCAGGAACGACTCGTTCTGCAACTTCGCACCAGCCGCTTCCACCGTGTCGGCTTCGGTCTGGTCGGTGAAGAAGTGTTCCCGAGCACGCTCGTCGTTCTCGACCATCGGCCACAAACTGACCGAGACGATCGACTGGGCCACCTGCTTCGGATCTCTCCGGGCGAGGCGAGCCAGCGCGGCGATCACGCCCCGTCGCGGCACCGAAGCAACCAACACGGCCCCGTGCACCCGGCGCGTCTCGATCACTCGCTGCACGATGAGCCCGCCCATCGAATGCCCGACGAGCACCACACGTCCTTCGATCGATCGAATCACCGTGTCCACATGGCGGACGTAGTCGCTAACCCGATCCCAGATGCGCTTTGAATGCCCTGGCGTTTCGTGTCCAGGCAGATCCACGACGACAACATCGAACTCGCGCTGACGGAGCGCATCGGCAACCTGCGCCCAGCACCATCCGCCATGCCACGCGCCGTGCACGAGAACAATGGTGGTCCGCTCAGCGTCACGCATGTGGCGACCCTACTCCGACGTCGGGCTCCGCTTCAGCCGACAGCGACCGACGCAGTCGGCTGACGCATCGCGTCGACCACTTCGCTGATCGCGAGCACGACGAAGAACTGGGCGACGCTGAACCCGGCGATGGTTGCGCCACCCGCAGTGCCGTAGTGAAAGCTGATCAGCAGCCCAGAGACGACGGCGAGCGAACCCCACAACATGGATACGACCATGATCACCGGGACGCGACGGGCCATGAGCGACGCCGTCGCCGGAGGACCCACGAGCAGGCCGAAGACCAACAGTGTGCCGATCGCCTGAAAGCTCGCGACGATGCTCAGCGCCAGCATGGCGAGCAAGGCCGTCTGCGCCAGCTGCGGCCGCATCCCCAGCGTGTGTGCCTTGTCTCTGTTGAACGTGAGGGCCAGGAACGGCCGGTACAACACGATCGTCGTCACGACCACCACGACCGCAGCGATCGCCTGCGACTGAATGTCTGCGGCGCTCACGCCGAGCACGTCGCCGAAAAGCAGCGCCGTCACCTCGGTCGAGAATGACCGAGCCTGCGACACGATCACGATGCCGAGCGACAGCATTCCCACGAACAACAGACCGATGGCCGTGTCTTCTCGCACCGAGGTGCGATTGGAAACCACACTCACCAGCCCACCCATCACCGCCGCGGCGACGAACGCACCGATGATCGGGCTGAACCCCCACAACACGGCCAGCGCGATGCCGGGGATCACCCCATGCGCCAACGCATCACCGAGGAAGGCCAGGCCACGCAGCACAACCCACGTCCCCACGAGGGACGTGGCGACCACGGCAACCAGGCTCCCGATGAGTGCCCGCTGCATGAATGCGGGCTCGAAGGCGTCGATCAACCACTCCACAACTCGTGAAGGCTAGGCGCCCAGCGCCGCCGCGATGCGATTGGCGTTCGCCCGAACCATGTCGAGGTACGTCGAGCCGTCCGAGTCGGCGTCGCCGAGCGACTCCGAGAAGAGTTCGACCACGTCGATGTCGCCCACTTCGTCGGCCAGCGTCTGAGCAAGCTCGTCCGACGATGACGTGTCGGAGAAGATTGCTGCCACGCCTTCCGCCTGCACGATCTCAGCCAACTCTGCGAGCGCCTGGGCACTGGCGCCATCGGCGGTCGAACCGCCCGGGATGACCGCGCCGACGACCTCGAAGTCGTAGCGATCGGCGAAGTAGCCGAACACCTCGTGGTTTGTGACGAGCACTCGCTGCTCGTCGGAAAGGCTGGCGAGAATCTCCTCGACCTCGCTGTCCAGCGAGTTCAGTTCGGCGATGTAGGCGTCGGCCGATGTCCGGAGCGCATCGCCATCGATTCCCTCCACGTTCGCAATCAGGAAGTCGGCGATGCCATCGGCCGCGACGGCCATGCGGGCCGGATCGGTGAAGAAGTGAGGGTCGGCGCCGGAGTGATCGTGGTCGTCGTGCTCTTCGTCCTCGTCGTCCTCGTCCTCGTGGTCGTCGTGCTCTTCGTCCTCGTGGTCGTCGTGCTCTTCGTCCTCGTGGTCGTCGTGCTCTTCGTCCCCGTGATCGTCATGATCATCGTGGCCGCCTTCGCCGAACTCGATGGTGCTGACCGTCGACATCGCCTCGTAGACCGGGATGCCATCGGCCTCGGCCTGTTCGATCACATCGAGCAGGCCTTCTTCGAACGCTTCGCCGTTGACGATCATCGCCTGCGACTCACCGATGGCGGCCACCTGCTGGGCGGAGGCCTGGAAGTCATGCGGGTCGGCGCCGACCGGCATGATCGTCACGACGTTCATCTCGCTACCCACGAGGTTCTGCACCACATCGCCGAGAATATTCGTGGTGACGACCACGGTCGGGGCGTCTGCGGGAGCGTCGCTCGCCACCTCGGCGTCGCTTCCGCACGCAGCGGCGATGAGCGCCATGACGGCAAAGAGAACAAGAAGAGGGCTGAAGTGACGACGCATCAAGAGACTCCGAAAGTGAGAACCAGTATCAGAACAACCTAGGACACCTCGCACCACACCACAACGCGTAACGAGAATCGTTTTCATTCTCGGATCCATCGCTATCCTGACCCCGTGCCACTGTCGATCTCCACCGTGAATCTGCGCATTGCGTATGGCGAGTCGGTCGCGCTCGACAACGTCACCATCGAGATCCCGGCCGGGTCCTCACTCGCCGTCATCGGCCCGAACGGCAGCGGCAAATCCACACTCCTCGGCGCGCTCGCCGGCACCCTCGCGCCAACGGCCGGCTCGGCAACGGTCTCGGGGCCGACCCCGGCATTCGTCCTCCAGGCGACCGATGTCGACCGCAGCTTGCCCATCACCGTGCGAGACACCGTCTCTCTCGCCCGCTACCCGACGCTCGGCCTCTTCCGGCGATTCGGGCAGAAAGACAAGGACGCCGTGGACACGGCGCTGCGCCGCCTCGACATCGAGGACCTCATGGGCAGCCAACTGCACGGCCTTTCGGGCGGCCAGCGACAGCGAGTCCTGGTTGCGCAGGGACTCGCGCAGGAAAGCGACGTCCTGCTACTCGACGAACCGGTGACCGGCCTCGACGTCACATCCCGCCAACTCATTCTCAATCTCATCGACGAAGAGGTGGAGGCGGGCCGCACCGTCGTCGTCACCACCCACAGCCTCGACGAAGCCCGCCAATGCGACCGGGTTCTCCTGCTCGACACCACGCCGGTGGCATTCGGCACCCCCGACGAGGTCCTCGTGGAGGAACACCTTCGCACGGCCTTCGGCGGCGGCTTCATCAAAGTCGGCGACGAGTTCATCCTCGACGACCCGCACCATCATCATCACTAGCCCGTATCGCATTCCCACCCGTTCTCATTCCCGGTAGCATCGCCGGATGGCCGAAGCCGATGTGAACGAAGAGGTCGCCGCGCTGCTACGTCGCGCCGACCAGCGGTACACCACCGGCCGGCGCCGCGTGGTCGACGTGCTGGAGCACAGCGGCGGGCCCATCACGATCACGCAGATCCTGGCCGCCGACGAGTCCCTGTCGCAGTCGAGCGTGTACCGCAATCTCACGATCCTCGAAGAAGTCGGGGCGGTCACTCGAATCGTCACCGGCGACGACTTCACGCGCTACGAACTCGCCGAACACCTCACGGAACACCACCACCACCTGATCTGCTCCGACTGCGGAGAGGTCACCGATTTCTCGCTCGACGACTCGACCGAATCGATGCTCGATTCAGCGTTTCACCAGGCCGCCAAAGCCAACGGCTTCACGGCGACGGCGCATCGCCTCGACCTGTTCGGAACCTGCGGCAACTGCGCCTGAGCGGGCAATGCGGCGCGGGAATTCTCGACGTCGACTCGATCAGCTGGCCAAGGACGGGACGACGCTCTGAGCGTCAACTCACGAGGCAGCGTCGACGCCGTACACCTCAAACGCGCGCTCCGCCGAGAGCAGGCCGTCCCGGACGTCCTGGCGCACCAGCTCGGGATCTCGCTCGCTCGGGTCCCCCACCCCGCCGCCGTTTCCGGTGACGATCCGAATCACGTCGCCGGGCTGCGTGTCGATCCCGGCGACGAAGGAATGTCGCTCGCGTTCGCCGTCCCCCGCCCGGATGATCTCGCAGTAGTTCGGTGAGCCATCGAGCGCACCGTCGGCCGCCCACGGAGCGAACTTCGATCGGGTGAAGGCAAGCGTTGCGTTTCCGTCGGCCGAGCGGATCTCATACTCCATGACGATGCCCCGCCCACCGGCGTGGCGACCTTCGCCGCCCGGCTCGGTGTTGAGCTCCATGCGGTTGACGAACAACCCGTTCTTGGCCTCGTTGACCTCCGCCGGGCAGTTGTACGTCTCCCCGTGCACCCCGCTGAACATCGCGGAATTGCCGTCGCGGCCGCTCGTTGCGCCCCAGCCACCGAGCTGAGGCTCGATGATCGAATACTGCTGGCCGGTGTCGGGATGCGTGCCGCTCAGGAGCGTCGCACAGACCGACGCGAAGTGGCCCGCACCGAGCCTCTCCGGCATCTCCTGGGCGAGACACCGCCACATCAGGTCATACAGCGGCAGCAGCAGGTCGTAGTAGAAACCCATCGGCGCCGGTTCTTTGGGATCGAACACCGAGCCCGGCCGGGTGAGCAGCGTGATCGGACGGAAGGTGCCACCGTTGGCGATGAGCCCCGGGTCGGTGACCGACTTGAAGAGCATCTGCACGGGAATCATGGCTGCATCCCGGGTGATGTTGGTCGGGAACTCGGTCTGGTCGGGGTTGTCCCGCAGATCGACGAGGAACTCGTCGTCACTGATGGTGATCTTGACGTCGAGCACACGGCCGTCGTCGATCTCTTCCGTGAGCGCAAACGTCCCCTTGGGCAGGTCGGCGAGTGCAGCCCTCGACAGCTGCTCGCCGTAGTCCTGATACTGCGCACAGGCTGCCTCGAACACATCGGCGCCGTACTTGTCGCATACCCCTTCGAGGCGGCGCGCACCCGTGCGCACTGCCGCGATCTGGGCCCAGAGGTCGCCACGCAGGGTGTCCGGCATGCGCGAGTTCAGCTCGAGCAGATCGAAGACCGCTCGTACCGGTTCGCCGGCGGCGATCGCCTTGATCGGCGGAATTCGCAGACCCTCTTGGAAGATCTCCGTCGCGTCGCCACTCGCCGACCCGGGCGCCATGCCACCCACGTCGGAGTTGTGAGCGATGTTGGCCGTCCACGCGACGACCCGACCGTCACTGAAGACCGGCATGACCACCACGATGTCGTTCAGATGGGTGACGCCGCCCCGATACGGGTCGCTGGTGAAGTACACGTCGCCGGGTTGCGGCGGATCGTCCGCCGCGAGGGTTTCGATGATCACCTTGCCGGCCTTGTCCAGCACACCGACGAACGCCGGGATGCCGGCACCGGACGACGCCAACTCGCCCGATGCGTCGAGCACACCAGTGCCCATGTCGAGCACCTCGTAGATGATCGAGCTCATGGCGGTCCGACGCATGGCGAGGAACATCTCGTCGGCGGCGCTCTGCAACGAACTCTGGATAATCTCGAGCGTGATCGGATCGGCGATGGTGGAGCTGGACATGATGGGGTCCTCCTGCAGGGTCATGATTGTCCGTCGAGGTCGATGATCAGGTTTCGGTAGCCGTCGACGGAGACGGCGGCACCTGGGTGGACGACCACGGAGGTCCCGGCGCCCTCGACGACCGCGGGTCCGGCGAATGCCATCCCGGGTTCGAGCGAACGGTGGTCATACAGGTCTGCCTCATGCGTGCCTTCCTCGGCGAAGTCGACCATGCGACGCCCGGTGTGGGCACCGGTCGACTCGGCCGGGCCGAGTGCGGCAGGCTCCGGGGGCGCGGCGCCCGAGGCGAGGGTGGCCACGAGATGGAGGCCGACGGCCTCCACCGACGCATCCAACCGGTAGGTGTACTCCGTCTCGAACCGCTCGATGAACCGATCTGCCAGTCCGGCCACGCCGTCGATGACCAGGTCGTCGGGCAGGACCTCGATCTCGAGTGCGTGCGCCTGTCCTCGATACCGAAGCGTCGCGTAGCGCCGAAACGTCGGTTCGGATGAAGATCCCGTGCTCATCTCCTCGGTGGCGGAGGCCTCCATCTCTTCGAACTGCCGCCCGAGCGCTGCTGCACCTTCCATGTCCAGCTCGTAGAGCACGGTGGCGAACAGGTCGCGTCGAAGATCCGACACGCTCATCCCCCAGGCAGAGAACACCGCGGCGGTCTCCGGGACGACGACACGTCGCACGCCGAGCTCCTGGGCCAGGGCGACGGCGTGCATTGCGCCGCCCCCACCGAAGGCGATCATCGTGAAGTCGCGAGGATCGCGGCCACGGTTGACCGAGACCAGCTTCAGCGCATTGATCATATTGTTGTTGGCGATCCGGACGATGCCTCTGGCGCCGACCGACGCCGAGTCCTCCTCGGCTCCGAGATCACGACCGATCGTGGCGAGTGCGGCCTCTGCCGCAGCCAGATCGGGATCGATCTCGCCGCCGCAGAAATCGGAGGTGCCGATCCGGCCGAGCCAGAGGTTTGCATCCGTTGTCGTCGGCGCCATACCGCCCATGCCGTACGCCACCGGCCCGGGGCGAGCGCCAGCGGACTCGGGCCCCACATGGAGCTTGCCAAAGTCGTCCACACGGGCGATCGAACCGCCACCGTTCCCGATCTCGACGAGATCGACCACGGGAACGAGCGCCGGGTAGCCGGGGGTCGTCGGGCTCTCCCCGATCGAATAGTCGGTCATCACACGGACCTGCCCGTTCTCGATCAGCGAGCACTTTGCGGTGGTCCCGCCGATGTCCAACGCGAGAACATCGATCTCACCGATGAGGCGACCGAGTTCTGCGGCACCGTGCATCCCGGATGCCGGACCGGACTCGACGATGGAGACCGGACTTCGGGTCGCCGACTCGATCGTTGCGACGCCACCGTTCGACTGCATGACGAGCGTCGGATCCGTCAAGCCGGACTCCCCAAGGCGATGTTCGAGCTGTTCGAGGTAGTGTCGCACGACCGGCTGCACGAACGCCGAGAGCACGGCGGTGCTCGTTCGCTCGTACTCTCGCCATTCCCGGGTGATCTCGCTCGACGCGATCACACCGACCTCCGGCCACAAGCGGCCGAGCTCCTCCTTCACGGCAACCTCGTGGTCCGGGTTGACCCACGAATGGAGGAGGCAGACAGCGACGGCCTCGACTCCCGCCGCCTGGAAGTCCTCGACGATGCTCGGCAGCCCGCTCATCTCCAGCGGCTCCCGCTCGTCCCCGGTGTACGTGAGCCGGCCGGGAACCTCCCGCCGGAGGTAGCGCGGCACGAAGGCCGACGGTTTCTCGAATTCCAGATTGAAGAAGTCAGGCCGGTTGCCGCGGGCGATGGCGAGGGAATCCCGGAAGCCCTCGGTGGTGATCAGCCCGACCCGGGCACCCTTTCGCTGCAGCAGCGCATTGATGACGACCGTGGTGCCGTGCACGTGCGACGCAACGTCGGTGAGCGACAGCCCGGCCCGATCGATCACATCGACCACACCCTGATCGAACGACGGCGGAGTGGTCGACGCCTTCGCAGTCCGAACTCTGGAGCCGTGGCCACCGCTCTCGTCGAAGACCACCAGATCGGTGAACGTGCCGCCGACATCGGTGGCGATTCGAAGTTGTGGTTGCGCCATGGTGGTTCCTCCGTCGGTCCCGCGTGGGGTCACTGCCTGCTGCGGGTCCAGTTGTCTGCCGCGACCGCGAGCAGGATCACGGCGCCCTGCACGAGTCGCTGGATGATGGGATCGATCTGATGGATGTTGAATCCGTTGGTGAGCAGGGCGATGAAGAACGCTCCCGCAACGGTCCGCCAGACCGCGCCCTCACCGCCCGCGATCGAGGTGCCGCCGATGATCACCGCGGTCAGCACGGCGAAGACATAGGAGAAGTCGTCGCTCGGTTGGGCAGAGAGCGTTTTGGACGCAAGAAGCGCTCCGGCGAGACCCGCGGCCACTCCGGTCAACACGAACGTTGCGATGAGCGTGCGTGGCACACGCACGCCGGCCAGGGTCGCCGCCTCGGCATTCCCGCCGACCGCGAAGAGATGTCGGCCGAAGGTCGTTCGCTCGAGCACGAACCAGAAGATCAGCACCACCGCCACAGCGATCCACGACGCATTCGTGAGGATGAAGTCTCTCCCTCGAGCGATCTGGGAGAAGTCCCGGTCGGTGACGCGGATGATGCTTCGGTCACTCACGAGAAACGCGATCCCGAAGAACACGAACGACGTGGCGAGCGTGGCGATGAAGGAGTTGATCCCGAGCTTGGCCACGATCCACCCGTTGACGAAGCCGAACACCGCGCCGAGCGCCACGCCCGCCAGAATCGACACGAACGCCGACTCCGTTGCGTTGTAGAGCAGCGCCGTGAGGATCGTCGCATTGATGTAGATCGAGGAGATCGAGATGTCAAAGTTGCCGCTGATCAACGTGAGCGTCATCGCGGCGCCGCCGATGACGATCAGGCTCTGCTGATCGACGATGTTCCGAAGATTGGCGCCGGTCAGGAACGAACGGGACGAGATCGAGAGGAACACGAAAAGACCCAGTGTGATCCAGATGATCCCGTACTCGGTGAAACGCCTCATCCAGACGGATGACCCCGAGTCCGGGCTGCCCCCCTCTGTCCCGACGGACACCGGCGCAGCATCTGCGGTCATGCAAGTTCTCTTTCGGTCAGGCCGAAGGCCAATGCCATCAGCTCACGGTCGGTTGCGCCGGCCGCATCGAGTTCGCCGGCGATCCGGCCCTCGCGCATCACGAGGATTCGGTGCGAGAGACCCAACACCTCGTCGATCTCCGACGAGACGGCGAGGATCGCCGTGCCGTTCGCGGCCAGGTCAACCATCAGGTCGTAGATGGCACGCTTTGCGCCGACATCGACGCCACGCGTCGGCTCGTCGGCGATCAGCAGCTGCGGAGTGCCCAGGATCGACCGGGCGAACAGCGTCTTCTGCTGGTTTCCGCCGGACAGCGCGAACATCGGAGAGTCGACCGACGCCCCGGTGAGCCCGACCTGATCGACGCCCACGCTCACGTCGCTGAGCTCGGCATTCCGCCGAAGGACGCCGCGCCGGGCGAAGCGCCGAAGGTGCGGCAGGCTGACGTTCTCGCTGACCGGCCGCGACATCAGGAGTCCATGGGTCCGGCGAGACTCCGGGATCATCGCCACCGCGGAACCGAGGGCGTCGTGGGGCGAGGCCGGCTCGTGGCGATCGCCGTTGAGCCACATCTCGCCGCTGTCCGGTCGCGTGCTTCCGAACACCGATTGCACGACCTCGGTCCGGCCGGCGCCGACGAGCCCGGCAAGCGTGACGATCTCGCCCGCCCGAACCTCGAACGACACATCTTCGTACTCGCCGGCTCGGGTCAGGTTCCGGACCGAGAGAACCACTGGGCTCTCGGCGGCCGCAGCGCGCCTGGCCGGATAGGCGGCATCGAGGCGGCGGCCTGCAATGCCCTCCACCAGTGTTTCGCGTGTCTCATCGGCGGCGGCACTGGTACGGATGACTCTGCCATTCCGCAGGACCGTGATTCGGTCTGCAACCGCCAACACCTCCTCGAGGAAGTGGGAGACGAAGATCACGGTCACGCCTCGACGAGCGAGGTCGCGAAGGCTGTCCATCAGTTGCGACGACTCGTCGTGCGAGAGGCGAGCGGTCGGTTCGTCCATGATCACGACTCGAGCGTCTCGGGCGAGACCGCGCATGATCTCGACCCGCTGCTGCTGAGCAACCGACAGGTTGCCGACCGTCTCGGTCGGATCGAGGTCGACGCCGTACCGGGAGGAGACCTCATCGAACAGGGCCCGCGCTGCGGCCATGTCGACCACGCCCGCTCGCGACGGCTCCATGCCGAGCAGCACGTTGTCGAGGACCGATCGGGTGCCGATGAGGCTCAGCTCCTGCGCAACCATCGCCACGCCGAGGTCGATGGCGTCCTTCGGCGAACGGAGGTCGACCGCCGCATCGGCAATCCGGAGCTCACCTCCGTCGGGCCGATGCACTCCGGCGATCAGTTTGCCGAGGGTCGACTTGCCGGCACCGTTCTCGCCGACGAGTGCGTGGATCGTGCCCTGTTCGATCGCAACGGATACGCGGTCGAGCGCCACGGTCCCACCAAATGTCTTGGTGAGACCATGGCACTCGACGATGACCCCTGGAGGGGGAGCCGACTCAG
Organism: Acidimicrobiales bacterium; assembly: GCA_020628865.1. Taxonomy (GTDB): domain Bacteria; phylum Actinomycetota; class Acidimicrobiia; order Acidimicrobiales; family SHLQ01; genus SHLQ01. Next base: position 30,449 of record JAHDEJ010000008.1, read on the forward strand.
CGTGCATGGGGGTCAAACGTAGGTGGGACGGCGCTCAGCCGTCCCACTCCGGCGTGAAGTCGCCGATGTTGTCCTGGGTCATGAGGCCGTCGTTCGGCACGGAGAGCGCCGGGTCGACGCCACCGGTGTCGGTCCCGTTCAGCGCTTCGACCATCGCCTCCATGGCAAGCCGACCCTCGGTACCCGGAGCTCCGTACAGACCGCCCCACCACTCACCTGCCGTGATTGCGTTGATCGCTGCCGAGCTGCCGCCGAAACCGATGATCTTCACGTCGCCGACACCGCCGGCATCGTCGTAGGCCAGCGAGACACCCTGCATCGACTGGTCGGCACCGACGACGACGTCGATGTCAGGGGTCGACACGAGAATGTCCTGCATGGCAGCGAGGCCGACGTCCGGACCGGCGTACTGTCCCTCGGCTTCGGCGACCACGTTGATCGAGGAGTCGACGACCGAGTCCCAACCCTGACGGACGGCCTCGTCGAGGGGAACGCCCCGGATGCCGTAGAAGTACACGACGTTGCATGGGTCGATACCGGCACATGCCTGATTGGTCAATTCACCGATGCGCTCGCCGCGGATCAGCGGTGGCTCGAACACGGCCGCGGCCATCCCATCCACCTGCGGCTCTGCGGTGGTGAAGTCCTCACCGACCACCTGGTTGAGTACGACGACCTCAATGCCTTCGGCCAGCGCGGCCTCGACGTCGGGGATCGAACCGGCGCCCGAGAGCGACACCAGCACGATGCCGTCGTACTGGCCGGAGGCGACCGCATCCTGGAATTGCTGGGTCTGGGCAGCGGCATCGAACGCAGCGTCGAATTCGGTGATGCTGATGCCCTCGTCGGCAGCAACCTTCTCCATTTCGGCCAGCGATGCGGCAAGCCAGGTGTTGGCCGAGCTCGCCGACAGGTACGCGACCTGCGAGCCTTCGGCATCGCTACCGCCACAGGCCGACGCCAGGGTGGCGAGTGCGAGCAGCGCGGCGAGCCATCGAGCCGTCCTTCTGTTCTTCATGGTTGGTTCCCCTTCCTTGGGTGGTTCGTGGTTGACACGATTCATTGGTCTCATCGCAGCGGGCCGGCGGCCTTGATCCGGAGCCGCAACACGTTGTCCGTCATGTAGGCCATGGTGAGCTCTTCGAGGGAGACGATCTCGGTTTCGGCCGGCTCGGCGCCGACGGCGACGGCTGCATCGATGGCCTTCTGCTTGGCGCCCTCGATCACGGCCTCTCGGCCCTCTTCCTCGATGCTGAACAGCTGATCGATCTCCGCACTCACGGCGGCGATCGCTGCCCCGATTGCGTTGGCGACATCGAAGTTCTCCGGCAGGTGGATCTCCGACGCGCCTTCCAGCGACGAGGGCACGATGACCGACCCGCCGCCCACAGCGATGACCGGCTGGTCGGAACGGGCGAGCTTCATCCGGTCGAGTCCCTCTTCGAGCATCGAGTCGATGCGATCGAGCGCCGCATCTACCGTGCCGGCCGCGACCTCGATCGGGTAGCTGCCGAACGATGCCCGACCTGCGGCATTCACGATGTCGGACACCGTGAGCGTCGAGCCGCCGAAGAGTCGACCCTCGGTGGTGAGCCGGTGCCCGACGCTCTCGGGACCGACGGTGACCGTGGCCTGGTCACCGACGATCGTTCCACCACCCAAGGCGATGGCGAGAAGGTCCGGCATGCGGAAGTTCGTTCGTACCCCACCGATCTCGACCGGAATGGTGGACTCACGTGGGAAGCCGGCGGCGAGCACGCCGATGTCGGTCGACGTGCCGCCGACGTCGATGACGATCGCCTCGCTCAACCCGGTCAGATGAGCGGCCCCGCGCATCGAGTTCGCAGGCCCGGACCCAATGGTGAGCACGGGGAACTGTTGGACCCGGTCAATCGCCATCAGCGTGCCGTCGTTCTGGGCGAAGTACGGGGTGGCCGAAAGCCCATGATGGCTGAGCGCCTGCTCCAAGCCCGCCACGATGCTGGCCGCAACGTTCATGAGCGCACCATTCAGCACACAGGCGTTTTCGCGTTCGAGCAGGCCGAGCGAGCCGATCGCACCGCTGAGCGAGATCCGAGCATCGGGATGGTGCGCACGGATGATCTCGGCAGCTCGCTGTTCGTGTGCGTCGGAGACCGGTGCGAAGACACTCGAAACGGCAAAGGCATCGGGCACCACATCGAGGCCGGACACAAACGCTTCGAGCGCAGCCTCGTCGAACGGCACCTGCTCCTGCCCGTCGAACTCGAAGCCTCCGTCGACGATGACCTCTCCGACCGAGACGACCGATCGCAATTCGTCGGGCCACGTGCTGAGCGGCGGAACCGACTTGGTCGCCGGACCACCGATGCGGATGGTGGCCACTGTGGCCAGCTCGCGGCGCTCGAGGACGGCGTTTGTGGCGTGTGTCGTACCGAGCATCACGCGGCCGATGTCGCCGGGGGCGAGACCGGAGGCGTCGAGGACCGCGCCCATCGCCTCGACGATCCCACCGACCACGTCGGCCGTCGTCGACGCCTTGTGCTTGGCCACCACGGCCTGATCGGCGTCGAGGATGACTGCGTCGGTGTTCGTTCCGCCGACGTCGATGCCGAGACGGTGGCCCCCTGCGTTCTCAGCCATTCAGTTCCTCCACCGGGATGTAGTCGATGTCGTAGTTGAAGGTCCGTGGGCCGACGACGGCCAGTGCTTCGTCGGTTCGCCAGATCGGATCGCACGGCAGCGCAAGGATCGAGACCCGGTGCCCATACCGGAGTTGTTCGGTCACGATGGGCCGGGCGGTGTGCACGTCGACGGCGGTGATGATGTCGGGCACGCTCGCCACCACCGAGTCGCCCTCGAAGAGCACGGCGTTCTCGTTCTGGAACTCCATTCGGAGCGTCCGGCCGGCGTCCGCCCCGGTTCCTTCGATCGTCGCCGAGCCTTTGGCGAACCCCTCGGTGGTCTGGCGATTCACATCGGTGACCTTGCCGACCACCAGCGGGAACCCCTCGACGGCCGCACACAACGCCCCGACCGGATCGTCCTCAGCTTCGTGCAAGAGCCGCCCCACCTCGAGCGCACGGCTCATCGAGTTCAGGATCGCAGCCTGCTTCGCCTGGGCGACCGTCATCGGATAGAGGCACATCGACGCCTCGCCGCCCATCGCCCCGACCACGGTCCGGACGAGGGTTTCGGCCCACTTCGGCGTGGCCGTGGTGAACGAGACGAGGTTGCCACGCTCGTCGGTGATGACGACCGGGTTGATGTCCACACCGGCGACCGCAGCGGTCGTCATCTGCAGCTCGGGGAATGCTCGGCCCATGAGGTCGCAGTCCACGATCGGCAAGCCGCTCGTGGCGGCCCAGGCAAACGGAATCACGCCGTTGACTCCACCGAGCTCTGCGCTCGAGAGGGCGGCCACCTTCCGGCCGATCTCGTTCTCGATGCGCTCGCGGATCCGGTCGCCCTCGTCGCCGGACATGAACTTCTCGACCATGACCGTGGGCGCCCCGACCATCGCGACCGGAAGGATCAGATCGTCGTCGTCGAGGGTGTCCAGGCCGACCATTGTCGCGGGTCCATGGGTCCGGATCGCCTGTTGAGCCATCAACGTGCCCATCAGCGGATCGCCGCCGCCGCCGGCGCCGAAGACGGCGGCACCAAGTGACAACCACTCCAGTTCTTGTTCCCCAATCGTGATCACGCGAGCGAACTTAGGCACCCCTCGGGGAGGCTGTCGTTGGCAAATGTGACCAAAATCGGGCACTGGTTGTGCAGGTCGCACAACCGCCCCTCGTTCAGCGGTTCATTCGTAGGACGCGACAGGCAAGTTGGAGCGAGAGTCGGGTTTCCGGGTCGTCGAGTCGTGCATCGAGCACACCACCGATCTTCCGAATGCGGTTGGCGACGGTGTTGCGGTGAATCTCGAGCTGGCGAGCGGCGTCGCTGGTCGAGCACGAGCAGTCCAGGTACACCTCGAGCGTGCGAAGCAACTGATCGTCGTGGTCGATCTCGATGACGGGATCCAGGACGGATCGGGCGTAGCGGGCGAAGTCATCCGAACTGAACCAGCCCATGAGCACCCGCTGGACGCCGAGCTGATCGATGTGGGCCGCGCCCGACCGTTCCCCGGTCCGGGCGTTGGCGATCATCGCCGCCTCGTGCGCCTCGGCGAGCGTGCGCCGCAAGCCTTCGAGGTCGGCGTGCGGCCGGCCGATGCCGGCGTGCGCAACCAGCCCGGAGTGGGCGCCCACGAACGACTCGAGCACTTCACCCACCCGCCGGACCATCGACCCGTAGCTCTCGACCGCGGGCTCGGTCGACTCGGTGACCCAACCGCTCCACCCATCGTTCCGTTCGACCAGCGGTCCGTCGAGATCGAGCTCCCGCAAGCGGCTGCGCATCTCCGCATGCAGTTCGACGATCCGGGCGGCGTCGGCACCGCGAAGCTTGATGTGGATCCCGGTGTTCCAACCGACGGCACCCCAACCGAGCTCGTGCAGCTGATGGTGGATGTCACGCTCGACCATCTCGCTCGAATCCAAAATGGTGTTCAGCACAGCGATCCGGCGGCGGGCATCGCTCTCGGCCCGAACTCGGCCGGTCGCCAACAGGGCGGTCAAGTACCAACCACCGATCTGGAGCATCGTCCGCAGGAGGCGTTGGGCACCGTCCGAACCGTTCGACTCAGCGAGGAGCCAATACGACGGTTCCTCTCCCGGAGCGAGAACGAGCGTCGTACTGTGCAGCGCGTCCGGGAGCGAATGGTCGATGCTGTAGGCACCGGCCTCTGCCAGCCGCCGACCTCTCAGGTCGATCGACGTGCCGGCTATGTGGTCGTGGCTGCGTCCCACCAGCTCGACCGCGGTTGCGCTCAGCCCGGCGATGAGCTCGACCACCTCGTCGACCCCCGACATCCGCATGGCATCGATGCGGATCATCAGGTCGTTGATGATCGATGCCTGCTCGACGTCGGCGGCCCACAACGACGCCCGCAAGCGATGGACGAGTTCCATCGTGTCGGCCTCGTCGATCGCGAGCAGCGGGAGGCCGAACCGGCTCGCCAGCCGGCGCGGGCCGAGGCCGATCTCGAACGAGTGGTTGGCGAGGATGAGGGCGGCCGCCTCGGCGTCGGCGCAGACCCGAAGCGCGATGTCGAGCTGGTAGAGATGCTCGCCGATGGTCGACGCGTCCAGCACCACGATCTCCCCGGCGTTCGGCGCGCTCGACTTGTCGACGACCGTTCGGAGCACGATCTCGGTGATCTTGGTGCCGAGCCCTTCCTCCCCACCGATCAGCTCAGCCGACGAGAGCGATGGAGAGGTGAGGAGTTGCCCCACGGTGGCGGGACGATCGGCGGCCATCGCTCGACGGTAGCTGTCCGGCTCAGGCCTCGTCAGATGGAGCTGCGTCGAGGAGCCTCTGGATCGCCTGCGGGTCGGTGTAGAGCCGGGCCGTGGCCATCGCACCGTCCTGGACCTCGACGATCGAGCAACCGATGACGGACAACGGCGCCAATCCGTTCGTTGGGTCGCCGGGCGCTGCCATCTCCCACTCGGCGACGACGGTCGAGCCCTCGTGGAACACGTTGTGCAGCAGCCGGCGGTAGTCGGGATACCGCTCGAGCAGCCGTCGGGTGGCCTCGGCATCTTCGTCCCGGTCAGCGAGCTGAGCGGCACCGTTGACGGTCACCGTGAGTCCGGGCGCGAGGCATGCCGCCATCGCATCGACATCTCTGGCGTTTTCGGCCTCGATGTAGGAACGGTAGAGCTCGGTGGGAGTCATCACGGGTCCTCGGGAAGGTTGTCTCGAAAGAACTGGATCATGTTCCCACCTGTGATCGCTTCGGCCTGCACGTCGCCGAGACGCGCGACCAGCTCATCGGCCAGTTCCGGGTAGTGGGGCGGTGCCTTGAAGTTCTCGATCATGGAGAGATCTTCACGGCGAACGAGGAGCTGCCGGCCGAGGATCGGGTCGACCTGGGCAACCAGGTCGTCGATGAAGTCCGCGCCGATGGCCACACGATCGCCGCCGGCAACCGAGATCGCATGCTCCACGTGATCGACGAACCGATCGATCGACGGGTCGACGCTGGAGATGAACGGACCGAATGCGTTCATGCCCACGAATCCGCCCGAGTCCGCCACGGCAGCGATCTGCTCGTCGGTGAGATTGCGAGGATGCTCACAGATGGCCCGGCAGGACGAATGGCTGGCGATGTAGGGCGCGGATGCGATCTCGGACAGGTGTGCGACCCCCGGCGCAGACAGGTGACTGATGTCCACGAGCATGCCCACACGATTCATTTCTGCGACGGCTTCGACACCGAGCGACGTGAGCCTCCCGTGGGTCGCTGTCTCAGCGATGCCGTCGGCCATGAGTGTCCGCCGGTTCCACGTCAGCGAGGCCAGTCGCACTCCGAGCCGCCAAAAGGTCTCGAACATGGAGATCGAGGAGCCGATCGGCTCCGCACCCTCTATCGCCAGGATGAGGGCGATCCTCCCGCTGTTGATCACGTCGTCGAGCTCCCCCGCCTCCTCGACGATGGCCACGTCGGCAGCGTGCACGGTTGCGATCTCGCGAGCAAGCGAGATGATCTCGAGCGTGCGGCGGAGCGCTCCCTCGCCGACGAACTGCTCCTCGGTGAAGATCGGCAGGACCTGCAACACGACACCGCCGGCTCGGAGTGCCGGCAGCCAGTTGTCGCCGAACGGATCGACTCGTCCCCGTTCGTGCTGGTGTTTGCACGCCAGCAGGAGGTCATTGTGCGAGTCAGCGATCCGCAGCGGCACCGGCGAACTGCCTCAGGCGAGCGGGCCGGCGGCCTTGACCATGACGCGGCACCCGCCACCCGGAACATACGTCATCGGTATCTCGGTCACCGCGGTGATCCGGATCTCTTCCGGGTCGGCCCCGGCGCGGACCGCTGCGTTCACGGCGAGGTCTCGTGCGTCTGCGATGCAGTCATCTCGCCCGTCCGTGTCATAGCTGTAGACCCGGTCGACCGTGCCGGAGGCCTCCGCGATGCACGCACCGTACGCATTGGCGATGGCGAAATTCTCAGGCCGCAGGACCGCGGATACGCCGGCGATGTCGTCGGAGACAAGATGGGCGCCGCCGCCCACAGCGAGGAGCGGCACCTCGTCCCGGCTGGACTTCATGCGTTCCGTCATGATCATCACCTGCTCGTCGACCCAGGCCAGCGAATCGATGACGAGGGACTCGTCGAGGTCCTCGACCAGTCGGGCATCGCCGAATGTGCGGAGCCGGCCGGCCGCCAGCGAAATATCGGACAGCGTGAGCGTCGAGCCGCCCATGCAGCGGGCCTCGGTTGCGACTGCATAGCCGACCGAGTCGGGCCCGACGACAAGGCTGTCACCGTTGCCCGCTCGGGCGTCCCGGACGACGGTTCCTCCGCCAAGCCCGATCGAGATCAGGTCGGGCATCCGGAAATTGGTCCGTACGCCGCCGACCTCGACCGCCGCCGATGACTCACGGGGAAACCCGTCGACGAGGATGCCGGCGTCGGCGGACGTACCTCCGATGTCGATCACGACCGCATCGTTCACCCCAGCCAACGCACACGCACCCCGCATGGAATTGGTGGGCCCCGACCCGAGCGTCAGGACAGGAAACCGTCCGGCATGGGCTGCCGTCATCAACGTGCCGTCGTTCTGGGTCAGAAACGCGTCGACCTCGAGATCGTGGGCCGAGAGCGCGGCCTCGAAACCTTCGACGACACTCGTGGCAACGCTGAGAAGTGCGGCATTGAGAATCGTCGCGTTCTCGCGTTCGAGCAGGCCGAGCGATCCCACCTGATGACTCAACGACACGGCGATCTCAGGCCCGAGCTCCGCCCGGAGCAATTCGAACGCTCGCAGTTCGTGGTCGTTCGACGCGGGGCTGAACGCCGCCGAAACCGCAATGGCGTTGCAGCCGGCCTCGATCGCGTCGCCGGCAAATCGTTTCACCGCCTCGTCATCGAGTGGGGCAATCTCCTGACCGGTGTATTCGTTTCCGCCTTCGATGATCGCTGCGGCGCCGAGCACGAGGTTGCGAATGTCGTCGGGCCAGGCGGCGCCCGACCGGACGCCGAACGAGGACGGTGCAGCCAGGCGCAGGACGCCGACTTTGTCGAGCTCACGTCGCTGGATGATGGCGTTCGCAGGGTGGGTGGTTCCGAGCATCGCCTTCGTGATTCGGGACGTGTCGACGTCCGGCAGCACGGCATCGAGAGCAGCCCGGATGCCGTCGATCGGTGCGGGCGTCGTGGCGACCTTCACCTTCGAAAGGACGGCGCCGGCGTCGTCGATCACTACGGCATCTGTGTTGGTCCCGCCGACATCGACGCCGATCCGCAGCGCATTCTCCGTCTTCATGCGTCCAGCTCCACGTAGTCGATCTCGTATCCGAATGCCGCCGGCCCGACGAGCTCGAGCATGCCGTCGCGATGCCACTCAGGGGCGCAGGGCATGCCGATCACCACGGCCCGGTTCCCGTAAGCGACGCTTTCCGTGGTCAATGGCTCGAGCGTTTCGTGGTCCAGCAGACAGATCAGGTTCGGCGTCGTGATCACTGCCTCTCCGTCGAGGAAGGCGATCAGATTCTCGTTCTGCACTTCCACTCGCATGGTGCTGTCCGAGCCATGCAGGTCCTCGAGGATCACGGTCGACTTGGCGAAGCCGTCGGTCGTACGCCGATCGAGATCGACGACCTTGCCGGTGAAGAACTCTCTCGACCCGGTTTCGGAGAGGAAGTGATCCCACGCGCCGTCCTCACCTGTCTGCGCCGCCTGAAGGAGCTTTCCGATGTTGGCACAATACGTGAGCGAGCCGTGGATGGCGTTGTCGACGAGTGTGCCTGCCGTCATCGGGTAGCAGCTGATCGAGTTGGCGAGGCCGAGCTGGATCACAGCTGAGCGAGCGAGCGACTCGGCGATCTGGTTGGTCGTCGTCTCGAAGACGCACTGGTTGCCCTTCTCGTCGGCGATCGACAACGGACCAGCCGAGATTCCGGCGAGCGTGAAGACCGTCATCTCGATCTGGGGGAATGCTCGACGCATGCCGTCGCAGTTGACGATCGGGAGGCCCATCTCTGCGGCAGTGGCGATCGGGAGCAGGGTGTTGAGCCCGCCGATCTCGATCGCCATGATCGCTGCCGGTTCTCGCCCGAGATACGACGAGAGCGCCTTCACTGATCCGACGAACTCCGTGCCCGCAGGGATCTTCTCGAGGATCACCGTTGGTGCTCCGATGATGGCGGTGGTCAACACGAGGTCGTCGGGATCCAGGTCCGCGGCGTTGATGACCGGAACCGGGCCGTACTCCTCGAGTGCCTGGTGTGCGACGAGCTTCGCGATGTAGGGATCGCCTCCGCCGCCGGTGCCGAGCAACGTGGCCCCGAGGGTGATCGCCTCGATGTCGTCCACGGTCAGTTCGTTCATGTCAGCCTCGCTTCTGAGCAGCGCCGTCGTCTGGGCATGCGCAGGCCGCACGCGGGAGTCGAGCGTGGCACGGGGGACGGTCATCACCCGGATGCTGGTGTCTGCGGCGACCCTACGCACCATCCGGCGCCCGATCGATAGGCACCTCGCACAGGTCACCACACCAACGTGTGCCATGTGCTGCGAGTTCGGCCGCTCGGCGAGCGGTGGGCCCCTACGTCCACAGGTAGGTGCAGGTTCGAGCGGAACACGGCCACACTCGTCGCATGGATTCACCGGATTCCTGCACCGTCCGGCGCACGGCGTACGAACGCCACATGTGGTTGTTCGCCGTCGCCTTCGCCCTGTTGGCCAGTCACGAGCTCGACGCCATGATCCGCCAGGAATGGCGACTGCTGCCCGGTTTCGGCGGCCTGACCGACGCGATCGCAGCCGACGCATTCAACCTCCTCCACGTGCCGTTGTTCACGTTGATCCTCATGGGCGTCATGTCGACGTCCCGCTCCGTTCGAGTGCGCACTTCGGTGGGCGTCGAACTCTTCCTGCTCTGCCATGCGATTGCGCACACCGTGCTGCGCGGCGCCGAGAACTATCGCTTCGAAGCTCCCGTCGAGACCATCACCATCTACGGGTCAGCCGCGGTCGCAGCGCTCCATTTCTCGCTCTGGCGCCGATAGCCACCGCTGCTCCTATCGACCGGCGACCAATCGGCTCTGCCAGCGTGTTGCGCGATGCGTGGTGGTACGGCCTCGGGGTTCGGATCATTCCCGGCGCGACGAGGTTCGACGTCTCCGGACTCGCAGCTGCGATCGAACGCCAGACAACAACCAGAGAGGCACGGCGCTTGGCGATGGCACTGACAATCCGGCGTGATTAGCCTCTCGTGATGGTCCAACACATGCGGGAAGTCGTCATCAGCGGATCCGGAGTGTTCACGCCTTCGGACGTCGTCACGAACGAAGAGCTCGTCGAGGTCTTCAACGCCTACGCCGACAAGCAGAACGCCCTGAACGCGGAGGCCATCGATGCCGGCGAGATGGAACCGATCCCCCACTCCAACGTCGAGTTCATCTTCAAGGCGTCCGGCATCGAGCGCCGCCATGTGATGGACAAGTCCGGCGTGTTGGATCCCGACGTGATGCACCCGCTCCTGCGCGAACGCGGGGACGACGAGCCCGGAATCATGACCGAGATGGCCATCGACGCCGCCCGGCAGGCGATGGCCCAGGCGGGAGTCGAACCCAGCCAGGTCGACGCCGTCATCTGCGCCGCATCCAACCACGAGCGCGCCTACCCGGCCATCGCCATCGAGGTGCAGGAGGCGCTCGGCATCGGCGGGTTCGGTTTCGACATGAACGTCGCCTGCTCGTCCGCCACCTTCGCGATGCAGAACGCAACGGACATGATTCGATCTGGCTCCGTCGACTGCGTCCTCATGGTCAACCCCGAAATCTGCTCCGGGCACCTCGAGTGGCGGGATCGAGACTGCCACTTCATTTTCGGCGACGTCTGCACGGCGGTCATCCTGCAAGCCAAGGAGCTGGCCACCTCAAACGATCAGTTCGAAATTCTCTCCACCAAGCTGCTGACCCAGTTCTCGAACAACATCCGCAACAACAACGGCTTCCTCCGCCGCTCTCGCCCCGACGGGCTCGACGACCGACGCGACATGCAGTTCATGCAGAACGGCCGGCAGGTCTTCAAGCAGGTCGTGCCGATGGTGTCGGACATGGTGGTCGAGCACTGCCAGGACGAAGGCGTCGACCCCACGGCACTGAAGCGCATGTGGCTCCACCAGGCGAACAAGTCCATGAACGACTTCATCGGCAAGCGCGTGCTGGGCCGCGTTCCCGAACCCGCCGAGCAGCCGAACATCCTCCAGGAGTACGCAAACACGTCCTCGGCCGGGTCGATCATCGCCTTCTCCCAGCACCACGACGACATGGAGCCCGGCGACCTCGGCATCATCTGCTCGTTCGGCGCCGGCTATTCGGTCGGCAACGTCATCGTGAAGCGCCTGTAGCGACCCACGCATGGCCCTCGACCTCCTGACGCAGCGTCTCCGAGACGAGATGAAGGGCCGAGCGAAGCCGCTGTTCGTCGGCATCGACGGCAGGAGCGGCGCGGGAAAGTCGACCCTCGCATCAGCGGTGGCCGACGAGCTCGGCCGCGCCGTCGTTGCCGTGATCGAGGGCGACGCCTTCTACTCCGGCGGCACGGGCGAGGCGTGGGACAGCCGGTCGGCGGAGGAGAAGGCGGCGAACGTGATCAACTGGCGGCGACAGGTCGATGTGCTCGCCGAGCTGCGGGCCAACGGTCGGGCCGAGTGGTTACCATTCGATTGGGAAGCGAGCAACTGGGACAGCGAACCCGCTCCCCTGTCGGACGAGGTGGTGTCCACGGAGTCTCGGCCGATCGTCATCCTCGAGGGCGCGTACTCGTGCCGCCCGGAGCTCCAACCGTCACTCGACCTGACGGTCCTCCTCGACCCGGCGAGCGAGGTGCGGCGAGCCCAGCTGCTCGCCCGAGAAGGTGACCAGTACCGATCTGCATGGGAACACCGATGGTCCGAAGCCGAGGATCACTACTTCTCGATCATCATGCCGAGAGACCGATTCGACCTCGTCCTTCCCTGACGAACCTCAGCCCCGGACGACACCTCGGTCGGCTCGCTCGCCACGGCGGCCTCCGCTCCACGACTCGGGTCGCCGACCACGGTGACCAGTACGACCAGGAGCACGATCGAGAAGACCGCGCTCAGAGCGTGCGGTGCACCCGTTGCCCATTCGGCGAACAGGTAACCGCCGAGCAGCGGGCCGATGACCGTCACGGCCCCCGCCTTCGACTACGCACTGGAACGGACGTTGGGTCCCGTACCGATCTCGGTCTCAGCGAAGGAGCGCCGACCGAGGCTCACTCCCGGCCAGGCAGCCAGGCGCCTGATACTCGAACGGGAGCTTCGGATTGACGTGCTCCTGGTGCCAGGCTGCCGCGGCCAAGCCGTCCTCACGGCTCCCGCCGAGCGCAACCGCCAGGTCGGGCGCCACCCACATGGCCACACACTCGGTTTCCGATTCATCGAAGTGCCCAACCAGGTGCGCGAGCTCGTGGGCCACGATCAGCAACCCCTCCTGGTGGTTCACATTCGTCGGGTCGCTCTGCCAGCGCCAGGCGTTGTGGCACACATCGATCTGCACCTGGGCTTCCGTCGCACCCCAGTAGACGAATCCGGGCTTGCCCCGAAAGTCGAGCGCTTCGGTCCAGACTCGGCGACAGTTCACCGTCAGTTCCGAACGCCAGGACACGTCTTGAATCGCCTCGTTCAGCCGGCGCTCGTAGATCCGTGCCTGGAACTCGTGGGCAACAGCGGCGACAACGATCGCCCCGACGATGAACTTCAGCGCCATGCTCCACGGCGAGCCTCGGTGACGCTTCCGCGCCAGTCGCTGCATCGCCCGCGACGGTCCTTCCCACTCGGGAACGACCTCCTCTTCCAACACGTTCGTTGTCCCGCTCACCCTCGAAGATTCGGCACGTCCCCGAGGTGGGTTGAGCGGCGACCCGGTCAATGGCCAGACGATGACGGTTCGAAAGGTCGCGTCTAGTGTTGTCGGCGAACGCGAGCACACGTGGCGAGGAACCGATGAGCACCCAAGAAACGACCGAAGGCGCCGAACTGAAGGCGAGTCTCAACCTGCAGCGCAAAGCAGCAATCACGGCTGGTGGGGCCATCGATCATGCCGGTCGGGTGCAGGTGGAGCGCATGGTGAACTTCGACATGAAGCGCACGATCTTCGGTGCGCTGAGTGGCCTCCCGGCCAAGTTCATGGAGGAGAAACTCGCCAAGGAGCCGGTGTGGTCCTCTGCGGAAGCCGCTGCGGTCGAGGCCGCCTACGCCGAAGCCGAAGCCGCCAACCCGGCCCCGAAGATCGATCAACGGCTCATCAACTTCATGGTCGAAGAGTGCGACTTCAGCATGGAACATGCCGACGGCACGTTCCTCGAACACCTCGTGTTCTGCCACGACTATGCCGCCCGCCACTACCCCGCCCACTCCCCCAACGTTGCCCTCTTGCATTCGATTCTCGGCACCGCCACCAACACGTTCGCGATGGACGCGTCGAAGATTCCGGCGCTGAAGGAGCACCTCACCGACTTCGAAGCGCTCCACGTCGAGGTCTTTCCGTCCACGCTTCGCCTCTTCTACATGGGTGAGTTCCTGGACGAGCTCGAAGCGAACATGCATCGGATCGACAAGCTCGAAGCGTTACATCTCAACCGCGTGTTGGACAACGAGCCACTGACGATCGACGGCGACAACCTGTGGATCAACCTGAACTACCACCTGATGCATTTCGTCGACTTCATGCCGCCGGCCAACTGGAGCACCCACAACGCCGACCCGCTCCTGCAGATGTTCGAACGACTGTCGAACCTGCTCGACCGCGCCGGCAAGCGTGAGGCGCAGGTGGACGTGACCTTCCCCACCGACAAGGGCGCCCCCGTGAAGGAGGAGCGCACGCTCTTCGGCCGCATCACCGGCCTGCTGCCCGCGTCCGTCACGCTGAAGCTGGCGAAGAAGTCCATCCAGGAATACTCCGACAAGGCCGGCCACGACCTGTCCTACCGGATCGACTGGGCCAGCTGAACGAGGTGGGCCCGGCCGGAACGACCGGCCCATCGTCTCGTTCCACCGCGCCAGTCAGCGCTCGCTGCGCTCGAAAGCCCGTTGACGACGGCGAAGTGCAGCGAACACGGCAACGCTCGCAGCGAGCGGCGCGAGCGTGAGGAGAACCTCGTCCCAACCCGTGCCACCGGCGTGAGCGACGACGAGGCTCATGCTGCCCCCATGGCCGGGGCCGGGGTCACGTCGTCGGCAATCCTCGCTCCGACGAACACGCTGAGCAAGCCGTAGACGAGGTGCAGGTAGTTGTCCGGTTCGGCCGCATTGTCGATGTTGAGGAACGTGGCTCCACCTGCGACACCGAGCACGAACGCAACAAGCAGTCCGACACCGAGTGCGATATTGACAAGCTTGGCGCTCGCTGCGCTCCGGGCACCCACCAGCCATGCGGCACCCAGCACGAAGTGCACCACGTTGTGGAGCGGATTGAGACCGAGAATGAGGAGCTTCTCGTCGGTGTCCGATGCAAAGTCGTCGAAGCCGGTCACAACGAATCCGGCGGCACCGGCGACGAAGTAGATGACAGCGGACGCAAGTGCGAACTGCTGATTGCGGGTGAGAGATTCCATAGTTGATTCCTTGGTGTGCGCTCCCGAGCCGGATGCTCCACGAAGCCTTGGAATCACTCAGACCGACGAGCCGGCCGATCGTTACACCAGATCTCAGATTTCTTCCGCTGCGCCCTTTTCTTGCAGTGCCGACAGCAACTCGTCGAAGTTCGCTGGCATCACATCGACGGTCGTGTCTGCGGTGTCCGAGACGAGCCGCACCGTCTTGCGAACCTGGTCGAGGAAGACCTGGCAGCCTTCGCAGAGCCCGAGGTGGGTTTGGAAGTCGTCGAGATCTGCGTCGTTGAGCGCGTCATCGAGATAGTCGGTGACGAGCTCGATGGCATCCGAACAGCGGATGCGCAGGTCGTTCTGGATGAAGCCGTCGTCAGTCATGAAGGTACTCCTCGAGCATGCCACGCAGTGCGGCCCGACCGCGGTGCAGCAGGACCCGCTGGTTGACCGACGAGATGCCGAGCGCCTCGCAGACCTCTTCGGAGGACCAACCCTCCACGTCGCGTAGCGACACCACTTCTCGTTGCGAGTCCGGTAGTGCTTGCAGCCCGGCGTCGATCCGCAACCGGACTTCCGTTCCCTCGAGCTGATTTGCGGGGAGCTCATCCCATCGGAACGGCGCCTCTGGCCAGTAGCCGCGCCCCAGGTCGACGTGGTTGAGGCAGTCCGGGTCCACGGACGGCGTGTCGTCCCCGGTGGCCCGACCGACCGAACTGAACGGGACGATGCGCTGCTCTCGGGCCGCCAGCGTGCGGACCTTGTTGAGCATGATTCGGAAGATCCACGTCTTCAGCCGCGCCCGGCCCTCGAATCCATCGATCGAGCGGACCACCGCCAGCCACGTCTCCTGCACGACCTCTTCGGCCTGGGCGTTCGGCACGTAGAGCCGAGCCATACGAACGAGACTCGGATTGAGCTCCGCGACCAACGCACGGAACACGTCGGCGTCGCCGCGACGGAGACCGGCGACAACGGCAGCATCGCCATCGTCGGTGTGCGCTCGCTCCTCCGTCATCGCCGACCACTGTAGAGGTGAGCGGCGTCCTCGAAACGTGTAACGAATCGGCATCGAGATGGTCTAAACCTTCATGACCACCTCGCTCACCCGTCCCGACCCGCACAACGCCGAGCACGAACCCGGAGGTTCCGGCCCCATCACTCGAGTGTTCGAGCTCTACCGAAGCAGCGTCGGCCGCAAGTTCGTGATGGCGCTCTCAGGCCTCGCCATCGTCGGCTTTGTGATCGCCCACCTGATCGGCACGCTCAAGATCTTCCTCGGGCCGGAAGAGACCGACAAGTACGGCATCGCGCTTCGCCAGCTCGGTGGCGACATCATTCCGCCCGGGCACCTGCTCTGGATTCTGAGAGTTGGGCTTGCGGGAGCCTTCGCCGTGCACATCCACGCGGCATTCAGTTTGGAACGCCGAAACCGGGCTGCACGCGGCGCCGTCCGGATGTCCCACTCCGACCACGTCGCCGCCAACTTCGCGAGCCGCACGATGCTCTGGTCCGGCGTGATCGTCGCCCTGTTCATTGCCTTCCACGTGGCCGATCTCACCTGGGGCGCCACTACGCCGAAATTCGCCCACGGCGAGGTCTACGACAACCAGATTCGAAGCTTTTCGAACCCGCTGATCAGCAGCGTCTACCTCGCGGGCGTGTCGGCGCTCTCCGTCCACCTCTATCACGGCTTGTGGTCGGTGTCGCAGACGATGGGCGTGACCAGCCCATGGTTCTCCCAACCGATTCGACGACGTATCGCCGCGGCAACCGCCATCACCATCGGCCTTGGCTACGCCAGTATTCCTGTTGCGGTCCTGGTCGGGCTGCTGCCACCCACCTAGGTCGCCTCCGCCGTCGGGGGCTCCGGCAGCCGTCCATGCACGGCGGTGACCGCCGCCTCGATTGCGCTGGCACGGTCGACGAACGAGAAGTGCTCCGGAACGTCGACGCGGGTCAGTGCCTCCTGCACCTCGTCGTTCATGCGACAGACGAAGACGGACGTTCGCGACTTCGACGCTTCGGACAGGATGGTCTCGATCGCCAGAATCGCCGACATGTCGACAAAGGCAAGGCGACCGAAGTCCAACACCATGGCGCCGGTGTCTCCCTGCATCCGCTCCCGCGCTTCGTGACTGAGGTCGGCGGCCGCACCGAAGCTCAGCGGACCGTCGAACCGGAAGACGGCGATCCGACCATCGGCCTCCTGGAGCATGCGGCGCTCCGCATCGCTGAAGATCCCCTCGTCGGGGTCGAAGCTCTCGAGCTGCTGATCCGCCAGGCGCTTGACGAACCCCAAGGCCGCCAGCACCACGCCGACGGCCACCGCAGTGATGAGGTCCACCAACACCGTCATGGCCAGGACGACAACCATGAGAATGAGGTCAAGGCGTGGCCCCCGATGGGCCCGCCGAAGGTACGCCACATCGAGGATGTCGACACCCACCTTGATGAGAATGCCGGCGAGCACCGAATGCGGAATGGACTCGGCCAACGGCCCGGCGATGAGCACGATGGCGGCCAGCACGATCGCATGTGTGGCCCCGGCCAGGCGGCCCCGGCCGCCGGAGCGCATGCTCACCACCGTGGTCGACGTGGCCCCTGCGCCAGGCATCGCACCGAACAGTCCGGCAAACGTGTTGCCGATTCCCTGACCGACGAGTTCCCGATCCGATGCGTGACGGGTCTGGGTCAAGTTGTCGGCGATCAACGAGGTGAGCAGCGTGTCGATCGAGCCGAGGATCGCAAGGATGATCGCGCCTTCCAGGACCACGGTGATCGTGTCCGAGCTGAAGCCCGGCAGGGTGAAGTCCGGGAAGCCCAGCGGAATATCGCCGATCACGGGCACCGTGGCGAACGAACCGATGATCGTTCCGACGACCAGAGCGATGAGTGCGCCAGGCAGGTACTGCGCCCACCGACTCGGCCACAGAAAGACGATGAAGAGCGTGAGCACGCCGAGCGCAGTGGCCGCCATGTCCGGGGAACGCACGGCGTCGGGGATCGACTCGATCGCGGCGATCGTGCCGCTTCCCGATGGGGAGCTTCCGACCAGCCGTGAGATCTGCAGCACGATGATGATCACGCCGATGCCGCTCATGAAGCCGGAGATCACCGGGTACGGCACGAGCTTGATGTACTTGCCGATGCCGAGAAAGCCGAACAGGATCTGCATCAGACCGGCGAGGACCACGGCGGGAAAGACCAGCGACACGTCGCCGTCGACCGACGTGAACACGCCGGCGAACACCACGATCATCGGGCCGGTTGGGCCAGAGACCATCGACGGGGTCCCGCCGAGCACCGCCGCGAAGAAGCCCACAATGATGGCTCCCCAAACACCGGCGATCGGACCCGCACCCGAAGCTTCGCCAAACGCCAGCATCAGCGGCAGGGCAACGATGCCCGCAACCGTCCCGCCGAGAATGTCGCCTCGCACCGTCCGATCGGCCGGCGCTTCGGGTCCAGTCTTCATAACGTCAGCAAGACCCATCCATCGTGTCTAGGCGAGTCATCGTCTGAGCGGCAAGCACAACGGGGAGAATCCTGTCGGGCGGCACGTAGAGTCGCGGTGGTGACCGCTCGACCCGCCTCAGCTGCTCCAGGTTGGACCGGGGTGGGGGCGCTCGGCGTGTTGACCATCACGTCTTACGGCGCCTGGTTCTACGCCTTCGGCGTGCTCATCGACCCCATCACCCAGGACATGGGTTGGAGCACGTCGGCCCTCGGTATCACCTACGGGATCGCGCAGGTGCTCGCCGGCTTCGGCGCCTTCATCGGCGGCCGACTCCTCGACCGCTTCGACGCTCCCGGCCCGTTTCTTCTCAACGCGATCATCGGCGGCGGTCTACTTCTCGTCGCTTCGGCGATGACGAACGTGTGGCTCTTCGCCCTGTCCTACGCCGTCGGTTCGGGCGTGATCGGCGGCACCGGCTTCTACAACGTGACCACCGCGGCCGCGGCGCGGCTTCGACCGGACCGACCCGAGCAGGCCATAGCCCGGCTCACGATCATCGGCGCCTTCTGCTCACCCATCTACCTGCCGTTCACCGCCTGGTTGGTCACCGAAACCGATTGGCGAATCACGATCCGGGTGATGGCCGCGCTGACCATCGGCGGCGGTGCCGTCGCCGGCATTGCGGCGCGGGGATCGGCGTCGACGGGCGATGGACCATCGGCCGACCCGATCGCAGCGATGCGAGCGGCGATCGCCCGACCACCTGTCCGCCGCATGCTCGCCGTCTACCTCCTGGCCGGCATCGCTTTCTCCTCGGTGCTCGTCTACCAGGTTCCGGTGATGACGGCGGCCGGGCTCACCCTCGGTACGGCCGGCGCCATCGGCGGGTTTCGCGGGTTCTGTCAGGTGTTCGGGCGAGTGGGGCTCATGGGATTCGTCGAGCGCTTCGGTGTTCGCCCGCTGCTGCGCAGCGCGTACATCGTGACCGCCATCGGCATCGTGCTCCTCCCCTTCGGCACGACGACGACCGGCGTGCTGTACGCCGTCCTCGCCGGTGCCGGACTCGGCGCCACATCGCCACTCCAGGCCATGTACGCCCGCGAGCAATTCGACGAGGCCGACCTCGGCCTGCTCATGGGGCTGCAAGGCGCGGCGCTCGGCATCGCCGGCGGAACCGGCCCGCTCGTCGGCGGCCTCATCTTCGATGCCACCGGCTCCTGGCTACCGATCGTCACCATCGCCATCGTGGCCGTCAGCGGCGCCGCTGCGCTGCTGCGCACCTGAGGTCAGAGACGGCCGTCCGCCGTCGCCTGGTCGATGAACTCCTGGAGCTTGGCTGCCGCTGGGAACGAAGCTTCGCCGATCCGGTTCAGGATGGCGACTTTCTCCTCGTCGTCCTTCCCGACCTGGCTCACGGCCTCGCTGAATCCGTCCAGTCGGTTCCCGCGCAACCATCGCCGCAACTCGCCGTCCTGACTCCAGGTGAACTGGTTGACCATCGACGCCAACGTCAACCTCAGATAGTCGACGTCGGCGTTCGGTAGCGGCACCACCGGGCAGAGCGCATTTTTCTCATCGAGCGTCTCGCGGGTGGCCTCCACATGGGCGATGAACGATGCACTGAACACCGGCTGGTAGCTGCGAACGGTCTGCGGCGTGATGACGCCGGGTTCGAACACCGGCTTGATGTTCTCCTCCATGATCGCCGACGCCGAACAGTCGATGAACAGGTGGTCCGGCGAAGACGGCACCGTGGCACCACCGACGAACACGACCTCGTCGGCTGTCAGTCGTTCGACGCGACCCATCCGCACGACATCCTTGACGGCCCGCAGTGCGTCCAGCTCCAACTCGCTGATCGTGGCGCCATGGAACATCGTCGGGCGCACGTCCGGGTCCAGCCGAACGAAGTAGCCGGACGCCTCGAGCCGATCGAACATGTCCTCGATCGAATCGGCCTCGGCGATGGACTCGAACTGCGCCGCCTGCGCCCCAATCGTGTGCTCGAAGAAGTCGAGACCCGGCTGCGTGTTCTTTCGATTGAGCATCCAGCCATCGCGAGACACGATCCACGTGATTCGATCCGGGTCCACCCGCATCTCGAGCAACCACAGGATCGCATCGATGCCGGTCTTGCCACCGCCGACCACCACGAACTGGGCGGGCGGTTCGGTCAGCTTCGGGAGTTCGTTGAGCGCCATGAAGCGCACCCCGTCCTCGATCTCGAAACTCGGCGTGTGGGTGGACGGCACGCTCGTGTTGAGATGTGTGCAGTCCACGAGCGTCTGCGCTTCCACATGGAAGTCCTCGCCGGTGAGCTTGTGGCGGAAATTCCCGCTTCCGGCGTAGTCGCACATCGGGAAGTAGCGGACCCGACCGGACGGCAGCAGCGTGTGACGCATCACGTGATCGAAGTAGGCGAGAACCTCCTGGCCGCTCGCCAAGTCGTTCAGACCCGTGTTGAGACCGACCTGGTCGCGCACTCCCTGCGAAAGCTCGCGGGACGCCACCCCATAGAACTGCGACGGTTGGTGCAGCGTCACGAACGGGTAGGCCGAGTTCCAATGACCGCCGGGCTTCGCGAACCGGTCCACGATGACGACGTCGGCATCCGTCTCATCCACCAGCGTGTCGGCGAAGGCCATGCCCACCGCTCCGCTGCCAACGATGAGATAGTCGGTCTGAAGTTCGATCGTCATCGGGCCACCGTAGCGACCGCAACGCACGCACGATGCGCCGTGTGCTTGACTTCCCTTGACGAGGAGGCGACATGACGCAATCGATCTGGCCCCAGTTCATGCTCGCGTGCAGCGACGTGGAACGGACGAGCCGTTTCTACTGCGAGGTCGTGGGCCTCGAATCGCGGCATGGCGGCCCGGAGTACGACCAGCTCTTCGCCGGCGACGAACTCGTGATGCAACTGCACGACGATGAGGTCGAGGATCACCACGATGCGCTTCGGGACAACGACGCGCCCATCGGCAACGGCGTACTGGTCTGGTTCGAGGTCTCGGATTTCGACAGCGCCGTCGAACGCGTCCGGGCCAGCGGGGCCGCGATCGACCTCGACGTGCACATCAACCCGAACGCCAAGCAGCCGGAGATCTGGTTTCGGGACCCCGAGGGCTACCGGGTCGTGCTTGCGGGCCAGTCCGAATACCGGCCGCGCTGACTCAGGTCACGTTCGGATCTCGATTGGTGGTGAGCGGAGCCGTCGTGTTCGGCGTGTGATAGCTGCCGATCCACTCGTCCTCCCACGCCTGGTCGTACTTGTCCGGTGCGCAGCCCGGCTTGTAGACGGCCAGCAGTTCCTTCACGATCTGCTCGCGGTGCGCCGCCGTCCCACCCGGCACCTCATAGGTGGCGATGTGCACACCCCACTTCGTGCCGGCCCGGCGCTCCCAGCACTTCGCCCGCGGATGGTTGAAGGGAAGACCGGACGTCTGCAGATCGTCGGCGTGATCGACATCGATCACGGCGAAGTCGTGCGGCTTGCCGTCCGCATCGGGCAGGTAGAGGATCACGTACACGGCACCGACGCTGGGCGGCTGCCAACCGCCCAGCACGCGCGGCCCTTCGAACGGGTAGCCGGCGAGCGAACCGAGACGGATCACCCGACCATGCCGCCGTCGACATCGTCGTAGTAGCCCTCGTCGTCACCGATGACCTCGGCCTTCGTGACCGGCCACTCGGGAATCTCCGCCGTGGCCACCGCCTGGGCGAACAGCGGGATCGCCAGGTCCACGGCTTCGTCCGAACTGCCTGCTTCGACGACGATCTGGGCGCCGTAGCTCATCGCCCCGACTCCCGACGCAATCCCTTCGAAGGGGGCCACGGCATCGGCCAACGCAACGATCTCATCCAGCTCCATTGGTCGATCGCCCTCGGCCTTGATCGACACGCTCCACTTGTTCATCGTTCCTCACCCATGAGTCTCATCATCCGATCTGCGGCAGGCGGGCGGCAAATGCTTCGAGGCTCTCGAGATTGTTGCCCGAGGCAATCTCGTCGATGTGCGGGCCGACCACGGCCATGGCGAGGGTTGGCGGAACGCCACCATTGGCGTCGTGCAGCGGGTTCATCCACACGATGCGATGCGAGAGCCGTTCGAGCTTCTCGATCGATTCGGCGAGCGTTGCCGGGCTGCCCCGATCCAACCCGTCCGAGCAGATGATCACCGTGGCGCCACGGCTCAGGCCGCGGCGACCCCAGTCTTTGACAAAGGCGTCGATCGAGTCGCCGATCCGGGTTCCGCCGTCCCAGTCCATGACCTTGTCGGCGGCCAGACGCATCGCCGCATCCGGGCTGCGCCGATCCAGCAGCGGCGTGATGCGTGTGAGTCGGGTTCCGAAACAGAAGACCTCGACCTTCTGCGCCGCCCGTCGCATCGAGTACGCGAACTGGAGGAGGTTCCGGGAATGGTCCGCCATCGAGCCCGACACGTCGAGCAGCAGCACGAGTGGTCGGGGCTTTCGTTTGCGGTCCATGCGCAGCAGCGTCGGCGCGGCGTCGTTGATGGTCATTGCGCTTCGCGCCATCCGGCGCACGTCCACCAGCGAACCCGACGGGTCGGCGCAGTAGCGGCGGGTGCGCCGCTTCGGTGGTTCCACCCGGATCCGGGCGATCATTCGACGGACTGCGGCGAGCTCCTCATCGGAACAGGCGGAGAAGCGCTTGTTCCGTTCGATCTCCAGCGACGATGCCTGGAGCCCCAGCACGAGCGGCGGTTCCTCCGACTCCCGATCTCCGGGCTCGGCATCCGGAAGGTTCACGGTGCCCGTCGACCCCTGCGGCGCGTGTCGCTCCTTCGTGTGCTTCCGCTCTGCCCCCACGGGTACGTGGAGGAAGAACCGGCGGAACACCTCGTCGTACACCGGTATGTGGTCGCGTCGGTTGACGAGCGTCGTCCGCCCGCACCAGTAGACGTCCTCGGAATCTGACGGACGCAGCTCGGCGACCGCCGCGCAGAACGCAAGCACGTCGTCCGTGCCGATCGGGAGCCCGGCTTCGCGCAGCGCCGTGCCGAACCCAACCAGCCGGTCGACGATCTCTGGCGCAGCGCTCACGTCACCCGTTGGGGACGACGCGGGCGATGTCGCCGGAGACGAACTCCAGGTCGTCACGGTCCTTGATGACCGAGCCGAGCGTGTCGACGGCCGTCTCGCCATCGAGGTCGGCGGCGCCGATGGCGCCCAGCGACTCGACCCAGTCGAGCGTCTCGGCCACGCCCGGCGGCTTGGCCAGATCCATGTCTCGCAGACGATGGACCGCATCGACCACCTTCTTGGCGAGCGCTTCGCTCACCTCCGGCGCCCGGACCCGGACGATGTCGATCTCTTCGCCCACCGTCGGGTAGCCGATCCAGTGGTAGAGGCAGCGCCGCTTCAGCGCATCGTGGAGCTCTCGGGTTCGGTTCGAGGTGAGGATGACGATCGGCCGCTCCTCGGCCACGACGGTGCCGACCTCGGGAATCGTGATCTGAAAGTCGGACAGCAGCTCGAGCAGAAACGCTTCGAACTCGTCGTCCGCCCGGTCGACCTCGTCGATCAGCAACACGGCCCTACCCCCGGCCCGCACCGCCTGCAGCAGCGGCCGTTCAAGCAGGAAGTCCTCGGAGTAGAGGCCACCAATCGTGTCTGCATCGGCCAGCTCATGTTCCGACAGTGCTCGGACATGCAGCATCTGCCGGGCGTAATCCCATTCGTACAGGGCCTGATGCGTGTCGATGCCCTCGTAGCACTGCAGCCGGATGAGCTCGCGGCCCGTCAGCGCAGCCAGGCATTTGGCGAGCTCCGTCTTGCCGACGCCCACCTCGCCTTCGAGCAGCAGCGGCCGTCCCAGACGGAGGGCGATCAGGGCGGCAGTGCCGAGCCCGCGGTCAGCGAGGTAGCCCACCCCGCGAAGTTCGTCCTGCAGCTCTGCGACGCTCGCCGGCGCCTGCTCCCCCGTGCCGGTCACGAACGTCAGTCGTTCGAATCGCCGAGCATGAGCTCTCGGATGGAGGGTGTCGACTCGGAGGAGAGCTTGCCCTCTCGCTTGAGCAGATCCTTCCACGCCGACCCGAGGTCTCCGCCGTCCTCGGCGATGCCCTCGAACGTGAACTCGCGAGCGTTCCGGCAGACCTTGGTCGGGCTGCAGTCCGCATCGGCGGCCGCTTCCTCGTCGCCGGCCCACACGTCTCGCAGGACGGTGCCGTAGTTCACGTTCGGTTCGTTCTCGTCTGCGGCCATGGGTCTGACTGTAGCGCGCGTCACATCAGACCGGCCGGGTCGAACCGACCGTCAGCCAGCGTCTGTGTTGCGGACGGCGATCATCTCGCAGACAACCGAGAGGGCGACCTCTTCGGGAGAGCTTGCACCGATGGGGAACCCGGCGGGTCCGTGGATGCGGCTCGTGTCCGTGACACCTCGATACGCGAGCCAATCGCCCCGATCCTCCTGGAGCGCCGCCGGACCGATCGATCCGATGTAGCCCACGCGGGAGCCGAGCGCAGCCTGCAAGACACGACCGACCGGCTCGGTGTCGTGCCCCATGACGACGATGCCGTCGATCGGCGACAGGGTCGGAGCGACCCCGATGGCATGCTCTGCGCCTCCTGTGCGTTGCACGTTCCAGCCGACGAACTCGGCCGCTCGCCCGAGCGCGTCGGCCATCGGGCCACCGCCGAAGAGCACCAGGGTCGGGGTCGGGCTCCAGTCGCACCGAAGCCGTTCGCCGTCCAGGGTGAACGCCGCCGAAGTCGGCTCATCGCCGACCGCCAGCTCGGTGAGCCGCCCGTCCGCCACGGTTGCGTCCAGACGGACCGGCAACCGCTCGAGCAGTGGTTCCCAGATCGCTTCAGGCATCACGCTCGCCGGGCTGAAGACGATGCGGATCTGTGTGCCGGGTTCGGCACCGACCGCTGCGGCCTCGATGGCGTCGAGCTCGATCGGCACGATGCGCGCCTCGGTGGGTTCGGCGAGCGCAAGCTCGACCAGTCGGCTGTCCAGGGCTCCTCCGAGCAGCGAGCCGAGACGTCCGCCACCGGGCGTGATCGCGACGGCGTCGGTGGCATCGAACGACGGTGTCTGCTCCGGATCGAGCGTCCACGCCACATCGACCCGGGTTCCCCCTCGGAGGCAGGCGGCCACACTCAACGCAATCCCGTACACGCCCCCACCGTAGTGTTCGCTAACGTCGGCGGCATGGTCGATCCCACGTCACCGAATGTCGCTGCGCTCGTGTTGGCTGCCGGATCATCCCGACGGCTCGGCCAGCCGAAGCAGCTCCTCCCCTTCCGAGGTGCCACGCTGCTCGACGCCACCATCGCCACGGTTCGGGGCTTCGGCCTTGCACAAACGCTGGTCACCATCGGCGGCGCCGCTCCCGAGGTGCAGGACACCGTCGACCTCTCTGCGGTGCAGGTCGTCGACAGCCTCCACCACACCGACGGATGCTCATCGTCGATCGTCTCCGCACTCGATGCCATCGACTCGAGCGTCGACGGCTTCATGCTCTTCCTCGGCGATCAGCCCGACGTGCCTCGGGCCGCGGTCGATGCGCTGCTCGGTGTTGCGGAAACGGGAGCCGAGATTGCCGTCGTCGACTACGACGACGGCACGGGCCATCCGTTCTGGTTCTCGCGTTCCGTCTTTGGGCCGCTCGGCGGACTCCATGGCGACAAGGCCGTTTGGAAGCTCCTCGAATCCGGCCGCTTCGAGACGGCACACGTCCGAGTCGAGCAACCGGTCCCCCTCGATGTCGACACCTGGGACGACTACCAAGCACTCCTCGCCCACGGGTGAACCGGGGGGTCGCGTCTCACCTTCACCCGTTTGGGTGAAAGTGAGACGCGACCCCTTCACCCGCTCTACATACCCATGTCGATGGTCTGCGAGATCTGGACGGAGTGGCCGTTGGCCAGTACGGGACTGCCTTCGGCAATCGCCGTCGCCGCGGCGAAATCGTCGCATTCGATGATGGTGTAGCCGCTGAGCTTGGCCGGAGCATCGGTGGCGCCGTCGGTGCTGATGGCGGTCGACATGGCAATCGGTGCGCCGCCATCCACCAGGGCGGCACCCATGCTCTCGTACCACGCCCCCCATTGCGCCATGACCGCCTGCACCGCTTCCGGGTCGGATGGCATGTCTTCCATGTTCATCTCGCCGTGATAGGTCAACAAGTACTTCGGCATCGCTACTTCCCCCTCTGTGGTCCTGTCGCCGGACGCTAGTTCCCGAGGCCGCAAGCGCGCCACCAGGTGAAACAGGATCCTTGGGGGTCGCGTCTCACCTTCACCGGTTTGGGTGAAAGTGAGACACGACCCCTTCACCCGATTGGGTGGAAGTGAGACGCGACCCCTTCACCCGATTGGGTGAAAGTGAGACGCGACCCCTTCACCCGGTCAGTCGTTGTCGGTGAGGCCTGCTCCGGCGCCGGCGATTCGGCTGGCTTCGGTGTCGGGGGCGTAGGTGTTGTGGGCCCAACCCTCGAGCGTGTCCAGGGTGGCGGGGTCCAGGTCGACCCGATCGTGACGGTCCTCTGGGCGTGGGGCTTCCGGTAACAGCAGCGTGGGCTCGAACACCGGGCCCAGCTCGACATCCGGTAGGCCCAGATCACGAAGGCAGGCACCGACACAAATCGGGCACGCCGTGCCCCCCGGGGCAACCCAGTTGTCATCCGGCATCAGCTCTGCAAGCTCACGCCCCTCGACGGCATCCAAGAGACGAGCAACCGCCGCGCCGGCGTCCTCACCGCACTCCGCAAGCGTCCGAGCCGCGGCTGCACCATCCTCGGCCAGACCCCACGGATATCCGGCACCGCGGAACGCCTTGCGGACCAACGCCTGGAACTCGCTGAGCGAGAGGTTCATGCAGCCGAACCGTCGACGAGGTCCGGGTAGGTCCACGTGTCGGGATCGAGTTCGCCCAGCTCATGCGGGAACGGCGCGCCCCGGAACATCGTGATTCGCACCCACCGGTCCGAGCGGGGATCGAAGTCGGTCGCACCGAAGAAGCTCAACTTCGAACGAAGCAGATCGATCGGCAGCATCTCGGCGTCGATCGTGTTGTCCCGAATCTCGCCGTACGGCGAGTCGGCAACCAACAACAGGCGCCGGACCGTGTGCCGGTGTTCGGGATGGGCCCGCAGCACCTCTGCCACCGTGGCTCCGTCGTCCCAGGCCACCAGGTCCGCGTGCAGGCGGGCGGCGTCGCGGCCCGGTTGGAGCGGCTGCTCGTAGTCGGCGATCGGCTCCTCGTGGCGTTCACCCAACCGCGGCTCCAGCTTCTCCTCCGACACGTACCAGGCGCGGGCGTCGGCCC
Organism: Acidimicrobiales bacterium; assembly: GCA_020628865.1. Classification (GTDB taxonomy): domain Bacteria; phylum Actinomycetota; class Acidimicrobiia; order Acidimicrobiales; family SHLQ01; genus SHLQ01. The sequence goes on from JAHDEJ010000008.1 coordinate 57,879, forward strand.
GGGGTTCGGTCCAGTCGATGCCGAGGGCCCAGTCGTACTGGCGCTCGATCGCCGGACGAAGCTCCGCAACGGTCATGGCCCCGTCGATCGACCCGAGGGACGACTCGTCCGCATGCATGTGGTCGGTCAGATCGTCGACCAGGTGGCCGTACGGCTCGAGCACGAGCGACACGACGAGCTCCTGCCCCTCGAGCGAGAGCGCCTCGTGCGCCCAACGCACCAAGGCATCCCAGGGTCGATCTGCCGTGAGGTCCTGCTCGTCGAGTCGAGCGAGCAGGGCGTCGACATCGGCGGTGAGGTCGACGAGCTTGGCCTGCTGAATCTCGTGCTCCGAATGCCAGCGGGCAACGCCGCGCTCGGCTCGGGCGACGAAACTGCGGAACATGGCGATCTCGGCGTCGGTCGCACGGTCCACCGCACGCACTCGGGCCAGTGCTTCTTCACGCGCCGCGATCCAGTTGTTGATGAGGCGCGGATGCGTGATGAGGAACGGCGCCATGCCAAGGCCCGTGCTGTTCCCGATGCCAAACCGCCGGCGAAGGGCGGGCTCCAGTACCACGGCATCACGTGAGGCCTGGTGCGCCATGTACTCCACGAGATCCATCACGAAGGTCCGAATGAGAAAGACCGTGAGCATCTCGGCCTGGAACGGGGCGAGGAACTCGGGCCGATCCTCGATCGACTGACGGTCCGCCGCACCGAACTTGCCGCTGCCATAGACGGCGGTTGTGCGCATGAGGTAGCCCACTGATTCGATCAGCTCGGCGTCAGGTTGGCGGCCGGCAGCGAGTGCGTCGACCACCTTGGACCACAGACGGACCGAACGATTGGCGCGGGAGAGCGTGAGCTCGGAACCCGACACCCGGCCCGCTTCCTGAAGCGGGACGTTGGCCCGCAGCCGCTCGACGTCTTCATCCTTGGGGATGCCGTCGTGCAGGGCAAAGGTGGTGTCCCACGCGGTGGCGATGACGCGGTCGGAACGCATGTCGTCCGGCAGGTCGTGGGCGAACGCCACGAGCGTGTAGGTGCGCTCCGGCGTGGTGGCCGTGTAGAGCGCCGTGCCGACGCCATCGGCGTCGATGTCGAAACGTGGCCGCTCAAACACCCACGCCTCCCGTTTCATTCGTCGCAGCAGCGTGCGCATGAACGAAAGGCGGCACTGATGGAACGAGCCCATCCGATCGAGCTTCATGACGAGCTCGGGCGGACGCAGTTCAACCGTGCTCACGCGGCACCACCGACGGGACCGAAGTTCTCCGCGAAGAAGCGATACCAGTTGTCACCCATCAGGCCGGCCGTCTCGGCCTCGTCGAACCCGACCGCCCGAAGCCCGTCCTCGATGTTGCCGAAATGGAGGTTGCTCTCGAACCACGTGGGCTGGGGCGGGAAGCCCGGCGCCGAAGCATTGCCCTCGCCGTAGTCGATGCCCTTGGTCCACCGGCCGACCCGCATCCACTCGACGACGGAGTCCGGCTGGTCCTGGCAGAGGTCGCTGCCGAGGCCGAAGTGTTCGACGCCGTACGTCTCGGCCGCGTCAGCCACCATCTGGCAGAAGCTCTCGAGCGTGCACTCGGTCTTGTCCTTGAGGTGATGCGGATACAGCGAAAAGCCCATCATCCCGCCGTTCTCGGTGACCGCCCGGATGACCTCGTCCCGCTTGTTGCGCAGGGCCGGATGCCACGCATGCGGGTTCGCGTGCGTGATGGCGATCGGGCGGTCCGAGATTTCGGCGGCCTCGATGGTCGACCGGTCCGCCGAGTGGCTCATGTCGACGACGAGGCCAACGCGGTTCATCTCTTTGATGACCTCCCGGCCCATGCGGGTGACGCCGGTGTCGTCTTCCTCGTAGCAGCCGGTCGCCAACAACGACTGGTTGTTGTAGGTCAGCTGCATGAACCGGGCGCCGAGCGTGTGGAGGATCTCGACGAGGTCGATGTCGGCCTCCATGGGCGACGGGTTCTGGAAGCCGAAGATGATGGCGGTGCGGCCGGTCTCCCGGGCGAGGTCGACGTCGGCGGCGGTGCGGCCCGGGATGATCAGGTCGGAGTGCTTCTCGAACCAGCGGTTCCAGCGGGCCATCTGCTCGACGGTCTCGCGGAACGTCTCGTGGTAGGCGATCGTCACATGCACGGCGTGGACGCCGCCCTCGTTCATCTCGCGGAAGATCGTCTCGGACCAGTTGGCGAACTGCAAACAGTCGATTCGATACATCAGGGCTCCTGCGGGCGAGGGCAATCCGCTCCAGCCAAGGGTACGACTGCGGAAACACCCCATCCAATATCGATTCAACCCGATCCAGAGGCTGGTGCGATGACTGAGCACCGGTCGGCCCAACGAAGGGCGTCTCACGATTCACACCAGAAACCCGGTCCGTAGAATGTGAGCGAGCGAACGACGACGCAACCGTGGAGGAAACCGGCATGGAGGGCACGGAAGAGCCAATGACGTGGATCGCCGCATCGGCCCTCATGTTTGGTGTGGGCGCGCTGGTCGCCGCGAGCGGCTGGATTGCGATCGAAGTCGCCCGCCGTGCCGCCGACGGACGCCTCGGCCCCAACGGTTGGGCCGGGACCCGGACACGGGCGACCCGCTCCTCCCCCGAAGCCTGGAAGGCCGCGCACCTTGCGGCGCTCCCGCCCTCCGTGCTGTCCGGACGCGTCTTCATTGCGTCCGCTGTGCTCGGCCTGTTTGGCATCGTGAGCGGCGACCCCGAGACCGCCGTAGCGATCTGGGGAATCGTCATCGGCGTCGGCGTGCTGGTCGCAACGGCTGTGCTGCTTTATGGAGCCTGGCTGGCCCAGAAAACCGCGAAACGGTACGTCGAAGAGCATCCCTCCTGACGGCTGCTTCGCCATTCGCCCGGACCCGGAGCGCGAAGTACATTGAGCGCCGAGGGGGATCTCGATGACAGCGAACACTTCGGTGGCCTTTGTGACCGGCGGGGCTGGCGCCATCGGCGCCGCAGTGTGTCGTGCGCTCGCCGACACCGGTGCCCAAATCGCCGTCGTCGACCTCGATCAGCAGGCCGCCGACACCGTCACAGCTGAGCTCGGCAGCGGGCATCTCGGCATCGCGCTCGACGTTGCCGACACCGACGCCGTTCGGGCAGCCGTCGAGCGGGTGGAAGCGGAACTCGGGCCAATCGACACGCTCATCAACGTCGCCGGCTGGGATCGATTCGTCCCGTTCGTCGACACCACGCCGGACTTCTGGGATCGAGTGATCGATGTCAACTATCGGGGCACGCTCAACACCGTGCACGCGATTCTGCCGGGGATGATCGAACGCGAGCGGGGACGCATCGTTTCGGTCGCATCGGACGCCGCCCGGGTCGGTTCGTCGCTCGAGTCGATCTATGCCGGGGCGAAGGGCGCCGTCATCTCGTTCTCGAAGAGCGTGGCCCGGGAAGTCGCCAAGCACGGCATCAGCGTGAACGTGGTCTGCCCGGGGCCGACCGACACGCCCCTGATCCGCGGCATGGCCGACGAGCTCGGCTCCGGCGATCGGTTCGTCGACGCGCTCACCCGAGCCATTCCCATGCGCCGCCTCGCCGAACCGGAGGACATCGCACCGGCGATCGTCTTCTTCGCCTCCGACGGCGCCGCCTTCATCACCGGCCAGACCCTGTCCGTCAGCGGCGGCCTCACCATGACCTGACCTGACCTGACCTGACCCGACCCCACCACCCACCCGATCTGTGCAGGGCTGGATGCCACACCGACACCTCCAGCTGCACAGATCCTGAGCTCGAAAATCTGTGCAGGGCTGGATGTCATACCGACACTTGACGCTGCACAGATCTGGAAGGAAGTGAGTTGCCGTGCATTTTGACCTGATGGTCGGACCGAGCCGATGGGACGATGCGGCCGAACTTGCCCGCACGACCGAGGCGGCTGGATTCTCCGGGATGCTCTTCACCGAAACGGGGCAGACACCGTGGATGAGCATGGCTGCCGCGGCGATGGCCGCCCCGTCGCTCACCTACTCCACCGGGATCGCGGTGGCGTTTCCCGTGAGCCCGATGGTGATGGCGAGCATCGCCTGGGAGCTGGCCGACAACACCGGCGGACGGTTCCGCCTTGGCCTCGGCAGCCAGGTGAAGGCGCACATCGAGCGCCGCTACGGGATGGACTTCGACCCACCCGGCCCCCGCATGCGGGAGTACCTCCAGGCGGTGCAGCGCTGCCTCGCAGCGTTCCGCGGCGACGAGAAGCTCAACCACGAGGGCGACTACTGGTCCATGTCCCTCCTCCCGGGGCAGTGGAAACCGTTGGCGCACGAGCACGGCGACATCAAGGTCGATGTGTCGGCCGTGGGGCCGTTCATGACGAAGATGGCCGGGGCTGTGGCCGACGGCGTGCACGTGCACCCGCTCCACTCCCGGAGCTATATCGACAACCGGCTGTTGCCGGCTGTGCAGGCCGGCGCCGAATCTGCCGGCCGCACGGTGCAGGACGTCGATCTCCTCATTCCGGCGTTCATCGTTCCCGGAGACACACCCGAGGAGCGGGAGTTCCTGGCCGAGCGGGCCCGAACGCAGATCGGCTTCTACGGCTCCACCCGCAACTACGCCTTCCAGTTCGACGACCTCGGATTCGAGGGCACCTCCGCCCGCCTGAACGAGCGGTTGAAGGCGGGCGACGTGCAGGGCATGACGAGCCTGATCACGGACGAGATGCTCGATGCGTTTGCAATCGTCGGCAGATGGGACGAGATTCCCGACCGGCTGATCGAGCGATACGGACCCGTCGCCGAGCGGGTCATCAGCTACCTCACCACCGACGACATCGCTCGGAGCCCCGACAACGTGGCCAAGTGGGCCGACATCGCTGGCGCAGTGCGAAAGGCCTGACCGTGGACGAGGACCTTCGCATCGGCAATCTCTTCGGTGGCGACGCTGCCGGCGGCTTGTTCGACGTTCCCCGCGGCGAACCGGGGGTCGTCGGCGACGCCGACATCGTCGTGATGGGCGCAGCAACGGCGACGCCGTACGCCTCCGTCGGGGCGTATTGCGCCAACGGGCCTACGGCGATCCGCGGCGCCGTCGGCTGGCCGGGCATGGGAGAACACCACGACTTCGATCTCGGTGGCACGCTCCTCGACGGAGCGACCGCCGTGGACTGGGGAGACCTGCCCATTTCGGACACCGAATTCCCAGCAAACCGAGAGCTCATCGAGTCGCACATTCGCACCGTTCTCGATGGCGGGGCGGTACCGATCCTCCTTGGCGGCGACGACTCCATTCCCATCCCAACGCTCGCGGCCTACGACAACCACGGCCCGGTGACCGTGCTCCAGCTCGACGCGCACATCGATTGGCGCGATGAGGTCCAGGGCGAACGGTTCGGGCTGAGCAGCAACATGCGGCGCGCCTCGGAGATGCCGTGGGTGAAGCACATCGTGCAGGTCGGCGCCCGCGGATCGGGCAGCGCTCGGCCGGCGGACGTCGCCGACGCCATCGGCTGGGGTGTCGACCTCTTCCCGATGCGTTCGATTCGCCAGGGCGGGATGCAACAGGTGCTCGACGCGATCCCCGACGACGCGAACGTGTACCTGGCGTTGGACATCGATGCCCTCGACCCGTCGGTCGTTCCGGGCGTCATCGGTCCTGCCCCGGGCGGCTTTGACTACGGCACCGTGAGCGATCTGTTCGAAGCCGTTGCATCGAAGGCACGGCTCGTCGGCTTCAACCTCGCCGAATTCGCTCCGTCCGCTGACGTCGGGAACCGAGGTGCGCTGGTCGCCGCCCGTCTGGCCGCAACCGTCATGGGGCTGATCGCCCGGCAACGGACATGACCGGCTCGGTCCGTCCCGTTCCGTCGTTCGACCCGGGTGAAGACACGGATCGCATTCGACAGACGCTGCAAACGGACGGGGTCGTCCTGTTGTCCGGCGCGTTCGACCGCACTTGGCTCGACGTGATCGAAACCGGAATCGCAGACGCCCTCGGCGGTTCGAGCGCCGACGTCGACGTCGTCAAACGAGACGGCGATGCCGGCGCCTTCTCCTTCAGCTCTGGAGCATGGCGATCGGTGGAGCCGTTCCGCCGGTTCATCTTCGACAGCCCGCTCGCCGACCTGGTCTGGCCGCTGCTCCACTCCTCCAGCCTCACGCTCTTCTACGACTTCCTCCTCATCAAGGAACCGCTCAGTGGCGGCGCCTCGACGCCATGGCACCAGGACCACTCCTACTACCCGCTCGATGGGACGAAGGTGGTCAACAGTTGGGTGGCGCTCGACCACATCCCGCTCGAGACCTCCTTGCGGTTCCTCCACGGGTCGCACCGGGACCAGACGCTCTACCGGGCCGTGAACTTCGAGAACCCCGACCGCGAATACCGACACGCAAGGCCGGAGCTGCCGGAAACGCCACAGGCGGTTGGGGACGCCCCGATTCTCTCGTCACCGCTCCGGCCGGGAGACACCCTGGTCTGGTGGTCCCACACACTTCACAGCGCACCCGGGAACCACCTCGATCGACGGCGCGCCGCGTTCTCGGTCAATTGGGTTGGCGATGACGTGGTCTACAACGGTGCGGCTGCGCTCGACACCTACCTCGACGACTCGCTGGTCGTTGACCAACCGATCATCTCAGAGTCGTTCCCGCTGGTCCGGTCCACATCGGCAGCGGACCCTCGGATTGGGCAGGCTTTTTCGGGCCACGAGTAGGGTGTGCGCACCTCGGCGCTCGCCGACACGACAGGGGGTCCCCCGTGACTGAACAAGCTCCACGATCGCAGGCGTCGGTGACCGTGTGGGGCGGCGAAGACCGCTACCTCCTCGACCGCGCCACCCAGGTGCCGGTCGTGCACAGCGTCGCCTTCGGCTACCCGGATTTCGACGAGTGGTACGACGTCGCCACCGGCAAGGCCGAAGGCCACATCTACGGCCGCAACACGAACCCGACCGTTGCGGTGTTCGAGGAGAAGGTGCGCCTGCTCGAAGGCGGGGAGGCCGCCACGTCGGCCTCCACCGGCATGGCCGCCATCTCCAACATGCTCCACGCCCTGCTCCGGCCGGGCAATCGGGTCGTGTCGGTGAAGGACACGTACGGCGGCACCAGCCTGCTGTTCACCGAGTTTCTCCCCGCCTTTGGCATCGAGTGCGACCTGATCGACACGACCGACTTCGAGGCGATCGAGGCTGCGATCGCGCAGGGCTGCGACCTGCTGTACCTGGAGACCCCCACCAACCCGACGCTGAAGGTCCTCGACCTGCCCCGCCTCATCGCGGCCGGCCACGCCGTAGGCGCAACTGTGGTGGTCGACAACACGTTCGCCACGCCTGTCAACCAGCTGCCGCTCACCCACGGTGCCGACCTCGTCGTGCACTCGGCCACCAAGTTCCTCGGAGGCCACGCCGACGCACTCGGCGGCGTGGTCGTGGGCAACGCCGATCTGGTGAAGAAGGTGTACCAGTACCGCGAGATCAACGGCGCCACGCTGGATCCGATGGCCGCCTACCTGCTGCTGCGGGGCATGAAGACGCTCGACCTTCGGGTGAAGCGGCAGGCCGAGAACGCGATGGCCATCGCCACGTTCCTCGAGGCTCACCCCCGGGTCACCGCCGTCAACTATCCGGGGCTCGCCTCCCACCCGCAGCACGACATCGCCGCCGCGCAGATGACCGGCTTCGGCGGAATGCTCAGCTTCGCCATCGATGGCGGGCTCGATGCGGTGAAGGCGTTCCTCCCCCACATGACGATGGCGCACCGGGCCGCCAACCTCGGTGCCGTCGAGACGACGATCGGCCCGCCGGCCACCACCAGCCACGTCGAATGCACGCCCGAGGAGCGGGCGGCCCTCGGCATCCCCGAAGGACTCGTTCGGTACTCGGCCGGGATCGAAGACACCGACGACCTCCTCGCCGACCTTCGTCAGGCGCTCGAGCACTAGCCGTGCGCTGGGAGGACGTCTGTGCGCACGCCCCCAGGGCGATGAGCTCAGAGGTCCGCGAGCGCTGGGCCACCGACGGATACCTCGCGTTCCCGGCCCTGATCGACGACGCCACCCTCGCAGGACTCACCGGCGCGCTCGAGGCGATCATCGATCGCAGCCGCACGATGACCGAGTCGACCCACTTCATCGACCTCGACGCCGGCCACACCGCCACCGCTCCCCGACTCCGCCGGGCCGCCTGCCTCGATGACGTCGACGAGGTCTTCTGGGACTTCTGCAGCAACTCCGTCCTCGTCGACATCGCCGCCGACATCCTCGGCCCGAACGTCCGCTTCCGAGAGGCCTACGCCAACCTCAAATGGTCGGGCGGCGGCGCCGCCGTCCGGTGGCATCAGGACCTGGCGTTCTATCCGCACACCAACACGAGCACGTGCCAGTTCATCGTCTCGCTCGAAGAAGTCACCGGCGAGCGCGGTCCGCTTCAGGTCGTGCCGGGCAGCCATCGGGGCCCGGCGTACTCGCACTACACGGCCGACGGCACGTGGATCGGGGCGATCGAGCCCGAACGCCTCGCCGATGCGAACCTGGACTCCGCCGTCGAGCTCACCGGGCCGGCCGGGTCGGTCAGCGTGCACCACGGGCTGATGCTGCATCACTCCGCCCAGAACCACAGCGACCGCAACCGCCCCGTGCTCGTCATCACGTACACGGCGGCAGATTCGATTCCGTACACGGCCCCGCCATACCGGAGCTCCCACCATGGCGAGCTCGTGCGGGGCATCGAGCCCGGTGTCGCCCACCACGAGGAACTCACGCTGGTCCTGCCGCCGGACTGGAGCCACGGCTACTCCTCGCTCTTCGCCCACCAGCACGACCGCACTTCCGAACCGCCAGCAACCTGACGCACACCGAACGGAGCCATCCATGCCACCCGCATTTCCCAAAGCCGAGTACGACGCCCGCCTGGCAAAGGTGCGTGCCGCGATGGCCGAGCGCAACCTCGACGTGTACGTCAGCGGCGACCCCAACAACCACAACTGGCTGACCGGTTACGACGCGTGGTCGTTCTACACGCCCCAGATCGTGGTCGTGCAGCATGATGTCGACCCGATCTGGATCGGCCGCAAGATGGACGCCGGCGCCGCATGGCTGACCACCCACATGACCGAGGACCAGGTTCGCCCGTACCCGGAGGACTGTGTCCAGCAGACCGGCACACACCCGATGGCCGTGGCCGGCGGGTACCTGGCCGACATGGGTCTCGACGGGAAGCGGATCGGCTTCGAGAGCGACGTTTACCACCTGAGCTACAAGGCGGTGGCCTCGCTTCAAGCGGCGCTACCGAACGCAACGTGGGTCGATGCCGACCTGCTCATCAACTGGTGTCGCGCCGTGAAGAGTGACGCCGAGGTGGCGGTGATGCGGGAGGCGGCCGGCATTGCCAGCCGGGTCATGCAGAAGGCGTACGACACGATCGAGCCGGGACTGCGTCAGTGCGACCTCGTCGCAGCGATCCTGGCTGAACAGGTCGGCGGCAGCATGAACGTGAGCGGCGACCTCACCTCGCTCCCGCCGCTGATCCTCGCGGGCGAAGCCGCAACGACGGCGCATCCGATGTGGACCGACGCCCCGTTCGAAGCCGGCCAGACCGTGGCCCTCGAATTGGCGGGCGCGCACAAGCGCTACAACGCCGGGCTGGCCCGCACCGTGCAGCTGGGCGGCGGCACGCAGGAACTGTTCGACACGGCCAAGGCGGTCGAGGAGGGTCTCGAAGCCGTGCTCGCCACGATGCGACCAGGCGTCACCGCCCATTCGGTCCATCGGGCGTGGCAGGACGTGCTCGATCAGTACGGCCTCACGAAGGACAGCCGCATCGGCTACGGCATCGGCGTCGCCTACACCCCCGACTGGGGCGAGCACACCATCAGCTTGCGCCCCAACGACGAGACCGAGCTCGAGCCGAACATGACCATCCACGTGATGCTCGGCATGTGGATGGACGACTGGGGCATGGAGATGAGCGAGACGACGCTCGTCACGGACGACGGCGTCGAGTGCCTCACCAACATGCCCCGGGGCGTCTACGTCAAGGGCTAGCGACGGCGAGAAGCGCGATGGCGTCGCCCATCTTCACGAGGCCGGGGAAGTGGCGCATGGCGATGACACCGTCGATCGTTGCGACCACGTCGATGGGCGGGTTGCCGAGCTTTACGGTGTCGTAGATCCGGGCGACCGGCTGCCCCTCGGCAACGTCGTCGCCGAGCTCGACCAGCCATTCGAGGAGGCCCTCGTCCTCGCTGATGAGGTAGGCGTTGTCCTCGGGAATGTCGAGCACGGTCGACGGCTCCGGTGTTGGTTCACCGGCCATCGCACCCCAGTGCTGGAGCACGTTGCGAACGCCGTCGACGACGATCTGCATCGAGGACGGGCGGGTCGTTCCGCCGCCGGCCATCTCCGTCGACAGGAACGGGGTGCCGGAGTCCTCGACGACGGCATCCCACATGCCGAGCATGTCGAGCTCGACGAGCTTCGTGACGAACGGCGCGCCGAACGCGAGGGCGGCGTTCCAGTTGCGGGCCTCGTGCTCCTTGTTGTCCATCACGTGCGATGCCGCCATCGGGAGGAACTCGAGCGTCTTGCCGCCGTCGTGGATGTCCAGAACGGCATCGGCGATGGGCAGCAGGTACCGGGTCATGTAGTCGGCGATCTTCTCGGTGACGCTGCCGGTGGGCGAGCCCGGAAAGACCCGGTTCAGGTTCTGGCCGTCGATTGGCGAGTTGCGCGACGCACCGGTGAACGCCGGGTGGTTCATGTACGGCACGACGATGATGCGCCCCGTGACTTCGGACGCGTCGATCCCGTTGACCAGCTTCGTGAGGGCGAGCGGCCCGTGGTATTCGTCGCCGTGGTTGCCGCCGGTGAGAAGCACCGTGGGGCCGTCGCCGTTCACGATGACCGAAAGGGGAATCATGATGGCCCCGTAGGCCGAGTCGTCCCGACTGTGCGGAAGGTGGAGATGCCCGTGATGGACACCGGGTGCGTCGAGCGGAATGGTGGCGCTGATCGGCGAGGCCGGAAGGGCACTGTTCATTCCGCGAAGTTAGTGGATGCCCGGGCGCATCGACCCCTTCGGTTCAGGCGACGTCGAAGCCGGCTTCGTCGATCGCTGCGACGATGGCGGGCTCCGCACCACCGACCACCGACACGAGCTTCGTGTCCAGATCGACGGTGACCGTCTCGACGCCGTCGACGGCACCGACTTCCTTCGTGATGGCGGCGACACAGTGGTCGCAGCTCATGTCCGGCACGGAGAACACGGCGGGGTTGGTCATGACGACTCCTGAGTTTGGGGTTGGCGGTGGCCGGTGAAGTTGCGGAGGCGGAGGCTGTTCGAGACGACGAACAACGACGACAGCCCCATTGCGCCTGCGGCGATCATCGGGTTGAGGATGCCGAAGGCAGCCAGTGGGATCGCGGCGGCGTTGTAGGCGAAGGCCCAGAAGAGGTTGCCCTTGATGGTCTGCAGCGTGCGGCGAGAAAGGGCGATCGCGTCGGCGACGGCTCGAAGGTCGCCGCTCACGATGGTGAGGTCGGAGGCCTCGATCGCCACGTCGGTTCCGGTGCCGATGGCGATGCCCAGGTCCGCCTGTGCGAGCGCGGGAGCGTCGTTGATGCCGTCGCCCACCATGGCGACCCGGGTGCCGCCTTCCTGCAGGCGTTGGATCACTTCGGCCTTCTCGTTCGGGTGCACCTCGGCGATCACGTCGTCGATGCCCACGGCGGCTGCGACCGCTGCGGCCGTGCGCTGGTTGTCTCCGGTGAGGAGGGTGACCGAGAGGCCTTCCGCCTGGAGCGCAGCGACGGCGTCGGCCGACGTCGCCTTGATGCGGTCCGCAACGACGAAGACCACCTCGGCGGTCCCCGCCCGCCCGGCGAGCACCGCCGTTTCTCCGCGGCCTTCGGCTGCGGCAGCGGCCGCTTCGACGTCGGCGGGCACCTGATCGAACAGACTGCGGCGACCGACGGACACAGCCGTGCCATCGACGACAGCCCGCACACCGGAACCCGGCACGTTGGTGAACTCGTCGACAGCAAGCGGATCGTTCCCGGCAGCGGCAATCGCCCGAGCGATCGGATGCTCCGAACGACGCTCGGCGGACGCCGCCAACTGCACGACACGGCCCTTGTCTGCGACCTCCAGTTGCGGAGCGATGACGTCGGTGAGCGCCATTGCGCCCTCGGTGACGGTGCCCGTCTTGTCGACAACGACGGCGTTGACCGTGCGGGTGTCTTCGAGGATCTCGCCGCCCTTGATGATGACGCCGAGCTGTGCACCCCGGCCGGTACCCACCATGATCGCCAGCGGCGTGGCGAGCCCGAGTGCGCATGGGCAGGCGATGATCAGCACGGCGACGGCAGCGGTGAACGCGTCGTCGGCCGCGTTGTCGAGCACGAGCCATGCCACGAGCGTGACCGCGGAAATCACGATCGCGAGCGGAACGAAGACGGCGGCCACACGATCGGCCAGCCGCTGGACGTCGGCCCGACTTCCCTGCGCCTGGTCCACGAGCTGGATGATCTGCGCGAGCGCGGTGTCGGACCCGACCCGCGTCGCTTCGACCACGAGCGAACCGTTTGCGTTGATCGTGGCCCCGATGACCTCGTCGCCGGGAACCACATCGACCGGCACCGGCTCGCCGGTGACCATGGAGGCGTCCACGGCCGACCGGCCGTCGACGATGACACCGTCCGTTGCGATCTTCTCTCCCGGCCGAACCACGAATCGCATGCCCACGGCGAGGTCGTCGAGCTCGATCTCCCGCCCGTCTTCGAGGAGTGCGGTGCGGGCACCGAGGTCGGCCAGCGCCCGGATCGCGTCGCCCGTCCGTCGCTTGGCTCGCAGCTCGAACCACTTGCCGAGAAGGATGAGCGTGACGATGACGGCGCCGGTCTCGAAATAGACGTGCCCGTCGCCCACGTCGCCGATGAGCACGACGGCCGACCACAACAGCGCCGAGAGCGAGCCCATCGAGACGAGCGTGTCCATGGTCGTCGCCCGCTGGCGAAGGTTCAGCCAGGCCGCCCGATGAAAGGGCCACCCGGACCACAGGATGACCGGGGTCGTGAGCGCGGCGACGAGCCACTCCCATCCGTCGAATCGCAGCGCCGGAATCATCGACAGCACCATGGCGGGGACCGTGAGGATGACGCCCACGAGGAGTCGACGGCGAAGGTCGGCCTCTCGGCGGCGCTCTGCTTCCTCGGTCTCGTCGGACCGGATGACCGAGTAGCCGAGCGCCTCGACCTCGGCTCGAATGTCGGCCGCATCGAGGGTTCCGTCGTGGATCACGACGGCCCGACCGTTGGCGAAGTTGACCTGCGCGTCGGCGACCGCGTCGAGCTTTCCGAGGCGCCGCTGGACACGACTCGAGCAGGCTGCGCAGGTCATTCCATCGATGGTGACGTCGGCGCGAACGCCGAGATCGGTGGTCATGCGTTCAGTCTAAAGCTTCCATTCGACTGGAAGGTCAAGCTGTGTCGAGTGTCTCCACGATCACCTGACAGCGGTTGGGGTCGGTGCATGCCGCCGGATCGAGCCCCCTGGCCCGGTTCGCGAGCGTGGACAGCTCCGTCCGAGCCGATTCCAGCTGCTTCATCTGCGCATCGATCGCACGAATTCGCTCCTCCAGCAGGGCGGCGGTGTGTGAACACGAACGCTCACCGGCGCCCTTCAGTTCGAGCACCGAGGCGATCTCGCTCAGCGTCAGACCCGTGGCCTGGGCGTCCCGAATGAACCGCAGCCGCTCCGCCGCGGCGTCGTCGTAGTCGCGGTAGCCGCTAGCCGTTCGCCCGGGCTCGTCGATCAGACCGATCGATTCGTAGTACCGAATCGTCTTGGCGGTGACCCCGCACTGGTCGCCCAGCTCCCCGATCTTCATGGGACCAGCCTACCAACCTTCCAGCCGGCAGGAATCTCGCACGGAGTTCTCGGCTCGACGGCGAATCTGCCACGCTGTGGCGATGGCCGACCCGCTGCTCGAACCCTTTCAGCTGAAGCACCTGGCGTTGCGGAATCGCATCTTCTCCTCCGCTCACGAGCCCGCCTACTCCGAGGAGGGCATGCCGAAGGACCGCTACCGGCTCTACCACGAGGAGAAGGCGAAGGGTGGCGTGGCGCTCACGATGACAGCGGGATCCGCCGTCGTCGCCGAGGACAGCCCACCCTCCTTCGGAAACCTCCACGCCTACGACGATGCGATCGTGCCCTGGATCCAACGGCTGACCGATGGCGTGCACGAGCACGGTGCCGCTTGCATGATCCAGCTCTCCCACCTCGGCCGCCGAACCAGCTGGTCGCACGACGATTGGCTGCCGGTGGTGGCCCCCTCCCCCATTCGTGAGGCCGCCCACCGCGCGTTCCCGAAGGAAGCCGAGGACTGGGACATCGAGCGCATCATCGGCAAGTACGCCGACGCCGCCGAGCGTATGCAGGCGGGCGGTATGGATGGCATCGAGCTCGAGAGCTACGGCCATCTGTTCGACGCGTTCTGGTCCCCCCGCACGAACCATCGCGAAGACGAATGGGGCGAGACGCACGAGGGCCGGCTGCGCTTCCCGTGGGAGGTGCTGCGAGCCATCCGGGAGCGGGTCGGCGACGACTTCATCGTCGGCCTCCGCATGGCGATCGACGAAGGAGTGCCGGACGGATTCGACGTGAATGTCGGCCTCGACATCCTCCAGCGACTCGAAGCCGACGGGCTGATCGACTTCATCAATGTCATTCGGGGCACCACCACCAACGACGTGCTGCTCAGCGAGATCATTCCCATTCACGGGATGCCCGCGGCCCCGCACCTGGACTTCGCCGGCCTCGTTCGGGAGGCCACCGACCTCCCCGTGCTGCACGCGTCGAAGATCGACGATGTCGCCACGGCCCGGCACTCCATCGCCGAGGGCCGGGTGGATCTCGTGGGGATGACCCGGGCGCAGATGGCCGACCCCCACCTCGTCCGCAAGATCATCGATGGCAAGGAGGACCGGATTCGGCCCTGCGTCGGCGCCACCTACTGCCTGGACCGCATCTACGAAGCGGGCGAGGCACTGTGCATTCACAACGCCGCCACCAGTCGCGAGGCAACGATGCCGCACGACATCCCGAGAGCGACGGCGAGCCGGCGAGTCGTGATCGTCGGTGCCGGACCTGCGGGTCTCGAGGCGGCCCGAGTGGCCGGCGAACGGGGCCACGACGTCACCGTGCTCGAGGCGATGCCCTGGCCCGGCGGCCAGATCAACCTCGCCGCCCGCAACCCCCGGCGGGTGGACCTCGCCGGCATCGTGCAGTGGCGGGTGAGCGAACTCGACCGCCTCGGCGTCGATCTGCGGGTCGACACGATCGCCGACGCAGCCATGGTGGCTGACCTCAACCCGGACGTGGTCATCATCGCGACCGGCGGTCAGCCGCAACTCCCGCCGCTCGACGACGGCGCCGACCACGTCGTCACCACCTGGGACGTGATCGGCGGAGACGTCACACCCACTGGACAAGTACTGCTCTTCGACGACCACGGCCGGCACTCGGCACTCACGGCGGCCGAGATGATCGCCCGTTCCGGCGCCGAACTCGAGATCGTCACTCCCGAACGAATGCTGGGCATCGACATCGGCGGCATGAACCACGTGCCCTACGCCCGAGCGTTCAACGAGACCGACACCCGCATCACGCTGAACCAACGGGTCGTTGCGGTCCGCCCCGAGCTCGGCCGCATGTGCGTGGAGATCGGCAGCGACCACTCAGCCCACCGGTCCGTCCGTCACGTGGACACGGTCGTCGTCGATCACGGCACCCAGCCACTCGACGAGCTCTATTTCGCGCTCAAGCCGTCGTCGGCGAACCTCGGCGCCGTCGACTACGACGCGATGCTCAACGCCCGACCGCAACCGGCCCGTGGCGCCGACGCCCGCAACCCCGAGGGAACGTTCGAGCTGTATCGAATCGGCGATGCCGTGGCCAGCCGGAACATCCATGCCGCCGTCTTCGATGCGCTCCGGCTGCTCAAGGACATCTGATCGACGTCAGACGGACACGACCTGCGTGACGATCGGCGGGAGCTCCGCTTCGGGCAGCAGGTAGCGGGCCAGAAGAATCGTCTCGCGTCGGCCCTTCGTGTCGAGCCAATTCCCCGTTCCGGGGTCCTCGGGCCCCACCAGCATGGTCACGCTGCCGTCGTCGTTCCGAAGCGCCTGCGCGTCGTTGACGCACACCCGCTGACCGTCCCGAAACTCGGGAGACTCGAGCCACCAGTTGTTGAGGTGCACGCTCCAGTAGCGGCATCGAGGTGGGTCGAGTTCGAGTTGGAGCGCCTGCCCCTCCTCGAGCTTCACGTAACAGAGCTGATAGTGGTTGTGAGGTGTCCCGGCCATCTCCGAGACGAGCTCGGCGGCCGCCTCGCTCATCGTGTTGGGCCGGTCCCGCAACAGCGTCGAGAGCCGAACGGTGGCGTCGTTGCTGAAGCGAAGCCCGAAGCCCATGAAGGCCAGGGCGACTTCGAGCGACGGAGCATCCAACTCCGGCCGGTGGCCTGGTGTGGGGGTGCGTTGTTCGACGGAGAAGGTGGCGTGTTGGCCGTGTTCCCGGTCGTGGCAGTACTCACGGATGATGACGAAGGCGGTGTCGTCGGTGATGGCGAGGTGGTTCTCGCCACCGCCCTCGGGCCCGACGGTGAGTGCGAACGTGCCGTCGGCTTCGATCGTCAGCTGACCGTCGTGCAGGTCTGCCACGAGGCGGTCCTCGAGCGATGCCCGGTATGCCGTGAAGGAGATGTACGGCGCTTCGCCGCGGGTTCCGGTGATTCGATAGGAGGCACCGGGCGTCACCGAGAACTGGCGATAGATCGTGTCCGGGCAATCGGCAAAGATCTTGCGGGTCGGCGACTCGGGAAGGAAGAATTCGGGGCGGGCGCCGCGGGGAAACTCGAGAAACTGCTCCTCCCGATAGGCCAGTTGGCGGAGGAGGAAGCGCAGGGCATCCGCCCGGTCGGCTTCCGTGGGTGCGGAGGCGAGCAGGTCGTGACCCATCGAACCGAGGTCAGCCACGAAGGAGTCCCACGCAGCAGCGAGCGCATCGCTGGCCGGACTCGCAGTTGGCTCTGGCGTCGTGTCGGTCACGGGCGGATCGTACTCTGGCAGTGTTCGCGTCGCAGGAGTCACCGTGTTTCATACCGCCGCCAAACGTCTGGCCAGCCTCATCATCGTCGGCCTCATCCTGGTCGCCTGTGGCGGCGGCGGTGAAGGCGCCGAGTTCGTCGTCGACGGCGACATCGCCACCATGACCGGAGACATCGGCCCGTCGACGCCCGACGATGTCCGAGCGCTACTCGAGGATCATCCGAACGTCTCGACCATCGTCCTGGCCGACGTGCCCGGCTCCATCGATGACGAAGCGAACCTGGAAGCCTCTCGACTCGTGCGCTCAGCCGGCCTCGCCACGCACGTTCCGAGCGACGGGGTGATCGCCTCTGGCGGCGTCGACTTCTTCCTCTCGGGAGTGGTGCGCACCTGGGATGCGGGAGCGATGTTCGGCGTGCACTCCTGGACCGATGGGGAGACCGAGGGAGCCGACCTTCCGGACGATGACGAAGGGCATGATCTGTTCCTCGACTACTACGACGAGATGAACATCGATCCGGACTTCTACTGGTTCACGCTCGACGCCGCCCCAGCCGCCGACATCCACTACATGACGGATGATGAGCTCGACCGCTACGGATTCGCGACGCCATGACCGACCCCACGATGAAGCCACGAGGTTGACCGCATGGCTGAGCCACTCAAACACGCCTTCGCCGACGAGCTGATCGATCGGATCGCCGACGCCGCAACTGCCTCGATGAGGGGCTTCGATCGGTCGACATTCGTGGCGGCAGCCGGCGCCGACCTGGACCAGCTCGAGCTCAAGGACAGGATCAATCAGTTCGCCGACGCCCTCCGTGCGCAACTCCCAGACGACTGGGACACCACCACCGGGCACCTCGTCGAGATCGCGTCTGCGATCGCGTTCGAGGAGACGGAGGCGTTCGGCGACATGGCGGCCTGGCCGCTGTGCTCCGTCGTCGAGCGGCATGGTCTCGCTGAGCCGGACGTGTCGCTGCGCGCCATGACCGGGCTCACGAAGTCGTTCAGCTGTGAGTTCGCCATTCGACCCTACCTCATTGAGCACCTCGACCTCACGCTCGACTGGTGTCGCTCTTGGTTGACCGACGAGGATGCGGCCGTTCGCCGCCTGCCGTCGGAGGGCACGCGCCCGTTCCTGCCCTGGGGCCAGGGCGTCCCGGCGCTCCTGGCCGACCCGGAGCTCGGTATCGCGCTGATCTCGGAACTTCGACACGACCCCGACGAGGTCGTGCGCCGTTCCGTCGCCAACCACCTCAACGACATCGCCCGCAACCATGGCGACCGTGTGGTCGGCATCACACAGGAATGGTCGACGGACGACGTCGACCCGGGCCTGATTCGCCATGCACTGCGGTCGCTCGTGAAGAAGGGCGACTCCGGCGCGTTGCAGGTGCTCGGGTTCACCACCGACCCGCAGATCGGCGATGTCGAGTTCACGGTCAGCCCGAGTGGCGTTTCTTTGGGCGACTCCATCGAGCTCTCCGCTGCGTTCACATCGACGGCTGACGCCGCACAGAAGCTCGTCGTCGACTTCGTCATCCACCACGTCAACGCCTCGGGCGCCACCGCGCCGAAGGTGTTCAAGTGGACGACGATCGACCTTGCGCCGGGCGAGGAACGCACGCTGACGAAGCGTCGCCGTATCGCCACCGCGTCGACCCGTCGCTACCACCGCGGCACCCACCGGGTGGAACTCCAGGTCGCCGGATCGGTCGTGGCCGAGAGCTCGTTCGAGCTCCGTGAATCGAGCGACTGAACCGCTCGAGATCAGCTCCGGTCGATGCCGACGAGGATCGAGGCGATGTGGCCATCGCCGCTGGGTTCGACCCCCATGCGGAGGCCGGCGAGGTCGGCGCCGAGCCCGTCGCCGTCGTTGCTGGTGTCCTTGTCGCCGCGCCCGACGTACGCCTCGTGGGCGGTATAGACCGATGCCGACACGTCGTCCGGGAAATAGAACTGCGTGGTGACGACTGTCCGGTCGTCGAAGTGGATCTTCGCGTGCACGTGCGTCGTCCGACCCGGATACCAGCCCGGGTAGATCGAATCGAACACGGCGATCCCGCGGCGATCCGTCGTCTGCACGCCTCGAAGGAAGGACTCGGCCGTGGTGTCGACGTCCTCATCTTCGCCCTGCTCGGTGAACGCGGAGTAGAGGCCATCGGCGTCGGCGTGCCACACGTCCACTTCGGCGCCGCTGATCGCGGTGCAGCCATCGGCGTCGACCACGGCGATCCGCAGCTCAAGCGGCGAGCCGGCCCGACCGTCGGTGATGTCTCGACGTACCAGATCGAGGTCGGCGTAGAACGGCCCCTCCGCCTCGGAAGGCGTGAGCACGCAGGTGGGCGACGCGTTGCCGATCGGGTTGGCGTCGGCCGACAGCGAGAGCTCGTCGTCGCCACAGGCGGCGAGCACGATCGAACCGGCACCTGCCCCGGCGAGGGCGAGCAACCGGCGACGGGTGAGCTCGATTGACGTGAATCCGTTCATGGCATCGAGTCTGGCGAACGAACCTGAACGGAACCTGACACGGCCGGGTTCTGCCGGTGCGGAAGATCGATCCGGACGGTCGTGCCCGTCCCGAGACCGGAGCTCTCGGCGGCGATGGTACCGCCGTGGGCATCGACGATGAGCTTCGAGATGGCGAGGCCGACGCCGGTGCCATCGCTGAAGTGTTCGTCGACTCGGTGGAAGCGTTCGAAGACGCGGGTCTGATCGTCTTCGGCGAGGCCGCGCCCGGTGTCGGTGACAGCGACGTGCGAGCGATCGTCGGCCGACGTCAACCGGACGACGATCGATCCGGACTCGGTGTATTGGATCGCGTTCCCGATCACGTTCATGAAGACCTGGGTGAGGCGGTCGCGGTCGCCCTGGACGGTGGCCGGGGCTCCCTCGAAACGGAGCTCGAGCCCCTGCGCCATCGCCTGCGGTTCGAGCTGGGCAACGACGCCTTCGACGACGTCGGCGAGGTCCACCGGCGCATCGTCGACCCTTCCGAATTCGGCTGCTGCGGAGAGGGATGAGAGATCGTCGGCCAACCGGCGAAGGCGCGAGGCCTCCCGGCCGATCCGGGTGTAGGTGTCGTCGTCTCCGGGGACGACGCCGTCGAGCAGAGCCTCCATGGTTCCTTCGATGGTGCTCAGCGGATTTCGCAGCTCGTGTGCGACATCACCGATCAGGCGGAGCCTGCGCTCCTCTGTTGTCCGAAGCTCGTGGGCGAGCCGGTTCACGTCGTCGGCGAGTGCATCGACTTCGACCGTGTCGGCCCCCGGCACCTGCACGTCGTAGTTGCCGGCGGCGAGTGCTTTGGTCGCCGCGCTGATCTCTTCGAGCGGGCCGGCCAGCCGCTGGGTGACCCGCCACGAGACGATGCCGGACGCAATCGCTGCAGCCGAGAGGCCCACGAGCAGCCCGAACGGGGCATCGCCCTCGGACGGGCCACGGCCGAACCCGTGACGTCCGCCGAAGACCTCCGTCAGGACGGCAACGACTCCGATGCCCACCATCAGGACGACGAGGGCAACGCCCATCACGAGGAGGTGCGACCCGAAGAGGCGCCGCCGGAGCGTCCGAAGGCTGCGATCGGCACTCATGCAACGAACCGGTAGCCGACGCCGCGAACGGTTTCGATGAAGCGGGGCGAGGAGGCCGAGTCGCCGAGCGCCTTGCGGAGGTTGCCCACGTGCACGTCGACGATGCGTTCCTCGCCGTAGAAGTCTCGACCCCACACGCGGTCGATCAGCTGGTGTCGGGCAAAGACCCGGCCCGGGCTCTCGGCCAGCGCCCGGAGCAGGTTGAACTGCAACGCCGACAGGTCGACCGGCGAATCGTCGACGGTCACGACATGACGGTCGATGTCGACCGTGATGCCATCGAAGACAAGCGGTTCCGTGAGCTGCTCCGAGGTGGACGTTCGGGTGCGGCGCAACACCGCCTTCACCCTGGCGACCACTTCGCGCGGAGAGAACGGCTTGGTGATGTAGTCATCGGCGCCCACGGAGAGTCCGATCAACCGGTCGGTCTCCTCCGCCGCAGCGGTCAGCATGATCACGTGCACATCGGAGAACCGGCGAAGATCCCGGAGGGTGTCGATGCCATCCGGGCCGGGCATGCGGACGTCGAGAACGATGAGGTCGATGGCGGGCTGGCGCTGCAGTCGTTCGAGCACGGCCGGCCCGTTGTCCAACTCCTCGACCACAAAGTCGTCGTCGACGAGGTAGGACGCAACGAGCCGTCGGATCTCACGCTCGTCGTCCACAACCAGAATGCGCTGTGACATGGTCACCTTTCAGAAAACGGCGAGTCGGAGGGCCGGCCCGTGGGCCAACCCTCCGAACGCTAACCGGTCAGGTCACTCTTCTTCGTCGGACGACGGGGGCGAGTCCGAGAAGGTTGTGGCCTGTGGCCGGCTCGGAGCCGGCGGGACAACGTCGGCTCCATCGAGCACCGCCTTGCGGTGTTCGAACTCCTCCCGGTCGATCTCGCCGCGGGCGAAACGATCCTGGAGGGTCTGCATCGGCGAGCCGTGGTGAGCGAACGCCATACCGCCCCGTCGACGTCGAATCACCTTGGCGGCGATGAACGCAACGAGAAGCAGAAGCAGGAAGGGGAAGATGAAGTGGGGGCCTCGTTCGGCCCCTCGAACTCCATGGTCGAAAGCGGCCAAGAGCATGGTGGGTGGTTCCTTTCAGAAGTCTCCGGTGAACCATTCACCGGCGATGACATTCATCAAACCGGTGTCCCATGAACCGAAACCGCTTCCAAACATCAAGCCTTCGTGAAGGTGAGCAACCGCGCCGGGTTCCTGACGACGAGCGTCTCAATGTCCTCGTCACGCAACCCTCGCTGGCGAAGGCGGGGCATCACGTTCGTGATGAGGTGGTCGTATCCGAGGCCGCCGTATGCGTGCAGTCGGTGCTTCGTTGCGATGTCGTGAGACAGCAAGACCTGGCGTTCGAACCCGTTTTCGAAGTGCCAGAGCACGACGTCCATGCGCTCGGCGTCGGACGGCATGTCGACCTGCGGGTTCGGCGGATACCACGAGCTCTCGTTGCCGAACAGGTCGTATTCCAGATAGCAACCGGTGGCCGCCATGTCGGCGAGCCAGCCCCGGTCAGTGCAGGTTCGATCGATGTGGCAGATCGTCGTCCGGGTGAGGTCGCCACCTTCCTCATCGACGATCTCCGCGATCTCCACCGGTGACGCCGGGTCTCTCCCGGGGTGCACCATGAGCGGTGCTCCCGTCTCGATCTGGGCCGCTACCGCCGCCCGAAGGCTCTTCTTCTCGTTCGGGAGCCAGGGATGGGTGCACCCGATCTCGCCAATCAGCCCGGCGCGGACGTCGGAGTCTCCGACCCCAACAGTGATGTCTCGGATGATCTCTTCGGTGATGTCGTCGACCGACCGAACGCTCATGTTTTCGGGATGGGTCCCGCCGAGGTAGTAGCCGGCGCCCATGATGATGTGGGTTCCGGTTGCCTCCGCGATTCGAACGAGCGGTGCCGGGTCGCGGCCGAGGCCCTGGTTGGTCGGGTCGACCACCGTCTTGCCTCCCGCCGCAACGAATCGGTCGAGCTCGCTGATGGCAAGGTCCACGCTGTCGAGCTCGACGTTGTGGTGGTTGGAGGTCCAGTGATAGGCGACCCAGCCCCGATTCTCGAGGGTGATCGTTTCTTCCGCCAGGTGTTGATCATCCGGGTTGGGAGGGTCCACATACATGAACGTGCCGTCCATGAGCACGTGGTCGTGCGCGAGGGTGACGCCAAGATCCGATGCGTCGACGGCGCCGAGCACCGTCATCGCCTGGCCGGTCAGCTGCTCGCTCAGGACAGAACCGCCCGAGCGCTGATCTCCACGAGGAGTCCTTCGAACGCGAGGTCCACTCCCCCGACGAGCGTGGCCGATGGGCCGGGAGCATTGAAGAACTCCGCCCGGGCCTCCCCGGCGGCTGGGCGATACCTGATGTCGGTCAGGAAAATGTCGAGCGAGACGACGTCGTCCATCGTGCCTCCGGCCGCCGTCACATACGCCTCGATGTGACGGAGGCACTGTCGGCACTGCTCGAGCGGATCGTTGGGGCCCACCAGTTCGCCGTTGTCGAGGGCGATCTGTCCGGAGATGAACAGGAGGTCGCCCGTGCGAATGCACTGGGAGCCAGCACGAAGGTCGGCGGGCTCGCCCACGTTCGGAATCGAGATGCTCTCACGACGGGTCATCGAATTCTCCGATCAGGTGGGGTCGGCGGGTCCGACCACGTGATCGAGAACATAGTTCGAGAACTCATGGACGGTTCGTTCCTCGTCGGGCGAGTAGCGGGAGAAGCCGGCGAGGCTGCCGCCGATGCCGCGGTGGACGACTTCACAGATGCCTTTGTCCTCAGCCAGAAACAGGTCCATCGAGGGGTAGTACTTCTCCTCCGCTTCGTGTTCGAAATCCGGTCGTTCGACAGTGGACTTCGGGAAGCAGCACCAGGACGTGATGCGGGTCCATTCGGGACCTTCGGGAAAGTACTGATGAAAGGTGATGCGATCCGGCGGCACGTTGAGGAGCAGGTGCGGGTAGTGGATGACGAAGTGGGTCGACTCCCGATCCTGTTCCGACAGGCCCTCCACAAATGGAAGCGTGTGGTTCCGCGGAACGTACAGACCGTTCTCGTTGTCGCTGCTGTTGATGGCGTAGACCATCGGCTCGCCGTCGGCATGGAAGGCGGTGCGGATCGCTCCGGGATAGAAGGTGTCGAGCGACTCTTTGTGCACGGTTCGTACGTGGTAACCCTCCCGCGAATTCTCGACCCAGATCTTCCAGTTGGCGTTGAACCGGTTCTCCCACTTCTTCGTGACCACCATCTCGCCCATGTCGTAGGGAGCGAGTCGGTCGACGAGACCGCCCAGTGACGGGATCAGCGCGGTGGCGTCGGGATCGAAGTTGATGAAGACGAAGCCCGCCCAGGTCTCCGCCCGTACCGAAGGAAGCGGATGCTCGGTCTTGTCGAAGCCTTCGGCCGCCTTCATCGACGGTGTTGCGACGAGTGCGCCATCGAGCGAGTAGGTCCACGAATGGTACGGACACGTGATTTTGCGGCAGTTTCCGGAGCCGACCAGGAGCTCAGCTCCGCGATGACGGCACGACGCTGAGAGTGCCCGGATCGTGCCGTCGGTGTCACGCAGGATGATCAGCGGTTCACCAATGATGTCGAGGCGCACATAGTCGCCCGGATTTGGAATCTCTTCCTCCCGGGTTGCAACCAGCCATCGCTTGCGAAAGATCGTCTCGATTTCCCGTTCGTACCAGACCTGGGAGAAGTAGACGTCCGGCGGGAGCGGTGATGCCTGTTCGATCGGCAGCCGCGTCGACGCGTACCGGGCCGACTCGAAGATGTCGGTCACGTCACGTCCCGCGTTCATGCCCGACAGTACCGCGGCGTCGATTCGTCGTCATCTGGAACGTTCGGGACGTTGGTCCCTGCCGCCGACAGGCCGCACCTCGCATGCTGATCCCATCAGCCAGCGCAATGACGGAAGAGGTAACCGTGGCTCCATTCGACCGCCCCCCAACCCCCAGTCCCGTTCCGACGGATGTCGCGCAGGAGCGCCCCGAGGGTCCGGTGTCGTACCAGTCGTGCTTCTCGATGCCGCTGTCGCCGGCCGAGCTGCGGGACAAGCAGCGCGAGTACCTCGATGCACATGCGTACCGCTACGGCCTTCCGGCCCGGCTGCTCTTCTGGACTGCAGGCAAGGTGTTTCCGCAGGGCAGGAGCTTCGAGTTCTTCGCCTTCGTCGAACTCGTGGCTCGGGTGCCGTACATGGCGTGGGAGCACGTCGGCCACATCGCACAGACGCAGAACCACAAGGACCATGCGTTCGATCGCAAGATCCAGGATCGGGTCGTGCTCGCCCGGGACGAACAGGACAACGAGTTCTGGCACCTGTTGATCATGGAGGAGTTCTGCGAGAAGGCGGGCTACAAGCGGCGGTGGTTCCTGGACCGGGTCTTCCCCCAGATCCTCTCGTTCCTCTACTACCAGTTGTCGTGGATCCTGTACGTGGTGCGGCCGAAGTGGTCGTATCAGCTCAATTCAGACTTCGAGGACCATGCGATGCGGCAGTACGCACAGTTCGTGGCCGAGAACCCCGAGTTCGACTCGACCGCCTGGGAGTCGGCCTACCGAAGCGACTACGGCTTCCACGTGACGGTCGGCGACATGCTCCGGCAGATCGCCGTCGACGAGGAACAGCACAAGGACCATTCGGAGGACTACATCCGAACCGGTGCCCGCTTCTCCCGGTCGACGGGCTGACGGACCAAGCGGGGTCGGCTTCAGCCGTCGGATTCGAGGACAACCCGCATCGCTTCGAGTGTTTCGAGCATGCCCCGGCGGTTGGTCTCCCCACGCCAGCGGCCCATGGCGGCCCAGTAGAGCTTGTTCGCCAGGGTCGGCTGCAGGCGGAAGGACTCGGTCACCTCGGTGCCGCCGTCGACGGACCGGAGCTCGTACTTCCAGTTGTTGAGCGTCTTGCCTGCCGCCACCACAGCGAACCCGAAGACCTCGTTCTCGACGCACTCGGTGACGCGGCATTCGGACCAGTACTTCACGCCAGAGTCGTTTCGGTTCACGTGTCCGCGGAAGCGTGCTCCCGTTTCGGGGCCGGTGGCGCCGTCGAGCCATTCGGCCTCGAAGGTCTCCGGGCTGAACTCGCCGATGCGAGTCACGTCGGAGACGAGTGCCCACACATCTTCGACGTCCGCCTTGATCGTGATGGTGACCGAGTCCTGCATGCTGGCTCCTGCCGTTGGCTGTTACCGAACCTACGTTGCAGGCCCGGCGGCTGGACGCAGCAACGGGTGTGACCTTCGCCGACTGACTAGCTTTCGATGGTGGAGCGGCCCGCCCGGCTGCCCGTTTCGATTGCGAGGAGCACACCATGACCGACTGGCTGGACCTGACCGCACGAGCGGGGCGTGCCGGCCACGACGTGGTCGGTTGGATGATGTGGGACCCCGCAGCCATCGAGCGGTTCGGCGCGCTGGGTGTGCCGAACGGCGGCGGCTGGATCATCTCGTGGCGGCTCGCCGCTCTGGGCGACCGCGTGAGCAAGGCGGTCGCTGCGGCGACGACCTATTCGATCCACCCCGACATCGTCGCGATGGTGATGGGCCTCCATGAAGACGTCACGACTGCCGATGCGATTCGCGGCGTCCGAAACTCGGCGGCCGTCGACGGGTTGGAGGCGATCGCGCCGGGGCTGGGTGAAGAATTGGCGCCGCTCGCGGCAGATCTGTGGCGCGGCGTGGATTCGGTGCATCACGGCGCCCGTCCGCTGTTTGCCGCCCACCGGGCCGAACCGCGGCCCGATCCGGTGGACTCGCCGCTTTCGGCTTGGCTTGCGATGAACTGCTTCCGCGAGCTCCGGGGTGACAACCACTGGGTTCTGTGCGCGGCCGCCGATCTGGACGATGTCGAGGTCGGGTTGCTTCATTCGGCGATGGTGGACGAGGGGGAGTACGGCAGCGAGGAGTGGATCGCCCGGAGCCGTGGCAACGACGACGAGTCGGTGGCACGCGGCTGGGCCCGGCTCGAAGCGAAGGGTTTCGCTGCGGCCGGACGGCTCACCGATGAAGGCCATCGGTTCCGGCTCGATCTCGAGCGGCGGACCGATGAGCTCACGATGCCGGCGTGGCAGGCGGTCGGCGAGACGAGCACCATCCGATTGTGCGAGGCCGTGGAGTCACACCAGGGCGCGTTCCTCGCTCGGATCAACGAGACCGCCGGCCCGCGCTGGATGCCGGCGGTTCGTCCGCGAACGGAGTCGTAGTCAGCCCAGGCGGTAGCCGGACGAGGCCGTCCAGCCGCCCATCGAGTCGTCCTCGTGATATTGGCGATGGCCGGCATCGTCCTCAGCCGCGCCCACGGCGACGAGCAGCGGGATGAAGTGGTCCTCTCGCGGATGCGCCTGGCGGGCGCTGGGCGCCCGGTCCCATTCCAGGAGTCGGGACGAGCGCGCTTCCCCCGAGTGCTGCACCATGGTCTCGGTGAGCCAGGCGTCGAACTCCCGAGATGCTGTTTGTGATGCGGGCCCCATGTGCGAAAGGTCGTGGTAGCTGGGCAGGCCGCTGGCGACGATGAGGATGCCGCGGTCGCGTAGCGGTGCGAGCGCTCGACCGACGGCGAGGTGGGCGGCCGGGTCGTAGTCCTGCCGGATGGACAGCTGCACGAGCGGGACGTCGGCGTGCGGGTACATCACGTGCATCGGAACGAAGGTGCCGTGGTCGAAGCCGCGGTCCGGATCGTCGGAGGTGGCGATCCCGTGCGCTTCGAGTGCAGCGGTCACTTCTGCTGCGACATCGGGGGCACCGGGCGCCGGGTACTGCACGTCGTAGGTGTGCTCGGGGAACCCCCAGTAGTCGTAGAGCATCGGGGGTTGGGGTGAGGTTTGGAGCCGGAAGGCCGGCGTCTCCCAGTGGGCGGAGATCATGAGGATGGCCCGCGGGGTCGTGCCGACCTCCGCGGGGATCGCCGCAAGTGCGTCTTCGAGCGGTTGCCAGTCGACGCCCATTGCATCCTTCGCCCAGGGCCACGGCCCGCCGCCATGGGCGATCGCGTAGGTGGGGAGGCGCATCAGAATGCCTCTGGCCCGAAGCGCCCGATGGCGACGACGAGCGACAGTGCTCCGAGGACGATTGCGGGTACCGCTTGGGCGATCGGGTCACCGAGGCGCACGTGAGTGATGACGGCGCCGATCATCACGAGCACGAGCCCGGTGGCGGCCAACGGAACAAGAATCGGCGCGATTCCGGTGACTGCGGGGAGGATGAGCCCGATGGCGCCCAGGAGTTCGACGAGGCCGACGCCTTTGACCTGTGAATCCGTGGCGCTGGCGACCCAGGCCATGTCGGGTTCGAGTTCTGCGCGGGACTTGGCCAGCTTCATCGCTCCGGCTCCGCCGAAGGCCACTGCGAGTACGCCGGCGATGATCCAGAGAATGACGTTCATCGTGTCGTTCCTTCCATGTACGATATTGAATGTTCAAGTACAGTACTTGAACATTCAACCATAAGCAACTGGAGGATCCGTGGCGCCGGAGACCGACGACGCCGTCGAATGGCTGGACGACGACGAAATGCAATCATGGATGGCCGTCGTTGCGATGCTCGGCGCGCTCCCCTCGGCCCTCGACGGCCAGCTGAAGCGAGACGTGGGGGTGAATCACTTCGAGTATTCGATCCTCGCCGGCCTCTCCGCCAGCCCCGATCACACCCTGGCCATGTCCGACCTCGCCGGCGTCGTCTTCGGATCCCTGTCTCGACTGAGCCATGCGGTCGGCCGCCTCGAGAAGCGAGGCTGGGTCGTGCGATGCGGAACCGAGGCCGGACGCCATCAGGCGACGAGACTCACCGACCTGGGTCGGGCCGAGCTCGAGGTCGGCGCTCCATCCCACGTGCGGGAGGTTCGGCGACTCCTCATCGACCCGCTCACCTCCGAGGAGTTCCACCAACTGGGGGAGATCTCCCGGAAGGTGCTCGACGCCGTCGACCCGAAACGGGCCGCGGACATCCGTCGACTGTTCCACTGACGCCGACGGTTCTCGTGAGCGAGCTCGCCCCGCAAACCCCACGCTCAACACCACCGATTTTAGTGGCATATTGAAACGCCGACGATAGAGTGCATTCATGACCGGCGGAATCCAACCCTCCCACCACGCGCTGCCCGAGCGACCACTGCCCTCCCTCGAGGACTATCTTGACACGGGCGGGCTCGAGGGCCTCGGCTTCGCCCGCCACCACTCCCCCGACGAGGTCATCGACGTGATCGAGGCCGCCGGCATCCGCGGCCGCGGCGGCGCCGGCTTCCCGGCCGGGCGAAAGTGGCGCAGCCTCGCGAACGCCATCGGCGAGACCGATCAGGGCTTCGTGGTGATCAACGCGGCGGAAGGCGAGCCCGGCACCTTCAAGGACCGCGCCCTGCTCCGCCGGAATCCGTGGATCGTGATCGAGGGCGCACTGATCGCCGCCCGCTGCATCGCCGCCAACCGCGTCGTCATCGCCACGAAAGCCATCTACACAGAAGAGCTCGCACGAATCCGCAGTGCCGTTGCCGAGCTCGTTGCCGTCGGCGCCACGGGAGACGTGCAGATCGAGATCACCGAAGGGCCGGACCACTACCTCTACGGAGAAGAGAGCGCGCTGCTCGAAGTGATCGAGGGCGAGGACCCGCTCCCCCGGCAGCTGCCGCCCTATCTCTACGGCCTGTTCACGGCATCGCCGAACCTGGGATGGTCGGCGGGCTCGGACCAGTCGCCGGGTGGACCGACCGAAGCGAGCGACAACCCGGCGCTCGTGAACAATGTCGAGACCTATGCGCACGCCGCCCTCGTCTGCCGCCACGGCGCCGACTGGTACCGATCGATGGGGACGGACGAGTCTCCCGGCCCGACGATCGTCACGATCACGGGCGATGTGCAGCAGGCCGTGGTGGCCGAAGTTCCGCTCGGCCTGCCGCTCGGCCAGGTGATCGACGAGCTCGCCGGCGGGCCCACCCGCGGCGTGATCAAGGGCGTGCTGTCCGGCGTGTCGAATCCGGTCATCACACCGAACCTGCTCGAGCTGCCGATCTCGCATGAGGCGTTCGGCGCTGCGGGAACGGGCATCGGTTCGGCGGGCTTCATCGTGTTCGACGACTCGAGAAACATGGTCGACGTCGCCTATCAGGTGTCCCGCTTCCTGCACGTCGAGTCGTGCGGCCAGTGCAACCCGTGCAAGACCGGCACCCAGGGCATCACGCAGGCGCTGGAGTCGCTGGTCTTGAGCACGGCGACGAGCGCAGACATCGACCTGATCGAACGCCGGATCCTCACGGTGACCGACGCCAGCCGCTGCTACCTGCCGACCCAGGAACAGCAGGTGATCACCAGCCTGCTCCAGCAGTATCCGGCCGATCTCGACGTGCGCCTCGCCGGCTTCCCCGGTGATCTCGATGTGCCGCTGCCGAAGTTGACGAACATTGCCGACGGTGTCGCCCACCTCGATCCGCAGGCCGG
This sequence comes from Acidimicrobiales bacterium, assembly GCA_020628865.1. Taxonomy (GTDB): domain Bacteria; phylum Actinomycetota; class Acidimicrobiia; order Acidimicrobiales; family SHLQ01; genus SHLQ01. Next base: position 87,978 of record JAHDEJ010000008.1, read on the forward strand.
GTTCAAGCGTCCGGACTGGACCTACGCGGAGACGCCGGTTCGCCTGACGATCGGCTGATCGAACTCCGAACAGACTCACAGAACGTTCACAAGAACGCTTCCTACGGTGCACGTCATAACGCACTCCAGCACCCCCTCCACGACCGCGCTCCTTCGCGCCCTGGTTGTCGCCCTCGTCCTCGTGGCCGCGGCCTGCGGCTCGGATGCCTCCGAGACCGAGGCGGTCGCCGACGACGCCGTTTCTTCGACAGCGGACGATGTCGCCGCGGACGCAGACCACGCCACAGAAGCCGACGACGACCATGGCCATGACCACGACGACACCAGCGTCGACGTCGGCCTGTTCTTCGATGGGGCCCTCACGCAGGAGCCGACGATCGAAGACTGCACGCTCAGCGACGGCACCGAGACCACCTGCTACCAGATCACCGTGGCCGGCGACCCGGTCACCTACGAGGCCGGTCCGTTCTGCCCGACCTCCACGAGCGACACGGCGGAAGCCGGTGGCATCTGGTTCGACGGTACGGGCGTCTACGACCTGGACGGCGAGTTCTTCCTCAACATCGCCGAGCTCTACGACGACGCCAATTGGCTCATGTACGACGAGGACGGAAACATCAACGTCACGGAGACGGCCGAAGAGTTCGATCTCGCCGCCCGCCCCGACGTCGACCCCGAGCTGCAGAACCACTGTGTTGAGGGACGACTCGAATGGCTGGAGAACGGCGAGCCGGTGGCGTCGACCGTGCTGATCCCGGTCGAGCCGCAGCTGACCGGCTCGGCCACGACCTCCGGCGGCAACCTCGGGGTGACGCTCGATGGCGTGGTCATCGCCCAGTCCGCTCCGGTGGATGCGATTCTGAGCGCCTACACGATCGCTGCGTTCGACGATTGTGGCGGCCACTACAACCCGGTCGACGGCTACCACCTGCACGGCGCCGTCGGCTGCTCGGAGACCGGCGACGCCGTGGACGGCGAAACGCCGATGTTCGCGTATGCGATGGACGGCTTCCCGGTGCACAGCCCGCTCGATGATGCGGACGCCGCCGATCTGGACGAGTGCAACGGCCACACGACCGACGAGCTCGGCTACCACTACCACGCCAACAGCGCGGAAGAGAACCTTGTGCTCGAGTGCTTCATGGGTGCCATCGTGGCCACGGACGACGCGGCCGGTGGCCGACCGGCCGGCCCGCCCCCAGGTGCTGAGGGCGAGTGACCCGAGGCTGGTCAGCCGATCATCTGATCCAGCTGTTCGACGAGTGCTGCGTTCTTGGCGGCATCGAGGGCGTCGGGGTGCGGCGGGCCGAACGCGCGGGCATCGTTGTCGAAGTACGCGCCTGACGCGTCGGCAAACTCCTCGTCGAGCGATGCACGAACGAGGATGTCGGCGCCGATGTTGATGTCGCTTCCGGCAACGCCGAAGCCTTCCTGCACCATCTTGGTGGCGAGCAGGGAGCCGGGGTTGACGGCGACGACGATCGGGCCGGCCGAACCCAGGGTGTCGGCGAGGTGGCGGCTCCACATGGTGATCGCCAACTTGCTCTGCGAGTAGGCGTCCATGTCGGCGAGCTGGCGTTGTCCGGCGAGGGCGGCCGCATCCACGGGGGCCTGCGCCGCGGACGACAGGTTCACGATTCGGCCGTCGGCACCGAGGAGTGGCAGCAACAGTTTCGTCAGCCGGTACGGCGCCACCGTGTTGACCACGAAGCGGATGTCTTCACCGCTCTCCAGGATCGGATTGGGTGCCTTCAGCACGCCGGCGTTGTTGATGACCACGTCCAGGTGATCGTGACGTTCGCGAATGGCGGCGGCGAGCGCGTCGACGTCGGCCATGTTCGACAGATCGGCGATGTAGGTCTCGAGCACGGCGTCGGGTGCTTCGGCCTGGACCGCCTGCATCGCGTCGTGGAGCTTGTTCGGGTTGCGGCCGTGGAGCAGCACGCGGTGTCCCAGCGCGGCGAGCTTCTTTGCGGCTTCGAGGCCGATGCCATCGGAAGCGCCGGTGAGCAGGATGGTCTTGGACATGTGATGTTCTCCTCGAGCAACGGGAAGAAAGGCTTGCGTTTCCCGTACGCACTCATCATCCTCGTAGTGGTACCCGCAAGCAAGAAGGCACCTGAGTGTGAGGTAGGTACCCGATGGAAACCACATCCACATCCGCCGACGATTGCGGCGATCTCTACCTGGCCGAATGTCCCTGTCGGGACATCCTCGATCTCGTCGCATCCAAGTGGTCGACGCTCATCATCGGCGTCCTCGAAGAGGAGCCGCACCGGTTCGGCCAACTCCGTCGGGCCATCCCGGGAATCACCCAGAAGATGCTGACCCAGACGCTTCGCCGCCTCGAACAAGACGGGCTCGTCCACCGCGAGGTCCTCGTCGAAATGCGACCACCCCAGGTCGAGTATTCACTGACCGCGCTCGGCGAGAGCATCACCGAACCACTGGCGGCCATCCGGGACTGGTCCGAGCAGCACCTGCCCCACGTGCGTGAGGCGCGGGAGGCGTTCGAAGCTCGCCAGCCGGCGTGAGCCCGACGGCGCCGCCGAGTCTGAACGATCGTTCAAGGCGGGCTACGTTGGCTCGCAGCAGACGACGGGGAGGGACATGAGCACTGCGGAACAGCCGGTCGACATCGCCACGGGTTGGACGCCCGAACCCGGAGCCTCGATGTCGCTCCACGCCGATGCCTACACGCGACCGCACTGGTTCGAGACCGACCAGAGCGCCATCATTCGCCGAAGCTGGCAGTGGGTCTGCCACGGCGAAAAACTGCGGGATCCCGGCAGCTACGTGACCGAGGACATCGGCGGCATGCCGATCGTCGCACTGCGAGACACCGATGGCGTCCTTCGAGCGTTCTACAACGTGTGCCAGCACCGGGCCCACCACCTGGTCGAGGGCGAAGGCGCCATCCGCAATCTCGTCTGCCCATACCACGCCTGGTCGTACGACCTCACCGGTCGACTGAAGGCCGCCCGCCACACGGGCAACCTGGAGAACTTCGACCCCGGCACCATCTGCCTCGATGCGGTGCAGGTGGAGGAGTTCGGCGGATTCATCTACGTGAACCTCGACCCGGCTGCCGCCCCACTCGCGGAGCAGGCCGGCGATCTCGGCAATGAGATCGCCAACTGGGCGCCCGACGTGAACGAGCTCACGTTCGCCCACCGGCTCTCCTACACGATCGACAGCAACTGGAAGAACGTCGTCGACAACTTCCTCGAGTGCTACCACTGCCATGTCGCCCACAAGGACTTCGTCTCACTCGTCGACATGGACACCTACGAGGTGACGACGCACGGCATCTACTCGAGTCACATGGCCGAGGCCGGCAAGACGGACAACACCGCCTACGACGTGAGCGACGCCACCGTCACCGACCACGCCGTCTGGTGGCTGTGGCCCAACACGTGCATCATGCGGTACCCCGGTCGCGGCAACATGATCATTCTCAAGATCATCCCCGCCGGACCCAACCGCTCCTACGAGACGTACGACTTCTTCCTCGAGTCCGCCGAGCCGAACGAGGCCGAGCTCGAATCGATCCGCTACCTGGACGAGGTGCTGCAGGTGGAGGACATCAACCTCGTGGAGAGCGTGCAGCGTGGCATGGAGACACCGGCATTCACGCAGGGGCGCATCGTGAACGACCCGGCCGGTTCCGGCCTGAGCGAACATGCGCTCCACCACTTCCACGGGCTCGTGCTCGACCACTACCGGGCGGCCGCCGCCGAAGGGACCACGCCATGACCGGAATGCTCGACGGACGGGTCGCGCTGGTGACCGGCGGGCGCGGTGGCGCCGGCCGCGCGATCTGCGCCCGGTTCGAAGCCGAAGGCGCTCACGTCTACGCGGCCGATCTGGCCGAGGGCGGTTCGGACGCCGACGGCCCAGCCGCCGGGACCTTCCTACGGCTCGACGTGACGAGCGAGGACGAGGTGCTCGCCGCGATGGACCGGGTCCGGTCCGATCACGGCCGGCTCGACGTGCTCGTGAACGCCGCGGGAATCGAGGTGGAGGCAACCATCGAAGAAACGAGCCTCGACGACTTCAACCGGATCATGGCGATCAACGTGACCGGCACCTTCCTCACGTCGAAGTATGCGCTGCCATTGCTCCGCGGGTCCGAGAACGCGTCGATCATCAACTTCGGCAGCTACGACGGATTCATCGCCGACCCGGGCCTGGCCGCCTATTGCGCCACGAAGGGCGCCGTGCACGCACTCACGAAGGCGATGGCTTGCGACCACGGCCCCGAGGGAATTCGGGTCAACGCCATCTGCCCCGGCTACGTGGACACGCCGATGTTGCAGCAGTTTTTCCCGGACGGCACCGACCCGGCCGACGTTCGGGCCGAGGCCGAGGCCGTTCATCCGCTGCGCACGATCGGCACTGCGACGGACATGGCCAACCTCGTCAACTGGTTGGCCAGCGACGAAGCCCGCTACGCCAGCGGCCAGCTGTGGGTCCTCGACGGTGGACTCTCCGCCCAGGTCCAGCAGATGCGCCTGTGAGCCGCGCGATCGGCTGAGCGTCAGGCGGCCGGTTCTGCCAGCTGCTGGAGAAAGCTCGTGTAGGTGTCCACGCCCTGGGCACCGGTCACCAGATATTGGCGATCAAACACCATCGCGGGCACGCCCGTGATGCCCTGCTGGATCCAGAAGCGCTGTGCGTCACGGACGTCAGAGGCGAACCGCTGATCGGTCAGCACTGCGTGCGCTTCGTCCCGGTCGAGCCCGATCTCGGCCGCCACGTCGGCGAGCACGTCGATGTCAGACAGGTTGCGCCCGTCGGTGAAGTGCGCCGAGAACAGGGCAAGCTTCAGGTCGTTCTTCCGGCCCTGCTCGTCGGCCCAGTGCAGCAACTGATGGGCGTTGAACGTGTTGTGCATCCGGACGCCATCATCGAACCGGAAGTCGAAGTCGAGTTCGGCGCCGAGCTTCGTCATCTGCTGGCGGGTTTGTTCGGACTGCTCCTTCGTCGAGCCGTACTTCTCGGCCAGATGCTCGGTCATGTCCTGCCCGACGAGGGGCATGTTCGGGTTGAGTTCGAACGGGTGCCAGTTGATGTCGTAGTCGGTCCCGGTCGCATCGAGCGCCTGGGTGAGCTGGCGATGCCCGATGATGCACCACGGGCACATGACGTCGGAGGCGATGTCGATACGAAGCGGTTCGGTCATGGGGCCATCCTGTTCAGGTTCGAGCCAGTCGTTGCAGAACCAGCCCAACCACGACGCTATTCCCGCTCGACCCCGTGCCGGCGGCGGACGCGCTCCTCGGCGGACCGAACCAGCGAGTTGACCACGAGGCTGATCAGCCCGGCGATCACGATCAAGGCATAGACGCGTGCGGGTTGAAACGTGCGTTGCGCATCGCCGACCAGGGCGCCGACGCCGTTGACGCCGGTCAGGTATTCGACCAGCAGGGTGATCACGAGGGCGACCGGGGTCGCCACGCGCACGCCGAGCAGCACGGCTGGCATGACCGCTGGCAGCAGAACGCTGCCGATGGTGCGCCGCCGTGACAGCCGAAGCGAGCGGGCCATGTCCAACCGCACCGGATCGATGGAGCGAATGCCGGTTCGCGTGTTCAGCATGATCGGCCAGACTGCGGCGAGCACGACGACGACGATCTTCATGGGCTCGTCGAAGCCCAGCAGGAGCGTGGCCACGGGCACCATGGCGGCGGGCGGCAGGGCACGGGCGAATTCGAACATGGGACCGAAGGCCCGGTCGGTGCGCGCCGACACGCCCACCGCAATGCCGATTGTCACGCCGACGATGGTGGCGATCACGAGACCGAGGCTGAACGTCCGTGTGGTGTCGATGATCGCCGGAATGATGTCTTCGCCCTGCCCTCGGGTGAACAGCGCCGGCCACCACGACGATGGCGCCGGGTAGAAGGGCGAGTCCGGGGAGCCGATGATCTCCCACACGATCACCAGGACCACGAGCGGAACCAGGCCCGTGAGGACCTCGAAGCGGCGACCCCTCGTGGAGTCGCCCGTCGGACGACCGGAACGGTGCATTGCGGTCACCACGATCGACCGTCCGGCGTGTCTCCTCCGGGCACCAGCGCTCGGACAACGGTGCGAAAGATCGCATTGAGCACCACGCCGAGGAGTCCGGCGACGATCACGTAGACGAACATGAGCGCGGGCTGAAGTGCCTGGCGGGCGCGGATGAGGCCGTCCCCGATGCCTGCGGGGTTGCCGACGATTTCGGCGACGATCGCAAGGACGAGGCACAACGAGAGCGCCAGGCGCAGGCCCACGACGACCGAGGGAAGCGCTGCCGGCAACACGATCTTTCGAACGGTGGCGAGCCGGCCGAGGCGGAGCATGGCGCCCACATCGCGCAGCTCCGATGGGATCGCGTGCACTCCGCCGATCGTGTTGACCAACACGGGCCAGACGCCGCCGAAGATCACGAGGACGAGCTCCATGCGAAGGGAGAACCCGAAGATGAGTAGGGCGGCCGGCACGAACGTGATCGGCGGGATGGCTCGGGTGACTTCGAAGCTGGTCATCGAAAACCGATAGGCCGTGTTCGACAGTCCGAGGATCAACCCAAGTCCGAATCCGACGGCGCTGGCCACGGACCATCCGAGCAGGGTCACGCCGACGGTGTGGATGACGCGCCCGAGCAGCTCGCCCTCGGTCACTGCGGACCGAGCCGCCAACAGAATCTCCGAGGGGGCGGGTAGGAACTGGAGTTCCGCCACCTCGGCCCGCACGAGCAGCTCCCAGAGCACTGCAGCCGCGACGAGCACGGCAGCCCCTGCGGGGTTCAGCGCCTGCCATCGACTCGTTCCCTCAGCGCGTCCCAAAGATCACCTCGTGGACACGCGAGCGGGCGGCCAGAAACTCGGCGGACTCGCGGGTTCGAATCTGGGTGCGGGGGCGAGGACAGTCGACGACGACATCGGCCGCAATCCCTGCCGGTTCTCCGCCCAACACCACGACCCGATCGCTGAGGTAGACGGCCTCGTCGATGTCGTGCGTGACGAACACGACCGTCGTGGACGTCTCTGCAACCAGCGCGAGCAGCTCGTCCTCGAGGTCGGACTTGGTGAGCGCGTCGAGTGCGCCGAATGGCTCGTCCATCAGCAATGCGGCCGGGCGAGATGCGAGCGCTCGGGCGAGCTGGACGCGCTGCTGCATTCCGCCGGAGAGTTGCGGGGGGCGGTCGTTGGCGCGATCGGCGAGGCCCACCATCTCGAGCGTCGCCGCGACGCGCTCGCTCCGTTCGGGCTTGGAAAGATGGCCTTCGAGCGGCAGTTCGACGTTTGCGGCCACCGTGCGCCATGGCAGCAAGGCGCTGGTGTAGTCCTGGAAGACGAGGCTCACGCCGTCGGGCGGGCCGTCGACGGGGCGCCCTTCGAACCGTACGGTCGACCCGGCCGAGGGCTCCTGCAGTCCGGCGAGCACACGAAGCAGGGTGGTCTTGCCGACTCCCGAGCGGCCCATGATCGAGACGAACTCGCCGCTGGCCACGTCCAAGGAGACGTCGTCGAGCACGGTTCGGTTCGCGCCGACGGCACCGACATCAGCCCGGACGGACCGGCACTCGAAGCTCATGTCGGCGCACTCGCCGGACGGTTGTTCACGTGGTCTCGCCGACCGATTGCCGGCGAGACCACGAGTGGCGAATGCTCAGCCGATGACGAGGCTCGACACATCAATCTCCCCTTCGAAGTCCCCGAGCGAGACGAGGACGTCGACCCAGCGGGTGAGGTCGTCCGTGCGGATGTCGAGGTTGAAGGTGGGGAGCGACACGTTGGCGGCGACAGGATCGGGCATGCCGGTGTAGCCCTGCAGAATGGCGCGTGCCTCGGTTTCGTTGGAGTCGATGAACGCCTGCGCCTGCTCGAGAGACAGCTTGTATGCCTCGATGACGTCGGGGTTGGCGGCGGCCCACTCACCGTTGGCGATCCAGAAGTTCGTGGCGAGCGGGAGGCCGATGGATGCGAACGGGTCGCCGATGGACACGTTGCCCTGGCCGACGAGCGCACCGGCGAACGGTTCGAGCGCCTCCGCAGCGTCGACCTGGCCGGCGTTGAACTGCTCGACCGTGGCCGGTGGCGGCACCTGAACGCCTTCGATGGAATCCGGGTCGATGCCTTCCTGCTGCGCCCAGTAGCGGGTGGCGACGTGGATGACACCGCTGAGCGTGGGGCTGCTGACGCGCTTGCCGGCAAGGTCGGTGACGCTCTCGATGCCGGAGTCGGCCGGGACGATCACGCGGACGAACGGGTTGTCCTCGGTGTCGTTGGTGTTGCCGAGGATCTGCACCACGTCGAGGCCGGAGTCGGCGGCGCGGATCAGGTCGGTGGCGGTGCCGAGCGAGATGTCGACCTGCTGGCCGAGCGTCGGGATGATCTCGGAAATGTTGGTGGCCGGCGTCAGCTCCACGTCGAGGCCGTTGTCGGCGAAGAAGCCCTCTTCCTGGGCGATGTTGACGAGCAGGCCGGTGGTTGCCGGCACGAAGACGAGGCGCACGGGTGTGGGCTCTGGGGCGGCCGTGGTGGTCGTCTCTTCGGGTTCTGCCTCGGTCGTGGTGGTTGTTTCGGCTTCGGTCGTCGTGGCGGCTTCTGCCTCGGTGGTCGTCACCCCCGCCGCCTCGGTCGTCGTGCTTGCCGTATCGTCGCTCGAGCTGCCGCAGGCAACGGCAATCAGCGCAAAGACGAGGGTGAGTGCGAGCACTCGTGCCCTCGACCTGGAACGGCGCCCGGGGCTCGATCCTTCACGTACCTGACCGCTGCTGCCCATGCCTGTTCCCCTCTGATCGTGCCCGGCGCATTCCGGGATCGCAGGAGCATAGTCCCCGCCAGAAGGCGCGTTCAAAGGGAACGAGGCAGAGGGAGTTGGAGCGATGGGGCTTGTGGGGGCTGTTCAGGCCGATTCGGCGATGGCCTCGGCCCGATCGGCGACGCCGCCCAGCGCCCCGGCAATCGTGGTGAGCTGCTCGTTGATCTTGGTGACGCTCGGGCCGATCGACGAACACTGGGTCTCGACCGCACGAACCCCGTAGGTCGACTTCGCCAGGTGCCGGGCGATCTCGTGAAGCGAAGCGGAGATTCGGATGAGATAGAACGCAAGGACGGCGATGACGAGGCCGATTTCGACGACGGTGAGGGTGATGAGGAGGTTGCGCATGTCAGGCGTCTCCGCCGCTCTCCGCGGCATCGCCCTGGACGGAGGCGAGCAGGGCATCGTGGCGGAGCGCTTCCTCGGTCAGGCGGTCCAGGCGGACGGTGGTCTGCGTGAGCATCCAGGTTGTCGCCGTGTTTCGAGCGACCGGCTTTGCCGATTCCCAAATCGCTTCCGCTCCGCGCTCGACACGCTTCACCTGGTTCAAGAAGGTCTGCAGCAGGACGACGGCGACAACGGCAACGACAAGGCCGGCGCCGAGGGTGATCCACCAAAGGGTGTGGGTGCTCATGCCTCTCCTCCTGCTGATTCGAGATACTCACGGGCGTCTCGGGCCGACGACGTGATGTCGACGATGTGGCGGTTGACCGTGTCCACGTTCCAGAGGCCGTCGGTGTTCGTTTCGGCCTCGTTGAAGGCGGCGACGATCGATTCGGTCTTGATCGCTGCGTCTCGAGCGCCCTTGATCATGAGCAGCAACAGCGCCACGACGAGGAGCACGACAACCAGGAAGATCACCCAGCCAACGATCCACCCAGCAGAAACGGCGATCACCATGGGTCCTACTTTTCCGTGACCGTGGTCAGGGCGTAGTTGACCAGGGTCTCGTTGAGCTCGACACCGTGAACGTCGCGGGCGTGCGCCGCGACCTTGGCCAACAGCTCATCTTTGGAGTCGGCGGTGGTGGCCGCCTTGCAATCGGTCACACCGACGTGTGCGCAACGAAATTCGAGTGCCATCGCTCAACGCTCCTGTGTCATGCGGCGGGTTCTTCGACTTTTGAGACATCCGCAACGAGATCACTGAGCGCTCCGGAGATGGCACCCAGGTTGGCGCCCATCGACTCGGTGAGTTCGTTGATCGGCTTGGTCTGGTGGGCGATGGCCCGCACGCCGAACGTGATCTTGCCGAGCTGGTCGTTCACGTGGTTGAGCACCATGATCACGCGCACCAGATATGCGGCGATCGCCAGGATGAGAACGGTGAACAAGATGATGCAGACGATGGCGGCGGCAGGCATCTATCCGACCATCCTTCGCAGAGCGGTCACGTAGCGCACGGCTTCACCGGTGATCCCGGCGATTGACGCATCGGTTTCGATGAGGGCGGGGACCGGCACGAGGTGCTCGGTGAGGATCACGCCGTGTTCGAGGATGTCGTCAGACGCGTGCTGAATCTCGACCGCCGGTCGGATCACCCGGTTGGCGAGGAAGATGACGAGGGGGACGACAACGAGGAGGATCAGCGCGTTCCCTATCCACCACATCCACATGTTGGCACCCCCAGGAGCGTGAGACTTCAGGCTCGAATATCACCCGGACTGTAGCCGATGTCACTAGGTGTTGTCTACATGTAGTCGGCCGGTGCGAGCGGCCGTTGGCTCAGTCGAAGAGCTCGATCGACCGCAACGACGCGGGCGCGATTCGTTCGAGCATCCCCGTCGACGACTCCAGCACGAGGAACCCGTCCTTGTCGACGGCGGTGGCGCGGCCCCGGGCTTCGCCTCTCGGCAGCAGCGAGACGAGCACTCGCCGATTCATCGCCACGCAGCGGTCGTTGAATGCTTCGAGGAGGGCCAGCGGGTCACGCTCGATCAGACGAGTGGCGGCCTGAAGCTGCTCCTCGAGAGCGGCGAGCAACAGCGCCTTGGTGTCTTGCGGGGTGTTTGTGACTTCGAGCCCGCCGAGGTGCGCGCGCACGGCGAGAACGGAGTGTTCGACCCGGCCGGGGCCCAGCTGCGTGGTCACGTTGACGACGCACCGCGTCGTATCGCCGCCATCATCGCCTTCGGGCACGACCGTGTCCGGCCACTGCATCATGTGGGTGGCGCCGGTGACCGAGTCGAGCGCATCGGCGGCACCGAGCGAGGCGACGAGCCAGAGCAGGGCTTCTTGCAGTGGGTCGATGGCGGGCCGGATCACCATTGCCATGAGCAACGCATCGTCGCCGCCGTGGCGCCACGGCGTTCCCCCACGAAGCCGCCCGGAGATCTCGGAGTCGGCGACGACGATGGAGCCGTCGGGAGCGTCCTCGGTTCGCGCCCAGGCCGAGGCGAGCGCCTCGACGGACATGGCCACCTCGTAGTCGCGCCGGTTCAACAGCTGCGCCTATTCACTTCGGCTCACCAACGGACGAACACGATCGACACGCCAGGTGTCGTCGACGCGCGACAGCAGCAGTGAGCCGGCGGCCCAGGCCGCTTCGCCGAACGCCGCCGGACAGTGCAGGGAAACCTCGACGGATTGGGCATCTTCGGAGGGCGCTGGGTCCTCCGCCCGCACGTCTCCCAGTGGGACGGCGGCGAAGTCGACCCGCAGACCGTGCACGAGCCCGGTGAGGAACGCGTCCGATTCGTCCTGGGGGCTGGTGCCTTGGCGGATGCGCTGTGCCTGCAGCGGGTCGAGTCCGCGGCGAGCACCCGCTTCGAGCACGTGTTCGCGGCCGGCCTCGCTCAACAGGTCCCACACCACGACATGCTCGCCCCACACGATTGCCTGGATGAAACGATCGGCGACGGACGCGGCGTTCTCACCAGACGTGGGTCCGCCCGCGGTCACGGCCGGTCCCAACCAATGTCCTCCAGCATGTCTCGTACCCGGATTCGTTGTGGGCCGAACAACAGCGCATTGATCGCTTCGTCGAGGATGAAGTCCGCCGCCCGCTGGTCGTGGTTGTCGAGCATGGCGTGGGCGGCCAATTGCGACTCGAGCGCAGACTCGAGCAGCGTTTCGGGCAGCTCCATGAGCACGGTGATGATGGTGCGGATCGATGCGACGAACGACGCTGCCGGCTGGGTGATGATTGCGTAGTACATGGCGGTCAGACGCTCGAGTTGGTTCGCCTTTGGCAGGCGTTCCATCTGCATGAGGCGTTGGCGCAGGAACATCAGGCGTTCGTTGTCGTCCATGGAGCCGGCGAGCGTGGCGATGTGATCGGCCCGCGTCGCTCCGGGCACCGCCGCTTCGAGGCGCTTCTCGACGGCTTCGGCGTTGGCGAAGGCTTCCTGCCACTGCGGCTGGTGGAGCCGAGGATCGAAGATGTTGAGCGAGTCTTCGTAGTACGCCAGCGCTCGCTGGAGAGAGGGAACGTCCTCGCGTCCGGCGTAGGCGTGGCCGAGGTTGTGTTTGGCGATCGCATGCTGCATCGGGAAGCCCACGCTGGTGAAGACGGTGAGGCTCCGTTCGAATGCGGTGATCGCCTCGCCCAGGTGTCGCTCGTCGTCGGACGGGTCGAGACTGGCCTTGGCCTTCCACGCGATACCCAGTGTGTGGTCGATCATCGCGGTGTGCATCGAAGCCTGGGTGCCGCCGGCTGCCGTCGACGCATCGGAGAGCACCTCGATTGCGGCGTCGCAGCCGTCGATGCCACCGCGGGCCAGGTGCACCTGGCCGAGGTTGTGCTTGGTGGCCAGCATCGTGCGGATCTGCTCGTCGTCGCCGCCGGGCGACATGTCGAGCGACGGCAACTTGTCGAGCGACATGGTGAACGCTTCGACCGCGTCGTCGAGTCGCCCGCCCTCGGTCAGCACGAGACCAAGGTTGTTCAGCACCGAGGCTTCCTCGACGTCCACGCCCTTGCCCGACATCAACCCAAGGGCTTCACGGAACAGTCGGCTTGCGGTGCTGGGGTCGCCCAGCATCCGATGGGCCGAGCCGGCTGCGTTGAGAATGCGGGCGTGTTCGACCGGCGCCCGCTGCACGGTCAGAACTTCGGCTGCCTGTTGGTACAGGCCGAGTGCCTCTTGGAGGTTCTGTTGCGGGTGGGCGGTCGGCTGTTCGGCGGTGGCCATGCCCAACCGGTAGGCGTTGGCCGCCCACTGCAGCGAGTCGGTTGCGCGGTCGGTCGACTCGAAGCGCGCCCGCAGCGCAGCGACCGAGTCGGACGCAGAGAACGCGGTCGGCCCCTCGTTGCTCATGCCGTCCTGCCCTCCAGCAGCGAGGCGATGCAACGGTCGATCTCGTCGATGGTGACGGGAATGGCGTTGGTGACGATGTCGGACATGCCGATCGCCATGGTGTCGACATCGACGGGCTGCACGCCGACCATCTTCACGATTGGGGGCAGCACACCGAGCGCTCGGGCAACCATCAGCGAGCGTTCGGGCGTGGCCAGGTGCATATCGGCGAGCAGGTCGTATTTCGTGTTGTCGTCGAGCGCGTGCACGTCGATGACGTCGTAGTCGATCGTCATGACCGTGCCGGGCGGCCGTTCCCGGTCGACGGTGTCGATCACGATGATGGCGTCGTAGCCCTCCTGAAGATCGGACACGAGCTGGATCCCGGCGATGCCGGTTTCGACGACGGTCACGTTGGGAACGGTTTCCCGCTCGAGCAGCCGGTTCGCCACTTCAACACCGAAGGCGTCGTCGCTTCGCAGCACGTTCCCGACGCCGGCGACCAGGATGTTCACGACGCGTTGGACGTGCCAGCCGAGCGCAGGACTTCGGCCGCACGCATGGCGTACCCGTGGATCACCCACCAGGCCACGTAGTCCTCGAACATGGCCCAGTCGGCTTTGCTGATCTGGTTCTTCCAGTGCTCGACCCGCTTGTCGATCTCGGTACCGATCACCGTGTTCAGCAGGTCAGCGACGAGCGGCATCTCCAGAAGTTGCGTGCCCGCGGGACGGCCCCGTTTCACTTCGTCGGAGAGTCGGGCCGTGTCGTGGGCCAGGGGCACGAGGGAGTCGGTCTGGGGCGTGGTTTCGGGGAGCTGCCCGACGTCGGCTTCTTCGATGCGCCGAATGCAGTAGCCGACCAGGAATGCGGTGCCGGCCCAGTCGGCAAATTCCGACATCGGTTGCGTGCGGCGTTCTTCCTCGATCATCTGCTCGCGGTAGGACGTGGCGGTCACCGTGAGCGGATGAGCCTGGGCGAGGGCCCGGGCTTTGAAGGTGAGGTCGCCGACGCGATCTGTGGGGTCAGTCATCGCTGCTCTCGGGCTTCATGCGACTGGTGATCTGCAGGCCGGTGGTGATGCTGCCGGCGACCGGTGGAGGATGCGGCTCGGCGGTCATCTCTTCGACTTCGATCCGGCGGAAGTCGATCCAGTGTTCTTTCATCGCGGCCTCGACCTGCTCGATGATCGTGGCGTCGGATGCCGTGCACCCGTCGCAGCTGCCGTGCAGCTTCAGCCGGACGACGCCGTCCTCGATGTGCACGACCTCCATGTCGCCACCGTGTGAATGCAGGTACGGCCGCACTTCGGCAAGCGCTGCTTGCACGCTCACGCGTGCCGCGTCGAGGTCGGTGTCGTCGCCGAGCCCGTAGGCCTGGAGCAGCACCCCGGCGACGGGATCGGCGGCGACGGCTTCCAGCAGGATCTCGCCACGCCACTCGCGAATCATCTCGACCAGGCGACCAACGCCGTTGGCGTGGAAGACGTCGATCCAGTCGAGCATCTCGGTTGCGGTGTCGGCAACGTCCTTGTCCTCGTGCTCGGCCAGACGTTCAGCCAGCTCACCGATCAGCGGCAGGATCTCGGCGAACTCGAGGCGTTCGTCGCCCCGGCTCACAGTTCGGACCTGACGAGAGCGAGCACCTCGTCGACAGTAGCTTCAACCGTCTCGGTGAACCCAAGCCCGAAACCCTCGTCCTCGGGTTCGACTTCGATGACCACCGTGTCGTCGGGAAACTCGCCGTAGTAGCGAACGACAGCCAGCGTGTGATCGAGGTCGATGATGCCCATGGCAGCCTCGGACAGGCGGTCCTGCACCTCGTCGTCGTCCGGCGGGGTGAGGTCGAGTTCGTACCGCCGGATCGTGCCCGGCGGGTCTTCACGGCGAGGCATGCAGCCAACCAGTACGACCTTGTTCGGGCGCACTTCCTGCAACCGGTGCAGCACCCGGTGCGCGGCGTACGACATGTCTTCGACGAGGACGTGGTCGGGCCAGTCGAGGTCGACCACTCGGTTGATCCATTGGGTGCCGTAGTCCAGGTCGCGCAGCCACGGCAGGCCGATACCGCCGACGAGGATGCGGCCCGTATCGCTGTCGGGCAGCTCGTACTGCTTCTTCGCGTTGGCGAGTGCCGGGTCCGGAACGGTGAGCCCGGGGATGACGAGATCGGTCGCCGATTCGGCACCCGATCGTGATGGTTCACTTACCGGCATTGATCACTCGGCGACATCGCTACTCCAGCGTGCAACTGCAGGAGTTGACCTCTCGGGTGATGATGCCCTTGCCGGTGTCCATGTGCGTGGTGCACGGCATGCACGGGTCGAAGCTCCGGATCGCTCGCAGGATGTCGATGCCCTTGACGTCGTCGTCGCCGACGCTCTCGAGAATCGGCGTATCGACGATGGCTTCCTCGTACGGGCCGGGCAGACCGAAGGGATCGCGTGGGGCGGCGTTCCAGGTGGACGGGGTGTTGATCTGGTAGTTGACGATCTTGCCCTTGTCCATGTGCAGGTGATGGGTGAGGTAGCCGCGGCCGGCTTCCCAGAACCCGTAGCCGACCCGCTCGTCCTGTGGAACCGTGAACTTGGTGGCCGTCTTCGTTTGGCCGGCTCGCCACAGGTCGAACGCCTGCATGAGGTTGATCATGCCGATCGCTGCGGTGAAGGCCACGCCGTAGGCACGGCCGCGGTTGCGCTCGAATGCGTTGAGCTTCTCGGGAATCTTCCAGTTGAGTTCCATCTCGGGAAGTTCATGGCGCGGCATGAGCATGCGCAGGCCGTCACCGGTCGACGCGATGTAGGGGTTGTCCTGCAGGTTGCCGGCGAGTGCGGTCGTCCACATACGGCCGTAGACGCCGGTCTCCATCGAGACACGGTCCCAACGGGGGGCGGTGTCCCACGTGTACTTCTCTTTGAAGTTCTTGCCTTCAGGTCGGGGGATCGTGACCTTGTTCATCATGTGATACGGACTCATCGGGTTGCCCAATGGGTCGGTCTCGAAGCGCTGCGGACCGTTCTTGGTCCAGTCGTCGTAGTAGCTGTGCTCGACGAACTCCTCGATGCCCATGTTGATGTGGGTGAGGTCGGTGGTGACGAGCTTGCCGTCCATGATGATGCCCGGCGCCGAATAGCGGGCGTTGCCCCAGGCGTCGATGTTGGCGTACGTGGCGTCGTAGACGTCGGGGTCGTCCCAGATGCCGGTCTGGATCAGGTTCGACGGACGCAGACCGACCAGTTCGTACTCGGGGTTGGCTTCGAGGAAGAAGTCGCAGATGTCGTCCCACCAGCCGGCGAGGCGCTTGGAGTAGTCGAAGATCTTCGCAAGCTGGTTGTAGAACTCGTTGAACGTCGAGGTCGAGATGGTGGTGGACACGCCGCCGGGCACGAGGGTCGACGGATGCGGGAACTTGCCGAACATCAGCGTGCACATGATGCGACCGATGCGCGTGTACTCGAGCGCTTCGAGGTAGATCTGCCCCTCGAGCGGGTTCATCGCATCCATGATGTCTTTGACGGTCTTGTAACCGTGGATGTGTGCGTTCTTGGCCGGGGTCTGCTCGGCGAGCGTGACGAGCTCGGGGTTCGTCATCGACACGAGGGCGGTCGAGTAGTCGGGACCGGCGAGCAGACCGAGGTGGATGGGGTGGTCGTAGAACATCTCGGCCACTTCGCCGAGGTTTCGCACGACCACGCCGAGCGGTGGCGGCACGATGCCGAAGGCCTGCTCGATGGCCATCGACGAGACGGTCGAGTGCACGCCGCCGCAGACGCCGCAAGCGCGGGAGCTGATGTCGATGGCATCGCGCGGGTCGCGGCCCTGCAGGATGATTTCGTAGCCACGGAACAACATGGCCTGGCTGTAGGCGTCGACGGCTTTGCGGTTCTCGAGGTCGAGGGTCGTGTGCACGGCGAGAGCACCAGCGACACGGGTGACCGGGTCGATGCTCCATTCCTTCAACCGGGGCGGAGCCGAGCTCGCACCAGATTCGTTGGGGTCGTACTCCCAGATGGGCTTGGTGTCGACGCCGTACGGGTCGGCGACGCCATCGCGAATCTTGGTCTTGCCGTCGGCACCAACGTCGATTGGCAGGTTCGTGAATGTCATGGTTCGACCTAGTTCGTTCCCCACCCGCTGAGGCGGGGTGGTGTGGTGCTGGCGGCAGATCCAGCGTGTTCGCTGGAGGTGGAGACGGTGACGTATTGCTTGATGGGCGTTTCAGACGTGCCGTACGGGTCGCCGGCCGTCTCGAGCAGCTTGGCTTTGCCGTCGTTGTCGAATTCGATGGGAAGGTTCTTGAAGCACATGGCTGCGGCCTAACTGCTCTTGGCTTTGTCAGCGTTGCGGTTGGTCATCGTCTTGTAGAACCGGTGGACGGTCTTCTCGGCACCGACCGGCTGGCTCTTGTATCGGGCCCAGCCGCTCGGCGATTCATCGCTTTCCCATCGGACGGAGCGCTGCTTGTCGTGCATGGTGAGGTGGCGCATGCGACGGATGAAGCCGCCCATGACGCGGCTGGTCGTGCCGCTGACGAAGGATCCGGGTGGGGCGACGTAGAACGGTGCGAACTTGTCGGGGAAGCCGGGCATGGTGCAGCCGATGCAGATGCCGCCCATGTTCATGCAGCCGCCGTGGCCGTCGACGATGCCGCGTTCGGCGATGTTGCACTGCACGACGGGGCCCCAGCAGCCGAGTTCGACGAGGCATTCCTTGTCGCCGTATTCCTCGGCGAAGACGCCTTCTTCGTAGTAGCCGGCGCGGGGGCAGTGGCGGTGCACGGTTTCGGTGAACAGCCAGGCCGGGCGGCCGAGCTCGTCGAACTCGGGCAGCGGGGCGAGGCCGTTGAGGAAGAGCAGTGCTGCGGCGGCGGTTTCGAGGACGTTGTCGCCAACCGGGGAGCAGCCGGGCACGTTGATGACGGGCAGACCGAGCGTGGAGCGGTAGTCCTTGCCCAGATGGTCCATCACGCCCTTGGCGTTGGTGACGTTGTTCGCCGCGGCCGGAATGCCGCCCCAGGTGGCACAGGTGCCAACGGCGATGGTGGCTGCGGCGAGGGGCGCCATGCGGTCGAGCCATTCGAGGCTGGTGATCTGGCGGCCGGTTTCGCGGTCTTCGCCGAGGCCCATCCAGTAGCCGTCGCCGGAGTAGGTCTCGTCCATGATCGAGCCCTCCCAGCAGATGATGAAGGGTGCGTCGAGTTCGCCGGCGGCGGCCATGCGAAGGTTCTCGGTCCATTCCGCACCCGACTCGACGGACACGACCGTGTGGATGAGCTCCACCTTGGGGAGGCCGGGGACTCGTCCCAGGAGGAGATCTTCGAGGCGTGGGTGCGTGGCGCCCGTGACGGAGATGGTGCAGCCGTCGCAGGAGGCGCCGACGATCCAGAACAAGTAGACCTTTTCGAGCTTGCTGCGGTAGACCTCGTCCCGTTTCGGGTTGATCTGGCTTCGCATTGCCACGGGCGCAAGCGGGTGGGCCGGGTCGACCGTGAGCGGCATCAGCTCGTTGTCGCTGTGCGAGTGATCGGGCAACTTCGTGTACTGCGCCATACTCTCTCCAGTTGCTGTCCGTGCCTGGGCTAGGTGTAGTATACACACAGCCAAGAGACGTTCTAGCTGGCCGAAAACTTGAGAGTTTTGCATGAACCCTCCCGACGAAAACGCTTCGCTTGTCGCACCGAAATCGTCAGCGCTCCAGATGCTCTACTGGCGGAGCGAGATCCTTCAGGTCATGTATTGGCTGCGCGGCGAAGGCTTCGGCGACATCGTCGATGCACCGATGGTCGAACGCTTTCTCGGGGTCGAGGCCCGCAACGGTGTCGGCTACCTCGATCGCCTGGTCGAAGAGGGGTACCTCACGGTCGACGGATCGTTCTATGCGCTGTCCGAGTTCGGCTTGAAGCAGGGTGCTCGTGAGTTCGCCGATTCGTTCAGCGAGCTCACCAAGCCCGCCCACGGCGAGTGCAGCGACGACTGCTGGTGCCACGCATCGGTCGACGAGGCCGACGCATGCATGGCGCATCGCATCGAGCACAACCACGCCATGGACCTGAAGCACGACCCCCACGGCCACACGCACGATCACGGGCATGCGCACATTCACTCCGAGGACGGCCATGACCACTAACAACCCGTCGGTGTTGCCACGGCGCTTCCTGCGGCCGCTGCTGTTTCTGGGTCTGTCCCAGGCGGACCGTTCCTACGGCTACGAGCTGGCCGAGGCTGTCCGTGGCTTCGGGCTGAACATCGACATGGCCGGCGTCTACCGCGAGCTGCGGTCGATGGAACAGAAGGATCTGCTGAGCTCGGGGTGGGAGCCGTCGGACAATGGCCCGGACCGCCGGGTCTACATGGTCACCGATGCCGGCCGCGAAGCAATGGCTCAGGCGGTTGCCGACCTGGGGCTCGCTCGAGACCAGCTGTCCGCTGCGCTCGAGTCGGTCTCGGTGAACAACGCTGCCGCGAAGACTGCGGAATGAAGCTCGCGGTCGCCGGCAAGGGCGGGGCAGGCAAGACCACGTTCTCTGCCACTGCGTCGCGGCTGCTCGCTCGGTCGGGCCGCGATGTCGTGGCGATCGATGCCGACACCAACCCGAACCTGCACGCCGCGTTGGGGGTGTCGAACGAGGACATCCAGGCGGTTCCGTTTCCGCCCACCTCGCTCGTGTCCCGCTCGTTCAACGGGCCGATGCTCAACGAGCCGTTGGCCGAGGTGCTCGACCGCCATACCTTGGTTGCCCCCGACGGGGTGCGCCTGCTGCGGATGGGCATGCCCGAGCACGCCGACGAGGGTTGTTTGTGCTCGGCCCATGCCGTCGTGTCCGCCCTGTTGGGCGACCTCGATGCGCTGCCCGAGACGATCACCCTCATCGACATGGAAGCATCGCCCGAACACCTCAGTCGGGGCACCGCACGGGAAGCGAACGCACTCGTGCTCATCGCCGAGCCCTACTTCCGTTCGCTCGAAGCCGTGAAGCTGCAAGCCAAGCTCGCGGCCGAAACGAACATCGGGCGCGTTGTTGTCGTGGCCAACAAGTGCCGGTCCGACACGGACTTCGCCGGAATCAGCGAGTTCTGCAACAACTACGACCTCGATCTCATCGCCCGCATCCCGTGGGGCGACGAAGTGCTCGACGCCGACGCGGCAACCACTCCCCTCCTCGACTTCGCACCCGACAGCCCGGTCATCGAGGCTGTGCAGCAGGTGTGCGATCTCCTGACCCAATCCCTACCGACAGAGCAGGCCCCCTGATGTGTGTTGGCATTCCAGCCCAAGTTGTCGAGATTCTCCCCGCCGAGCGGAAGATGGCCGTCGTCGAGGTCGAGGGTGTGCGCCGTGAGGTGAGCATCGTGATGGTGCTCGACGACGGGGTGCAGGTGGGCGACTGGGTGTTGCTGCACGTTGGCTTCGCCATGAGCGTCATCGACGAGGACGAGGCCAGGTCGCAGCTCGACTTCATGCGAATGCTGGGCGAGGCCTACGAGGAAGAGCTCGAGGCATTCAGCGCTCCGGTACCGGGTGCCGAGCCAACAGCGTGACGACGAGCACGCTCCCGGCTGAAGCGCTCGCTCTTGCGCGGACGTTCACGGCGGGCGGACGTCTCATCGTTTCGGCGCTCGATCGGCCGGACCATGCCCGCCACGTTGCGGTGGAGTTCGTGCACCCGGCGATCACCGGAGCCAAGTCGCTCCCCTCGTTCGCTGTTGCTCCGGGCGACCTGGACCATGTCGTGCGCCCCGACGACGCGGTGCTCATCATCGAGTCCGCCGGCCTTGCCTTCGATCGCACGCTGCCCGCCAACGCACAGCTGTTGGTCACCGGGGCCGACCAGACCGAGCCCGAACTGGTGCGCTGGTATCACGTGTTGTGGGAGCTCGTGCAGCTTGGTCTGGAGCATCCCGGCCTCACCGGCGGGTCGGCCAGTGAAGGTGGCGACCCCACCAACTTCCTGTATCCCTTTCTCGACGCAGCCGAGGACGACGAGCCGGCACTGTTGGCGTCGATGACGAGCTCCGAGAGCGCCAAGCACACCGAATCGACCGAGCTCGCCGCCCAGACGATCGCCGCAAACGCAGCAGCCGTCGAAGCAATCGTCGAGCAGATCGGCACCGCGGTCGCCGCCGGCGGCACGGTGTTCAGCATCGGCAATGGCGGTAGCGCCTGCGATGCCGCCCAGCTCACCCGGTTGCTTCAAGCCAAGGGTGTGCGTGCGATGTCGTTGGCCGAAGACCCGGCGACGCTCACGGCGCTGGCGAACGACCTTGGTGTCGCCCGAATCTTCTCTCGTCAGGTCGACGCTTCGGTGCGGCCGGGCGACGTGGTCGTGTTGTTCAGCACGAGCGGTTCGTCGGCCAACCTGTTGTCGGTGCTCGACCTGCAGGTGGCGTCCGAGCTCACGATCGTTGCGTGTGCCGGATACGGGGGCGGCCCCATGGCGGCGCATGAAAATGTCGACCATCAACTGATCATCGACTCGTCGTCGGTCCATCGCATCCAAGAGGCACAGGGCGTGCTGATCAACGAGATCTGCGCCCGCATCAATTCGACCGCTTCACCGGAGGTTCACGCATGAAGTTCGTCAGCGAATTCCGAGACCCGGAAGCGGCCAAGATCCTCATCGCCGAGATCGAGGAGCTCGCCGCAGATCAACCGGCCCGCAAGTTCATGGAGGCGTGCGGCGGCCACACCCACGCCATCTACCGCCACGGCATCGAGTCGCTGCTGCCGGAGAGCATCGAGATGGTGCACGGTCCCGGCTGCCCCGTGTGCGTGATTCCCATGGGGCGCATCGACGACGCCATTTCGATCGCCGAACAGGACGGCGTGACCATGTGTTGCTTCGGTGACCTCATGCGTGTTCCCGGCGGTTCGAGCACGTTGCTCGAAGCGAAGGCCAAGGGCGCCGACATTCGGGTCGTCTACTCCCCGCTCGATGCGCTCGCCATCGCCGAAAACGAACCCGACCGCAACGTGGTGTTCTTCGCCGTCGGGTTCGAGACCACGGCTCCCTCCACGGCAATCACCGTCATGCAGGCACGGGAGCGCAACGTGGAGAACTTCTCGATCTTCTGCAACCACGTGACCATCGTTCCGCCGATGAAGGCGATCCTCGATTCGCCCGGCATGGAGCTCGACGGGTTCCTCGGCCCCGGCCACGTGAGCACCGTGATCGGCACCGGCCCGTACCAGTTCGTGTCTCGCGAATACGGCCTGCCCTTGGTGACCACCGGTTTCGAACCGGTCGACATTCTCCAGGGTGTCGCCATGCTGCTGCGCCAGCTGGCCGAGGGTCGGGCGGAAGTCGAGAACCAGTACAAGCGAGTGGTGCGCGACAGCGGGAACCCGGCTGCGCTGAGGATGTTGGGCGAGGTGTTCGAGCTTCGCCCACACTTCGAGTGGCGTGGCCTTGGGTTCATCGCCCAGTCCGCGCTGTCGCTGCGCGACGAGTTCGCCGGCTTCGATGCCGAGAAGCACTTCGCGCTTCCCGGTGTGCGGGTGGCCGACCCGAAGGCCTGCCAGTGCGGCGAGGTACTCAAGGGTGCCATCCGCCCGTGGGAGTGCAAAGTCTTCGGCACTGCGTGCACTCCGGAAACGCCGATCGGCACGTGCATGGTGTCGTCGGAGGGTGCGTGCGCCGCGTACTTCAACTACGGCCGGTTCCGGGCCAAGAAGCGCATCCCGGTGACGAGCACATGAGCTCCGAAGACTCCCGCAAAGAAGCGCTCGCACGTATCGAGGCGTGGCGCCTGCGGCCATCGAAGATGACCGACGAGGTCATCACCATGGCGCACGGCGCCGGCGGCAAGGCCAGCCAGGCGCTGACCGACGCCGTGTTCCGCAGCGCCTACGGCGGCGACGAACTGGACCGTCTCGACGACGGTGCCGTGCTCGACGTGCCCGAAGGCAAACGTGTCGTCTTCACGACCGACGCGTTCGTCGTCACCCCACGCACGTTCCTCGGCGGGTCGATCGGCGACCTTGCCGTCAACGGCACCGTCAACGACCTCGCCGTCATGGGGGCAACGCCCACGTGGCTGTCGGTGGCGGTCGTGCTCGAGGAGGGCTTTCCGCTCGACGAGCTCCGGGAGCTCGTGGCCGACGTGGCGACCGCGGCCGCCGCCGCCAATGTCACCGTCGTGGCCGGCGACACGAAGGTCGTCGAGCGGGGCGCCGCCGATGGCTGCTACTTCACCACCAGCGGCATCGGCCTCCGGGACGCCTCACTCTCCATGGGTGCCGAACAGGTGCAGCTGGGCGACGCCGTCATCATCTCCGGCACCTTCGGCGACCACGGCATGGCCGTCATGCTCGCCCGCGGCGACCTCGCCCTCGATGCCGACGTGAGCTCGGACACCGCATCGATCCACCAGGCCACCGCCGCACTGC
Source organism: Acidimicrobiales bacterium (assembly GCA_020628865.1). Classification (GTDB taxonomy): domain Bacteria; phylum Actinomycetota; class Acidimicrobiia; order Acidimicrobiales; family SHLQ01; genus SHLQ01. The sequence continues at coordinate 111,414 of JAHDEJ010000008.1, forward strand.
TCGACGCAGTGCCCGAGACCCGCTGGATGCGCGACCCCACCCGCGGCGGCGTCGCCTCGGCGTGCAACGAGCTCGCCGTCGCAGCGAACGTCGGCGTCTCACTGTTCGAGGAAGCGTTCCCCGTGCTCCCGCCGGTCTCGGGTGCCTGCGAGCTCCTCGGCCTCGACCCGCTCTACGTCGCCAACGAAGGCAAGTTCATCGCCGTCGTCCCCGCCGACAGGGTCGACGCTGCCCTCGGATCCATGCGCTCGGTCGACGTATCAGCCCAAGCAACCGTCATCGGCGAGATCAACGACGAACACCCCGGCATGGTCGTCGCCCACACCCCTTTCGGCGGGAGCCGGATCGTGGACATGCTCGTCGGCGCACCGCTACCGCGGATCTGTTGAAAACTCAAGGAGTCGGCAACCCGATCCCTCCGGTAGGTCCCGAACGCGCTCATGGCGACCAGTTGTCACACCCCTTCGACATACTCAGGTCAGTATCGGCTTGTCTTCTCTGAGCCAATGGATGCCATACTCACGTGATGGCTCAAGCGGCGAACCGTGGACACCCAACTCTCACAAAAGAACAGTTCTCACTATCCTTTGTGAGAGCGATAGTAAGTGCAGCTGGATGCACCATGGCACAAATCGAGATCGACAACGACAAGATCGACTTCATGGTTCGGCCACAGAAGTCAGGTCCGAATCAGCAAGGTTTGCGTGCCCCTGTCATTGATGTCCAGCTCAAGGCAACATCGTCGCCCAACTATTCCAACTCGCACTTCAACTTCGACCTAGACGTTGATTCGTATAACTCTCTTGTGGGGGAAGATCGCCACCTGCCACCATTTCTCTTTGTGGTCGTCGTACCAACATCACAACACGATTGGATAGTGGCGTCAGAAAACGAACTGGCACTTCGACACCAAGGTTTCTGGTTTCCGATGTCGGGACTGCAGGTCTCAACCAATGCGAAAACCGAACGAGTGAAGATTCCACTGAGCAATCGCCTCAGTCCCCGAGCGGTAGCCGTCATCCTGGACGGGGTGCAGCGATGAGCGAGTCAACAGCGCTTGAACAGTACCTGCTCTCTCTCGGCTGGACCTCGGGCGATCCTGCAGATCTTCGAGAGTGGTTTAGCGAAGACGGAGACGTTGTCGTTGTTCCACACAAACAGGAATACGCGGACTACCGCAGGGTAATGTCCCACACAAAGTCCGAGTTGGAGTCGATACTGGGCGTAAGCCGAACGTTCCTGGATTCGGTCACACAACTCGCTAGTTCGGATGTAATCGACGTGCATGCGTTTCCCACGCTGCGACGACCGGCGTACGCTTTCGATGCCATACTCGAGCTGCTTGAGTCCACAAGAGCAAGCTTCACCCTTGCTGCTCGATCTCTCACCAAACCGGCCATCCTCTATGGTGGCGGCTCTGTTGGCAAGGATGCTACCGAGTACTTAAAGGATCTGCGCATCGGGTTCTCACAACCAGGAAGCTATTCATTCCCAGTATTTGCTCCGCTCGGACTCGAAAAACTCAAGAGTCGCACCGAGGAGATGGACGGCCAGAACGCAATTCCAGAAGCGGCAGCCGTAGAGACTTACGAACGACGCGTAACGCTACGAATGCTCGATTCTGTCCGCGAAACAACCGTTCTCGCGGAAGAAGCTTCCGAAAGCGGTCTCAGCGTATTCGACGAGGCGTACGTCAACGGTGTTTCGTCCAACCTGTGCGAAGCGATCGATGGGATGTTCGTTGACGGCTACTTCTCTGCAGTCGAAATTCGGCCTCGCCTAGCCGTCGAGATCACCTCCCAACCTCGCTCTATCATCAGAGTCGAAGCGTCTCGCGCCCCTGTTCTGAAGGAAGCCGCCTCCCACCTTCGAGAGCTCTCCAAGAGAGTTGAGCCGACGACGGTAACCGGCAGAGTTACGGACTTGCACCGGAGCACTCCTGGGACAGATGAGAGCGTCTCGGTGACGACCCTCTTGGGCGGGAAGCGCAGAGTTGTCCAGATGGAGCTCGATCCGGCCCAGTATCAGCAAGCGATTCGGGCGCATGACACCACTTCGACCGTGATTGCCCGAGGGGAGTTGTCAAAGAGAGGAACGCGCTCTTGGCTCGAGAACGTCTCGTCTTTCGCAATCGTCGACGACGCAACGCTGCCGGGCACAAATACCTAGAGGGTCACGGGAACTTAGGCATAGCGGGCCCTCCCGGCCATGCCCCGCTCAACCGATCCGAACACCTTCAAGGCCCAGCGAGTCGACCAACTTCTCGACCGCATCCCAGACATCCGGCGCGATTGCGCGGTCAAGGGGTTCGCCTCGGCGGTCGGCGGCGACGAGGTCGGCGGTGGGGGGGATGACGACGTTGGGCGGGACGTCGTGTCGCTCGCACAGTTCCTCGATCGTCAGGCGGGCGCCGTCAGAATCGGCCTTGTTGCCGACGCCGATCCGGCGCTCGATGCCGGCGTCCATGTCGATGATCGTGTCGTCGGTTTCGGACTGCAGCGCCTGACCGCTCGGCCCTTCACGCGGGCGCGGCCACCGCACGGGCACCCGGCGCCGGCTTCGTCGACGTAGCGACCACCATCTGCCTGCGACGCGATCGAGCGCGGTGACAACGACCTGCCGGCTAGCTCGTTCTAGGCGTTCGTTGGCGAGGCTGGTAGGCGAGCATCTTTGCTCTCGGTGAACGCTTGCCCGTGCTGACTCGTCCAGTTCGCAATCGTTTCGAGCACCGGGAGGAGCGTGTGTGCGGTGTCGGTGATGTCGTACTCGACCCGCGGCGGAATCTCATTGATTGGTGTTCCAGGCCCTCGCGTTGGTAGCGGCGCAGGGTTAAGAACCCACGACCTGCGGGGTCTGGGCCCGACGAGACCTGATCTCAGACCGGAATAGCTTCGAGTCCAAGCGAGTCGATGATCGTGTCATCGGTTCGGGCCGCGGCGCCTGACCGAGCAAGGCCTAGACGAAGGCGTTTTCAGCACCGTCACGCGCACGCCGTGCCGCTCACAGGCTGCCTAGCGCTTCGCGGCGGTGGCGGGCTCGGTGGCATGGGGCGCAGCGGGGCTCGAGTTCGGTGGTGACGGTGTGATGCGTTTGCTCGTACGGAGGATTGTGGTCGAGTTCGAGCAGGTCTGTGCTCCCGCAATCGACACACTCATGCTTGTGGGCTTCGAGAACGACACGTTTTTGGCGTGTCGTGGGGTGGCGCCGCCGGTTTGACGCGTCGATCGGCTTGCCCTCGATGTCGTGCAGCAACAGTCGGACAAAGGACTGGTCGAGACGCTTGCACACGGCGCTATCGGTGACAGGTGTGCCGTCGTCGAACGTGGTGCCGTCGCCACGCACATGTACGACGACCTCGGTGGTCAGGTCGATGTTCTTGCCCAGGAACAACAGGACAAACGCATCCGCACGTTGTTGCGCAAGGCTCGGCATGTGCGAAGCATCATCATCGCCTGACTGCCACTGCTGCCTCAGCTGGCGAATCTGCTCCCCCATCGTTGGACCTGCAGGTGCGTCCGCGGACGCAATTCGAACACTGGGAGTGCCGTTTTCGTTCACTGAATGTGGCTGTTCTGCGTCCGCGGACGCACCTGGTTCGTCGCTCGCCAAGTCTTCTACCGCCTCGTCGAGCGGCGTCGCGGCCACCCGCTGGATGACCGTGTTCAGTGCTTCTGCTACATGCTTGCCGATGTTGGCCGGTAGAGCCGCCCGAATGATGACCATGCCATCACCGTCGGTGAACACCGTGACACTGCGGCTCTCATGTTGACGCTCGTCGCGCTCCTCGTCGGTTTCATCTCCGGCCAGATAGCTCGCGATCGCGGTGGTAAGCCGGTTGGCGGTTCTGTCATACGCGAGTTCGAGAAGATCTGCCTCGTTCTCGCTGTCGGCCCACCGCGTGACAATTCGTGTCTTCGCATACGACAACGCGTTCGTGGCGAACGCGTCGTGCACGAGAGGGAGTTCGTCGAGTGCGTGGCCGACCCGTATCCACTCCCGTGCGGTTGAATCATGGATGTCGAGTGCCCGAGCGATCGCCACTGCCGGACTCTTGAACCCTTCGTGGAACCACTCGAGCGTGGTGTCGTAGACGGCCGATAGGCGAACGACCTTGTATTGGTTGGCATTGAGCTCAACGCCAAGAGAAGCGATCTGTTCAACAAGTGAAGGGGGCATGGGCTAGTCCTGACAATCGGCGAAGCAACCCACCAGAAGGGTGGGCCGAATCGGTTTCGTTTGTAAGGACAGCTGGAACGCCGCTTGCGCAGCTCCTGAGGACGAGCCGTCGATCCACCCACCGGCGCAGAGAACACGCCGGCAGTCCAAAAACTACTCACCGACTGTGACACCGAACTTCGCTGCTTGATCGCGACGACTGAGGAGTTCGACGCCCAAGATCGTTCTAGGCGTTCGTTGGCGAGGCTGGTAGGCGAGCATCTTTGCTTGCGGTGAACGCTTGCCCGTGCTGACTCGTCCAGCTCGCAATCGTTTCGAGCACCGGGAGGAGTGTGTGTGCGGTGTCGGTGATGTCGTACTCGACCCGCGGCGGAATCTCATTGAACTGCGTTCGGGTGACCAGGCCGTCGCGTTCAAGCTCGCGGAGTTGGCGAGTCAGTGTCGTTGGGGTCACTGGGCTCATACGTTCGGCGAGCTCGTTGAAGCGGGCCTTGCCGTCGCACCCAAGGCTGTAGAGGATTCCGATCTTCCAGCGACCGCCAACCATGCGAGTGAAGGTGGCGAGCGAGTCGACGGTGATGGCGGTCGATGTGTGATCTGCCACGTCTTCCAACTTTCTGCGTTAGTACCGTAGAAGATACTACTACCTCAACGATACCGTGCTGCCTCATGCGCACTCCCCTTTCTCCTCAAGCCGAAGAAGATGGCACGTTTCGTCCGTCGCGGCTCGCCATGAAACTCGCCACCCAAGACCAGACCGACTACGACGGTCACGTCTATGCAAACCCGTACCAGGGCGATCAGAAGATCCTGATGATCTGCACCGAGCAGAAGGCCATGACGATGGCGAACGGCAAGAAGTTCTCCACCGGCAACCACCCGGTCGAAATGCTCGTGCCCATGTTGCATCTGCGGGCTGCTGGATTCGAAATCGACATCGCAACGCCAACCGGCGCGCCTGTCCAGATCGAGATGTGGGCGATGCCCCAAGAAGACGAAGCGGTCATGGGCATCTACAACGATTTCAAGACGCAGTTCGACAACCCAATCGCCCTCCCCACCTTCGTCGCTGGGTCCCTGACCGAGTCGTCGCCATACTGCGCCGTCTTCTTGCCTGGTGGCCACGGCGCAATGCTGGGGCTTCCCGACGACGTGAATGTGGGCAAGATCCTCCACTGGGCGAACAACCGGGACCTCTACACGCTTGCACTCTGTCATGGACCAGGAGCGCTACTTGCTGCTGACCTCCCCGAAGCCAAAGCGGGACAACCGAACACCGGCTTCCCCTACGAGGGCTACGACATGGTGGTGTTCCCCGACTCGGTCGACAAACAGACTCCGCTCATCGGCTACCTGCCCGGGCGCATGCCGTGGTGGCTCGGCGAACGCCTCAGCGGTCTCGGCGTGAACATCATCAACAAGAAGTCGAACGGCATGGTTCACATCGATCGCAAGCTCGTTTCCGGCGATGGACCACAAGCCGCAAACGCATTCGGCCGCCTCGCCGCCGACTCCCTCCTCAACGAACTCCAAAAGTAAGGGCCACTCACATGACAACCACTTCGCTTACCGAACGTATGAACTGGCGCTACGCGGCCAAGGCAATGGATCCGGCATCGCCTGCGCCACAGGACAAGGTCGACGCGATCATCGAAGCCGTTCGCATGGCGCCGACATCGAGCGGCACCCAGCCGTTCGAGCTCTTCGTCGTGACCAACGCCGATGTTCGCGTCCAGATCCGTCAGGCGGCCCATGACCAGTCGCCAATCACCGACGGCTCTCACGTGCTCGTCTTCGCCGCATGGGATGACTACACCGCCGAGCGCATCGACGAAGTTGTGCAGCTCAACAAGGACGCCCGCGGCGACCTCCCCGCAATCGATGCCTACTACGACAACTTGAAGTCGAACTACGTCGGACGTGACGCGGAGGTCAACTACGCCCATGCTGCCCGCCAGGCCTACATCGCACTGGGATTCGCCCTGCTCGCCGCCGCCGAACACGGCGTCGACAGCACTCCAATGGAGGGCTTCGACCCGGACAAGGTCGACGAGATCCTCGGCCTACGCGACAAAGGTCTGCGCTCGGTCGTGTTGCTGCCACTTGGCGAACGCAACGCAGAGGCCGACTGGCTCCTGCCATTGCCAAAGGTGCGCAAGTCGCTCGACACCCTCGTCACGACAATCGACTAGTCAGGAAACCGAAACAGCCTCGAGCCCCAGCGAGTCGACCAACTTCTCGACCGCATCCCACACGTCGGGGGCGATCGATCGGTCGAGGGGTTCGCCGCGACGGTCGGCGGCGACGATGTCGGCGGTTGAGGGGATGACGACGTCGAGCGGGACGTCGTGGTGCTGGCACAGTTCCTCGATCGCCTGGCGGGCGTCGCCGGAATCGACCTTGTTGCCGACGCCGATCCAGCGCTCGATGCCGAGCTCCTTCGCCAGACCGATCGTTCGTTGCGCGGTGATGACCGCCTTGCGGCTCGGCTCCATCATCAAGATGAGCACGTCGGCGTTGGCCAGGGTGCCACCGGCACGGCTCAAGTGTTCGATGCCTGCTTCCATGTCGATGATCGTGTCGTCGGTTTCGGACTGCAGCGCCTGACCGAGCAGGCTCTTCACGCTGGCGTGGCCCCCGCACGTGCAGCCGGCGCCGGCTTCGTCGACACGCAGTGCCGACATGAGCGCCACACCCTCTGGGGTGGCGACGGAAAAGTCTTCCATGAGCTCGGCCACCGTCATGTCGCCCCGCTGGCCCACAACCATGGACCGTGGAATCGGTGCGAGCGTTTCGGTTGCCTCGGGGCTCAGCCCCAGCGACAGCCCAAGGTTGGGATTCGAATCGGTGTCGACGGCCAGCACCCGACGCCCACGGCTGACGAGCACACGAGCCAGAAGCGACGACGTCGTCGTCTTGCCGACCCCGCCCTTGCCAACGATCCCGATCTTCATGCGTGCCTCCGTCTCCTCGATCCAAGGTACTTCTTGGAGTCCGTGATCCCCCAGTCATGTCACGGCTCACTCCAAACGGCACCGCGGTGCCGTTTTCAGCCCAGGTGCGCTCGACCGATGGCTACCTGCCCGAGGGAGATGCCACCGTCATTCGGCGGGACGACGAGGTGGCGCATCACGCTGAAGTGCTCCTTGCCCAACAACGGAACGAGAAGCTCCACGAGGTGCCGGTTCTGGAACACTCCCCCGCTGAGCGCAACCGTGGCGAGTCCCGTGGATTCCCGAATCCGAATGCACGTGTCGACGGCCATGCCGGCGAGTCCCCGATGAAACCGGTGCGCGACAAGCGAAGCATCGACACCAGCGTCGAGATCGGCAACGATTGCCCCGATCACCTCTCCGGCATCGGTACCCGACCAGACGTAGCCATCAGCTGTCCGATCGGCGTCTGTGGCCAGGCCTTCGAGCGCGATCGCAGCCTCACCTTCGTAGGTGATGTGCTTGGCCAACCCGCACAGTGCGGCGACGGCGTCGAAAAGCCGCCCCATCGACGACGTCTGCAGCGTTGCCGGGTCGGCGCAAAGAGACGCCACCGCGTCGATGCGTTCTTCGTCGAGGATGTTCCTCACGAGCGAGGGGACCTCGCCGAACGTCGCCATGCAATGGGCAACCGCCATGCGCCACGGCTCACGGATGGCCTTCGCTCCCCCGGGTAGCGCCACCGGTTGCAGGAAGGCCGCACGTTCATACCCGTGCGCGTCTCCCGCGAGGAACTCGCCGCCCCACGCCGTGCCGTCCTCGCCCCACCCGAAGCCGTCGAAGATGACGCCGATCGCCGGGCCTTCGTGGCCGTTCTCCACCAGACACGACACGAGGTGCGCATGGTGGTGCTGTACACCGAGGGTGGGCGCGATGTCCTGCCCGACCGCGAACTTCGTCGAGAGGTATTCCGGATGCAGGTCGTGCACCATCAACGCCACGTCCGCCTCGGCGAAGGCAATCTGATCGGCGATCGTCTCCTCGAACGCCCTTAGCGTCTGGGGGCTTTCGAGATCGCCCAGATGCAGCGACAGCGATGCCCGATCGTCGACGGCCAGACACGTCGTGCTCTTGAGCTCAGCGCCAACACCGAGCACGGTCGGTCCCGCTTGCAGCAGCGGCACCGAGCGGGGTGCGTACCCACGGGCTCGTCGAAGGAGTTGAAAATCGCCGGCAACGACCTGACCCACCGAGTCGTCGGCGCGGCGTTCGATTCGACGATCGTGCGCCAGCACCAGGTCGGCGATGCCATCGAATGCGGTTGCGGCACGGTCGTCGTCGACGACGATCGGCTCGTTCGACCGGTTTCCGCTCGTGCAGACCAGCGGCACCGCGGTGCCGCTCGCCAGGAGGGCGTGCAGGTTCGAGGCGGGCAGCATGACACCGAGGCGGCGGGTTCCCGGAGCGACCTCCTCGGCCACCGCGTTCGACGGTCGGGCCTGCGCCAACACGATCGGCGCCTCGGCCGACTCGAGCGCCTCCCGCTCCACCGCATCCAGAACCACCAGGTCCTCGGCCATCGCCACCGAGTCGACAAGAAGGGCGAACGGTTTCGACTCGCGATGCTTGCGGTCGCGCAGCCGTTGCACCGACTCCGGCCGGTCGGCCCGGCAGAGAAGTTGGTACCCGCCCAGGCCCTTCACGGCGACGATGGCGCCGTCCACGAGCGCGGCGACGGCCTCGTCGATGGTGGGGCCGGTCAGCTGCGGGCCGCACCGGGGGCACGACGTGGCCTGCGCATGGAAGCGACGGTCCGTCGGATCCTCGTATTCCGCCCGGCATTCGGCACACAGCTCGAACGCCGCCATCGTCGTGTTGGCCCGGTCGTAGGGAAGGTCGCTGACGACGCTGTAGCGAGGACCACAGGTCGTGCAACAGATGAAGGGGAATCCGTAGCGGCGATCGCCCGGGTCGTGCGCCTCATCCAGGCATTGACGGCACGTGGCGACATCCGGCGGAATCGCCATCGAACGCTGCTGTTCGAGTTGGCGGCTCGGCACAATCCGAAACCCCTCCACGCCCCGGGGCGATGAGGCGACCACGGTCACCCGATGCACATCGGCCAGCTCCGGCGCTTCGGTCCGAACCCGCCGGACGAACGCGTCGCACTCGTCGGTCCCGCCCTCCACCACGCACACCACTCGGGCACCAGCGTTCGTGACCTCGCCGGCCAGACCCAGCGATGACGCCAACCCGAACACGAACGGGCGGAACCCCACGCCCTGCACGGTTCCGGTGATCTCCACCGTCAGGCGCGTCATCTCGCTCACGACTGCAAGTGTGCACCCCATGCCCCACCCAGGCCAGCTCCGACCTCCATCGGATTGCATCTCCCCGTCCCATGACCGATCGTGTTCACGTGAGAAAACTGGTCTTCTTCTGCAGCGCCGACCCCCGCGAAGACACCGGCGCGTTCTTCCGGGCCTATCACTTTGCGAACGTCGCCTCGAAGAGCGGACTCGACGCAGAAGTCCGCCTCGCCGGCTCCGCCGTGGACGTGACCGACACCGACACGCTCCCCGCCACCGAAGCCGGCGACCTGATCCGCGAGAAGATCCGCGAATCGATCGACGCCCCCTTCGACGTCTCCCTTTGACCGTTCTCCAGCGAGGCCCGTGGGGTCTCCGCCGACGACGCCGCAAAGATCGGCGGTTACTTCCGCCAGCTCGGCGACATCTTCAAGGAGACCGCTGCCGGCGAAACCGAATTCATCTACGTCGGATAGTGAGCCCCGGGTGATCAGAATTGCGTTCGCGGGCAAAGGCGGCTCCGGCAAGTCCTCGGTCTCCGGCACGTTCGCCCGCCTGCTCGCCCGACGAGACCGACCCGTGCTCGCCGTCGACTCCGACCCGCTCCCCGGCATGGCCTACTCGCTCGGCATCCCGGTGGACGACCATCCGACCCCAGACGATGTCGTCGTGGAAGGCCCTGAGGGCGGCCCGAAGTGGGTGCTGCGTCCGGGCCTCGACGCCGCCGGGTTCATCGACCAGTACGCGGCCGCCGGCCCAGACGACGTGCGCTACCTGCAGTTCGGCAACAGCTGGGGACACTGGTCCACGCTGCAGCGGGGCCAGCACGCATGGAGTCAGGTCGTTCGAGAGATGGACCCGAACGCCTGGAACGTCGTCGGCGATCTTCCCGGCGGAACGAGACAGGCAATGTTCGGCTGGGCCAAGTACGCCGATGTCCTCGCCCTCGTCGTCGAACCCACGGCCAAGTCGATCCAGGTGGCGCGCCGCCTGCGCAACATCACGAAAGCCGAGTGGTCGCCGGAGCACGTCGTCGTCGTCGCCAACCGAATCGACCATCCCGACGACGTGCAACGAATTCACGACGCGTTGGAACGCCCGATCATCGGCGCGATCCCCGACGACGCCGCCGTCACCGCAGCCGACAAGCGGGCGGCCGCTCCGCTCGACGACGGCTCCGGCCCCTTCGTCGACGCCGTCGAGCAACTGGTCGACACGGTCGAATCGTCCTACGATGCGGTCAGCTGAACGCCGACCGACGGGATCACATGAGAGTCGCAGTTGTTGGAAAGGGAGGATCGGGCAAGACGTCCGTGAGCGGCGTGCTCGCTCGAAGCCTCGCCCGGCACGGCCACCACGTGATCGGCTTGGACTGCGACACGAACCCCAACCTCGGCCTCTCGCTCGGTGTCGGCGACCTCGAAACCGAACGGCTGCTCTCGCTCCGCGACCAGATCGACGAGGGCGAGCAGAAGCACGCCCACACGTGGGCCGACATCCTCGACGCCTACGGCACCGATGCGCCGGACGGCGTCCGCCTCACCGTCGTCAACCGAATCGACAATCCCGAACCGGATTGACCTTGATGCGGCCTGTCCGCTGAGCAGTTGCTCAGCTCCGTTCCCCACACCGACACGATCATCGTCGCCGACCTCGAAGCCGGCATCGGCACACTCACCCGCCTCCCCGAGCAGGCGGTGGAACACACACTCGTCATCGTCGAGCCCACACCACGGTCGATCGACGTGGGCCTGCGGGCCGTTCAGGTCGCCACCGATCGCGGGCAGGGTTCCGTGACCGTCGTGGCGAACAAGGTCGCCAACGACGAAGACGATGCGCGGGTTCGATCCACATTCGCCGACCACACCGTCGTAGCCGTCCCCGCAGACCGGGTCGTCGTACGCGCCGACCGAGAGGGCGCATCGCCGCTGGACTTCGGCGCCGAGTCACCCGCCGTCATCGCCATCGGCGAGCTCGCCCAACTCCTCACGCAGTAGCGGCCGTTCGAACACGAGGTCGAGGCCGGGATGGTCGGGGCTGAGTCCCGCTTGTTCAGTCAATTCGTTCGGGGCCACACCAAATTCGTAGCGAGCGAAGACGATGTCAGCCCCAAGGACGGCTTCAGCGATCTCCACGCCGCGACCTCCGGGCGGCTCACGAGATCGGTTCGGGAAGGATCGTGGTCCGCCGCAGCAGGCGGGAATGGCCTTCGTAGCCGCCCGTGGCTTTGTGCAGAACGCTCCGGTTGTCCCACACGACGGCCATGTTCGGCTGCCACGTGTGCCGGTAGATGACCTCGTCGGCAATCTGATGGCGATGCACTGCCCGGAGGAGCGCCCGGGCCTCTGCATCGTCCATCCCGACGATGCCCTGGATGTACCCGGCCGTCGAGTAGAACGCCGGCCGGCCGTTCCCTTCGTGCATTCGGACCAGCGGATGCTCACCGTCGGTCGGCTCCCGCCGGGCGACGATGTTCATGGTCCGGCCCTGCTCCCCTTCGTTGTCGGGATCGTGCATGCCGCCCTCGCCGTAGATGTTCCGGTCGGTGTGGGTGGCGAGCACGCCATCCACCTGGTCTCGCAGGTCGTCCGGGAGCCGTTCGTACGCAAGGTGCTGGTTTGCGAACAGGGTGTCGCCCCCCACTGGCGGGATGTCGATGCCGTAGAGGCAGGTGGCGACCGGCGGTGTGTCGAGGAAGCTCCAGTCCGAGTGCCAACCCTCGGCAAACAGACGCGACGTCTCGTCGGCATCGCGACGCACCTCGGCGATGTAGTCGCTTCCCTCGATGGGCACGAACCATGGATCGCGGCCGAGCGCACCGAACGTCTCCGAGAAGCGCTCCAGATCGTGGTTGGTCAACTCCTGATTCGGGAACACCAATACATGATGTTCGTCCAGGCCGGCCCGCAGTGCTGCGGCCGTTTCTGCTCCGAGCGGTTCGGTGAGATCGACCTCCGTGACGTGCGCTCCACAGGGCGCTCCTGTTGCTGTGATCTTCACCATGCATCGGCTCCCGGTGGGCGACTACCGACACCGTAGAGCAAACAGTCCTCAGATGGCCGAGGTCCTCGTCAGCGAGGCGATGGATCGGTGCTCGGCTGCTGCGATCCGCGCGAGCTTCTGAATGGTCGTACGAGTGCGGCTGGGCAGGATGTCTGCGCCCGCAGAGGTCCGGCGAAGCTGATTCATGTCCGCGCGAACGACACCACCCGAGGGCAGAAGGTCCCCGCCCAACGAGCCACGACGAGCGAATCTCTCGGGAGCACTACCAAGCCAACGCACGGTCATCAGCACCCCGTCTGCCTCGGCATCCGCGGCGGAGGCGAAGCGCCGAATCGTCGAAACCGCGACGCCGATCTCTCGGCTGAGCGCCGCCCAGGTGAGCGACTCCGCTTCACGCTTCGCATCAACTGCGACGTAGAGCGCAGCGAGGTCGAATCCGCCCTCGCTTGCGGCAGTCACCGTGCTGAGAGTGCTGCGCGCAGGGACTCGAGAGTGGGCGAGCCGGCGGGGCCGTTCGGTGTTTGGTAGATCCGGCAGCTCAAGCCGACCGAAGCATCTGGATCGGCAAAGAGATCGACGCCGTCCACGTGAATGCTGGGCGACCCCCTGAAGCTGCTCGCCGCAGCGGATTCTGGTGTCGTGATCTCGACCCGTTCGAGTGTGAACCCCAGCTCGCCTGCGAGCGTGCGCAGGTACCCGTCTGCGACCTGCCAGCTCGGGCAATCATCGAAATAGAGCAACGTCACGTTCACGGCTTCAGCCTACGACAGCACCGGGCGGAGAGCCTTTGGTTGGAGCCTGAGCGCATTCGGGATACTTCCAGTCTGTGGACGAGCAGAGCCCACCCGACGACCGACCAGCAAAACGCAGAAGGCCCGGACCAGCGGTCCGGGCCTTCCGAAGAGTGGCGGGGGCAGGATTTGAACCTGCGACCTTCGGGTTATGAGATCGATGCCACACGCCCTGCGGACTCCGTGTTCTCGGCGATTCGTTGAGTTTCCGGGGGTCCGATCCGTCCGGTGAGCACCATGATTCCCCGTGGTTTCCCGCCACTCAGGTACATCGTTGGTACATGCTCAGCCGACAGAGCTACACCTGTCAGATCGAGGCGCGATGTATCGGGCGCGGTCGAGCTCGCTCACGTCGATGGACAATATCGCCGTCGCTCCCAGTCGGCCGTGCGGTGGCCGGCTACTCGTTGGAGAGCCAGGGTGCGAGGAGTCCGTTGAGCGCAGGCACGAGGAGGAACGCCATGGCGGGGACCAGGATCGCGGTCAAGATCAGCGTCCGTACTGCGAGGGGCAGGGTGCGGATCTCGGGTCCGAGTTGCCAGAGCAGAATGGTGATCACGGGGTAGATAGCGAGCCACGTGATGAAGGCTTGCTTGAGTTGCAGACGATTCGGCACGGCGTCTCCACGGGCTTGGGGCTCCAACCAGTGGAGCTTTAACAGGTCGTTTCGTCTCATCAATATAGATAGGTCGTTTCGTATCGTCAATGCGCTGGGCTAGGCTCGTCGGCATGGACGCCCAGGTGCGCGGGGTTGGCCGCCCCCCAGGACCACATGACGACACGCTCGCGAAGCTGTTGCCGGTGGCGCTTCGGCTGTTCATCGAGGAGGGCGGGGCGGCGCTCACGCCGACCCGCCTGCACAAGGAGACCGGGGTGGGGCGGGCGACGATCTATCGCAACTGGCCTGAGCCGGCCGATTTGGTCGAGGTGATGTTGGGTTTTGCGACCGAGCAACCAGCGCCCGAGCGATTTGCTGGCGACCTCGAAGCGGACTTGTTCATGGCGTTGGATGTCTTGCTCGATCGGTTCGAACATCGCCCTGCTCGCGCCTTCTTCGCAGCGTGTATTGAGTACGGGCGCCACTCCGAGCGGGTGGCCGCTGCGGCGGAGGCGTTCATCGCTGGGATTCTCGGCCCGTTCCGAACGGTGCTGAAGCGAGCGGTCGACGATGGAGCGCTGACCGGGAGCGTCGATGACCTCGTGTCGGAGCTTGCCGGCCCGTTGATCCTCGAGCATGTCGTGATGGGCAAAGACATCAGCCGACGCCGCGGCCGCGCCGTTGTCCGGCGATTCCTGGACCACCACCAGCCGACCCAGTAGCGGGGGGCAACACGGCCGGGCGCGCAGCAAACAGCTCGCAGCCTCGACCAGCGACGCAGCAAGCGCCCCAGAGCGGGCTCCGTGGATGCTTTGCGCTTCCTGCGTGCTGCCTGCAGTTCAGGGGTTGACGATACAGAACGTCTCATCTACATTGGCGATGCACATCGTCTCATCAAGGAGTTGCAGCATGTCCCTGACCCCCGCCGAAGCCGCCAACCGCGACAAGATGTTCGCGGCGATGGACGGCATCCTTGTCGATCACGACGAGGCGTCTGTCGACGAGCACTTCAGCACTCACTTCGTCCAGCACAACCCGTGGGCGCTCGATGGCGCAGCCCACGTGAAGGAGATGTGCGAGTACCAGTTCCCGCTCGTCTCGAAGCGCTGGGTGGCCCAGGGTGACCTGGCGGGCTACCACGGCTACTACGGCACACCGAACCCGCTCGGGGAGACCCCGTTGGTCTGTTTCGATCTGTGGCGCGTCCGCGGCGATCAGATCATCGAGCACTGGGACGCCCTCATGCCCGTGCCTGACGAAGCCGCGGCGGAGGCGTTGACCTCCGGTGGCGGCGACGGCGGCGCTGACGTGTCCGACGACGAGGTTGCGCTGAACATGGCCGAAGCGCGCCGCTTCCTCGAAGTCGGCGTCCGCTCCGGCGACGCAGCTGCGATCGACGAACTCCTGGCCGACGGCTTCGTGTACCACACGGCCAGCGGCGAGGCCGGCGCCGCAGACGCCAAAGCCGTCATCGGCGAGGGCCGCCCGCTCACCGTCAACCAGGTGGTCGCCTCAGGCGACCTGGTGGTTGCCCACGTCCACATGCAGGGCGACGAGCCGAACGTCACGTGGGACATCTTCCGCATGGAAGGCGGGAAGATCGCCGAGATGTGGTCGCTTCACCAGCCCATCGCTCCGCCCGAAGAACAGGCGAACACCCACCCCCACTTCTGAGCCCGCCCAGGCTCCGAGCTGCAGTCCGGGCCGGGAAGTGCACTGCTGCTTTTCGGCCCGGCGCCAGATCTGTCCCCCACCAGCTCCAGCGTGCGAGCGGCACCCGTTCGCACCGATGTCGAGGAGAGCCCCATGAAACTCGCCAGCCTGATCCGACCGTCCTCCAAGGCCTCACCAAGAAGCGACGACGGCCGTCCACTGTTCGCGATCGGCCACGTCCCACTCACCGGCGATGACGTCGGCGCGCTTGCCGACTTCTATGCGTCCATCGGCTTTCGCAAGGTCGCCCGCCTCCCCGGCATCGCGATCCTGGAGTTGCGCGGCGGAACCCACGTCGCGATTTCGACCGGCCCGGTCGGTGTCACCACGCTTGATCTGATGGTCGACGAGGTCGAGGCCACGCACGAGCTGTTGGCCCTCGCCGGTGCCGAACCAAGCGACATCACCCGCAGTTTCCCCCACCGCGTGTTCACCGCCACCGACCCCGAAGGCAACACCCTTCTCGTGCACTCGAGCCACGTGGCAGGGGTCGTCTGATGCGAGCGTGGCAGGTCCACGAACCCGGCGGGCCTGATGCACTCGAGTTGGCCGAGGTCCCTGACCCGGTGCCGTCGACGGGCCAGGTCCACATCCGGATCAAGGCGTTCGGTCTCAACCGGGCCGAAGCAGTCACGAGAGCGGGCGGCTCGGGTGACGCCGTCCGCTTCCCGCGCATCATCGGGATCGAATGCGTCGGCACCGTGATCGACGCACCCGGCACCGACCTCACGCCAGGCCAGACGGTCGCCGCAGTCATGGGCGGCATGGGGCGCGACTACGACGGCTCCTACGCCGAACAGACCGTGGCACCGCGCAACGCCGTCCTGCCACTCGACACCTCGCTGGCCTGGAACGAGCTGGCTGCGATCCCCGAGACGTTCCTCACCGCATGGGGGTGCCTACACGACGCACTCGACATCACCCGCGACATCGCACCCCGGATCGTGATGCGTCCCGGCGCGTCGGCACTCGGCCGAGCCGTCACCCAGATCGTCAACCACGCGCGCGGCTCAGTCATCGGCATCACCCGCAGCCCGAGCAAGGCCGACAACCTGCGCGACGCAGGAATGTGCGAGGTGCTGGTCTCGCCGGGTCCGGTGGCCGACCAACTGCGCACGATCTGGCCTGATGGAGCGACGGGCGTCATCGACACCGTGACCAGTTCGGCCACGATCGCCGACGACCTGGACATGCGGGCCAAGGGCGGCCGCGTCTGCGTCGCCGGCTCGCTCGCCGCGAGCAGCGGAGACAGCGACGGCCCCGGTCGCTCGGTTGCCGCCGCCCTCATTCGGCCATCGGCGAAACGGTACTCCTCCGAGACCATCACCGCCGCCACACACACCGCCACCCTGCAGACCATCGTCGACCACGTCGCGGCTGGCCACTACCAGTCGGGCATCGACACCATCATCGGCTTCCACCAGCTCGCCAGCGCCCACGAGCGCATCGACGCCAACGCGTACGCCGGCAAAGTCGTCGTCACCGTCGACTCGTGAGCGCCGACCCGTCAGTCGCAGGACGCGTCGTCGACGGGCTCGGGCTCCCCGAACCGCTCCGCTACGACGTCGACGGAACTTCGATCCTGCTCATCCCAACCGGCGGCTTCGACTGGGCCATCGGCGACCGCCAACTCGCCCCGGCCGACAGCGTCGCCCACCTCCTCACCATCGGCGTCGCCACCGACGACGAAGTCGACGCCATTACGAAACGGGCCGAACAGGCCGGTGCGACCATCCTCCTGGCACCAACACGTCAACCCTGGGGCATGTACGCCGCAACCTTCGCCGATCCCGACGGCAACACGTGGATGACCACATCCATGCCACTACCCACCGAGTAGGCCGGGACGACAGCTCACACCTCCCAGCCAGGGACAGCTCGGGTCTCGGGCGCATCAACATCGTTCACAGGACCCCGTACGGGCCCTTCGAGAGGACACAACGCAGCTGACGACGCAGCGTTCCTGTCCACTCGACTCGGTTCTAGCGGCGCTGTCGTTGTCGGTAGGCGGCTGCTTTGACGCGGTTTTGGCAGGTGGTCGAACAGAAGCGCCGGGTCCCGTTCTTGGACGTGTCGACATAGAGGTTCTCGCAACCGGGAGCCTCGCAGCGACCGATGCGACGATGTCGTTCTGCATCGATGATGCGGGCGAAGACCTCGGCCGCGATCGCGGTCCACATTGCGACGAGTGGCGCATCGGCGGGGTGATGGTGGAGCCGCCATCGGCCCCCCTCGAGAGAGAGGTGG
This sequence comes from Acidimicrobiales bacterium, assembly GCA_020628865.1. Taxonomy (GTDB): domain Bacteria; phylum Actinomycetota; class Acidimicrobiia; order Acidimicrobiales; family SHLQ01; genus SHLQ01. The sequence continues at coordinate 129,184 of JAHDEJ010000008.1, forward strand.
GGATGGGCGGAGTGCTCGCCGAGCATCGCGTTCACCAGCTTCGCCGCATCGTCGATGCGATCGTCGATGAGGAGGGTGCAGATCGCATTCACCCGTGCCCCGAGTTCGGTCATCGGCGCAACGACCTTCGGCTCGAGTTGGGTGAGGGAAGGTGGGTCGATCACGAGAACTCGCCGGAGCTCGCCGAGCGCGGCCTCGTCGCTCTCTGGTGTCGCGACGGCGAGGGCGTTCGCAATCGCAACCACCGTGTGCAGCCCGACATCAGCAAGCACGCCTCCGTCACTGTTGTTCGCGCCTTGACCAGTCACCTACCCACCCGTACAGTCATCACTGATGAAACAACCTACACCAGTGACGACGTCACTCGGCAGCGTCATGCTCCGGAACGCGAAGGAGGACAATGCGGGAGCCATCGCTCGGCTCTGGCACGACGGCTGGCGTGACGGCCACATCGGTCACGTACCCGCCGAGCTGCTTGCGCATCGCACCGCGAGCGAGTTCGAGCGTCGTTCGCGTACCCGCATTCCGCAGACAACGGTGGCGATCGCCCAACCGGCGGACGCCGTCGCCGGCTTCGTCGTCGTCACTGGTTGCGAGGTCGAGCAGCTGTACGTCGACGCAAGAAGGCGAGGCAGTAGCGTGGCGGCCGAGTTGCTCCGCGCCGCTGAGACTCAGATCCGAGGGATTGGTGGGAGTGTCGCATGGCTGGCGGTGGTACCCGGGAACCTCCGGGCCCGACGTTTCTATGCGCAGTGCGGATGGACCGACACCGGCCCGTTCGACAACCTTGCCGAGATCAGCGACGGTGCCACGATGCGGGTGCCGTGTCGGCGGTACGAGAAGCAGCTCGCCTCGAGCTCGGCTCGCCAATGAACCAGACCGCAACGGAACCGCCTCTTCGAGACACCATTGCGCTCGTCGCGGGCGCGACCCGCGGCGCGGGTCGGGGTATGGCGGTTGCGCTTGGCGAAGCGGGAGCGACCGTCATCTGCACCGGCCGGTCGAGCCGAACAGCGGGCTTGACGTCCGACTACCCCGGACGCCCCGAGACAATCGAGGAGACCGCCGAACTCGTCGACGATGCCGGCGGTCGCGGCGTCCCGATCCCCGTTGACCACCTCGACCACACGCAGGTCGCAGCCCTCGCCGAACAGGTCCGCACCGATTACGGCCGTCTCCACGTCTGCGTCAACAACGTCTGGGGCGCCGAGACCCTCAAAGGACCCCCCAGCGAGTGGAACAAGCCGATCTGGGACTGCGACCTCGACGACGGACTCCGGCTCCTGCACCTCGCCGTCGACACCCACCTGATCACCGCCCATCACCTCCTCCGCCTCTTGGTCGCCGAACCCGGAGGTCTGCTGGTCGAGATCACCGACGGCACCCGCACCTACAACGCCGACACCTACCGAATCTCGGCCTTCTACGACCTCGCCAAGGCATCGGTCAACCGACTGGCCTTCGCATTCGGCCACGAACTCGCGCCCCACTCCGCCACCGCGCTGGCGATCACGCCTGGCTGGCTTCGATCCGAAATGATGCTCGAGGCCTTCGACGTCACTGAAGACAACTGGCGCTCCGCGACTGCACCACCGGGGTTCAGGGCCTCAGAAAGCCCACGCTTCGTCGGCCGCACTATTGCCGCCGTCGCAGCCGACCCCGAGCGGGCACAGTGGAACCAGCAGTCGGTCACCGCCGGTGAGCTGGCCCGCCACTACGGCGTCACCGACCTCGACGGCAGCCAACCTGACGCCTGGAGGTTCATCGCCGACAGCGCCGCCGATCCAACCGTCAACGCCAACGACTACCGGTGACCTGACCGACACCCACAGGTCAGCGACTGCGGTCGATGAACATGCAGATGGCGCCGGTCTCGGTCAGCGATGCCGTCGTTGTCTTCCAGGAGGTCGGGGCGAGATCGTCGAGCAGGCGGTGACCGCCGCCGGCGATCTCGGGGGCGAGGGTGATGCTGAGCCGGTCGACGAGGTCGGCTTCGAGGAGTTGGTGGATAATGCTCATACTGGCGAGAACGACGATGTCATCCCCCTCCGACTCACGGAGGGCGCCAACGACGTCCACCGGCGTGCGGTCGGTGACCGCGGTGTTGGCCCATGGCGATGCGTCGATGGTGTTGGAGAACACGATCTTGTCGACGTCAGTCAGCCAGCGGGAGATGACCCGGTCACCTTCAGAGGCGTTCGGGTCATCGGCGATCGCCGGCCAGTAGCCGAAGTAGCCGTCGTGGTTCTTGCGGCCGAGCAACACGGTCCCGGTTGCTGCTCGCACCCGCTCGAAGTGAGCGTTCGCCGTCGGACTCGTCGCGTGCGGCACGACCCATCCCATGTCGCACTCGCCGCCGGGTCCGTTGACGCGACCGTCCAGCGACAGAACGAAGCTGGCGACCACCCGCCGCCGGTGGGGGGTCACGCCGCCTGGAGGTGCTCGACCAGTTGGTCGACCACGGTGCCCCAGCCCTCGAGAAAGCCCATCTCCTCGTGCTGATCGCGCCCCGCACGATCGAGGTGCACGGCGATGGCACGGTAGGTGCAGCCGCCCTCGCCGTTGGGTTGGAACTCGATGATCCCGGTGAACGGCATGAACCCTTCGACCGGCCGGAAGCCGCTCGTCAGGGCGCTCGTCCACACGAGGCGCTCATTCGGCACGATCTCGAGATAGCAGCCGGTGCTGTCACCCATGGGTTCGCCGTCGGGGTCGTTCATGACGGTGCGGAACCCGCCGCCAGGCCGAAGGTCGATCTCACACAGCGAGGTGGAGTACGGACGGGGGGCGAACCATTGCTTCACCGACTCCGGGTCGGTCCATGCTGCGAAGGCGGCCTCGGGGGTGACGGGGATGTCGCGGACGAGTTCGAGGTCGAGCACGGGATCGATCTCGTAGGTGGTGAACGTCATTTCTTCTCCTGTTGGTTGATGACGAAGTCGTCGAACTGGTCGAGGCGCTGCTCCCACACGAGCCGTTGCTCGGCGAGCCATGCGGTGAGCCCGTCCAGCCCGGTGGGGGCGAGTCGGAACGTGCGGGTGCGGCCATGTTTGGTCGAGGTGACGATGCCGGCTCGTTCGAGCACGCCGAGGTGCTGCGTGAACGAGGGAAGGGCCATGTCGAACGGCTCGGCCAGATCGGACGTGGATGCGGGTCCGCCCACGAGGCGTTCGACCACCTGACGCCGCGTCGGGTCGGCGAGCGCTTTCAACACCTCGTCGACCGGATCGGCAAGCTTAGGCATGCGCCTCACTATGCCCGACCTCAATGCTTAGGTCAACACCTAACTGTGGGGCGATGCTCGCGACGAATCGGCAGCCAGTCTGCCCGCCGGTGCCATTCAGGTGCTGCGTCGTTCGTGGTCGCCACGCACGACGCAGAAGTGGTTGCCTGCGGGGTCGGCGAACACGACCCAACCCGACCCGTCGGGGTTGCGTCGATCGGCGACCTCGGACGCACCCAGCGATCGAACTCGTTCGATCTCGTCATCACGGAGTCGGTCGGTCGACGCGAGGTCGAGGTGGACTCGCCCGGGGGGTTGCTGGAGATCATCGACTTCGATGAAGAGCAACCGATGCCCGCTGGCCGGATCGACGATCATGCATTCCTCGTCACCACGTTCGTTCGGCTCGCCGGGGACGTCGCTGTAGCCGAGCAGCGCCTTCCACCACTCGGACAGCTCGAATGCGTTCGAGCAGTTGAAGCTCGTGTGGGACACGCCAATCGTCATGCCGGGGATCCTACGACGGCGTCGCCGAGCTCCTCCCCGACCCCGACGCCGCCACCAACCGTTCATATGCTTCGTCGAGCTCGGCCAGAACCCCTCCGTCGGGGCGGGGTTGGCGGCCGATGTGGATTGTTCGCAGCTCTTCCATGAACCGGTCTCGCATCTGGGGGCCGCCGCCGGCGAGCAGTTCGGCCCGGATGGAGAGCTCGGGTGTGGTGGGTAGCCAGCGGGCACCCCAGGCGCCGAGCTCGATGATGACCGGGACGAGCTCGATGGCCGCTTCGGTGAGGGTGTAGTCGACCTTCTGCTTGTGGTCCGGGTGAGGTCGACGTTCGAGAAGCCCGGCGTCGGTGAGCTTCGACAACCGTGAGGCGAGGACGTTCGAGGCGATGCCCTCCAGGCTGTTGTTGAGCAGTTCCCGGAAGCGGGTCCACCCGCCGAACATCACGTCTCGCAACACGATGAGACTCCACCGGTCTCCGAGCAGCTCCATGGTCATGTTGATCGGGCAGCCCGACCGGCCTTCGGGCACTCCGAGCTCCACCATGTCGACTGATTGCGCCATGCAATCAGTCTAGCTACAGTCGAGACGCTACCGATTGCACAGCGCAACCGGTTTGTTCGGAGGTCCCAACCATGCAACGGGTCAGGGTGCAGAACTTCACCGTGTCGGAGGACGGGTACGGCGCGGGCGAGGGGCAGTCGCTCGAACGACCGTTCGGCCACGTCGACCCGGGCGACTTGGTTGGCTGGGCGTTCGAGACGGCGAGTTTCCCGGCCCGCACGCAACCTGGCGGGAGCCGTGGACTCGACGACCGGTTCACCAGGGACTTCGCCAACGGCATCGGCGCCGAGATCATGGGACGCAACAAGTTCGGCCCCCAACGAGGCCCCTGGACCGACCATGAATGGCTCGGCTGGTGGGGCGACACTCCCCCATTCCACACGCCCGTGTTCGTCCTCACCCACCACCTGCGACCTTCATTCACGTTGGGCGACACCACGTTCCACTTCATCGACACCGGTTCCGCCGATGCACTCGAACGGGCCAAACAGGCCGCCGACGGACTCGACGTTCGAATCGGCGGCGGGGCGACGACCATCCGCTCGTTCCTCGAGGCCGATCTGATCGACGACCTCCACATCGCCGTCGCGCCGATCACCATCGGTGCGGGCAGCCGACTGTGGCACGACCCCGACGAACTCGACGACCGGTTCCACCACGAGGTCATTCCCAGCCCCAGCGGCGTCACCCACCACGTCTACTGGCGCCGCGACCGATGACCAGAGAAGCAACGGAGACCTGAATGACCATCGACCACGTTCTCGCCGTCGTCGCCGTCAGCGACTTCGACACCAGCCACACCTGGTACGAGCAGCTGCTGGGCGAGCCGGCCACGAACGTCCCCATGCCGGGCAACCTCGCCGAATGGCGACTCACCGAGACCGGTTGGCTCCAGGTCTTCCACGACCCCGAACGAGCCGGCACGACCATGGCGAACCTCGCCGTCACCGACCTCGACCATCACCTCGACGCAATCCGCCGACGCCGCATCACCCCCGGCGAGATCGTCGCCGCGAACAAGAACGTCCGACTGTGCACCATCCCAGACCCCGACGGGAACCGACTCACCCTCATCGGGAACTTCCGAGAGAACTACTGACCATGGCCCGAACCACTGAGGCGCCAACCCCGAGACGAGCCGTGAACATCACCCGACAATTCGATGACGGCGAACTCAAACGACACGACCCGACCGCCACCCTCGACTGGTCCGAGCTCCTCGACGCCATCGCCGGGGGCGGGACCTTCTGGCTCACGTCCGTCAATGCCGAAGGCCGACCCCACACCCGGCCCGTCTTCGCTGTTGTTGCCCACGGCCACCTCGCAACGGCCTCCTCGGCGACCGCGGCCAAGACCAGCCACCTCAGATCGGCTCGGCCGACATCCATCGCAACGACGTGTGACGGCATGGACGTCGTCTGGAGCGGACCATCCCTGCGGATTCTCGACGACCGCGAGCTCGACGCAGTCGCCGAGGCGTACCGCAGCACCTACGGCTGGGACGTCGTTGCCGACCCAGCCTCTGCTGCGCTGACGGCGCCCTACGGCGCTCCGACCGCCGGCCCACCGCCCTACCAGGCCTACCGAATCGAGCCGACCACCGTCCACGCCGTAGCGACCAGCGACGCGACGAGCGGACGATCGACCCGCTGGGACTTCACATGAGCTCGACAAGACCGTCAGACCGCCACACCCACAGAACGGAGCACCGATGACCAAGTACCTGATGATCTTCCCCAGTCGAGCGATGAATGTCGCCGACAACGAATGGGAACAGGTCGGCCGCGACGCCCACGCCGTGGCCGCCGACGCCAAAGCAGCGGGCGTCTGGGTGTTCGGTGGCGGGCTCGACGAGAACGTGCCACCGGTGCTGGTCGCCGGAGACGGCACCATCACCCCCGGCGCCTACCCCGAGCACGAGCCACCCTTCTGCAAGGAGGCGACCTCGACAGCGAAGACGGCCACAACGTCTACGCAGACCCCGCTGGGCACCCCTTCTGCATCGGCTGGGGCCACCCCACCCAAGACCAACTCCGCCGCTACCTCACGTCACGCACCACACCCCCTCCGACCAACACCGCCGCCGACACATGACAACCACGGTCGACAAGCTCGTCACACAGCTCCACGACGAGGGCGATCCCGCCGCCCGCGACGAACTCGCATCTCGCTACGGCATCCACACCGATGATGCGGTCGGCATTCCGATGCGTCGGCTGAAACAGATCGCCAAGCCACTCCGTCCGAACCACGAACTGGCCGCCGAGCGGTGGGCGACTCGGCTGTACGAAGCTCGCACCATCGCCGCCCACATCGACGACCCGACACGAGTCACCGCAGAGCAGATGGACTCGTGGGCCCACGACTTCGACAACTGGGCGATCGTCGACACCACCTGCTTCCAGCTCTTCGACAAGGCCCCGGACGCCTGGTCGATGCTCGAACCCTGGGCCGACAACAGCGTCGAGTTCATCAAGCGGGCTGCGTTCGCACTGCTGTGGGCGCTGGCCCTACACGACGCCGACGTTCCAGACGAGAACTATCGGCAGGCCCTCGCACTCATCGAATCCAACGCGACGGACGACCGACACGTCGTGCAGAAAGCCCAGACCACGGCCCTACGTGCCATCGCACAGAAGCGACCCCACGAGCCCATGCGCAACGCGCTCCTGATCGGACACATCACCTCGGCCATGCTGCTCATCGGACCGGCGACATTCGCGACATCAGCATTTCCCCGCCAAGCCGCAGCAGCAGCCAACGGCGACACCCTGCGCTCGGCGCCGCTCGAGTCCTACACCGCGTCAGCCGCAGCTACGGCAACGCCTCGCTCATCGTGGGAGCGATCGGCGTCGCGCTCGCACAACAAGGATCATGGTGGAACCAAGGGTCTGGATCTCACTCGTCGTCTTTGCCATCGCATCCGCAATCTTGATCCTCCTCGTCATCCCCACCCAGGCCAACATGCTCAACAAGGCCGAGGTCGGAGAACCAATCGACCCAGCCACCAAGGGTCGGCTCCACAGCATCACCGGCCTCTACTCCATTGCGTGGTTGATCGTGCTCGCCCTAATGATCATCAAGCCGGGCTGACGCCACCAAAGCTCCGACGCCGCGCAAGGGCGCACATCGAGGCCGCTCGTCGATACGAAACCCACAGCCGCTCGACACCCCTGACGAGGGGAAACGCGACTCCCGTGGGGTTCAACTCGGTGCCGGAGGGGCGAACACAACGGGCAACCCACGCCACCGGAGTGGGTGGGTCGTCTTGGCGGCGTGACAGTCGCAGTAGCGGTCGCTTCAGGAGAGCACGCCGTTCTCGTACGCCACAGCGACTGCGGCCGCCCGGTCTGAGACGCCGAGTTTGTCGTAGATGTGGAGCAGGTGAGTCTTGACGGTGGCCTGGCTGATGTGAAGCTCGGCAGCGATCGCGGCGTTGGTGTTACCCGACGCGACACCGCGAAGGACCTCGATCTCTCGAAGCGACAGCGCTCCTGCCTGCGGGTCTCGGACCCGTTCGACGAGTCGCTTGGCCACGGGTGGTGCCAGGACCGTTTCCCCCGCGGCGGCGCGCCGCACTGCGTCGACAAGGTCCTCGGAGGGTGCGTCCTTGAGCAGATAGCCGGCTGCGCCTGCTTCGATGGCTCGGACGATGGCTTCGTCGGTGTCGTAGGTGGTGAGGACGACGATCGCGGCGTCGGGCCATTCGGCGCGGATGGCTTCGATGGCGCCAACGCCGTCGAGGTTCGGCATGCGCAGATCGGTCAGCACGACGGAGGGCCGGTGTTCGAGTGCAGCGCTGACGGCCTCGTAGCCATCGGCGGCCTCAGCGACGACCTCGACGTCGGGTTCAGCTGCGAGCAGCGCAACGATGCCGCCGCGAACGATGGGGTGGTCGTCAGCAACGACGAGAGTGATGGTCACGGTTGCCTCACGGGTAGCTGGACCGAGAAGACGGTGCCGCGGTCGTGGCCGGGCTCGATCTCGAGCCCTCCGCCCAAGGTTTCCGCTCGTTGCCGGAGTGCAGCAAGGCCTTGCCCGCCGGTGAGGACTCCACGGTCTGCGACCGCGTCGGGGGTGAATCCGATCCCGTCGTCGACCACGTCGAGCAGCACGGTGGAGCCGACATAGCTGAGCGTCATGTGCACCGTTGAGGCATGTGCGTGGGTTCGGACGTTGAGAAGGGCTTCTTGGGCAGCGCGCAGGAGGGCGACCTCGGTGGCGTTGTCGAGCGGTGTGGCCGTTCCTTCGACGGTGAGCGATGCGTCGATGTCGTCGCCGAGGGTGTCGAGTTGGCGGCGCAGCGCGTCGGTGAGGCTGCTGCGGTCGAGTTCCGCGGGTCGCAGCGCAGCCACCAGGCGTCGGGCCGCGGCCAGATTCTCTTCGGCGGTGGCCTCGATGCTCGCGAGCCCGTCGTCCCAGTCGTGGTTGCGCCGCGTGGCCCGGCTCACGAGGACGATCGACGTGAAGCCTTGCGCGAGCGTGTCGTGCACCTCACCTGCGAATCGGGCTCTCTCGGCGAGCGTGGCGCGTTCGCTCTCGGCCACTGCGAGTTCGTCCCTTGTCTCCTTGAGTTCGGTGATCAAGGCAGCTTGGGCCTCGTTCTCATCGCCGACTCGGTAGATCACCATGGAGACGACGGCGCCGATGGCGAAGGTGATGAACGGGATCATCAGGCGCAGGGCGGAAGCGTCTGCGGCGATGTCGGTGGCCAACCAGACACCGCTGACCACCGCAGCGAGCGCGACCCCGATCTCGCGCCCTTTCGTGAAGCACATCGAGTAGAGCGCGAACGTGAGAATCGACCAGCGATCGTCTCGCACCATCAGCGCAGCCCAACCGCTGATGGCGATGACGATCCCGGCGTACACGGTGGCGGTAGGCCAGTTCCGGAGCCGCTCGCTCAACGAGAAGACCATGGCGACGAGAACGACCGCGGCGACGGCGGTCCATGCCAGCGTCTCGGCGTCGGTGAGCGGTGGCGTCGTCGTCAGTGCGAGCCCGACCGCCCACAAGCCGATCGCCGCGCCGATCCAGGCGCGGGTGAGGGCCGAGAGTGGCGAGCGGTACTCGGTGGCGGTGTCGCCGATGGTCGTTTCGCTCATCGGAACCAACGCTACTTCGGTCGGTCTGACGGGCTCAGGCCTGGGCGACGGCTTTGCGGCCACCGGCGGGTTCCACAACAGGCCCAGCGCCATGGCGAGCTTTCAGCTCGGTCCGGACGATCGATGCGGCCCTGATCGCCGAGATGATCGCAAGCACGAAGGTGCCGGAGCTCGTGGTGGTCGCGAAGTCAGCGGCATCCCACGGCGACGCTGCATCGTCGAGCAGACCGGTCGGGATCGAGGTGCCAAGCCAGGGCGAAAGGTGGAAGCCGATCGCCCCGATCATCAAGCCGATCGCAGCGACGGCGCCGATCAGACGGGTGGGCCGGTAGAGGATCGCGGCGCCGGCCAGAATCTCGGCGATACCGGTCAGGTTGTTGACGAACGGATAGAAGAGGTCGATACCCGACTTGAACTCGATGTACTGAAAGACGTGGCCGGTTGTGAACTTGGCGACGCCTGCGGAGATGAGGAACAGGCCAAGGGCGATGGTGAGGAGCCGGTTGAGGGTCTTCATGGGGTTCTCCAGATGCGATGTGGTTGACATCACCCATCGTGAAGAACCGCGCCCGACGGCGCATCGACCAGGTGGTTGGTTCTGCGATCAACCAGTTGGTGCGTGATCCATGAACAGGACTTCGGACACGTTGAGGACACCTGCGGGGCGTCGGTGTCCTGGTGCTAGATGGGCCCAGGCCTGGTCGCCGGTCTCGATGCGGGGGTTGACCAGGTCGTGGTCGTCGCCGTGAGCGGCGAGTCTGGCACGGCCGGACGCGAGGACGTTCTTGACCCAGTCGGTCCTGTCGGAGCCGTACATCAACACGAACGCATAGCCGCCGTCGACGGGCAGCGCTTCGAGCGGGGTTCGGTAGGTGCGCCCGCTGGTTCGGCCGGTGTGGGTGATGACGGGACGGTCGCCTTTGGCGAGCTCGCGGCGATTGAAGAAGCGCTTGTTGACGTGGCGCATGAAGTTGGGCATCGGCATGGTCGTGTTCCTTGCGTTCGGGCGCGTGGTCAGCCGTGCCGGCGGGAGAACCGGGCGCCGCGTTTCAGGTAGGTCTCGGAGTGCTGCTTGTGGACTTCCTCGTCGAGGGCGATCTGGCGGAGGAGGTCGGCGATGGTGGCGTGGTGGCCGTAGTCGTCCTTGTACGCCGATTCCCACGGCATGGTGTCGAACTCGGGATGTTCGGCGACGAAGGTGGCGTATTGGCGCATTGCGTGGTCTTCGAAGTCTCGGTTGAGGCGGTACGACCATGCCGGCGAGGCGACGTAGAGCAGCCAGGACAGTTGGTAGTAGGCGATCGAGAGCAGTTGGGGGAAGACCCGGTCGAGGAACCAGCGCCGCTTGTAGCCCTGGCGTTCGAGGAACTCTTCCATGATGAGGAGGTGCCAGAACTCGTTGTCTTGCTCATCGCGTGCGAGCACGACACGGTCTTGGATCTTGCGGTCGAAGGCGTGGTCGCGGTGGTTCTGGGTTTGGGCGATGTGGCCGACGTGTTCCCAGGCCATGTAGGGCACTCGAGCGACGAGTTCGACGAAGGCGAAGAACTCGAAGCTGCGTCCTTGGGGGAACGCCTTGCCTGCGGTCCAGAACAACAGGCGGGCGGGTAGGCCGTATCGGTAGGCGGGGATGTCAAGGATGCGCTGCTGGTGGGCTCGGAGCTCTGCGGGCGAGAGTGGTGTGGCGAAGTGTGAGTAGTAGGGGTCGACCGGGGCGGGCCTGCTGTCGACGATGCCGGGTGGTGTTTCGGTGCTGGTCATGTCAGGCCTCGGTTCGTTTCTGTGAGTGGTGGGAGACGCTGGCGGTGCTGCAGGTGAGGAAGTTGCGGATGATGGCGATGGTGTGGGTCGGGTTGTCCCAGACCATGTCGTGGGCGGCGTCGGGTACGACGGCGAGTTCGGCGTTTGCGTAGCGCTCGGCGTGGCTGCGCTGGAGGGGTTCGCCGATCCAGTCGTTGTCGGCGCCGGCGAGGAAGAGAACCGGGCCGTCGAAGTCGGTGGAGGTGCCGAAGGTCTCGCCGGTGAGGGCGTCTGATGCGGTCTTGCCGAACCGCCATGACGGGGCCGTGTAGGGCTGGCCGGGGCGGTGGTAGGGGTTGTCGGGGTGGTTGACGAAGGCCGGGATCATGCGTTGACCGACGAGGTAGTCGTCGGCGGCGTGGTCGTCGGGGCCGTCGACGTGTTGGGCTTCGAAGCCGGCCTGGATCATGAGTTTGGTGGTGTCCCATCCCTTCATGAGGTCGTCGTAGCGCTGCTGCCACAGCACGTACTCGGCCCAGTCGAGGTAGCCGGGTTCGGCGAGCACGGTCGCGGCGACGCGTTCGGGGTGGTGGCGCATGTAGCCGGCGGCGAGGGTGGCGCCCCAGGAGTGGCCGATCAGTGTGACCGGGTCGGTGGGGCTGAACCGGTCGGCGATGCGGTCGAGGTCGTCGAGCATCACCGATGCGGTGATCGTGTCAGCGGGGACCCGCTGGGAGAGTCCGGCGCCGCGTTGGTCGTAGAACACGACTTGGTGGGTGTCAGCGAGTTCGCTCAGCGCGAGCAGGGATCGGTAGTCGCCGCCGGGTCCGCCGTGCAGCACGATCACCGTCGGGTTGCTCGGGACGCCGTGGGTTTCGGCGTGAAAGCGGTAGCCATCGACATCCAGCGCGGGCAGCGACGGGTCGTCGGCGACGGTGGGCAGCACGGGGTAGTCGCCGCGTGCTCGGGCGTAGAGCGTGGCGACCGCGAGGCCCGCGAGTCCTAGGGCGGCGCCGATGGGGGCAAGGATCGCCATCATGCGGATGCCTCCACGAGGTCGATGGTCGGGCGGCGCACGGCGCGCCAGCCGTGGACGAGGAGCCAGAGCATGAGCAGCGGCTCACCAAAGAAGGTGAATGCGGCGACGTTGGTGTCGTAGTCCGCTGACAGCACGGTGCCGGCGGCGTCAGCGACGTAGCCAACGCCGGCCAGGGCGACCAGACCGCCGAGGACTCGGGGCAACCAGGGCGTGTGCCAGACCAGCCAGCCGGCGACGACGAGGTGGAGACCGAAGATGCCGAGGCTGAGGGTCCAGGCGTCTCGGAAGACCTCGACGTGGTTGAGCGGGTCGCCCCCGTCGACGGCGCGAGCGGCGTTGAGGAGGTTGGTGATGGCGGCGAACATCGCAGCTGCGTAGACGGCTCGGAACCAGGTGGCGAGGCGGGCACCGCTGCGGTGAACGGTCTTGAAGGTGTCACCGAGGGCCCAGGCGACGACGATGTCGAGGGCGGCGACGGCGGCGAGGCCGAGGATGCCGAAGCGGAACAGGGTTTCGGAGTCGGCGATGTCGGCGGCGGTGGTGACCGGGTCTCCGTCGGTGACGAGGGCGTCGATGGCCACGAAGTTGGCGAAGACACCGATGACGGTCATGGCAAGGAGTCCGACGCCGGCGACGAGGGCTGATCGACGTGGTCCGGCGGGCTCGCCGGTGGCTCGGGAGCCGCCGACTCGGGGCGCGATGGTGGTGGTCATGGTGGGTGCTCCTTTCGGGAACGGTTCGGTGGATCAGGGGTCGGTGCGAGCGGTGACGGCGAGACCGATGAGCAGCGCGCCCAGTGCGTAGGCGGCGAAGATCACGGTGGTCAGGGGCCGATCGAAAGCGATGCGTTCGCCTTCTTCGACAATCTCGAGCATCCCGTTGCCGGCGAAGAAGGGCATGAAGCGCACGACTCGTTCGGGTGCGAAGACGCTGACGAGGCTCTCGACGACGAGCCACCAGACCAGCACGCCGGAGATCGCAGCGGCACTGTGCCGCGCGATGAGCCCGATGCCGAGTCCGAGGACCCCGGCCAGAACGGCGAAGCCGGTGGCCCAGGCGATCGTCGCAGGGATGGTTGACGTGTCGCCGGCCTCCACGCCGCCGAGGGCGGCGCCGACGGCGCCGGCGGCGAGGCCGGCGAGGCCCAGGACCGCAGCGTAGGCCGTGGTGATGAGGGTCTTGGCGGCCACGACGAGTCCGCGGCGGGGTTGGGCTGCGAAGGTCTGGTGGGCGGTGTGGTGTTCAGCTTCGGTGGTGTAGGTCAAGATCCCGCTGACGGCCGCGAACACGGCGGTGAACACGGCGGAGAAGCCGAAGACGGTGGCGACGTTGACATCGGGTTCGTCGACGAATCGGGCGACCATGAAGGCTGCGGTCCCGCCGACGGCGATGGTGAGTGCCAGGATCGCTCGGGGGGAGCGGACGGTGGCGAGCTTGATCCATTCGCTGCGGAGCGCCGACGCGAGCCGGCCCTGTCGGTTGTCCGTGGCAGCCGCCGTCGTGGCCGGGGCGGCGGGTTCGATGCCGGTCGAGTGTTGGAGGGTGGTGGTCATGGGCGTCTGCTCCGTTCAGGCCGAGGTGAACTCGGCGGCGTCGTGGGTGAGGTCGACGAGCAGGTCCTCGAGGGATGCTCGTTGGTCGGTGAGTTCGTCGAGGCGGATGTGATGGTCGAGGGCGAGTTGGGCAATCTGTGCGCGAGTGGCTCCGCTGACGCTGAGTCGGCCTCCGGTGGGGAGTCCGGTGACGTCGGCGCCGTAGTCACGGAGGAGAACTGTCAGTTCTGCACGGTTGGGGGTGTCGACGAGGACCGATGCGGCGGCTTGGCTGCTGATCTCGTCGACGGTCGCGGCAGCGAGGAGCCGGCCGGCACCGATCACGACAAGGTCATCGGCGAACAGGGACAGTTCAGCGATCAGGTGGCTGGAGACGAGCACGGCGCCGCCTTGGTCGGCGTAGTCGCGCAGGTAGCTGCGGAGCCACCGGATGCCGTCGGGGTCCAGGCCGTTGGCCGGCTCATCCAGCAGCAGCGTCTCAGGCTCGCCGAGCAACGCGCCGGCCAGGGCGAGGCGTTGGCGCATCCCGAGGGAAAAGCCACCGACTCGCTTATCGGCGACCGAGCCGATCCCGACATCGGCCATGACCGCATCGACCCGCGACTCCGGTAGTCCGCTGGCAGCGCACATGGTTCGGAGGTGGTTGCGGGCGGTCCGGCCTGGGTGGGCAGAGGCGTCGAGGGACGCACCGATCGTGGTTGCCGGCTGGGCGAGACGGTCATACGGGGTGCCGTCGTAGAACACGTTGCCGCTATCGGGTCGGGTGAGGCCGACCATCATCCGCATGGTGGTGGACTTGCCGGAGCCGTTGGGGCCGACGAAGCCGGTGACCCGGCCGGGCTGCACGGTGAAGGAAAGGTCGTCGACGGCGCGACGGTCGCCGTAGGTCTTGGTGAGGCGCTCGACGGTGATCATCGGGCCACCTCGACACGGTTGGTGGCGTCGGTGCGGAACAGGACCATGCCGGTCCAGGCGAACCAAGCAATCGAGCCCAGCCCGAAGACCATGCCCACATCACTCAGGCCGGGGATCAGCGTGACGAGGCCAGCGAGTGCGCTGACGATGCCGAGAATATTGAGGCCCTTTGGTAGACGGCCGGTGCCCCAGGCGGCGACGCTGACCAGCAGGATCCACACCCCGCCAACCAGCTCGTTACCGCCCCCGAGACCGTCGGTGACGGTGTCGATGGCCGACCACAGGTTCTCGGCTGCGCCCGGGCTGGACTCGTCGAGGTCCGCAACGGCGGCAATGCCGATGTTGGAGATCATGCCAGTGGCGAACATGAGCCCGGCCCAGATGTAGGCAAAAACCGCGCCGATATCGGCCAGCTGAGGGCTGACGTCGACGAGTCGACCGTGCAGTGCTCGGGCCAGCGGGATGATCGCGACGCCGAAGAGGAGGAAGATGACGAGGTACCAGACGAACAGGGTGGTCTGGTGTCCGGTCAGGAAGTCGACGGATTCCGCCGGCGTGGCGTCGGGATCGGTGTAGTCACTGAGACTGCTCACGAACAGGGCGATACCGAACACGAAGGTGGCGGCGGCGATCAGGCCGCCGATCGCGCCGGCCCGTGATGACGGCCGTGTGGCCGGAGCGTGGCTGGTGGTCTTGGTGGTCATGCGGCTTTCCTCGTTTCTGTGAGTGGAGCGATGACCTCATCCTGCGGTGGGCGGCGCGGGTCGACCAGGGCGCGTCGTTGACGATTCCTGCCAATCAGCCTGTCGTATCAGTGACGGCGTGTTCGAGCGCCTGTTGTGTGCGGGCGCCAGAGTCGAGTCAGGCGGCGAAGCGCTGCCGATACTCGGTCGGGGTCACCCCGACGAGCCGTCTGAACGAGCGCAGGAACGTCTCGGGGCTGGTGAACCCACACCGCCGTGCGATCGCCGACAGACCGTCGTTTGTCGACTCGAGAAGGCGCCGTCCGGCGTCGATCCGGCACCGCTCGACGTACTTGCCGGGGCTGGTGCCGACCTCGCGCGAGAACAAGCGTTGAAAGCTGCGTTCGCTCATCGCGACCCGCTCGGCCAAAGTCCCGACCGACAAGTCGGCGTCGGGGTGGTCGACGATGTACGCGCAGACATCTTCGATGGTCGGATGGGTCGAGGACTGCGCAGCGAGTTGGGCGCTGAACTGCTGTTGGCCACCGGATCGCTTCACGTAGACCACCATGTTCCGAGCTGCGTCAGCGGCAATGACCGCACCGTGGTGAGTACGGAGGAGCTGCAGCGCCAAGTCGATCCCGGCCGTGACGCCGGCAGAGCTCCACACACCGTCGTGCACATAGATCGAGTCCGGGGCGACGTCCACGTCGGGATGGGCCTCGGCAAGCTTGGCTGCGCTCGCCCAGTGCGTCGTTGCCCGACGACCGTCGAGCAAGCCGGTCTCTGCCAACAACAGCGCCCCGCTGCAGATCGACCCCACCTCGCCGCTGCGGTCGGCCAATGCCGCGACCGCAGCGACAAAGTCCGAGTTGCTCGCTGCTGACTCGACCGCCAGCCCACCGGCAACCAGCAACACATCAGGCCGCAGGCGAGGGTCCGACACCGACACGTCGGCATAGATCATCGGACCAGCGGCGGTGCGGATCGGCCCCGGTTCAGGGCCGGCAACGTGCACCGTGTACGGGGTCTGGTCCTCCCCGGCCATCGCAGCGAGATAGTTGGCGAAGTAGAACACGTCAGCCGGGCCGAACACGTCGAGGCCTTGGACGTCCTCAAAGGCGACGATCACAACGGAACGATGGCGCATCGCTCCATCGTCTCTGGGTCGGGAAACGACGTCAAGGACGCCTGACTGACGATTCCTGCCATATCGGCGGCTGCTCGACGTCCCGCAACGAGTTGGCAGAATTCGTCAATGGTCGGACCTGGTGGCCGGCCGCCGGTCTGCTCATGCTGGTCCCATGCAGCAGGTCGACATCCCCCTGTCGGGCCCCCACCGAGCCACCCCAGCCCCTTCCCCCTCCCCCTCCCCCACACGCATCGCGATCTACGTGATCGCTGTGTTGGGGCTGGGGTGGCTCGGCCCCCTCGTCGACCACACCTTCGGCCACGGCCATGGCGAAGGCCCCGGCCAACTTGTGTGGATCCTTCTGCCCGTCGGCGCCGCCACAGTGCTTCGGTGGCGCGGCGACGGGTTCGCTGACGCCGGCATCCGACGCACCGGCCGGAGCAACGGACCCTGGCACCTGCTCTCGAGCTCCTTCTACCCCGTCATCATGACCACCGCCGCCACCGGCGGACTCCTCGCCGGGCACTGGGACACCTACGACGACTGGGCGCCCTTGCGCTTCGCCGCCATCGCCCTCGTCGCGATGGCGCCGTTCACCCTGACAGCGATCGCCGAGGAGTTCGGCTGGCGCGGCTACCTCACCCCTCGCCTCGACGCTGCCGGCGTCGGGCGCTTCGCCAACCACGTCATCGTCGGCATCGTCTGGGGTCTCTGGCACCTGCCGTACATGACCCTGCACTGGGACTTCACCGACGAATCGCTGTGGACCCTGGCCCCCCGAGTCGTGCTCGGCGCCACCGTGGCCGCCGTCGTCTACGGCGAGATCCGGCTCCGCACCGGATCGGTCTGGCCCGCCGTGGTGATGCACGCCACCAGCAGCGCCATCGCCAGCGCACTCCTCGACGACGACGTCCTCGTCAAAAGCGAAGCCACCCCGTGGATCTTCTCCCCCGGCATCGACGGGCTCGTCGTCATCGCCACCACCGGCCTCGTCGCCGGCCTCTTCATGAACCGACCCAACCCGACCCGATCCCCCAACCACCAGGAACCAACCCCATGAAACGCACCACCAACCTCATCATCGCCACAAGCCTCAGCACCGCCCTCCTCGCCACCGCCTGCGGCGACGACGCATCGACCACCGCCGGCGATCAACCCGACACCGCCGCCCCCTCGGTGTCGATCACCAATGTCGCCGTCGATCGCGACACGCTCGACTCGGCCGTCGACACCACCATCAGCCTCCCCGACGGCTGGTACGAGATGGCCGGCTACGGCAACGTCCTCCACGTCAACGGCGACGACATCACCTCCCACTACGTCACCACCTCGACCTGCGTCACCGGCGATACCTTCGACAACGAGCTCCCCGTCGACCACGCCGACGACGACGGCGTCATCACCGTCGACCTCGTCGGCCCCACCACCGACTACCGCCTCATCCCCCTCGCCACGCCCCTCACGTGTGACAGCGACGAAGACGACACCCTGCTCGCGCTCGATGAGGTGTTCACCACCCACTACCCCTTCTTCGACCAGCGGGACTTCGACTGGGCCAGCGCCATGACCGAACTCCGCGACGCGGGCGACACTGACTCCTTCGATGAGGTGTTCGCCGAGCAGCTTGTTGAACTCGGCGATGGCCACACGACCTTCGAGGGACTCGACATCGATCCCGACATCGACGCCTTCGGCCTGCCCGGCGTCACCACCCTCGCCGATCTCGAGACCGCGATCGGTGCCGAGTTCGACCGAGTGCTCGCTTCGGTCGACGACATCACCGCCGACGAAACCGGATCGGTCGCCTGGGGCCGCCTCGACGGCGACACCGGCTACCTGATCATGGTCGCCTTCGAAGGCATCTCCGGCGAGGAGGGCGACGCTGTCGCTGATCTCGAGGCTCTGCGGGCTGCCCTCGGCCAGGCTCTCGCCGATCTCGGCGACGTCGATCGGCTCGTCGTGGACATGCGGTTCAACGTCGGCGGCTACGAAGACCTTGCTGCCGTCGCCGCCGGCTACTTCGTCGACGAACCGACACCGGCCTACCGCAAGTGGGCCCATGCCCAGCCCGACGCGTTCGTCCAGACCGTCGCCATCGAGCCCGAAGCTGCCTTCTTCGACGGCCCCGTCGCCGTCGTCACCTCACCCATCACTGCCAGCGCAGCCGAAGCGTTCACCCTCGCCATGACCGAGGTCACCGACGCCGCGGTGGTCGGCAACCCGTCCTTCGGCGAGTTCTCCGACGCCATCGACTGGGCCCTGCCCAACGGCACCGAATTCACGCTGTCGATGGAGAACTACACCGACCTCAGCGGCACCAACCATGAAGTCACGGGCGTCCCCGTCGACGTCCCCGTCCCCTTCGACCAGGCCATCGAGGCCGCCGTCGAACACCTCGCCACCTGACCCAACCCGCAGACCACCAGTTAGGACCACCTCATGACCACCGCCCACACCTCACGCACCGACAACCTCCAGCTCGAGATCGACCGTCTCGTCGAGCGAGCCGTCAGCGCACGCCACGTGCACTCGCTCGTCCTCGCCGTTCGCAGCGACGACGGCCAGATCGACATCGGTTCCGCGGCCGGTGGCGTGGAGCCGGGCGACAGCTACTTCGTCGCCAGCATCGCCAAGCTGTTCACCGCCACGCTGGTCATGCAGCTCCTCGATGAGGGGCGCCTCGCACTCGACGCCCTGATCCAGGACCACCTCCAGGGTGTCGACCTCGATGGCATCCACACCCACAAGGGCGAGGACTACAGCGACCGCATCACGATCCGGCATCTGCTGCAGCACTCGTCGGGGTTGCCGGACTACTTCGCCGGCCAGCTCCAGGACGATCTTGCCGAGAACCGCGACCGGGCCTACACCCTCGACGACGTCCTCGATACCGCCCGAGCCAACGACGCCGAGTTCCCGCCCGGTGACCGCAACGGCAACCGGTCCTCGTACTGCGACACCAACTACCAGCTGCTCAGCACGATCATCGAGAGCGCCACCGGGTCGTCGCTCGCTGCGAACCTCCAGACCCGAATCTCCGGACCCCTCGACCTCGCCGACACCTACCTGTTCGGACCCGAACGCGCCGCCGGGCGCCCCGAACCGCTTCCGCTGCGCCACCGCGACCGCCAGCTCTCCATCCCCCTGGTGCTCGCCTCCGAGCGCGGTGCGGGCGGGATCGTGTCGACCGCAGCTGACCAGGTCCGGTTCCTCCAGGCGTTCCACGGCGGCGAGCTGTTCGACCCGGCCAACGTCGACCGGATGCAGCAGTGGAACCGCATCTTCTTCCCCCTCGAGTACGGCTTGGGCCTCATGCGGTACCGGCTCCCCCGCTTCCTGACGCCCTTCGGCGCCCTCCCTGAACTGATCGGTCACTCCGGCGTCACCGGATCGTTCAGCTTCTCCAATCCCGAGGCCGGCCTGCATATCGCTGGCACCTTCAACCAGCTCGACAAGCCCTCTCGGCCCTACGGCTTCATGTCCAAGGTCGCCAAGACCGCCATCGACCACCTGCACAGCTGACTGACCTCGGCCGCTCTCCCGCACGACGAAGGATTTCCCATGAACCCGAACGCACCCTCATCCGACCGCCCGATTGTCGTTGTCTGCGGCGCCACCGGCTACCTCGGCCGCCACGTCGTCAAGGCGCTCCACCGCGACGGATGGCACGTCCGGGCTCTCGCCCGCGACGCATCCCGGCTCGGCGACGCCGCCCAGTACTGCGACGACGTGTTCATCGGCCACCCCACCGACCCCTCGACGCTGGACGGGCTCTTCGACGGAGCCGACGCCGCGTTCTCCTCAATCGGGGTCCGTTCGTTCAGACGTTGCCCGTCGTTCCGTGACGTCGACCAGGCCGCCAACCTCAGCCTGGTCGACGCAGCCGAAAGCGCCGGCGTCAACCGGTTCGTGTTCGTCTCGGTCCTCCAGGCCGATGAGCTCCGCGATCAGTCGCCGCTGCTCGACGCCCGAGAACACGTCGTCGACCGCCTCCGCAGCGGGCCCATGAACGCAACCATCATCCGACCCACCGGCTTCTTCAACGACCTCATCGCCTTCCTCGACATGGCCAAACGAGGGAGGATCTGGCTCATCGGCAACGACACCACCCGCATCAACCCGATCCATGGCGCCGACCTCGCCGACGTCATCGCCGAGACCCTCGCGTCCGACGACATCACCGATCGGACCGTCGGCGGGCCCGACATTCTCAGCCAAGCCGACATCGCCGCCGCTGCCTTCGACGCTGCCGGCCGCCCTCCACGAGTCACCCGAGTGCCCAGCCGACTCGTCCACACATTCGGCCGCCTCATCAGCCCCATCAACCCCAACGCCGGCGCCAACCTCCAGATGTTCGCCATCATGGGCAAACGCAACATGGTCGGCGACCCCGTCGGCACCCACCACCTCACCGACGAGTTCCAGGCACGCCGGACTTCGACAGAACCCGCACCCGCGACACCATGAACCAACCGCCACACCGTATCGACGACGAATGGAGGACCACCGACGGCACAGCCCTCAGAGGGACTCTCCAACTCCCGCACCGTGCACACGAACACGAACGCGTCCCGGCTGTGCTCCTCATCAGTGGCTCAGGACCCCTCGATCGAGACTCCAACACCGACAGCCAAGCGTTCAACGTCACGAGCACCATCGCCGACCATCTCGCCACTCGGGGCATCGCGTCGCTCCGATTCGACAAGCGAGGCACCGGAGCCTCCGGCCCCGACTACACCACCACCAGCTTCTACACCGAATACGAAGACACTGCGGCCACGCTCCGCCACCTCGCCACGCTCCAAGACGTCGACGCCAACCACATCGGCGTCATTGGCCACTCCGTCGGCGCAACCTTCGCCATCCGCCTCGCCGCCACCGAACCCGCCGTCTCAGCGGCCGTGCTCCTCGCCGCCGCAGCCACGCCAGGCGAACACGTCATGGAATGGCAGAGCGATCAGATCGGACAAACGCTCCCCGGCCCCGACTGGCTGACCGGCCGCATCTTCCGAGCGATCCAACGACGCAACCGCACGAAGCTGACCCAACACAAGACCACACCAAGCAGCACATCAGGCGCTCCCATCTCGGGACAATGGCTCAGCGAGTACATCGCCCACGACCCCGCCCACGACCTCCCACACCTCGCCTGCCCGGTCCTCGCCATCACCGGCGGAAAGGACCTCCAGGTCAACCCCGCCGACCTCGCCACCATCGCCGCGCTCGTCACCGGACCCTGCCAGGCGGAAACACCGCCGGACCTCACCCACATCCTGCGCACCACACCCGACCGACCCTCCATCTCGCAGTACCGCAAGCTGCTCGACGCTCCCGTCGATCAGAGCCTGCTCGCGAGCGTCAGTGACTGGCTGACCAGCACCCTCCACCACTGAGCCAGCCTCCTGAGAAGCAGCGAGGCGTCTCCGTTGCGCCAATCGCCGTGCTTCTTAGCCTGTCGGCCGCTGCACCGAAGACGGATTCATCAGGAGAAGCCGTTTCTGTCCATCGCCGATAGCGCCGCAGTCGCCTGGGTCAGCGAACACGACCCAGCACACTCCGTCCGGTCCGTCTACAGCGGAGCGGTAGCGGATCGCGTCAATGGGGCGACCGGCTGGCGTCTGGAGGTGGTCGCGCACGAACTCCGTGACGATCTGGGTGGGGATGTACTCGATGGGAGCGTCGTCGGGCTCTACCGGTCGAGCGAGATCGTCAGCGAACGCAGCGAGGAACCGGAGCCATGTCCTGTCGATCCTCGCTGTCATGTCGAAGAGGCTCGGAATCGGTCGAGCGCCCAACAGATCCAAGTACACGAGCTCTCGCGCAGGGCGCCATCTGGCCACGGTTACAGCTTGGCCAGCACTTGGTCGGATCTCGGCTATGGCGGTTTCCTCGCTGTGTGCGCCGTAGAACATCGAGATGCCAGCACCGCTCATCCGGTTGTGGCTTGCGGCCGTCGGTGGTGGAGAACCCAGAGCCGAGGGCGACCCGTGGGACTCGTTCGGTGCATGGGCGCGCGCCCGGACGATCACGGTGTCGGACGTTCTGCCGATCATTCGCCAGTCAGCTTGGCGGATGGCGTCGCCGACCGCGTCGAGGACCTCGATGGGATCCAGCAGTTCATCGCGGGGATCCTTTGGCTTGGCGCTCGCGCGC
The DNA here is from genome assembly GCA_020628865.1 of Acidimicrobiales bacterium. GTDB lineage: Bacteria > Actinomycetota > Acidimicrobiia > Acidimicrobiales > SHLQ01 > SHLQ01. Next base: position 151,796 of record JAHDEJ010000008.1, read on the forward strand.
CCGATGAGGAATCGCCTTTGCGTCTTCGTTACCTCGGAGAATCGGCCCCAGCTGTGCAGCAGCATCTCGGAGTGTTCCAACCGGTATGGATCTCGTTGGCACCACTGGTGTTGGAATGAGTAGGCGAACTCCTGCCGGAGATCCTCGTTGCGCAGGGGATCATCGACGGCCTCGAGCAGCTCGTCGGAATCGAGGATCTGCACGAATGAGTCGAAGCCTTTGTCCCAGCCGACTTCGTTGATCGGGTCGTCCCACTCGGTACCGAGGCACGCCGACATGTAGTGGAAGAGAGCGCCGACGGTCATGCCGAGCGCTTCCGTCGAGCCACAGAAGTCGCACCTGTCGATAGAGCCGTTTCTGGACACGAAGACGGCAAGCGCGGGGTCGCCGATGCACCCTTCGCAGACGTCGTCGAAGTAGCGGTCGCTTCTGAACCCGCTGTCGTCTTGTTCCTCCATCCAGCGCTTGACGTGACCCATGCAGGTTCACCGTACTCACGCGGACGCAAGCCGCCCGATGGTCTGCCCGCGGGACTCCTCGAGGTCTCCGAGAGGACGCACCAATAGAGCAGGAATGGCACCTCGCCCAAGCCACCGTGCCGTGACGGCCCGCTCTCGGCATCAAGCCCGTTCAGCACCATCCGGCTTCGCCGAGGCACCACCTCCCGACCCTGCGGGTCGCAGGCCAGGGCTTGACACCGCGGGCCGCCTCGGCGGGATCGCTCCCAGCGAACGCA
>JAHDEJ010000108.1 GCA_020628865.1 Acidimicrobiales bacterium
TGTCTAAGGAAAAATTCGAACGTAATAAGCCGCACGTTAACGTAGGCACAATTGGCCACGTTGACCACGGTAAGACGACGCTAACCGCGGCGTTGACGATCTGCCAGGCGGAAGCCATGGGCGGAGAGGCGAAAGCCTACGACCAGATTGATAACGCGCCAGAAGAGAAGGCCCGCGGAATCACAATCGCCACAGCGCACGTGGAATACGAGTCAGATTCTCGCCACTACGCGCACGTAGACTGCCCGGGGCACGCGGATTATGTAAAGAACATGATCACCGGTGCTGCGCAGATGGACGGCGCGATCCTGGTTTGTTCGGCCGCAGACGGCCCAATGCCTCAAACGCGTGAGCACATCTTGCTGGCTCGCCAGGTAGGTGTTCCGTACATCGTTGTGTACTTGAACAAAGCCGACATGGTTGATGACGAAGAGCTGCTCGAGCTGGTTGAGATGGAAGTGCGTGAGCTGCTGGACAGCTACGAATTCCCGGGCGACGACACGCCGATCGTGACAGGTTCTGCTCTGAAGGCGATCGAAGGTGATACCTCAGACATCGGTCGTCCGTCTATCGCGAAGCTGGTCGAAGCGCTGGATACGTACATTCCGTTGCCAGAGCGTCCGGTAGACCAGCCGTTCCTGATGCCGATCGAAGACGTGTTCTCGATCTCAGGTCGTGGAACGGTAGTAACCGGTCGTGTTGAGCGCGGCATCGTGAAAGTGGGCGAAGAGATCGAAATCGTTGGCATCAAAGCCACAGAGAAGACAACGGTCACGGGTGTTGAGATGTTCCGTAAGTTGTTGGATCAGGGTGAAGCGGGCGATAACGTGGGTGTTCTGCTGCGCGGTACGAAGCGTGATGAAGTTGAGCGAGGCCAGGTACTGTGCCACGTGGGAACGATCACACCGCACAAGAAGTTCGAAGCGGAAATCTACGTATTGAGCAAAGACGAAGGTGGCCGTCACACGCCATTTTTCAACAACTACCGTCCACAGTTTTACTTCCGTACAACGGATGTAACGGGCGCGGTAGAGTTGCCGAGCGGCACTGAGATGGTCATGCCGGGCGATAACGTGAAGATCCAGGTTGAGTTGATCAACCCGATAGCGATGGAAGAAGGTCTTCGCTTTGCGATCCGAGAAGGCGGCCGTACAGTAGGTGCGGGCGTTGTTGCGAAGATCACCGAGTAAA
>JAHDEJ010000009.1:0-9031 GCA_020628865.1 Acidimicrobiales bacterium
CGAAGGAGCCCGAGTTCGGCGCAGCCGACACTCGCAGCAACCCGAAGGGTTGCCTGTCGGTGGGCGCAAGTAACCTCGCAGGGCGTGGATACTCCGCTCTTCGAATCCGAGCCACCGCCGCCGCCGCGGGGCGAGACGAGCTTCACCGTCGCGCAGCTGGGCACGCTCATCCACGGCGCCATGCAACAGATCTTCCCGGACGACCTGTGGGTCGAAGGCGAGATCTCCAACCTGACCCGGTCTCGGGCCGGCCACGTCTACTTCGACCTGATCGAGCCGGTGACTCCCGGCAATCCATCGTCGGCCCGGCTGTCCGTCGTGCTCTTCAGCCAGACGAAGATGATCGTCAACAACCAGCTGAAGCGGCAGAACGTGGGCCGGTTGGGCGACGGCATGGCGGTGCGCATCCGTGCGGCCGTCGACTACTACCCGCCGCAGGGCCGGTTGCAGCTGCGGATGACGGGCATCGATCCTCGGTACATCCTGGCCACGATGGCGGCGGAGCGGGATGCGCTCATCCAACGGCTCCACACCGAGGGGTTGGTCGCCCAGAACAAGGAGCTGTCCATTCCGGTCGTCCCGATTCGGGTGGGGCTCGTCACCAGTGCCGTGTCCGCCGCCGCCGGCGACTTCCTCATGGAGTTGGACGCCAGCGGTTTCGGCTTTCAGGTGGTGGCGGTCGACTCACGCGTGCAGGGCGACCTTGCTCCGCACACGTTGATCGCCGGTCTTCGTACCCTCTACCGCGAGCAGGTCGACGTCATCGCCCTGATTCGGGGCGGCGGCTCGCGGGGTGACCTCAGCGTGTTCGACAACGAGGAACTCGCTCGCACGATCGCCGCTGCACCGGTACCGGTCTGGACCGGCATCGGCCACGAGATGGACCGCTCCGTGGCCGACGTGGTCGCCCACACGAACTTCAAGACCCCAACCGCCGTCGCCGCAGCCCTCGGCCAACGGGTGGAGCGCTTCGTCCGCCACACCGAAGAGCAATGGGCCACCATTGTCGCCATGGCCGGGGCGCACCTTTCACTCGCACAGAAGCACCTGTCCACCAGTGCGCGCCGCGGGTCGCTGGCCGGCCGCGAGTCGCTCACGCTGGCCGACCATCGGCTCACCACCCTCGCCAACGCCGTCCCGAAGCTGGCCGACCGTGTCACCCGCGGCGCCACCACATCGCTCGATCACCTCGAGGCCCGAGTCACCGCGGCGGATCCCGCCGTGCTTCTCGCCCGCGGCTGGTCGATCACCCGCACGACCGACGGCCGCGTCGTTCGCAGCGTCGAAGACACCACGTCCGGCGACACGCTGGTGACCACCGTCGAAGACGGCACCATCATCAGCAACGTTTCGTTCACCGACCCGAAGGACCCCGCCACCGATGGCTGACTCCCCCGAAACCGACGACCTCACCTATTCCACGGCCGTCGCCGAGCTCGACGCCATCCTCAACGAACTGGAGGACGAGGCGCTCGACGTCGATGTGCTCGCCAGTCGCGTCGAGCGGGCGTCGGTCCTCATTCGCTTCTGCCGAGGTCGCATCACGTCCGCAAAGACGCAGGTGGAACAGATCGTCGCCGACCTCGACGCCCTCTCCCACGAACCCGCGGCGAGCGACGACGAGTGAGCACGCCCGACGCGCTCCTCATCCCGGCGGCCGCCGTCGACCAACGCCTCGAGGCAGTCCTCGCCGACCACCGGGCTGAGTGGACGGCCATCGATCCGCTCCTCGGGGAGATCATCGACCGGCTGGACACGCTCGTCATGAGCGGCGGCAAGCGCGTGCGTCCGGCCATGGCCTACTGGGGCTTCGTCGGAGCGGGCGGCGACCCGAACGACCCGGCCATCGCCAACCTCGGCGCCGCACTCGAACTTCTCCAGGCCTTCGCCCTGTTCCACGACGACGTGATGGACGACTCCCCCACCCGTCGGGGCATCCCCACCGCGCACACGAGCGAGATCGTCCGCCACCGCGACGGCGGATGGTCGGGCGAGGGCCGTCGCTACGGCGAAGCCGTGGCGATCCTCGCCGGCGACGTGAGCCTCGTCCTCGCCGACGTGCTCCTCACCGACACCCCCGCCAGCGTCCGCACCCTGTGGGACCAGCTCCGCATCGAGGTCAACCTCGGCCAGTTCCTCGATGTCGCCGGCACGGTTCGGGGCGCCGTCAGCGAAGCCACCTCGAATCGGATCATCGACTACAAGACCGCCCGGTACACCATCGTCCGACCCTTGCAGATGGGCGCCGCACTCGCCGGCCGGGACGACCTCACGCCCGCGCTCGAGGCAATCGGTCGGCCGCTCGGCCTCGCCTTCCAACTCCAGGACGACCTCCTCGGGGCGTTCGGCGAACCCGAGGTCACCGGCAAACCGGTGGGCGACGACCTGCGCGAAGCGAAGCCCACACCACTGCTGGCGCGGGCACGGTCCCTCGCCTCGCCGGATCAACAGGCGATACTGGACCTTGTAGGCGGGGAGCTGAACGACCAACAGGTACGTCACGTGCAAAATGCTCTCGTCGAAACGGGCGCGGTGTCGGAGATGGAAGCCGAGGTCCACTCGTTGACCTCGGAGACCCTCGAACAAATTCTCGCGACTCCACTCAGTGCTGATGCGTCAGATCATCTGACCCAGCTTGCCGTGTATCTGGCAGGTCGATCTCACTGAAACCAGGCAGCCATGACTGCACTACAAACGAGCGACGCAAACCGCCGGTCCGACCCTGCCCTGGAACGACGCGCCGCGCCTCGGGCCGACCCGCCAGTATCGCTCGAAGATGCCGCGGGCGCGCTGCAGGTTTTGCGCCATGGTAGTGCGGACGATTCGACCCTCCGATTCGACCTGCCGCCGGCCGTCAAGGCCACCGTCTCGCCGACGATTGCGTCGCTGCGGTGGACGGCGGTGCTGTTCGGCATGCTCTTCGGGGCCGCCCGCTCGGCTGAGGGTGATCTGGCCATCGTGGTCAGCACCACCATCGCCCTGTTCTTCACGACGTGGCGTTCCATGCTCCCGTTGCGGCTGGCGTCGGAGCGGCGCATCGATCGCATCAAGCCCATCACCGATGGCCTGCTCCTCGGCGTCGCCATCGGATTCAGCGATGGCCTCGTCAGCCCGTACGCCTTCTGCCTCCTCGCCGCGGCCACGGTCGCCGCGTTCGGTTGGGGAACCGTCCACGGTGTCCTGTGCTTCGGTGCGGGCCTCGGCGCCACCTGGGTCACCGCCGAGCTCGCCAACTCGAATCCGGAATGGACCACACAGCCCGCCCTCGGTGTCGTGGTCGGCACCATCGCCGCCGTGCTTCTCGCCGGGTTCGCTCGCGCCCGCCTGCTCGATGCGGAACGCAAGCGGGTCGCGCTCGCCGGCCGGGTCGACACCCTGGCCGAGACCAACGACCTCCTCCACATCCTGAACCAGGTGGCCCGCACCATCCCGACCGCCCTCGATCTGCGCGAGGCGCTCGAGTCCACCCGGGAACAGCTGCACCGAGCCATTCAACCCGACGTGCTGTGCATCCTCTCCACCGATCAGGGCGATCAGTGGGACGCGCAGATCACGGACGGTTGTGCGGTGAAGCCCACCACCCAGCTGAATGCGCTTCCCGCGGCCGCGCAGGACGCGCTGGCCGCCGACGGTGTGCTCCGATTCGATCGGCTCGCCGGACAGGGCTTCGGCCCCACCTCCACCAACGGCATCTACGCCGCCCTACGCACCCGCGATCGCACCGTCGGCGTGCTCGCCGTCGAAGCGCGCAATGCGGGCACGCTCGGTGAGAGCCAACAGCGACTGGTCAGCGGCCTCGCCGACGTGGTGGCGCTGAGCATCGACAACGCCCGCTGGTTCGGACGTTTGCGCACGCTCGGCGCTGAAGAGGAACGAAGCCGCATCGCTCGCGACCTCCACGACCGAATCGGCCAGTGGCTGACCTACATCGGCTTCGAGGTCGAACGGCTCGCCTCCGACGACGAATCCGAGGAGCTGACCCGCCTGCACGGCGACGTGCAGACCGCCATCGATGAGCTCCGGGAAACGCTCCGCTCGTTGCGCACGACGGTCACGGCCGATCGTCCGCTCACCGTGACCGCGACCGAGGTGATCGATCGATTCACCGAACGCCGCGACATCGAGGTCGACTTCGTCAGCACCGGCGCCGATCATCTCTCGGTTCCGGTCGAGAACGAGCTGCTCCGCATTCTGCAGGAAGCGCTCAACAACATCGACAAGCACGCGGGCGCCAGCCGCGTGGACGTCCGCTGGGACGTCGGCCCCGATCGGGCGCTCTTGACCATTCGAGACGACGGCCGGGGCTTCGACCTCGAGTCCGGCGTCCGAGACACCGCCTACGGCCTCGTCGGCATGCGGGAACGAGCCGACGCCGTGGGTGCCCGACTGTCGATCGACAGCCGACCGGGCGGCGGCACCACCATTTCCGTGTCCATCGAGTCAGCGGACACTGAGCACACGAGGAGCAATCATGCCGTTACGCATCGCCCTGGCCGATGACCATCAGATCCTTCGGGATGGCCTTCGACGCGCCTTCGAGTCCGCTGGCGAAGTCGTCGTCGGCGAAGCCTCGAACGGGGAAGAAGCCGTCCAACTGGTCGAGCAGACGCACCCGGACGTGATCGTCATGGATCTCTCCATGCCGGTACTCGACGGCGCCGCCGCCACCAAGCGCATCACCGAGAGCTGCCCCGACACCCGCGTCGTCATCCTCACGATGCACGACGACGTCGACCGCACGCAGGCGGCCCTGCGAGCGGGTGCGGTGGGATTCCTCACCAAGGGCTCGTCGTTCAAGGACGTGCACAAGACGGTGCAGGCCGCCGGCGAGGGGCTCACCAGCCTCAGTCCCGAGCTCGCCAGCTCCATGCTGTCGCTCAGCGGTGACAGTCCGTCCCCGCACGAGGAACCGCTGCTCTCGTCGCGTCAGGTGGAGATCCTCCAGTTGATCGCCGATGGCAGCACGACAAAGCAGACGGCTCGGGAACTCGGCATTGCGCAGAAGACGGTGCACAACCACCTGAACGCGATCTACCGCCGGCTCGACACCCAGAACCTGACGCATGCGGTGCTGAGCGCCGTGCGTCTCGGCATCATCGACCTGAACTGATCCGTGGCTGACGACCGTCGGAACGGACGCCTGAAGGCGTTGCTGTTGGCCCTGCTCGGGCTGTTGTCTTTGCGCGTCGTTGTGGCGATTGTCGCGAGCGCCGGTGTGACCGGTGCGGTGGCCGGGCCCATGGCTGCGCAAGCGATCGAAGCCCGCAACGCAACGACCACCACCACGACGACGGTCGCCCCGACCACCGCGGTTCCTCCGACCACCACGGCGGCACCGACCACGGTGCCTCCAACAACCACCACCACGACGACGACGACAACGACGACGACCACAACGACGACGGAGCCGCCGCCTCCCCCTCCGCCGCCGACCACCACCACAACGACGACGACCACCACCACCACGACCACGACGCTTCCCCCCGCAGAGCTCGATCTCGCCCTCGCGCCGCAGGGCGCACTCGGCCAGGAACCGACGACGGTCGACGTCCTGGTCGCCAACCGGGGCGCCGGTCCCGCCACCGACGTGGTCGTGCTGATCCGGAGCTCGGGACTTTCGGTCGAGCTCGCCCGGCCCAGCGGATGGACGTGTTCGGGTGGCGCATCCTCGGGTCTTCTCACCTGCAGCCGGCCTCGAATCGGTGCGGAGAAGGACGTCTCCTTCGGGCTTCTCGTGGCAGCCACGGGCGAGGATGCCGTGTCGCTCGACGCCGTCTTCGGCTAATCCGCGTGGGCCGACGTTGGTGTCCCGGCTCACACCCGGTTGGCTGACGGGGTGAGTTCCACCGACCCGATCGACGCCGACATCCTGAACGAGGCTGGTCGCCGCCGTACCTTCGCCATCATCTCGCATCCGGATGCGGGCAAGACCACGCTGACCGAGAAGTTCCTGCTCTACGGCGGCGCGCTCGGTTCCGAGGCCGGCACGGTGAAGGCCCGATCCGGTCGTCGCTCCGCCACATCGGACTGGATGGAGATGGAGCAGCAGCGCGGCATTTCGATCACGTCGACGGTGCTCCAGTTCCCCTACCGCGACCACGTGGTCAACCTGCTCGACACACCCGGTCACCGGGACTTCTCCGAAGACACGTACCGTGTGCTCGCCGCGGCAGACGCCGCGATCATGGTGCTCGACGCAGCGAAGGGCATCGAGCCGCAGACTCTGAAGCTCTTCGAGGTCTGCCGCGACCGGGAGATCCCGATCCTCTCGTTCATCAACAAGTGGGACCGCCCGGGCCTGCAGCCCCTCGAACTCCTCGACGACATCGAGAAGCAACTGAGTCTGACGCCCACCCCACTCTCCTGGCCCGTGGGCGGCGACAGCGAGTTCCGCGGTGTGCTCGACCAGCGGTCAGGCGACTTCGTTCGCTTCACCCGCACCGCACGCGGCGCCACGATGGCTCCGGAGGAAGTGGTCGAACCGGAACGGGCCAAGGAAGAGGAAGGTGAGCTCTACGAGCAGGCCGTCGAAGAGCTCGGTCTCCTCGAGGCCGTTGGCGCCGAGTACGACGAAGACACGTTCCTCGCGGGAATCACCACGCCGGTCTTCTTCGGATCTGCCCTGACGAACTTCGGCGTGCGTCTGCTGCTCGACGCCGTGGTCGACCTCACTCCTCCCCCGCAGCCCAAGGAAGATGCCGCCGGCGAGACCCGAGAGTTGGACTCCCCATTCAGCGGCTTCGTGTTCAAGGTCCAGGCGAACATGGACAAGTCCCACCGTGACCGCACCGCGTTCTTCCGGGTGTGTTCGGGACGATTCGAGCGGGGCATGGTGGTCACCCACGAGGCCACGGGCAAGCCGATGGCCACCAAGTACGTGCACACCGCATTCGGCACGGACCGCGAGACCCTCGACGAAGCGTTCCCCGGGGACATCGTCGGGCTGGTGAACGCCAACGACGTTCGCATTGGCGACACCCTCTGGGAATCGAAGCAGGTCGAGTTTCCGGCAATCCCGGCGTTCGCGCCCGCCCACTTCGCGATCGCACGCGTCACGGACACGAGCCGGTTCAAGCAGTTCCGTAACGGTGTCTCGCAGCTGGACGAAGAGGGCGTCGTCCAGGTGCTGCGCGATCCCGACATCGGCGACCAGGCACCGATCCTCGCCGCGGTCGGGCCGATGCAGTTCGAGGTGGCCACGCACCGGTTGGAAAACGAGTTCGGCGCCCCGATCGAGCTCAGCATCACGAACTACAAGGTCGCGCGGGTGACCGACGAAGCGTCGGCCGCCGACCTGCGGGCCATGCAGGGTGTCGACGTGCTGCAACGCTCGGACGGCACGCGCCTCGCGCTGTTCGAAAGCCCCTACTGGTTGGACCGGCTGCTCGGGGAACGTCCGGAACTCGTGTTGGAGAAGCTGGTCGCCGAAGGCGGCTGAGCCGACGCCGGCGCGGTCAGAACTCGATGTCGTCGAGCCGTTCCACCAACCAGGTGGCGGCACGGTCGAGCCGTTCCGTGTCTCCGGTGGCCAACAGGTCGAGCACGAGGCCGTCGATGGTTGCGCACACGACGGTCGCCCCCGTGATCGCATCGTCGGGGCTGATCCCAGCCTGAACGAACGCGGTCTCCAACGCCTTGCGGCGGATCTGGAGTCGTTCCGCCGCATGCTCCTCGAGTTCCTCGAGCGCGCCGACGGTGATCTGTTCGTGCAGCAGTCGCTGATGTCCGGCCTGATCCGGATCTGACGCCGACGCCCACACCTCCTTGACCCGTTGGGCCGGCGACAGCGCCGCGTTGCTCCACGGTGAGGCCGCCTCCGCCTCCGTGAGCGCGCCCATGATCGCCGAAACGATGTCTCGCTTCGCGCCGAACTGGTAGGTGAGTGTGTAGGTGCTCGTGTCGAGCGCATTTGCGAGTGGACGCAGCGAAAGGCTCGCCAGCCCGCGCTCCATCACATACTCGAGCGTTCGCTCGAGCAACTCCTCCCGCCGCTGAGGATTGGGTCGCCGCCCCATATGCAAATTTCCGCTTCTGTGATCCGCCTGCGGACAAACTAGCCGAATCGGACGCCGTGTACCATGACGTCGTCACAAGGAGGACCAATGAGTCGTTTGGTAGAAGGAAGAGTCGCAATCGTCACGGGAGCCGGTCGCGGCATCGGACGGGAGCATGCGCTGATGCTCGCTGCCAAGGGCGCAAAGGTCGTGGTGAACGATCTGGGCGGCGACGTCGACGGGTCCGGCGGCGACGTCAGCCCGGCACAGACCGTCGTGAACGAGATCGAGGGCATGGGCGGCGAGGCGGTCGTGAACGGTGGCAACGTTGCCGACTTCAACGACGCCGAAGCCATGATCCAGCAGGCCGTGGACACCTTCGGCCGGCTCGACATCCTCATCAACAACGCCGGCATCCTGCGAGATCGGATGATCTTCAAGATGGAGGAGTCCGACTGGGACGCCGTCATCAACGTGCACCTGAAGGGCACGTACGCACCGACCCACCATGCCGCCAAGTACTGGCGTGAACAGTCGAAGGCCGGCGATCAGCCCGACGCCCGCATCATCAACACGTCGTCGCCGTCGGGTATCTACGGCAACGTCGGCCAGGCCAACTACGGCGCCGCGAAGGCCGGCATCGCCTCCTTCACGCAGATCGTCGCCATGGAGCTCGCCAACTACGGCGTCACCGCCAACGCGATCGCTCCGGCCGCCTACACCCGCATGACCGAGAACCTCCCCGGTTGGGATCAGCTGACCGACGAGCAGAAGGGCGGCATGGATCCGCGCTGGATCGCCAACCTCGTCACGTGGCTTGCCTCGCCCGAGTCGGCCAAGATCACCGGCCGCGTCTTCGACGTCGTCGGCGACCGCGTCGGCGTGTCCGAGGGCTGGGTCCTCGGCCCGCAGGGCAAGCAGACCGACGAGCCCGACGACATGGGCGACATCATGCGCGAGATTTGCAACAGCGCTCGCCTCAACTCCAACATGTTCGGCCAGCCCCAAGACGGCAACGGCCGCCCAAGCAACGACGT
>JAHDEJ010000009.1:9131-144204 GCA_020628865.1 Acidimicrobiales bacterium
ACTCCAACATGTTCGGCCAGCCCCAAGACGGCAACGGCCGCCCAAGCAACGACGTTTAACCCTCAGCTCCAGCTGGCGGAGCCAGCTGGAGCGAGGACGACCCAGGTTTGTCCTGGCGCGAGGGTGACGGTGGCGCCGGCGGCGTCGGTGAGGATCCACGGCGAGTTCGGGCCTGGGCGGGACCAGCTGCCCTCGGTCGCGGTTCCGTCGCGGAACGTCCATGCCGTGCCGGAGCCGACGGTTTGTGCGTCGACCGACGCGGCGTCGATCTGGCTGGCCACGTACGGCACGAAGAGGACGACCACGTTCTCGGGTGCGAGTTGTGCACCGGATCGAGTGACGTGTGGTGTTCCGTCCTGGCTGCGCAGCCAGGTTCCGGTGCCCGCGTTCCAATCGAACCGGTACGGAGACCGTGCGTCGAGTGAAATGGATGCCGCCGGCTGCGCCGTCGTCGAGGTGGCGGCGCCGTACGTGAAGACGGCGCTGGGCGTGCCCCCATTTCCGCAGGCGCCGAGGCTTGCGGGGTCCACGAACAGGTTGTCGGGCGCCGAGTATCGGCCGTCTCGGGCGAACGGGGCGCGATCCGTGTTGATGAACGGCACGAGCCAGCCGTTGGTTCGGGCCTCGTTGATCTGGGCGGCAACACCGCGGTTGCTGCCCGAGTAGCCGAAGACGGGTGTGCCGAGGTTGCGCACGAGCTGAATGTCGGTCGTGCGGCCGGACCGGACCGGCCCGACGTTCTCCGGGAGCTCGGAATGGAAGACCGCAGCGAAGCGGGTGGCGTTCGCCTCGATGCGTTCCTCGTAGACGATGTCGGCCGAGTCGAGGCCGAGCAGCGCCCGACGGCTCGCACCGCTGTTGTTGGACACCTTGACCACGACGGCGGGGAGACCTGCCGGAATTGCGGCGCTCTGCCCCGTGAACGGAGCGATCTGATCGACGGTGGCTTCGAGGCCGGCGGCGCAGGTCGGTCGAGGAATTCGGATGGGTTCGGGCGCCGGCGCTGCCGGCACGGTGGTGCTGGTGGTCGAGGTCGTCTCGGGGATCACGACGGTGATCGACTCGAGCCGTTGGGCGAAACTCGGTTCACCCTCTTCGTCGTTGTCTCCCGCTTCGTTCGAGTCGTCGTCGGTGGTGACGACATCGGCGAGGCTTCGAGCCGACGGTGCGATCGACGAGGTGGTTGTGGTGGACGACGCGGCGTCGGTGGCGAGATCGTCGGATCCGTCGGCCAGTCCCCGAACGGCAAGAACGACGATGACGGCCAGCGCGGAGGCAATGATGCCGGTCTGAATCATCGGCACGCTGAGCTGGCGCTTGTCGGTCACTGCGGCAACCGTAATCGCTCAGGCGATGACCGCTGAGATGGCCTTGAGGTAGCGGCCCTGGGGGAAGGTCACCGGATGGTCGATGGCATGGCCGGTGATCTCCGGGTCGACCAGCTGCCGCCCCTGGGACCGGACGGCGGCTTCGACGGTGTGGACGAGGTCGTCTTCGCTGATGCGGGAGGAGCAGGATGCCTGGAGGAGTCGGCCACCCGATGCGAGCAGCGGCAGGCCGAGCTCGGTGAGCTTCCGATAGGCGCGCATGGCGGCGTCTCGTTCGCGGGCTTTCGAGGCGAAGGAGGGCGGGTCGATCACGATCAGGTCGTAGCGCTGTCGGTCGCCGGCCAGGTCGGCCATGACTTCGAATGCGTCGCCGACGGTGGACACGGTGCGGGTGCCGGCGGCAGCGTCGGGGTTGTGGCCGAAGTTCCGGCCGACGGTGGCGATGGCGTGCGGCGACAGGTCGACGCTGTGAACTGAGGCTGCCCCGCCGAGCGCGGCGTTGACGGAGAATCCGCCGGTGCAGCTGAACACGTCGAGCACGGCGGCGTCGGCGCTGTTGTGCCGGACGTGGAGTCGGTTGTCTCGCTGGTCGAGGAAGTGGCCGGTCTTTTGACCGTGGAGCACGTCGGCTTCGAAGGTGAGGTCGTTCTCGATGAACGGGATCGGCCCGTCGGGGGCGGTCCCGTCGATGACCATGCCGTCGTCGAGTCCGAGTTCCGGGGCGATGGGAGATCGGGCGAGGAGGCGGCCGAGCCGGAGCACGATGCGTTCGGGGTGGAGCTGGGTGTGGAGTGCTCGCAGGATGGGTGCAAGGTGCGGCAGCCAGGCTTCGGTGTAGACCTTGGCGACGAGGGTGGTGTCGTAGCGGTCGACGACGAGGCCGCCGAATCCGTCGTTCTCGCCGTGGAGGACGCGGTAGCCGGTGGTGCCGGCGGCGACGAGCGGTTGGCGCACGGCGACGGCGGCGGCGATGCGGTCGGACCAGAACGTTTCGTCGATGGTCGTGGGATTGCCGGCGTGGAGAATGCGAACGCGGATGGGCGACGTGGGATCCCAAAGCCCGATGGCAGCGAACTTGCGCTTCTGGTCGAACACGACGGCCAACGTCCCGGCAGCCGCCGTCTCATCAGAGCAGGAGTTGATCGCCTCCGCCCAAACCCAAGGATGCCCCGATCGAACCTGCCGCAAAGCATCAGCAGAAACCCGAACCGCGAGCCGGGAGGCCCCCAAGGAAGGCAAAGAGGAAAGAAACGAATCAAGCACGATGGAAGCCGACGCTCGGGGAAAAGGCGAAAAGCCCCGCCGGGAGGGCGAGGCTTGAGGACCCGCCAAGAGCGTTTCGGCCCCCCAGGGCCGAAAGGCGGTAAGTGACGAGGCCGCTAGGCCGAGGAACGACGTGGAGCCAGGGAGAATCGAACTCCCGACATCTTGCTTGCAAAGCAAGCGCTCTACCAACTGAGCTATGGCCCCGGTGAGTTGTCCAGCGTAGCGGGATCAAGTCGTGGCTCAACCGGTCGATGGATTCACATGTCGGAGCGCCGACTTCTCGTGTGGTGGTGCCTTTTGGGCCTGCTGCTTGGCGCGTGTTCGCTGGACTCGTCGAGTGAGGTGGCGAGCACGGGTCGTCAGGCGGTGGATGTGGCGCCGAGCCGTTCGTTGACGTCGGTGGTGTCTCGTACACCGGTGGAGCCGGTTGCGGATGGGGTGCCTGCGGCGCCGGTGATTCCGCCGGGTTCACTTCCGGATGCGTTGGCGTTCAAGGCGGAACCGTCGGGTTCGGTGTCTGCAGATGCTTCGGGCTCGACAACGACGACGGTTGCTTCGCCCGCGCCGTCGAGTGCGGCGCCGGCGACCTCTCCGGTGACGACGGAGTCCGTTCCGGAGTCGACGACCACCACGACGACGGAGCCGGTCGAACCGGAGGAGGAGCTGCGGACGTCTGTGTGTCCTGCTCCGGTGTTCGACAATGGTTCGTTGGATGATTCGGTGTTGGCGGTCGGTCGAGTGGACGCGGATGCCGCTGACGATGTGGTGGTGGTCGGTCTCGATGACGACCTCGTGATTCGGGTCGTGGTGGACTTCGGCGATGGTGGCCAGTCTGAGGTGGGCGTGCTCTCGTCGTTCGGCGAGTTCGGTTCACCGTTCGTGGTGGAGTTCACGGGCATCGTGGATCGGCCGCTTCGTGTGCATCGTGGGAGCGAGTCGGTGTTGGTGTGGGTGGAGGACTGTGTCCCGCTCCGCGCCGCGAACGACTGATCGGCTCCCTAACATGACCCCATGATCTTCGGGGTCTCCATCGTGAACCTGATTGTGGCGATTCTTGCGGCAACGCTCATCATCCGTTCGGGTCTGGCCATTCTTCGGGGCATGGCAGCGCCGATTCCGGAGCCGCCGCCGCCGGGCGAGTTGCGGAAGGTGAAGATCCAGTTCCGCTGTGCGGTGTGTGGGACGGAAGTGCGCATGACCGCGGCCAACGACCAGGAGCCTGAGGCGCCGCGTCATTGCATGCAGGAGATGGATCTGGTGGCGCCGATTGAGTGAGCAGATCGAGGCGTGCCCGTTTTGACGGGCGACTTGTCCACAGTTGTTCCGCATCGTGAACAACACAAACAACATTCGCCACATCAGGCGCTTGTTCCCACCCAATCGCAGGCGAAACAGTTGAAAAATCAACGGTTACCACCGCGACGAAGCAAGGGTGAGGGATTCACCACACGCTGTGGGAAACGTTGTGGACGTTGTGGAAAGCCCCGAAACAGCGCCAAAACGGCATTCAGTTATCCACAAGGTGTGGAAACGTTTGGGGGAAACTACAACGGTGTGATTTAGCGCAGCTGGGTGGCGGTGATGATGCCACCCAGGATGAAGCCGAGACCAAGCAGCGTGTAGCCGTTGTGGGCGTCATCGATGCCGGGCATGAGGCCGACATAGTTCAAGAAGATGATCAGCATTCCCACAGCCAGCAGGCCGAACAACAGGTACGTGACCCACGCCGGGCTGGGCGTGTCGTCCAGTTCACGAACCGTCTCCACCTGACGAATGTTGTGCGGTTGCGTGCCCTTCGGGGTCACACGACCGCCCTGGACCTTGCGCTTCTTCGGACTGGCCATTCCCAGAGTGTACGGGGCCGACGGCCCGGCCGGAAACCGGCGGGCCAACCACCCGCTCAGGCGGGTGTCTGTGCTCGGGCGATGAAGTTCCGCAGCAGGTCATGTCCGGCTTCGGTGAGGATCGACTCGGGATGGAACTGCACGCCTTCGATGTCGAACTCCCGATGCCGCAACCCCATGATCAGGCCGTCGTCGGACTCCGCCGTGATCTCGAGCACGTCCGGAAGCGTCGAACGATCGACGATCAGGGAGTGGTAGCGGGTGGCTTCGAGCGGGTTCGGCAACCCGGCGAACACACCGATGTCCCGGTGGTCGACCATCGACGTCTTTCCGTGCATGACGTTCGGCGCACGAATGACGTCACCGCCGAAGACCTCACCGATGCACTGCAGCCCGAGGCACACCCCGAAGAGCGGTCGCTTGCCTGCCGAGTCGGCAATCAATGCGTTGGAGATGCCGGCATCCTTCGGGCTGCCGGGTCCGGGGCTGATGAGGATGGCGTCCGGGTTGAGCTCGTCGACGCCGGCGAGGTCGATTTCGTCGTGGCGGCGCACGATGGGGTTCACCCCGAGCTCACCCAGGTATTGGACGAGGTTGTAGACGAACGAGTCGTAGTTGTCGATGACGAGAATGTTCACGATCAGCCGTCGTCAGCAGGTGCTTCGGTGGTGGTGGTCGTTGTCGTCGTCGTGGTGGTCGTCGTCGTGGGCGCCACCGTCGTCGTGGTGGTTTCCTCGACGGTCAATTCGCCGACGATGATGCGGACGGTCTCGCCCTCTTCGAGTTCGATGAAGGGCGGCGGGCTCTGCTCGAGCACTCGGGCGTCCTGGGCGGCGTCGGTCACCGGCTCGAATTCGACCTCGACCTCGAAGCCCGAGGAGACGAGCTGCTGGCGGGCGGAATCGACGAGCAGGTCGACCACGGACGGCACCTGTACCCGGGCGACACCGCTGGACACGTAGATCGTCAGCAGGCCGTCGCCGCGCAGGAGCGCCCCGGCGGCGGGCTCGGTGCGCAGCACGAGTCCCTCTTCCACCTCGGGATCGGGCTCTTGGATTTCGACGAAGCGGAAGCCGAGTTCGAAGACCTCGTTGAGTGCCTCGTTGAACGGCTGGCCGGCAAAGTCGGGGACGGTGCGCTCGGACGGGCCGAGGGACACGGTGATCTGGACGAGCGAGCCGCGGTCGGCCAGTTCGAGAGGAAGCGGGTCCTGGGCGATGACTTCCCCGGCCGGGAAGATGTCGTTGTCTTCCTCGATGGTCTGGACCTGGAAGCCGAGGCGTCCGAGCTGGCGAGCCGCTTCATCGACAGGAAGCCCGACGACGGCCGCGACTTCGATGCGGCCTTCGGCCTCACTGACCACGATGTTCACGACGGAACCGGCGTCGACGCGGGCGCCAGCAGGCGGATCCTGGCTGAAGATGCGGCCGTCGGGCACGTCCTGGTTCGGCTGGGCGCTGACGCTGGGAACGAGGCCCTGGCTCTCGATGAGGCTGATCGCCTGGTTCATCTCGAGGTTCGTGTAGTCCTCGAGATCGACCATGTCGACGGTCTCGTCTTGGGGCGCATCGCTCTCGACGGTGTCGTCATCGCCGGTGAGTGCGGCGATGAACGCCTGGCCGAGGAAGCCGAGCAGGACGAGAAGGATCATCAGGGCGACGAAGAACAGCGCGTTGCGCTTCCACGTATCGTCGCGCTCGACCACGACGGTTGTGGGCTCGACCGGCGGAACCGGTTCGGCGGTCATGACGGGGACCGAAGCGGCGACCGGCGCAGCAGCAACTGCCGCAGGACGCGCGGTGGGCGGCTCGGTGGCGGGGATCAGAACGGTGGCGTCCTCGATCTCGGGAGCCGTGGACCGGCCGGTCGTCGGGCGAACGGGTGCGGGTGCCTGCGGCTTCGGGGCGGCGGCGCCGGCGCCGCCGTTCAGCGAGTGGGCACCGCCCAGGTAGCGCTTGAGGTCGGCGGCGAAGTCACGAACCGACGGGTAGCGGTTGACCGGGCTCTTCGCGAGGCCCTTGAGCGTGATCGCCTCGAGCGACTGCGCCATCTCGACCCCGAGACGGCTCGGCCGCTGGGGTGCCTGGTCGACGTGCTTGCGAGCGATCTCGACCGGCGAATCGCCGATGAACGGCGGGCGGCCGGTCATCATTTCGTAGAGGACGACGGCGAGCGAGTAGACGTCGCTGCGTGGGCCGACCTTCTGCCCCTGGGCCTGTTCAGGCGAGAGGTAGGTGGCGGTGCCGAGCACGGTTCCGCCTTCGGCGGTCATGTCGGTCTCGGCGCCGGCGGTGAGCGCCTTGGCGATGCCGAAATCGGCCAGCTTCACCTGTCCGTCGGACGTGATGAGCACGTTGCCGGGCTTGACGTCCATGTGGACCATGCCCTGGCGGTGGGCGGCATCGAGGGCAGCCGCCACATCGATGGCGACCTTTGCCGCCCGGTCGGGGTGCAGGCGGCCTTCGTTTCGCAGCACATCGGCAAGGCTGCGCCCGTCGACGTACTCCATGACGATGAACGGGGCACCATCCTCTTCGCCCTGGTCGAACACACCGACGATGTTCTGGTGGTTCAGGCTCGCAACGAGCTGCGCCTCACGGCGGAGGCGCTCAACGAACGCATCGTCCTGCGAAAGCTCGTCGCTGAGGATCTTCACCGCCACAGGACGGTTGAGGAGTTGGTCGCGCGCAAGGTAGACATCGGCCGAACCGCCGGTGGCCAGCTGACGATGCAGTTCGTATCGGCCCGCGAGGACCTCGTAGGACGTGTCCGACATAACCGCCATAGGTTACAGACCCATTGCGAAGAACGCAGATCGAGACCCCCCACGAATCGCGGTCTGGTCAGCGGGTGGCTGCCCAGGCGGCGATCACGGCCTGGGCCACCGGTCCCGCCACCCGCCCGCCGGTCTGTTCGCCGACTGCCTCGTCGGCCTCCACGAGCACGGCAACGGCAATCGATGGCCGGTCCGGATTGGTGCCGGCGAACGCGATCACCCATGCGTGGGTCGATTCGATGTCGGCACCCAGCTGGGCGGTTCCGGTCTTGGCCCCCACGATCAATCCGTCCACCGCAATGCTCTGCCCGGTTCCGCTCTCGACCACCCCGACCATCGCCTCGCGCATGTCGATGGCGGTGTCGGGCCGGACGGCTCGCATCCAGGGGGTGAGGTCGCCCTCGGCCAGGACGGCGCCCTCGGAGTCGATGACCGTGTCGATCAGGTGCGGCGTGGGGACGACGCCATCGTTGGCGATGGTGGCCGCAACGAGCGCCATCTGGAGCGGTGTGGCCTTCACTTCGAACTGGCCGATGGCGCTCTGGGCGAGCGATGGGGCGTCGTCGGTGAGCGGGACGGGCATGAGGCTGTCGCCAAGCTGACGGAGAAGGTCGACGTCGACATCGACATCCCGCCCGAGCTCGTCACCGAAATCGGTGGGCATGACGGACGCCTCCACACCTGGCAGCTCGAGCGGTGGCACCGCGTTGAACCCGAACCGTTCGGCCGTGTCGATGAGCGCCGCCTCGCCGAGCAGTTCGACCGCCAGCTGTGCGAATCCAGCGTTGCAGGAACGGCGGATGAGGTCTCGCATCGGGCCGCCGCACTGACCGCCATTGAAGTTGGAGAGCTCGCTCGTGGTCAGCGGCGGCGTGTAGGAGGTGACCGACGGGAACGTCGGAACGTCGAGCGAGGCGACGGCCGCTTCGAGCGCTGCCGATGCCGTCACGATCTTGAAGGTCGAGCCGGGGAAGTAGATCTCGCGGATCGTCTTCGGCAGCAGCGGATCACCGGGGGCGGAGAGGAGGGCCTGCCGTTCCCGCCGGGCGGCGTCGGTGTCCAGGCTGGACAGGAGGTTCGGGTCGTAGCTCGGCCACGACCACAGCGCCTCGACCGCACCGGACTGCGCGTTGAGGACGACGACGGAGCCGTTGCGATCTCCGAGCGCCTCGCGTGCCGCCTCCTGCACCTCGACCGACAACGTGAGGTTCACGTCGGCCGTGCTCGAGTCGCCGCCGATGAGCTCCCGGATCGTGTCGTCCAGCTCGTTCTGTTCACCCCGGAGCTCCGAGTCGAACTGTGCTTCGAGGCCGGTGCCTCCGCTGTCGAAGCTGAAGTGGCCGGTGACCTCGGCGAAGAGTTCGCCGAGCGGGTACTCGCGCTGCCGGGCGAACGGCCCGTCCTCCACGTCGATCGAGCGGGCGAGAACGGTGCCGTCCGCCGCCCGGATCTCGCCCCTCGGTGCACCAAAGTCGGCCACCAACGGCCGGCTGTTGGACGGGTGTTCGTTGTATTCGGTGGCGTCGAACACCTGCAACCGATTGAGCTGGACGAAGAGGACGAAGTAGGCGACGAGCAGACCGATTCCGAGGCGTCGGATCTGTTGGTTCACGGGACGACCTCGAAGTCGTCGGTCGGGGCGAGCTCGGGCCGAAGCGCAGCGTCGTTCGAGATGCGGAGCAGGAGGGCGACGAGCACCCAGTTCGCAACGAGGGAGGACCCGCCGTAGGAGACGAACGGCAGCGTGATCCCGGTGAGCGGAACGATGCGGATGATCCCGCCGATGATGATGAAGGCCTGGATGCCGAGCAGGGCTGACAGCGACACGGCGAGCAGTTTGGGGAACTGGTCGCGGGCGCCGGTGGCGATGCGAAGGCCGGACGCAACGATCGACACGAACGCGATGAGGATGGCGGTGGAGCCGATCAGGCCGAGTTCCTCACCGATGGCGGCGAAGATGAAGTCGGTCTCGACCTCCGGGATCCGGTACGGCTCGCCCCGGCCGGGGCCGGTTCCCGTGATGCCGCCGTTGGCGAGCGCGAAGGTTGCCTCGACCGGCTGGAAGCCCTTGCCATCCGGGTCGGCCCACGGGTCGAGCCAGATGTCGAGCCGGTCCTGCACGTGGCCGAAGATCTGCGAAGCCATCCATCCGCCGATGAGGAACAACCCCACCCCCGTCAGCAGGTACGACAGGCGAGACGTGGCGACCCAAAGCGTCACCGCGGCGACGAGGAAGAGCAGCAGGGACGAGCCGAGGTCCTTCTCGGCGACCATGACCAGCAGGGCGAGGCCGAGCGCCGCGAACACGGGCGCAAGGTGGCGGGGTTCGGGAAACGACATCGGCCCGATTCGCAGACGGGCCACCTGCAGGATCTCCCGCTTCTCGGCCAGGTAGCTGGCGATGAAGATGGCGAGCGCGATCTTGGCGAACTCGCCCGGCTGGAAGTTGACCGGGCCGAGCCGCACCCAGATACGGGCGGAGTTCACTTCACGACCGAGGAACGGCAGCAGCGGAAGGAGCAGCAGCACGATTCCGGAGACGCCGGCCAGGTAGCGGTAGTCGTCGAGGATGCGGGTTCGTGGGACGAAGATCATCGTCGCCGTGAAGGCGGCGATGCCGATGGCCGTCCACACCGCCTGCTGCCCGGGAAGTGCGGTGGCGTTGTCGATGTCGTTCGCGAGCCGGGCGATGAAGACGTAGCCGAGGCCGTTCAGCAGGGCGACGACCGGGAGGATCGTCGGGTCGGCATGCGGTGCGAAGCGGCGCAGCACGAGATGTGCGCCGAGCAGCAGACCGAGCACGATCCCGAAGAACGGCAGCAGATCGGCCGGCATGGACGCCGTCCGCCCGAGGCTGGCGAGTGCGTAGGCGCCGGCGGTCCCACCCGCAGCGAGCGCGAGGAGGATCAGCTCTCGGTTTCGGCGGGATCGCATTCAGCGCCATCCACGACGTCGACGACGAGCACGGTCGTGTTGTCCCGTCCGCCCGACCAGTTGGCCATGTCGACAAGCTTGGCCGCCGCATCGCCCGGCTCGTCGATGTTGCGCAGGACGGCGCCGATCTCTTCGTCGGTGACCTCGTCGATCAGTCCGTCGGAGCAGAGCAGGTACCGCTGGCCGACGACACCGGTGAACGTCCACTTGTCGACGTCGACCTTGTCGTCCACACCCAACGCTCGGGTGACCACGTTTCGTTGCGGATGCCGAGCGGCTTCCCGGGGCGAGAGTTGCCCGGCTCGGGTGAGTTCACCGACGAGGCTGTGATCTTGGGTGACCTGTTCGAACTCGCCGTCTTCGAGCCGGTACATGCGACTGTCGCCGACGTTCACGGCAGCCAGCAGCAGCTCGTCGTCCTCCGAGGGGATGCGGGCGAGGGCAACGAGGGTGGTGCCCATGCCGCTGAGCGTCGGGTCCGTGGCGGCGCGAGCTCGGATCAGCGTGTTGGCTTCGACGACGGCGTCGGCGAGTTCGTCGGCGTTCGTCACCTCCTGCTGCAGCCGGAAGTGTCCGGCGGCGATGTCGGAGGCGACCTCGCCACCACGGTGACCGCCCATGCCGTCGGCGACGGCAAACAGCAGGCCGTTGGCCATCGCTGCATCCTGATTGACCTGCCGCACGCGGCCGACGTGGGAACTCAATCCCCATCGCAGTGCCGTCTCACTCACCTCGGCCTACCTCCGCCCCGGGCGTCCAGGCCCATCATGAGAACTCCAGCACCGTACTGCCGATCTGTACCCGGTCGCCCGGTCGGAGCACGACGGCGCCGCGGATCTGCTCGCGGTTGACGAAGGTCCCATTCGTGGATCCACGGTCTTCAACAAGGTGCTCCTGCTCGCGTCGCACAATGCTGGCATGTTGCTGCGATACATACGTGTCGTCCAATGTGAGCGTGCATGCGGCGGCCCGACCGATGGTGAGCTCGTCGCCGATCGGCATGACGGATCCGGCCAGCTCCGGGGGTTCGAGCACCGTGATCTGGCCCCGGACGGCCGTACGGGTTCGACCCGCCTGCGGCGTTGCCGAGCGGGTGGCCGGCGCGGCGGTTGGGGCCGGTACTCGGATCTGGGCGATTGCCGTCCAGAGCACCCACGCGAAGAAGAGGTAGAGGGCGGCGAGGAGCCCGAACTTGAGGAGGGTGAGGACGGCGTCAGACATGGCGGGCTTTCATGATGCGTCAAAGCGGAACCCGGTTCCACCGATCATCACCTGATCTCCGTCACTCAGGAGCTGCGCAGCGCTGCGAAACCCATTGACGCGTGTGCCGTTGGTGCTGTCGAGATCTTCGATGAGCCAGCCGCGGTCGGTTGGCCGAAGGCGAGCGTGGCGGCGCGATGCGTTGTCGTCGTCGATCTCGATGTCGCAGCCGGGGTCGCGGCCGAGGGTGAGCCCTTCCGTTCCGAATGGCGGCAGCGCAAGGCGATGCCCGTCCGGGTAGACGAGGGTGCCCGGGGCGATGCCGGCGATCGACGGTTGTGCCGCCGCAACGACTCGAATCGTGCCCTTGGATGCCGTGTCGGACGCTTCGACACGAACGACGAGCGGCCCTTCGAACGAACAGTTCGCGTCCTTCGCCCGGTTGCGAACCAGGTCGACGAGCTCACGCTGCAGTTCGTCGGTGTCGGCATCGAGCGTTTCGACGTCGGCAGGGTTGAGGTGGACCTCGATGTCGTTCGGCATGATCTGGACCGGTTCGCCGGCCCGATCACCGGGTCGGGTCGCGGCGTCGAGTTCACGTTCGATGCGCTTGTGGATCTCGAGCCGGTTCACTTCGGACTTGAAGACGCGGCCGAGCACGCCGTCGACACCGCGCTCGATTGCCTTCTCCAGATCGCGTAGTCCCATGAAAAGACGGTAGCCTCAGTCTCTCCAACACTCGCGCGAGTGGCGGAATTGGCAGACGCGCAGGCTTCAGGTGCCTGTGTCCGAAAGGACGTGAGGGTTCAAGTCCCTCCTCGCGCACAACACACATCAACGCACGAAACCCGGACCCAAGGTCCGGGTTTCGCCGTTTTCCCAAACGGGTGAAGGGGTCGCGTCTCACTTTCACCCAAACCGGTGAAGGGGTCGCGTCTCACTTTCACCCTCTCGGAACCTCCAACACAATTCCTTCAGTTGTCGCCTTGGCCGCAACCAGTACGGTCCAGGCATGGGTCCATCTCGAACCCAGAGACACTGGTCTATGACGACGACCCTCCGACTCGCTCCGTGGGTGGCGGTGATCACGCCGATCGCAATGTGGCGCACAGGCGCGCCCATCGCCTCTACGCCGTTGTTCGTGGCAGCCGTGCTGCTCGGTCTGATGTTTGCGTTCGGCGTCCGAAATCTGTTCCACCAAGCGCGAGAGCTTCGACAGATCCTCAGGCGAGCGGGACGCTGATCCACCAAGAGATGACCGACATCGTGATTGAGATGATCAAGAACAGAACGTCTCCCGATGCGACCGACGCTGAGTCAACGAAGCGAATCCTCGACGCGCGAGATCTTCGAGCTCGCTCCAAGTGGGGAAGCTAGAGCCAGCACACTCCACAGACTCGCCGGCTTTCGAAATACACATTCACCCAACGTTCGCCGGCGCGAGGACTGCGTCCAAGCCAGACTCATTCGTTCGCGGGCTGGATGACCTCTCGCACGAAGCTGCTCGCCTCCAGTGCCACCACAACGTTGGGATCGAGTTGATCGCCACGGAGGTCGATTCGCCAGGAGGGCGGCATCTGATGAGCGGCGATCGACTCAATCTGTGCCGAGTCGGCAATGTAGAACGCTCTGAACTCCTCGAGAGTTTCCTCCTGCCCAACGAAGTAGCGGCCCTCGTAGTCGGCGAGCACATCGTTGATCGCCTCCCGGCCCGCTACTCCAGCGTCCGCTCGCAGATAGACGATGGTGAGCCCGGCACGCGGATCCGGGTCTGGCTGTTCTGCCAATTCGCTCCCTGGTTCGACGATGGCCCGAACTGCTGGATGGGCTTCGAGGTCTGAACGCAGTCCCTCGGCCAGTGGTCCATCGGTACGAAGCCGAAGTGAGGGAGGCATCTCGCTGACGGACACACGCTCAGCCACATCGTCACCTTCGAAGAATCGTCGAAACTCCTCAAACGACTCCTCTTGGCCTACGAATGTAACGATCCCATCGGCTGGTTCCAGAGCATCGCGCACCGACTCCACCCCCGTCGGACCAGTTTCCGGGTGCAAGAAGACAACCGTCTCGTAGGAGGGAGCAGAAAGTTCGGTCTCCGTGGACCCACAACCAACCATGACCAACCCGAGCATCGCCAACCCAACGAAGTACACGGCCGCCTGAGCGACAGATATCGAGCTCGTCCGCATAGTCGAATGAACGGCAATATGACCTCGACACCTGAGATGCGCGAAATGGCAAAGGGAGTCGCGTCTCGCTGTGTGGCCATGATCGTTCCGTCGCCATCGCTCGAACGGGGGCCTTGGCGGCCGGAGACGATTGTGCCCTCCGGCTGAAACAGACCCATGGCTTCTAGATGCCTGTGCCTATTTGCCGACCCTTCTCGATTGCGACGGCCAAGTCGAACGCATCCTCGTTTGCCTTGTCGATTCGCCGACGCGCTGCGGGTGCGCGCTCTTTGGACACAGCGGCTGGATGCGGGCCGGGTGTTGCCACGATTCGCTTCCACAGCCGTCGAACCAGTTTCCGTATTCGTCGCTCGCTCATGGGTAAAACCTATTGATCGACTCGCCACCGGCAACCACGTCGTACTTCCCCTGTCCCGGTGAAGGGGTCGCGTCTCACTTTCACCCGTTGTTGGATCAGCCGACCTCGAGGCGGGTGAAGGCGTCGTCGAGGACGTCGATGGGGCGATCGAAACAGATGCGGATGAACGGTGTCGCTGCCTGGTCGACCCGACACGCCCGACCGGGCAGAACCGACACGCCCTGTTGGCTGGCACGTTCGGCCAGGTCGTCGCCGTCCTCTCCCGCATCGATCCAGACGGCGAGGCCTCCGTCCACCGGCATCGCTGTCCACTCCGGGAAGCGGTCGGCGATTCTCTGCTGCACCCAGGCGGATCGTTCATGCAAGAGGGACCGGCGCACCTTGAGCGCATCGTCGATTGCGTCGAGAGCACCCAACGCAAAGAGCTGCGAGGGGATTGAGGGGCCGAGGTCGAACTGTTGCCAGCGTCGGCGCTCGAGCGAACGACCGTGATCGGGAGGCGTGATGATCCAGCCGGTGCGCAAGCCGGTCCACAGCGCCTTCGACAGTGAACCGGTCCGGATCGCCCGGTCGCCGAGCTCGGTGACGAGGTGGTGCCCGCTCGGTTCGAACTCGAGCTCGGCGTACGTTTCGTCGATGACGACCGTTGCCTCGGTGTGGCGCAGCACTTGTGCGAGGTCGCGGCATCGCTGCGGCGACGACACCCGACCGGTCGGTGAGTGCACCGAGCCGACCACCACGACCGCGGCAGGACGATGCGACCGGAGCAGATCGGCGAGCCGGTCAGGGATCGGACCGTCGGCGTCTCTCGGGATCGCAACCGGATGGCAGCCGTTGGCATGGGCCATGTCGACGAGGCCGCCATAGGTCGTCTCCTCGAGCAGCACGGTGGCGCCGGGTGTGGTCTCCGCCGCCAGCACGAGGGCAAGCGCCTGGTGCGCACCGGAGGTGACGATCACGTCGTCGGTCGTCGTGGGCGATGTTGCCGATGCCCGCTCGGCGATCCGTCGGCGAAGCTCTCGAAGACCCACGGGTGTGAGGCCATTGGCCGGCTCCGCTCCGAGGAGGTCTGCGGTCTCGATTCGTATGGCGGGGAGCAGACTTGCGTCTGGCGCGGTGGCCGACGCCAGATCGATCGAGCCCGTCGCCTGCACCAGTTCGACGAACGGCACAGCCGGCCCGCTCGCACGCGAACCTCCCGAAACCCAGGTGCCGCTGCCCTGTCGACTTCGCACGAGCCCGGCGGAACGAAGATCGTCCATCACGGCAGAGACGGTCGGACGGCTGACGTTGAGCGCCGATGCCATCGCCCGCTCCGGCGGGAGCCGAACGTCCTGCGCGAGCTGGCCCGAGTCGATGGCCTGGCGAATGGCCAGCGTCAGCTGGGCACGGAGGGGCTGGTCGGTTGGGGCGAGCCACGGCGTGATGGCGTCGGCGAACGTTTCGGTGTCCACGGGGTCCTCGTCGCTATGAATGGCCAATTGGCCAACAGGTGACATGTCCAATTCACCGTACTCTCGAATGCGTGGATCTCGCCGCCCTCATCCCGCTTGCGTTCGTTGCCTCGATCACACCCGGGCCAAACAACCTGATGTTGCTGGCATCCGGCATGAACCACGGCGCGCGACGATCGATCCCACACCTCGCCGGGGTGAGCATCGGGTTCACCTTTCTGCTCTTCCTCGTCGCCCTCGGCCTCGGGACCATCTTCGAGCGATTCGCCGCCGTCGAACTCGCACTGAAGATCGCCGGGTCGGCCTACCTACTGCTGCTCGCCTGGCGGATCTTCAACACCGACACCGTCAACGCCGCCGAAGGTGCCGCCAAACCGCTGACCTTTCTCGAGGCGGCCGCCTTCCAGTGGGTCAACCCGAAGGCCTGGGTGATGGGGACCACCGCCACGTCCACCCTCCTCGACACGACCGCATCGGTCGTGGTGGCGGCGGCCGCGCTGGCTGGAGCGTTTTGGGCAGTGAGCCTGCCGTGCATTGCCACGTGGCTGTTCTCCGGCGTCTCTGCCACGAAGTGGGTCAACGACCCGGCTCGGCTTCGGCGCCTCAACCGCTTCCTCGGGGTGCTTCTTGCCCTGACCGTCGTCCTGCTCGTGGCCTGACGCCCATTCGGGTGAAAGTGAGACGCGACCCCTTCACCCGTTTGGGTGAAAGTGAGACGCGACCCCTTCACCCGTTTGGGTGAGAGTGAGACGCGACCCCTTCACCCGGTGTCGACTGACTGAGTGGTGTCAGCAGACTTCTTCGCCGACGACGGCATTGAGCGCCGTCCATCCGTAGTCGCCAACCATGTCAGCGATTCGACCCTCGGACGCAGCGACGAGATCGGCCTCGATGATGTCCAGATCCTCGCGGGGTGGCCCGAAGATGCCGTCAACGTCCTGGATCACCCGAAGCTTCTCAACGGCTGCCAGGGTGGCGTCGAAGTCCAGCTCGAGTCCCTCTCCGTTCCCCGCGGCGGTTGCCGTCAGGAACGCATTCGAGGAGCGCAGGGTGATCACCGCTTCGCTCGCTTCGTCGCAGGTGATGCCAAGGTCGCCCTCCTCGCCTTCCGCTGACGAGCTCGAGGGTTCCTCTTCTTCCGCTTCGTCCTCGGCGACCGGGGCGGCCTCGGTTTCCGTTTCCGATTCGATTGCCGCCGTGTCGGTTGCTTCATCCTCGCCTGAGGAGCACGCGCTGGCGAGCAGGAGTATCGCTGCGAACATTGCCAGTCGTCGACCAAGAGATCGTGAGCGCACCATCGGTTCAATCCGTTCGTTGAGGTGCCCCGAACATATGGGGACTGCTCATCGCGATCTGACGCCCAGGTTGCAGATGTGCTGTGACACATGACTGGCCCGCTGGTTGCGGTGCGCTCCGAGTCGTCAGGCAGGTGTGTGACAGACGGCCTCGACGTTGTTGCCGTCCGGGTCGCGCACGAAGACCCCGAAGTAGTGGTCGTGATACTCAGGCCACTCCTGCGGAGGGTGGAGCACCTCGGCGCCGGCTTCGATGGCGGCCTCGAAGAATGCCTGGACGGCGGCCCGGTCTGGCGCCGTGAAGGCAATGTGCGATTCGCGGAACCCGGTGCCGGTCACATGCTCGCCCAACCAGAAGTCCGGCATCGGAGGAACGCCGTATCCGAACGTGTCGCCGAAGTCGAAGAGGCGTTCGCCGCCGATGGTCGCCAGCACGGCGTCATAGAAGGCACCGCTGGCGGCCAGATCCGAGCACTGAATCGAAAGATGATCGAGCATGCGGTCAGTTCTCCTTTGCTTCGAGCAGGTCGATGAGTCGCTGCACCTGGAGTTCGAGCCGATGGATGTCGGCCTCCGTGTGCGAGCTGACGCGCAACGTCTCTTCGTCCCGAAGGCGGTCCCGTTGGGCGGATCGTCGCTGTGCGGTGAGGATCAGCGGCCCCTGCAATGCCGCGACCGTGGCGAGCACCGCGCTCGTGACCGCGAAGATGATGACGGGGTACGGCTCGAACGGCTGCCAGATGACGTTGATGCCAACCCACACCGTGAGGCAACCAAAGACGAGTGCGGGAA
Organism: Acidimicrobiales bacterium; assembly: GCA_020628865.1. Taxonomy (GTDB): domain Bacteria; phylum Actinomycetota; class Acidimicrobiia; order Acidimicrobiales; family SHLQ01; genus SHLQ01. The sequence goes on from JAHDEJ010000009.1 coordinate 26,568, forward strand.
ACGCCCAGGACGCCACGTGGCTGGCCACCCAAAGCGCCACCCGTTCGGTGCGGTCCGGTTCGGGTGGTTCCCACATGCTGAGCGCGTGCCCGCAGTGCGGACATGCTGCTTCGTCGTGCCACTCCCCCATGCGCTCGGTCTACTACCCGTGTGGGAAGCCGACAATGCCGCCGAGACCGGCCTGACTCAGTCGACCCTCAGGTGTCGACGCGACCCCCGCTGCGCCAGTACTCGCCGTCGTCGCGATCCAGGTAGCCCTCGTCCACCAGGTAGCGCCGAAGGGTCACGTGATCCTCGTGGAACGCGTGCAGCAAATCGTTGACCGCCGTCTCGTCGTACCGTCGCCCGATGTCGAATTCGAGCGCCAACCGCTCGAGCACGATCTTGCGCTTGGCCCGGCTCGCCGGAATCTCCACCAGCATTCGGCCCTCGAAGTAACGAGACAGAATCGTCCGCTCCTCGTCCATCATTCCGTAGCCGATGTACGGGTCCATCGGCAGTTCGACCTCGGCTGCGGCAGCGGCGAGCGAGCGAAGGTTGGAGACCGGAATCGTCCACGCCCCATCCGCCGACACCGCCAGCTCCGCCCGCTGGAGTTCCGCCAACGCTTCGAGCACGGCTCGCCCGGCGATTCCCAGTTCCGCCTCGAGCTCAGCCGCCGTCCACGAACGGGAGGTCAACAGCCCGGCGATGCGGAGCCGGGTGGGATCGAGAAGCGCAGAGAGCGCAGCAGCAACCGTCATCCCTCGGAGGCTACTCAGCCCCCGGTGAGCGTTGGGAGCAGCGCTGCCGCCACCCGCTCGGGCGCCTCCTCGTGGCTGAACAGACCGACGCCATCGAGCTCGACGAGGTTCGCGTCGGCGAACGTGCCGACCATGTCGCGGGCCTTGGCGATGGGGAAGAACGGGTCCTCGGCGCCCCACACCATCTGCACGGGAACATCGATCCGAGCGTGCACTTCAGCGAGGTCGTTCACGTGGTTCTCATCGAAGCTCTTGAGCACCTTGATGGCGGCGGCCCGACGATGGGCGTCGGTATGAATGGGCTGGAGGAAGAACTCGTCGAACTCGCCGTCGAGAAGGGACTTGTCGGCGAATGCGTCGCCGAGCACGAAACCGTTTCGGCGAAGCGTCGGCTGACCGACGAGCCAGCCGAGGATGCCGGCCACGCCGGGAACGTGACGCAGCGCCAGGAAGGAGCGGAAGCGCCAGTCGAGCCCGGACGGCATCTCCGTGTTGATCAGACCCATCGCCCGCAGCCGCGGGTCACCGGCCATCGCGTGGCGGGCGATCATGCCGCCGCTGTCGTGACCGATCAGGGCGACGTCGTCGAGCTCGAGGAGATCGACGATCGCGCGGACCGACTCGATGTGGGACTGCACCGACAGCGGTGCGTCGGCCGAGAATCGACTGTCGCCGGCGCCGGGCAGGTCCACGATGTGACACGTGACGTGATCGGCCAGGAGTGGAAGGAGGCGACGCCAGGTTGCGCCGCTGACCGGCCACCCGTGCACGAAGAGCACGTCGGGGCCGGTGCCCACCCGGCGATAGGCGGCTTCGGCGATGCCCACGTCGAGCATCCGGTCGGGGGCCTGCCGGAAGAGCTCGGCGGCGGAGGATTCAGTCAGTGTCGTCATGGGGATCACCTTCGCAAGCACGCCCGGACGGGCGCAACGAACTGCAGAGGTAAGTGACGGGGAACGGAGAGAAACGTACGGTCGAGGCATGCCAGCCACCGATCGACGTGCCGGACTGTTCCCTGCCCTCCTCAAGCACTGGCGGCATTCCCGCGGGCTGAGCCAGCTCGACCTGGCGGTGGCCGCCGATGTGTCGGCCCGCCACGTGAGCTTCCTGGAGACCGGCCGATCCACGCCGAGTCCCGAAATGGTGCTGCTGCTCGGCCACACCCTGGGCGTGCCCCTGCGGCACGTGAACGAGATGCTTCGTGCTGCGGATCACGAACCCGTCTACGACGATGACGACCACCTTCCTCCGGAGGTTCAGGCCGCCATCGACCTGCTCAAGGTCCACCACGACCCCCACCCGCTGATCGTCGTCGATCGCCTCTACACCATCCGCGATTCGAACGATGGGGCAATGCTGTTGCTGCAGGCGATGCTCGGCGACGGCACGGAGGGCGCAAACCTCGCCCGGGCCACCTTCGACCCCGACGCGGCACAGCCGTTCATCGTGAACTTCGAGCACGTCGGCCGCGAGCTGCTCTGGCGTATCCAGAGAGAGGTTCTGGCCGATCCGAACGACAACGAGCTGCAGGAGTTGCTCGCCGACTTGCTGGAGATGCCGACGGTCGACCCGGACTGGCGGCAGGTCGACCTGGCCACACCGTCGGAACCCGTGCTGGTGATTCACCTGCGCAAGGACGACCTGGACCTGCGGTTCCTCACGATGGTCACGGCCTTCCAGGCACCGCAGAACGTGCTGGCCGAAGACCTTCGCATCGAGACATGGTTCCCGGCCGACGACGCCACCCGCGCGTTCTACGAGAGCCTCGCTGCGCTCACGAACTAACGTGGCGCCATGGCGCTGCACTTCCTCGCCGAAGCCGCATTCGACGACCTGTTGGTCGCATGGCGCCACCACGACGACCTGAAACGCACGCCCAAGGTCGCGGTGACCCGCCTCGCCGCCAGCCGGAGTGCGCTGGAAGATGCCCGTTCCCGGATGCGGCGGCTCCGAGAGGCCCTCTACCCCACCTCCGACGAACACGAAGACGTGCTGGTCACGGCGCTTTGCAGCGTGCTCGACGAGGTGGTCCACCTGAACTGGCGGCACGTGCATCCGCATCGCCCGGGCGTCGCCGTCTGCATCTGCGGGGAGCACATCGCCATCCACCGTTGAGCGCTAGGCTCCCGCACTATACGATCGTATGATGAGCGAGCTGCCGTCGATCGAGGACATGGTGGGGCCGGGGTTCACCGACGACGCCCGCACCTCCCACGCCGCAATCGGGCGCTACTACACCGATCCGGTGGTGCATCAGATCGAACAGGACCGCGTCTTCGGCCACGAGTGGAACTACCTCGGCCATCACAGCGAACTCCCGGATCCCGGCAACTACCTCGTCCGCGACGTCGCCGGTGAATCCATCTACGTGATCCGGGGGAAGGACGACGAACTCCGCGCGTTCTTCAACGTGTGCCAGCACCGCGGCCACCAGCTGCTGCAAGGACGCGGAACCATCGGCAACGTGGTCGTCTGCCCCTATCACGCGTGGAGCTACGGAACGGACGGCACGCTGCGGGGCGCACCGAAGATGCGTCAGGTGCCCGACTTCTGTGCCGCCGATGTGGCGCTCACTCCGGTGCGCCTCGAACTCATCGGCGGGTTCATGTTCGCCAACCTCGACCCGGACGCAGCCAGTCTGCGGGAGATGGCCCCGAGGTTCGAACCCGCCCTCCTGTCGATGGTGGCCGAATCCGCCGACCTCCATCCGGTCCGCACACGGAGCTTCGAGATCGCCGCCAACTGGAAGATCGTGACCGAGAACTTCCTGGAGGCGTATCACGTCGAGTTCTCCGGACCCGCCCACCAGGGCCTCGCCCGAGTCATCGACACCGAAACCTACGAATTCGACATCGACGGTCGGACGATCGAATACCGGGCCGCCGGCGGTGCGCCAGACACGCTCCCGTACGAATCGAACGAGCACGACGCGTTCACCAACACGGCGAACGCACCGTTCCAACAGATCTTCCTCTTCCCGCACACGACCTTCTCCGTGTTCCCCGGCACCAACGTGGTCTTCGTGTTCAACATGGCGCCCAGCGGGTTCGACCGATGCGCCGAGGAGATCACCTACTTCTCCCTCGACGCCGAGATGACCGAACCGTCACGCACCGCCGAGGCGTACATCAGCGAACAGCTGAACGAGGAAGACATCGCGCTGGTGGAGGCCGTCCATCGAGGCGTCGGCTCGCGCGGGTATCGGCCCGGTCGGCTAATGGTCGACGCCGAGGAGAAGGAGGGGTGGAGCGAGCACTTCGTGCATCACTTCAATCAGCTGAACGTGGCCGCGCTCCGTCGTCACGAACCGAGCAGCGCATCTGCCACCCGAATCGCTGCCGCCAGCGCATCCGCCCGACCCAACGAGTGACCTTCGAGGCGGTGCCGCAGCCACAGCCCATCGGCTGAGGCAACCAGGCCGAGCGCCGCCGTACTCGCATCGTGCACGCCCGCACGCGTGAAGGCCTGCTCGAGCTGGTCGGTCCAGATCGCCTGAGCACGATCGCGCAACCGCCGTAGCTCGTCGTCTCCCGTGGCGGCGACGGACAGTGAGAGCCATGCGTCGATCAGCGGCGCCTGGAACACGTCGGGTGCAAACATCGCCTCGACGATCGCCCGGACCTGGGATGGCCCATCGAGCGTCGGATCGGGCTCGGTCGCCTGCGTCCAGTCGGAACAGACCCGCTCCATGGCCTGCACGATCATCGCCTGCTTCGAACCGAACTCGTGACGCACCATCCCGCGGGACAGACCGGCCAGGTCGGTCACCGTGGTCACCGTCGTGCCGTCGAGACCATGACGATGGATCGACTCGAGTGTTGCGGTGATGAGCGTGTCGGCCGTCGACGTCATGCCGCGTCGACACTATTGCTACCGTCGATTCATGGCCACCATCTACGACGACACGCACGAGATGTTCCGCGAGAGCTTCGCCGCTTTTGTCGAGGCAGAGATCGTTCCCCACTTCGCCGACTGGGAGCGTGAAGGCATCATGGACCGGACCGTGTTCGCCGAAGCCGGCAAGCACGGCTTCCTCGGTTTCGCCGTCGACGAAGCCCACGGCGGTGGCGGTGTGGACGACTTCCGCTTCAACGCCATCATCAGCGAAGAGCTCGCCCGGCAGGGCATCGGCGGCGCCGGGCTCGGAATCACGCTGCACAACGACATCACCACCCCGTACTTCGTCGAGTACTGCACCGACGAACAGCGCGAGCGCTGGCTGCCCGGCATCGCGTCCGGCGATCTCGTGACCGCCATCGCCATGACCGAGCCGGGCACCGGCTCCGACCTGGCGAGCATCGCCACCACCGCCGTACGCGACGGCGACGAGTGGGTGGTCAACGGCTCGAAGACGTTCATCACGAACGGCATCAACTCGGACCTCGTCATCACCGTGTGCCGCACCAAACCGGAAGGTGGACGCAACGGCATGTCCCTCCTCGTGCTGGAGCGAGACATGCCCGGCTTCGAACGCGGACAGAACCTCGAGAAGGTCGGCCAGCACAGTCAGGACACCGCCGAGCTCTTCTTCAGCGATGTCCGTGTTCCTGCCGCCAACATGCTCGGCGAAGAAGGCCGTGCCTTCGAGTACCTCACGTTCAACCTCGCCCAGGAACGCCTGTCGATCGGCATCTACGGCCTTGCTGCGGCGAAGGCCGCGCTCGACTGGACCGTCGAGTACGTGAAGGAACGCACTGCGTTCGGTTCGCCGCTCGCCAGCTTCCAGAACACGAAGTTCGAACTGGCCGACGTGGCCACGGAGATCGCCGTGACCGAGCCGTTCATGCAGGAGTGCATCACCGAGCTCATCGCCGGCGAGCTCACCCCGGCCAAGGCCGCCCAGGCGAAGCTGTGGGGAACGGAGCTCCAGGGTCGGGTCACCGACCGGTGCCTCCAACTCTTCGGCGGCTACGGCTACACCACCGAGTACCCGATCAGCCGGGCGTGGGCCGACGCCCGGGTCACCCGCATCTACGGCGGCACGTCGGAGATCATGAAGACGATCATCGCCAAGGACGTCCTCGCCTGACCCACCCCCGGCTGACGTAGAGTTCGGCCCATGGGTGAAACCGATCTCGACGCCGTCGTCGCCAGTCTTCAACTCGAAGAGCTCGACCTCAACCTGTATCGGGCCACCTCGCCGTCGTGGGAACGCGGTCGCCTGTTCGGCGGCACGGTGGCCGCCCAGGCGCTTGCCGCCGCGTACGAAACCGTCGAGGACCTGCACGTGCACTCCCTGCACAGCTACTTCCTGCGGCCGGGCGATCCATCGATCCCCGTCATCCTCGACGTGGACCGCATCCGTGACGGGCGAAGCTTCACAACCCGACGGGTCGTCGCCCGCCAACGCGGTGAGGCGATCTTCAACCTTGCGAGTTCGTTCCACAAAATCGAGCCCGGCCCGGAGCACCAGGTGGACATGCCGGACATCGGCTCAGTCGACGACTTCCCGTCGGCCGAAGACCACGGCGTGACACCCAACGACTTCATGCCCCGCCACTGGAAGGGAGCCGCCGCACCCATCGAGGTCCGCCGGCAAATGGGTCCCGAAGAGATGCCCGAAGTCGGCCTTCTCACCGGGGAGGTGTGGCAGCGCGCGTTCGGCACGTTGCCCGACGATCAGGCGCTCCACCGCATCATGCTCACCTACATGAGCGACCTCTCGCTGCTCGGAACCTCGATCCGGGCGCATGTCGGAGAGATCGGCGAGGTCATGGCGGCGAGCCTCGACCATGCCCTCTGGTTCCATCGAGACGTGAAGGCCGACGACTGGCTGCTCTATTCGTTGAACTCGCCGTCGGCGTCGAACGCCCGCGGCTTCAACCTGGGCAACTACTTCGCGCAGGACGGCACGCTGGTCGCCTCCTCGGCCCAGGAGGGCCTGATCCGACCGATCGCACCACGCGCCACCTGACCGAATTGCTCATTCGGTCGGAGACCACGCACTGCTACCTTCGGGACCGTGATGACCACTCGGCGGACCGCCATCAGTCTTGTTCTCGCGCTCCTCGCCACCCTGACGACGATCGTCATCGGCGGACCGGCGACCGCCCAGCAGAACTCGTCCACGTACATCGCCCCGACGGCGAGCACGTCGATCCCCGTGTACGACACGGCCTGGCAGATGTTCGCCCGCGCCACTCCCGCCCAGGCGGACGAGTACTTCGAGGAGTTGAAGGATCGTGGCTTCAGCGGCGCCTGGATCTCGGTGATCGGGCACGCACCCGCCACGTACAACCACACGTATCCGGGCGGCGGCCTGATCGGCGAGTACACGAACGGACAGATCGTGCTCTCGTCGGGCTACATCGCCCACGTCAACGCCATCCTCGACAAGGCGCACGCCCACGGCATGAAGGTGGGGCTCCTCCCGGCGTGGCAGAACCTCTACCTGCCCGGTGGACAGTCCGACGCCCACGTGCCCGCCAGTGATCTCGTGCGAGAGAAGCTCACGACAGCGAACGCGTGGGCCTACGGCGTGCAGATGGTCGACGCCTTTGGCGACCATCCGGCGCTGAGCGCGTGGGTCTTCGGCGGCGACGGTGGCACGAACAACACGGCGGCGAACATCGAGGTCTGGGAGATCATGGCCGACGCGATCCGGGCCGAGGGCTCGACGATCGACATCGGCATCCACCTCCCTCCCTACGAGTTCGATTCGCTCCTCTACCGAGACGTGGACTTCCTCGACTTCGCCGCACCCGAAGTCGGCCACAACAAGACCCCGGCCGAGGGTCAGTGGGAGATGGAACAGGCGGTCGCCGCCTACGACGTGCCCGTCTGGATGGGCGAGGCCCGCTACTTCAACAACGACTTCCTGTGGCTGCCCGAGGAGTGGCGCAACCCGGGTGCCGCCGAGATGGCAGCCGATGCCCAAGCCTCCAAGAACGCCGGCGTCAGCGGCTACCTCTACGGCGACTCGGGCCGGTGGAACTGGTGCGCCGGTTACGGCGACAGCACGCCGTGCGATCCGGAGAACATCGCCGACTCGTTCGGACCCGGCGAAGACGCCGTGATCGCCGTCTTCCAGGGGACGCCGCCGACGCCCACCACAACGACGACCACGACCACGGTTCCGGCCGTCTACTGCGGAGCGCATCGGGTGACGGTGGACTTCAACAAGGGCGACCGACCAACCGGCGGCGACGACGTGATCCTCGGGACGCCGGGCAACGACTTCATCTCCGCTGGAGCAGGCGACGACATCGTCTGCGCTGGGGGTGGTGACGACATCGTCCGCGGCGGCGACGGCATGGACCGCATCTACGGACAGGACGGTGACGACACCCTCCACGGCGACGACGGGCGGGATCGTGTCTTCGGTGGGGCCGGACACGACGAGCTGCACGGCGGTGACAGCCGAGACGTGCTCGATGGCAACCGCGGACGGGACCTCCTCTTCGGCGACGGCGGCCGCGACCGAATGAATGGATCAGCCGGCGACGACTCGCTGACCGGCGGTGGTGGCAACGACCGTCTGAGCGGCGGCAACGGCACCGACCGCGCCTTCGGCGGTATCGGCACCGACCGCTGCGTCGGCACCGAGCGGTCCAACGGCTGCGAGCGCTGATCCACAAACCTGCGGCCGCGGCCCATCTGCACGCAGCGAATCCGCGATGATGGCCGGATGCGCCAACGCCTGTGCTCTCTGCTCGCTCTGATCGCCCTGCTCGCTGCAGCGTGTTCGGGTGATTCGACCGACTCCACTGCAGACAACGCAGCGGAGGCCACGACCACGGAAGCGCCTGCCACGACGGCGGCACCGGAAACCACAGCGGAACCGACGACCACCACCGAGTCGACCACGACCACTGCGGCACCACTCGCGGACCTCGAGCTCCTCGGCGCTGGACCGTACGACGTCGGCGTCGTCACGATCGAGATCGCCAACGACGCCAATGAGCGCCCGCTCACGGTGGATGTGTGGATGCCGCTGGTGGACGGCACCACGGGTGACCCGCACGAGTACACACTGATTGCCGGAAGCTATTACCCGTCGCCGGAGGCAATCAGCGCCACGCCAGATGCGCTGGCCACCGACGGCCCATTCCCGCTCGTGCTCTACTCGCACGGCAGCGGCGGCCTCCGCTACATCCACTCGAGCTACACCGAGACGATCGCTAGCCACGGCTACCTCGTGGTGGCCCCGGACCACACGGGCAACACCGCCGTGGATGTGATCGCCGGCTCGGGAACGGATCCGGAGCTGACCGCTTGGAACCGCGTGAACGATGCACGGGCCGTGCTCGACGCAATGACGGATCCGGCCAACGAGGTGACGGCGCCGTTCCAGGCGGCGATCGACCCCGAACGCATCGCCGTCACCGGCCACTCGTTCGGAGGCTTCACCGCCCACGCCATCGTCTCCGGGTTCAGCAGCACGTTCGGGTCCGTCGAGGGCGACGATCGTGTCGGGGCCATCATCTCGTTGGCTCCATTCACCCGGCCGATTCTCGATGACGAGCAGCTCGCCGCCATCGACGTGCCGAACCTGCTGATCGGCGCCTCGGACGACATCACGACGCCAGTCGATCCGAACGTCGACGACCCGTGGGAGCTCGCCGTCAGCGAAGATGCGGCCCGGGTCGTGCTCGTCGGGGCGGAGCACGAGTCCTTCACCGACGTCTGCAAGATGGTCGAGGCGCTCCCCGAAATCGACACCGTTGCACCCTTCGTCGTGGAGGCGCTCGAAGCTCGCACGGAAGCCGGATGCGATCCCGACGATCTTCAGATCGATCGCGTCGAGGATCTCACCGAGACGTTCGCCGTCTCGTTCCTCGACACCATCTTCAAGGGCGGCCAGATGATCGACCCCGACGCGGTCGCACTTCCCGACGATGCGCTCTACGAGCGCCGGGGATTCTGACCCACATCCGCCGCAGCAGCAGGTTGCCACACCTAACGTTGGGCCGAGCGGTTCCGACCCAAGAGTGAACCGCCAAACCTGCGAGGACCCCCATGCACGAGCGAGCCGGACAGATCGCGCTGCCCGAGGATCTGGTCGACATCGACCAGTTGTTGAGCGCGTACCACGACATCACTCCGGATCCCGACGATCTCGACCAGCAGGTCGCCTTCGGCACGTCCGGTCATCGCGGCTCGTCGCTCGACGGCGCGTTCAACGACGCCCACATCGCCGCGACCACCCAGGCGATCGTCGACTATCGCACGGCTGAGGGGATTGCGGGTCCGCTGTTCCTCGGCAAGGACACGCACGGTCTGTCGGAGCCCGCGTGGGTGACCGCGCTCGAAGTCCTCGCCGCGAACGGTGTCGACACGATGATCGATGCCGCCGGTCGTTTCACGCCGACGCCGGCGATCAGCCACTCGATCCTCGGCCACAACGCCGGCATGGCGGTCGGCGCATCGACGCGAGCCGACGGCATCGTGATCACCCCGTCGCACAACCCACCGCGAGACGGCGGGTTCAAGTACAACCCGCCCCACGGCGGGCCGGCCGACACCGACGCCACCGGCTGGATCGCCGACCGGGCGAACGAGTTGCTCCGGTCGGGGAACGCGGGCGTGCGACGTATCGGCATCGACGCTGCCCGGGCTGCGGACACGACGCACACCCACGACTTCATGGGTCTGTACGTTGCCGACCTGCCGAACATCGTGAACCTCGACGCCATCCGCTCGGCCGGCGTCCGCATCGGGGCCGACCCGATGGGCGGTGCTGCCGTGGACTACTGGGGTGCCATCGGCGAGGCGCACGGGCTCGACCTCACCGTCGTGAACCCGGAGGTCGACCCGACCTGGCGGTTCATGACCCTCGATTGGGACGGCAAGATCCGCATGGACTGCTCCTCCCCCAACGCGATGGCGTCGCTCGTCGCGGCCCGCGCCGAATACGACATCGCCACAGGAAACGATGCCGATGCCGATCGCCATGGCATCGTCACCCCCGACCACGGCCTGATGAACCCGAACCACTTCCTCGCGGTTGCCATCAACCATCTGTTCGCGAACCGCCCCAACTGGGGTTCCGGCACCGCGATCGGCAAGACCCTCGTCTCGTCCTCGATGATCGATCGGGTCGCCGCCGACCTCGGACGCACGCTCATCGAGGTCCCGGTGGGATTCAAGTGGTTCGTCCCCGGCCTGATCGACGGCTCGGTCGGATTCGGCGGCGAAGAGTCCGCCGGTGCGTCCTTCCTTCGACACGACGGCACGGTGTGGAGCACCGACAAGGACGGCCTGATCCTGTGTCTGCTTGCGGCCGAGATCCAGGCAACCACCGGGTCCAGCCCGAGCGAGCACTATGCCCAGCTCACGGCACGACACGGCGAACCCGCCTACCAACGGATCGACGCGCCCGCGAACCGCGAACAGAAGGCCAAGCTCAAGGCCCTCACTCCCGATCAGGTCACGGCATCCGAGGTTGCGGGCGAGTCCATCACGGCGATCCTGACGAACGCTCCGGGCAACGACGCCGCCATCGGCGGGCTGAAGGTCCAGACCGAAAACGCGTGGTTCGCCGCCCGTCCGTCGGGCACGGAAGACGTCTACAAGATCTATGCGGAGAGCTTCCGCGGCCCCGAGCACCTCGCAACGGTGCAGGCGGAAGCGAAGCAACTCGTGGACGACGTTCTCGGCTGATTTCCCTCGAATCTCACGGATTCGGGCCGTTTTTGCGCGCACCGGTTCGCGGCGCGCGAACACGCCTTTTCATCGATTTCCTCTTTAGCGCGACTTCTTGACGACGAGTAGCGTCCTCCGTCGGACGGATAGATGCAGAAGAGGGCTAGTTTTCATGACCGATACCCCGCCAAATGACAACGAAGGCGTAGACGGACTCGCCGATCGAGCAAAAGAGATGCTCGATCGGGTCAAGGGCGGCACCGCTGACGCCGCCGATACCGGCGACGGTCTTGCCGACAAGGCAAAGTCCGCGCTGAGCGGAATCACCGACAAGGCAAAGGACGCCGTTTCGGGCGCCGGTGATGCCGTGGACAGCACGGTCGACGCCGGCGCTGCCGTGCTCTCGACCTCGGGAGGGACCACCTCGCCGGACCACCCGTATGGTCCCGGATCGGCCGCACCGCTGGCCGACAAGCGTGAGATGCCGGCCTGCCACCCCATCAAGGGCAACGTCGACTCGATGCTCTACCACCGTCCCGACAGCCAGAACTACGGCGCCACGATCGCCGAGGTCTGGTTCGACTCCCCCTCTGCTGCAGAAGCCGCCGGATTCACCCTCTCCCCGACGCACCCCGCTGCATCGAGCGCTGCGGACTACGAGCCGGGCGGCTCGGGTCACCCGTGCTCCGTCGCCGACGTGAACGCCGGCCGGTCTGCGGTCGCTGCCAGCCTCGGCGGTGTCGCCGCCGGTGGAGCGAGCACCGTGGCCGGAAACCTCGACGCCGACGCTGATGTCGCCGGCGACGCCGGTGCTTCGATGGCCGACAAGGCCGCCGACGCTGCAGGCAACACGACCGCGAAGGTCGCTGGTGCGGCAGCAGGTGTCGCCGGAGGCGTCGCTGCCGCTGGTGGCGGCCTGGCCGACCGGGCGAAGGGTCTGGTCTCCTCGGCCAAGGACAAGCTCGATGGCGACGATGACGCAGACGACGACAAGGGCGCTGGCATCGGCGGCAAGCTGGCCGGCGCAGCCGGTGGAGCTGCCGCAGCCGTTGGCGGTCTCGCCGGCAAGGCAAAGGACGCCGCCGGCAGCGCAGTCGACTCGGTGCAGGACGCCGTGTCGGATGGCGTCGACGCCGTCAAGGACACCGCAGACGACGGCGCCGCAGCGGTGTCGTCGAGCGCCGCAGCCGCGGGTGCAGGCGCAGCCGCCGCAGGCGCAACCGTTTCATCCACCACGACCACCGTGTCCGGCGGCGGAGCTGCCGGCGGTGCCGGTGGGTCTGGCTCCGGCGGCGGAGGCGGCGGCTGGTTCGGCGACGATGACGACGACGAAGAGAAGCTCTTCGCCGACATCCCGCTGTCCGGTACCGCACAGATCTTCGGCCTCGGCCTCCTCGCAGCGGCGATCATGCTGTTCGGTTCGTCGGTCTGGGGATTCTTCTTCCCGGGCGACGACGCTGCGACTGCGAGCGAGTCCATCGTCGCTGCCGACGAAGGCCCCTGCGCCGACGTCCTCGACGAACTCGACGACGACGACTCGGTCACCCGCGACGATCTCAGCGACGTGCGCTGCGAGTTCCGCAACGGTCAGGTCATCCTGACCGGTGACGTGGCCGATCTGGCCACCAAGACGAACATCGGCACCGTTGCCGGTGGCGCCACGCTCGGCGGTGCGCTCATCGCCAACGAGCTGAACTTCGACGACGCGGATGACGCCGACGAGACGGAGGTGGCCGCCGAGACGACGACCACGGCCGCACCGGAGACGACCACCACGACGACCGAGGCTCCGGAGACGACGACGGCCGCTCCCGAAACCACGGAGGCTCCCGAGACGACGACGGAAGCGCCGACCACGACGGCCGCCGCCCCGTACACGATGTGGCAGGCACTCAATGACTCCGGTGAAGCCGGGCAGTTCGCTGCCGTCGGTGCCGCTCTCGGGCTCCAGGCCGACCTCGAGGCACTCGTCGACGAGGACGGAGTCGAGGTGAACCGTACGCTCTTCGCTCTCAGCGACGAGTCGATGGCGCTGCTCGACGTGCCTGCGCTGGCAGCGGATCCTGAGGGCGCCACGGCGCTCGTCGGCTACCACTTCATCGATCAGCGGCTCTCGGCCGCCGATCTGGCGGAGCGCGACGGCCAGGCGATCATCACCCGCACCGGTCTCCCGATGACCATCACGGTCGACGGCGACGACATTCTGCTCAACGGCAACAGCCTGGTGATCAGCTCGGACATCGAAGCCGACAACGGCATCATCCACATCATCACGCCGGCACTCACGCCGCCGACGATCAACGAGGTCATCGACCTCGAGAACATCGAGTTCGAGGTGAACTCGGCGGTCATCACTGCAGCCGGTCAGGCCGAACTGCAGAAGGCCATCGACTTCTTCGCCGCCAACCCGACGGTCACGGCCCGCATCGAAGGCCACACCGACACGGACGGCAACGACGTCTCGAACCAGGCACTCTCCGAGGCCCGGGCCGAGTCGGTCAAGACGTTCCTCGTCGACAACGGTGTGAACGGCGACAACCTGGACACGATCGGCTTCGGCGAGACGCAGCCGATCCTCGACGCCAACGGCGCTGAGGACAAGGCGGCCAGCCGCCGCATCGAGTTCAACGTGCGCTAGTCATTGCGGGCTTCGGCCCGAACAACTCAGCCCGATCGTTCGCCGAGGATCCAATCCCGCGATCGATCGGGCTCGAGTTCGTTTTGGAGGTACTCGTCGAGACGATCGTCGAGCGACGGATCGTGGGCGGCCCAGCTCTCGTAGAGCGACGTGGGGTCGGGGGCGACGAAGCCGGGTTGGATCCGCTCGGCCTCGTACTGCGCCTGACGGATCAGTTCGGAGGCGTGCTGCTTTGCCGACTCGAGGATCTGGTTTCGACGTTCCTTGGCGCCCCGCGCGTCGGCCTTGATGGCACGCACGGCCCGGTGGACTCGAAGCAGCTGTTCCTCCGCCAACCGGCACCGTTCTTCGGCGTCCGCCAGGGCGGCCCGAAGGTTGTCGTTCTCGGCCGCAAGATCGCCGGAATCGGCGTCAACGGTCACGACCAGACGATCGTGTTCAGAATTCGTGTCCATCACGGCGATCCATCGGCGGATTCGCCGATTTCATGAACATCCGACCGTGGCGATTTGGCGGCGCACCCATGACAGAACGCGCACGAAACGGCTCATATTGACCCGGGTACGCGCCGATGAGGCAAGAGCACGTCTTATCAACATCGACAGCGGTGCCGATCCCGGCAGACCGGCACCAGGAGTCTCACCATGACCGACAACACCGAGCGCGAATGGCCAACATTCGGCGACATCCTCAATGAGCTCAACACCCTCGGGCACCTGAGCCAGGTCTCTCCCTCCGTGGACACCATCGCAGAGCCGATGGCTGCCCAGCCGGTGACGGCCCCTTCGACCCCGCAACCGGTGATCACGCCGGAGCCGGTCGCTGCCGCACCTGTCGAAACGTTCGATGCGTCCGCCTCCGCAATCACGCCGGCGGCCCCGGCGATCGATCACGACATCGTCGTGCCGATCCTGCCGCCGTCCTCGCTGGACACAAGCCTGCTTGCCGGACCGAGCTCCGACTCGGCCGAAGCTGCGTTCGACACCTCAGCGCTCGAGCCGCTCGCCCCAGCGCCGGACGTCGATGCGCTCGTCGGGTCGGCTGACGTGCTGCCGATCGTCGACACCGAAGCGGATGCCGGTTCCGTCTTCGATGCTCCTGCACTGTCCGATGTTGCCGAAGTGGCCCCGATGTCCTTCGATCCGGTCGAGATCGAGCCCGTCGAAATCGAGACCCCGGAGCTGCTCGACCCGGCAGCATTCGAGAACGTTGCGCCGGTCGAGCCCCTCACGTTCGAGGCGCCTGCTGCGGCCTTCGAACCCATGACCTTCGAGCCGGTCGAGATCGAAACCCCGGAGCTGCTCGACCCGATGGCCTTCGAAAACGCTGCGCCGGCCGAACCCGCTCCGCTGGAGACTCCGGGCTTCGAGCCCATGGTCTTCGACACGCCGGACTTCGCGACCGAAGAGGTCAGCATGGACTGGGCCGAGACTGCGCTCGAGCAGGATCCCCCCTTCACCGGTGAAGCACCCGGCAGCGTGATCGCGTTCGATCCTGCCGGCGCCGATCTCACTCCGGCTCCCGAGGCGACGGCACCGGTTGCTCCAGCCGAGGAGTTCACGTCGACTGACTGGTCAACCGGCGACTCCCCGGCCGAGGATGGAAACTTCGATTCGGTCGCCACGGCCGACGCCATTGAAAGCGACCTTCAGGATCTCTTCGCCCTCGACCAGTCCGTGTCCGAGGACAACTTCGACGC
This sequence comes from Acidimicrobiales bacterium, assembly GCA_020628865.1. GTDB lineage: Bacteria > Actinomycetota > Acidimicrobiia > Acidimicrobiales > SHLQ01 > SHLQ01. Next base: position 42,232 of record JAHDEJ010000009.1, read on the forward strand.
CTTCATGGGCGACGGACCGGCCGAGGCGATCGACGATGCTCCGGTGGCCGATGTGGTGCCGCTGCATCCGCCGACCGACGAGAACGAGGAAGTCTTCGGACTGGACGCCGTGTTCGACCCGGCTGCTCCCGTGCAGGAAGACCCGATCCAGCCGTGGGTTGGCGTCCAGCACGAGGACGAAGAACACGAGGATCCCTGGGCCTACATGCGCCCGGACGAGGCCGAGGACATCAAGGGAGGCTTCTGGGCCAACCGTCCGAAGTTCTTCGGTGGTGCCGAGCGCAAGGCCAAGAAGGCGGCCCGTCAGCAGGCTGCCGCGGCATCGGAAATGCGCACGGACGAGAACGGTCCGATCTGCCCGAACTGCAACGAGATCGGCCAGGTCGACCTGGATGATCCGGTCGGCGGAAAGATCCACGCCAGCTGCCAGAGCTGTGGCCACGTGTGGTCACAGGCATCGGATGCAGCAGCGATGCAGAGCGAATCCGCCTGATCCGCGTTCAGTGATGTCGGCGCTCAGCCGAACATTGCCATCCACTGCTCGGCCGAGGTCGGGGCGAACACCATGTTGCTGGCCCGCGTCTCGCCCATCGTGGCCGAAGGCATCGGCGAGTACTGGTGGCCCGGGAACAGAATCGCGTCGTCGGGCACCTTCGCCAGGACCTTGGTGAGGCTCTGATAGAGCTGTTCGGGATCGCCGCCGGGAAGGTCGGTGCGACCGCACCCCTGAAGGAACAGCGTGTCGCCGGCAACAAGGCGGTTCTCCACGAGGAACGACTGCGAGCCGGGCGTGTGGCCGGGTGTGTGCAGGAGCTCGATCGTGATGGCTCCCACATCGATGGAGCCACTGCCCCCGTGCGTCTGGAGCTCGGCGTCGGTCAGGCCGGTCACCTTCTTGACGTACTCGGCCTCGTCCGCCTGAACGTGCAGGGGCACGGAGGTGTGCGTCAGCAGCTCGGCCGCGCCGGACACCTGGAAGCCCATCATTGAGCCGCCCACGTGGTCGGCGTGGTAGTGCGTGCCGAGCATTCCCGTGCACGTCATGCCGTCGGCCTCGAGCACCGCGAGGATGCCGGCGGGGTCGTAGGCCGGGTCGACGATGACGGCTTCGCCGGTCTCGCGATCCCCGATCAGATAGACGAAGTTGACCATCTGCTGGGCGACAGGGTCGGTCGTGGCGAAGTCTCGTCCGGAGAGAAGCTGGCGGAAGTACAGGCGATCTTCGGTCATCGCCTCATCGTAGGTGGTCCGTCGAGGTTGATCAGTCGTCGGCCGAACGCCAGGCGGCCTCGGCGCGGGCGGCGATGTCTCGGGCCGGCTGATCGAGGACGGTTGCCGCTCGTACGACATCGTCGTGTTCGGCCTTGTGCCGGTGGGCGGTGACCTTGATGCGGATTGTCTGGCCGTCCACTTCGACGGTGTCGACCCGTCGTTCGGCGGCGGTCCGTTCGACGGTGCTGCGCCGGACGCCGATGCTGCCCGTTTCGCCGAGCAGGACGGCGGCGAGGTGGTCGGCGTCGCCCGGATTCGCAAGGACGGAAACGACGTGCGCCGGCCGTCCCTTCTTCATCACGATGGGGGTGATCCAGGCGTCGAGGGCGCCCGCTTCGAGGAGCTGATCGACCGCGTGGCCCAGGATCTCTCCGGTGGCATCGTCAACGTTCGTCTCGAGCTGCACCAGTTGCTGGGTGTGTGCGTCGCCGTGCTCGCCCAGCACCACCTGGAGAAGGTTCGGAAACTCGTCGGGCTCGGCGTCTCCGGCGCCGAAGCCGGAACCCGTCACCCGCATGGCCGGCATCGCGCCACTGCGGCTGGCGAGCGTGGTGGCCAGGGCGGCACCGGTTGGCGTGGTGAGTTCGATCGTCGTGTCGAGCCCCTTCACTTCCCATCCTTCGAGGAGCTGCACGGTGGCGGGCGCGGGGTTGGGGATTCGTCCGTGGGCGCTGCGCACCATGCCGCGTCCCAGGGCGATCGGGCCGACGACCACCTCGTCCACGTCGAGGAGCTCGAGTGCGCAGCACACGCCGACCACGTCCACGATGGCGTCGATCCCGCCGACCTCGTGGAAGTGGACGGTGGCGGGGTCCTGCTGGTGGATGTGCCCCTCCGCTTTCGCCAGCGCATGGAAGACGGCGGAGGCCCGGTCGATGACCCGTTGGGGAAGGTCCGCAGCGGAGACGAGGTCGATGATGTCGCCTGCAGTCCGGTGCACGTGGCCTTCGTCGGCATCGACCGAAAGGTTGACCGCACCGATGCCGTGCCGGGAAACGGGCTGGACGGCGAGCTCCCATCCGTCGACTGAAAGCGTTCCGAGCATCTGCTCGATCTCACCCTGGTCTGCGCCGGCGGCGATGAGTGCGCCGAGCAGCATGTCGCCGGCGATGCCATTGAATGGATGGATCCAAAGGGTGGTCACGGGTTGGCCATCCGGAGCTGGCGGAGCGCAGCAACCGCGGCGCCGTAGCCGTTGTCGATCCCGACCACGGTGAGCCCGGCCGCACACGAGGCGAGCATGCCGAGGAGCGCTGTCACGCCTTCGAGACCGGCGCCGTAGCCGACACTCGTCGGCACGGCGATGACGGGTGCGCCGCTGAGACCGCCGAGCACGCTCGCGAGCGCCCCTTCCATCCCGGCGACAACGATGATGATGTCGGCCGCCATCAGCCGGTCGGTCTCTGCGAGCAGCCGGTGGAGGCCGGCGACGCCGACGTCGGTCACGCGGTCCACGGTACGTCCGTGGGCGAGCAGCGTTCCGGCGGCTTCGTCGGCCACCGGAAGGTCGGCCGTCCCGGCGGTGACGACGGCGATCGTGCGGCCGTCGTCGACCGGCTGATCGGGTCGCCACACCATCAGCTGTCCGGTTCGCTCGGCGCCCGGATGCGCGGCGTCGAGCGCCTTGCGCTGTTCGCCGGTCGTTCTGGTGACGAGGATCGGCCCGGTGCCGTTCTCGAGCAGTTCGGCCACGATCGTCACGCAGTCCTCGGGCGACTTGCCGGGCCCGTAGACGGCTTCGGGTAGCCCCTGCCGCAGGGCGCGGTGGTGGTCGATTCGGGCCACGCCGAGGTCGGCGAAGGGAAGCCGGCTGAGTTCGGCAACGGCGTCGTCGGGGTGCACGGCTCCGGTTCGGACCTTGTGCATGAGCTCGGTGAGTGCGGCGTCGTCCACGGCGTACAGGGTACGCAGACCAGCCCGATTCAGGCCCTCCCGAACGCCAGGTCGATTCAGGGCCGAGGACGCAACACCGGTAGGCTCGTCGGATGGCTGAAACACCCCGCATCGCATATCAGGGCGTTCGCGGCGCGTACTCACACCTTGCGTGTGCGACTGCGTACCCGGACATGGAACCGGTCGGTTACGACACTTTTGCGGCGGCGTTTCAGGCGGTGGAGGACGGCAAAGCCGAACTCGCCATGATCCCGATCGAGAACACACTGGGCGGTCGGGTGGCCGACATGCACCATCTGCTCCCGGAGTCGAACCTCTACATCGTCGGCGAGCACTTCCAGCCGGTGCGGCATTGCCTGCTGGGCGTGGAAGAGGCATCGCTCGAAACCCTGAAGACCGTCGCCTCGCACGAGCAGGGCCTGGCCCAGTGCCGCGGCCTGATCCAGGAACTCGGCGTCGAGCCGCACGACTTCGGCGACACTGCCGGTGCGGCGAAGGAAGCGGCGGAGCGGAACGATCCGACCTACGGGGCGATCGCCAGTGAACTGGCGGCCGAGATCTACGGCCTCAAGATCCTCCGCACTCGCATCGAGGACCGACTCGGCAACACGACCCGCATGGTCGTCATGTCTCGGCGTTCGGCCGAACCCGACCCGCGTGATGGCGGCGCGATGACGTCGATCGTCTTCCAGGTTCGGAGCGTTCCCGGTGCGCTGTACAAGGCGCTCGGTGGCTTCGCGACGAACGGCGTGAACGTGACGAAGCTGGAGAGCTACATCACCGACCAGAGCTTCACGGTCGCCCAGTTCTACGCCGAGTTCGACGGCCACCCGGCCGACCCATCGGTGGCAAACGCGCTCGAGGAACTGCAGTTCTTCTGCACCACGCTGAAGCGGCTCGGCACCTACCCGAAGTCGGAGTATCGGGCCGCCAACCACTGAGCCTCTCCAAGTCGGTGCCGTCGCCTCTCTAGACTGGCGGCCGTAGAGGGGGAACGCCGGTGCCGTTCAATTCCATCGCGTTCGCTGTCTTCTTCGCGATCGTTCTGCCCACCTACTGGGCCACGCCGGCCCGATACCGCAATGCCGTCCTGGTCGTCGCGTCGTGGGTGTTCTACGGCTGGTGGGATTGGCGGTTCCTCTCGCTCCTGCTCATCTCGACCGTCGTCGATTTCAGCCTCGGAATCCGGATGGAGTCCACGTCGGACCTTCGGCGGCGACGTCGCCTGCTCCTCGTCAGTGCGGTGGTCAACCTCGGCCTGCTGGCGACGTTCAAGTACTTCGGGTTCTTCGCCGACAGCTTCGCCGTCCTGCTCGAAGGATTCGGACTGGAAGCCGACCCGATCACGCTCGAGGTGATCCTGCCGGTCGGCATCAGCTTCTACACGTTCCAGACACTCTCGTACACGATCGACATCATGCGGGGCCGCATCGCCGCCACGAGAGACATCGTGGCGTTCGCCGCCTACGTGTCGTACTTCCCGCAGTTGGTCGCCGGGCCGATCGAGCGGGCCAACCAGCTGCTGCCGCGCATCTTGGACGTCGAGCGTCGGTTCCCCGATGCCGCGGAGCGGATGGCCGCTGGTCGGCTGATCATCGTCGGCCTGGCGAAGAAGGTGGTGCTGGCCGACGGTGTGGCCGGCATCGTCAATCGCTCCTTCGAGGATTCGGCCGAGGCGGGCTGGGTCACGCTGATGGCGGGTGTGGTCGGGTTTGCGATTCAGATCTACGGCGACTTCAGCGGCTACACCGACATCGCCCGGGGCGTGTCCCGCTTCTTCGGGATCGAGCTGTCGATCAACTTCACGCAGCCATACCTGTCGAGGAACATCACCGAGTTCTGGAGGCGCTGGCACATCTCGCTGTCGAACTGGTTGCGCGACTACCTCTACATCTCGCTCGGCGGCAACCGCCACGGCGTGCGCAAGACCTACCGCAACCTGATGCTCACGATGCTGCTGGGCGGGTTGTGGCACGGCGCATCGTGGACGTTCGTCGTGTGGGGTGGACTGCACGGCCTGTACCTGGTCGTCCATCGGCTGATTGGTTCGGGTCAGGCCCCTGATGCACCGCCGACCTTCACCGACATCCCCCGCATTCTCGTGACCAACGTGGCCGTCTTCGTGGCCTGGGTGTTCTTCCGCGCCGAGTCGTTCGGTCAGGCGGGCGAGGTGTTGGCTGGCATCGCCACCTTCCGGTCCGGGCCGGTGGCCGGCGGCGATGTGGCCATGGTCGTCGTGTTTGCGACGCTGATGGTGGTGACCGACCTGTGGCAGCGGCGCCGGGACGAGCGCCCAACCGATTCACCTGCCACCCGGCCCCATCCGATGCTCACCGGCGCTGCGTTGGGCACGGTGCTGGTGGCCCTGGTGTTGTTCAGCGGCGGCTCGCCGGTTCCGTTCATCTACTTCCAGTTCTGAGCTGTGTCGACCACGCCGAGCCGCGCCGTTGCCCTACAGGTCCTGATCGGGATCCTGGCCGTCGTCGTCCTGGCCGAGGTGGCGGCCCGCCTGGTCATGTCGCAGACCACGGAGGCGATCCGGTGGTATGACGCGACGGCGCAGCTGAAGGTCGAGCAGATGGAGAACCTGGGCGAGGTCGATGTCGTCTTTGCCGGCACGTCCATGGCCCAGCAGGCCTTCGTGCCCGCGGCCTTCGCCGACGAGGCGGGCCTGACCGCCTGGAACGCCGGGCTTGCGGGCGGGACGCCCGAGGTGATGTCGCCGTGGCTGCTCGAGGAAGTGGTGCCCCGGCTGCAACCATCGACGGTGGTCTGGGGTCTGTCGAGCTTCGATGTTGCGCCCGCCTACGGACCGGCCCAGGCCGCCGTGTACGACGAGGCGCTCGAGACGCGGGACGGTTGGCTGGCCGAGGTCGACCGGGCGGTTTCTGCGGGATCGACGCTGGTCCGCAATCGTGCCGTGCTGCGGTCGCTCGATGCGCTTGCCGGTGCGGCCGCGCACGAGCGCGGAGTGGCCCATGCCGAGGCGGAGCGGATCACCGGAGCCGACGGTGAACGAACCGAGCAGACGACGGGCATCACCGAGCAGCGCGGCCAGATCGTGGCCGCCCGACTGGCCGCCTTCGCCCCGGACCCCGACGACCTTGCCTTGATCACCCAAACCGTTCGCTCATTGGAAGCCAACGGGATCGAGGTGATCCTCGTTCAGCTGCCGGTGCCGGACCGGTTCCGAGATGCACATCCGCAAGGAAACGCAGACCACGCGCTCGTGGGTCCCGCACTGGCCGAGCTCGCCGCCGAACTGGATGTGCGTTTCCTCCAGATGCTCGACGAGGCCGAGTCGGACGACTTCGTCGACTTCACCCACCTCAACGCTGCTACGGCCGAATCGTTCAGTCGATCGTTCGCTGCGGCCTACGCGTCGGATCGTGATGACACGATCTCCACGATCGAGCGAAGTGCGCTGCTGGGCATCGACGGCGCAGCCGCCGCTGTGGAACCTGAAGACGGTTCCACCGAGGACGTCGTGCCGTGTGAGCCGGAGATCGTTCGGGACGACTACGGATTCGAAGTCGACATCGCGAACTGCGGGGTGGTCGTGCCGGACCTCGCCGAGCTGGCATCGGTGTCCTCCCGCGACGTGTTGGCCAACGCGTTCGTCTTCGCTCCGCCCTGCGAAGCCCGAGGCGACGCAACGCGCATTTCGGAAGAGATCGACGCTGCGCAACGATCGAGGCTCGTTCGTGCGTTGGAACTTCGGGCTGACGCCGCGGCGGCCTGCGATGGCGCCGATCACGGTGCGTTGCTGTCGGCGGCGATCACCGAGCTCGAGCTCGCCGCCGGGCTCGACCGGCCGGTGGTCGACGTGGACGACCCGACGGAAGCGTCGAGCCGAATCCTCGCCGCCATGGATGAGCTCCGTCTTCCGGACACGCCCGAGGACGGGGTGGAGAACCCGCCCCGGTCGCCGTGGCACAGCAACGAAGAACTCCGGTCCCAGGCCGAACTGCAGCGGTTGCAGGCAGCGGGGGCGCCCATCGAGACCGTGATTCTCGGCTCGTCGATTGCGTTGCAGATGCTCGACCAGCGCCCGCTCGCCGAGTTCTACGGCGAGGACGTGTTGAACATCTCGCGGCCCGGCATCGACCCGGAGAGTTGGCTGGAGATCTACGACCGGCAGTTCGACACGCAGCCTGCTCCGGAGCGGGTCATCTGGGGGCTGACGACGCACCGAATCGTGTCGACCCATCCGACGCCGTGCGAGGATCCGGGACCCAACCTGAGCTCGCTCCGGTCGAGCTGGTTCCGGGACAACATGTTCCCCCACCTGCAGGGAACGTTCGAAGATGCGGAGATCATCTTCGGCCGAGACTTCGAGACGTCCCCCATCCGTGAGACCCGCACGTTCGAGCGTCTGTCCAACGGGTACGAGGCGCCCGGTCTACGCATCTTGCGGGAGAACGACTTCGAGGCGCTGCCGCAGGGCTTCGTTCGCCGCTACCGGAACGGCGTCGAGGTCTGCCAGAAGCAGGTCGACGATGCAGGCCTGCTGGTCGCCGAGATGGTCGCCGCCGGCACGGAGGTGATCGTGGTGTCGCTCCCCGTCCACTTCAGCGTGATCGACCTTGCGCCCGAAGCGCACGCCGACGCAAACACCGAGCTCGAAGCAGCGGTCACGGCGGCGGGCGGCGAGTTCCTCGTCATCGAGGAACAGTTGGCTGATGCCGAGACGCACGATGGGTGGCATGCCCGCGAGGCCGGCCGTTCCCGCGTGACCGTACAGCTCATCGAGTTGCTGGCCGCAGGCTGACAGGTCGCTTGGAGACCGAAGCATGACCATGCGGGAACCAGACGACGGTGGAACACGTACAACGGTCATGGCGAATCAATGGCGTGCGATGGTTTCGATCCTCTTCGTGGGAGTGCTCGTTGCCACGGTGACGCTGATCTCCACCGAAGACGAGGCGAGGTCAGGCGGCGCGAATGACCTGCCGCTCGGCGACCTTCCTATGCCGCATGTCGACCCACTTCCAAGACCGACCATCGCTCCCGACCCCGTGCGGTTGAACCTCGAGCAGCTGATCCCGGAGACAACGTGGCACGGCGCGTCACCTTTGGAGGAACAGCAGTCGCCGATCGCGACCTTTCGACGACGGTTGGTCCCGTCGTCGTGGGATGTGATCGACAGCGCCGGCACGCTCTTTGCTCCTGGACAGCTCACCCTCGAATTTCACGAGGGTGTGCGGGGGGAGAGCCCAGACTGGGTTGGTGTGAGCAACGGATGCACCACGAACGGCTGGCTCATCGAATGGTTGGAAGGTGACGGCGATATCGGGCTGATTCGGCGAGTTCGAGAGCTCACGATTCAGGTCGATCCGGGTGGCTGCGGGGATGTCGTTGTCGATTGGCCGTTTCCCAAAGGGTGGGTTCGGGTGAGCTTCGACGGCGATCAGCTGATTCTCGGTCGGCAGCGAACCGACCTGTTGGCAACTCGCACCGACCGCCTGCCGGTCAATCCGGCCGAGCAGCTGGACTCCGCCGACACCTTCACCTCGACGGTGCGGAGCAGTTTGGTCGGGTTGCGTTTCGACCTGGGTGAGGAAGACCCCGACCATCGACGGGTTCCCCTGGTCGCAATCGAAGCCGGCAACCCCGACTGGCTTCACACGTACGACGGCTGTCGACGGCGATCCTCCTGGATTTCGGAGTGGACGGAGAACGGCTTCGTCGCCGAGTCCAGTCAGCTGCCGATGAGCACTCGTCGAACGGTCGTGAGCGTGACCCCGTGTCGCGACAGCGTCGTCCACCCGAGTTGGCTGCACGACGGTTTCGTGGAGGTCGTGCCGACGGACGACGGCTTCGAACTCCGCCGGAACGACCGTGCGATCGAACTCCGGCCCTCGTGAGCGCATCGGAAAACGACGGCGGCCCCCGCCGGAGCGAGGGCCGTGTGCAGCGCGCCTGTAGGGACTCGAACCCCAAACCTTCTGTTCCGTAGACAGATGCTCTATCCAATTGAGCTACAGGCGCAGACCAACGAGTCTAGAGCGAACTTCGCGTTTCGCACTCGATTGAGTCGAACAACATCCCCGCTAACCTCGACCCCGGAGAGATGGCAGAGCGGACGATTGCGTCGGTCTTGAAAACCGTTGGGCCCTCACGGGTCCCGGGGGTTCGAATCCCCCTCTCTCCGCCAAAAGCTGCTCTACCGAACACGCTTCAGAGAAGACCCGAGTCAACCAGCTCGGGTCTTTTCTGTTGCACGGATAGTTTCTACGGTCTCGCTGGACAGCTCCGACGGCTTGGCTGATGGTGCAGCGTGCCGCTCCGTCATTGACCGGGCCTGCTGCTCCGTGGGCGGAGATGAGCATGGTGATTGGATCGGCGTGCTCCCATTCGACCACGCCGTCCTCGGTAACAAGGATCCGCTTGAACAGGGCTTGATTGATCTGACGGCGGATGTTCTCGTCGCCGGCCTCGTAGCAGCTGCTGGCGAGCTTCACCAGCATTGTTGATGGTGGCTTCGATCTGTTCGGCCGTGTACTCGGTTCGTGCGAGCGCGGCCTCGGCCGCTCGCATCTCGTCGGCGATCCGATCTTGTTCCTTCTTCAGCAGGTCAAGCGCCACAGCGCCGGCGCAGTGGGCTTGCAGCAGTTTGGTTCGTTGATCATCGAGCCGAAGCATCCGTTCTTGGGTCCGGCGCCGCTGCTCTTGGACGTCGTCTTGTGCAGCTGAGATTTCGTAGCGCACTGCGGACGCTGTCTCGACAGATCCCTCACCCCACAATGGTCCCACAGGACCGGCTGGTGATCCCCGCGGCTGCTGGACTCTGCTCAGCCTGAGCGACGGATGTCCGAACGGATTCCGCTCATGGACGCGCGGCATCGGCTCGCAGAGCCTCAGTCACCGTTGACAGATCGATAGCGATGTGCCGTTGCTAGGTGGCTCCCGAGACATCTAGGCGACCCAGGAACGCCCAAACAGGTCGCGAATAGGTGGCTGCGTTCAGGCAGACTGGTGTCGTGTTGCGAAGATGGTTCACCAAGTCGGGGTGGCAGCAAGCGAGGGCTGATCGAGGCGTACGGCGCGCGCAGAGAAAGGCGCAGAAAGCAAAGCGTGCGGCCGCATCGGAGATGAGCCGTTCCGCCTATGAGCAGTTTGCCCGGGGAATTCACCCGGATTCCTTCGTATCGATCCAGCTTCCTAGCAGTGAAGGCAACAGAAACTATGCGGCCCAGGGCCTTAACGAGGCACAGGCCAACGGCACCTTCAACGTCGACATGCGCGTTGATCCAGGGAGCGCGTCTCCGAAGACTTCCTCGTACACGATTCGTGCAAGGTATCTCGGCCAGCAACAGCTACGAGCACCGATCGGTGAGCTCGCCGTCGGCGATACTGTGGAGATACCAACAGACGAGGGCCCGCTGGCCGGGCTCGTCGGCCGTATCGACCACCAGTCCGCTGGGATGAAGATCAAGAGCTTTCCGTACAAGGGTCCGTGTGGGGAAGCGTGGACGGGTTGGCTCGTGACGACACCGCACCTCCTCCTTACCTTGAATGACTGCATCTTCGGTTCCGGCAGTGGTAGCCGCAGTGATGACCGACACCTGATGGAGGCCGCCATCGCTGAGATGCGCCTCTCCACGGCTACACCCAAGGTCGGAGCGGTGATCGCAGACGCCAGTGGTGAGGTAGTAGCCGCCGCGTACAAAGTGAAGACCGAGGGGATCGACGCACACGCTGAGAGAATCGCTCTTGATCAGCTTGACGATGAGGTTCAGCGCCCCCTGACTCTGTTCACGACCCTCGAGCCTTGCACCGACACCAAGAGCAACTGCGCTCAGGCGATCATCGACGCCGGCATCGAGACCGTCGTAATCGGCCGATACGACATGAACACGAAGATCAACCTCAAAGGTAAGCAGGCGCTCCAACGGGGCGGCATAGCCACTCGCGACTTCGACGCTGATCTCCGGAACCGTTGTGACGACATCAACTCCGAGGCGGTGCTCCAGTACCAGAAGAAGGTCGGCCCAACCGGTCACGGGAAGTATGGCTACACCGCAAACGGCACTCAGGGGGTGCTCTCGATCAGATTCTCGGGTACCGACGCCCGCATGATCGGGATGGCCTTCAGCGACAGGGACGAGCAATCGGTGTACGCCTGGGGGAGAAACGGAGTTCAAGTCGCGAGCACAGGCGCCCACACGTTTTCCGAAATCGACGACCCAACGGCCTACGACGCTGGCTTCTCACACCAAGCCGCGGTCAAGAAAGGGGAAATCGCCATCTTCAACACCGACGATGGTGCGATCCTTGTTCACATCAAGAAGATCCACGCAGCCGAGCACGCTGTTACATTCAGGTTCGAGGTCCGACCTCGATGAGTAGGGCTGAAGCCGGCGAGCGAGTCTGTTGGAGTCAACTTCCCCTCCCGCAAAGACTGGCCAGAACCAAGCGCGGATAAGCTCCGATCGGTCGCACGGCAGGTTCAGGAGAACCGACTAGAAGCCCAAGGCCCAGGCTCAGCATGCGCTCGAGAGTGCGATGTAACCCGCCCATATCCGGCAATATCGATCGGGTTGGCAGAGGCACCTCGACTCGGGCGGCAATCGTCCGGTTGACTCCCTGAAGCCACCCCGTTGAGCGACGTGGCTGCCGTCGGGACAGCGCAGGCTCTCGAGTGTGGCCAAGTAGGTGTCCCCCAGAGGGTCTCCGGCAGGTCTGCCTATTGCTCGGGCACTTCAATCTCCTCGATCCTCTCGACCTCCACAACCTCCTCGGTCTCCTCGACCTCTTCGGTCTCTTCGGCTTGAGACTTCGTCTTGCGTAAGTGTGCGTTCCCGCTATCGAACGCGGACTTGGCGAGTCGATATGCGAATACGAGTGCGATCAAGGCCACGTCGATCCAGACGACCTTTGCGGGACTGGGTGTGGATTGCGCCAGGCTGTACCAGCAGACCACTAGCGATATCAGAAAGAACCAGAAGGTCACCTTTCGTCGTACGCCGAAGCTGCTCTCGGCCGTGCCGCCGAGGGCGTTCTGGGCAATCGGATCCCCTTGAAGCCGCCAGTTCACGATGTCCCAGAGCAAGTAGAGCCCCATTGCGGTCGCGACGAGGATTGCCTCTGGATTCGAGTCGGCGAATTGGTTCCTTGGTTCTGCGAGTTCAGATGCCATCAGATAGACGCCGAGCATCGCGACATCCAGAAGGAACAGAATGAACATAAGGTTGACCAGCCGAATTCTCAGTTTCGGCTTGTTCTTGCTCGTGTGGTATCCGATGAACGATGTCACCGTTAGCGAGAGGGCCACTGCGTAGTGGGTGATTGATGCCCCGCGGTTTTCTAGCTTGACGTCTTGGATCTGACCGTCTGGTCCTTGGATCCCGTTGACTATGTCTGTCGCTTGCTCTGCCAGTCCGATGAGGATTGTCCCGGCAACGATTGAGAAGAGTATGTCAACGAACTCGGCGCCAGTCTGTTCAGTTTTCACCGCCTCTGGTTCCGTCCAGAACATGCGTCGAAACCACTCTGGGCCCTTGCCATAGATTGGTTTCGGGATCGCCGTCCCGCCGCCGCTCGCCACGGTGAACCTCCATACCGCCAGTCAGGACGTCACACTAGTACGGCGCGACTGATCGTGAGACTGTCACATTCCTCTCGTAGTGTTTGAAGTGTGACACCGCAGCTTGTGATATTCGACGCTGACGACACTCTCTGGGAATCAGAGGTGCTGTACGACCGCGCACGACAAGCCGCCGGTCTCGTGGCCGCTGAAGCGGGCATTGACTTTGGGACCTGGGATCAGTTGCAGCGAGAGCTGGATCTGAAGAACGTTGATGACATGGGCCTCTCTCCCGCGCGGTTCCCGTTGTCCTGTCGGCAAGCCTTCGAGCAGCTAACAGATCCCTCGCCCCAACCGGATGTCGCTGATCGGGTACAAGCAGAGGCAGCATCCGTATTTTCCATGGAGGCTCCACTCATGCCGGATGTGAAGTCAACACTGGAGAGATTCGCCGGTCGCTGCCCGTTGATGCTCCTCACCAAGGGAGACCCAGCCGTGCAGACACGACGTATCGACCAGAGCGGTCTAGTCGACCTGTTTGACTATGTGATCATCGTCCCGCGCAAAGACGCCTCCACCTTTCATGCCGCGGCGCTCGCCGCAAGAGTAGCTCCCCAGTCTGCATGGTCGATCGGGAACAGTCTGCGTTCCGACGTGATGCCAGCGATAGAAGTCGGCATGACAGGAATCTGGATCGACGCGCATGTCTGGGACCATGAACGCCACGCTGGTGATACTCCACCAGGAGTCATTGCACTAGAGAGCCTTCCCGACGCTCTCGAGCTGCTCGAATAAGAGCACTGGTCGGGCACCGCTTCAACCACCCCTACTCGAGTCCGATCACCGTCATGGTGACCTCGTCAGTACTCGTTCCTCCAGGACCGATCACTGTTAGCGACAGAACGTAGTCGCCGGGGATTGAGAATTGGATGCCGAAGTTGGGTGTGTCGTACGTCTTGTCCTCCCAGATCCAGAACGATGAGGTGATCTCGCCGCTCGACAAGTTTTCGAACTCGACCATCTCCCACTGACCAAGGGTCAAGGCCTTCCCCATCGTGTCGTTCGGCGGCCTAACGCCAATGAGGGCGCTAGGTGGCGGAACGTAGACAGTGAGATCTCGTTCGTAGGTGTCAGAACCTCCTGGCCCGACAACAGTCAACGAGATCGTGAATTCGCCAGGATCGTCGTAGCGGCGGGAGTTTGTGGTCCCTGATGTGTTGTCGCCGTAGTTCCATGTTGCGCTGTTGATCTGCCCAGTCGACTGATCGTGAAACGCAACAGTCGTACCTATTGGCACCTCGGAAGCGCTCAGGTCGAAGACAGCCGTCGGAGGTTCGTGCGTGACCCGAATGATCGTCGATGCAACGTCCGAGCCGCCAGCACCAGAGACCTCAAGTTCTGCGGTGAACGTTCCAGCAGTGTTGTAGCGATGCGTCGGCGATGCACTGGCGACGGTAGTGCCATCACCAAAGCTCCAAGAGCGAGCAGAGATGTCTCCGACCGACAAATCGGTGAATGTCACAGACTGTCCGACGAAGATGGCTGTGGAGGTGACTGAGAAGCTGGCGTCCGGTGCTGGCGGTCTTGGTTCCACCGTCTCGGTTGACGATGGTTTGGCTGGTTGTTCCAACACGGTCGTTGTGGTGGTCGACTCAGTCGTCGTCGTGTCGCGCTGCGGGTCAGTGGATGTCGTCCCGGCTGTCGTTGGCGGCGCCGAATCCTCCTCTTCGCTATCGGGTTCGAGCTGTTCTTCGGCGCCAGCGCTGGCGCCACCGCCGGTTTCGGACGATGAAGGCCACGGCAAGATGTACCCGATCACGGCCAACAACACGGCTAGGGCTGCGGCCAGCCACCAGCGTGCGAGGCCGCGCTGTTCGGCTGGCGTATCAGCGAAGAATGGTGACCTCTTACTCGACATAGAGCTGCAGCATAAGCCACGCCAGCCCGGTGGTCCTCGTTGTGCTCCTGGGTCACAAGAAAGCGATCGTTTCTACCTACGCACCAGGGATCAAGCAGCTCTGGCTCCCTAGAACCACCTCTAAGCTCGGTTGATGGTTCCGCATTCGGAACGGACTTGACTTCCTCACACCTCTTTCGCCGACAGTCCTCAACTTGGCGGCGGACCAAGTGTTTGCGCAGCTACCACGGGCTGAGCAAGGATCGCTCCAATGATGCCTCAAGATCGATCTACGACCACACCTGACGAAGCTCGTCAGGCTGCACTAGCCGAGCTTCAGACCACGTGGGGACATCAGATAGATATCTCCCCAAACAACTACGGCTCGATCTACTTGAGTATGGAGACTACGTCAGTCCTGTGCCGATTCGAACAACTGTCGCTAGGGCACACGGTCGTGGAACTCGAGTCACCTGTTCTCCTCGATTTCGTCCCACCACCGGGCTTCTACGAGATGCTGTTACTTCACCAAGCACGCATCGAGTTCGGCTCGTTTCAGATCGGAGCTGGCATGGAGGCCGACCAGATCATGCTCACCGTCAACGGACGACTGTTCGCGGATGGACTTACCAGCACACATCTGAAGCGGGCGATCTCGATGATCCACCGTTCGGCGAAAGACCAGATTGAGATACTCCAACGCATCACACCTCCGCTTGGCGGATCGGGCCCCTACGGCTGAAGCTGCAACCGACCACCGAACGCAACATCGAAGTCGAATCGAGCACGTTCGTGCGACGGAGGCTGTCGGCTGGCTATCAACCAGCACGCTCGCCCCTCAATCGGCTTCCTCCCATTTGGTAGCGCCGTCGATCTCATTCGCTTCGAGAGTTTCTATTTGCCAGGTGGCGTCGGATTCGTTGCGGACGGCGAAGAGGAGCCGTCGGCCGTCGGTGCGGATGTTGACGAGGCCGTAGACGAGGTTGTCGACGATGAGGGCGCTTGCGAGTGGTTGGTTCTCGGAGAAGTCGTCGTCGTTGTCGGTGTCGAGCACGACCCGGGAGCGGCTAACTCGCGTCGAGCCCAGTCGATTCTGTTCTTCGCCGGTCGGGTGGCCCCATTGTTGGGGTTGGTTGTATTCGACGAGTCGTTCGGTTCGGCCGAATCCGTAGGAGCGAGCCATTTCGGTGTTGTAGATCAAGGGTGCCTTGATTGGATGTCCGGTACGGACGACTCGGCTTGTGAGAGCGGTCGCACCAAGTAGTTGCGGCCTTGGATGGTCATGACTGTTCGAGTCGCCCGATGAGATGATCGTGGCGAGCGGCGATGTCATCGCGAGGAAGTCCCAATCAACATGGTGTGATCCGTGATGGCAGGCTTTGGCCACGTCGACCGCCCATTGCTCGCGGACGGCGTTGGTTGGGATCGGTCAGCCCGTTGATGTGGCGGAGAACTGCCCGTTGGGCTTTGTCGTTGAGGTCCCCGGCGAGAAGGAAACTGCGGTCGCCGTAGTCGAGCCGGAGGCTGACAGAGTGACCGTTCTTGTTCTCTCCACCGTTGCCGACATCTTCCAAGCCGGGGACTCCTGCGATGTCGGCTTCGATCGGGCCCAATACCGAGATGGCCACGTCGCTCCCGGATCCGGGGGTGCCGGCGAATCCGGCTAGATGGCCGGTCAGTTGGGACACCCGTTCGAACTGGGTTGGCGCACCGGCCATTGTTCGGCTGGCGAGTGCCCGCTCGACTGTCGTTCGCCATCGTGGTGTGAGTCGGGGAACGCCGCCGGTTCCGTCGACGGCGGCTTGTGCGGATGTCCGGTCGTCGATGAGATCAACGAAATGGCCTTGACGCTTCTCGCCGAGGCCGTCGGTGCCGGACGTTCTGGGGCTGAGCCCAGGGTGTATGAATCGTTCGACTGTGGTCTGGTCGGTGTCGAGGCCGACCCGTTCGTCGCCGGCGCTCAGCAGATCGCTGAGTCCACCAAAATGGTCTTGGTCGGCGTGAGAGCAGACCATCACGTCCAAGTTCACCTGGGTGGGTGTCGACCGGTCGGTGCGGTAGTCCTTATGGAACTTCCAATCGACAAAGTCGGCGGCGTTCCGTTTGGTTGGCTGGAAACGGCGAAGGTTCCCGCCGTCGATCATGATCTGATGACCCTCCGGGGTCACGATCAGAATCCCGTCGCCTTGTCCGACATCAATGATGTAGACCTCGAGCAGCGGATTATCCCCCAACAAGGCCCCATCGATCACGCCGACCCGGCCACGCGCCGATACCCGCACTCGGCCGCCGCCAACGTTGTCGTCAAGGACGCGGACTCGGTCGCCCCACAACAGATGACAACCATCGGTCAACTCGACCGAGTCGGCTGTGATCACTTTGTCCCAATAGTCGCCTCGGACTGGTGCAGGCACTCTGTCCACCTCTCACTCGCGCAACCGTTCTCGAACTTTGTTCGTGTGGCTCGCCTCGAATCTGTCGCGACGCCCACCAACCCGGGCAAGGCGTTCAGGTTTGGGTGAAGGTGTCGAATCCAGCCAGGGTTGCGGCCCAGTCGGCGCCGCCGGTGGGTTGTTCGACGAGATGCCACAACAGTTCAAGTTGGCTACTCGCTGGGTTGTAGTGACCGGCCCAAGCAGTAATCGAACCGCTGGCGGTGAACGCCACCACGAAACTCACCGCATTCACATCGACATTGCCGACAAGTGGATACGTGCTCGTGTCACCAACCGCGCTCGTATACGACCCGGTTATGGTTCCGTCGGGGGCAGCATCGAGGGTCATTGTCGAGCCGAGCTCGTTCACCCACGTACTCGACAACGCCTCCGCCGGCCCCGAACCCGGACTCGACGATGTCGATCGTTGGAGTGCATGTTCAACACGCATATTTAGTTTCCGCCTTCTTCATCGACCCACCGATAACCGCATCACCCGGTCTAGAACGCCACGCGGCACTCCGTCAAGCAACTTTGCTGGCTCGTCATTCGCTTCAGCTCACTCGTCGATCGGCTGGGGTATGCGACAAGAGCAGCGTAGATGATGTTGGGACCGGCCCCCGGAGGTGGGCTCCGGGGGCCGGGTCTTGCGGCCGTGAGGTGGGTTCACGTCCGTGAGACATCTTCGACGGTAACTCGCCAGTCGGGCGGGTTGAGTCGTGTCGGGTTGGGTGAAAGTACCTACGACGCCCGATTCGCCCTCGGGTTGGTGGCCCATAGTTGTTTGGCGCGTTCGCCTGCGAGCTGGGCTTTCAGCTCTCGCAGCCGCAGGCGGTCACGAGCCCATCCACCTGCGACAACACAAATGACAACGAGCTTCACGGCCGCCATCACCGATGGTAGGAGCCCGTCGTCGCCGGTGAACTATCGGACGCGATGCCGAAAGGGGCACGCCGGCTGCGGGAGCGTGGCGCTTGGATTCTGTGTACGGCGACGTTCTGGCTAGCGTGGCCGGTGCTTGGTGTCGACGGCGTAGTTCCGGTGGGTCGGACCAAGCGCTACGCCACAACCAAGATGAAAGCAGGTGTCCGAACGTATGGATGCTGAACACAAAGCCAAGCTCGCCCAGGGACGTAACGACGCGCGGGCGGTGAAGAACTATCTCGAGTTCCTCGAAACCCACAAGCCAAAACGCGGCCGCAAGCGCACGGCCGAGACGATCAACCGGCGTTTGCAGACGATCGAAGCGTCGTTTGAGGAGGAGGGGGTGTTGCAGCGATTGGCCATGATCCAAGAACAACAAGATCTCGCCGACGAGCTCGCAGCACTCGAGGATCAGCCCGACGGCTCTGAGTTCGAGGCGGCGTTTGTGGAGGCGGCAGGCCGGTATGCGGCCGCGAAGGGCTTGTCTCGCGGGTCGTTCCGACAGATGGGTGTATCGGCTGAGGTTCTGCGGCGGGCGGGCGTCTAAGCTCGACCGCGGTTCGGGGTATCGCCGTACACCCGAACCGATCAACTACATGCTTGGAGACCCCGGTGCCCCGCCTGGTACCGGGGTCTTCCGCGTCGACACCGGTGCATTTGCGGGTCCGGTCGGGGTCCGACCCGTAGCTGTGAGCAAGAAACATCCGCCGGACGAGTCGGGCCCCGCCTCGTATCCCAATGGAGGAGCCACCGAGCGTAGCGTGCTCGACGCCGCGGCTTCAAGCGGCCGCCACCGAGCTCCGTAGCGTTAGCCGTCCCTGCTCATCTGGTTGATTCACCGAGAAGCTTGCCACTCAACCGGTGGTGGCTTTCAGGCGCTTGTGGCTGCGGGTCCGTAGCTCTCGTGGGTGTGACAGTTCGCAGATTCGAACCTCCCTCGCACAGCTATTGCGGGTGAGGCCAGTGGCGGTTTCGTCGAGGCTGCACAACCTATCCGACGTTCCTGTCGCGCTCCGCTGACACGATCAACTCGCCTCGGGCGAGCGTTATGTTGTTCAGGTCTTTGAGCTCGACGACGACCTCGTCCGGAATGTCGGTGAACTGCGGCTGCATTCCGAAGCGGAGAAGGTCAGAAAACGGGCTGTCGCACCCGATCGCTCCGACCACGCCTGCGTCGCCGCCTTCGCTTGCAGATAGCAGCCGAAAGTGTCCGAGCTCGGCGACCGCTACGTTTCGTAGTGTGGTGCATCCATCGAAGACGAACACCTCAACGAGGTCACCTTCAACGGGACGAATCTCGATTGTTTCTGACCCTGCCACTTCGTCGTTAGGGAAGCCCTGCATCTCGGTGACGACCCAAACTGTGTCGATTGCATCTTCAATCTGCATCTCATCCGCAGGGTCCTCCGTCCCAGCACTTGCCGCTTCTTCGAGTGCACGACTGCTAGCACCACCGGACTGGGCAACAGTCGGTGCTAAGCGTGATGTTGCTGGGTTGGTCTGGACTTCAGAGGGATTAGGCCTGTCAGCAGACAGGATGACGAGAAGCACGAGTCCCGCACAGCTGATCCCAACCGCGATGCGAACAGCTAACGAGGAATCGGTCTGAGGAGGACCGCCGCCCGGTGCCATTCGGCGCGCTCGCACTAGCCCGTCTCGACTGTTACGCCCAGTTCGGTCTCGACGAAGGCGATCCTTGAGAAGAAGACCGAGTAGGTCTGCACGGGGTCGCTGTTGCTGCCGGTTGCAACACCACTGCAGGCGGAGAGAATTCCTTCGGCGCGAACTGCGGTGTTCCCCATGAGGGTGAAGACCGCCGCGCCGCTCGCGCCGCCAACCACATTCGTGCACGGTGTGCCGACTGATCCACCGGGTAGTCCAATCTTGAGCAGGACGAAGTGGTTCACCTGTGTCGAAACTCCATCGATGCTCATGGGGCCCGAGTAGTACCCGTCGACGATGCCGCAGTAGAAACCCGCTCCGAAGTTGCGAGCGCCAGTGCATCGTGTTGACTGGAGATTGTGAGCGCCGCGGTTGACGTCCATCACCGGCACGAACCGATTAGAGCCGCGTTTCCAGATGTGGTGACTGGCCTTGCCTGACGGGATCTGAATTTCGCCTGCGTCGGCGGTCGTCCCGTCCGTGTAGACGTTTGATACATAGCTGCGAGGACCGCCGTGCTCCGCGATGGTGGTTGAGCCTACGACCGTTCCGAAGCCGGTGGAGTCGATGCAGTGCCCAGCGGTAGTTAAGTTCACCCGGTTCATGGCTGGGTTGTCGACCATGAACGCTGTGTGGCAATTCCCTAGGGCTGAGGCCGTAGACAAGCCGCCCCTTAGGTCGTGTGAACTTCCGCCACAGTGATAGCGCTTGTTGCAGTGCGTTCCGACTGGCAGAGGCTCGACTCGCACTTCTGCGTCGCTGCCGTATTGGTCCGCGAGTTCGATCGACAGTCTTGGTGGAGCGTCAGGCGAGACGATTGCGGACACGCTATTCGTCCTGGTGTCGATCAGGGTCCCAACGGCTGGGAAGTCCTGTCGAATGCGTCGGGACAGGTCCTCGAGGTCGTCTAGCGAGTGTTCAACCGGCTCGAAGGTCACTGGGTTCGTCGACCCAAGCCGCGTTGTGCGGGCCTCAAGGTCAGGGAGCGATCGAACCTCTGAGAAAGCCACGACCACGCCGCCCGAATCGGAGACGAAACTCCCGGCGTAGCCATCTATTGAGCGGAGGTCCTGAGAGAGAGCAGCAAGTCGCGCTTCTTGATTCAGCCGCTCACTGACGATCTGTTCCTCCTGCTTTGTCAGCGGAATCGAGTATTGCATCCACGTCGCTAGACCCTGCTTAGTCTGGATGAGACGAAGCAGCATCGCGGCGTCAGTATGGAGTCCATACTGCTCTCGGAGCCACTGCCAGTAGCCAAGATCGCCCAAATTGGGTAGATCGGCTTCAATGTCAACAACCTCAGCCTCTGCCGTCGGAGTGCTCTCGAGTTCGAGAGCCGATGCGATCGTCGAGGACAGGAGGGCGAATACGACCAGGCCCATCGCAGCAACCGCTCGCCAACCTATTGCCGTTCTCATTGCGTCACCTTCCACCCATGCGTATTTCGAACCGCGTCGACCGGATCTTGCTCTCAGCGCTCAACGAGGGCCGGCTCAGCGTCAGCCGTCTTTGACTCGAACGGCCATGCGAGCTCGTCGAGCTCCGCAATTGAGGACACCTGAGTAACTGCGCCGGTTTCAACGTTCACAAAGAAGTAGATACGGCCGTCTTCTGTCGTGGTCGTTCTAAGTGAGAATTCCATGCCCTTGACGATCTCAGGGCGTAGCGAGGCATCCGACCGGATGAGCTCGAGCGTCGTGTCGAGAGGCAGATAGCCGATCCCGTAGGCGATACCTGCGTCGTCTGAGCCAAACCAGATGAGATCCTTCTCCCCGCGGACTCCGTAGTTCGTTGCTGGATCCCCTACGACGACGAACTCAACAGGTGAAAGAAGACTGCGATCGCCGGCATACGCATCATCCTCAAATTGTGGGTAAAGGTCTTCGTTGATCTGCGGCGCAATCGTCTCAGAAGGCGACGACGAGGCAACGTACTTGTCGAAGAGCGCGCTCCGGTCACGGGATTCGCTTGCACCGGCGTGGATGTCGGCGTTGAATGCAACGATCGTCTCAAGGTTTGATCGGTCGCCGGCCCGTGCAGCGTCCGCAACGTCCTCAAGGATCTCCGTTGCTCCGAATCGGAAACCATCAGCAGGTTGATCGGACTCGAGATCGTGTGCATACGTGAGCCATCTTGACTCGCCAGTATCGTCGCTCTCTGGACCGAGGAACATTGCGTACTCTGTGCCTGGCTTCAGGACGCCGGCGCTCAAGATGACGTGCATCTCCGAGCCCGTTTTCGGCAGCACTCGACCTTCATCGGCCAGTACGTCGACGACTCGAATAGTCAGCCCAGGCATAAATTCGGATGGCCCTCCCCCTTCTTCAGCGATTCGGTCAGATTCCTCGAGGCTCCACTCGATGTTGCCATCGTCTCGCAGCGAGATCTTCGGTCCAGTCGTGTCGACGACCTCTGCAATGATGATCGCCTGGGCTGCAGTGATGAGGCCCCCGGAGTTCCCCCAAGGGTCCGCGGCGTCGCCTCTGGCAGCGACGGTCTCAGCGAGCGCCTCGGATTCCCTTCGCTCACCACCGTCGTCTTGGCGGAGTACCACCGTCAGTATGAATATGAGACCCGCTGCAAGTGCGATCGTCGTTATGCCACTGCTGAGTTTCATGTTCAGTCCTCGTAGTCCCAGTACACCGTCGCTGCGTCGATGAACACCGAGGTGTAGCCATTAGTGCCTGTTGTTCGATTCACGACCCGGATCTCCGCGTCGACAGCGTCCGGGGAGTCGAGGGCCTCATACGGCCAGTTGAATGGACGCTGCGCGATCTGCGCGCGGTTCTTAGTCGAGCAGAAACTCCAGCCGGCAGTCGGGAAGCACTTCTTCGTCTCCGTCTGCCACGGACCTACGAGGTCCACGCTGTTGAGATCATCGCCGGTGAAGTTGCAACCTGTGTCTGTTATGTCGTCGTATCGTATTGCACGATAGCGGTGACGGACGAGTACGTATCCGCCATTGCCCGAAGCTGAGTCCGAAACGTACATGCCTGCAAACGATCGGTCCGAGCTAACGTCGCTGTTGAATGTTGGGTCTCCGTTTCCGATTCGAACAGAGTTTCTGATCCAGTTGTCGGAGTGAGAGGGAGTCTGAATTGTCAGACGGGCTGGGGTGTTGAGCCCAGGGAACGCCTTGTTGACCTGCACATTCTTCTTTGCCCAGTACTGGCCGCCGTGCTCGAAGTGCTCGTTCGGGGTCACCTTGTGAAACGATCTCGTCTCGGACTGCTGACCATACACCTGGATGGTGTGAGTCTCTTTAGGATGTGTAATCAGAGAGGCTCCCGCGACCTCGTCCCGCGATAGCGAGCCTCGGTCCCACTTGCCTTCGGCGATGCTTATGCAGGTAGCCATCGTTGGAGCGCCGGTGCTTTGACGGTTGTCGTAGAGACCAGAGTGGCCGAGACCCCAGGCATGCCCCCACTCGTGAGTAACCAGGCTGTGGAACCGCGAGTAGTCGGAGGTGGCCCACTGACTTGTCTGTGATTGCGCGAACCGAATCTGATCGAGCGCACATAGGGTGACGCCTCCGCTTCCGACGAGCGAGTTGAAGACGAGCGTCATTGTGTCTACCGACGAGTTCTTGAACGCTGCTGAGCCATCGTACATTTTGGGTCCGTTGTGGGTCCACGATCGATGGGCATTCTCAGCTACATCTCTCAGGTCAGAGGCCGGTGGGTGACTCGCGGGCACGCCTCCACCAGTAAACGGCAGGCTCCACAAACTCCCTGAGAAGGCGTCCCCCTTGTAGTTGTCGTTCGGGCACGTGGCTGAGTATTGGTCAAACGCTCCAGACGGTGACGCAGTCGCCGCAAACGACGCTGCGATCAGGATGAGTACGATTAACAGCCGATTGATGAGTTCTAGACGCATCTTCACACTCCGAGACGGGTTGTCGATCATGCCCAGTCAGGATGCTCGGCGCGCAGAGAACTAGTCATCAAGTAGCTATCTTGATCATTCAATTTCGCCGAACACTCCTTCGAGCGCTGTGCTTCATATGCCTGAAGCTATGCCGCCGTCCGCTTCTTGGAACCGTACACATGACTTATGGCCCATGTCAACGCGCCCCGTCCGCCGTACCAACACCATTCCTTACCGTGCACGTTCGAATCCGCGATATAGGATACATCCAGACTTCCGCGTAGATGGACTCGCCCACTCCTACCTCACGCATCGCCGAGGCACTTGCGGGCACGAATCGACGCATGTTTGTCACCGAGACTGGGGAGGTTTGTTTGGGCTGAGACTCTCTGATGCATTCATGTCCGGTGACTGATCGCTGTCACGGGCTGCGCCAAGCAGGACACCGAGAACGATTGCCTAATGAACGCCCCCACTCGCCGTCCGCGGCTCACGACATCAATCGTGGTTAGCCGGTTGCTACTGCATCTGTCGCCGATTGGCGCGAAGACAGGCCTTGGTATTCATCGTACGCTCGGGAGGGTGCGGACTAGGTTTGGCGAATTGTGAGTTGGGGCATGGCTGCCCGTGTTCTTGTTGCGCTGTGTCTGATTGGTGCGGTGCTGATTGGCGCGAGCCATCCAGCGAGTGCGTGCACGTGTGCGAATCGACCGGTTGAGGAGCGGCTCGCCGCTGCCGATGGCGCGTTCATTGGCACGCTGGTCGGCATTCCGGCTTCGTCGGTTGGACCGCTCGAAGACGGCCGACCCAGCGAGATCCCGCAGTCGGTCCCGTTTGTCTTCGATGCCGAGCAGTGGGTGAAGGGAGAGAGGGCGCCCGACCTGATCGACGTGCACGGTCCGATCTTCGAATGCGGGATCGAAGTACCGGTGGGCACGCCGACGGCGGTCTTCATCACGGTGGCGAACGGCCAAGCTGAGGCCAGCCTCTGTTCGTTCATCGATGACACGCTTGTTGCTGCGTTCATGGAACCCCCACGAACCTCAGACGCACCGGCGAAGTATCTCGCCGTACCAGCCTGGCCCGAACAGGCAGTCATGCTCGCGGCCGACGGTGCTGTTGTTGCAACACGACCAGAAGACACGTACGGCCGACGACAGGCAGAGTGTGCCGCCGGCGAAGTCGTTGAGGATCGCAATCGCGAGGTCGTCAGAGTCGACCTTTCCTCATTCGAGGACATCGAGGTCCTGCAATTCCGGCGTGGTGCCAGCCGCCTCCTGTGCAACGAGCAGTGGGTTCTTGCGGTCTCCGAGCGAGACGGCCCACAGGTCTACGACGTCCGCACGAGACGAGCCGTCGCCGCAGTTACATCGGCCGAATCCCCCATCTCGCTCGTCGGGGACCGTCTCATCGTTCTGGGCGCAGCCGACGATGCAGGGCCGATCGGCTGGCGAGCCATCGACCTGACAACCGGCGAGACAACCCTGCTACGCGCCTTCGATAGGGAAGTTCGAGACGGCCTCGTCTCACTCAGTCCGACCGGCGAGGACATCGTCTTCGCGTCGACGTCGGGCAACCAAATCGAGCTTGGCGCTGTGAACCTCACAGACGGCTCAGAGCGCACGGTCCCGCTAGCGAACCCGTCATATGTCCAGTGGATCGACAACGAACGAATTCTGGTGACCGACGCAACAACCGGCGACTGGACGATCCGAGACGGAACGACACTCGCCGTACTCACCATCTTCGACACGCCCTCGCCTGGCAGAGCGCTTCTCACAGACCACGACACACTCGTCTACGCACGCCAGGGAACGATCGAATCGATTCCGGTGTCTGGAGGATCGCCGACCGTACTCAACCAGCTTCCCTACGCTGTCACTCTCGTGAAACTCGACCACCCGGTCGAAAGCGCAAGACCACCCGAGACCACCTCGCCGATCACATGGCCGCTCCCATCGGGGGTCGTCGAGGGGATCGCTTCTAGTTCCCACACCAGCGAAGAACTGCTCGATCCACGAACCTTCCTACCAGTGGGGGCTTCTGGTGACCGCAGCGTAGAAAGCGGCTCGCCGTCGGCACCAGCTGCAGGAAACACGGCCGCTGACGATGGGCCCACAGACCAGGCCACTCCCGCAAGCGACGATTCGAACGCCACTGCGGACACGACCTGGCGGACCGATGGCCGTTTCATCACTCCTACGGTCCTCTCGATCATCGCGCTCGCGATCACCGCATGGTTCGCATGGCGCCGCGACCGACGCGCAACCCAAGACTCCGCTCGCGCCGACGTACTCGCCAAGATCGCCACCGACCAGGACGAGCGCGCTCAACAACAAGAACAACGAGCCCAAGCACAACACCAACCGCGCTAGACCAGGAAGCCCGAAGCAAGCGGCTCGATGTCATCGCCGACCGCGAGATCGCCACCCAGCTTCGAGTCAAAGAGGACTTCCCGCCAAGGATCCTGAGCGGAGACGCCGACGACCCACCAGCCACACGTCAAGGCGTCGTACTCACCAACCACCACGCCACACTCACATTCACCAGCATCGATGTAGTCGTCCAGACCGACACCGTTCCTTCCCCACACATTGAACACGTCGGAATCCTCACCCCAGGAGAATCCAAACAAGTGTTCTGCAACCCCGACATACACATCCGAGTCGTCTACACCGCCGACCACGCAGGACAATGGGAAATCCGCTACGCCGACCTCGACCCACAATGGCAACAAATCGAGCCGACGTAACACAGGACTGCTCCACCAAGGCCGAGCGGCACGAGGCTCTGGGTCAAGCGGCACAAGAGCACGTGCGGCTGACGATCTGTCCGCCAGGGACCGAAGCAATCGAATCATCGCCGACCATGGTCCACGGCCAACAAGGACAAGCTGAACGCAGCGTTCATCCTTGTCGCCAAGGTTCGACGAGGAGAAGAAACGATCGCGACAACTGAACACAGAGTGCGACGAATGGGACCGCGTAGCGTGACGCGATAGAGCCTCAGCAGAGGAAATCCTATGATTCTGGCGGCGGGCGGAATTTCGAACGTTGTCCCAGGAGGGCCGCCAGGATAGAACAAATGTTCGGTTCTGACCGAAGTTACACCGCACCGTCAGGTGTGGTGTTTCACGTTTCGCCCGTGTTGACAACAAAACAGCTGATGGTCTCCCACCCCTGTTGACGGGGTTTGAAAGACATCCCACTTTGAGCGACCGGTACACCATGAGACAATGAATGCCTAAGGAGTGACATGTACCGGTGCCGCGTCTTTCTCACAACACCTACTGCGAGCTTCGCTCGTTCTTAGCCAGCGCCTGGGATCAAGACCAGACGCTCTTCGCCCTTGTCTGTGGAGCAGACCAATGGGACGTGCACAGATTCTTCGCACCGACAGTCGACCTCACTGACCAGGAACTCCGTGCTCACCGAATCAAGGTCTCCACAGCAGACCCCTCACTCCCCAGTCGAGCCAGCAAGCTCGCCCGCAAGATGCACCGCTTCCACAATGCCGCCAAGCACCTCCCCAAGGAGGCCTACCGACCTGCAGTCTTCAAACACTCGAGCCAAGGAAGCCCGATCTCAGTCCGGGCCATCATGAACCCAGAACCAAACTACCGGTTGCTCGCCAAGGCCTTCATCTCACTAGCTGAAGCACAACTAGCCGAGCAACGAAGCGACGACGGTCAGACCTTGGTCGACGGGAAGGAGGTATAGCGAGATGCCGAACAAGACCGGCACAAGTTGGAAGGTCTACGCAGCGGTCTGCGATGTCTCCCCATCCGAGCAGCTCACGGGTGACGATGATGCACTGCTTCACTTGGCAATAGTCATGGGCTTACACTCCCGCTCCTCGTTCGATCAGGTAGGTGACGCGTACCACGATGAGAAACATTGTCTCGCGCTGAGGAAGTGGTCAGGGTCGAGACCGCCGTACCGTCACAAGTTCGTCACCGCTGCCACTGCCTGGAAACAAAACAGCCACGTGATGTTCGGTCGCGAAGTCATCGACCAACGAACCGTGCGAAGGGTGGGAGCAGTCTTCTTCCAGCAACACCTGGGGCCGTTCGGTGACCCGTCTTCATACAGCAAGAAGGGCAAACCTCGCGTTCGCATCGGAGGACGAAGTGACGCTGGGCTTCCGGTGCTGTCCTACGAGGTTCTTATCGACGATCTCTGTGTGATCGGGTGGTACGGCAATGCACTCACGGAGCTTCATCGCTTGCTAGTCGAAACCAACCATGAACCAGCCGGCCACGAACAACCAGAGATTCGACTGGAGATTCTGATCGACAACCTCCCGAACGAAAAAGGTGGCGAGGACAACTACAAAGCGAACCTCCTGCGGAGTCTCGTCCTGAAAGCCACGAATGGCGGAGCAGAGATCATCGGCGTCCCCGAAAATTCCGACACCAAGAACCGCGATCTGCTGGTCGACAACCTTGCAGGACTGGTGCGAGAGCTAGAAAGCGGAACCTTCACTGGTGATCAAGCCACTGCAAACGCTCTCTTCAGCTTCAGTCGCCGCAACTCGGGTCTCGGCAACAGCCAGCAACCTCCTCCTGGGGCACGAACAGCTGGCCGCCGAACTACTTGAATTCATCCGAAGGGTTCGAAAGAGATCGCAAGACCTCCGCCAGGATAGAACAAATGTTCGGTTCTGACCGAAGTTACACCGCACCGTCAGGTGTGGTGTTTCACGTTTCGCCCGTGTTGACAACAAAACAGCTGATGGTCTCCCACCCCTGTTGACGGGGTTTGAAAGACATCCCACTTTGAGCGACCGGTACACCATGAGACAATGAATGCCTAAGGAGTAGCCCCTGTGAGCAATACAGAAAACGACAACTCTAGCTCTCGACGAGTTGTCCCAGCTATTGAGCTAATTCGAACCGACGAAGAGCGCCGAGATCAAGAGTTGTCGTGGCGAAGAGCAGACGATGCGTTCTTCGCTGCTGGTGCATGTCACATTCTTGCATTCACCTTTGCAGAGATGAACCCTGATTCAAAGATCATGTTCATTCGCCCAACTGACGACTCAATCTTCGGTATGCACGTGTTCGCAGTGCAGGACGGTCGTGCGCTTGACTTCAACGGGTGGAGCGATGTTGGTGAGCTAATTAGAGTGAATCTTACCGCGTGCTGCAAAGAACGCCCCGAGTGCAAGCTCGAGGTCATTGAGATCAATGGCGACCTAGAAACCTTCTGTGAACAGAACCGTCATCGAAAGCCAGATGAATTCTTCGCCGATCCGAGACCACGAGCTCGGCAGTATCTGAAATCACTCCTAGGGCCAGCAGATAGCTAGTCCCAAACCGGAGGATCACTTCCTGAGCCTCTCGGGAGGGTTCGAAAGAGATCGCAAGACCTCCGCCAAAAGCTGCTCTTTCGAACACGCTTCAGGAAAGACCCGAGTCAACCGGCTCGGGTCTTTTTTGTTGCACGGGTAGTTCCGGCGGTCTCGTTGGACTGCTCTGACCGCTTGGCTGATGGTGCAGCGTGCCGCTCCGTTGTTGACGGGTCCGGCCGCTCCGTGGGCGGACATCAGCATGGCGGTTGGTTCTGCGTACTCCCATTCGACCACGCCGTCTTCGGTGACGAGGATCCGTTTGAACAGCGCTTGGTTGATCTGACGGCGGATGCTCTCATCGCCGGCCACGTAGCTGTCGGGGCAGCTGCCAGCCAGTTTCACGGCCTTGTCGATAGTGGATTCGGTGTGCTCGACCGTGTACTCGGTGCGTGCGAGTGCTGCCTCTGCGGCCCGCATCTCATCGCCGATCCGCGCTGGCCGAAATGGTGTGCAACCTACCGTGCATCCTTCCTGATGTGAAGCTCCATTTCCGCCTCGAGGAACTGCACGCCGGGCTTGAGCCAGGCGCATTCAAGGCTGACGTAGTCGGAAGAACCGCGTCGTAGCGACAACATCGGGGATGGTTCAGGCACAACCGAAGACGTGGACTGGGGACGGCCACGCTTCGACTCGGTCGGCGGTCACGATGTACGCCGTTGATCGATCTGCAGCGATCCAGAGCTCGCGGCCGTCCCGGCGATATCCGGTGTCGGTTGCGTCCGCCGGGAGCTGCACGTCGGCCTCGAACGGACCGATCCCGGCGTCGTCGATCAGAAGTCCGTCCGGGTCGCGGACGTACGACGTGTCGTAGAGGCGAAGGAATGTCACCGACTCCCAGTCGCAGTGCGAGGGGCCGGACGCGGAAGAAACCGTACCGACCGGCACTCGACGACCACCGACGTCCGTCCAGATCTCGAACGGCAGATCCTCATCGACCGACGGATCGAGCTCGGCTGGATCGCAGCTCGCAAAGGTCTCGACGATCCAGCCGTCGGCGCCATCCAGCGCGACCTCGGTCCCATCCACCACGATGATTGCGACCTTCGGTGCTCCGTCGTTCGTGTAGGTGAAGAGCCGACGAGAATCGTCCGTCCCGGCGAAGGCGAACCCTGCTCGTGGGACCGCGAACAAACCGTCGCCGAGGAACGCCGCCAACGCCGCCTCGGGATCCGGACCACTGCCTGGCGGACCGAAGTCCTCCGACCAACCACCATCCCAGATCCCGTGCTCGCACTCGATGAAGTTCGACGCCGCACCCGCACGCCGGGCTGGGTCTGGATGATCTGGCACCGGATCCTCGAACAGATTGAGGACGGGAACGGCTGCACCGTCCCCGGCCGACGACACGACCGCTGGTTCCCCCGAGGTCACCACCGTCGCGCCACCACACCCGCCGAGGACGAACCCGAGCGCCACCAGCACCAGCGTCGTCTTGCCGAGTCCGATCATCATCGCCTCCAATCGCCGCCGTAGATCAAGTGTGACATCGCCGAGTCGTCTTCGAAGTTCACCCAACGACACCGGCCGATCTCCCGGACATGACGCACAGTCGCAACACGACGGCACTCACGAAGCCTCTGCGCTGGACCGATGGAGAATCCACGGAAGCGGCCCATGGCAGTACAGTCGTGATGGGCCGGGCGGGTTCTGAAGTGGGTTGAAATGTCAGCGGTTGCGAGTTCTGAGTACGACGAGCTGATCGAGCGCGCCTCGCGTTGGGCGATGGTGCAGAAGGGCCCCAACCCCATTCCCGAGCTGACCGAGCTCATCTCGAACGCGGAAGGGCTCGACCGGGCTGCGCTGCTCAACGCCCGAGCGAAAGCAACGCAAGCCAGCGATCCAGGCCAGGCCGAACGCGACTGCCTGGAAGCAGCCGAGCTCCTGCTCGACCTCGGCAGGACGACCGCCGCCGGCGAGCAGACGGCCATGGCCGCCGGGTTTGCCGAGTTGACTGGCGAATGGCGGCGCGCCATCCGCCACGCCACCACCGCAAGCGTGCTTCTCGGAAGCTCTCACCCCGACGACGTCCCGTCCGCCCGAGCGGCCAACGCACTCTGCGCCTACTACGGCCAGATCGGAGCGATCGATCCGGCACTGTCGTGGGGCCAGTTCGCCCTCGACGCCTTCGGCCACGACGAACAGCCTCCGATCAGCGCCGTCTTCAACGTCGGATTCCTCGCCCTCCAGGTCGCCCGCTCCGCCGACAGCGCTCCGGTGCGCGACCAGCGGCTCGCCCAGGCGCAGGAGATGGCCGACCTCCTCCTGCAGTACGACCACATCGCTGCTCGAGACGTACTCGGCCGGACGTTGGCCGCGGAGGTTCGGCTCGAGCACGACGACGTCGCCACAGCTGCCGCTCATCTCGAGCAGTGGCACGAGTTCCGCGAGCAGGCCGCTCCGCAGATCCTTCCCTGGGTCGACAGTGTGTGTGCCGCCGTCCGCTACGCCACCG
This sequence comes from Acidimicrobiales bacterium, assembly GCA_020628865.1. Lineage (GTDB taxonomy): Bacteria > Actinomycetota > Acidimicrobiia > Acidimicrobiales > SHLQ01 > SHLQ01. The sequence continues at coordinate 73,515 of JAHDEJ010000009.1, forward strand.
GCGATGCCGACGAAGCGCTCCGGCTGCTCGACGACGCGATCCCCGGCCTCGAACGTTTCGCCGACGAGCACGCCCTCGTGAAAGCGCTGGAGCTCCGATCCCAGGTGCGCGAATCGCAGGGCGACCTTCCGGGTGCCCTCGCCGACGCCTCCTATCGTGCCGACACCGTTCGCCGCTGGCAGATCGAACGCACGAGCCGACTCAGCGAGCTGGTCGCCGAACAGGCCGAGCTCCGACGCGACGGCTCCGAGCTGCTCCGGCGCGCAGAAGAGCTCGCCCGAGTCGCCCGTGAAGACCCGTTGACCGGGTTGTTCTCCCGGCGGTGGCTCGAGAACCGTCTGCTCGAGTTCGAGACTCAGCAGGAGAACGGCGCCGTGTTACTGATCGACATCGACCACTTCAAGGCCATCAACGACGAGTACGGCCACAGCGCCGGCGACCGAGCACTCGAAGCGCTCGCCGGCGTGCTCCAGCGATCGTTCCGCGAAGGCGACGTGGTTCGCTATGGCGGTGAAGAGTTCCTCATCCCACTCACGTGCGAACGGGCCACCGCCATCGCCGCGGGCGAACGCGTTCGCGACGCCATCGCCCAGATCGAAGTCGCAGGCTTCCCGACCCTCAAACTCACCGTCAGCATCGGGATTGCGTCCGGACCGCTCCACCGGGTGCACGAACTGATCGAGCGAGCCGACCGAGCCCTCTACCAGGCGAAACGGGCCGGCCGCGACCAGATCGTCGTCGAGGACCACCTCGTCTGATCGAAGCGGTCGACCTCCTCAACTCCCCTGCCTGCCTCCGGTCTCCTGTAGTTGCCGAATAGCATCCGAGGTGGAGGCACCCGTAGATGGACAGCATTTCAATCGCGGCGCCCAACAGCATCGTGATGGTTCTCGATCCAATTTCGGGTCACATTCCGGAATGGCATCACTGTGAGCCCGCTGTGCTCGCATCTCCGAGCGCGGTGTCCATCGGCACGCTTCAGGAGTTCGAGGGTGAAACAACGTTCTTCCTCTCCGTCGGAGAGTACACAGCGCCCGAAAAGGGACTGGTTCTTCGCTGGGAGGGCGAGATTCAAATGACGGCCGAAAGGCTGAGTGTCTTGTCGGCCCAGGCTGAGGAGCTTCTTGGCGTCAAGGTAGTCGGAAACCCATACGTGAGAATCTGGACAAATCACCGTTCCGAACCTGACGCAATCTGGATCGATGTCGAGTCGTAGGTACCGAGGCCGTACAAGGGAGCAGCAGTGACCCACAAGGCAGACGTCCGAGAGTTGGTCGAGGGATTGCTACTGCGATTTTCGACCGGCGTAACGAACGACACGAAACTCGACTTCCTCGAACGACTGTCCTGGTTGATGGAAGACGAGGGTTCAGAACTTCGCGAGATTCGTCGACACTGGCTTCGCGAGCGCCGCGAACCTTTCCTAGAGCTCGCCCTATTGCCTTGGAGCACCCTCGTTTCCAACAGCCGTGACGAAGCGCTTCAGCTTCTCGAACCTCTACGATCCGATACTCGCTATCAAGGTCGAGCCGAAGAGCGAATTTCGGAACTGGTTCGCCATCACGACCCAAAGAAGACGTAGAAGATGAGACGATTGTGGCGACGAATGATGATCTGGTCGGGATTCCCGTCCGGCAAGTTGCCCCGAAGTCCGTACGCGATGACGAGGGAACAGCGATTTCGGCTCTACGCAGTGGTCAGCGGGACAGTGTTCATCGCCACCACCGTCGTTGCGCTACTCCTCAACTTGCTCTTCGGTTGATCGCCAACGGACTCGTCAAGTGCCGTCTGCCGTCGTGAAGGTCGCCGACGCGCTTGCAACGTTGCCTTCGCCTCGGCCTTGCCCGTTTGCCTCGAGCTGCACGGTGATCGTGTAGCTCGCACCGGGTTCGAGTGCCGGCGTCCAGAAGCCGGGAATGGCCAGGTGTCGAGTGGTGCATCCCACGGCCTGGCCCTGGTTGCCGCCAACGGGCGTGCCGGCGTCGTCGACGATGGTGAACGAGCCATTGGCGCAGACGTTCGAGTCGTAGTGCAACTCGACTCGGGTCTCTCCCAGGCTGGCGATTCGAAGATCGAGCACCTCGACCGGAGTGGTCGTGTCGGCGAGCGTGGCACCCGGCGTGCGGAACGCAACAGCGGCGGAGGCTGATTCAGGCGGTCCATCGAGAATGACCTGGACGCTGTAGTCAGTTCCCGGCACGAGCCCATCGAAGCGAGCGTTCACCTGCTCGCCGGCCGTCGCCGTTCCGAAAGTGCTGGCTTCGGCGACACCGTCGCGCTGCAGCACAGCGATGTACGCCGACGTGCGATCAGCGGCGAATCGATAGCGAACGAAGGTCTCCCCGAGCTCACCGATGTCGACACGCTGCACAAACGCAACGGGGTCTCCGGGTGGCACCGACGTGCTGGTCGTGGGCGCGTCCGTCGTGGTTGTCGTCGTCGTGATGGTTGGTTCGTCCGTCGTCGGCACACTCGTCGTGGGAGGCGGCGCCGTTGTCGTGGTGGGTGGGGCCGCCACGACGGCCGGCCGCGGCGCCGGCGCCGCCGCGATCGACGACGAAGGAGCACCGCTTGCCGTCGGGGCGGTCACGACCACGTCTGCTTCCGCCAGCGAAGGAATCGACGGCCCTCGGTCACTCCCTTCGTCCGGTCGTTCGGGAACCGCGGGAATGCTCGGTCCCGCAACCTGTGTCACGGGGTCTGGCGGAGATGGTTCTTCGAGCTCGACCCGTTGGTTCGGCAGGACGGCTCGAGCGACGTCGCCGAACACCGCCGCACGAACTGCCGTGATGATGACCAGAGCGGGTACGACAATCGCAACGATCACCGCCAGATATGCACCGCTTCGCTCGGGACGATCTGGAACGGCAGCGACCCCCGGCCGCTCATCCCAACGAGTTGGCGCGCGGGGAGCGGAAACGTCGACCACTCGTTCCTGACGCTCGTCCATCGCCTTCCCCAAGCCGATCGACCACGGGGTCGATCAGTGGTGGTTCGATGCGAGCGAGGACCTCGGATGTGGTGTGAGCTACATGTCGACGAGCAGCTCGTTCACCGAAACGGTCGGCGGACCGGCGAAGCGCTCGGCGAACTTGGCCATCACCTGCCCGAACGCAGGGCTGGACCGCAGCGCGTCGTACGAGGCTGCATTCGACCACCGGGCGATCACCGTCACTTCATTGGTCTCCCGGTTCGCCGTGAACCAGGCGCCCTTCCAATCCTCGTGCTCGGCCACCAACTCCCGGTTGGTCGAATCGAACAACTCCGCCAAATGATCGATCGAGTCCGGCCGGACCGTGACCCGTGTGATGACTGCATACATGCGGCCAACCTAGCGATCATCACCGACCCCATGTCGGGCGACGGTTCCGCGGACCGCTCAGTTGGTGACGATTTCGATCGAGTAGTCGCCTTCGCCGACGTCGCCGTAGGAACGAACCTCCAGCTCGTAGACGCCGGCATCCAGATCGACGATCACCTGACTGTCGAGCACGCTCGGCAGATCGGCCTCGTTCGAAGCATCATCGTTCTCTGCGACGACGCTGCCTTCGGACGTGACGACCAATTGGGTGTCGAGCACTCCGCCACCGGTCACGGTGATGATCGCCGACACGGGAGCATCGACCGTCAACTGAACGACGTCGTACGTACCCGCTTCGAGCGATTGCGACGTGGAGACCGTGCTCGCTGCACCGACGGTGAGCTCGGCAACGAGCGAACCGGACACGTCCGACTCGACGACCTCCACCACACCGATGGACGGTTGGGCGCCAGCATCAACCAGCTCCACGGCAAGCTGGAAGTCGCCGCCGAGGTCCGAAAGATCGCCGGCAACGATCGTGTACGACCCGTTCGTGGCGGCCGTGTAGACGAGCGCACTGTTGAGGCCGTCCGCGTCGTCGTTGGCCGCCACCTCGACGCCCGCGGCGTTGAGCACGACGAGCACCGGATCGCTGAGCGCGGTGGCCGGCCGGCCCTGCGACGTCAGCGTGACGCCGATCGACTGGCCGGACTCCATCACGAGCGAGTAGCCGGCCGTGGAGTTGGCGGCGAGGGTTCCATCGACCACCAGGGGTCCGGCGCCGCTGACGAGCTCGGCCAGATCCTGGACGGCGGGCGTGTCGCCTGCGTCGGCGGTGGTGGTCTCGTCGTCGACCGGATCGTCTTCCACAACCTCGACGACCTCATCGACGAGGTCGGCGCCGTAGCCGCGCAGATCTTCGGTGAGGGGCTCATCGTTCGGCCCCGTGGTGACCAGGCAGAGGATCTCGCGGTCATCGATCTTGTTCCAGCTCTCCATCGTGGGCGTCACCCTGGTGGAGAAGTACTCCGAGCGGGCGTACTCGATTTCGAAGAACGCGTCCCAACGCTCCGAACATCCCTCATCCGCCGACGCTCGGACCGACTCCAGGCCGGGAAACACGCCGTCGGGAAGATCGAAGGCCGCATAAACCTGAGCGTCATGAGGTTCGGTGCAGGCGACACCCTCGAACTCCGAGATCTCCACGCCGTCCGGGACATTCACACAGTCGCCGGTCGTTGCGCTGAACACGCCGAGATCGCCACCTTCCACGATCACGCCGGCGTCGTCTCGTGTGGTCTGGTCGCTGCCGCAGCCAGCGGCAATCACTGCCACCGCAAGTGTCGCCAACAGCGTCCTGGTCGTTGTCGTGCGCGTCATGTCAAGTCTCCGCATTGCTCATCCGCCTTGGGTAAATCCCCTATCGGCCTCTCGAACGGCCGGAATGAGCAATCGGCGGACCTGGCGCCGATTCCTGAACCGCCACACCCAGGAACTCGGTCGGCCCTCCGCCGTCCGAACCGAGTTCACGCCTCTCCGCCAAGTGAGGTGGGTGTGGTGGTGCAGTCACCATCCATCGACCTTCGAACCGGTCCATCCATGACGTCGCGGTGACGATCACATGACAGATGTGATGACGCGGGCGAAAGTGAGACGCGACCCCCGTTCATCCGGGGAGCGTCACGTCCGGGAGTTGATCGAAGGCGTGGCGGAGCGCGGCGCCCCAACCGTCGGAAACGGCACGGAATCCGGGATCGGAAGCGGCGATGCGTACCGGCTCCGGCGGATCGAGCTCGTCCTGTTCAAACGTCTGTAGATCGATCGGCGGGCCAACCGAAAGGTTCGCCTTGATCGTCGAATCGAACGACACGTACAGCAGCTTCACCGCATCTTCGAACGACATCGACGGATCGAACGCCCGCACCAGGATCGGCCGCCCGTACTTGGTTTCGCCGATCTGCAGGAACGGCGCTTCATCCTTCGCCTCGATGAAGTTGCCCTCCGGATACACGAGGAAAAGCCGAGGCTCCATCCCGGCGATCTGACCGCCGAGAATCATCGTGCCGCCAAACGTCGCATCGGCCTGCTGACCGTTGCCCGGTGCGTGCTCGGCGATCACCTCGCGCAACGTCTGACCCACGAGCCTCGCCACCTGAAACATGGTCGGTGCCCGCAGGATCGACGGATCCCGATCCTCCGGCGCCACCGATCGCTCATCGAGAATGCTGACGACAGCCTGCGTCGTGGCCAGGTTTCCGGCCGACAACAGCGTGATGAAACGCTCCCCCGGCACCGACCAGCTGTGCATCTTGCGGGTGGCCGACACATTGTCGACGCCGGCGTTCGTGCGCGTGTCCGACATGAAGACGAGTCCACGATCGAGGCGGAGCGCAACGCAGTAGGTCATTGGCGCAAACTACTGCTGAATCTGCTGTTGGACCGTCTCGAGCAGCAGCGGCTCGGTATCGATGATCGGCCCGTCCACCTCGTCGGCGCCGGCACTGATGCGGAGACCCACAGACAGCTCCTCGTCGCCGCCACCGGCTCGGATTCCGGCGATTGGCGCAGCATCGCGATAGTCGAGTCCGGTCGCCAGCCGAACGTACCGCTCGTCGGGGCTGATCCCGTTCGACACATCGAACCCGATCCACCCGACGTCGGGCACGTGCGCCTCCGCCCATGCATGGCTCGCCGCCTGCTCCTCCGTGTCGTCGCGCAGCAGATAGCCGCTGATGTACCGGGCGGGAATGCCGAGGCGACGACATGTGGCGATGAAGATGTGGGCATGGTCCTGGCAGACACCGGTGCGAGCGTCGAGCGCCTCCTCGGCGGTCGACGAACTGTCCGTGTGCCCTTCCTCCCACCGGACGGCGTCGCTCGTCGCTGCGGAGATGCGATGCAGTTCGGCGACCGGATCCTCCTCGATACCAAGCACGCCAAGACCCTCGATCAGAGCGTCGATCCCCGGCCCGGCCTCCGTCAACTTCGTCGTTCGCAGGTACGCCCACAGCGGCATCGGGCCCTGATGCAGACCGGAGATTCCGGCCGCGTCGGACGTCTCCACCTCGCCGTCGATCGTGATCGTGAAGTTCGTCCGGCCGGGATCCACGGCGGCGAGCTCGACCCGATTCGCATGATTGTCCTGGAAGCTCAGCTGCACTGCCGCACCCTCGAGCGTCACGTCCCAGCGCAGGACGGATTGCATTCGGCTGGTCGATGCCGTAACCCGAAGCTGCTGGAGTGCCCAGGGCACGGGCTCGCTGTACGTGTAGGTCGTCGTGTGGTTGACGCGCAGCCGCATGGTCACCTCGTGAATCGGTAGTCGGCTTCGATCTGCTCACCGAGCTCGCGGGTGTCGGCCACCCGGGCCAGCAAGAATTCGTGCAGCCCTTCGCCGAAGATCTCGGAGATGTTGCGAGCGGCCACCGAGTGGTGCAGCCGGATGGCGATCTCGTGGGATCGGGGTTTGTCGCCGTAGTCGTAGCCCAGGTACCCGAGGTTGGCGGCGATCTTCCGGTAGCAGAACGCAAGCGACCGTGGCATCCGCGGATCGAGCACGAGGAACTCCGCGATGGATTGCGCATCTGCCGGGCCCCGATGCTGCCAGTGGTAGGCCCGTTGCGCGGACAGCGCTCGAAGGAGGGTCTCCCACTGGACGTTGTCGACCTGCGTTCCAATGAGCAGCGGTGACGGCAGCAGCACGTAGTACTTCACGTCCAGAATGCGGGCCGTGTTGTCAGCCCGTTCGATGAACGTGCCGAGCCGACAGAAGTTGTAGATGTCGTTGCGCAGCATGGTGCCGTGGAGGGCGCCGCGCACCAGCGCACTCTCTTGACGGATCGCAGCCAATACGTCGGGCAGACGCTGTCGGCTAACCGGTTGACGGAGCACATCGTGCAACCGCATCCAGCAGTCGTTGGTCGCCTCCCACACCTCCCGAGTCAGCGCCGTCCGCACCTGCCGGGCACTCATCCGGGCCGCTTCGATCACCGACAGCACACTCGACGGGTTGGACCGATCGCGCAGGAGAAAGTCGATCACCTTGTCGTCATCGACCGAAGCGTGGTGCTCGAGGTAGAGCTCCTTGGCCGCAGCCGTGTCGAGAATCGACGACCAGTCGTCCACCTTGTCGGACGATTTCGTCAGCGAGATCCGAAGCCCGGTCTCGACCAGGCGGGCGGTATTCTCGCTTCGTTCGAGGTAGCGGAACATCCAGTAGAGGCCGCCGGCGGTACGTCCCAGCATCAGTCCTCCAGCACCCACGTGTCCTTGGTGCCGCCGCCCTGGCTCGAGTTGACCACCAGCGAGTTCTCCCGCAACGCCACCCGGGTCAGTCCACCCGGCGTGATGTTCACCCCGTCGGGAGAGACCAACACGAAGGGACGGAGGTCGACGTGGCGGGGAGCGAGGCCGGATTGGGTGAGGATCGGCACCGACGACAGCGCCAACGTCGGCTGAGCGATGTAGGCCTCGGGAGTCGCCCTCAGCTTGGCTGCGAACTCCTCGCGCTCACCCGTGGATGCGGCCGGCCCGATGAGCATGCCGTAGCCGCCGGAGCCATGGACCTCCTTGACCACCAGCTCGTCGAGGTGGTCCAGCACGTAGGCGAGCGAATCCGGCTCGCCACACCGCCACGTGCGCACGTTGTCCAGAATGGGCTTCTCACCGGTGTAGAACTCGATGATGTCCGGCATGTACGAGTAGATCGCCTTGTCGTCGGCGATGCCGGTACCCGGGGCATTCGCCAGTGTCACGTTGCCGGCCCGGTACACGTCGAACAACCCGGGAACGCCGAGGAGCGAATCGGGGTCGAAATTCAACGGGTCGATGAAGTCGTCGTCGACACGCCGGTAGAGCACATCGATCGGAAGGTCGCCCTGCGTTGTCCGCATCGTGACCCGCCCATCGATGACGCGAAGGTCATCACCCTGCACGAGCTCGGCGCCCATCTGTTCGGCCAGGAACGCATGCTCGAAGTAGGCCGAGTTGAAGATGCCGGGTGTCAGGACCGCCACGACCGGCTGGCCCGTGCTCGACGCCGGCTGGCAGCGGACGAGCGCGTCTCGCAGACGCATCGGGTAGTCCTCGATCGGCTGCACCCGGATGTCGGAGAAGAGCTCGGGGAACATGTGGAGCATCGTCTCCCGGTTCTCGAGCATGTACGAGACACCCGACGGCGTTCGAGCGTTGTCTTCGAGCACCGCGAACGACGACTCCCCCGTGCGGACGAGGTCGATGCCGACGATGTGGGTATAGACGTTGCCGGGTGGGTCGACGCCCACCATCTGCGGGAGGAACGCCGCGTTGTCGATGAACAGCGACTCCGGGATGCGCCCGGCACGGATGATCTCCTGCCGGTGGTAGATGTCGTACAGGAAGGCGTTGATGGCAACGACGCGCTGCTCGATGCCCTTTTCCAACTGCCGCCATTCGTGCGCCGCCAGCACACGCGGGACGACATCGAACGGAATGAGTCGCTCCGTCGTGTCCTCATCCCCGTACACGTTGAACGTGATGCCCTTGCGGCGAAACGAGTGTTCCGCATCGTCTGCCTTCAGCAGCAGCCAGCTCGGGTCTTCTCGTTCGAACCAGTCCTGGTAGGCGCGATAGGGAGCTCGGACGGCGCTGCCGTCGTCGAACATCTCATCGAAATACCCCTGGCGGACCTTCACGTCTTTCGAGAGTAGGTCATGTACCAGTCCCACCCCGGGGTCGAAACGCGCTGTTCACATGCGACCCAACCTCCTGCTCGGATCATCCCGAGACTGTTCACAGAGGGGCAACAGGTGAGAAACAGCCACGACGCACCCGATCCCTATGGTGCTTGCGATGGTCGATTCGGTTCACCACCCGGATGCAGTTGCGAAAGCAGCGCTGCATTGTGCTGGGATTCCGCTGACGGACCATCGACTGCGCGGAAGCGTTGCTGTCCTCAGCGGAAGGCATGCTCGTCTCACCGACGAGGAATGGCGGGCGTTGGTGGGCGATGACCAGACCATCGTCGCATTGGAAGCAAGCTCGACGAGCGTGGCAATCGCCATTCACCTTCTGAAGCATGGCCAGAAGGCACAAACGCCCGTGGCCTTCGTTCAGCATGGCGACCGCGCCGACGAGCGCATCGAGGTCGTGTCACTGGGTGACGCTGCACTGTCCGGATGCCCGCTGACGGCCCCGACCACGATGATCATCGGCGAGGTCGCTGGGATGGCCAGGATGGCGCCCGTGGTCCACTGACCATCGAAGCGCGACATTCGACCGTCCCCGCGCAGGTCTGGCCCCTCGTCACCCAATCGGGTGAAGGGGTCGCGTCTCACTTTCACCCATACCGGTGAAGGGGTCGCGTCTCACTTTCACCCACACGGGTGAAGGGGTCGCGTCTCACTTTCACCCGGTCGGGTGAAAGTGAGACCTGACCCCGGTTCACCCGGACTACGCTGCGGCGATGGCCGGGGAGAGACGACAGGTATCGGCAGCGCCCGATGCCGATGAACTCCGCCGGTTGGTCGCCCGCATCGCCGAGCAGGACCAGAACGCCTTCGACGAGCTCGTTCGGCGAACGGCCGGGTTCGTCACCGCTCGATGCACCGCCGTCATCCGCAACCGGGACCTGACCGACGACGCCGTGCAACGAGTCTTCGTGAAGGTCTGGCAGCAGGCGGAACGCTTCGATGCCGAGCGGGGATCGGTCATCGCCTGGCTCTCGGTGATTTCCCGCAACACATCTGTCGACCTCGTCCGCACCGAAGAACGGGCAGGGCAGCGAATCCAACGAGCCACCCTCCAGATGACCTCCACCTCCCACGTCCTCGATGATCACGGCGACGCTCTCGCCGACCGCAGTGCCGTCGCGGCCGCCCTCGCCGAACTTCCGGAGGACCAGCGGCGCCCCATCGAACTCGCCTTCTTCGGCGACCTCTCGTACACCCAGGTCGCAGAGGAACTCGGCCAGCCGGAGGGCACCGTGAAGTCCCGCATCCGTCGGGGCATGGCCCGGCTCGCCGAACTGCTGGAGGAGGCGCGATGAGCGACGAACTCCACGAGCTGGTCGGGGCCTACGCCCTCGGAGCGATCGACGGGCCGGAAGCCGAGGCCTTCGAAGCCCACCTCGAAACGTGCGCGGAATGCCAGGAGGAACTCTTCGGACTCAGCGAGGTCGTGCTCGAACTGGCCGACGAAGGCATCCCCGAAGCTCCGGCTCGGACAGAAGCGGCAGTCTCCCCCACCACCCCCGTCGGGGATGCCACCGTGCACGAGCTGCCCCGCCGGAGCGCCAGCCGTTGGCTCGCAGCGGCCGCCGCCGTCGCCGGCCTGTTCTTCGGGTTGTGGGCATCCGGCGTATTCAGTGAGGACCGGGTGGAAACCATCGCCTCGGCCGCCGACGTGGAAACGATCACACTCGAAGGCGAGAGCGGCACAGTCGACGTCGTGCTGTCGAATACCGAAGCGGGAGTTGCCCTCGACAACGCGAACCTCGCGGCCCTCGAAGAACCCGAGCTCTACGTGCTGTGGGTGATCCGCCACGACGGCGATGCACCGGAGTTCGTGGGCAACATCACCGAATGGAGTGATGTGGACAAGGCCTGGGACCTCTCGGTCAACAACGTCGAGATCCTGGCGATCAGCATCGAGCAGGCACCGAGCCCGACCGCGCCATCCGACGAAATCGTGTTCGTCGGCGAACGGCGCCGAAGCTGAGGCGAGGGATCAGGCGCAGCCTTCGATCCAGCGGACCGGATCCAGGAAGCCGTTGCGCATGGCGACGACCACACCGTCCGGATCGGTCTCGAACAGGATCGTCGACTCGGCGTCACCGGCCGGCGTCACGGTGAGATAGCGGCCGTCGGGGCCGAGATAGTAGTGCTCGTCCTCCTGCAGCTGGCCGGGGTACGCCGCACGGACATCGTCGATCGTGCTGCCAAGACCGACCCCTTCCGCCGTCTGCTGATCCTCCCGCACGGCCTCGATTCGAGACACGACCGACTGTTCACCCTCACCCAGCATCATGAACCAGGGGCTCCACGGGTCACCGGCGATCCGAACGTAGTTGCAACCCTCGGAGATCTCATCGGCGGTGGCCGGATCGTAGGCGGGAGCGCCGAAGTTCTCCGTCAGCTCCGCCCAGGTGATGCCGAGCTCGACGCCACCGAAGCTGTCGGCCGTGAGGGGCGGCGGCATCGCCGGCGAACGGCGACCCGTCCTCCGAGACGAACGGTTCCGTGAGCAGGTACATGCCTTCGACACCAGCCGCGTTCCCGAACAGGCAGTCGAACCGGTCGTCGACATGACGGACGTGGGCGTACCCGTCGAAAACGGTGACGTCGAAGGCACAGTCGACGGCCTCGCCCGACAGTTCGTAGCGGGCCACATTGCCGTCCAGCGCCACGGTCGTCGGATCGATGATCGCCAGGTTGTATGCCGGGCCGCCCGTCGAGTTGTCGAAGGCGATGGTCACGGTGTCGTTGGTGACATCGGTGATACGCAGCGAACCGGTCGCTCCGCAGCAGACCTCATCACCCGGGAACGGCGCGAACGCGTACTCGTAGCGACCCGGACGCACCAGCGGATCAAAGAACGTTGGCGTCGGATCGATCCGGTCGAAGGTGAGCTCCATGTCGAGGTCGCCCCAGGTGGCGTCGCTGACCACGCCGTCGGCGACCGACCCGAGGATCAGGGTTCCCGACACTCGGCCGTCGGCGCCGAACTCGCGGAGCAGCCAGCCATCGCCGGACGGGTAGGACCGGCCGTGCACGGTGATCGGTTCGCCGACCGTGTCGTAGGTGAGCTCACCACGGACCATGTCCTCGTGTTCCGTGAGCCAGAGGGAGAAGCCGATCCGGCCGTCGATGGTTCCCGTCCATACGGACCGTTCGCCTTGGGGAGCAATGCTCCCACCCTGCAAGGGATTCGAACCGTCTGCGGTCGCGTCGGTCAGGTCCGGTTCGTTGTTCTCGTCCGATGCATCGGTGGCGGTTTGGGCCGTCGACGCATCGTCGTCACCCGGCTCGGCGGTACCGGCTTCGCCTTCATCGCTGCTGGCGTCGTCGATGGAGATGTTGAGCGGGGCGTCGGCCGTCTCGCCATCCGTCGTTCCGTCGGAACCACAGGCGGACAGGGCAGTCAGCGTCAGGAGCGCAGCCAGAACGGACCGCCATGGGGAGGGCTTCGCGGAGAACATCATGTCTGCACCGTACGAGTGGGCGGCACCCGCGTCACTGGGGAGGTCACCCGACAAGGCAGCGGCAACTCCGGCTGGGTGCGGCCCACTACGGTGATGCCGTGGTCCAGCACGCACACAGCCACAGTCACGACCACGGCCTCACCGGCGGGTGGAGCGTCTGGCTTCAGCACCCGGCGCTGAAGGCCGTCCTCGCCGCAGTCGGCGCCGTGGCCGTGGCCACCGTCATCGGCATCGTCCTGTTGTGGCCGACCGGCGAGGGAGCGGCCGAGGCGACGGAACGGGCGGATGAGCTCGGTGTGTTCACCGACCGAGTCTCCGCCGTCGTCGATGAAGCGGTGGAGGCTGAGTGCAGCTACTCGACACTCGAGCGACCACAGCGCTGCCTCATGTTGGTGCTCACCATCGAGGAGGGTCCGGATGCCGGCGCGGTGATCGGCCTGCCGGAGATCAACCGCCAGTTGCAGCCCGGCGTTCCGCTCCTCGAAGCCGGCGATGAGGTCGTGCTGCAGTACGCGCCGACCACCAACAGCTACGCCTATGCCGATCGGGAGCGGGGCTCCACGCTCGTCTGGCTGCTCATCGCGTTCGTTGTCGTGGTGGTCGCCCTCGGGCGCAGCCGGGGTGTGCTTGCGCTGCTGTCCATGGCGTCCACGGTCGCCGTGCTCGTGGGATTCATCGCCCCGAGCGTGCTCGACGGAAACGATCCGGTGCTCGTGGCCGTCGTCGCCGCATCCGCCATCGCGTTCTTCAGCCTGTACCTCACACACGGCTTCTCGCCGACGACCACCGTGGCGCTCGCCGGAACACTTGGCGCGCTGCTTCTCACGCTCGCACTCGCCGCGCTCTTCTTCCAGCTCTCCCGATTTACGGGGCTGGCATCGACCGATTCGCTGATCCTCCCGTTCCTCGCCACCGATCTGGACATGACCGGCCTGTTGTTGGGTGGCGCCGTCATCGGTTCGTTGGGCGCGCTCGACGACGTCACCGTCACCCAGGTGGCGACGGTGGCCGAGCTGCAGCACCGCAATCCGAACCTCCGCCGCTCCGAGCTCATCACCTCCGGAATTCGGGTGGGCCGCGAGCACATCGCGTCCACCGTCAACACCCTCCTGCTCGCCTACGCCGGCGCGAGCATGCCGATCCTCCTCGGCTTCGCCATCAGCAACCAGTCGCTTGCCAAGGTCGCCAACTCGGAGGCGGTTGCTGTGGAGATCGTGCGCACGTTGTGCGGTTCGATCGGCCTCGTCGCTGCTGTTCCGATCACCACGACGCTCGCAGCGATCGTGACCGCCGGGATGGCCGCGTCGACCGGCCCGCTGCACGAGCATGACGACGACGGCGCAGGTGCTGCGCCGACGCCCAACGATGAGCTCGACGCCACGCCACGCTGGGAGGACTTCGGCCCCCGGGACGAACCGCTCAGCTGACCGGCCGAACAACCGATCCGACCGCGGAAACTGGCGTCAGGCGTGGAGAACGCGGTCGGGGGCCAGTACCATCAAGAGCTGCAAACCATGGAGAGGTGGCCGAGTCAGGTCGAAGGCGCTCCCCTGCTAAGGGAGTTCGGGGTTTATAGCCTCGACGTGGGTTCAAATCCCACCCTCTCCGCAAGAAACGAACCCCCGGAATCATCGATTCACGGGGGTTCGTCCGTTTTCCGGCTCGATCAGTTCGGTTCGCTCACCGCAGCCAGTCCGGCAGCCAGCCGTTGCCGAATCTCACCGTCCCGATCCGAGCGCAGGACCATGGGATTGTTGATCCCCTGACAGAAGGCGATCAGCGCTTCAGCCTGCGCTCGACGATCCACGCCGCCCAATGCGGACTCGGCCAGCTCGACGGTTCGTTCTTCAGCGGCGCGATACACCTCCCGGATCGGACGGTGCTCGGGAAGCCGGGCGACTGCGAGCCGATAGAGCAGGGCCCGATCGCTGAAGTGGTCGATGAGGCGGTCCACGGTGGCCCTCGACCACTCGTCTTGCGGAGTGACGGCGAAGCCGAGCCGATCGTCACCGAAGACGGACGTCACGAGGACAACGAGTTCGTCGAGCGTCTGGGAGAAGGCAGCCGCGACTGCGTCGTCCTTGGACTCGAAGTGGGCCCAGAACGTTCCAACCGTGCAACCGGCAGCGGCGGCTACGTCTTCTGCCACGAAGCCGCCGTGGAGGCAGAGCTGGTCGTGCACGGCGCTGGTGAGCGCCGCCCGTGTGCGCCGGCTCCGTGCGGTCTTCGTGGGCGTGGCCATGCGTCGATTCTACGTGACCTGGTGCGTTTTCGTAGTTACACTACGAAAACATGAGCCTCGCTTCCCCGATCCAGACCGAAGCCGACGTCCTCCCGGTCGCCCGGGCCCGTGCGGCAGAGACGGAAGAGCTCGGCCACCTTCACCCCGAGGTCGTCGACGCGCTCGTCGCAGCCGGCACGCTTCGCCGCTGGGTGTCCGCCGATGTTGGCGGCGAGGACGCCACCGTCACCGACGTCCTCCGGAGCATCGAGGCCCTCAGCCGAGCCGACGGCGCCACCGGCTGGTGCGTGATGATCGCCAACACCACCGCGCTCACGTCGCACCGCCTGTCCGCCGAGTGGGCCGACACCATCTTCTCCGACCCCGGAGCATGCACTGGCGGCTTCGGCATGCCGTCAGGCATCGCCCGCGTGGTTCCCGGGGGACTCGAGGTGACTGGTGAATGGGCGTGGGGTTCAGGAACCGATCACTGCACATGGATCGGCGGAGGCGTGCGCGTCGTGGACGACGACGGCAACCCGGCCGCCGCACCGGACGGGGCAACCACGCCGTTCGCCTTCTTCGCACCGGACCAGGTGGAGCTGCTCGACACGTGGCATGTGTCCGGATTGAAGGGCACGGCGTCGACCGACTATCGGGTGAGCAAGGCATTCGTGCCCGACGGGCGATGGGCACAGTTCGTGGCCGCCGCACCCCGAGTCGACGCACCGCTTGGCCACTTCCCGTTCTTCGGAGCGCTCGCCGGAGGAGTTGCCGCCGTGCTCATCGGGCTTGCAGAGCGGGCAATCGACGAGTTGGTCCTCCTCGGCGAGAAACGCCCGTCGGGCTCCCGCAAGTCGTTGTCCGAACGCGCTCCTGTCCAGGCCGACCTTGCTCGCGCCAAGGCAAACGTGGCCCAGTCCCGCAGCTGGCTGCACGAGACGACGGACCGGGTCTGGGCCGATGCCGCCAGCGGCGGCGCACTCACCGACCAGAACAAGGTCGACCTCCGGCTCGCCGCCGCAGCCGCCGCCGACCGCTGCCTCGAAGCCGTCGACCTCTGCTACCACGCCGGCGGGGGTGCCGCCGTCTACGAGACCAGCCCCTTGCAGCGAGTTTTTCGGGATGCTCACGTGGCCCAGAGCCACGGGATGATCGCCCCTCGAATGATGGAACCGCTCGGTCGCCACGCCTTCGGCCTCCCCACCGACGTCACGAGGTTCTGAGATGGAGCTGTACGACGCAATGAGCACACTGCGGGCCGTGCGCCGCCTGCGCACCGACCCGATCCCAGACGACGTGATGGACCGCGTGCTGCAAGCCGCGTGTTGGGCGCCAACCGGCGGCAATCAGCAACCGTGGCGGGTGGTGGTGGCCACGAGTCCCAATGTGAAGCAGGGCCTCGCCGAGCTCTACCAGCCCGAGTGGGCGACCTACTCAGCCGGCTTCCGAAAGCGGATGGACGGGATGGAGCCCGACGAACGGGACCGCTTCGAGAAGATCATCCGGGCCGGCGACCACCTCGCCGACAATCTGGCGGACGCACCAGCCATCCTCGTCTTCTGCGCCAACCCGAAACGAATGGCCATCACCGACGCCAAGCTCGACCGCATCAGCATGGTGGGCGGCGGCTCCGTCTACCCCGCGGTGCAGAACCTGATGCTCGCCTGCGTGCAGGAAGGGTTGGGTTGCACGCTGACCACGCTCCACTGCTTTCGCGAAGCCGAAGTGAAGGAGCTCTTGGACGTGCCCGACAGCTGGGCCACCGTGGCGCTCGTCCCCATCGGCTACCCGGTCGGACGCGGCCACGGACCCATCACCCGCCAACCGCCGAATGAAATGGCGTACCAGGACCGCTTCGGCGACCCCTGGAACGCCTGAGCCAGCAGCAGCACCGATCGGGTGAAAGTGAGACGCGACCCCTTCACCGGTTCGGGTGAAAGTGAGACGCGACCCCGTTCACCCAAAGGTGACGACCGAGTTTCGGCCCGGAGGGACGAAACTCGCCAAGTGAGGAGGTCCGCTAGGACCGACGAACGACCGATACCCCAAAGTTCTCGAGGAGTGCGGTTGCACCTTCGGGTGGGTTGACCACGGCGAACTCGCGGCCCTGTTGATCGGCGGCGGCCTGACCGCCCGCGACTGCATCGGCGATGCCGGAGTCGATCGCCGTGCTCCGGTCGAGGCTCAGTGTGATCGGGCCGGAGCCTGCGTCGTCCCGGATGGTCGTGCGGAGCTCGTCCTTCAGCTTCGAATTGCTGGCCACCCAGAGCAGACCTCGGGGCCGGATGAGGAGCGCATCGTCAGCCCCGTCGACCTCGAGGTGGAACGGCCGGAAGAAGTGGAACGCCACCGTCAGCACGACCCCGAACAGGACGGCGTACTGGACGTTTGGCGGCGTCACGAGTGTGGCGATGAACGTGAGCCAGGCGAGGCTCGCCTGCCAGGGCGAACGCGTCCACAGGTTCACCATGCGCCGAGGCTTGATGAGGCTGAACACGGCGGCAACGACCACGGCCCCGAGCAGAGCCTGGGGCAACGCCTCGAGCAGGCCGCTGAATGGGAGGAACGCGAGGACCACGAGACCGGTGATCGCACCACTCCAGCGGGTCTTGGCCCCAGCGAACCGGTTGACCGACGATCGGGAGAACGACCCACCAACCGGGAACGCCCCGGTCAGACCGGCGACGATATTGGCCACCCCCGAAGCCAGGAACTCGCGGGACGACGACCATTCGGACTGGTCCTCATTCGCGAACGTCCGAGCGATCGATGCGGGTTCCGCAAAGCCAACCAGCGCGATGATCGCACCGCCGACGACCAAGGTTCCCAGGCTCGACCATGGAAGATCCAGCGACCAGCTCGGCACGCCGGCGTCGATCGCTCCGACCACGTCGCCCCCGTAGTCGGTGATCCGAGACCACAGGAGCACGAGGATCACGGCAACCAGCACGCCCGGGAAGAGCCGGTGGATGCTGCGGCCCTTCAGCATCAGTCCGATGGTCAGAACCGAAATGACGATTGCGGCCAACTCCCACTCCCCCGGGTGGCCGAGCGCCCAACCAGCCCGGCCCAACGGATTGTCGATGGCGGCGATGTCTGCAGGAAGTGCGACGCCGAGCGCCCGTGGCAGCTGCGAAGACAGGATGACGATGCCGGCCGCCGACGTGAATCCGATCATCACCGGCTCGGCCATCAGGTAGACGATCGACCCGAACCGGAACGCACCGATCACCAGTCGAAAGGCGCCAACGATCACGGCGAGCAGCGCGGCCGCCGCAATGTACTCCTCGGTCTCGATCTCGAAACCGCCGCCCTGCAGCGCGCCCAACGTCAGCAGGCTGGTGAGCGCTACCGGACCCGTTTGCAGATACGGCGACGACGCAAAGAAGGAGAAGGCCAGCAGCGGAAACGCCGAAGCGAACAGGCCGATGAACGGCGGTAGGCCGGCCAACGTCGCATAGGCGAGGCTCTGCGGGATCAAAACGAGCGCGACCGTGACGCCGCCGACCACATCGCCGAGCGAAGCCCGGGGAATGGAGCGGAGTTCTGCCGTTTGCCGGGCCACGCCCAGCTTCCAGCGATCGACCAACGGGGACGCTGTCGTCACACCTCCACCGTACAAGTGGAGTCGAGGTGACAAGACCCCGGGCCCCGCTCCGAGCAGAGCGATGACCGGTCGTCGCGCCTAGGCTCGCGGTCCGTGAAATCGAGTGTTCCTTCTCCATGGGTCCGGCGGCCGGTGAGCATCCTCGCTCTGGTGCTTGGCGTCGCCTTCCTCCCGGTGTTGCTTCCGCTGTTTGGCATACCGACCCTGCTGGTGGATCTTCTCCGGCGAGACCTGCGACTCCCACGATTCCGTCGCGTCCTGCTGATTGCACTGCTCACCGTCGTGGACTTCAGCGGCCTCGTCGGCGTCGCCGTCATCTGGCTCCTGTCGCCGCTCGGACTCCGACTCCAATCGCAGTGGACCCAACGCCAGTACGAGTGGTTGATGCACACGTGGACGAGCCATCTCATGTGGGCGATCGGTGTTGCGGTTCCGCTGACGATCGATTCCAGCCAACTCGACGAGATCGACACGAGCGGCAACGTGGTGGTCATCGGCCGTCATCGCAGCCTGCTCGATGCCGTTCTTCCGGCGATGCTCTTCGGCGACATGGGCCTTCGGGTGCTCTACACCCTGAAGGAAGATCTGCGATGGGAGCCGAACATCGACATCGTCGGCCACATCATGCGCCACCGGTTCGTGACCCGGGCACCGCAGGACCTTGAAGCGGAACTCGCACCGATCCGAGAGCTGGGACGCCGCGTCGACGACCGAACGGCGGCGGTGATCTTCCCGGAAGGCACGTTCTTCACCGAGGAGCGAAAGACACGAATCGTCGCCTCCCTCGAGAAGAAGGAACCGCACCTGGCCGAGAAGGCCCGGAACATGAACCATCTCCTGGCGCCCCGACCGGCCGGCACGCTGGCCCTTCTCGACGGGGCGAGCGACGCCGACGTGATCATCTTCGGCCACACCGGGTTCGAGCCGTTCGGCACGATCGGATCGATCATCAAGAATCTCGGACCGAAGCGGCAGATCATCATCAACGCCTGGCGAATTCCCCGGTCGGCGATCCCGACGAGCCACGAGGAGCTCACCGATTGGCTGTTCGATCGATGGGGTGAAATGGACCGCTGGATCGCGAATCAGCAACCGTTAGGCTCTTCCGGGTGACTGCACCAGAGGTAGAGCAGAGCCTGGTCGATCTTGCCGTCGAACTGGCCACCGGTGCGGGAGCATTGACCCGCAAGTGGTTCGACCGCGGACCGGTCGACTTCGACACGAAGGCCGACGGGTCCCCCGTGACCGAAGCCGACAAGGCCGCCGAGCGGTACCTGCGTGAGCAGATCACGTTGGCGTTCCCCACCGACGCAATCGTCGGCGAGGAAGAAGAACGCCGTGAAGGCACGAGCGGCCGGACGTGGATCATCGATCCCATCGACGGCACCAAGTCCTTCACCCACGGTGTGCCCCTCTACGGCACCCTCCTGGCTGTTCGGGACGAACACGGCCCGGCCGTCGGCGTGATCGTGATGCCGGCCCTCGACGAGGTCGTCGCCGCCGGGCGAGGCCTCGGCTGCACCCACAACGGGCGAGCCTGCTCGGTCAGTGAACGCACCGAATTCGAAGGTGCCTACGCCATGACGAGCGGCTTCGACTACTGGCCCGAGCCGAGCGAAGTGGATCGCTTCATCAACAGCGGACTCGTGACCCGCACGTGGGGCGATGCCTACGGCTATGTGCTTCTGGCCACCGGGCGCACCGACGTGATGGTCGACCCGCTGGTGAACGTCTGGGACGTCGCCCCGATGCAGGTGATCATCCCCGAAGCCGGCGGTCGGGTGACCGATCAGGCCGGCAACGAATGGGAAGACGGCAAGCACTTCCTGGCCAGCAACGGCCACGTGCACGACGCCCTCATCGACGCCGTCTTCGCCTGAGCGCTCAGCTCAGCGCCACTCCTCCGGGAGTTCCGAGCCGTCCGCCACGAACGTGTAGACGTTGGACGGAGGGAAGCCGAGCGCTTCCTGACAAGTCACGGCAGCCTCGGGCAGGGCCGGGTTCTCGCGCCACTCGGCAATGAACTCGGTGACGGTCGCGTCGCTTGGAGAGAGGTCTGCTTCGCGGTGCTGCACGCTCCACGCCGACAACACCAGCTTCTCCGGGTGGTCGTAGGCGGTGATCAGCAGCTTGCCGTCGGCCTGGGCCATCGCCGCAAGCTCGTCGAGCTCCGCATCGGAGATCAGGTCTGGGTTGTAGGTGATCCAAACAGCCCCGTGTTCCATGCTGTGCACGGCGGCACCTTCGGCCACATCACGGTCGTAGAAGCCACAGTTCTGCCAGAACGGGTAGTGGGCGCCGCCGATCGCGGGGCTGGTGTCGAACGACACCGGCGGTTCGCTGACGTGGTCCACGCTGTACTCGCCGTAAGGCACTGAAGTGACCGTGGCCTCAGCCGGCTCGGCAACCGTGGTCGTCTCTGCTGCTGCCGCATCGTCCACCGTTGCGGTGGCACTGCTCCCGTCGCTGCCGGAGCAGGCGGCAAGCACGAGAACGAACAGGAACGGGAGCCAACGGCGCATCAGGAAAGTCTAGATCGGGAGAAAACCTGAACGGTCGGCACCCCCGAAGGAGATGCCGACCGTTTGGGAGTTCTTGAAGGAACCGAGCGATGCGGATGACCCGCTGCCCACATCACCGCCGACCAGGTGGCCGAACCGAGCGATGCGGAAGGCCCGCTGCCCACATCACCGCCGACCAGGTGGCCGAACCGAGCGATGCGGAAGGCCCGCTGCCCACATCACCGCCGACCAGGTGGCCGAACCGAGCGATGCGGAAAATTCAGCCTCAGCTCAGCGGCACACCGACCGGCACTTCACCGGCGGAGGACTCGATGAGGGTGATCTGGTCCATACGATCGTGCCATTCGCTGCGCTCGCCGATGGCATCCACGTAGGCGGCCTTGCGACGGGCCGAGCGGCCACGGGGCTCCGGGCGGGGCTCCTCGTCGTCCTTGGCCACGTACTGGGCCTCGATGCCTTCTTTCAGCATCTGGATGGCCTCGGAGCGGATCTGGCTGATGCGGCTCTCGGTGACACCGAGGAACCGAGCGAGGTCCTGGCTGGTGCGGCCTTCGAGGAAGTAGCCGATGATGACGAGACGCTGGCGATCCGGGAGGAGCGCAATGGCGTCACGGAGGTAGGCGTGGAGTTCGCGGGTCTCGAGCTCTTCGGAGGGCTCGATGGCGGCCTGGTCGACGAGCACGTCGACGAGGGTGAGATCGTCATCAACATCGTCGGAGACCTCGTGTTCGAGGGCGAGGACGACGCTGCGGAACATGCGGTCCCGCAGACGGTTGAGTTCGTTCGTGTCCATCGAGAGGGCTTCGGCCATCTCTTCGATGGTGGGCACGCGGCCGAGGCGGCTGGCGAGACGCTGCTCGGTGGCCTCGAGCTTGCGGGCAAGGGTGCGAACCGAACGGGGCGCCCAGTCGGCGGCACGAACCGCGTCCAGGATCGCACCGCGGATGCGCTGCGCAGCAAACCGGTCGAAGGGAACGCCGCGGCTCTCGTCGTAGCGGCGGGCCGCCTCGACAAGACCGAGGGCACCGGCACGGGCCAGTTCCTCACGCTCCACGTGGCGGGGGAAGTGGACGGCGACCTGCAGCACGATGTGCTTGACCAGAGGCAGATTGGCCTCGATCATCGCGTTCATTTCCTTGGTGTCGATCTTTTCGATCGTTTCGCCCATCAGTTTCTTGCTCCCTCGAACAGTGCTGGTTGTGACTGCGGTCTACCCGCGACCACAAGAAGGGTTTCGGTGCGACTGGAGGAGAACTTGAGAAAAAACTTCAGAAAATTTGACTACGGGGATTTTGTCGGCGTTCCGTATCGGCAACTGAAGCCCAATGTGTGGGTCAAACGGATCAGTTTGGTGACAACTTCACCGCGATCCGACGAAGATCTCGGCGACCAGACCCCGGGTCTGCAGGTCGTGCAGAAAGGCCACCGGGTCGACCAGTTCGGCGAGGCCGACGGCACCGTCTGGGGCGCCGCCGGTTCGGAGCCAGTTGACGGTGGCGGCAGCGACCGCACCGGCGGCCACGGCCGGCCGTTCTGCGCAGCCGAGGACGATCTCCCGCTGCTCGCCATCCTGCACGCCGCGTAGTTCGACGCGGACCGCGCCGAGCAGCCCTTCGGGGTGCGGCTTACGCAACATGGGCAGGTGCATGGTGAGGCGGTCCCGGCGGGTGGCCGCCATGCGGGCGGTGATGCGGTGCACGTTCGGATGCTTGCGTACGAGTAGGAGCGGATCGCCGAGGGCGGCCCGGTAGCAGTCGGCTGACTGCACGGGCGCCGGGAACCAGGCGAGCTCCCGACCGGAGCCGCCGGCCCGTCGAACCCATTGGCCGCCTCGCCAGTCGAAACAGATGCCTTTGAGCGCCCGGTGATGTTGACGGGCACAGGCCGGGCCGCCGGTCCCGAACTTGGACACGTGGATCTCGTTGACCTCGTCGAGCCACGCGGCGCCGTGGGCGGCGAGCACATCGGTCAGCCCCGGCATCATGCCGGCACCCACGATGAGGGAGACGCCGGCGGTCCGGGCCCGCTCGTCGAGTTGGAGGAGCCGGCGGATGTCAGCGAGTCGGTCGGAGATCGAGATGACGTCCTGCCCGTTGTCGATGAACCGGCGGGCGGCTGCGACATGGTCACCCGCGTCGATGGCGAGCACGACGGTGTCGCAGTCGGCGGGCGGCTCGGTGCCGTCGCGCCAGGCCACGTCGGGTCCGAGCGAGGCGGCCACGTGTTCCGCGAGACCGACCCGTTCGTCGACGAGGACGACGTCGGTTCGTCCGTCACCACGAAGGAGTTGTCGTGCGATTCGGGTTCCGGTGGCGCCGCAGCCGACCACCGCAATACGGCCCACGGTCAGCGCAGTTCGTTGCCGGAGAGTTCACGCCACCCACCGGTGCGAGGCGGCACCCCGCCGGACCCCCGCAACCGAAGCGCCCCGGCAATGCCCGCCGCAATACCCACGGCAACCGCAGCACGACGAATCAACAGCAGAATCTGCATGCACCGCATTCTACGCCAGCGACCCAAAACCCCGAATTCAGCGAGACCAACCAGTTCTGTGCAGCGCTATGTGCCAAACCGACACCCCACCCTGCACAAATCCCCAACCAGCAGATCTGTGCAGCACTGTGTGCCACACCGACACCCCACCCTGCACAGATCGCACTCGGCGGCGCCCCAAAACCCAAAGAGAGCCCCAGAGGGGCTCCCGACGGCGCGTTTTGCGTAGCGGGAGCCGTTCGCTCCGCTCACTCACCAAGTTCGACTTCGTCGAACTCGCGGCAGCGGGTCGTGACGGCGCGTTTTGCGTAGTGAAGCGGAGCAAAAGGCGAAGGAGCCCCGAAGGGGCTCCCGTGGGCCTAGCTGGAGTCGAACCAGCGACCTCACCCTTATCAGGGGTGCGCTCTAACCAACTGAGCTATAGGCCCGAAGGCGAAGTAACGGTACCGACTCAACCCCGCCGGGGCAACGTCGAGACCGGACGAGCTGTCTCTTCTTCGACAACTGTCACACGGATGCCGCCGGTGAGGTCGCTGATCAGGTTGAGCAGGATGGCGACGAGGACGGCGAAACCGGTGGCGGCGACGGCCAGAACGAGGCCGCCGAGGGCCACGGCGTTGAAGATTTCTTCGCCTTCGATCGTGAAGTCTTCGAGGGCGAAGATCTCCTGGGCGAAGTTCTCGACGTCTTCGATGACGCCGGAGCTGTCGGCGGCGTTCCAGAGGAGCACGCCGGCGACCATGATGACGACCCACATGCAGAAGAAGAAGAGAAGCGACACCTTGAGGACGGACCAGGGCTCGATGTGGCGAACGAGTCGGCGGACCTTGCGGGCACGCAGCCGACGGTCCTGGAACCGCTCGACGATGGCGCCGGGTGCGGCAACGGAGGTCTGGGTGCGAGCGGGTACCGGGGCGTCCGTTTCGAAGAATTCGTCGAGTCGTTCGTCGAACTCTTCATCGGGCGCGCCGGTGGAGAACACGCTGTCTTCCTGATCGTCGATGGCCGTCACGCAGAGCAGTGTATTCGATACGGGGACCATCGAAAGACCGCCTTGGTGTGTCGGGTGATTCAGCCCGATTCGGCGGGGAGGAAGACGACGAGGAGCCAACCGTCGTGGTCGGGAAGCGCAAGCCGATGTTGTTCGAAGGTCCGGGTGCCGGCCGGGGTTCGGAGCACCCGCATCTTCGGGGCGAGTGGGGCCACATCGTGGCGGGTCCAGGCTGCTTCGAAGATGGGGTGGGCGGCTCGGAGCTCCTCGGCGAGTTCGTCGAGGACGGGGCTGGGGTGGCTGGTGCGGTGGGCACGGAACTGGCGGGTGAGGCGTTCGACCTCGTGTTCCCAGTCTCCGATGAGCGTGGGAAGGTCCGGGTCGGTGAGGAAGATGCGGAGCAGATTGGGGCGTTCGCCGGCATGGTCGAGCATTGGAAAGAGACGGGCTTCGGCGGCATTCCAGCCGACGAGATCCCAGTGGTGGTCGAGGATGTAGGCGGGGTTCGGGTCGAGCCCGTCGAGCAGCCGTTGGCTGGAGGGGTCGAGCGTCGAGTCGGCGACGTCGGCCGGAAGGTGCACAGCGGCGAGCGCGAACAGGTGCTGGCGTTCGGTTCGGCTGAGACGCAGTGCCGTGGCAAGGCCGGAGAGCACATCGGCGGAGACGCGGTTCGCCTTGCCCTGTTCGAGTCGGGTCAGCCAGGACACACCCACGCCGGCGAGCACGGCGACCTCTTCGCGGCGGAGGCCGCTGGTGCGCCGGTGTCCGGTGGCGGGCAGGCCGACCGCGGCGGGGTCGAGGCGTTCCCTCCGGGTGCGGAGGAAGGATCCCAGTTCGGCGGCTTCCATCCTGTTGAGGGTAGGCGACCACGAACGATCTGTTCCTACCACTGGTGGTACCACCATCGTCTGGGTCTTCCCCAGGGAAACCGGCGCTGCGAGCGTGAAGGCCATGTCCACCACCCTCGCCCGCCCATCGAACCTGCTCAGCCGCCGCGCCCAAACGGCCACGTCATCCGCGATCCGAGACCTGCTGCGCCATGCCCAACGCCCGGGAATGATCTCGCTCGCCGGTGGCCTTCCGGACGCACAGCGCTTCCCGCTCGACGAGATCGCTGCGGTGACCGACTCGGTGATCCGCTCGGCAGGACGTCGAGCGCTGCAGTACGGGATGACCGGTGGTGAGGAGTCCACCCGCGCCGCTGCCGCCGACGTCCTCTTCGACGATCAACCGAAACCCGACGATCTCGTCGTCACCACCGGCTCGCAGCAGGCACTCGACCTGCTCGGTCGGGTGATCCTCGATGCCGGCGATGTCGTGGTGTGTTCCGACCCCGACTATGTCGGCAGCCTCCAGATCTTCCGCACCCACCGAGCTGCGCTGCATGGCATTCGCACCACGCCGATGGGCTTCGACACGGTGGCGTTCGAGGCCGACCTGCGGCGTGGTCTACGCCCCAAGGCCTGTTACGTCGTGCCCCACTTCCACAACCCGTCCGGGACCCGCATGCCCCGAGACGCCAGAGAGCACCTGGCCGAGCTGTCGTCCCACTATGGCTTCGTCCTGATCGAAGACGACCCGTACCGCGAGCTCCACTACGACGGGCGGGAACCCACAGAGTCCGTCGTCGACCCAGAACTGCACGTGCGGCTTCGGAGCGTGTCGAAGACGCTGGCCCCCGGTCTGCGGGTGGGAGTCATGGCCGCGCCGGAGTGGATCCGAGATGCCGTCATCTCCGCCAAGCAGTCGGCCGACCTCCACACGAGCACCCTCACGCAGGCGATCGCGGCCGGCTGCCTCCGTGGCTCCTGGTATCCGGAACACATCGCCTCGCTTCGGGTCGACCACGGCATCCGCCGCGATGTGCTCTGCTCCGCCCTCCAACGCGAGTTCGGTGACCGGGTCCGGTTCACCCATCCCGCCGGAGGAATGTTCGTGTGGATCGACGCGCTCGACGGCGTCGACTCGACCGAACTCCTGACGCACGCGTTGGAAGAGAACGTGTGCTTCGTTCCCGGACCCGCCTTCGCGGTGGACCGGGACCTGTCGATCGCGCTTCGGCTCAATTTCACGAACGCCAGCGAGGAGGACCTGCGTGAGGGCGTTGCTCGACTGGGACGAGCCCATCGTCGAGCCAGTGCCTGACGGTCAGCAGGCCGTGATGATTCGCATCACGTCCGAGTAGCCGCCACCCATGTACACATCCCACGTCACCGTGTTGGTGGACAGCGTCAGCGAGTCGTTCCCCTCGAACGGGTGCCCGCTGGCCGACGGGTAGGTGGTGCCAGGGACCTCCATCCAACTGCTCGTAGACAGCTGCCCGCTCAGGTAGATCAGGCCGAGGATCGGCGACGAGAAGGTCATCGAGCCCTGCAGGCGTCCGTTCGACAAGCGGTCGGCGTTGAGATACCAGCTGCAGACTGCGGTCCCCGCAGGGATGAGCGCGGACTCGTTGGAACCACCGCCGAAGGACCCGGGTGTCGCCCGGTTCACGCGGAGGTCAGCGGTGAGCACCGTGCACGGAGACTCGGCAAACGCTGACGCCGTGGCATTCGACTCCAGCACGTTCATGGCGACCGATGCCGGCGGAGGGTCGTAGAAGGTCACGCCCGTCATCCCGATCAAGCCCGAACCAGACGGGGAGGCCGCAGCGACCCGGTCAAGCGTCAGCACCGACGGCGCAACCCACGCCGACGCGGCGACGGCACCACCGGCGAGCGTGAGTCGGCGTCGAGTCGTGTCCACCCCGAACGGTTCGGACAGACCGCGGTCCTCGTGACGTGAACGTCGTTCGTTCGCAAGGACTACGGTCGATGCATGGTCGAGCTTGCGGTCTCCTCGTCGTCGCTCACCTACGAGTACGCGCCCGGTGTAGGAGCCGTCGACCTCGATCTCGCCGTTCCAGCAGGTCGGATCTACGGGTTTCTCGGGCCGAATGGTGCCGGCAAGTCGACGGCCATCCGGATGCTCACCTCACTCGTCCGACCACAACGCGGATCGGCCTCCGTGATGGGGCTCGACCCATGGGTGGACGCGTCCCGACTTCACGAGCGACTCGGTGTGCTCGTTTCCGACCAGCCGGCACCCCGCCACCACACAGGCGCGTCGCTGCTCCGACTCCTGGCAAAGCTCCGCCGCCGGCCGGACGTTGTCCCGAATGGCGAAACACTCGCAGAACGTCTCGGACTCAACCTCGAGAAGCGCGGCCACGAACTCTCCCTCGGCAACCGGCAGAAGCTGGGTCTGGTCACCGCACTCGCCCACGAACCGGAACTCGTGATCCTCGATGAGCCCACGAACGGACTCGACCCACTGCTCCAACGAGAGATCGGCGTGCTCCTGCGGGAGCTCACCGCCCAGGGCCGAACGGTGTTGTTGTCGTCGCACTCGCTGCATGACGTCGAGGCGCTCGCCGACCACGTCGGGTTCATTCGAGATGCCCGACTCGTCGAGCAGCTTCCGCTGACGGAGCTGGCCGAACGAGCCGTCCGTCGAGTGCTGTTCCGATTCGACGAGCCGGTCGACTCGGCGGCATTCGAACGCGTCCCCGGCGTTGAACACGTGACCGTCGCCGACGACGGAGAGGTGGCCGTGCAATATCGGGGTCCCGTGGCCGCGCTGCTCTCCCGAGCCGGACAGTTGGGAGCGACCACGATCGAAGCCCACCCGGTCGAGCTCGAGGAGACCTTCCTGGCCCTCTATCGAGGCGAGGCGTCCGAATGATCGCACTTTCCCTCGACCTGCTGCGGTCCCGTCGAACCCTCGTGCTCGGCATCTGTGCCGGCATCCTCCTCGTCGCCGTCGGCTACCTGGCGCTGTATCCCAGCTTCGAGAAGCAGCTGCAGACCTTCGCCGATGACCTTCCCGACGCCTACCGGGCACTGCTCGGCGACATCGACCTCGCCACGCCGGAGGGGTACATCCGCAGTCAGGTGTACAGCCTCATCGCACCGCTGCTCATCGCCGGAGCGTCGATCGCCGTCGGCTCCGGCCTTGCCCGGGCGGAACGGGACCAGACGCTTGCGGTGCTCGCCGTGACGCCGCTCCCCCGCCGGTCGCTGGCCGGCGCATGGTGGCTCAGCCTGATGCTCGTGGCCGGCGCCGCCGCCCTCACCGCCATCGTCGGGGTCATGATCGGTGCCCCACTCGCCGGGGCCGACGTGTCGATCGGCCGGATCGTCGCGGCCACACTGCCGCTGTTCGCCTTCGGTGTCCTGGTCGGCAGCGTGGCTCTGCTCGTCTCCGTCCTCACCGGCGCCCCCGGCAGCGCCACGGGTGCCGGCTGGCTGTTCATCGTGGCGTCGTTCGTTCTCAACTCCGTTGGCGAGCTGATCGATTCCGCCTCGTGGCTCACCTCGGTGAGCCCCTGGAGCTGGCATGGTGCCGGCGCGCCGATCACCGACGCGTTCGATGGTTGGGCGTTCCTCGCACTCGTGGTCGGTGCTGCGCTGGTCGGTGGCCTCGCCTTGTGGCGGTTCGAACACCGCAACCTGCATCTCTGACAGAGACTCACGGAAGTCGATAGCGAACCGCAGCCGCCTCGGCCACGGCGTCGTCCACTCGAACTCGCACCTGCACACGTTCGCCGGTGCGATCGATCGAGATCAGGACGGCGTCGTTGGCGGCAGCCGCCCGCCGCGCCGCGCTATCGTCGGCGGCTGCGCCGGCCAGCGCGGCTGCGTCGGCCGCCGTCGCTGCTCGACCCGCATCGATGGCCGCGTCGCCGACCCGGACCAATCCGAGCATGCCGAGCGCCGCAACAACGATCCAGATGGCCGCCAGCACACTGACCGACCCTCGTTCACGGGCACCCATGTCCCCGCACCTTTCACGATTGTGACGATGGGGGAAGTGGAAGGACCTTACTCTTCCTCGGATCCCGCTGCGTCGGCGTCAGCGCTGGCCACCGGCTCGCCGTCGGCATCCCCTTCATGTGGCTCGTCGGACTCGTCGTCCTCTTCGCCGGTGAACAGCGGTGCCACCGCCGCGACACGGTGCCCCTCGTTCACCTTCATGACACGCACGCCCGAGGCGTCGCGGCCCTGCAGGGAGATGTCTGCCACCGAGGTGCGGATGAGCGTGCCACCGTCGCCGATGATCAGCACGTCCTCATCTTCGGCAACCATGAACGCCGCCACCACGCGGCCCTTGTTCTCGGTGATCTTGATGCCACGAACGCCCAGGCCGCCACGGCCCTTGCTCGGGTACTTGTCGATCTCGGTGCGCTTGCCGTAGCCCTCGTCGGTGACGATGAGCAGCGACTTGTCTTCCGCCTCGACGCTCGAGGCGACCAGTTCGTCGCCATCGCGGAACTTCATGCCTCGCACGCCGGCGGCGGTGCGGCCCATCGGCCGAACCGTGTCCTCATCGAACCGGATGGTCTGGCCGTTCCGGGAAGTGAGGAACACGTCGTTGCCTTCGTTCAACGGCTTCACGTCGACGAGCTCGTCGTCGTCGTTCAGGTTGATGGCGATGAGGCCGGCCTTGAGGTTGGAGTCGTACGCCGTGAACAGCGTCTTCTTCACCCGACCCTGCTTCGTTGCGAAGAACAGGTAGCGGTTGGTCTCGTAGTCCCGGGTGTCGATGATCGCCTGGATCTTCTCGTCTGGCTGCAGCTGCAGCAGGTTGACGATGGCCGTGCCACGAGCCGACCGGCTGGTCATCGGAATCTGGTGCGCCTTGAGGCGGTAGACCTTGCCACGGTTGCTGAAGAACAGCAGGTACGCGTGCGCCGTCGTGTGCGTCATGTTGACGACGTAGTCCTCGTCCTTCAACGCCGTACCGGACACGCCGCGACCACCACGACTCTGGGTGCGGAATTCGTCGGTGGACATGGTCTTGACGTAGCCGGCGGCGCTCATCGTGAACACGAGGTGTTCGTCGTCGATGAGGTCTTCTATGTCGATCTCGCCCGGATCGTGCATGAGCTCGGAGCGACGCTCGTCGGCTTCGTTCTCCTTGATCTCGGACAGCTCGGTCTTGATGACCTCGCGCATGCGGCCCTCGTCATTGAGGATGGCCTCGAGCTCGGCGATGGCTTCGCGCAGCTCGGCCATTTCCTTCTCGAGTTCGGTGCGGCCGAGACGGGTGAGACGACCGAGGGGCATGTCGAGGATGTGGTTGGCCTGGATCTCGGAGAACTCGAAGCCCTCCCCCATGAGGCCCTGACGTGCCGCAGCCCGATCTTCGGATGCCCGGATGAGGGCGATGATCTCGTCGATGAGGTCGAGCGCTTTGATGAGGCCTTCGACGATGTGGGCTCGGGCGAGGAGCTTGTCGAGCCGGAACTGGCTCCGGCGGGTGATGACCTCGATCTGGTGGGCCACGTACGGGACCAGCATCTCGCGCAGGTTGAGGGTGCGGGGAATGCCGTCCACCAGGGCAACGGCGTTCATGCCGAAGCTGGTCTGCAGCGGGGTGCGCTTGTAGAGGTTGTTGAGCACGACGAGCGACGGCGCGTCTCGTTTCAACTTGATCTCGATGCGGGTTTCGCCCTTCGAGGAGAAGTCGTCGATCCCGGAGATGCCGTCGAGCTCCTTGGCGAGGATGAGTTCCTTGATCTTGGAGAACACGGCGTTCGGGCTGACCTGATAGGGCAGCTCGGTGACGACGATCGTGTCTGCGTTCTTGCCTTCGACGATCTCGGCCTTCGCCCGCATCTTGATGCTGCCGCGGCCCGTGCGATAGGCATCGGCAACACCGGCACGGCCCATGATGAAGCCGCCGGTCGGGAAGTCCGGACCCTTGACGAATTGCATGAGGTCGCCGGGATCGGCTTCCGGGTTGTCGATCAGGTGGATGGTGGCGTCGATGACCTCACCGAGGTTGTGCGGCGGGATGTTGGTGGCCATGCCCACGGCGATGCCCTGGCTGCCGTTCACGAGCAGGTTCGGGAACCGGGACGGGAGCACGGCGGGTTCGGAGAACTCGCCGGAGTAGTTGTCGATGAAGTCGACGGTGTTCTCATCGATGTCGGCGAGGAGGCGCAACGCCAACGGATCGAGCCTGCACTCCGTGTATCGGGCAGCAGCCGGAGAATCGTCTGGCGTGTAACCGAAGTTGCCCTGCGGCTCGATGAGCCGGTGCCGCAGCGAGAAGTCCTGCGCCATGCGGACAAGTGCGTCGTAGATCGCGGAGTCGCCGTGCGGGTGGTACTTGCCCATGACCTCACCCGTGATGCGGGCGGACTTCATGGTGGGGCGGTCCGGGTTCGCGTTGAGCTCGTTCATGCCCCAGAGGATTCGCCGATGGACCGGCTTCAGCCCATCGCGGACGTCCGGCAGGGCACGCGACACGATGACCGACATCGCGTAGTCGAGGAAGGAACGCTCCATCTCCTCCTGGATTTCGATCGGCTCGATGGCGAACTCGGCGCCATCGCTACCACCAGCAGACACATCGGTCATGTGAACCTCCTCTGAGCACTTCGCCGCCCCGTCAGAGCAGCGAACTACACCGAAGTGATTCTACCTGACCACAGTGCCAGTCAGCCGTGTGGGGGCGGCACGGACACCGCCATCACCAGATTCCGTGGACGTCCCGGATTCCTCACCCGATGGCCGAAGACATGGTCGGAATCGGACAACCGATGGTCAGGACCGGACACCGGTCGAAGTCGAACGGGTCGCCACCCCTACAGTGAGCGCCCCATGCGGACGGTCCGGCATTCGTCGAGGAAAGCGAGGTGAGCATGGGAGTGGCCCACGGAGATGAACGGCCGATCGAGATCGAGTTCGCACCTCAAGGCAAGCCCGGGCTTCCGGTGGAAGTCCTGCGTCGCTCCGCACTCGTCGCACGGATGGCCAGCAGGGAGATCGCGACACGTCAGCGCGTCGGATTCCATCAACTGCTGCTCTGCACGCAGGGAGCCGGCACCCACATGGTCGACTTCGAGCCGGTCGTCTTCGAGCCGGGCACGATGGTGCGCATCCACCCCGGCCAGGTGCAACGGTTCCTCCCCCACGAAGGCTTCGATGCCCGAATGGTGGTCTGGCCGCCCGAATCCCACCACGCCGACCCGACGGCGGCCGCCTGGTACCCCGGTTCGTCCGCACCAACGAGGTGGCAGTTGGATGCCCGCCTCCAGCAGCACGTGAATGAATGGATCGACGGCCTCGAGGCCGAGCAGAGGCGGTTCAAGAACACCCCAATCCACCGCAGTCTGATGCAGTCGATGTTGTGTTCGATGCTGATGCGTTTGGCGATCGAACTTCCCGACGCCTCCCCGACCGGCACGCGACTGCCACAGGCCTATCTCGACTTCCGGCAGATCATCGAGACTTCGCTCTACGAACGGCCAACGGTCGTGTCGCTCGCCCACGAGCTCGGATACAGCACCCGCACACTCGATCGGGCCTGTCAGCAGGCCTCCGGTCGAACGGCCCGGGACATCCTCGATGACCGGTTGACGCTCGAGGTTCGCCGCCTGCTCACCCACACGGATCGACCGTTCGCCCGGATCGGCGCCGAGCTGGGATTCACCGACCCGTCCAACTTCTCGAAGTTCGTGAAGCGAAATCTCGGTCAGGTGCCGACGGAGATTCGATCACAGAGCTGATGTCAGCGGAAGTGACTCTTGGGTCGGACCTGGAGCTCACCGTCGATCGTCAGGTCCACGGCCTCGTTGTAGAAGCACACCATGCCGGCGATCGGCATGACCTCGGGCCGCGGCAACGTGTAGGTCCAGGCGATGTCTCGATGCACCTGATCGTTGATCAGCGCTGAGAAGAAGTTGGCGTCGCCCTTGTACGGGCATGACCCCTGCGTCGCCGTTGGTGACAGGAGGTCGAGGCGGACGTCGGTCTTCGGGAGGTAGTACCGGGCGGGAGCGCCGGTCTCGAAGAGCACGGTCGGGTTCTTGGAGTTGGCCACCTCGACCCCATCGAGTTCGACGACGACGTGCCGGGAGGAAGCGAGTGCGTCCACGCGGGTGTAGGGGCTCCGAGGGTGGACGTACACCTCGATGTTCTCTTCGAACCAGTGATCGAGCGCATCGAAGTCGATGGCGAAGTGACCTCCGAGTTCGGGATGACCGGGGTACGTGCGGGCCACATGCGGGAGGAGTCCGGCATCGGTCAACAGGTCGTATCGCAGCGCCCCGTCGGGGAGGTCGGCGACGACGGAGTCCGCAGCCGCAATGAGCTCGCCGTTGATGTGGTCCCGGGGGAAGAACCACCACGGCCAGTACGGCACCTCCCACACAAAGAGGAACTGCCGGGAGTCCACGATCGTCTGTCCCTGGTACAGGCCTCGGATCCACTTGTCGCCGGGGACGACCTGCGGAGTGCCGACCGGCGTGGTCGACGGATCATCCATTTCCATCGTCGATTCAGACGAGCGCGGCGTCGGCAACGATGTCGACGAGCGCGGGCCCGTCGTGGGCCAGTGCGGCGCTGAGGGCGCCTGCCAGCTCGTCGGCGTTCGTGACTCGGAACCCACGGGCACCGCAGTTCTCCGCAAAGGATGCGAAGTTCGGGTTGTGCAGGCTCGTCTGCCACACGTCGAGATCGGCGGAACGCTGTTCCTTCGAGATCTTGCCCAGCTCGCCGTTGTCGACCAGCACGTGGGTGATGTTCATGCCGTACTTCACGGCCGTGGTCAGTTCCATGGCGTACTGCCCAAACCCACCGTCACCCGACATGCTGACGATCTGCCGGCCCGTGTTGGCAGCCCAGGCGCCCATCGCGGCCGGGAACCCGAAGCCGATGCTGCCGAGGTAGCCGGACATGAGCACCGTATGTCGGTCAACTTCGAAGTATCGGCCGAAGCTGTACGTGTTGTTCCCCACGTCGACGGCGATCACCGCATCGGGGTCGAGTGCCTCCGTCAACTCGGCGAAGATCCGGGCAGACGCCAGGCCCTGTCCGCGATCGTCATCGGCGCGAGACGACTTCTCCGTCCGCCAGATGCTCCAACGGTCGGCGACCTCCTCGCGTCGGTCCGTCGCGGCAACTGTCGACAGCGACCGATCGAGCGCTTCCGCGACCACGCCGACGTGCCCGAGCACACCCACGGTGACCGGATGGAATCGGCCGAGAGCCATCGGATCGTGGTCCACCTGAATGATCGGCTTGTACGGCGAGATTCCCGTGTGGTTCGCGAACGAGGCGCCGAACGCCACGATGAGATCGCTCTCGTTCATGAACCAGCTGGCGATCGGTGTGCCCGATCGGCCGAGCACACCACAACCAAGCGGATGGTGATCGCTGATCTGCCCCTTGCCCTTGAAGGTCGTGGCGACGGGGGCTCCCAGGCGTTCCGCCAGGGCGATGATCGGTTCCATGTCGTGCCGGGCACCCGCACCGACGATGATCAACGGCCGCTCAGCGGATCCGAGGAGCTCAGCCGCCGCATCGAGCGTCTCGGCGGGAGGTGGCGAGGTTCGCACCCACGTGCGGCCTTCCGGGCCGGACGCCGGCTCGTCACTCGGCTGGATCTGGACCTCGTCCGGGAAGATCAGGTGGGTGACATCGGATTCGACGAGCGCGGTCTTGCACGCCAGATTCATCAGCTCGGTGTGGTTGGAACCGGCGTGGACGGTCTGGCTCGTTCGAGCAACGTCGCCAAACGCGGCCTGGAGGTCGAGGTCCTGGAATGCGCCGCGGCCCATGTTCGCCGACGGGACCTGGCCGGACAGCGCCAGCACCGGGGCCCGATCGACCTTCGCGTCGTAGAGGCCAGTGAGCAGATTGGTCGAACCCGGCCCGGCGATGCCGAAGCACGCGGCGGGACGACCGGTGAGCTTGCCGTAGCCCGAGGCCGCGAACGCGGCGGCACCCTCGTGCCGGACACCGAAGTACTGCAGGTCGCCGCGCTTCTGCGCCTGGCGTAGTGCATCGCCGAATCCGAGGTTGGAATGGCCGACGATGCCGAAGACCGCATCCACGCCCCACGCCGTCATCGTCTCGACCAGCGCATCGGAGACGGTTCGGACCCGTGGCGGTTCCGTCGGCAGCGTGACATAGACGCCGTCCTCGCGAACCTCGACCGGGTAGCAGGCCGGCGCGTCATCGAACGGTGGTGGTGGTGTGCCCGTCGTCGGGTCATAGTCGTACCCATGCCACGGACAACGCAGCTTGCCGTTCTCGATCGAGCCCTCGCCGAGCGGTCCGCCCTGATGGGGGCAGTGGTTGTCGAGACAACCGTAGGTTCCCTCGTGGTTGGTGACCGCAAGCGTGTGGTGGCCCACGGTGACCGTGGTGACGCGACCCTCGTCAAGCTCGCCGTGGTCGAGAATCTTGTGGATGGACTCGCTCATGCGTGCACACCTCCGTAGGCGATGCCGGCCAGGTGGGCCATGTCCCGATCGAAGGTCGTGAGGTCATCGAGGCAGAAGTCCTGGAGGCTGGAGTGGCCGCAGGCCCGCGCCAGCACCTCCATCAACTCGACGGTGGCCTCGAAGAAGCGGGTGAGCCGCTGGGCTGCCTCGTCCACCACGAGGCGGGACCGAAGGTCCTGGCGTTGCGTGGCGATACCGACCGGGCAGTTGTCCGTGTTGCAGGCCCGCATGCCGAGGCAGCCGATTGCCTGCAGGGCGGCGTTCGACACGGCGATGGCGTCTGCGCCGAGCGCAAGCGCCTTTGCAAAGTCGGTGTGGCTCCGCAACCCTCCGGTGATGACGAGGGTGATGTCCGTCCGACCGGTGGCGTCGAGATGTCGGCGAGCTCGAGCAAGTGCAGGAATCGTCGGAACCGAGATGTGATCGCGGAAGAGCGACGGTGCGGCACCGGTACCGCCGCCGCGGCCGTCGAGAATGACGTAATCCACGCCGATCCGCAGCGCCGCGTCGATGTCCTCCTCGATGCGCTGCGCCGAGAGCTTCGCCCCGATCGGGATTCCGCCGGATGCTTCACGCACCTGGTCGGCGAGTTCGCGGAACTCATCCTCGCTGGTGAGGTCCGGGAACGTGGGCGGCGAGATCGCATCCTGGCCTTCCGGTAGTCCACGCACCTCCGCAATCTTGCCGGTCACCTTGTGGCCCGGCAGATGCCCACCGGTGCCGGTCTTCGCTCCCTGCCCGAACTTGAAGTGGAAGGCCTGCACGTTCCGAACCTTCTCGAGGTCCCAGCCGAAGCGACCGGACGCCAGCTCGTAGAAGTAACGATCGTTCTCTGCGTGCTCCTCGGGAAGCATGCCGCCCTCACCCGAGCAGATACCCGTACCGGCGGCGTTCGCTCCTCGGGACAGCGCAACCTTCGCCTCTTCTGACAGGGCGCCGTAGGACATGTCGGACACGAACAGCGGGATGTCGAGCTCGAGCGGCGCGGCGGCGTTCGGCCCGATCACGACGGAGGTCGCCACGTCGACGTCGTCGAGCAACGGTCGCTTGGCCAGCTGACCGGTCACGAACTGAATGTCGTCCCACTTCGGGAGCTGATTCCGAGGGACGCCCATGGCCGTGGTCGGGCCGTGGTGTCCGAGCTTCGAGAGTCCCTCGGCCGCCAGCTGCCGAATCAACGCCACGTGGGGCTCGTCATCGGTGCCGTGCAGATCCTGATAGGCGCCTTGGTACGCATCGCGGTCGTAGGGCTGCGGGTTGTCCTTCTCCCAGGCGAGGATCTCGTCGAGGTCGACGAAGAGATCGCCATCCTCGAGCCACGACGAGAACTTTGTGAGGCGTTCGGCGTTGTTGTAGCTCGACACTCCGGTGCGGAAGCCGTAGTCCCATCCGTGCACACCACAGATCAGGTTCTCGCCGTCGACGCGACCGTCGGCCATCATCGCGCCGCGATGCAGACAGCGGCCGTAGAGAACGGAGTGATTGTCGTCGAAGCGGACGATGACGAGATCGACGTTGGACACGAGTGCGCCCACCGGTGTGCGATCTTCGACGTCGGCCCAGGTTGCGATCTTGTGTGGTTGCACGCGGCGGAGTCCCTCCCGGGAGTTGCGAAGAAACCGCCAGTCTTCGATCGGCCGAGTCGGTTGTCACGGTCAGGAGACGACAAACGTTGGTCGGAACCCGACGACTTCGCGGTCGGACGAAAGTCGACGCTCGGTGCCCCCGTACGTTGGCCTCACCGCCACTTCGAGGAGACGCAGGATCGAGCCATGAGCGACCAAACGGATCAGCGAAACGCCCCACCGGCCACGAGCTCGGAGAGGACGGTGGCCCGGTTGGTCAACGCGACCAAGAGATTCGGAGCCGGCGATGCGGCCGTCACGGCATTGAACGACGCCACCATCGAGTTCCGAAAGGGCGAGTTCACCGCCGTGATGGGACCGAGCGGTTCCGGCAAGTCGACCCTCATGTACTGCCAGTCCGGACTCGACCGGCTGACGAGCGGCCACGCCTACATCGGCGATGTGGATGTGTCCACGCTGTCCGACCAGGAACTATCCGTCATGCGTCGGTCCACCCTCGGATTCATCTTCCAGTCCTTCCATCTGGTGCCGGCACTCACGTCGCGCGAGAACATCACCCTTCCGGTCGACCTCAACGCAGACGCCGAGGTCGACGAAGCATTCCTGAACGAGCTGGCAGTTGTCCTGGGCATCGAACATCGACTCGAGAACCTGCCCAGCCAACTCTCTGGCGGGCAGCGCCAGCGGGTGGCCGTCGCCCGAGCAATGATTCCCCGACCGGAGGTGATCTTCGCCGACGAGCCGACAGGCGCCCTGGATTCGAAGACGTCCGGTGAACTCCTTGCCTATCTGCGAACGGCGGTGGACGACCTGGGTCAGACCATCGTGATGGTCACCCACGACGCCGTGGCGGCCAGCCACTGCGATCGAGTCGTCTACGTCCAGGACGGCGTGCTGGTCGACGAGGGACGCAATCCCACGGTCGACGACGTCCTCGGCAAGATCCGTGAGCTCAGCTGACATGATTCGTCGAACACTGAAGCTCGCCTGGTTCAAACGCAACCGCTACGCACTCACGGTCGTCGCGATCGCCCTGTCCGTTGCGTTCATCGTCTCGACCTTGTTGCTGACCACCTCGATTTCCGACGTCGGTGAACCGCTGCGCTCCGCCTACGACAATGTCGATGTCGTGGTCACCGGGCCCGAGGTTGCCGGGGGCGATGGGCCCGTGCAGGCAATTTCTGCTCCCGTGCCGGAAGCGGTCGTGGCCGACCTGACGCGGGCGGGCCAGATGGCTGTCGGATTCGCCGACCCCTACGCGCAAGTGCTCACCGCCGAAGGGCAGGCGGGTGGACAAGACCAGGCGGCTGCGAACGTTGCCGAGCCCTGGTTGGGTGGCTCGCCGCTCAATGGCTTTGCCATTGTTGAAGGCGCCACGCCCGAGACCGTCGGCGAGGCCGTCCTCGACGTGTCGACGGCGAACGCTGCGTCACTCGACGTTGGCTCGACCATCAACTTCGTGACGGATCTCGGTGTACAGGAGGCGACCCTCGTCGGGCTCGCGACCTTTGGTGGCGCAGACAACGACCCGTACACGTCGACCATTCTCCTCTCACCGGAGCACCAGATCTTTGGGTCGGGTGATGGCTTCCAACGCGTGCTCGTGGCCGACGCCAGCGTGGCCGACGTTGCGGCGATGGCCCCCGGCATGGAGATCCAGTCCGGATCCGATTGGGTCCAGTCCCAACAGGACGCACTCAACGACTTCCTCGGGTTCTTCAGCACCTTCCTCACCGTGTTCGCTGTCGTCGCCGTGGTGGTCGGCATGGTCATCGTCACCAACACCTTCACCGTGTCGCTGTCGCAGCGCACCCAGGAGCTTGCGCTCCTCCGGCTTGTGGGGACGACTCGTCGGCAGTTGCTTTCGCAGGTGGTTCTCGAGGCCGTACTGCTCGGCGCCGTCGGTACGGGGATCGGGCTCCTGCTCGGATTGGCGGGAGTTTCGGTGCTGGGATGGTTTCTCGACGTGCTCGGCCTGGTGATCGAACGATCGAGCGAGACCTCTCCGACAGCGCTTGCGATCGGCGTGATCGTCGGTCTGGGTGTCACCGTCGTGGCATCGGTTCGACCCGCCTGGAAGTCCACCGAGGTCGCCCCAATCGAAGCGCTCCGCTCCTCGGAGGTCGACCTGGTGGACGGTGGTGGTCGTCGACGCTTCATGACGGCCGCGACGCTCGCCATCGGTCTCGCATCGCTTGCGTGGGGCATCGCCCAGAGCGACATCCTGTTCACCGGAGTCGCCATTGGGGCGATCTTCCTCGCTCTCTACCTCGGGGCTGATTCGTTGGTCCGTGTTGCTGCCCGAATGACGCGACCGATTCTCGGTCGGGCCGGCCCGACGGGCACGATTGCCAGCCGCAATCTGGAGAAGAACGCGGGCCGCACTGCTGCTGCAGCGAGCGCCCTGATGATCGGCATCGCGCTGATTGGGTTCTTCACGCTCATGGCCGCGACGATCGGTCAGTTCATCGCCGGCGATGCCGGCGAAGCGTTGGAGACGGACCTCGTGGTCCAGGGCATCGGCAGCCAACCGGAGCCGGCATTGAGCGACGCAGTGTTGGAACAGATCGTCGGTGTTGATGGTGTCGACGTCCTCGTGCCGCTCTATCAGACGTCGGTCAGCCCAGCCGGTGACGTGGAGTTCGAACGTGCCGGTCCGGGCGGTGGCAGTGGCCTGGGGGTGGCCTTGACCGATGTCGAGGCGCTCGACGCTGCCTACACCTTTGTGTTGAACGCCGGCTCGCTCGACGACGTCGGCGGGTCGAGCGTCGTCATTGATCAGGCGACTGCGGATGGGTTCACGCTCTCGGTCGGCGATTCACTCACCGTCACCTCGCTCGCCGGACCAGTGGACCTGGGGATCGCAGCGATCATCGAGACTTCGCTTCCCGGCTCGCCCCAACCGGCGATCATCGGAGACCTCACGTTGCGGGCCGCGCTCGGATACGGGGATCCGGCCACTGCGGCGTACATCGTCGGCCCCGCACTCGCCAGCGAGGTCAACGATGCGATCGATCTCCCCACGGTCGAGGTCGTCTCTCGCACCGACTACATCGACGGTTTGAGCTCCAACCTCGACACGATTCTGGCGCTGGTCTACGCGCTGCTGGCGGTGGCGGTTCTCGTGGCCCTCATCGGCATTGCGAACACCGTCTCGTTGGCGATCTCCGAGCGGGTCGGCGAGATTGCTGCCACCCGGGCGGCTGGAGCTTCCAGCCGGCAGATCTTCTGGTCGCTGCTGGCCGAGTTCGGGCTGTTGGCCATCGTGGGCATCGTGTCGGGGCTCGTGTTCGCCTGGATCGCCGCGGCTTCGCTCTTCAACGCGCTCTCTGGCGGGCAGATCGGCACGCCCGAGGTCGACGTGCTCACGGCACTGCTGATCGTCGCCGCCGGACTCGGCGGGGCATTGATCGCCAGCTGGTTCCCAGCCAGATCGGCGGCCACCACCGACATTCTCGACGTGCTTCGCGCTGATTGATCCAAAAGAGTCGGAGGGGGCGGAGCCATTTGGCCCGCCCCCTCCGGTACGCCTCCGATTGGAGGATCAGACGGTCGCTGCGCTGCGCTGCATGAGTGCGGCTCGGGCGCAGATTCCCAGGCACACGATCTCGATGAGCATGATGACGAAGAACGCCACGTTGAACTCGACGATCACATCGCTGAGCTCACGACAGATGGCCCCGGCGAACGCGGCGGCATAGCCCGCGGCGTGCCGCATGGCGACCGCCACGAGCATTGCGATGCCGAGGCCCATGTTGCGGCCGGCCCACGACGTGGCGAGATCGTCCGCGCCGGCAACGAAGTTGACTGCCGAGGTCGGGTCGGCGAGCGCCGAGATGCCGATGACCGTGCCGCCGACGCCCATGAGGATGGCGAAGGCGGTGATGGCGATGTGGACGCCCTCAGCTTTGATGACGTTCATGTGGAGTCTCCCCTGTGAGATCTGGCCGTCTGGCCAGGCGAAGGGCAGTCTCCAGCCGAGCGGCTCGAGCGTCGAGGTCATGATTCGACCCGCGCTGGTGAAGATCAGACAGATCTGCCGCAGCTACGGGTGAAGAGGAAGGGGTTCAGATGTCCAGGAAGCGAACGTCTTTGGCGTTCGTCTGGATGAAGTGCTTGCGGCGGCCGACGTCCTCGCCCATGAGCGTGCTGAACACTTCGTCGGCAATGGCGGCCTGATCGACCGAGACCTGGAGGAGCGTGCGGTCCCCCGGGTTCATGGTCGTCTCGGCAAGCTCCTGCCACTGCATTTCGCCCAAGCCCTTCAGGCGCTGGAAGTCCTTCTTGTGCTTGGGGTTCTCCTCCATGAACTGATCCTTTTCACGATCGTCCTTGAGGTACAACTTTTCCTTGCCCACCGTCGTGGAATACAGCGGCGGCTGCGCGATGTAGATGTGGTTGTTCTCCACCAGCTCACGCATCTGCCGGAAGAAGAAGGTGAGCAGCAGGGTGCGGATGTGGCTGCCGTCCACATCGGCGTCCGCCAGCAGGATGATCTTGTGGTAGCGGATCTTGGTGATGTCGAACTCTTCGGCGATGCCGGCGCCGATCGCCTGAGCGAGGGTCTGGACTTCCTGGTTCTTCAGCATCTTGTCGATGCGGGCGCGTTCGACGTTGAGGATCTTGCCGCGGATCGGGAGAATCGCCATCGTGCGGGGATCGCGGGCCTGGATGGCCGAGCCACCGGCGGAGTCGCCCTCCACGATGAACAGCTCGCGTTCGCGCGGGTCCTTCGAGGAGCAGTCCTTGAGCTTCTCCGGCATGCCGGCGCCATCGAGCGCCGTCTTGTTGCGAATGGTGTCTCGAGCGGCGCGAGCGGCTTCACGGGCCCGCTGAGCGGCAATGGCCTTGTTGATGATGAGCTTGCCCTCGGCCGGGTTCTCCTCGAGCCACTCGGCCAGCTTGTCGTTGGTGGCCTTCTCGACCATGGAACGAACGGACACGTTGCCGAGCTTGTCCTTGGTCTGCCCTTCGAACTGCGGGTCCTGCAGGCGCACGGAGATGATGGCAGTGAGACCTTCGCGGACATCGTCGCCCGACAGCGACTCGGTTTCCTTGAGGAGGTTCTTTGCCTGGCCGTAGTTGTTGATCGTTCGGGTGAGGGCGGACCGGAAGCCGGTCTCGTGCATGCCGCCGCCACCGGTGGTGATGCCGTTGGCGAAGCTGTGGAGGCCATCGGCATTGAAGCCGGTGTTCCACTGGAAGGCGATCTCGACCTCCTGCGTCTCCTCCGCCACCTCGTAGTAGCCGACCTTGCTGAAGAGGGCTTCCTTCGACTGGTTCACGTGGCGAACGAAGTCGATGATGCCGCCCTCGTAGTGGAACTCGATCCAGCCGTCTTCGTCGGCGTCCTCATGGGGCTCATCGCGGCGGAGATCCTGGAACCGGATCTTCAGGCCGCGGTTCAGGAACGCCATCATCTGGAAGCGGTCGAGCA
Source organism: Acidimicrobiales bacterium (assembly GCA_020628865.1). Lineage (GTDB taxonomy): Bacteria > Actinomycetota > Acidimicrobiia > Acidimicrobiales > SHLQ01 > SHLQ01. Next base: position 116,132 of record JAHDEJ010000009.1, read on the forward strand.
GGGTCTGGGCCCGGAAGTCCGTCTCCTCGAAGATGGTGTCGTCCGGCCAGAAACGGACGGTCGTGCCCGTGCGTCCGTCCGGCGCTTCGCCCCGAACCTCGAGCTTGGTTTGGACGTTGCCGCCGTCGGCGAAGTCCATGTAGTGGTGGTCGCCCTGGCGGTCGATCTGGACCTCGACCCGCTTCGACAGTGCGTTCACGACCGAGATGCCCACGCCGTGCAGGCCGCCGGACACCTTGTAGCCACCGCCACCGAACTTGCCACCGGCGTGCAGCACGGTCATGACGACCTCGGCCGCCGACATGCCCTCGTACTTCGGGTGTTCGCCGGTGGGGATGCCGCGACCGTCGTCTCGGACCTCGGCGGAACCGTCGGGATGGATGACGACCTCGATGGCCGAGCAGAAACCGGCCATGGCTTCGTCGACCGAGTTGTCGACGACTTCGTAGACGAGGTGGTGCAGACCCTGTGGGCCGGTGGACCCGATGTACATGCCCGGGCGCTTTCGAACCGCCTCGAGGCCCTCAAGAACGGTGATGTTCTCCGCGCTGTAAGACTCCGGTGAATCAGCCACGAGACATACCCCTTCCGTCGAGAAATTACGACCTTGTAAGTCTACCAGAGCAGGGGTGACATCCGGCTCCTCCCGCCCATTTGGCCACCGGTTGTCCACAGGCGATTTTTCTTGATTTTTCAAGCAAACGGACAGGTGGCTCTGTCGATCGATTGCGAAGCTCGTGTCGTGACGGCAGGGCGGATCCTGATGGTTCCGACGGCGACGGCGCCGTGCATCTGCCCGGCGCGTCCGGTCAGGTCGGGTCCAGTGCAATAGGCCGAGGATCGGGACGGCTCACCGACGGCTTGAGTGAGCCAGCGACATCAACGCCGAAGTACGACCAGCGTCTCGCGGAGCTCGGTCAGGCCGCGCTCTCGCATGGGCGCAGCCTTCTCGATCACGGACACGTCCTCGAGCGCGGTGAGCTCGTACGCAGCGCGGAAGTGCGCTTCGATCTCGGCGCGCGGCACCGAGTGCGGCGGCCCGGCCATCTCGGACTGGTCGTACTCGAAGGCCACGAGGAAGATCGGTGCTGCCGGCGGAAGGTTGGACAGCAGATGGTTTGCGAATCGTTCCCGCATGTCGGGCGGGAGCGCCACCATGCTTGCCCGGTCGTACACCGCATCCACGGTGGCCAGGTGCGAACTCGTCAGGTCGAAGAGATCGCCACACCAGAGCTCGTACGGGCCCGACGACGACACGGTGAACGAGTCGACCTTGCGAACGTCGGGCTCGAGTCCGACACCGGCGAAGAAGTCGGCGATGGCGATGGGGCTGAGCTCCACGCCGAGCACGCGATGGCCCTGCTCGGCCAACCACACCATGTCCACGCTCCTGCCACAGAGCGGAACGAACACGGTGGCGGCTTCGGCAAGACCCAGCGCGCTCCAGTGGTCGTCGAGCCAGCGATGGGGCACCTGCTGGTCGAAGGCCGTCTGCCCCTGCTCCCACCGTTCGTGCCAGAAGTCGGCGTCCATCTCAGGCCCTTTCGTGGTTTCGGAGCCGGCGCAGCTCTCGATCGAGTGGTTTGCGAGCTCGTCGCTGACCACCTTCTTCTTCGATGCGGCGAGCCAACGACTCGAGTACGGCCGCCAGACGCTCCCGATCGGGTTCCCAACCGTTCTGGTCGCATTCGTTGGCCCAGGCCGACACCGTACGATGCCCGCGGCGCCCGTTGCACCGCTTGCAGGCGGCCACCTCGTTCTCCAACCAGCTCGGCCCGCCCTTGACGCGTGGGATGACATGCTCCGTGGTCGCCTCCACGAGGCCGACGTCCACCGGTCGACGGCACCAGACACACGTTGGTTCGTCGCGTCGCAGGATCAGATCGAGACGTTCCCGACGGTTCAGCATCGTGGACCCAAACCTAGTCAGCATCTGGGTGGAACTCCGGGCCCGCATGGTGGATTCTGGACAAATGGCCACCCGGAAGCGCAGCGACATTCCCGACGTTCCGTTCCGACCGCCCAAGGGACGCAACGTTGCGGTCGAGGTCATCGAGATGGGCGTGCTGGAGAAGCGGCGTCGACAGGTAGTGGACGACGGCGTGCCGGAACGTCTGACGTTCGAGTACCTCCTGCTCGTGTGGGGTGGCGCCGGTTGCCACATCGTCGACTTTCAGGAGATCGACCTCCGTCCGGGGCGGGTCGTGCGGGTTCGCCCCGGGCAGGTCCAGCAGTGGCAGGCCGCGAGCGCGTTGGACGCGGTCGCCATCATCGCCCGGGATGTGTCTGCGCAACGGTGGTTGGCCGGCGATCCCGCCTTCTGCGATCTGGACCCGAACCTGCTCGACGTCAGCCGACACCTCGTCGAGGCATTGGCGACGGTGCAGGATCGACCGAACGGGTCCCGACTCGCCGCGCAGCTGTGGCAGTCGCTGGTTGACGTGTACGAGTTGGGCACCTCCGTTGATCGGCGTGATCTGCCGGAGCCATACGTCGCGTTCTGCGAAGCCATCGAGGCGAACCCCGGCGCATCGCACAACGTCGCCGACATCGTCGCCGGCCTGGCCTGGTCGGAGCGCACGATCCGGCGGGCATGTCTGGAGGTCACCGGCCTCACTCCGAAACAACTCCTCAACCAGCGTCTGATGCTCGAAGCCAAACGGCTGCTGGCGCACACCGATCGATCCGCCGCCTCGATCGCGGCCGAACTCCGCTTCTCGGAGGCGACCAACTTCCAGAAGTTCTTCCAGCGGCTGGCCGGCGTGAACCCGGGCGACTTTCGACGATCCGTTCGCGCCGTCGACTGACTCGACGCGAACCGCTCAGCGGCGGGAGAGCCGGACGGCGAGTCCCGTGATCTGATCGGTTTCGAGCTTCAACCGGATCTGCCGGACGAGCTCCTCGCCCATCCATTCCATCTCGCTCGCCCAGGCGGGATCGTCGACCTCGATCAGCAGCCGGCCCTCCTCGATGCGGACCGGCCGGGTGTGGGTGCCGATCACGTCGCCGACGAGCTCGGGCCACCGAGCGAAGATCGATTCGAGGATGCTGACCTCGGGGGCCTTCATGTGCTTCATCAGCCGGTTGACGCTGCCGCTCATTGGGCGCGGGCCATCCCATGCTTCGCGACGGGTACGCCGGTACGGGCGACGAGGTGGCGGATCAGGTGGCGACAAGGTTGCCCTGCCCGAGTCGGATGGTGGCATCGGCGACAGCGCCGGGTGGAAGGTCGGTTGCCGAGGTGAGCAGGGTCTGTCCGCTCGGCAGCGCGGCGACCAGCGCCGCGGACCGGTCGTCGTCGAGTTCGCTGAAAACATCGTCGAGGATGAGGAGCGGCGCAACGCCGACGGTCGAGCGAACGAGTTCGTGCCCGGCGAGGCGCAAGGCCAGGGCGACGGATCGTTGCTCGCCCTGCGAGGCGTGCGTTCGGGCCGGCATGCCGTTGAGAAGGATCTCGACCTCGTCCCGATGAGGCCCGACCGTGCTGACGCCTCGGCGAACGTCGTCCTTGCGAGATGCCTCGAGCGCGGCGGCCATTCCCGTGTCGTCCCACGGTGCGACGTAGGCGAGAGAAACGTCGTGGTCGGTTCCGGCCACGGCCCGAAGCGCCGTGCGCACCAGCGGCGTGAGCTCCGCGATGACACCGTCACGAAGGGCGCACAGCTGATCGCCGATCTGGGCGAACTTCTGATCCCACACGTCGAGGGTGAAGGCGGCATCGGAGTTGAGCCGGCCGCCACAACCCTTGAGCAACGCGTTGCGTTGTTTGAGGACCTTCTCCATTTCCGCGCGGATCGCCTCGTTGCGAGGGTGGAGGCCGAGCAGCACGTGGTCGAGATAGGTGCGCCGTTCCCCTGGCGATCCCTTGACCAGTTCGAGGTCGTCGGGCGCGAACACGGTGACCGACATGACGCCGAGCAGGTCCTTGGTCCGCTGGACCTTCTGTCGGTTCATTTGGATGCGGGCGCGGCCGGTGCGAGGCAGTTCGGCCTCGAGGAGGAGCTCGCGGCCGTCGCTGCGGAGCTGTGCTCGGGCGATCGCGCGCTCGGCCCCGCGCTGGATGAGTGCGTCGGTCGGGGCGCCGCGGAACGACCGCATCGTGGCGAGCCAGGCGGTGGCTTCGACGATGTTGGTCTTGCCGGAACCGTTGGGCCCGACAATGGCCGTGACCCCGGGAGCAAATGTCATTTCGAAGCTGGAGTGCGACCGAAATCCGCTGAGCCAGAGCTGTTCGAGGACGAGCGCAGAGCTGGCGGAGGCCGCGTCGACGGGCGGGGTGTCGGTCACCTCTCGAACCTACCGCGCCCCTACGACACCAACGTGCCGGGTCGGCGGATCACCAGATTCGTCAGCTCACCAGCGGGCGCGCATGTGGGAACGCAGGAGGTCCAGCCCGATCGAACCGGCGCTCAACAGGTCGTTGTGCCAGCGCTTCGGATCCCAATCCGGATGTGCTCGGGCCTCCTCTCGCAGATCGAGGATCGCCTGCTCACCGACCTTGTAGCTGATCGCCTGGCCGGGCCAGCCGAAGTAGCGGGTGGCTTCGCTGTCGGCGACTTCGTCGTCGAGAAAGCCCCGGATCTTCAGGAGTTCGACGGCGAGCTCGTGGGTCCATTCCGAGCCCGGGTGGAACCAGGCGTCGTCGGGTATGGCGTAGCCGCAGTGCACGCCGATGTCGATGACGATTCGCGACGCCCGGAGAAGCTTGCTGACAAGCAGGCCGATCTCGTATTCGGGCTCCTCGAGATAGCCGAGCTCTCCCATCAGATGCTCGGCGTAGAGGGCCCAGCCCTCGCCCGAGCCCGGGTACCAGACGACCAATCGATGGAATCGGCTGAGCGTGTCGGCGAGGCTGAATTGCACGCCGACCTGCAGATGGTGGCCGGGAAAACCCTCGTGGTACGCGGTGGTGATCTCGCTGAAGAGCGGGAAGAAGGTGCGGCCGTCCACCGGGTACCAGACGGTTCCGGAGCGGCTGAAGTCTTCCGACGGTGGCGTGTAGTACGGGGCAAGTGAGCCGCCGCTGTCGTCGACCTTCACGTCGATCGTCCGAATCTGTTCGGGGACGTCGAAGTGTTCGCCGGAGAGCTGTTCGAGCGCCTGGGCTTGACGGTCCCGCATGACCTGCAGGAATTCCTCGAGACTGTTGGCGGCCATGTCCGGGTCGGTCGCCAGGCGTTCCATGACGGCTTCGGTCGTGGCATCCGGGTCGATCTGCGGTGCGAGCTCCTCGAGGCGGGCCCAGAGCCGGTCGAGTTCGGTCCATCCCCAGGCGTAGGTTGCGGCCGGGTCGAAGTCCGCGACTCCGAGCCAGTTTCGGGCGGCCTGGCGATACCGATCTTCACCCACACCGTCGGCCTCGCTCGCTCCGGGCCGGTAGTCGGCTTCGAGCCAGTCGGCGAAGCTGCCGAAGACGCCCTGCGCATGTTCCAGAGCGGCCGCCAGCTCGGCTCGTTGGTCGGGCGAGCCGCCGGACTCTTCGTGGGCATCGAGCATCCGGAGGAGGGCGGCGTCGTCCGCGGTGTTCGAGCGAGCCTGCCGAATGGCTTCTTCCACCTGACGGAGGGCCACGTGTTCGCCGGCGGCCGCCCCGGCGGCGAGGCTCGCCCGATAGCCGTCGATCGCCTGATCGATCGTCGCGAGACGAGCGATCAGGTTGCCCCACTGCTCAGGTGTCTCTTTCGGCATGAGGTCGACGATCTGCCGGATGCCCTGCAGCGCCGAGGCGATGCTGTTCAGGTCGCGCCGGTGCTGGCCGGCGTCGGCCTGGGCGATCCACAGGTTGAGCTCATCGACCAGGACGTCGCGGGCCAGGGTTTCGTCCGGGCCGTCGATCGGGATGACCGACGCCTCGTCGAGCAGCGACGCCCACAGCTGCCGCCGGGCGGCGAACCCGTCCGGGGAAAGATCGGTCCATCGGTCGTCATGGCCGTCGACCCCCATGAAGGTGGCAAACATCGGGTCGGCCGCCGTGACTTCGTCGGTGGCCCGGTCGCACAGCTCGTAGATGCTCATTCTTCGATCGTAGGGGCTGGCGCTGGACGCCCGCCGGGCACGCTCAGTGGCCCATCGCCTTCTGGCTCCAGATGGCACCGCTGAGGATGGCGCCGAAGCCGCCGCCGATCCAGAAGGAGAGGTATGCGGCGTAGCCGAGGGCTTCACCGGTCGGCGTTCCGCCGACGACGAAGGCGGCGAGGACGCCGACGAACACCACCAACATCGTGGTCGGCAGCACGATCTTGAGTGACGCCCCGACGTCGTGCTCCGCCACCGTCTCGGCGACCGGAGTTGGCGCCGCGGCCGGGGCCGGTGCGGTCTGTTCGGTTGGCTTGAGGGCAAGTGTTGCTGTCATGTCTTCACGATGACGGCGGCCCTCGTTTGCCCCTAGGGACCTATGTCCCGATTGGCGACCGGTTTCGAAAAGTAGACCCGCGTGTACCCGTGTTCGACGCCCCGATGGGTCTCGGTGAAGCCGCGCCGCGGATAGAAGGTGAGGTTCGAGACCATCAGCTCGTTGGTGTAGAGCCGGATCTCTGCGAGCCCGAGCTGTGCCGCCTGCCGTTCCGCTTCACCCAGCAGCGCCGATCCGACGCCGAGACCCTGACCGGCCATGGGCACGGCCACGGTGTCCACGTAGAAGTGGGTGTCGACCGGCCACATGACGATCATGCCGACGCGTTCGCCGTCGTGGATGGCCATGGTGATCACGCCGTCGTCGATGCGGGCGCGGTGGTCCTCGAGCATCGGTGCGGGCTTCTTCCCGATCGCCTCGACGTACTGCACATAGGCGTCGTCGATCGTGGTCACGATCCAGTCGTGATCGGCGGGTTCGGCCGGTCGAAAACGAAGGTCGCTCATTGGGGTGGCTCCAGGGCGATGCCGGCGACCTCGGCTGGCTCGGCGTAGGCGACCGCCAACGAGGCGATCGTCTCGTGCGCGTTCAGTCCGGATGGGTTGGGCACGATCCAGAGCCGGCATCCCTCGAAGTCATCGTCCTGCTCGCCCATGACGGCCTTCGGCTTCTTGAACGCGCTTCGGTAGGCGGTGATGCCGGCGATTGCGACGACGGCCGGCTGGTGTTCGGCGACGAACTGTCGAAGCTGCAGGCCGCCCTCACGAAGCTCTGTCGTGCTGAGTTCCGACGCCCGAGCCGTCGTGCGGTGGACGACGTTCGAGATGCCGATCCCCCGTTCCAGCAGGTGCGCCCGATCATCGTCGGTCATCCCCTCGCCGCGGTCGATCGTCCGGGTGATGATGCCGGACATCCTCAGCGCCGGATAGAAGCGGTTGCCGGGATGGGCGAAGTGCGTCTGGGTGGCGGCGGTCCACAGCCCGGGGTTGATCCCCACGAACAGCAGCTTCAGGTCGGGGCCGACGAGGTCGGGCACGGTGGCGTCCCGGAAGGACTCGAGTTCATCGCGGCTGAAGCCCATGGCCGGTGACGCTAGCGTCTGGGCACGGCGACACAAGGGGGATCCATGGCGAGCGAGAACACGACGGTTCCGACGGATGTCGATCCGTCGGACTTCATTGCACAGGTCGAGCACAACGGCCGGCGAGAGGACGCCGAGGTCCTGCTCGACTTCATGGCGCGGGTGACCGGACTCGAGGCCCAGATGTGGGGGCCATCGATCATCGGCTTCGGCCGTTACCACTACGTGTACGAGTCCGGGCGCGAGGGCGACTTCCTCATGGTCGGCTTCTCGCCGCGCAAGGCAAACATGGTCGTCTACCTGCTCCCCGGATACGACGATCTCGACGACGAGCTGGCCCGGCTCGGAAAGCACAAGAAGGGGGCCAGCTGCCTGTACCTGGGTCGGCTGTCGAACATCGATCTGTCGGTCCTGGAGGAGATGGTCCGCAAGTCGATCGCGTCGCTCGAGGCGAGCTACGACACGTTCCCTCGCTGATGCCACACTGACGCCATGGACGCGATCGAGGAAGAACGGCTGAAGCGGAAGCGAGAGGTGGCCCTCGGCTACCGCATCTTCGCGAGCCTCCGCTGGGGTGATCTCGGCGACGGACACATCACGGCTCGGGACCCCGAGCTCGAGGACCACATGTGGCTGCTGCGATATCCGTGTGGGTTCGAACGGGCGACGGTGGACGACCTCGTGTTGGTTCGCCCCGATGGCACGACGACGTGCGGTCGTGAGATCAACATGACCGCATACAACATCCACCATCCGATCCACGAGGCTCGCGCCGACGTCGTGTCGGTCGCGCACACCCACACTCCATGGGGTACGCCGTTCTCTGCGACGGGTCGGCCGATCGAAGCCATCACGCAGGAAGCCTGCACGTTTCACGACCGATGGGCGTTCTTCGACGACGAAGAGGTGCAGATCCTGAATCGTGATGGAGGTGCACGCATTGCCGACGCACTGGGCGACAACCAGGTGGGCATCCTCCGAAGCCACGGGCTGATCACCACCGGCCGGTCGGTGGCCGAGACGATCGCCGGGTTCGTCACGCTGGAGCGCGTGACGGAAGCGTTGATGAAGGCGGGTACCGGACACGCGATCTCCGACGACGCCGCCCGCATCGCTCGCGATGACCTTGTTCGCCACCGGTCGCTCGAGACGGCCTTCGACTTCCTCGTGCAGCGCCACGTCGGCGATCCCACGGTCGTCGGCTGACGGGCTCTGGTTGCGTCGGCCACGACGGCCGGGGCAGGGTGGGTTCGTGGCACTCGACGAACACGCTGACGAATCCGCCGGTCTGGGCCGGCTCGCCGACGCGATCCTCGAGACCGCGGTCGACCCCATCATCGTCATCGATGGCCGGGGCGTGATCCAGGAAGCGAACGCTGCCACCACGGTGCTGTTCGGCCACGACCGCGACGACATGGTTGGCCGCAATGTGTCGATGTTGATGCCGGAGCCGTACCGCTCCGAGCACGATCGTTACCTGCAGCGCTACCTCGAGACCGGAGAGAAGCACATCATCGGGATCGGCCGTGAGGTGACCGCTCAGCGGGCGGACGGGTCCATCTTTCCCATCGCACTGGCCGTCAGCGAAGTGGCGGCCGTCGACGACGGCGCCCGCTGGTTCACCGGGGTCATTCACGACCTGACGGAACGGTTCGCCGCCCAGCGGGCCCTGGAGGAAGCCAACCGCAACCTCGAGGGGCAGGTGGCCGAACGCACCGCCGAGCTCCGGTCGCTGCTCACCGACCTGGAGCGATCCAACCGCGACCTCGAACAGTTCGCCTACATCGCGTCCCACGATCTGCAAGCGCCGCTGCGCAACGTGCGTCAGGGCCTCGAACTTCTCGACGCCCACCTGCGGGACACCGCCGGGACGGGGTTCGACGACGAGGCCCACGAGCTGCAGCAACTCATCACCGCCGCGGTGCGGCGCATGGAGGATCTGGTGACCGGCCTCCTCCATCTGGCACGGGTGGACCGCCTCGCCGGTCGACCGACGGACCCGATCGACCTGAACGAGCTGGTCGAAGAGTTGGAGCAGCTGCTGCATGTCGACATTCAGCGTGTCGAGGCATCGCTGACGGTGGGCGAGTTGCCGACGGTGCCCGGCGATCGGGTCCAGCTCCGGCAGTTGTTGCAGAGCCTGCTGCAGAACGCGCTGCGGTATCGCCAACCGGACGAGGCGCCCGACATCACGATCACCGCCACCCAAAGCGATGACGAGTGGATCGTGTCGGTGGGCGATGACGGCGTCGGCATCGACGAACGTGAGCACGAGCGCATCTTCGAGCTGTTCCGTCGGGGACAGACCGGACAGGAAGGTGTGGGCCTCGGCCTTGCGCTGGCCCAGCGGGTGGCCGAGCGCCACGACGGTCGCATCTGGGTCGAGTCGGCACCGGGGCAGGGCGCGACGTTTCATGTGGCGCTCCCGAAACGAGCAGGCTGACGCACCCGCGGGGACCTTGGTCCCTTCTCGATCATCCCTCCCCCGGTCACCGTGGGCACATGACGTCCACGGCAACGGCCCCCGAATCCCGATCGCTGCGCCTCACCACGCTGCTGCGTCAGGTCGTCCTGCTTGGGCTTCTGTTCGTCACGATGCTCGTCACCGTGTTCGGTGTCACCGAGACAATCGACCAAGCGTTGCACACCGCGCAGTCGGGCAACGGCGCCCTCGCCCGATCGCTTGCGATGGTTGCGCTCGGCGCACCCGGATTCGCAGTGACGCTCTCGCTCACGGTCCATCGGCTGCGCGAGAGCGCCGGGTGGGTGACTGGTCCGATCTGGCAGCTCCATGTCGTGGTGTCGGTGACGGTGTCTCTGGTCGGCATGATGGTCGGCGGCGGCCGTGTGCTCGAAGAGCTCATCCGCAGCTCGACGGTCGGCCTTCATGACGTCTCGGTCCTCCTCACATGGGGTGCCGTCTGGCTGATCTACTGGCGCGGTCTCGTGCCTCGGTTCGAACCGCGAGGCGACCTCCACTTCGCCGCTGTCTGTGTCGTGGGCCTGGTCCCGATGGCGATCGGGCAGACCGGCATCTTGCACATCGGATTGTCGCGAGCGTTCGATGCACTCGCTGGAGGTGAACCCCTCGACGTCCGGTCGGCGAGCGCAGGGTTCGGTGCCATGTTCCTGGTCGGCGCTGCTGTTTGGATCGGCCTCTGGATGCGGAGCTACGAGTCGGCTCCTCGCAGCGACGCATGGCATGCCCTCGTCGTGCTTGTGGGCACGGCCGTCGGATTCGTCGCATGGTTGGCCGCGGTCGCACGGCTTGGCTGGCTCGTTGCGGTGTGGCTGGTTGGCGACCGGATCGCTCCGTTGGCTTCCGACCACTTCGACACTGCGTCCGTCTGGATCGGCGTCGGCCTCACCGGTGGCATTTCCTTCCTGTACCACCGCGGATTGATCGGACAGATCGCCGAACGCAATGATCCCGTCCGCGTCGCCGAACACCTCGTGCTGTTCGCATCGCTCGTCGCAGCGGCGACAGGCGCCGTGGTTCTGGTTTCCGGCGCGGCCAACCCAGACGGGTTTCACGTCAACACGGTGTTGGCCGGTGCGGTGACCATGGCCGCCGGTGCCGGTGTCGGGGCGCGCCTCGTCGCATGGATGATGGCGCTCGGCCGCACGGCACACGGTCCCACTGAGCGAGCGTCTGCGGTGCGCCGGGCGTACCACCTGATCGTGCTCGGCACCGGAATCGTTGTCGGATTGTTTGCCGGGATCGATGCCTTGCAAGGCGTGTTTGAGGACCTGCTCGACGGTGACACCACCATTCGCACATTTCTCTTGCGGCGCGGCGAGCTGGCCACCGTCGCGGTCATCGTTCCAACGCTCTGGCTGCACCAGGTTGTCCTGCAACAGCACAAGGTGGCCGGTCAGCCGACCGTCGCCACATGACGCCCACGGCACCGCGTCGAAGTAGCGTTGCGGACGCAATGATGGATCTGACCCGCCTCCGTGTGCTCCTCGTCGAGGACAACGAACTGGATGCCCGGGTCATGCTGCGGACGCTCCGCGAAGCCGCCGAGACCCGCTTCGACGTCCGCCACGAACGGTCGATGCGCGACGCCGTGGAGGCGCTGCAGGAGCAGGGGTTCGATTGCATCCTGATCGACCTCACCCTGCCGGACACGTTCGGACTCGAGGTGTTGGAGGCCGCCGGCAACGAAGCACCCGCCACCCCGGTGGTGGTGCTGACCGGGCTCGAGGATCCTCGCCTGGCGGTCGAAGCCGTGGAACATGGCGCGCACGATGTGCTTCCCAAGAGTCGGGTCGACGGCGACGTGGTGGCCCGGTCCATCCGGTATGCGGTCACCCGCCATCACAGCGAAACCGACCTTCGGGCGACCACGGAACAGCTGCGGGTGGCCAACGATCGCAACCGCATTGCGCAGGACCTCCACGACACGGTGATTCAGCAGCTCTTCGCCACCGGCATGAGCTTGCAGGCGCTCACTGCTCGCATCGGTGAGGAAGAGGTTCGCCAGTCGATCCTCGAGTCCGTCGACCAGATCGACGTGGCGATCCGGGAACTCCGGCAGACGATCTTCGACCTGCACCTCGAACCCGAGTACCCGACCGGCGATGAGATCGATCGGGTCATCGAGCAGCAGACCGGTGCCCTTGGCTTCGCGCCGTCGGTCACCCGACAAGGCCTGACCAGCCTGCGCTCCAGCCTTCGGAGCGACGTCGCCGCGGTGATTCGTGAGGCGCTCTCCAACGTGGCCCAACACGCTGACGCCTCGGTGGTGGCCATTCGTCTCGTGGTCGACGGGTCAGACCTGATCGTCGAGATCAGCGACAACGGCGTGGGAATCGACTCGACCGGTGCGCCGACATCGGCGTTGCGAGGTCACGGGCTCACGAACCTCCGCCAACGAGCGAAGGCGAACGGCGGCACGGCCGAGATCGGGCCGGGAGCGGACGGCGGCACAACCGTCCGGTGGGTGGTCCCCGTCGGCTGAGGCCGACTGGGCTCAGGCGGCTGACGGACCCAGGGCCACAACGGGCACGGTCGACGCATCGATGGCGTCGAAGGCCACGCTTCCCTCACAGATCCACGGCAGTCCGGTCCGGGCGTGGGTCGGGATCACGAGCAGGCCATCGGCCGACCGCTCCGCGAGGAGCGGACCGAGCGAGCGCGTCTCGACCGCGGAATCCAGCATGCGGGCGTGGATCTCGTCCGGTCGATCGAAGAGGTCGTCGTCGTAGTCGTGCTCGTAGACGACACCGTCCGGGTCGATGGTGAGTGTTGCGACCGGCAGCTCGCCGAACACGTGGGCGAGCGTTTCTGCCTGCCGTCGGGCCGCGCGATTGCCGGTGCGATCTGCGCTGGCAAGGTAGACCCGTTCGGGTCTGGTGGCGCCGGTCATCGACGGTCCGACGAGCACGACGGGTTCGGTCGAAATCGCCAGGATCGACGCGGCACACGAGCCGACGTAGTGGTGGTCACGGAAGGGTGACGCCGCGGTGGCCATGACGGTGAAGCGATCGGCGCACGCTCGTGTCACCGCCTCGTGCTCGTCGGTCGACTCGATCACATGCAGCGACATCGGGACGGGTTCTTGCCGGGCGAGGGCGGCGATGCGTCGGCTGAAGTCCTGATGGCGGCCGGCCACATCGTCGTCGGGGTGGGCGACGTGCACGAACAGAAGACGACGCTCGAACGCCGTGGCGAAGGCGGCGGCGATTCGACCGACGAAGTGAACATCGTCGAGGTGGCGCACGGGAACCACGATCGGATCAGTCATCGGCGCACACCACCAATTCGTCGGCGGGCACGACCAGAAGCGGCGTCTTCAGATGGTGCACGAGGTACGTGGTGGTCGAACCGACGAGCAGTCCGCGGAAGCCACCCATGCCACGCGTGCCGGTGACGGTGAGCACGACGTTGGCATCTTCTTCGTAGTGGTTGACGCAAAGCAGTTGTGAACCGACGTGGCCGAGGCGGACGACCGACCGTACCTGCACCGGGAATCCGTCCGGATACTCGTCCTCGACGATGCGGAGTTCTCGTTCGAGCGCGGCTCGGCCCGCTTCCTCCAACGCACCGAGGTCGACCACTGCGGCGTCGCCGACCCCGATCATGAGCGGGTAGTGCACGACGTGCACTGCGAGGACGCCGGCGGACCGCCATTCGGCTTCGGCGATCGCTGTGCGAAGCGCGCGACGCGCGTTCCCGGATCCATCAACTCCCACCACGACGACATCCATTGGTTCGTCCTTTCGTTTCGTTGGTTGGTGTTCAGCATCAGCGCGACGGGCCGCTCCGGGCAGGGGCTTTGGTCCCTTCTGCATTCGAGCGAGGTTCCGCAGGCTGTCGTCATGCTCACGGACCCGACCACTTCCACCCCGACGTCCCCAGCCACCGGCGAGGACGCCGGCCTCGAACGGACCCTGTCGCTGCCGCTGCTCGTGTTCTACGGGCTCGGCGTGACCGTGGGAGCCGGAATCTTCGCCCTCGTCGGCGAGATCCTCGGCATCGCCGGCGACCAGGCCCCGCTCGCATTCCTTCTGGCCGGCGTGATCGCCGGTTTCACCGGGATCTCGTACATGGCGCTCGTCGCGCAGTTCCCTCGGGCTGGTGGTGAAGCGGTCTATGTGAACCGTGGGCTCGGTCGACAGGCCGGCCGCTTCGCCGGTCTTGGAGTTGTGGTGACCGGGATCATCTCGAGCGCAGTGGTCGCCCAGGCCTTCTCGGGTTACGTGGCCACGTTGGTCTCGGTTCCCAAGAGCCTGACCGCAGCGCTCCTCGTCCTCCTCCTCACGGCCGTGGCCTGGTGGGGTGTTCGAGAGAGTGTGATCGTCGCCAGCGTCGTCACGATTCTGGAGGTCGGCACGCTGATGATCGTGGCCCTCTTCGGCGTCCCCGAGATCGACCTTGGTGTGGTGCAGGACGGCTTCGATCTCCGAGGCGCTGGGACGGCGGGAGCGGTGCTCACCGGGGCCGGCATCGCCTTCTTCGCCTTCATCGGTTTCGAGGACATCGCCAACATGGCCGAAGAGACGAACAACCCCCGGACGACGGCACCTCGAGCCATCCGCTGGACCCTGTCGATCACGTTGATCGCCTACGTGGGACTTGCACTCGTGGCCGCGTCGCTTCCGGACCGAGCGGCCATCGCCGACTCGGACGCACCGATGGCGGTGATCTTCGAAGCGGTCAGCGGCCTGGGTTCGGCACCGGTGGCGACCATCGCCGCATTTGCGATGGTGAACGGCATCCTCGTGCAGATCGTGATGGCCTCGCGTGTGCTCTACGGCATGGCCAATGAGGGCCAGCTTCCGGGCACGTTCTCGGTGATCGACAGTCGTCGGCGCACCCCGGCTCGAGCGACCCTCTTCGTGGGTGCGGCGATCGTCCTGCTGTTGATGTTCCCGCTGGTCACGCTCGCTCGGGCAACGAGCATCGTGACGCTGAGCGTCTTCACGCTGGTGAACGTGGCGCTCGTCCGGCTCACTCGCACCATCCCCGAGCTGGGGCACACCCGCTGGCTCCTGAATGGCGCCATCGGCGCGGTCGTCTCAGCCGGCCTGGGTGTGTGGCAGATCGTCGAACTCTTCTGAGCTACTCGAACCGGCGGCGCTGTTGCTCTTCGACACGAACGGCCATCGCTGCCGCCTGGGTTCGTCGGGTCACACCGAGCTTTGCGAACAGGTTGGAGATGTAGTTCTTCACCGTCTTCTCGGCGAGGTGCATCTGCTCGGCGATCTGTCGGTTCGACATGCCGTCGCCGATGAGATCGAAGATCCTGCGTTCCTGAGGTGTGAGCTCGGCCAGCATGCCCGCCTCCGTGTCCCGCACGCGGCGCATCCGCATGCGAACCTCGGCATCATCGAGCAGTTGGGCACCGGCAGCCACCTTGCGGATCGAGACGATCAGGTCGTTCGAGCGAACCTCTTTGAGGACGTAGCCCGCGGCGCCCGCCATCGCTGCTTCGAGCAGCGCCTGGTCGTCGGCGAAGGAGGTGAGGATCAGGCAGGGTAGCTCCGGATGCTCTGCCCGAACCTCCCGGCACACTTCGATTCCGTTGCCGTCGCCGAGGCGAACGTCGAGCACGGCCACGTCGGGTTCGCAGCGACGAATCTCGGCCATCGCTTCCGCCGCGCTGGCGGCTTCGCCGACGACCGTCATGTCGGCCTCCGCCTCGATGAGGCCCGCCAGGCCACGACGGACGATCTCGTGATCGTCGAGCAGAAAAACGCGAGTCAGCGGCTCGGTCATGGCGGCTCCCTTCACGGCTGGGCTCCGGCCAATCGTAGTTTCGATGAACACCGTCAGGAGATGGAGTCGTTGCGGTGGACGGCGAGCACAGGCACCGGGCTCATCGCAACGACATCATCGAGCACGCTCCCGTGGAGGAGCCGGTCGAGTCCGAGTGGCACGTGGGAGGTCATGGCAACCATTGGTGCGTTGCGGGCAATTGCGGTCTCGACGATTTCCGGCGCCGCATCACCGTGCCGCACTTCGTACATGGGTGTGGGGATCTGAGGAGCGCTGCTGCGGGCAAGGTTCGCCACGTACGCGGACTCCTGCACATCGCCGGACCGTGCGGACACCAGGTCGGCCGAGGTGTCGGGGTCGAGCACGGTCATCAGATCCAGTGGACGGCGGAAGGTGTCAGCGAACGCCTCGGCGGAAGCGAGAATCCGTTCAGCCCCGTCCGATCCGTCGAGCGCAACCACCACCGGCCCGTCTCGGAGAAGCGGGGCGGGTTCGCACTTCGGACCGACGAGGACGACGGGCCGGTCGAGGTAGGTGAGCACGTCCATGGTCATCGATCCGGTGAGTGCAGCTCGTCGGCCGCCCTTCGTGGCGGAGAGGACCAGGATCGCGTCGGGTGAGGCGGCGGTCTCGTCGACGAGCTCGTCGTGGAAGAAGCCCTGCGTGACCATCGCGGTCACCGTGGCTCGAAGACCGGTGCGAATGCTGATCGAGTCGGCGACGCGCTGGGCCATGTCGAGCTGGCCGATCCGGTCGTCGGACGAGCCGACGAGGAGGCGCATGGAACCGCCGAGGGCCCGGGTGAGATCGGTGGCGATGGCGAGCGTTCGCTCGGATCGTTCCGTTTCGGTGAAGGGGACAAGCACTTCCTTGAACATGGGTCGCTCCTGCTCTCTGTCGTCGGTCCCTTCATCGTGCGTTGCGACGTGTGATTGGCACAGGGTCGAAGGTCCCGCCCCGGTGTCGGGACCTTGGGCCCTGCTGTTCCTCGTGCGTCGTCGCAACGATGGTGGCGGGAACACTCCCAGGAGACTCCGGAGGTGGAGCGATGACCGACCGAATCGTGGTGGCAGTCGATGACACCGAGGCTGCGGCGGCGGCCCTTGGCTGGGCCGTCGACCTCGTCGACCATGAGCATGCCCGCGGCAACAAGGTCCACACGACCCTCCTGACCGTGCATGAGCCGCGGGAGTTCGTCGGCATCGAGGGGTATGGCCTCGTGAAGTCCGCCCATGCCGTTGCGGAGGCGCAGCAACTGCTGAGCCGGCTGCTGCAGGCGGAGCCGGCCGCAGCGGACTTCGAACGGGTCATCGGTGGTGGTGAGGTTCGTCGAGCGATCCTCGACGAGGCCGGCCACCAGCGGGCGGATCTGATCGTTGTCGGGACCCGCCATCTCGGGGCAGTACGGCAGGCGATGGTCGGCAGTGTGAGTCAGTTCGTCGCTGCGCAACGAGAGTGTCCGGTGGCGGTTGTGCCGGCCGAGGCGACCCGGTCCAGCGATCGGGTACTCGTCGGATACGACGGCTCAGCTGGCGCCCGAGCGGCGATTCGCTGGGCACTGGAGAATTGCGACGGTGACGTGCACGTCGTCCACGTTGTGGGGGCGCAATCCGATCTGGTCGAGAGCCGCGAGGCGTTGGCCGCGCTGGTGCCCGCGCTCGGCGACGAGGCCGTTGGTCGTGTCACCGCTGAGAGTGTCGTGGGTGATCCGGTTGATGTGTTGAGCGACCCCACCTGGGCGGCTCCACAGGTGGTTGTCGGTGCTCGGAGCGACTCCGACCAGCGGGATGCCATCTGGGGTTCCGTCACGACCCAACTCCTCGCAACGACCGAACGCCCTGTTGTGGTCGTTCCGCCAGAGCCCTGGCTCTGGGGCCGTCACGCCCCCAGCTGAGTCGCTCCGCTGGGAGGCGCGAGGACGGCGCGGAGATCGTCGAGGCCGTGAGCGCCGACGCTACGGCACAACCGGTAGACGTGGTTCTCCACCGTCCGCTCCGACAGATGTTCCGAATCCGCGATCTCCCGGGTCGAACGACCGCGCATGGCCATGGTGGCGATCTCGATCTGGCGGGCACTCGGCAGACGGAGGTCGGACGTGCACGCAAATGCGCCGCCACGCCAGACCATGCCACAGCGGACGATCCCGGCGACGGCCGACGATCGCTCGCCGGACTCATCGTCGATCATCCGGATGGCGTCCGCGTACGTTCGTGCGGCCGCGAGCGGGATGCCGATCCGTTCGAAATCCTCCGCTGCGGCGATGGCGGAAGGCACGTCCCCGGCAATCCGCGCCTGCCCGGCGGCGAGGACGATGCAGCCGACTTCGGAGTGCGGGTGGCGCTGAAGGATGTCGATGGTTCGACCGAGTGCTGTCGGCGTTCGGAGGTCGAGCAGCTCGGCGGCGAACATGGCGAGCCAGGCTCGCTTGTGATTGCGGTTGAGCAGGTCGATGGTGGCAGTGAGCGCGTCGTCGCTCGGCGCACGGTCGGCCGCTTCGGCGTGCAGCGCCCGCGCCCGCGTCCGGAACATTGCGACGCCGTCGTTGTCGACGTCGTCCGGGCTGGCCGCCTCCAGAATGGCAAGCGCATCGTCGTCCACGTCGACACCCGCAAGCACCTGTCCGGCGACGAGGCTGGCGGTGGCCATCTCACCGAAGCGAAACCAGTCCACCATCTCGGCGGCCTTTCGAGCAGTGGACGCAAGCGTGATGGCATCGACAGGGTCGCCACGAAGTGCGGTGAGGTAGCCCATCGTGGCCCCCATCATCGAGATGCACTCGAGATTGCCGGTCTCGACCGACTCCTCGAACGAGGGGCGCATTCGATCCTCGGCCTGCTGCAGGTCGCCTCGAAAGCCGTGATACCAACCCTCCAACACAGTCGCACGATGACGGGATGAGGCCGGCGGTTGGACCAGTTCGGCAACGTCGGGAAGGCGTGCAACCAGCCCGGCAGCAGCGGCCGGATGGTCGTATTGCGACACGGACGAGATGCCGGCGAACATCAGCTCGTACTGCATGACGGAGGGCTCGATGGCCGGGTCGGAGAGAGCCCAGAGCTCGGAAAGGGTGTTGTCGTGGTCGTCGCCGGCACCGAAGATCCAGAGCCAGAACTGCCCGACCAGCAGGAGCTGACGATCGTCGATCGACAGGCCCGGCTGCGTGGCCTCGGCGAGGATCTGGTGGGCGACCTCGACTTCGCCGAGCATCACGCCCATGTAGCGGGCCATCCAGGACGCTGCCTCCACCCGATGCGATGGGGTGCCGGTGTTGCGCACTTCTTCGAGCAGCGCCAACCCCTCCTCGACCTCGCCGGAGACGAGACATGCCTCGCCTTTGACGAGAGCGCGCTCCTCGGGATCGATGGCGTCAAGGAATTGGAGCGCCGATCGGCCGTCGAATCGGCCGATGGCGCGTCGGGCCGCCGCCAGCGCGTCATCGGCTGACGGCTCCCGTCCGGCCCGGAACTGCCAGCCGACCAGTGTGACCGGATCGACCGGCACGGAGCCGACGGAATCGAGCAGCTCACCGAAGACTTCTCGTTCGGTCGCGATGAGTCGCTCGGCCAGGACCTCGGCGTACAGCGGATGCTCAAGACGGACGGTCGGACCATCGAGCTGCACGATTCCCGCGTCCACAAGCGCGCTGAGCGCCCGACGGCGAACGCCGAGAAGGTCGACGTGGAGTGGTTCGGCTGCAGCAATCAGTTCGGCGCAGCGAAGGGCATCGTCGTCCAGCGCGGAGATGCGGGTACGGATCAGTGCGTCCATCGTGCTCGGCGACGACTCCCCGCTGCGAAGGCTCTCGGCGAGCTCGCGTGCGAACAACGGGCTGCCCGTGGCCAGCCGCACGACCCGATCCCGTTCACCGTGGTCCAGTGGGCGACCGAGCAGATCCTCGGTCACCTCGAGAATGGCCTGGTCGCCGAGCGCCGGTACGTCCACACGTCGGAGGAGTCCCTCCGTGAGCATCGCTTCGATCTCGAGCGGCACCGCGTCTGGGCTGCGATGCGTGGCGATCAGTTGGACATAGTCCTGGGCGGTCGCCTGCCGGAGCACCGCGGCGGAAAGTCCATCGAGGTTCTGCACATCGTCGACCCACAACAGCGGCGGACCCGCCGGCGTTCGCTTTGCCCGCCACTGGCCGAAATACCAGGCGAACAATGCCGGCAGATCGCCGGGAGCGACACCGTCGGGAGAGCCAACCGGAGCCAGGGCTCCCAACGCGAAGTCCGAGGTTGCCGGGCTGCACAGGAGGCGGGTCACCTCCCTGCGTGTCACGCCGCTCACCACTTCGGCGGCGAGCCGGGTCTTGCCGATGCCGGCAGGCCCGCGAAGCAGGACGCTCGCTTCGGCAGCGACCGCCCGCGCCACCGTGTCGAGCAGATCGACGCGTCCGCGGAAGTGCGCGTGTACCGGCTGGAAGACCGTCACCGGACCAACCCTGTCAGTTTCGATCGATCACGGTCACCGCGGCCTGGTGTACGTCCAGGTGTGCGATGTCGCCGCAGGGGACCGAACGTCCGGCCGTCAGTTCGACGGCGGCGCCCATCCCGTGTCGACGGATCTGCGCAAGCAACCACGCAAGACGCCATCGTTTCGATTCCTGCGGACGCAGGCTTCCTCTCACCTCCAAGACGGTGGACGCACCGTCGTCCACGTCCAGGAGAAGCGAAACGGACTCGACGTCCGGCAAACGGATTCCTGGCGGCGACAGCACGAGCAGCCGAGCTCCGTCCCAGTGATGCAGAACATCCAGCTCGCCATCGATCGTTCGCAGGACCGCGCCGCCCGGCCCCCGGGCATGTGGGGCGATCGTCGCTGCGAGACGGTCGTCGTCGATGTTCACACTTGTTTGTCGTGGAGCGAATGGAGAATCCGTCGCTCATCATCCCACCTCCCGCACGTCCCATCCTCTCGAACTGCGCTGACACAAGCCTGACATCACATTTCACATGGTGCGAGCGCCTCGAGATCCGGCAGCCTCCGAAGAAGTGCAGTCCCAACCCGTTCATTATGAAAATAGGCAAGAACGCTTGCTCCTGCCATCCGTTGTGGGCGAGCCCAAAAAGATTCTCCGAAGGAAACCCGTCGCCGGGAGCGATGAACCGGCCACACAACGGTGAGGAGAAGGAAATGACAGTGGCGATGGGTGCCGAAGCGGCGGCACCGGAAGCAGATCTCGTGTCGGTCGTCTACGACCCTCTGGTGGCTGCAGCGCGTCGCCGGTACGTGACCGGCCGAGGACATCGGGCGATGACGGATCCGGCAGCCCGGCCGGAAGTTCTGGATCGGTTCCTGATCGAATTCTGTGCACAAGGCGTGCACATGACTCGCCCGGTCGACGACTGGATCACCCGCGCTGGAGCGCGGTGCATCGAGCTCGGGATGGGCGAACTCGGTGCCGCATTGCAACGGCATGCGGTGCACGAAGCCGGGCATCACTCGATGATGATCGACGACACCCGGATGCTCGTCGCGGCATGGAACCAGGACGGTCGCCGGCCGCTCGATGCCGACGAACTGCTGGCCCGGGACCCCTCCCCCGGCGTCCAGCAGTACGTCGAGCTGCATGAGCGCACGATCGACTCGGCGAATCCGTGGGGGCAGCTCGCCATCGAGTACGAGATCGAGCTGCTCTCGATCACATCGGGGCCCGTGTTGATCGGCAACGTGGCCGCCGTGTGTGGGGCGGACCGAGTGCAGTCGCTGAGCTTTCTCACCGACCACATCGCCGTCGACGAGGGGCACACGGTCTTCAATCGTCGGCAGTTGAATCAGGTCCTGGCCGAGCGACCGGCGTTGGCCGTGCCGCTCGCCGCGGCCGGATCCGCGGCACTCGACGCCCACGCCCGGTTCATCGACGACTGCGCGGAGGTGGCAACGACATGACGGTGGACATCCGATTCGCGGCGGACGACCGCGAGCATCGGGCCGCGTATCGCTTGCGGGCGGAGGTCTTCACGGGTGAGGGCATCCTTGCGCGGTCGGCGGATGAGCTGCTGTTCGACACCTTCGACACGCTGCCGTCGTCGCGCACGATGGTCGCAGTCAAGGATCGGCAGGTCGTCGGAACCGTGCGGGTCACCTGGGCGGATGCGGAAGCGTCCCCGGTGCAGGAGTGGTTCGACCCGACGACGGTCTTCCCCGATGGCGCGGTCGTCGGCTACGGGTCGATGCTCTGCGTGGCGGCGTCCCACCGGCGGGGCACGCTCGGTCTGCGGTTGGTGAACGCGGCGATGGCAGTGCAACGCAAGCGGGGCACCACACATGGGGTTGCCCCGATCCGGCCCGAGGCGGAACCGATCTTTCGCCGCCTGGGGTGGTTTCGGGTGGCCGAGCCGTTCGACCATCCAATCGAACGGGTGCCCGTCGTCCCCATGGGCGCCGACCTGTGGGCGGGCGTGCTGGCCCGGACGTGAGTGGTCGTGGGTAGATCTGCCTCATCACGAGTGTGATGGATGCGCCGAACAAGTCTCTACCGGGAACCTTCAGCAGCATCTTCGGATGAAACCCCCACCCTGACCTGAAGGTGGGTTCCGGGCGGAGTACCGCCACTCCGCCCGGAACCTCCGGAAATCCTCGGCGCATCCGTTCCCGAGCCAGCGCTGCAGCACATGCGCGACGACTAACGTCTCGGCAATCGACGGAGAAGTTGCCGTCGAGGTGAGGAGGCGGACAGATGATCCACGTGGACCGATCGACGGTGCCGGCACCCCCGATGCTCATCGAGCGATGGCCGGAGGAACGCGAACGGGCGGCCCGGCTGGCCGCCGAAGGCCGAAACCCGAGCCGCTTCGACTTCTCGATGTTCAACCGCCGTCAGGTTCGTGACGCGCTCTCGCAACTGTTCCATTCGAAGTGCGCGTACTGCGAGGCCCGCGTCGGCGTGACGAGCAAACCGGACGTGGAGCACTACCGGCCGAAGGGGAACATCACGAACGAGTTCGGCGACACCGACCAGGGGTACTGGTGGCTGGCCGGCGAGTGGGACAACTTGCTGTTGGCCTGCCAGACCTGCAACCGCCGGTTTCGGGAGAGCGGCAAGGGCAACTTCTTCCCCATCGCCGGCGAGCGGGCGGAGCCGTACACGACCGGGGCCGACCTCGCGGCAGAAGAACCGCTGTTGCTCGACCCCACCGTCGACCAACCCGACGACCATCTGGTCTTCCTTGACGACGGCTCCGTGGTGTCGGACACCGAGCGAGGTCGCACCACGATCCAGATCATCGGGCTGAACCGTGAGGCGCTGCAACACGCTCGCCGAGAGGCGATCGACCAGGCGCGGCGGGACCTTGCGTCAGGGCGCGGGGTCACCGAAGCGATGGCGCCCAATGCCGAATACTCGGCGGCGGTGCGTCACGTGATCGGCCCGCTGTTGGACCGCTCGCTGCTGCCCGACGCCGTTGGTGCGCTTCCGGATGAGTCGACCAAGGACCAGATCCGAGAGGCGTACACGAGTCACGTCGTCGAGCAGCAGGAGTTCACCGCTCGGGCCGCGGTCGAGCAGAAGCTGGCGATGGAGAACCGTCCGTCCTCCGGTTCGGCGCCGCCGGTGGAAGCCGACGACCTGAAACGGTTCGTGGGCAACGACTGGCTGGTCGAACGCGTCGAGCTCACCAACGTGAAGTCGATCCCGTCGATCACCTTGGAGCTGACCGGCCCGGTGCCCGACGATGTCGCGGCAGACACCACACCGATGGCGCCGTGGACGGTGCTGATCGGCGAGAACGCCACCGGAAAGTCGACCGTCCTCGATTCCACGGTGCTCGCACTCGTCGGCCAGGAGTACGCCGAGGACCTCGTGGCGAATGGCCACGTGAACCCGGCCGACTTCGTCCGTCGAGGTGAGGACGAAGGTGTCGTCAGCGTCAAGCTCGGCGAGTCGGTCCGGAAGGTGAAGTTCACCAAGGGCAGCGATCGGCTCGAGTTCGAGAATTCCGTCGAGGCCCAGAACTTCGTGTTGGCGTATGGCGCCACCCGCCTGCTCGCCCGGGATCGGGAACTTCGCTACGGCAAGACCTGGGCCCGGGTCGACAACCTCTTCTCCTCATTCCAACCGCTGGCTCCACCCGAGCTGCTCCTTCGTGAACTGCGAGACAACAAGCCGGACGCCTTCGAACACACCCGGGAGCTGTGGAGCGAAACGATCTGCCCGGTCCCGGGGTCGGAGCTCGACTTCGACGGCGATGAACTCGTGGTCCATGAGCACGGGTTGACCGTGCCGGTCCGGCTGTTGAGCGACGGCTACCAGACGGCGTTGGCCCTCGTGACCGACACGTTGCAGGTCGTGTTCAACGTGTTCGACAGTCCGGAGAGCGCCCGGGGTCTCGTCGTGATCGACGAGGTCGGGTCGCACCTGCACCCGACCTGGAAGATGCGGGTGGTGGAGCAGCTCCGCACGCTGATGCCCCGCATGCAGTTCCTGGCGACCACTCACGATCCGTTGTGTCTGCGGGGCTTGAAGACCGGCGAGATTGCGCTGATGCAGCGGCACGAGGACGGCTATTCGTTCGGTCAGTTCGACATGCCGTCCCCGGAGCGGATGCGGGTGGACCAGCTGTTGACCTCCAGGTTCTTCGGCCTGGCCACCACCATCGACCCGGCGCTCGATGCCGAGTTCAGCGAGTACTACCAGCTGCTTGCGATGACGACCGCCCAGGTGGAGGAGCTCGGGAAGACCGATCGGTTGGCCGAGCTGCGGGATCGCTTGAGTGGCGAGGGCATGCTCGGGCACACTCGTCGAGACCAGCTGATCTACGAAGCCATCGACCAGTTCCTCGCAGCGGAGAAGGCGCTGGAGCGGACACCGGACGGCGACGCCGCCGACAGGCCTGACCGACAGGCCGTCTACGCCCACATCGGCAAGCTCTGGAACTACGAGGCCGTGCGCGAAGGCCTCGCCGATTCATGATTCGCATCGATCGTGCAGGGGTGGCGGCACCGTCGGTGCTCGTCGATGAGGACTCCAGTGCAGCCCGCGAGTTGGCGCGGGCTCGCACGTCGCTGGCCGAGCACGACGGTGACCCGTCGGACTGGAAGTTCAGCTTCTCCGTCTATTCGAACGGCGACGTGAAGACGGCACTGTCGTCGCTGTTCCATGGCAAGTGCGCCTATTGCGAAAGCCGCTACGACGCCACCCAACCGATGGACGTGGAGCACTGGCGGCCGAAGGGCCGGGTTGAAGCGGCGGATGGAACGAAGGTGAAACCGGCGTACTGGTGGCTGGCTGCGGCATGGTCGAACCTGCTGCCCAGCTGCATCGATTGCAACCGGCGCCGCTGGCACACGAACGTGGTGACCGAAGCCGAGGAGAAGCTCGGTAAGGAGGACCAGTTCCCGCTCCTCGACGACACTCGGGCCGCAGCCGAGGGCGAGGAGGAGAACGAACGACCGTCGTTGATCAACCCGTGTGTCGACGATCCGGCCACGTTCTTCGAGTTCACTGACGAGGCCGTGATCAGGCCGAGGGACGGGCTGAACGAGTCCGAGACGCAGAGGGCCATCGACTCCATCCGGGTGTATGCGCTGAACCGATCTGCGCTCGTCGAACAGCGGCAGGAGACGTTGCTTCGTGCCCAGATGAGCGTGGCGATCGTGCACCGGGTGGCCGAGATGCGGGTGGAGCAGCCCGACATGTCCGATGCGATCCGGATGGTGGTGGATCGGATGGTGCAGAACGAGTTCGTGTGGCTGGCCACCCACTGCCGCGACGACGCCGAATATGCGCTGATGATCCGGCAGCTCGTCGACCGTGAATTGGCCGAGTTTCGTGAGGCGCTCGACGCAGTCGAGTGAACCGTTCAGACGTCCGGGTTCTGCAAACGGAGTCCCCGCCCGCGAACGACGTCGATGCGGACGGCGGTCTCGAGTTCGTGAAGTCGGGCACGAAGCCGTTTGATGAGACCGTCGATGGCCTGGTCGCTTACGCCTTCGGCGGCGACGTCGCTCCAGACCGTTTCGACGATGGCGGCGCGTTCCACGACCTCACCCTGCGCCGCGTCGAGCATGCGTAGGAGTGTGAGTTGCCGGGGTGACAGCGCGGGTTCGAGCAGTCGCGCATCCACCCAAACGGCGTCCGTGTCCGGGTCGATCCACAGTCCGTGCAGGCGGCCGATGCGCGGTGCCATCGGTGTTGCGAGCGGATCGGTGAATCGCAGGGAAAGCACGCCGGCGAACACCAGCACGTCGCCTTCGAGGAGCACTCGAGGTTCTGTGGTCACGGGGTCGCCGTCGATGAATGTGCCGTTGTGGCTGCCGAGGTCGACGACGGCCCATCCGGTCGCCGTTCGTTCGAAACGGGCATGCGCTCGACTGAGCTGGGCAAGATCGAACGAGATGGCGGCATCTGGCGATCGACCCAACACGCTCCCGTCGACGAGTGGCCATTGTGTCGATTCCGAACGGGCGGGATCGCCAACGAGGACGAGCAGTGCGTCGTTCACCTGGTGAGCTCCCCCACGCATTCGCTGCCGGCGGGGGCGAGGACGAGCTCGTCGGCGAGCAGGTAGCCGTCGGCGCCTTCCTTCACGAGGCTGGGCACGAGGAAGCGGGCGGTTGGCGACGCCGCTGGCATCGTGACGACAACATGGCCCGACCGCCCCGGTTCGAGGGCGAGCTCCACTTCGTCGGCACCGATGGAGGCGTCGGATTCGCTGGCGACGAGATCGAAGTTCTCGTCGAGCGTGAAGAGGCGGATGAGGGCGGCCTGCGCGTCTGCGGTCGGTGCGACGTAGGCACGGAACACGTAGCCGGAGCCGGGGACGATCGGGATGGTTTCGCCGAAGAGGCCGAAGTCGCCGGTGGCCCCGACCCGGACCGCTGCGGTCTGGTCGACTCCGCCGGTGGGTGAGATGTCGTTGTTGGCGGCGGCTGCGTCGAAGAAGCCGGTCGGCACGTTGCCCGACTCGAAGTCCGGCTCTGTCAGCAGGTTGCAGGCGATCCCGGCGGCGGTTCCCGCAGACCAGGCCGCCACATCAGTACCAGGGGAATCGCCGCGGGTGAGCAGGCCGGCCGCAATGAGTGCGACGAGCACGACGCCGCCGATCAACGGCGTGGTCCAACGAGAACGCCTTGCAATCGGGGCGACCGTCTGCGGGGCCGGCGCGTCGATGGAGCGGACCATCTCATCGAGGCTGGTGAATCGATCGGACGGGTGTTTTGCGACCGCCCGGAGGATGGCGGTGTCGAACGCGGTTCCGAGCCAGGGGTTCGTTTCGCTGGCCGGGGTGGCGGCCGTGTGGAGATGGTGGTGCATGGTCGACGCGACCGTCTCGCCGTCGTCCGGGTAGGGCCACCGTCCGGTCACCATTTCGGAGAGGAGAACTCCCGCAGCGTACTGATCGGACGCAGGGGTGGGTTCTCCGCCGCTGAGCACCTCGGGCGCCAGGTATCGGGGTGTTCCGGCGGTGACGCCATCGGCGGTGAGGGTGGCGGAGTCTGCGCTCCGGCTGATCCCGAAGTCGATGACGGAAACGCGGTCGTCCGGTCGAACGATGATGTTGTCCGGGCTGAGATCTCGGTGAACGATGCCCGCATCGTGGACGTGGTCGAGCACGCCGGCGAGGGCCGAGAGGATCGTCCGAGCCCGCCCCGGCGAGAGCGGACCGCCGCGGAGTTCATCGACGAGGGGCGAACCGTCGACCCATTCGGACACCAGCGCCGCCCGGCCCCCGGCTTCGAGCACATCGATGAGAGCGGGCACACCGTCGTGATCCAGGGTGGCGAGCGCGTCGGCCTCGCGGCGAATCCGCCCGACATCGACGCCGACGTCCAGAAGCTTGACCGCCACCGGAGTGCCATCGGCTTGGCGCCCCCGGTGGACCACGGCGCTTCCGCCCCGTCCGACCGTGCCCTCGAGCGTGATGCCGACTGCGGCCGCTGCATCGACGAGGCCGTCGGGCGGCGGAGTGGCGGCGGGCGTGGGCACCCGGAAACGGTACCGCCACCCGGGCCCTTCGGGCGTCAGCCGAGCAGCGCCTCCACCACCTCGGGCCGCCACTGGCCGTTCGCCGCATCCCAGGCACCGAACTCACCGCTGAGCTCGAAGTAGGCCCAGCCGGCGCCGTTGCGTTCGGCGCTCTCACGAACGGCGGCGGCCCATGCCCGGCGTGACTCGGGATCGGTCGGATCATCGACCGGGCTCAGGACGCCGAACTCGCCGACGTACAGGCGGACACCGTGCTCGCTCGCCCAGTCGGCCGCAGTGGTGATGAGGTCGTCGATGGCGTCGGCATTCGACACGATGAGTTCGTCGCAGTCGGCGGAGCAGAGGGCCAGCCGGTTGACGGCGACTCGCCCGCTGGAGCGGGACTGGAGCGCGAGGGTCCGGATGGGACCGCAGGCACTGACGTCCACCTCGGCCCGGCGGCGGGTCAGCTCCACGTCGAACGCAAGCACGTCGTCGCCGTCGAAGTTGC
>JAHDEJ010000009.1:144304-148141 GCA_020628865.1 Acidimicrobiales bacterium
CGCCGTCGAAGTTGCGGCCGAGCGTCAGCTCGACGCGGTCGGCGGTGGTCGGTTGGGTGGCAGCCATGGCGAGGGCCGTCCACTCGTCGTCGAAGCGGACGGTGAGCCCGCTCGTCCCGGCGACCACATCAACGCCCCAGGAGTGGTCCGCCCAGTCGAAGTCGAGGCCGTGGGCATCGCCGCTCCAGCGGACGCCGGTCGGCGGCTGCGGGTCGACGAAGACGGCGCCCTGATGGGTGAACTCGAACGGGTCGTAGGTGTGGATCGTCACCACGATGTTGGGATCGTCGGGCAGTTCGAGGTCCGGAAGTCGGGAAGCGTGATTCCAGCTGACGGGGCCGATGATGAGGGTGCGGGTCGGGTTGGTGCGCCGAATGACGTCGACCGCGTCGGCGGCGAGCTCGTTCCACAATTCGGGTCGATCGTCGAAGACACCGACGGGTTCGTTCAACAATTCGAAGACGACAGTGTTGGGTCGATCCTCGTAGCGCTCGGCGATCTGTTCCCAGATGGCCAGGAAATGGCCGCGTTCGCCGGCCGGGTCGGCGTCGAGCTCTTCGAAGAAGTGGACGTCGAGCACGATGCCGAGGTCGTTCCATTCGGCGAGGTCGACGAGCCGATCCACCTCGGCGAAGAAGCCTTCGTCGATTCGATGGTCAGGAGCGGACCCGGTGTACGCATTCCAGCGGATGGGGATGCGAACGTGGTCAAAGCCGCGTTCGGCAACGAGCGGGAAGAAGTCGTCCTGAATCGGTGTGCCCCAGCTGCGACGTGGGGTGACCTCGAAGTCGCCCGCCAGGTTGATGCCGCGATCGAGTTGCGGACCGTCCACCGCCGGGGCGGCGACGGGGGCGCGGTTGATGAGTTCCACCGCGGGTGCGACCGAAAGTAGCGTGAGAAGGAGTGCGATGAGTCGACGCAGAAGTGTCATGCATCGAACCGTACGGATGGGTTCCGGCGACAACCGGACGTGAATCAGGCGCGTGTCAGGCGTTCACCCGACGAGGCGATGTTGAGCGACTCAGACCTGAACGAGATGGTCGGGGCGTGCTTCGACTTCGCGTCCGCTGAGGGCAGCGACGGCACACATCACATCGTGCGAAAGGGCGAGACGGGTTCGCATCGTCGGTCGAGCACCCGCCACGCGGGGGTGGATGGTTGCACCGATTCGGACGGCCAGCGGAGACCGACGCAACGTCCGTTGGCCCTCGGGAGCGATTGCGTCGGCCCCGTTGATTCCCAACGGGATGATTGGGGACCCGGTGGTCAGAGCAAGATGAGCCACGCCGGAGTGGCCCGGCCCGCGTCGTCGAGTGCGGGAGCGTCGTCCTTCGGGGACGAGCGCCACGAGCTGGCCGGCGAGCAGGGCGCACCGGGCAGCGTGCAGCGAGCCATCGGTCGCCTCCGGAATCACGACCTGCCTGCCGAGGATAGTGGAAAGCATGGATGGGTCGAGCGTGGGCAGCTGGTTGGCGGCGATGATTGCACCGCCGGTCGAAGGGATGGCGTCGAGGTTCTCGACATGAACGTCGAGCCAGGACTCGCGGGCCGGTTGCGTGGTGGAGGCCGGAGCGGACACCACGTGCCTCGCCGCGTTGAAGGTCTCACCCTCGTTGCCTTCGTACGTGGATCGCGCTCCGACGAACTCCATCACGCCACCTCCCATCCTTCGCTACTTCGACTCATGGGAGTGAAGGTACAGAACGAATTTTTCGTGCGGGTCTCCGGTGTGTGAACCCTTCGTTTCGCAGTCCGGTGCGCGAATACGACGCAGGGGCGGGCCTGTGAGCCACCCCTGCGCCGCATCGCTTGACACCGTTGAGCCGTCCCGCCACCCGTTCCCTTGAGGGAAACCGGCCAGCTCGACTCGCGGCGTCAAACCGTGATCAGCCGAAGATGATGCCGATCAATCGAGGTCGACGGACATGGCGGCACCGTCGCGACCCTCGTACCAAAAGCGACCGTCGCAATCGAAGCCGTAGTCGACCGGCTCGTCGACGTTGTCCCAACCGACGAAGCCGGGGAGGTCCAGGCTGGCCCCGGTGCGCAGGTCAAGAAGTTCGATGTAGGTCGAGCCCCACGAACTGGAGGTCATCGCGACATACCGCGAGTCGCAGTCCACGAGATCGGCGTCGACGTCCTCGATGTCGCCCAGCCAGGGACGAGCGATCTGTCCGTCGATGGTGTTGGTGAGGTGGTAGCTGTAGCCGAACGCACCGCCGTTGCCGAAGGCGGGCCCGCTCTGGCCGATCTTCCACAGCACGTTTGTTCCGCCATTGGCGGCGGGGACGGCGATCATGACCTCGACGTCGACGCGCCCCAGACCTTCTGCTTCGTTCGGTGTCGGGATCTCGACGCCGCCCGTCCAGCCGCGCTGGCAGTCGTAGGTGCCCGTGCGTTCGTTTCGCCAGATCTTGATGAGCGCGATCTCCGGGTCGTAGTTGCCGCCGGCCGGGTCGATCGCTCCGAGGAACGAGTCGGTCGAGCGGGCGTAGTAGGCACCGTTCTCGCCGGCGTTCAGGATGGTCACGTCGCTGACGATCTCGCCGTCACCGAGATCGCGGTCGACGGCCCAGCAGCTCGTCGGGAGCTCGCCGGCGTTGCGATGGCCAATGGCGTCTGCCGGAATCTCTCCGTTGCCGCCGTCTCCGATCGTGATGATGGCGCAGTCGACGCGGGGCAGCTTGCTGCCGTCGGCGAGGCGGATCCGGGACGTGATGCGCCAGTCACCGGGCACGGTGATCTCGTCGTCGTGGCTGATGTCGAGCTGCCCGTTGGTGCGGTAGCTCCCGAGGAAGACATAGTCCTCGTCGTCGACCGGGTTGTACGCCTTGTAGGCGACATGGCTTCCGGCCGGTGCTTCGCCGATCAGGGTGCGAATGCGAAAGGCTTCGCCGCCCGCTTCGAACTGTTCGACGTCGCAGCTGATGTTGATGTCGACCGGCAACTCCCCGATCTCCACGACCGCGCCAGCGCCCTCGCAGTTCGACGCGCGGAACAGCCGCTCGCGGTCGCTCGGCCGGCGAACGACGACGGTGTCGTCAGCAGTCACCGTGATCGACTCGGTGCGGCCGGACGTCAGGAGGATCTGGGTGACCTCCTTGCCGTCGACCACCGTCTTGATCTTGAGATCGGGTGCCTCGTTGTTCTGGAACGAATAGGTGCACTCGTCCGCTGCGAACGCGGGCTGCGCGGTTGCACACACCGCGGCAATCATCATCGCCACCAACATCAGGCTCGTTCGCCGGGGCGTCCTGAACATTCTCATCACCGTCTCCAATCCACGCTTGCAGACATTGGTACACCTCGGATCCTGGCGGTGATCCGGAATCTCGGTGACCGCTGCGAAGAATGGGCCGATGTGCACACGGGGGCTGGGCCATCTGCACCGGTAGCGGCCGTCGGGGAACCGCGGCGTCACCTACCGTCGATTCGATGAGTCACCCTGAGCCAAAATCGTGTGTGGTGTGCGGCCGCACCATCACGTGGCGCAAGAAGTGGGAGCGCACGTGGGCCGAGGTGAAATACTGCAGTGCTGCGTGTCGGCGTCAGAAGCTCCGGCCGATCGATCACCAGCTGACCGACGCGATCGGGACACTGCTCGACGAGCGCAAGCTCGGGTCCACCATCTGTCCCTCGGAGGCCGCCCGGTTGGTCGGTGAGCGCAACGGGTTCGCCGGGGAAGAATGGCGAACGCTGATGGAGCCCGCTCGTCAAGCCGCCCGCAGGCTCGTCGCCGACGGTCGCGTCGACATCACGCAGAAGGGGCAGGTCGTCGATCCGTCAACGGCCAAGGGCCCGATCCGCATTCGCCGTCGTTGAGCCTCAGGCGGCGAT
>JAHDEJ010000041.1 GCA_020628865.1 Acidimicrobiales bacterium
GTGACGAGGTCCGGGTGTTCGGCGGCGATTATGCGACTCCCGACGGAACCTGCATCCGCGACTACATCCACGTGGTCGACCTCGCACGAGCGCACGTCGCTGCCCTCGATCGCCTGGCCGAGCTTCAGACGGTCCCGGCCTTGAACGTCGGAACCGGCATGGGTCGGTCGGTGCTCGAGATCATCAACGCGGCGAGTGCCGCTGTCGGTTCGGCGATCCCGCATCGGATCGTCGATCGCCGTCCCGGGGACGCTGCGGAGGTCATCGCCGATCCGACACTCGCAACCGAGATGCTCGGCTGGGAGGCCACGCACACGTTGGAGGACATCGCCGAGAGCCAATGGCGTTGGCGACAGATGAATCCAACCGGCTACCGGTGATCAGTCTCGGAAATTGTTGAACTGCAGCGGGATGCCGTGGTCGGCTTCCTTCAGCGCAGTGATGACCTCTTGCAGCGCATCGCGCTTCTTGCCCGTCACCCGGAGCTGATCGCCCTGCGTACTGGACTGGATGCCCTTGATGCCGAGCGCCTTGATCGCCTTGTTGAGCTCCTTGGCCTTGTCGGCCGCGATGCCGGACTGCAGCGTCGCGGTCTGGCGAACGGTGTTGCCGGACGCCTGCTCGACCGTGCCGTAGTCGAGCACCTTCATGCTGACCTTCCGCTTCACGAGCTTCTCTTCGAGTACCTGTCGAAGCGCGGTCAGCCGGTCCTCGCTGATCGAGGCCAGCTTGATCTCGTCGTCGCCCAGCTCGACTGACGAGTTGGTGTTCTTGAAGTCGAATCGCTGGGAGACTTCGCGGGCGGCCTGATCGACCGCGTTGCGGACTTCCTGCATGTCCACTTCGGAAACGACGTCGAATGATGGCATGAGCGTTCTCCCTGGGGATGTGGGCGGTGGAGCGGTCCAAAACTGGAAACTCCCGAGGCGTTCACCTCGGGAGTCTTGCAGTGTGGGCCGAGATGGATTTGAACCATCGTAGGCATAAGCCGACGGGTTTACAGCCCGTTCCCTTTGGCCGCTCGGGCACCGACCCTCAGGCGAAAGATGGTAGCGGAATCCGTGGTTCTGTCCACCCGCCGGAAGCGTTTTTGTGCGCCGCCTCAGCTGGCCAGAGCAAGGATGAAGACGAGCAACATCAGGACGACCAGAGCGACCGCCAACAGCCGCAACGCATTGATGCGGGTCCGTGATGTGGCGTAGGGGACGTCTTCGGGATCGAGGTCCGCCATCAGCGCCACGTACCCGAGCGAAGCTCGGCGATGCGGAGCTGCGTGGGCGGGTGGGTCGAGAAGAGCTTGCCGAACCCGCCGAGGCCACCCAGGTCGTTCCGCAGCTCCTCCTTCAGCGGATTGATGATGTAGTTCGAGGCCTGCGCCGGGTTCACGTGCATCGCCGGCTGCAGGTGGTTGCCGGCCGCGGTCTCGAGCTTTTCCAAAGCCTGTGCGAGCGGTTCGCCATCACCCATGAGGCGGGCGGCGGAGGCGTCGGCCTGGAACTCGCGGCTGCGGCTGATGGAGGCGCGGATCAGGCTCGCTGCGAGCGGCGCAAGCAGCGCCAGCGCAATCGCCGCGAACGGGTTGCCGTCGTTTCCACTGCGTCGACCGCCGTACATGCCGCCCCACATCGCCATGCGGGCGAGGAAGGTGACGGCCATGCCGATGGCGGATGCGATCGATCCGATGAGGATGTCTCGGTTGCGGATGTGGGCGAGCTCGTGGGCGAGCACGCCGCGAACTTCGTCCCAGGTCATCTGCTGCAGCAGTCCGTGCGTCACCGCAACGGCGGCGTTGTTCGGGTTGCGACCTGTTGCGAATGCGTTCGGCGCCGGGTTGGGCGTGATGTACAGCGCCGGCATCGGCATCTCTGCCCGTGTGGTGAGATCCTCCATGATCTCCCAGTACTCGGGGAACTGTTCCCGGCTGGCCGGCTGCGCCTTGGCCGAGGCGATCGCGATTCGGTCGCTGAACCAGTACGAGCCGCCGACCATCACCAACCCGATGATCAGGCCCAGGGTCGCGCCCGAGCCACCGCCGAGTGCGGCGCCGAAGACGATGAAGATTCCCCCGAGAAGTGCCAGGAGGGCAAAGGTCTTGCTGGTGTTCTTGAACGCGGCTTCGCTCACGATTCCCTTTCTCCACCCGAGTCGGATGGCTGACGAGGTACAACGCTAGCCCGTGGCGGGTATTCCGAACCCATTCGCTCGAGCGATGGACTCGACCGGCGCACGTGTTCCGTCACGTCGGCAGCGGCACCCAGTTTTCGTGGTCGTCGGGAACCAGCGGGAATCGTTGGGCGGCCCAGTCCGCCTTGGCCTGTTCGATCCGCTCTGGGTCGCTGTGTACGAAGTTCCACCAGATGGTTCGAGGGCCGACCAGCGCGCCGCCGATGAGGAGGGCGCGGCCCCAGCCGGCAATGTCGACGGAGCCGGGTTCGACAACCGCGAGGTGGCCGGTTGGCACCAGCTGGCCGTCGACAACCACCTCGCCCTCGATCGGGAGGATCCCGCGTTCCGGGTGCGTGTCGTCCAGGCGCAGCGAGTCGCTTCCATCGAGAAAGACGTCGGCGAGGACGAGGGGCGAAGACACGGGCACGGGAGATTCGTGTCCCCAGGCGGAGCCGGCGGCGAGACGAATGCGGGCCGGCCCGATGTCAAAGCGGGGTTGGTCGACGGCCGGGACATGCGCGAAGAACGGGGCCACGTCCTCTCCCCCATCGGGCAACGCAATCCAGATCTGCGCACCTCGGACGAAGAGGTCGGCGTCAAGATCGTCGGGGTGGCCGCGTTCGGTGTGGGACACGCCGGACCCTGCAGTCATCCAGTTGACGGCTCCGGGCTCGATCGACTGGACAGCGCCCGTGGAGTCCCGGTGCACCATCCGCCCGTCGAACAGATAGGTGAGCGTGGACAGGCCGATGTGTGGGTGCGCATCCACGTTCATCGACCGACCGGCCGGGATGGTCTCCGGGCCGATCAGGTCGAGGAAGATGAATGGGCCCACCGTCCGCCGCTTCGCATACGGCAGGACGCGCCGTACCGTGCTCGATCCAATCGAGCGTTCCCGGGGCGAGATGATCTCCATCACGCCACTCTCCCAGAGATCTGTGCAGCAGGGTGTGCCTCTGGGACACCCACAGCTGCACAGATCGCTCGGGTCAGTCCTCGTCGGCGGCTGCGGCGCCGGCCTGGATCAGTTCGACGACGTTCGCATCGGCGAGCGTGGTGGTGTCGCCGAGCGTCTTGCCTTCGGCGACATCACGCAGCAGTCGACGCATGATCTTGCCGCTCCGGGTCTTGGGCAGGTCGGGTACCAGATAGACGTCTCGAGGGCGAGCGATCGGACCCAGCTTCGTGGCCACGTGCTGACGGAGCTCGGCGCTCAGTTCGTCCGTCGCTTCGACGCCACCGACGAGGATCGTGTAGCCGACGATCGCCTGACCGGTCGTGTCGTCCGATGCTCCCACGACGGCCGCCTCGGCCACCGCATCATGATCGACCAGCGCCGACTCGACCTCGGTGGTCGAGATCCGGTGGCCGCTCACGTTCATCACGTCGTCGACGCGGCCGAGGAGCCACAGGTAGCCGTCGTCGTCGATCTTGGCGCCGTCGCCGGCGAAGTACCGGCCCTCGTACGTGCTCCAGTAGGTCTCCTTGTAGCGCTCCGGGTCTCCCCAGATGCCCCGTAGCATCGACGGCCACGGCTTCGTGATCGTGAGGTAGCCACCGCCTCGCTCCACGGGGTTGCCGTCGTCGTCGACGAGCTCGGCAAACACCCCCGGGATGGTGTGGCAGGCGGAACCGGGCTTGGTGGTGGTGACGCCGGGCAGCGGCGTGATCATGTGGCCACCGGTCTCCGTCTGCCACCAGGTGTCCATGATCGGCAGCGATTCCTGGCCGATGTGCTCGTGGTACCACATCCACGCTTCCGGGTTGATGGGCTCGCCAACGGTTCCGAGTACTCGCAGGGTGGAGAAGTCGTAGCCGTCGAGTTCCTGTGTCCCCCACTTCATGAAGGTCCGGATGGCGGTGGGTGCCGTGTAGAACTGCGTGACCTTGTAGCGGGTGATGATGTCCCAGAGCCGACCCTTGTGCCACGATGCCCGGTCATCGCCGTTGCGCTCGGCCTCGCGGGGCGTGTCGGGCGTGCCTTCGTACATCACGCTCGTGCAGCCATTGGTGAGCGGGCCGTAGACGATGTAGCTGTGGCCGGTCACCCAGCCGATGTCGGCGGCGCACCAGTAGATGTCGGTCTCGGGGTGGACATCGAACGTGTACTTGTGCGTGAACGCCACCTGGGTGAGGTAGCCGCCGGTGGTGTGCATGATGCCCTTGGGCTTGGCCGTGGTCCCCGACGTGTAGAGCAGGTAGAGGAGCTGCTCGGCGTCCATCGGCTCGGCCGGACACTCGTTGGAGGCGTCGGCCATGAGCTCGTGCCACCAGTGGTCCCGGCCCTCGGCCATGGTCACTTCGGTGTCGCACCGGTTGACGACGACGACGTTCTCGACCGTCGGAGCGCCGTCGGCCAGTGCGGCGTCGACGTTGACCTTGAGCGCCGACGGGGCGCCTCGGCGGTAGCCGGCATCGGCGGTGATGACCATTCGGGCGTCGGCGTCCTCGCAACGGTCCTTGATCGCGTCGGGCGAGAAGCCACCGAAGATGACCGAGTGCGCGACACCGATGCGGCTGCACGCCAGCATGGCAATCGGAAGCTCGAGGATCATCGGCATGTAGATGGCGACACGATCGCCCTTCTCCAGCCCGAGGCTCTTCAGCACGTTCGCGAACTTCTGCACCTCGTCGAGCAACTCGGCGTAGGTGACGGTGCGAGTGTCGCCCGGCTCGCCCTCCCAGTGGTAGGCGACCCGGTCCCCGTTGCCGGCCTCGACATGACGGTCGAGGCAGTTCTCGCTCATGTTGAGCTGACCGTCGGAGAACCACTTCGCAAACGGCAGGTCCCATTCGAGAACGGTGCTGAAGTCCTTGCGCCACGTCAGCAGCTCGCGCGCTTGACGGGCCCAGAAGGCCTCGAAGTCGGCCGCAGCTTCCTCGTAGAGGGACTGATCGGCGGTGTGGGCGCCAGCCTGGAATGCTGCGGACGGCGGAAAGCGCCGGTCCTCGACCTCGTAGACCTCGATCGTCGAATCAGACATGGTGTTCCCCCTGCAAGATGTGCCTTCTCGCCGACGACACTACCGCGGAGGTCGGAGTCGATTCTCGTTAGGCGTTGGCCGCCTCGGAGGTCAACATCGCGGCAAGTGCCGCCATCATCGCGATGATCCCGCTGGCCGCGGTGAACATGATTCGTCGCATCTCGCGCCTTTCCGATGCCGTCGGCATCTCGCACTCATCACCGACGGTACGTTCGGAAGATGACGCGCAGATGAAGCGGCTCGGAATGACGATGAAATTGTGTGGGGGATGCCGTCAGGCGCGGGGGCTGGTGAGCTGCGACGCCACCCGATTCGTGATGAAGGATCGTTCCAGGCCGGTGGCATCGACGAGCGTGTCGATGTCGGCGGCGCGGAGGTCCTCCGGTCGGTCCTCGCGAAGGAGGCCGATGAGCTCGAGGTAGGCCTCGATCACATTCTCACTGGTCCGGGAAAGCGGGAAGCCCACCGAGGTCCTGCCCACGGAGAGTGCGCTCGGCGACACTTCCAACGGCGTTCTGTCCTCGGTGACCATAGGCCGATACTAACGACACGAAATCGTCGGCGCTGAAGAGTCAATTGACCCAGTGCAGCCGGGTGCTCGAATTTCGGCACTGCTCGTCAGGAAATGACCCATTCGGCCACGGTGAAACCGCCCAATCCTTCGGGATCGAGCAGTGCCTCCGCCTCACGAATTCGACTCCGCATGCGAAGCGCCGCAAGGTCGCCGACCGATGCGGAGGCCTCCCAGACCCTGCGCCCCTCCTCGACCAGTTCATCGATTCCATGCGAGGCCAGCCAGTCCGCCTGGGAGCGGATCGAGGAGGCCGGCATCACCGCCTCCAGTTGCGAAAGATCCACATCGACGGTGATGTCCTTGAGCCCGATGTGTTCGAGCGGCGAGCCGGCTCGCCCGTGCTGGGCGTAGGTTCGGATCTCCACGTCGGTGCTCTGCCATCGGCAATAGTCGATGACGATCACCCGACCTCGCTCGACGATCTCGGTCGCCTGTCGGAGCCACGCCGCGGCCGCTGGCTGGTACACGGCCTGGCCGACGACCGGGTCGATGGCCGGCACCTCGTCGAGCAGATGCCATCCGAGCACGAGCTCCTCGTCCTTGGCGTCGACCACCGCCTGTTCCCATTCGCCGTTGTGGTGGCGGACGGGTACGAAGGGGAGGTTGTCGAGCAGCTCGTTGGCGAGCACCACACCGATCATCGTCTCCGGCAGCTCGGCCTGGCTTCGCACACCCGCCGGGTGAGACTCGCGTTGTGCCGCCGACGACTCAACCGCCACGTAGTCCATGACTTCCGCGC
This sequence comes from Acidimicrobiales bacterium, assembly GCA_020628865.1. Lineage (GTDB taxonomy): Bacteria > Actinomycetota > Acidimicrobiia > Acidimicrobiales > SHLQ01 > SHLQ01. The sequence goes on from JAHDEJ010000041.1 coordinate 6,464, forward strand.
AGCGGGGCCGGGCGGCCAGGACGGCCCGAGCAAGCGTGCCGGGGCCGGCGCCCGCGTCGACGACCGTGAACGGGTCCGGCTGTCCCAGTCGGTCCCATTCCGCATCGAGGGCCCGTGCGACCACGTGACCGAACAGCGGCCCCACCTCGGGGCTGGTGAGAAAATCGCCCCGCCGGCCGGCCTGGCCGCCGGATCGATAGAAGCCGTGGTCGACGTCGTACAGCGCAACGTCGAGAAACCGTCGAAACGGCATCGGGCCATCGGCAACGATCGATTGGCGGACCAGCTGGTCCAGCGGGGTGAGCGGGTCGCTCAGCCGCCTGCTCCGACGAGGAGCGACACATCAGCGACCGTGTCGACGAGCTTCGGGTAAACGCCGAAGGCCATCGTGGCCAGCGCGGTCAGGCCGAGGGCTCCGACCAACGATGCCGGGATGCGAATCGGCGTGACGTCACCGTCGGGTGCCTCGTCCGCCCACATCGTGCGCAGGACGCTCAGGTAGTAGTAGAGCGCGATGACCGAGTTGACAGCGGCGATGACGGCGAGGCTGTAGCCCATCGTCGTATCGGCGTTCACGAGTGCACGGAACACGACGAACTTGGCCCACCATCCGCCGAACGGCGGGATGCCGGCGAGCGCCATGAGGAACACGGTCATGACGACGGTCAGGCCGGGGGCGTATTGGAAGAGACCCGCATAGCTCGAGATCTCGGCCGACTTGGTCTTGCGGGCGATCCCGAGGATCACCGCGAAGACACCGAGGTTCATGGCGGCGTAAATGACGAGGTAGGTGACGACGGCACGCAGGGCTTCGTCGGCCACGTCGCCGCTGACTCCGGCGACGGCGAGCGGCGCCATGATGTAACCGGCCGAGGCGATACCGGAGTACGCCATCATGCGGACCATGTTGGTCTGGCGAAGCGCAACCAGGTTGCCGACGGTCATCGACGCTGCGGCGAGCACCCACATCAGCGGCTCGTACACGTCGCCGCGGCCCCAGAAGCCGACGAAGACGAGTTGGACGAGAGCGACAAAGCCGGCGGCCTTGGAAGCCACTGCCAGGAACGCCGTGACCGGGGTCGGCGCACCTTCGTAGGTGTCCGGTGCCCAGGTGTGGAACGGGACGGCCGAGACCTTGAAGGCAAAGCCGGCGATCACGAACACGATGGCGAGGCTGACGACCGAGGTCGACTCTCCGGTGTTCAACACCTCGCCCATGTCGGCGAGGATCGTGGTGCCGGTGACGCCGTAGAGCAACGACATGCCGTAGAGCATGACCGCCGACGCGAACACGCCCATCAGGTAGTACTTCAGACCGGCCTCGTTCGACTTGAGGTCACGCTTGCGCCATGTGGCCATGAGGTAGGCGGGAATCGAGAGCAGCTCGAGCGCCACGAAGATCGTGATGAGATCACGGGCCGACGCCATGACGATCATGCCGAGCACCGACGAGATCAGCATCCCGTAGTACTCGTTCTCCCAATAGTCGCCCTCGGAGATGTAGTTCGTAGACAACAGCACCACGACGTAGCCGGACAGCAGGAACATCGCCTTCATGACGAGGGCGAAGTTGTCCACCACGTAGGCGTCGTTGAACATGTAGCGGTCGTTGCCGTCGATGGCGAGGGTGACGACCGGAACGAGGGCGGCGAGCAGGCCGATACCGGCGAGCGCCGAGGTGAACTTGCGGCCGCGCTCCAGGTAGACGGCATCGATCAGGGTGAGCAGCGCGCCGAAGCCGAGCAGGATGAGCTCGGGGGCAACGGCGTGCCAGTCGATCGGTGGCCGCTCGAACGGCACCACCTGGGCAAGTACGGCAGCAGACATGATCAGCCCTCGTCCCCGGCGATGGCGACGTTCAGCTGGGCGAGAGCTTCATCGATGCCCTCGCGTTCACAGAGGCCGATGTCGAAGCTTCCCTTGACGGACGAATCGAGGTCGCCGGCGGAGAGGCAGTCGCTCAGGTTGGCGTCGACGGCATCGTCGGTCACGTTGAAGATGAGGCCCGGCACGAGGCCGAACACGAGGATCAGCACGAGCAGCGGGCTCCAGGCCAGCCATTCCTCGCGGTTCGTGTCGGTGATGTGCGGGTCGTTCGCAAACTCTTCGGACGGCTCGCCCATGGCGGTGCGCTGCAGCAGCCAGAGGAGGTAGCCGGCGGCGAGGACTGTGCCGAGCGCCGCGATGACCATGTAGACCCGGAACAGGCCGACGGGCAGACCGTTTGCCGGGTTGTACGCAGCGAGGATGGCCGGAAACTCACCCCAGAAACCGGCGAGGCCGGGCAGACCGAGCGACGCCATGGAGATGAAGCCGAGGATCCAGCCCATGCGCGGCGCCTGCACCAGCAGGCCGCCGAGACGCTTGATCTCGAGCGTGTGGTAGCGCTCCTTCACCGAGCCGGCGACGAAGAAGAGCATGCCGGTGATGAGACCGTGAGCGACCATGCCGAAGACGGCGGCGTTGATGCCCCAGTCGGTCAGCGTCGCGATGCCGAGCATGACGTAGCCCATGTGCGCCACCGACGAGAAGGCGATGAGACGCTTCATGTCGGTCTGGGCGAGACAGCCGAGCGCACCGTAGATGATGCCGATGACCGCGAGCAGGCCGATCCACGGAGCCCACGCAACGGCGGCCTCGGGGAGGATCGGGATGGCGATGCGGACGAAGCCGTAGGTGCCGAGCTTCAGGAGCACGGCAGCCAGGATGACCGAACCCTGCGTGGGCGCCTGGGTGTGGGCGTCAGGCAGCCAGGTGTGGAACGGGAACATCGGCACCTTGACGCCGAAGCCGAGGAGCATGCCACCGAAGACCCACAGCTGGGCGTTGCGACTCACACCGTTCTCGACGACGGCGTCGGCGAGGCCCGTGATGGAGAAGGTCTCGCCGCCGGCCAGGAAGAACAGGGCGAGGAAGCTGACGAGCATCAGCGCCGAACCGAACAGCGTGTAGAGGAAGAACTTCAGCGAGGCGTAGCGACGATCCTCGCCACCCCAAACGGCGATCATGAAGAACATCGGTAGGAGCACGACTTCGAAGAACACGAAGAAGAGCACGAGGTCCCGAGCCACGAAGGTGCCGATCATGCCGGCGTGCAGCACGAGGATCAGCATCAGGAATGCCTTGGGGTTGTGCGGCTCCGGGAAGTGGTTCCACGAGTAGATGATCACCAGCGGCGTGATGAGCATCGTCAGCAGCAGCAGCGGCAGCGACATGCCGTCGATGCCGATGGAGTACTGGGTGCGGATGATGTCGATCCAGTCGTGGCTCACGGCCCACTGCATTTCGTCGGCCCGATCGAAATCGAAGTCGAAGAGGAGCAGAACGCCGATCGCAGCGACCACGAGTGACGTGGCCAGAGCGATCACCTTGTGGGTGGCCTCATCGCTCTTGGGAAACGCCATCATGACGGCGACGCCGACGAGTGGCAGGAAGATTGCGAGGGTCAGTCCCCACTCTTGCAAGAATTCCATGGTGTTACCTGTTTCCTAAACGAGAACGATGAAGATGCCAGCGAGAATCGTGGCACCCGCGAACAGGATCGCCGCATACTGCTGGACCTTGCCGGTCTGCACTTTGCGAAGTCCCTGGCCGCTGTTGGTGGACAGTTGGCCGGAGCCGTTGACGGCTCCGTCGATGACGGCTTGGTCGATGTTCTTGTAGACGAACTGCCCGGCGCGTACCGAGCTGCGTCCTGCGGTGTTGACGACTTCGTCGAGCACGTTCTGGTTGAACCAGTAGGCGGCCTTGGCGATCGGGCCCTTGACGGCGGCGACGATGACACCCTGGTAGAGCCAGTCGAGGTAGTACTTGTTGACGAGCACCTGGTGACCCGTGCGGGCAAGGCCGTTGGTGGTCGTGAGGCCGTTGGGGAGGCCGGTCAGCTTCTCGCCCGTCTCCTTCGCGAGGCCGTCGACCTTCACGAAGTAGTAGAAGTAGGCGAGCGCCGGGCCGACGAGACCGACGACGCTTGCCACGATGGCGAGACCCCAGCTCGGCACCGAGTGGCTGATGGCCGGGAAGTACGCGGCAGCGGGCTCCACGAAGTGGCCGAATCGTTCCTGCCACGCCGATGGCTCCTTGGCGCTTCCGGTGAGGAATCCGGGCGGAAAGTTCAGGAAGCCGGCACCGATTGCGAACACGCTCAGGATGATGAGCGGAATCGTGATGCGGGGACCGGACTCGTGCGGCGTGCCGTGGCCACGGAACTCACCGAAGAAGGTGAGGTAGATGGCACGGGTCATGTACGCACCGGTGAGGGCAGCACCGACGAGGCCCATGACGAGCATCAGGTGATAGCTGCCGTTCGCAGCCTCCGCGCCAACGCCGAAGCCGCCGGTGCCGACGAGGATTTCGTCCTTCGACCAGAAGCCCGACGTCGGGAAGATGCCCATCAGTGCGATCGAGCAGATGATGAAGGTCTTGTACGTGGTGGGCATGAATTCCTTCATGCCGCCCATGTCCTTCTTCATGTCGAAGCTGTGCACCGAGTGCGCCACCGAACCGGAGCCGAGGAACAAGCCGGCCTTGAAGAAGGCGTGGGTGAAGAGGTGGAAGATGGCCGCGGTCCAGGCGCCGACGCCGAGGGCCATCACCATGTAGCCAAGCTGCGACACCGTCGAGTAGGCGAGCACCTTCTTGATGTCGTTCTGCACGAATGCGAGCAGTCCGGCGAAGACGACGGTCACCGCGCCGATGATGGCGAGACCGTTGATGCTGCTGCCGCTGATGGCGTAGCCCTGCCAGAACACCGGGTACAGACGGGCGATCATGAACACGCCGGCGACAACCATCGTTGCGGCGTGGATGAGCGCAGACACGGGCGTCGGGCCGGCCATGGCGTCCGGCAGCCAGGTGTGCAGGATGAACTGACCGGACTTGGACATGACGGCAGCGGTGAGCGAGATCGCTGCCCAGGTCACGGCGGTCTGGCTGATCTCGCCGGCGACGACCTTCTCGTTGATCGTCGTGATGTCGAACGTTCCACCGGCGGAGAAGAACAGGATGATCATGCCGACGAGGAGGCCGATGTCGCCCACACGGTTGGTGAGGAACGCCTTGAGGGCGGCGTCGGAGTTCGGCTTCTCTTCCCACCAATGGCCGATGAGCGCGAAGGAACACACGCCCACCAGCTCCCATGCAGCGATCAGCTGGAGCGTGCTGCTGGACAGCACGAAGAACAGCATCGACGCACTGAAGAGCGACAGGAACGCGAAGTAATGCGTGTAGCGCCGGTCCCCGGACACGTAGTCCGTGCTGTAGATGTGCACGAGCAACGAGATCATCGTGACGACGAACAGCATGATGACGGACGGACCGTCGAGCAGCGTGCCCACGAGGAACGACACACCGCCGTTGACGAGCCACTCGCGCTGCTTCAGCACGGCGACGGCCGGGTGCGATTCCTCGCCACCCTCTTCAGCCAGTGCCGTGAGCGTGACGTCTTCGGCCACGCCGTCGACGTTCAGGATTGCGGACGCATGATCGTCCTCGTCACCGTGGTCCTCCCCGTGGGAGTCCTCGACGACGCCATGGAGCTTGCTTTCGGCGACACCGTCGAAGTTGTCGCGATGATCGAGCCAGGCGACGTTCGTGAGGATCGCAAGAATGAACGCTGCACCGATGGCGGCGATGCCGAGCTCGGCACCGCCCTTGGGCATGCGCTTGCCGAAGAACAGGATGCCGAGGAACGACAGTGCCGGCAGGAGCGGAATGATCCACACGTTCTCGAGGAACCAGTTGGCCTCAGACGTGAACGAGACCTCCGGGACGGCCTCGACGGCGAGAGTGAGCAGAGACATGCAATCAGCCCTTCAGCATGTCGACTTCGGTGAAGTCGATGCTCTTGCGGTTGCGGTACATCAGCAGGACCATCGCCAGACCCACACCGACCTCGGCGGCGGCCACGGCGATGACGAAGACAGCGAAGACGTCGCCCATCACGTTGTCCTGGAACGCACCGAAGGCGACCAGGTTGATGTTGACGGCGTTGAGAATGAGCTCGACCGACATGAGGACGAGCACACCGTTGCGGCGGGTGAGCACGCCGTACACGCCGATGCAGAACAGGGCTGCGGCGAGCAGGAGGAACTGGTTGAGCATCATGGTTCGCTCTACTCCTTCCGGGCCACGACAACGGCGCCGATCAATGCTGCGAGCAGCAGGACCGACACGGCTTCGAACGCCACGATGTACTGCGAGAAGATCGAGTCGGCGATCTCCTTGTTGTTGCCGAAGAGTTCGGCGCCCGGCACACGGCGGGCGACCTCGATCGGCAGTCCTTCGACCTCGGCTTCGCTCAGTTCCACCATCGTGGAGTCGGGCAGACCGTCGAAGCGGTCGAATGCGTCACGCACCGGCGTGGGCAGGTCGCCCAGCGCAACCTCGGTCACGACGTAGCGGACCTGCTCCGGTTCACCGAAGACGAGCTCTTCGTTGCGGAACCCGTCGACGAGGGCGTAGCCCATGACGACCATGAGCAGCAGGCCGACGATGGCACCCATCGTGCGCCGTTCGGACTCGACCGAATCGTCGTCGCCCATCTGGGCTCGGGTGAGCATGATGCCGAAGAGGAACAGCACGATGATGGCGCCGATGTACACCATGATCTGCGTGGCACCGACGAAGTCGGAGCCGAGCAGGATGAACAGCGCAGACACGCCGGCGAGCACGATCACCAGGTAGAGGGCGGCGTGCATCACGTTGCCGGTGGTCACCATCTTGATGGCCGAGAACAACATGAGGCCGGCGATGATCGCGAATGCGATGTTCTCCGGGATGTCGAACTCGGAGCTGGTGAGCGGGTTGGCCGCCTGGGCCACAAGCGCGGCGATCATCGAGGCACCTTCCGGACCTTCGCCTCGGAGCCGCTCTCGTAGGACTCGAAGTCCGGCACGGTTTCCATCCACTCGGCCAGACGGCTCTTGTCGTGGAGGAGGTCGGCGATGCGCGGCTCGGAGAACTCGTACTCGGGGCTCCAGAACAGGGCATCGAACGGGCAGACCTCGACGCAGATGCCGCAGTACATGCAGAGCGCAAAGTCGATGTCGAAGCGGTCCAGCTTGTTCTTCTGGCGCGGCTTGCCACCGGCGCGGCGCGGCGGCGCCTTTTCCTTGTGGCCCTCGATGTAGATGCACCAATCCGGGCACTCACGGGCACACAGCATGCAGGCCGTGCAGTTGTCTTCCTGCAGCGCAATGACGCCACGGGCACGCGGTGCCGGCGCTTCCTTCTCGTGCGGGTACTGAATGGTGACCGCGCCCTTGGACGGGCTCGGCGGCTTCAGCGGACCATCGGGGAAGATCGTTTCGATCGCCGACTTGGCCGTGACGCCAAGGCCCTTGATCATTCCGGGGACGAGACCCATCAGAACACCACCTTCAGGATGCCGGTCGCCACGATGTTGACGAGCGACAGCGGGATGAGCACCTTCCACGCCAGCTTCTGCAGCTGATCCTCACGGAAGCGGGGGTAGGTGAAACGGAACCAGAAGATGAGGAAGGTCACGAGCATGACCTTGCCGAACAGGACCGCCGGTCCGAGGATGTTGAAGAGGTTGGAGTCCGGGTCGAGGCCCGGCACCCACCAGCCGCCGAGGAACAGCACCGAGGCGATCATGGAGAACACGCCGGCGGTGGCGAACTCGCCGATGAAGAACAGCAGGAAGCGGATGCCCGAGTACTCGGTCATGTAGCCCGACACGAGCTCGGATTCGGCGACCGGCATGTCGAACGGCGGCTGCGTGAGCTCGGCCTGCATGGCGATGAGGAAGATCGCGAAGCCGATGAACTGGGTGATGATGAACGGGTTGCCGATGCCCGAGATGCCGAAGATCTCGCCTTCGGCCTGGGCGTAGACGATCTCCTGCATGTTGAGCGTGCCGGCCTGGATGACCACGCCCATGACGGCGAGCACCAGGGGCAGCTCGTAGGCGATGAGCTGGCCGGCCGCACGAAGACCGCCGAGCAGCGAGTACTTCGATGCTGAGGCCCAGCCGGCCATCAGGATGCCGATGACCGAAACGGACGACACGGCGAGGGCGAAGAAGATGCCCGTGTCCAGGTTGACGAACCAGGCGTCGGGGCCGAACGGCACGACGAGGATCAACAGGAACGTACTCATCAGCACCACGAACGGCGCCGCCGCGAAGACCAGCTTGTCGGCCTTGCGCGGGAAGATGTCTTCCTTCTGGAATGCCTTGCCGACCTCGGCCAGTAGCTGGAGCGAACCGGCGGGACCGGCCTCCATCGGACCGAGGCGGCTCTGCACGAAGCTCATCAGCTTGAACAGGTAGATGTACACCAGCGCACCAGCGGGAAGCAGCACGGCGGCGAGGCCACCGAGCACCCGGAAGGTGGTCTGACCCCAATAGGGGATTTCGACGGACAGGATGGAGATCACCGGTCGATATCCCCCAGGATGAAGTACAGCGATCCGAGGATCGTGATGATGTCGGGCACGTAGACGCCCTTGAGCAGCCACGGCGTGATCGACACGTTGTTGAACGACGCGGAACGGATCTTCACCCGGTACGGGTTCAGATCGCCCTTCGAGACGACGTAGTAGCCCATGACGCCGAGCGGGTTCTCCGTCTCGACGTACGCCTCGCCGGCGGGCACCTTGATGATGCGCGGCACCTTGGCCATGATCGGGCCGGACGGGATCTGGTCGAGCAGCTGATCGACGATCTTCGTGCCCTCACGGACTTCCTGGAGACGCACCCACATGCGGCTGTAGCTGTCGCCGTCCGGGTGGGTCCACACCTTCCAGTCGACCTGGTCGTAGACGAGGCCGGGGCTCATGTTGTCCCGACGGACGTCCCAGTCGACGCCGGAGCCACGGATGTTCACGCCGGAGAGGCCGTAGGCGAGGCCGACGTCCTTCGGGATGATGCCGATGCCACGGGTACGAGCCTGGAAGATCTCGTTGCCATACATGAGCTCTTCGATCTGATCGCAGAAGTCACGCACCTTTTCCATGGCGTTCTTCGTGTTCTGGATCCAACCGGCGGGCAGGTCGTCCTTCAGGCCGCCGATGCGGTCGAAGTTCGGGTGGAAGCGGCCACCGGTGACGGCCTCGATCTGGTTGAGGACGTACTCGCGGTCGCGGAAGGCGAAGAAGATCGGTGTCACCGCGCCCACCTGGACGCCCATGTCGCCGATTCCCAGGATCACGTTGGCGATGCGGGACATCTCGTGGAGGATCGTGCGGATGTACTGGGCACGAGGCGGCGCCTCGACCTCCATCAGCTTCTCTGCGGCGAGGATGAACGGCGTCTCGTTGGCGAAGCTGCCGACCCAGTCGATGCGGTTCACCAGCGTGGTGACCTGCGGGTAGGTACGAACCTCGGCGAGCTTCTCGTAGCCGCGGTGCATGTAGCCCATGACCGGTTCGGCGGCGACAACCTGCTCACCGTCGAGCTTGGCGATGATGCGCAGCGTGCCGTGCGTGGCCGGGTGCTGCGGACCGAGGTTGAGGGTCATGCCCTCGGTCTCGATCTCGACGTTCACCCGGGCATCGGCTGCCTGTTGGCTGATGTAGCGGAGCTGTTCCTGCTCGGAAAGATCTGGAATCTGGGTGGTCATGCGTCCTCCCCTTCTTCGTCTTCGCCCGGCATGGGTTCGACGTCCACGATGCCCGGCCAGGGCTTGATGCGGCGGGACAACAGGGCGAAGTCCTTGCGCATCGGGTTTCCTTCGAAGGCACCCGGCAGATACAGGTTGCGCAGGTTCGGGTGACCAACGAAGTCGATGCCGAACATCTCTGCGGCCTCACGCTCGTGCCAGTTGGCGCCCGAGTAGACGGGGATCCAGGTGGCGATGCTGAGGTCGTCGTCGGGAAGGTCGGCCTTCAGCGTGATGGCCCGGTTGTTCACGATGTCGTTGACCCGGGCGAACACCTGGAAGCGGGTGTCGCCTCCGGCGACGCCGGTCTCCATGACCACGTCGTCGTCCTCGTCCTCCGGCGGGTTCAGGGTGAGGTCGACCTGGCTGTCCATGTCGCGTCCGAATGGCGACGGCATCCAGTCGATGGCCGAGAGGAAGCTGAAGTAGCCGAAGCCCATGGACTTCAGTGCCATGCCGGTGTCGACCCAGGCGTCGCGGGAAACGCGGACCCAGATGTCGTCGTTCGGCCGAATGTGCGATTCGACGATGCCGTCGCCGACCTCGTCGGTCAGCGAGGCGAGCGTGGCTTCGCGAACTTCGTCCGTCTCGGCAACGACGTCTGCCTCGTCGACCGTGTCGACTGCGGTCTCGTCGCTCATGGTTCTGCCCTCATGGTGCTGACGCACGGGGCCGGGCGGCCACGTTCACTTCGTTCACTCATGACCCCACCACGATCGGTTCGCCGACCCAGCGTTCCTGCATGTCTTCGTTCTGGATGCGCTCCTGGAGCATGACGATGCCCTCGAGGAGTGCTTCCGGCCGCGGCGGACAGCCGGGGACGTAGACATCGACGGGAATGATCTGATCGACACCCTTGGTTACGGAATAGGAGTCCCAGTAGGGGCCGCCGCAGTTGGCGCACGAACCCATGGAGATGACGTACTTCGGATCAGGCATCTGCTCATACAGACGACGGATCGCGGGAGCCATCTTGTCGGTGACCGTCCCGGACACGACGACCATGTCGGCCTGACGCGGCGAGGCCGGCAACGGGATGACGCCGAGGCGCATCACGTCGTAGCGGGGCGACGCGAACGCCGCTCCCATCTCGAGCGCGCAGCACGCGAGGCCCCACTGGTACACCCAAAGGCTGTACTTGCGGCTCATGTTGAGCAGCGTTTGGAGGGACTTCGGCGTCTTGCCGGATTCGACTAGACCCATTTGAGCATTCCCTTCCGCCAGGCGTACACCAGGCCGAGGAGGAGGATGAAGACGAAGATCGCCATCTCGACGAGGCCGAAGACGCCGAGGGCTTCGAGGCGGCTGGCCCAGGGGAAGATGAAGATGGCTTCCACGTCGAAGAGGACGAAGAGCAGGGCGAAGACGTAGTAGCGAATGTTGGCCTGCGCCCACATGTCGCCGGTCGGGTTCACGCCGGACTCGTAGGTCATGAGCTTCTGCTCGGACGGCTTCGAGGGTCGCAGAAGAGAGGCGATCCCGAGGAAGGCGCCCACGAGGGCGACGCCGACGCCACCGAAGATGGCGACGACGAGATAACTACGAAGGAAATCTGACACGGCTGCTCAGGCTATCTGTCGATTTTTGGCCCCGCCAAGGTGTGAGCGGCGCACGTTACGGACGTCACGAATGTATCCGGATCCGGGTCCAAAGAGGCTGATCGGGGTGGGCTTCTGTGACTCATTTCCACCCTTCGCGCGGGTCGAACGGTTCAAGCCGTGCATCTGCTTGGCCGACCATTACACTGAACATGGCGTTAGCAGGTACAGGGAGACCGTAAATGAAGGTTTGGATCGATCAGGACTTGTGCACCGGTGACGGCCTCTGCGAAGAGATCGCCCCCGCAGTGTTCTTCGGACAGGACGATGGCCTGTTCTACGTGAAGGAGTCCAAGGACAACTACGGCGAAGAGAAGCTCTTCGACGGAACGAACAACCCGGCTGGCGCCGAGGGCATGGCCCGCGTCCCGGATGCGCTCATCGAGAGCGTCATCGAATCGGCCGAGGAATGCCCCGGAGAGTGCATCTTCCTCGAAGCCTGAGCATCAACTCAGTTCGAATCGAAGGCCCGGCCACTCGGCCGGGCCTTCGCCGTTTTCGCCCTCCCCCACCGTGCCTGGCACCATCGCGCCTCCAAGGTGCCTGGCACCTTCGGGGGCAAAAGGTGCCAGGTACCTTTCCACAGGCTCGCGACTGATTCGCTGATTTTTCAACGAAACAGTGTCGACGTTGTCCACAGTTGGCGTCGAAAGGTGCCAGGCACCATCGAAGGCGGCAGTGATGGAGCGCCGTCGATGGGGTTGGTCAGCGGTCGGGATCGAAGTTGATGAGGATCCACCAGGCGGCGCCGGCGAGCGTGGCGGCGGCACCGCCCTGCATGAGGGCGAAGGGGAGGCGATTCAAGATCCCACCCGGCCCGGGGATCACCCCGTTCAACAACGCCACCGACCCGAAGAACAACACGAAGGCCGACACCTGTGCGGTCCGACCCTGGAGGCCGGAACCCACGCTTCCACGAGGCGACAACACGACCAGCAGGGCGGCCAGCAGCACGAGAACGCCGACGGTGATGCTGATGGGGGCGAGGCCCTGGCTCAGGATCGTCCGGGGCGTACCGCCGTCCGACCACTCCTTGCCGGCCTGCAAGAGCCCAGCAAGCACACGGACACCGACCGCCAGCAAGAGCGCGGTGATGGCGACTTCACGCGCCTCATCCCGCGAGAGGCGCATCGGTCAGGAACCGGCAGCGAGCTGTACCAGCGCGTCTCGGGCCAGATCGTCGATCGGACCGGGGAAGATGCCGAACACGACGGTGACGATGGCGGCCAGGCCGATCACGATCGCTGCGGTGCGGGGGACGTCGATCGACGGTGCATCCTCGTCGGGTTCGTCGAGGAACATCGTGACGATGACCTTGATGTACAGGTACGCCGCAACGACGGCGGCCATCATCGCAACGATCGCCAACCAGTAGGCGCCGTCGTCGATTGCCGCGCCGATCACTTCGAACTTGGCGAAGAAGCCAGTGGTCAGCGGAACCCCGGCCTGGGCCAGGAGGAACACGAGCAGCGCGACCGAGAGGAGCGGCTTGCGGCGGGCGAGGCCCCGGAAGCTGTCCAGCGAGTGGTCCGAGTCGCCCTCGCCGCCCATGACGGTGAGGACACCGAAGGTGCCGAGCACGAGGAAGGTGTAGCTGGCCAGGTAGAACAGCGCAGCAGCCGTCCCGCGGCTCGATGCAGCGGTGACGCCCAGCAGGATGAAGCCGGCGTGACTGATCGACGAGTAGGCGAGCAGCCGCTTCACATCGGTCTGGACGATTGCGGAGAACGCACCGAGGACGAGCGTTGCCGCAGCGATCGCTTCGAGCGCCGGGCCCCAGTCGTCGACCATCGGCCGCAGGGCCACCGACAGCACGCGGATCAGACCGGCGAAACCTGCGGCCTTCACACCGGACGCCATCCATGCGACCACGGGCGTCGGGGCGCCCTGGTAGACGTCCGGCGTCCACGAGTGGAACGGAACGGCGCCGACCTTGAATGCCAGGCCCACCATCAGCAGGGCGATGCCGCCGAGCAGCATGCCGTCCTGCACGATGACCGTGGTGTTGAGCACGCTCTGCATGGCCACGAGGTTCGTGGTCCCCGTGGCGCCGTAGAGCAGGGCGATGCCGTAGAGCAGGAACGCGGACGAGAAGGAGCCGAGCACGAAGTACTTGATGCCCGCCTCCTGCGACTCGAACCGGCGACGGTGCATGGCTGCCAGGACATAGACGGCCATGGACAGGGTCTCGAGGCCGAGGAAGAACACCAGCAGGTCGTTCGAGAACGCCATGATGACGCCGCCGGCGCCCGACAGCAGCAACAGGACGTGCAGCTCCGGGCCGGCGAGTTCTTCACGCTCCAGATACGAGTGCGACAGCAACGACGCCATGCCGACACCGACCGCGATCACGACGGTCAGGAACAGCGAGAATCCGTCGAAGCCGACCGAGTCCGCAATCGTCGAGGTTGCGCCTTCGTCCATCCACCGGTCCCACAGCGGGATGACGGTGATGATCGAGACGATCGAGGCGAGCACGGTCCAGCCGGTGATGCACCAGGCGGGCAGGTTCTTCATGACCGAGGTGAAGGTCAGGATCAGGAGGCCGCCGACCGCAAGGACGAGCATCGGCAGCAGGATGGCGACATCGACGTCGGGGGTCTGTACCTGGCTGAGCAGCATCATCACTCGCCCTCCTCATCGCCATGGTCGTCATCGCCGTGGTCGTCATGGTCATCGCCATGATCGTCGTCATGGTCGCCGACGACCTGATCGGCAACCGGCTCATCCCAGTCCGGGACGTGGATCTCGATGTGGCTGATCAGCGCATCGACCGACGGCTCGATCCGTTCGAGCATCGGCTTCGGGTAGACGCCGAGGAAGACGATCAGCACGAGCATCGGCAGCAGGATCAGACCCTCGGACACCTTGAGATCCGGCATCTCGGCGTTCTCGCCTTCGACCGGACCGTGGAAGACCCGCTGGTAGGCCCAGAGCAGGTAGAGGGCGGCCAGGATCACACCGGATGCGGCGATCGAGGCGATCCACGGCGAGGCGACGAATGCGCCGATGAGCGTGAGGAACTCACCGACGAAGCCGTTGAGGCCTGGGAGGCCGATCGACGAGAGCATCACCAGGGTGAACGCCGCAGCGAACACGGGTGCCACCTTCTGGAGACCACCGAGCTCGGCGATCTGACGGGTGTGGCGACGTTCGTACATCCAGCCGACGAGGAAGAAGAGGGCACCGGTCGACAGACCGTGGTTGACCATCTGCATGACCGAGCCGACGAGACCTTCGGTGTTCAGCGCAAAGGTACCGAGCACGATGAAGCCGAGGTGAGCGACCGACGAGTAGGCAACGAGGCGCTTGAGGTCCTTCTGCATCGTGGCGGCGATTGCGCCGTAAATGATGCCGACGGTGCCGAGGATCATCATGACCGGGGCGAACCACACGGCCGCCTCGGGGAACAGATAGAGACCGAAGCGGAGGAAGCCGTAGGTGCCGAGCTTCAGCATCACACCGGCCAGGATCACGGATCCTGCGGTCGGCGCTTCGGTGTGGGCATCGGGCAGCCAGGTGTGGACCGGGAAGATCGGGACCTTCACCGAGAACGCCAGTGCGAACGAAAGGAAGACCCAGCGGCCGGCGTTCGTACCCCACGACTGGGCCTCGGCCAGCTCCACCACGTTGAAGGTCAGGTTGCCGGTGGCGTCTTCGTGGAGGAAGACGATCGACAGGATGCCGACCAGCATCAGGGCGGAGCCGAACATCGTGTAGAGGAAGAACTTGTTCGCCGCGTACTTCCGGTTGCCGTGACCCCAGGACCCGATGAGGAAGTACATCGGGACGAGCACGATCTCGAAGAACACGAAGAAGAAGAACAGGTCGAGGGTGAGGAACACACCCATGACGCCCGCTTCGAGCAGGACGATCCAGGCAAAGTACGGCTTCGGGTCGTGCTCAGGGTTCACGCCGAGCACGGCCAGCGGGAACAGGAACCCGGTGAGGACGACGAGGAACAGACTGATTCCGTCGACGCCGAGATCCCACGAGATTCCAAGCCCCTCCACCCACGTTTGGGGATCGTCGGAGCGAAGCTGGAAACCGTCGTCGCTCTGCTTGAACACGAGCAGCACCCAGAGGCTGGCGGCACCGGTCATGCCGGTGGCAAGCAAGGCGACGAGGCGATGGGCCTCGGTGCGGGCCGCCGGGATGAGGGCGATCAGCAGCGCGCCGAGCGCGGGCATGACGATGAGCAGGGTGAGGGCCGGGAAGCTGACGTCGCTTCCTCCTGCGGCAAGTACTGTTCCCAACATCAGGCGGCCGTCCTTACGAGGAACCAGATCAGCAGCGCAGCGGATCCGAGAGCGATACCGAGGGCGTAGGAGCGCACGAATCCGGTCTGGATTCGGCGGACCATTCCGCCTCCCGAGCGAACCGAGGTGGCCACGCCGTTGACGATGCCGTCGATGACGTTGGCGTCGAACCAGGCGATGGCGTCGAACAGGACTCGGCCGGGGCCGCCCATGAAGGCGGTGACGGCGTTGTCGTAGTTCCAGCCCTCGGCGAGGATCGGCTTCTCGAAGGTGGCCGGGTCACGCTGGTGGAGCAGATAGGTGGCTCGGGCAAGGAGGATCCCGGCGGCACCAGCGCCGATGGCGATGAATGCGAGGATCCACTTGGTCGCCGCACTCGCGTTGATGATGTGCTCGTGCGCGAGGGCCGGCTCGAGCCAGTGACCGAGGAAGTGGAGGCCCTTCGTGAACGGCAGGTTCAGCGCGCCACCGACGATGCTCAGACCGGCGAGGACGACGAGCGGAGCCGTCATCTGCCACGGCGACTCGTGCGGATGGTGCTCGGCCCGGGCGGCGACGGTCTCGGGGAGGAAGCCCTCGGCCTCACCGGCGCTCGGCGCTTCACCCGGCGCCGCGATCGGACGATCTCGGCGGGCATTCATGGCCGTGTCCCGGGCACGCGAGGCAGTCGATGCCGATGCGGAGGCCTCGTCGAGGGCGGTGGCGGCAGGCGCGAGGGCGGCGTTCGCCTTTTCGAGGGCGGCTTCGGCCGTCTCGAGGCTGGTCTGAGCGGCCGACCGCTCGTCGTCGTCGACCGCAGAGGCCAGAGCGACCTTGGCGTCCGTCACTGCGGTTTCTGCGTCGCGGGCTGCAGCGATTGCCTTTTCGTTCGCTTCGAGTGCGGTCGCCTGCGCATCGTTCGCCGCGCTTGCGGTGGTGGATGCATCGTCGACGTACGCGTCCCAGGCCTGCTCGATCTCGTCGGCGTCGGGGTCGGCGAAGCGATACCGGCCGAAGAAGGTCATGAAGACCTGGCGGCTCATGTAGAAGGCGGTGAGCATCGCGGTGAGGAGACCGAGTCCCCAGAGCAGGAAGCCGTTGATGCCGCCCTTGTCCCATGCGGAGAGGAGGATCTCGTCCTTCGACCAGAAGCCGGCGAACGGCGGGACACCGGCGATGGCGAGCCAGCCGATGATGAACGTGATCGCGGTGATCGGCATGAGTTTTTGGAGCCCGCCGTACCGGCGCATGTCCTGGTCGTTGTCCATCCCGTGGATGACGGAGCCGGAGCCGAGGAAGAGCAGCGCCTTGAAGAAGGCGTGCGTGATCATGTGGAAGATGGCAGCGACGTACGCGCCCACGCCGACAGCGAGGATCATGTAGCCGAGCTGCGAGACCGTGGAGTAGGCCAGGACCTTCTTGATGTCGTTCTGGGCGACGGCGATCGTGGCCGCGAAGAGCGCCGTGCCGACACCGACCCAGGCGATGACGTCGTTGGCCCAGCCGGCGTCGTGCAGGACGCTGTTGATTCGGGTCAAGAGGTAGACGCCGGACGTCACCATGGTGGCGGCGTGGATGAGCGCCGAGACCGGCGTCGGGCCGGCCATGGCGTCGGGCAGCCACAGGTACAGCGGGAACTGTGCGGACTTGCCCATGGCGCCGACGAAGATCAGCAGCGCGAGGCCGGTGGCGACCGAGCCGCTGACGGCGTGATCGGCAACGGCGGCGTCGATGTCCAGGTAGTTGATCGACCCGATGGTGGCGAACGCCAGGAACGTGGCGACCATGAAGCCCCAGTCACCGACGCGGTTGGTGACGAAGGCCTTCTTGCCAGCGGTGGCGTTTGCTTCTTCCTCGAACCAGAAGGAGATGAGGAAGTAAGAGCAGGCGCCCACGCCTTCCCAACCGAGGAAGGTGAGGAGCAGGTTGTCGCCCAGCACGAGCATCAGCATCGAGAAGGCGAACAGGTTGAGGTAGAGGAAGAACTTCGAGAAGTTGGCATCCCCGTGCATGTACCCGATCGAGTACAGGTGGATCAGCGTGCCGATACCGGTCACAAACAGGATCATGGCGACCGACAGCGGATCGACGAGGAAGCCGACGTCGACGGAGAAGTCGCCGACCGGCACCCATTCGAAGACGGTGTGGGTGACGCGACGATCGTGCTCATCGAGCCCGATCAGGCCCACCCAGGTGCCGACGGCGGCAAGGAACGATCCGCCGATTGCCGCGGTGGCCAACCAGCCCGCCATCGGCTCGCCGAGACGGCGTCCGGCGACGAGCAGTGTGATGAATCCGAGCAGCGGAAGGAGCGGGACGAGGTAAACGAGTTCGGTCATGCGTCAGCCCCTCAGTACCGAAAGATCGTCGGCCGTGGCGTCCTGGCGGCGGCGCATGATGGCCACCACGATTGCGAGGCCGATCACGACCTCGGCAGCGGCCACGACCATCACGAAGAACACGGCGACCTGGCCACCGATGTCGTTCAGGCCCCAGGCCAGCGCAACGAAGGTCAGGTTGACGGCGTTCAGCATCAGCTCGACGCACATGAACATCACGAGCGGGTTCCGACGGACGAGCAGGCCGACGGCACCGATCGAGAACAGCAGGGCACCGAGAACCAGGTACCAGGTCGGGGTGAGGACCAGATCCATCAGGCCTCCTCTGCGTCGACGACGGCGTCGTCGGCGGTCGGGTCGGCCGCATCGGCGGCGCGGGACACGCGGCGCTCAGGCAGGTCGGGCAGTGGCTGGAGTTCTCCGGAGATCTTGCGGGCCATCACGACGGCGCCGACGACGGCGACGGTGAGGAGCAGACCCGTGACTTCGAAGGCGAACACGAAGTCCGTGAAGATCGACTCGGCGAGCTGATTGACGTCCGGCAGCGGTTCGCCGTCGACGCCGAGGCGGTCGAGCGCAGACCGGGAGCTCTGGAAGCCCGTTGCACCATCGACGGAGTAGATGATCGCGAGCAGCAGGCCGAGGATCGACGCGCCGGTGAACCAGGCGAGCTGCCGCTGGCCGATGATGGGCTCGACCCGGAGATTCTCCGAGCGATCGACGCCGAGCAGCATGATCACGAACAGGAACAGGATGACGATGGCGCCGGCGTAGACGATGACCTGGATCGCGGCGAGGAAGTGGGCCTCGATCACGAGGAACAGCACAGCGACACCGAAGAGCGTCTGAATGAGGAACAGCGCAGCGTGCACGGGGTGGCGGGCGAAGATGACGCCGCCGGCACCGACCAGCACGATGGC
Organism: Acidimicrobiales bacterium; assembly: GCA_020628865.1. GTDB lineage: Bacteria > Actinomycetota > Acidimicrobiia > Acidimicrobiales > SHLQ01 > SHLQ01. The sequence goes on from JAHDEJ010000041.1 coordinate 25,182, forward strand.
GGCCGCGATGAGGAAGACGATGACCTGCAGCATCAGTGGCCCCCGTGCTCGTCGTGATCGTCGGCGGCCGGTTCGGCTTCGATCACCGCATGCTGGCCCTGCTCGGGTGCACGCACGCCGTAGCCGAGTTCGCCCGACCAGGCGACCCGGTTCTCGTAGTCGGCGTCACCGCCGGGTGCGGTCGCCCGCATCCATCCGGAGGTGGCCAAGTCGTCGCCCTCGCGCCAATCTTCCCAGGGAAGCTTCTGTGGCATGCCATCGTCACCGACGACGAGTTCGTCCTTGGTGTAGATGGCGTCGGAGCGGTTGGTGAACGAGAACTCGAAGAGCTTCGATTCGGTGATCGCTTCCGTGGGGCACGCTTCCACGCAGAGGTCGCAGTGGATGCAGCGCAGGTAGTTGATCTCGTAGATGTAGCCGTAGCGCTCACCCGGTGAGACCGGGTTGTCGGGCTGGTTGTCGGCGCCGCGGACGTAGATGCAGCGGGCCGGGCAGACGCCGGCGCACAGCTCACAGCCGATGCACTTCTCCATGCCGTCCTCGTACCGGTTCAGTACGTGACGTCCGTGCAGGCGTTCGGGCTTCGGGCGCTTCTCGCCCTCTCCCCCGGCCTTGTATTCACCCGTGACCCGCTCTTCGAAGAGCTTGGCGAAGGTGACTGCGAATCCTTCGAGGTACCCCATCAGCCGTACTCCAACACATCAGATTCGGCTCGGTTGAGACGAGCGTTTCGAATGGCACCCATCAAGAGGCTCATCGCCAGGACCCCGCCGGCGAGGCCGACGGCGATCACGACGAAGATGTTCCAGTCCTCGTCCTGACCGACGCGGATGGCCGCAAGGATCAGGAACCAGATGAGCGAGATCGGGATAAGCACCTTCCAGCCGAGGTCCATCAGCTGGTCGTAGCGGAGACGAGGCAGCGTGGCTCGGAACCAGACGAAGATGAACAGGAAGACGATGACCTTGCTGAAGAACCAGAGGATCGGCCAGAACCAATCGATGGCGTCCCACAGGATGGGGCCATCGGGGCCACCGAAGAAGAGCGTGACCATGATGGCCGACATGGTCACCACGTTCATGAACTCGGCGAGGAAGAAGAGCGAGAACCGCAGCGAGCTGTACTCGGTGTGGAACCCGCCGACGAGTTCCTGCTCGGCTTCGACGAGGTCGAAGGGCGGGCGGTTCAGCTCAGCCGTGCCGGCGATGAGGAACACGATGAACGGGATGAAGCCAAGTCCGAAAATGTTCCAGCTAGCGACGGAAATTTCAACACCAAGCACCTCGGCACCACCGACTTGCTCAGCCACAATGTCATGGGTCGAGAGCGAGCCACTGGCAAGAAGCACCGCTGCGAGGGACAGTCCAAGAGCCGCCTCGTAGGAGACCATCTGGGCGGACGCACGCACCGAGCCGAGCAGCGGGTACTTGGATCCGGAGGACCAGCCGGCGAGCATGACGCCGTAGATGCCGAGGCCCGACATGGCGAGGAACAGCAGAATGCCCATGGGCGGGTCGACGAGCTGCACGAGGAACGTGTGTCCGAAGAGCTCGGCTTCGCCGTTCTTGTCGGCGAAGTTGCCGCCGATCGGCACCATCGTGAACATCAGGAAGGCGGGGATGAGCGACAGGTACGGGGCCAGCTTGAAGACGAAGCGGTCCGCCTGATCCGGGATGAGGTCTTCCTTGAAGAAGAGCTTGATGCCGTCGGCCAGGGTCTGGAGGATGCCCCATGGTCCGGCCACGTTCGGACCGATGCGGTTCTGCATGTCCGAGACGACCTTGCGCTCAAACCACACCATGAGCATCACGGCGACGAGCAGGAACGCAAAGATCAGGACGACCTGGATGATCAGGAAAACGGGATCGTTTTCCCAGAACCGCCAAGTGGGCCAGCTCCATTCGAACGTCTCGAGGTACGGCTGCTGAGCGAAGATCACGAGACACGCTCCAGGGACACGGTGGTCACCGTCCGGGCGGAGTCGAGCAGCGACGCAGCGGATGCATTGGGCTGATTGAACTCGATGGCGACGGCTCCGGCGGGGACCCCGGCGTCGGCAACCACGGGCAGCGTGATCGAACCGACCTCGGACCGCACGGTGACATCGTCGCCGTCGGTGAACCCGAGCGAGGCGAACTGTGCCGGATTGATCGAGGCGGAGGCGCCGGCGGCGAGTTCGACGAGCGACGGGCTGTTGGTGAGCAGCGTGCCGGCGTCGTACATCTTGCGGGTGACGATCAGTCGCATGTCGGACGAGTCCGCCATCTCGACGTTCGGTGCCGGTGGCCGGCTGATCGACGAACCGGCGAGCAGGACGCCTTCGGTGCCGCCCTCGGCGATGTCGGCCATCGAGAGGTCGGCGTGCAAGGGGGACGCGGCGGCGAAGTCGGCCCAGAGCTCGTCGAGATCGATGAAGCCGAGGTCGTCAGCGAGTTGTGCAGCGAGTTCGGCGGCGATCATCCAGTCGGGGCGGGCCGTTCCGGGAGGCGTCACCTTGCGAGCGATCGGGCTGAGGCGGCCCTCCATGTTCGTGAAGGTGCCGTCGACCTCGGTGGCGCTCGCGGCGGCCGGGAAGACGATGTCTGCGCCGGTCGAGGTGAGGTTCAGATGCGTGTCGACCGAGATGAGGTGGTTGACCTTGTTGAACGCACGCTCGGCCAGGGCTGCATCGGGGAAGTCGGCGAGCGGGTCGCAGCCGAGGAGGATGGCGACCTCGACGTCTCCGGCGTCGGCCTTGCGAAGCATCGCTTCGGCATCGAGACCGGCAGAGGCGGGAAGCGATCCCCACGTGTCTGGTGCAGTGGAGCCGGCGAGACGGCGACGGCCGGGCAGCATGCCCGGGGCGAGGCCGGCGTCGATGGCGCCCATGACGTTGGCGCGGTGCAGGGCCGGGAGGAACGTGGCGTTCGGGTACTGCTCGGCCAGACGCAGCGCAGCTTGCGCCATGACGGTCGGATCTTCGCCGAGCGAACCGGAACCGAGCACCACGGTGACAGCGTCGGCCGCTCCGAGTGCCTCGGCCATTGCGGCAATGGCGTCAGCGTCGCAGCCACCGGCCGCACCGCCGGCAGCGAGAGCGCCGACGACGTCGCCGAGCTCGCCGGGCAGCGCGTGCAGCGACTGGGCCGCGTACTGGCTGAGACCGCTCGAGCGGGGGTTGAGTTCGAGGATGGTGGCGCCGTCGTGCATGGCGGCGTGACGGAGGCGCAGGAACAGCGCGCCGTGCGTCTCCTTGGGATCGGCGCCGACCACCAGGACGGTTCCGCCCGGGGCGCAGGCCTGGTCGATGGTGGCGCGAGGCAGGCTGAGCAGCACCTCGGCTGCGGGCCCGTCACCGAGCTGGGCGTCCACGTTGTCGGTACCGATGACGGCCTTGGCGAGCTTGGCCCAGGCGTACTGCGATTCGGTGGTCATCCGGGATCCGCCGAGCACGATGACCTTCTCGGGGTCGACGTCACGAAGTGCATCGCCGGCCTTGCCGAGGGCGAGCGCCCACGAGGCGCCGACGAGCTGATCGCCCGAGTCGGTCGGGTTGCCGAGCTTGTCGCCACGCACCAGGGGGCCGGTGAGGCGGGCGTCGGCGTTCCATGCTTCGAAGCTGAAGCGCTCCTTGTCAGAGAGCCAGCCCCAGTTGACGGGGTCGCTGTCCACGCCCAGGTATCGGAGTACCTCGTTGCGCGAGGACTGGACGGTGATGCGGCTGCCGACGGAATCCATCGTTGCCGTGGAGGCGATTTCGGTGAGGTCCCACGGACGGGCCTTGAAGCGGTACGGCTTGGCGGTGAGCGCACCCACCGGGCAGATCTGCACCGTGTTGCCGGAGAAGTACGACGAGAACGGCTCGTCCGGGAACGTGTTGACCTCGGTCTCGTTGCCGCGGGCCTGAAAGTGGATCAGCGGGTCACCGGCGACATCGCCGGCGAAGCGGGTGCAGCGGTCGCACAGGATGCAGCGTTCACGGTCCAGGTAGACGATGTCGGAGATCGGGATGGGCTTTTCGAAGTGGCGCTTCTCTTCGACGAACCGGCTTTCGCCGGGGCCGTACGCAACGGTCTGGTCCTGGAGGGGGCACTCGCCGCCCTTGTCGCAGACCGGGCAGTCGAGCGGATGATTGATGAGCAGGAACTCGAGGACGCCGTCCTGGGCCTTCTTGGCAACGTCGGACTCGGTTTGGACGACCATGCCGTCGCTGACGGGGAGCATGCAGCTCGGCTGGAGGCCGGGCCCACGGCCGGTGTCGACCTCGACGAGGCACATGCGGCACATGCCCACCGGCTTCATGCGCGGGTGGTAGCAGAAGCGCGGGATGTAGACGCCATGGCGCTCGGCGGCCGCGATGAGCAGCTCGCCCTTCTTCGCCATGATCTCGACACCGTCGATCGTGACGGGCACGCCGTCGGTGACTTCGTCAGCCTGGGGTTCCGTGGCGGTCATGCGGTCACCTCAACTGGGGTACCGATCTTGGCTTCGAACTCGTGGCGGAAGCGGCGGATGGCAGACGTGATCGGCGCGACCGACGACGGGCCGAGCGGGCAGATCGTGGTCTGGCGGGGCGGGAAGGGCACCGCGTCGAGCCCTTCGGCTTCGAACGAGGCCACCGGGTACGGCCCGGGCGAGATGTTGTCGGCGACGTCGAGCAGCAGATCGAGGTCCTCGGGCCGGCCGTTGCCGTCGAGGATGCGCTGGAGGATCTTCTCTTCCCAGCTGGTGCCTTCGCGGCACGGCGCACACTTGCCACAGGATTCGCGGGCAAAGAAGCGCACGACCCGCAGGCAGGCCTTCACCGCATCGGTCGAGTCGTCCATGATGACGATCGCACCGGAACCGAGCATCGTGCCGGCCGCACCGACCGGACGGGCCTCGAGCGGAAGCGAGACGTGCTCGGGGAACAGCCACGGGGCGGAGCCGCCGCCGGGGATGAACATCTTGAGCTCGTGGCCGTCGCGCATGCCCTGGCAGTAGTCGTCGCCGTAGATGAGATCTTCGTACGTGGTGACACCCTGCTCGACCTCGTAGACGCCGGGGCGCTTCACGTGGCCGGACACCGCGAACATGCGGGTACCCGGAGAGGTCTCGCTGCCGAGTTCCTTGTACGCCTCGGCACCGTGTTCGAGCATCCACGGCAGGTTGGCGAGGGTCTCGACGTTGTTCACGATCGTCGGCTGGCCGTAGAGGCCGACGGCGGCCGGGAAGAACGGCGGCTTCAGACGCGGCATGCCGCGGTTGCCTTCGAGGCTCTCGATGAGCGCGGTCTCTTCGCCGACGATGTACGCACCGGCACCCCAGTGCAGGACGATGTCGACCGAAAAGTCCGTGCCGAGGATGTTCTTGCCGACGTAGCCGGCTTCGTAGGCCTCGTTGAGGGCGTCGGCGAGGCGCTGCTGGGCGATCGCCATCTCGCCGCGGACGTAGAGGAAGCACTGCGAGAGGCCGATCGCGTAGCAGGCGATGAGGCAGCCCTCGATGAGCTGATGGGGATCGAGCTCCATGAGGAGGCGATCCTTGTAGGTGCCGGGCTCGGACTCGTCGCCGTTGACGACGAGGTAGCGCGGCCAGACCTCGGGCGGGCAGAAGCCCCACTTGATGCCGGCCGGGAAACCGGCGCCGCCGCGACCGAGCAGCGTGCCTTCACGGACGATGCCGTGGCACTCTTCCGGGCCGTTCGCAAGGGCCTTCTTGAGCCCTTCGTAGCCGCCCGTCGCCAGGTAACGGTCCAGCGTGTAGCTGTCCTCGTAGCCGAAGCGACTCGACACGACCTTGGTGCCGGGGCTGTCGACATAGCCGGGAGCGTGCGGGACGTATTCGCCAGTTGCCATCAGCTGTCGCCCTTCGTCGTCGTGAGCCACACCGGGTTCTCCGTGACCTGCTCCGGCGGCACGATACCGGCTGCCTTGTCCGGGTCGAGGTGCTGGCGGGTGAGGCCGAGCGTTCCATGGGAGGGAATCTGGTCGCCGGGGTTGGCGGTGATGAGCTTGTCCGGGGTGCGGCCGGCGCGGAGATCGTCGATGATCTCATCGAAATCGTCGGTGCTGAGCCGGACGCCATAGCGGTAGTTGACCTGCATGCAGGGCGCCTCGGTGCAGGCAGCGATGCACTCGACGTCTTCCAACGTGAACATGCCGTCGCTGGTGGTGCCGCCGGGCCGGATGCCGAGTGTCTTCTCGGCGTGGTGTAGGAGCTCCTCGCCACCGAGCAGCTGGCAGGCGATGTTCGTGCAAACGTTCACCATGTAGGTGCCGACCGGGTGCAGCTTGAACATCTCGTAGAACGTGCAAGTGCCACGCACCTCTGCCGGGGTGACACCGACGAGTTCTGCCAGGTGCGCCATCGCTTCGTCGGACACCCAGCCGTCCTGCTCCTGTGCAAGGTGCAGCAGCGGGATGAGTGCAGACTTCGGCCGCGGGTAGCGGGCGATGATCTCGTGCGCGATTTTGACGTTTGCTTCGGTGAGACGACTCACTAGCGGTCCACCTCTCCCATGATCGGATCGACGCTGGAGATCACGGCGACGGCATCGGCGAGCAGGCCGTTCTCCATCAGGTGGGGCAGCGTCTGCAGGTTGACGAAACTCGGTGCCCGCACATGCATGCGGACCGGCGTCGAGCTGCCGTCGGAAACGATGTACACGCCGAGCTCGCCGCGGGGGCTCTCGACGGCGGCATAGGACTCGCCGACCGGGACCTTGAAGCCCTCGGTGAAGATCTTGAAGTGATGGATGAGTGCTTCCATCGATTCGTCGATGCGGGCCCGCGGCGGTGGCGTGACCTTCTTGTTCTGCGCCCGGTAGTCGCCCGATGGCATCTTCTCGATGCACTGGCGAACGATGCGCATGGACTCGCGGATCTCGTTGAGACGAATGGCGTAGCGATCGAAGCTGTCGCCGTAGCTGCCGACGATGACGTCGAAGTCGACCTCGTCATAGGCCAGGTAGGGCATGTCCCGGCGAAGGTCCCAGCTGCTGCCGGCGGAGCGCAGGATCGGACCGGTCGCGCCGAGGGCAAGGCACTCGGCCTCGTTGATCACGCCGACGCCCTGCAGCCGCTCACGCCAGATCGGCTGACCGGTCATCAGGATGTCGTATTCCTCGAGCCGGGGCTCGACGGCGTCGAGGTACTCGATGAGGTCTTCCTGCCATCCGTCGGGGAGGTCGGCGGCAACGCCACCGGGACGGATGTAGTTGTGGTTCATGCGAAGGCCGGTGACCTTCTCGAAGAAGCGAAGCAGTGGCTCGCGCTCGCGCCAGCCGTAGATCATCATCGAGACGGCGCCGAGGTCCATGCCGTTGGTGGCCATGAACAGCAGGTGCGAGGCCATGCGGTTCAGCTCGGTCATCATCATGCGGATCCAGGTGGCCCGCTCCGGGATCTCCATCTCGAGCAGGTTCTCGACCGCAAGCGAGAAAGCGAGTTCGGTGAACAACGGCGAGGCGTAGTCCATGCGGGTCACGTTGGTGCAGCCCTGGAGGTAGGTGAGCTGCTCGCCCGTCTTTTCCATGCCGGTGTGGAGGTAACCGATGATGGGCTTGGACCGCAGCACGGTCTCGCCTTCCATCTCGAGCATGAGGCGAAGCACGCCGTGGGTCGACGGATGCGACGGACCCATGTTGATGATCATCTTCGACTCGCCGAGCTCGTCCTCGGGGTCGAGCGAGAGGGCGCCGGCCTCCGCTTCGGAGAGACGCAGCACGGCGTTGTCCCGCGACATCACCCGGCTGGCGTCGCCGACGAAGCCGGTGTCGGGGGCGTCGGTGGTCGGGGCGTCTTCTGCAATCGTCATGGGGTCACCGCTGTCCGGGGGCACCCTTGAACTGCACCGGGATACGACCGATGTCGTAGTCCTTGCGCAGGGGGTACCCGTTCCAGGTTTCGGGCATGAGGATCCGGCTCATGTCGGGGTGGTCGATGAACGCGATGCCGAACATGTCGAAGGCTTCGCGTTCCATTGCTTCGGTGCCGGGGTAGAGGTCGAAGAGCGACGGAACGTCGACATCGTCGGCCACCTGCGCCCGCACGCGAATCCGGCTGCGTTCCGCGTGGTTGATCAGGTTGACCACGATTTCGAAGCGTTCCGGCTGGATGCTGGCGGGAAGATCGGTTCGGTCGGTGCCGAGGTAGTCCACGCCACACAGGTCGATGACCTGGGCAAAGCCCGCGGCGTGCAGCCGTGCGAGCAGATCGGCGTAACCCTCGACATCGGTGTGCAGCACGGTCTGACCAAACGAGGTGGTGACCGGTGCGTCGTGGAGGAGTTCTTCGACAGGGGAGGCTGCCTCGACAGGCTCCTCTTCCGGAGTTTCGGTGTCCGACATGGTGTCCCCTACCCGATGGCCACGGCCGTCTGGCCGTCCCGTTGCGCAACTTCGATTCCGGCGCCGCCACCGTTCTCGGCCCGACGGCGAAGCAGTTCACCGTTCTCGATCGAGTCGTGAAGGGTGAAGATTGCGTGGAGCAGCGTTTCGGGTCCGGGGGGACAACCCGGTGCGTAGACGTCGACCGGAACCACCTGGTCGACACCCTGCACGATCGCGTAGTTGTTGAACATGCCGCCGCTGGAGGCGCACACGCCCATGGAGATGACCCACTTGGGTTCCATCATCTGGTCGTAGATGGTGCGCAGCACGGGCGCCATCTTCTGCGAGACACGCCCGGCGACGATCATGAGATCGGCCTGACGCGGCGAGGCGCGGAAGACCTCCATGCCGTATCGGGCCATGTCGTAGTGACCGGCACCGGTGGCCATCATCTCGATGGCGCAGCACGCAAGACCGAACGTGGCCGGCCACAGGCTGCGGGCCCGGGACCAGTTGACGAGGTCTTCGACTCGGGCCGTCAGAAAGTTGTGTTCGATGCCGGCGATGCCGTCGTCGAGCACCGTGCGGCCGGTGTCTTCGTCCTTGAACAGACCCATGTCAGGCTGCCTCTCCGTCCATGCGGCCATCGCTGCCCACTCGACGAATCGTCGAGGAGGTCGTGCGTTCCGCCGAGACGGCGGCCTTCAGCTTGCGAGCCTGGTGAACGGGGCCCCACTCGAGGGCGCCGTTGCCGATCAGATACACGAACGACTCGAACACGGCGGCGGCGAAGATGACGATCGCCCAGAGGCCGAATGCGCCGAGCTCCCGGTGAGCGACTGCCCACGGGTAGAAAAAGATGAGCTCGATGTCGAAGACGATGAAGATCATCGCGATGAGGAAGAACCGGACGGGAAAGCGTTCCGGGGTCTCCTTCGCGGGCTCGATGCCGCACTCGTAGGCCGAGTTCTTCTTGTCGTTGGGCCGGTTCGGCGCAAGCATCCGTGAGGCCACGAAGCTGATCGCTGCGAAGAGGATGCCGAGGATCAGGAGGCCGACAACCGGGAGGTACTGCACGTCAGTTCGCTTCCTCGAACTCCCGAACTCGCTTCATCGTCTCGAGGTCACGCAGGTGCAGCATGTAGCACAGCGCAAGGAAGATGAGGAGCGAGCCGAGGGTCACCATGGCCGGCGGGAACCGGAGGTTGCCGAGGTCACGGATCATGACGACGGAGATGATGGGAGCCTCTTCGTCGACGGCCGGGAACGGCGGCGCCTGGCCCTCTTCGACGATGAGGGCCGCTTCGTCAAGGGCCCGGAGCTGGACGACGGCATACTCGGGCGGGTTCTTGATGCGGGCCGAGTTGGCGATCCAGTGCCAGCCACGTCGCAGGTTGTCGGTGCAGAACGTGCAGGCGAGGTCGATGTCTCGGTCGAGGCGCGGCTTTCCACCGATGCGGAATGCGTCGAGGAACTTGAACTCGGTCGACGCCTCGAAGCTGAAGCCGTCCTGTTCGAGGATGGCGGCGCTCGCGGCGGACTGTGCTTCACCGGCGTCGGCGGTGTTCATGATCTCCCAACCGTTGAGGTTGGGGAGTCGGCCGTCTTCGAATGCGCCCTCGACGAAGTCGGGAGCGACGGAGAAGACCTGTGAGAGGGTCGTTGACTCGTTGCGCTGCTGCTGGCGGAGCCAGGCGGCTTCGACGACGGCGGGATCGACGCCTTCGAACTCTTCGCTTTCCTTGTCGATCTCGGCGGTGAACTCGGCCATGGCCTCTTCACCGGCGGCGACGCCTTCGGCAGCGATCAGGAAGCCCTGCCCCTGCAGAAGTTCGGGATCGGGAAGATCCTGCGCCACGTCGACCGAGGATTCCGATATCGCCCCTCGGTTGAAGTCGAGGATGTGCCAGCTGACGGACTCACCGACGTAGCCGATGCCTCGGATCCACCAGAAGCCGCCCATGATCACCATCCAGCCGAAGAAGCCGGCGAGGGCGATGAGCGAGGCGAGGCGAACGCCGGAGTTGGTGGCCAGGATCAGCCAGATCGATCCGAAGAGGACGATGGCTCCGGTGGCGACAACGAGGATGCCGCGGATTTCGGGATCGAACCCGATCGCTGCGAGTGTCGACAACATGCTTACAGGCTCCTCGCGTAGGCCACGACAGCGGCGATCTGCTCTTCGGTCAGCGACGCTGGCCAGTTCTTGGACACTTCGACTCCGAATTCGTCGATTTCGACGAGGTCATCGTCGAGTCGGTTGCTGAAGCCGGGCATCTGGCCGGAGCCCTGACCGGCGACGCCGTAGCGAATGCCGTCCGCTGAACCCTTCCGGATGAAGTCGATGTGGCTGTCCACGTTCGGGAACTGCGTGACCTCCGCACCGTTGGTCAGGTTGGGACCGAACCAGCCGCCGCCCTGGAGGTATCCGGGCACGGTTGCGCCATCGGCGTCGGTCACGGTGGTGACCGGGTTGCCGGCGATGTCAAGATCGAAGGCGCCGTCGTAGGACCAACCTGCCGTGTGGCAACGGGCGCAGCTGTACGCACCGGAGTCGGCCCGGTTGATGAAGAGGAGCTTGCCGTAAGTGAGGTATTCCTCGTGGCTCGGATCGGAGATCTCGTCGAGCCAGGCGGCCATCTGCTCGTTCGGGAATGTCTCGCCGACTTCGCGCTGGAAGTTGGAGAGTTCGCCCTGCGCCTCTTCGATGATGCTGCTCACGCCGGTCTGCTGGGCTCGGGCCAGGTTCTGCTTGGCGTCGAGGAAGCGAGCGGAGAGATCGGGGTCTCGCAGGACCCATTCTTCGCGGGCCTCGGCGATGAGACCGTCGGTCACGGCGACCTGGACGGCGTCGGCGTCCTTCTGGACGGACCGGAGGTAGACCACGATGACGTCGAGCTGCTGCGCAGTGAGCGGACCGCCGCCGGGAGCGCCCCACGCCGGCATGACGCCGTTGCGGCCGAAGTTCAGCGTGTGGATGACCTCGTCCTCGGTGAAGCGGGTGAGGAGGGAGGTGAGCGACGGCGCCACCCAGTCGACGGATGCGACGAAGGCACCGGTGCCCTGCTCGGTGATGGCGAACGAGGCGATACCGCCGGCGCCACCGCCGCCGTGACACGACGAGCAGCTCTCTTCGAAGGCTTCCGCGCCGTCCTCGGTCCAGAGGTGCAGGGTGTTTTCGACGAGCCCTTCCTGGCGGCCGGGTTCACCCAGCCAGTAGAGGGGCAACGCAAGGCCGATCACCGACAGGAGGAACAGCCCCGACAGGAGGCTCTGGTCCAACTTGGTGGTCTCGAGAATGTCGTCGGAATGGTACGGCTTCCGGTTGGCGGCAAGCTCGATTTCGGCGCCGCCCTCGCCTCGGGTCTCCAACAGGTTGAAGAAGAGGTAGACGAGGAAGCCGATTATGACGACGGCAAGGATGACAACGCCAATGTTTCGCGTTGCACTCTGGGCAAGGATCATCACGGTCTCTGAATCTAGGGGAACTTTGGTCGTGGGACGATCTTTTGATCGTCAGCAGTTTCGGGTCAGTGCGAGGAAGCGCCGAGGCAGCTGGGGCCTTCACGCTCCTGGCCGGTCGTGTTCACGCCGATCGACTGGCCACCGATGATGTTGCCGGTGTCGACGACGAGATTTCCGTTCGAGATCGACATGGCGAAGAAGTCCATGCCGCGGGGAGCCGGTCCGCCACGCTTCTCGCCCACCTGGTTGTAGAACGAGCCGTGACACGGGCACTCGAAGAACTGGGAACTGCCACACTCGGGCACGCGGCAACCGAGGTGCGGGCACTTCTGGAACAGCGCCATGAAGCCGGCCTCGATGCCGGGCCATGCGGCGGTGTCGCCGTACTCGACCGCAGCCTTCTCGAGGGCGCCGGACGGGTACTCGGTGACCCACATGCGACCTTCGGGGCGGTAGAGGAAGCCGTTGGCGGCGGTGATCTGTGCCCGGACGTCGCCGACCTCGCCGACGTTGATGGCCGAGCCGAAGCCCTCGGACGCGCCCGGCCAGAGCTGGGCGATGACCGCCGCTCCGAAACCACTGAGGGCGAATCCGAACATGCCGATGATCGACCGGTTGAGGAACTGGCGACGAGCGACGCCGATGGCCTCGGGATCGGGGGCGACCCAGGGCTCGATTTCCGACTCGTCGAAGGCGACGAGGTCGCCCTGACGGCGCTCGAGCGCTGCAGCCTTCTCGACCTCGCGGCCGGTGACTTCCTCTTCGACCCCGATGGCGCCGGCGGCGACACGGGACTGATCCCGCTTGCGGGTCTCGGCCGAGATGGCGGAGTTGGCATCGCTGCGACGGGAGGCAGCAAAGAGTGCGATGGCAGCGAGGATGACGATGCCGATGATTGCGAGTGCAAGTACCACGTGAACGCTCCTTAGAACTCGAAGAACAGGCCGTCAGACCACGGCATGATGAAGTTGAAGCCCGGGCCCCGGAAGAAGGAGCCGATCATGACGAGCACAGCCCAATACATGAGGTGCACTGTCTGCAACGAAATGGCGAACTTGCGATCTTCCGGCTTCATCGAAGGGTTCTTGTCGATGTAAGGAGCCAGGATCAGCAGGAACATGCCCATTCCGGGAATCGTCACGCCGGCCACCATCGGGTGGAACATCGTGAGGAGTTCCTGCAGACCGAGGAAGTACCACGGGGCCTTGGACGGGTTCGGCGTCTCGTTGAAGTTGGCCAGCTCGAGGAGCGGGGCGTTCACGAACACCGAGAAGATGAGGATGAAGGCCAGCACGAACAGTGCGCACACGAACTCGACGACGAGCAGGTGCGGCCACGTGTGGACCTTGTCCTGGGGTACGGCCTTGACGTCCTGGATCGAACCGGACTTCACGACCGTGAGCAGACGCTGGGTGTGGCCGCCGGGGCCAGTGGCCACGGGTGCGGCCGGCGCAGCGGCAACGGCGGTCGCCGCACCGGCAGCGGCTGGCGCTGCAGTTCCTGCGGCCTCGACGGCACCGCCGCCGTCGGCCTTGCTCTTTGCGGCCTTGGACCGCTCGAGCAGATGCGCAGGGATCTTCGAAGCGGCTTCGCTCTGCGGAGCGTCGCTGGCCGCCTCGGCCGCGGCCGGAGCCTCGTCCTTGGAGGCCGCTTTCGCACGAGCCTCCTCGGCCCGCTTACGAAGATGTTCAGGGATTTCAGTCATGTCTGTGGGTCCCTTTCCTTAGAGCGGTCCGGAGATGCCGCCGTCCTTGCGGACTCTCCAGAAGTGAATGGCCATGAAG
>JAHDEJ010000066.1 GCA_020628865.1 Acidimicrobiales bacterium
ACGAAGGGTGATCGTCTGGGCGACGGTCTCCCCTGCAGCCAGCGAGGCGATGTCGATCGACGCCGTGCCGTCGAGGTTGTCATCCCAGGCGCCATCGTCGAGCACGAAGCCGGCAGGGATGTGGTCGGTCACGGTGAAGGTGCCGGCATCGACCGTGCCCTGGTTCGTCACCTCAATCTCGAAGGTGACCTGCGAACCGTTCTGCACGACGCCGTCGTCGGGAAGCCCGAAGGTGTCGCTCACGTACCGCTTGGTGAGGGCGAGGTCGTGGACCTCGACGGTCACGCCGGCAGGATCGTGATCGTCCTCGTCGGGGTCACCGGCGGGGTCGGGGCTGTTGTCCACCTCACCATCGGTCGACGCTCCGGGCCCGGCGGGCTGGTTGTCGTTGCCGACGAGCAGGTCGGGACCGGAGTCGATGTCGTTGCCGTCGTCGGCGCTGATCTCGGCCCAGTTGACGAAGTCACCCGAGGCGGTTCCGACGTAGGTGAGGGTGATGCGAAGCTCGATCGCACGGCCGGCCAGGACCGGTCCGGTCACCAGCGACGCCGTGCCGTCCAGATTGTCGTCCCAGGCACCGTCGTTCAGCGCAAAGCCGGCCGGCAGATGATCGGTCACCGTGATCGTCGTGGCGTCAACGGTGCCCTGGTTGAGGATCGACATGCCGAACGTGACGTCGGATCCGGGCTGGATCACGCCGTCGGTCGGGTTGCCGTGGGTGTCGGAAACCAGGAACTTGGTGAGGGCGAGGTCGTAGACCTCGACGGTCACCTGATCGTCGTCCTGGTCGTCCTGCGTGTCGTCGTCATCGTCCGGCGTCGAATCCACATCGTCGCCATCGTCCGAGGTGATCTCGGCGACGTTCACGAACGTGCCCGGGTTCGTCGTGTCGACGCGGGTCACGATGGTCAGGTCGAGCGAATCGCCGGCCAGGAGCGGCCCGGCCGTGCGGGTTGCCGTGCCATCGCCGTTGTCGGTCCACGTCGGATCGTCCAGCGCGAAACCGGACGGCAGACGGTCGGTCACGTCGAAGCTGGCGGCGTCGAGCGTGCCTTCGTTCGTCACGGTGATCGTCCACGTGACGTTCGCACCGGGTTCGACGATGGCGTCCCCGGCATCGCCGTACGTGTCGGACGTGTACACCTTGGCGAGTGCGAGATCGTAGGACGCCACGGTGAGTTCTGCGTCGTCCTGATCGTCCTGCGTGTCGTCGTCATCGTCCGGCGTCGAATCCACATCATCGCCATCGTCCGAGGTGATCTCGGCGACGTTGACGTGGGTTCCGTCGGGTACGCCCACGGCGGTCATCGTGATCGTCAGATCGACCGAGTCTCCGGCAACCAGCGGCCCACCGCTGCGCGAGGCGGTGCCATCGCCGTTGTCGGTCCAGTTGCCGTCGTTGAGCACGAATCCGGTCGGGATACGGTCGGTCACCTCGAAGCTCGAGGCGTCCTCGGTCCCCTGGTTGAACACGGTGATGGTGAAGGTGGCGTCGTCGCCGTCCTCGATCACCGCATCGCTCGTGTCGCCGAAGGTGTCCGAGGTGTAGACCTTCGTCAGCGCGAGGTCGTAGTTCTCGATCTGCACGCCGGCCGGGTCGTGGTCATCCTCGTCGGGCTCGCCGTCGGAGTTGATGCGGTTGTCGGTGACGTCATCGGTCGTGTCGCCGGGGAACGCCGGCTGGGCGTCGTCGGTGACATCGATGTTGGTGAGGGAGTCGTAGTCCTCGCCGTCGTCGGCGGAGATCTCGGCCCAGTTCACGTGGTTTCCGGCTCCGGCGGTGGCCGCGGTGAGCGTGATGGTGAGATCGACCGAGTCACCGGCGGCGAGGGCACCGATCGTGCGGCTCGCAGTGCCGTTGAGGTTGTCGTTCCAGGCGCCGTCGTTGAGCACGAAGCCCGTTGGGAGATGGTCGGTCACCGTGATCGACGCCGCGTCCACGCTGCCCTGGTTGAACACCGTGATCGTGAAGGTCACGTCCGAACCGGTGGCGATGATGCCGTCGGTCGGGTTCACAAAGTCGTCCGAGGTGTAGGTCTTGATGAGTGCGAGGTCGTAGACCTGCACCTCGACCCCGGCGGGATCGTGATCGTCCTCGTCCGGGTCACCGGCCGCATCGACCGAATTGTCGGTCACGTCATCCGTCGGATCACCCGGACCAGCCGGCTGATTGTCATCCCCGACATCCAAATTCGGTGACGAATCCACGTCATCGCCGTCGTCGACGGAGATCTCCGCCCAGTTGACGTGCTCGCCGACAGCGGGAGCAACGACTCGCAGGGTGATCGGCACGTCGATGGAACTGCCGGCGCCGAGCGGTGCCGGCTGGATCCACGCAGTGCCATCACCGTTGTCGGTCCATGCGCCGTCGTTCAGCTCGAAGCCGGCGGGCAGGTGGTCCGTGATCTGGAAGACGTTGGCGTCCTTGGTGCCCTGGTTCTCGACCGTGATCGTGAACGTCACGTCGAAGCCCGGCTGCACCAGCCCGTCGGCCGGCAGGTCGAAGGTGTCCGATGTGTAGGCCTTCGTGAGCGCCAGGTCGTAGGACACGACCGTGACGCCCGCGGGGTCGTGGTCGTCCTCGTCCGGGTCGCCGGCCGCATCGACCGAATTGTCGGTCGCGTCATCGGTCGGTGCTCCCGGTCCGGTCGGCTGGTTGTCGTCGCCGACGTTCAGGTTCGGCGACGAGTCGATGTCGTCGCCGTCGTCGGCCGAGATCTCGGCCCAGTTGCCCGCGAGACCGTCGACCGCGTTGTCGGCGGTCAGGGTGATGTCGGCAACCGCCGTTCGACCGACGGCGATCGGCCCGACATCGATCCACGCGGTTCCATCGCCGTTGTCGTTCCACGCACCGTCGTTCAGGGAGAACCCGGCCGGAATGTGGTCGGTGATCGTCGCCGTCGTGGCATCCGTGTCGCCCTGGTTCATGACGGTGATGCGGAAGGTCACGTCGGACCCGTTCTGGATGATGCCGTCGTTGGTGTTCTCGAAATCGTCCGAGAGGTAGGTCTTCACCAACGCAAGGTCGTAGTTCGAGACGCGCACTCCCGCGGGGTCGTGGTCGTCCTCATCGGGATCGCCGGCAGCGTCGACCGAGTTGTCGGTCACGCCGTCCGTCGGAGCCCCCGGCCCAGTCGGCTGGTTGTCGTCCGTCGCGCTGATGTTCGGGGTCGAATCGATGTCCGTCGCAATGCCATCGTCGGAGATCTCGGCCCAGTTGACGTGGTCGCCTCCGCCTGCGGTGGCGGCGGTGAGCGTGATCGTCAGGTCTGTGGAGTCACCGGCGAGCAGTGGGCCCGCGGTTCGGCTGGCGGTCCCATCACCGTTGTCGCTCCACGCACCGTCGTTCAGGGAGAACCCGGCCGGGAGATGGTCCATCACCGTGAACGTGGTGGCATCGATCGTGCCTTGGTTCGTCACCGTGATCGTAAAGGTCACGTCGGAACCCGTGGCGATGACACCGTCGGTCGCCGTCGTGAACGTGTCGGAGGTGTACGCCTTGGTGAGGGCGAGGTCGAAGATGCCGACTTCGACGCCGGCCGGGTCGTGATCGTCCTCATCCGGGTCGCCGGCCGCGTCGACCGAATTGTCGATCACGTCATCCGTCGGATCACCCGGACCAGCCGGCTGATTGTCATCCCCGACATCCAGGTTCGGCGACGAATCCACGTCATCACCGTCGTCGGCCGAGATCTCGGCCCAGTTCACGTGTTCCCCGACCGGTGTGCCGGCGAGTGCGAACAGGTCGATGGTCACGTCGACAGACTCACCCGGATCCAGCGGACCCAGGGTGCGTCGTGCGGTCGAAGGTGTGATCGAGGTCCAGCCGAAATCGCTGAGCACGAAGCCTGCGGGAATGTGGTCGGTCACGGTGAACGAGTCGGCCCGGAGGCTGCCCTGGTTGGTGACCGTGATCGTGAATCGGGTGGTGAAACCCTCCTGCACGATCCCGTCGGTCGGGGCTCCGAACGTGTCGGAGGTGTACACCTTGGTCAGCGCGAGGTCGTAGGAGACGACGGTGAGACCGGCAGGGTCGTGGTCGTCCTCATCCGGGTCACCGGCAGCGTCGACCGAATTGTCGGTCACGTCATCCGTCGGATCACCGGGCGCTGCCGGCTGATTGTCATCCCCGACATCCAGATTCGGCGACGAGTCCACGTCGTCACCGTCGTCGGCCGAGATCTCCGCCCAGTTCACGTGGGCGCCATCGGCCGCGCTGTCTGCGGTCAAGGTGATCGGCAGGTCGATCGACTCACCGGGAGCAAGCGGCCCGGCGATGCGGGAGGCGGTGCCGTCGGCGTTGTCGTTCCAGTCGCCATCGTTCAGCACGAACCCGGCGGGCAGGTGGTCGGTCACCGTGAAGGTGTTCGCCGTCGCGGTGCCCTGGTTCGTCACTGTGATGATGAAGGTGGCGTCGGCGCCGTTCTGCACAACGCCGTCGTTCGGGTCGCCGAACGTCTCGGAGGCGAGCACCTTGGTGAGTGCAAGGTCGTAGTTCGACAGGGTGACACCGGCGGGATCGTGGTCGTCCTCATCCGGATCGCCGGCGGCGTCGGCCGAATTGTCGGTCACGTCATCCGTCGGATCACCCGGCGCTGCGGGCTGATTGTCATCACCGACATCCAGGTTCGGCGTCGAGTCGGCATCGTCGCCGTCGTCGGCCGAGATCTCGGCCCAGTTCACGTGGTCACCGGCTGGTGCCGTGGTGGCGGTCATGGTGATGGTCAGATCCATCGAATCGCCCGCGAGGAGCGGACCTGCGGTGCGAGATGCCGTGCCGTCGGCATTGTCGCCCCAGGCACCGTCGTTCAGCACGAACCCGGCCGGCAGATGATCCGTGACCGTGAAGGTCGTGGCGTCGAGGCTGCCCTGGTTGGTGACCGTGATCGTGAACGTGACGTCTGCACCTGTCGCGATGGCGCCATCGGTCGGGTTCGCGAACGTGTCGGAGGTGTAGGCCTTGGTGAGCGCAAGGTCGTAGATCTGCACCGAGATGCCGGCCGGGTCGTGATCGTCCTCATCCGGGTCACCGGCGCCGTCGACCGAATTGTCAGTCACGTCATCCGTCGGATCCCCCGGACCAGCCGGCTGATTGTCATCCCCGACATCAAGATTCGGCGACGAATCCACATCATCGCCGTCGTCGGCGGAGATCTCCGCCCAATTCACGAGGTCGCCGGCGACCGCGGTGGCGGGATCGACGGTGAGCGTGATCGGAAGGTCGATCGAGTCGCCGGCCAGGAGCGGCCCGGCCGTGCGGCTGGCGGTTCCATCGGCATTGTCGCCCCAGGCACCGTCGTTCAGCACGAACCCGGCGGGCAGGTGGTCTGTCACCGTGAACGTGGAGGCATCGAAGGAGCCCTGGTTCTCGACCGTGATCGTGAACGTCACGTCGAAGCCCGGCTGCACCAGCCCGTCGGCCGGCAGACCGTAGGTGTCCGAGGTGTAGACCTTCGTCAGCGCGAGGTCGTAGGAGAGGACCGTGATGCCAGCTGGGTCGTGGTCGTCCTCATCCGGATCGCCGGAAGCGTCCACCGAGTTGTCGGTCACGTCATCCGTCGGATCCCCCGGCGCTGCCGGCTGATTGTCATCACCAATGTTCAGGTTCGGCGTCGAGTCTCGATCGTCGCCGTCATCGGCGGAGATCTCGGCCCAGTTCACGTGGGCACCATCGGTTGCGCTGTCCGCCGTGAGGGTGATCGTCAGGTCGACCGAGTCGCCGGCCGCCAGCGGACCAGCCGTACGGCTCGCCGTGCCGTCGGCATTGTCGCCCCAGGCGCCGTCGTTCAGCACGAACCCGGCCGGCAGATGATCCGTGACCGTGAAGGTCGTCGCGTCGATGTCGCCCTGGTTCGTCACCGTGATCGTGAACGTCGCATCGGCGCCGGCCTGCACGACGCCATCAGCGGGAGCGCCGAAGGTGTCCGAGGTGTAGACCTTGGTCAACGCGAGGTCGTAGTTCGACAGCGTGACACCGGCGGGATCGTGATCGTCCTCATCCGGGTCACCGGCGCCGTCGACCGAATTGTCAGTCACGTCATCCGTCGGATCCCCCGGACCAGCCGGCTGATTGTCATCCCCGACATCAAGATTCGGCGACGAGTCGATGTCGTCACCGTCGTCGCCGGAGATCTCCGCCCAGTTCACGTGATCGCCGGATGCAGCCGCGGCCGCGGTCATCGTGATCGGGAGATCGACCGAGTCGCCGGCGAGCAGCGGCCCGGCGGTGCGAGATGCGGTGCCGTCGGCATTGTCGCCCCACGCACCATCGTTCAACACGAACCCGACCGGAAGATGATCCGTCACCGTGAAGCTCGTGGCATCCAACGTGCCCTGGTTGGTCACCGTGATCGTGAACGTCACGTCGGCACCGTCGTCGATGACGCCGTCGGTGGGAGCTCCGGAGGTGTCGGATGTGTAGACCTTGGTGAGCGCAAGGTCGTAGCTGGCCACGGTCACCGGGGCCGGGTCGTGATCGTCCTCATCCGGGTCACCGGCGCCGTCGACCGAATTGTCGATCACGTCATCGGTCGGTTCACCGGGACCAGCCGGCTGGTTGTCATCCCCGACATCCAGATTCGGCGTCGAATCCACATCGTTGCCGTCATCGGCCGAGATCTCCGCCCAATTCACGTACCCGCCGTCGGCGGCTCCGGAGGCGGTCATGGTGATGGTGAGGTCGACCGAGTCGCCGGCCAGAAGCGGCCCAGCCGTGCGAGAGGCGGTGCCGTCGGCATTGTCGCCCCACGCACCGTCGTTCAACACGAACCCGGCCGGCAGATGGTCCGTCACCGTGAACGTTGTGGCATCGAGCGTGCCCTGATTCGTCACGGTGATCGTGAACGTCACGTCGGCGCCGTTCTGCACAACGCCGTCCGTCGGCGACGCAAAGGTGTCCGACGTGTAGACCTTGGTGAGCGCAAGGTCGTACGCATCCACGGTGATACCGGCGGGGTCGTGGTCGTCCTCGTCCGGGTCGCCGGCGCCGTCGACCGAATTGTCGATCACGTCATCCGTCGGGTCGCCCGGACCCGCTGGCTGATTGTCATCCGCGACATCAAGATTCGGCGTCGAATCCACGTCGTTGCCGTCATCGGCCGAGATCTCCGCCCAGTTCACGAGGTCACCGGCGCCGCTGTTGGCAGCCGTCATCGTGATCGTGATGTCCT
>JAHDEJ010000067.1 GCA_020628865.1 Acidimicrobiales bacterium
CTTCCCCTCGACTCACGTCAAGGATCAGGTGTCCACCAAACCGGGTCAACTCCAGTTCACAGTACTGAGCATGAGTGAGCCTAGGTATCGGTACATTCTCCTTCTTAGAGGCTCATTGTCTCATGGTGTACCGAAGGGGAAAAGAAGGTTTGGGATTCGAACACTCTCAACAGAGGTAGAAGATCACAAACAAGCCAAACGGCAAACCATCCCAAACGCAAAGAACCGCACCCAATGGCGCGATTCAACTTCGGTCAGACCGAACATATGTTCTATATTGGCGGTCCTACTGGGATGACGTTCGAACACCCGAGTAAGAAAAAGGGTACTGCCGCGAAGTGTCGCCCTTGAAATCGCTAGTTCGCTGAGCATTCTCAGTAGGTTGATGGTTGCTGCTTCTCGAATCGGACAGGGCGTAGGGGCTGGTGGGCACCAGAGCCTGACGGCGGCGTTGGGTAGCAGGGCGATGTTGGAACATCACTGCCAGGACTCGACACACCGATAGCGTGCAGTTTGTGAGCGGAAACCCCTTGGCAGCTGTTGGCTACCTCCACGACATTGAGGATCAGTTCCTGGGCTCCTGTTTTCTCGTTGAGAACCCGGGGCTTGCGCTCACTGCTGCTCACGTAGTTCTCAGCCAAGAAGGACATCTACTTCAAGGTCTTACGTCACACTTCCCGGCAAGCTGGGGTTGTCGACAGGTCGAGTCCATCGTTGCCCATCAGGATGCCGACCTCGCAGTACTGAAGTTGGCTCAGCCGGACAACGAGCCTGACAACGAAGACCAGCGCTTCGTCTTCGCTCTGCCGGAGACTGACATCCTGAGCGGAGATGACGGCACCATCGTGGTCGGAATCGACGTCGGGTCATACGGATTTCGTTTTGAGCACCCGGTCCGCGACGCAGCTTCAGCGACCCAAGTCCCACGCTGGATGACTGGCGCAGTCCAGCGACAGATCACCCCGTGCGACAATCCTGACTGTTCGTATCACCCAGCGACAACGCATCTTCTCGAAGTCGACTACCTCATTCCAGAAGGCATGAGTGGCGGTCCAGTGTTCGAAAAGCTGCGATGCGGCAGTCTCCTCGGGGTCAACGTTGGCAATCAGCAG
The DNA here is from genome assembly GCA_020628865.1 of Acidimicrobiales bacterium. GTDB lineage: Bacteria > Actinomycetota > Acidimicrobiia > Acidimicrobiales > SHLQ01 > SHLQ01. The sequence continues at coordinate 1,113 of JAHDEJ010000067.1, forward strand.
ACAGAGCGGGTGGTCGAACGGGTCACGACGCGTGACGAGAACGGCATGCGCGTGTACGACGAGGTCACATCAATGTTTGTTACCTACGGTTTGGTGCAACGGATCTCTGAGTACGTTCCTTGGATACGACAAGTCGCCGACAGCGCCAGTCCCGAGGGCTGCAGCGATCTGTGAAGAGCATGGTCCTTGAGGCCTGCGGCCGGGTAGACCCGCGTAAGTCGTAGCCAGTCGACAACTCAGCTGTACCGATTGCCAGCGTTGTCATCTGCGTACCGCACGTACTACAGCCGCCGCTCAGTCTCCGGCACGCCAAGAGGTGAGACTCGCCTCCCACTCGGTATCCATTGCGGAACGAAGAACTGAGACCTCATCGACAAGCACGGCGTTGATCCGCAGCCTTACTGTGACAAAGTTCCACGGCCCATGTTTGATAGGCGTGGCGGAGACCGCTACCTCATCCCGGGTTGTGAAGGGATGAGCGTGCGCGACTTCGCGTCCGAGCTGATCTAGCCGAACGATTCGCACTGTAGATTCATCTGCCACCAACAAGCGATTGCGCATTCGAACACGACGTACACCCCAATACCAGACTTGGATGGCAGCCAGGATGAGAGTTAGCAAGAAGACTGTCGAGCCGCCTAAGCCGAATAGCCTGGGCACATCGTCTGCCTGCGAGCGTCGTCCGGCGTAGATCACCAAGACTATAAGCAACAGAAGGAAGACCTTGACTTCGACCGGTACACTTCTGGCACGAATGATCGTTGTCACTGTCCCACTATACGAGGGCCAGTCAAGATGTCTGCCAGTGCTGGTCTGCGTTCTCCCAGACCCACTCACCCGCGAGCCCACCCGCTAGACCTCCGATAGCTCCAGCGGAGATCGAGCAGATCGGTGCGCCCGGGCCACAGATTTTCCCTACCATCAATCCTCCCGCAACGCCTGAACCAGAGATGAAGGCCGTTCGTCCCGTCGCCAAGAGGATCCGCTCAGATGGATCAGACGCGTCGTAGCCGGCATACGAATCGGCGAATGTGATAGTTACGCCTACCACCGTCAACGCCCGACCACCGCGTTGAGCGAGTGCAAGTCTCCCCTCCGCAATTGAGCCTGACGCGCCGAGCAAAGCCTGCCGGATCTCGCGATGGCTCGATCCATACCGCAGTGGCAAGTATCGCACCTGACCAGCCCACGGTCCTTCGACATAGTAGCGGATCCGGCCATTACCCCACTCGACGTACTGACCATTCGCACCGTCTGCAAGGTTGACTGCTGCTGCTGCGACCTGTGCGAGCTCGCCTGATTCATCCTCGACGATGAGCGCATCGAGCGTTCCGATGAGGATGGACGGTGGCTAACGTTCGCAGACTCCGAGTCGCGCTGCGCTGCCCGTGGATCGGCAACTCCCAGCGTCCGTCGCGCCATCGACTACGTCAATTCTGACCGACCAGTCAGAGCCTTGGAATTCACATGTTCCGCCATCGTCAGATTCCCATTGAGTCCACTGAGAACAGTGCCCGGTTGGGTCGTTGTACTTTACAGGATTGTTCCGAACGTAGCTGTAGCGGTTGAAGTCTTGTCCGTCGAAGCATCGAGGATGTACGAGTAAGTGCGATCAGCACCAAGTTGCCGCGCCAGGGCCACGAAATCTCAGACGGCATTGAGTCGCAACTAGCATCACATTCGTCATGCAATAGCCGCGATTGAGCGGGAGAAAGCGCGATGAATGAGAACAAGGGAACCCCTACTTGATTCGAGTTGCTGTGCTAGCGTGCAGAAGCAAACCCACAAAAGGAGCGGAAATGAACAAGATAAGGCGATTTATGGGCGGCTTAGCTGTCGCGGTATTGTTCACTGCTACGACACTCATTGGTCAAGCCGGAGCGTCTAGCGGATGGGTCAGCTATCAGGACTGTTCTGCCTACGCGAACAAGCCAACGTCCTACGCGTACACGACAAATCCCTCGAACCCGTGCACCAAGATCTCCGTGCGTGGGCAGTTCTTCCATAACGGCAGCCTGGTCTGGTCAAGCTGGAAGCACACCTCAGGAGGCTATGTCGGCGTGTTCAATCAGGGCGTTGCGGAAACATCTATCCACCGTGCATGGAAGAACAGCTCGTACGGGACGAAGTACCTCTACTAGGCTCGCTGGATGAACTGCCGACTGACCTGTGCTCTTAGCCTATGGACAGCACTTGCAGTGATCCTTGTCGCAGCCTGCACGGGCGGGGACGACTCGTCCCCGCCCGTGCTATCGGCAGGCGACGGGCCGCAGGTCGAGTCGTCATCTGACGAGTCGACGATGTCTGACATTCTCGCCGCAGCCCAGGATGAGGACGCCGGCCCCGGTCAGCCGGAGGAGACCACTGGCACCCTTTCCTCTGATATTTCTGCGCTGCAGGAGGCGGCCCTCTCGGACGGGATCGTGACCTTCTCAGAGTACGAGGCGGCCCTGTTATCACATATTGAATGCGCCGAATCGGAGGGACTGTCGATCTTCGATCTGTCCTACGATCGCGTCTACGGTCAATTCGAGTACTTGTTCTCGAGTGGCACGGCCGATCCAGAGGAGAGCAGAAATGATCTCGAGACACACGACCGATGCTACGAGTACCATGTTGAGGCAGTTGAGTTCGCCTGGACGAGTCGGCCGTCCCCCGGTGAAGAGGAACTCGCCGCGGTCCGGCCGGCTGTCGCGAGTTGCTTGAATGACTACGGCATTGACGTCTCTACAGATTTCCTCGTCGACGAAGCGTTGCAACTAACCTACGAGTCAGAGATTCCGCAGGCCGTCGAGTGTCTGGAGCCATTGGAACCATGGACGTAGTATCTAGCTAGATGCGTATCTCTCGTTGGCTTCCGCCCGGGATTGCCCTACTTGGGGCGGCAGCTATCTTCGCGGTTGGACTTATTCTCGGCAGAGTTGGAATGTCGCTGGACGACTCCATAGTTCCCGCTGAGCGCGGCGACTCTCCGGTGCTCATCTCTCCGACAACCCACACGGAGCTCGATTCGAGAGACGCTGCGCTCGTCCTCACATGGTCGGACCCGGACGAGCTCAGACTCGGTTTCACTCATGAAGGGGTAGTGACCGAAGTTCTTGCCGAACCCGGAGAGGTGTTGCGAGACGGATCGCCAGTCGTGCGACTTGGGCCAGAGCTCGTTCTGGGGTACGCCTCGCCACGTCCATTCGGGCGACCACTGGCACTCGACAGCGTCGGAGCTGACGTCGAACAGCTTTCAGAGTTCCTCGTTCGGCTCGGCCATCTCGGCGAGACAGACATCGACCAACGTTTCGACTGGGCGATTGGCCAAGCCGTGAAGGCCTTCAACGAGAGTCGCGACGTAGCGAACGCCGACACCTCGTTCGATCTCGGCACAGTGATCTGGTTGGGGGATTCCGAGTTCGTAGTCGGACACGTCGAGACCGATGCCGTCGGATCACGGGCCCGTGAAGACTCGCTCCTCGCCAGAGGAGAGATCAGCCTTCTGTCTGCGGACCTCGAGGATGAGTCGGTGACGCGGGGCCTCGACGGTGTGAGCCTCATCGTTGAAACAGAGTCCGACGTGCAAGAACTGCGCCTCGACGGACCCAAACTCGTCGGTGACATGGCACGTGCGGTTGAGCTGCTAGGGCTCACTCCGACCGATGAAAGAATCGAGATAACCATTCGACGGAGCGAACCTACGGTGTTCACGAAGGTACCAGCCTCCTCGGTTGTCTTCGACGATGACGGAAGGTCGTGCGTATTCGACAGCAGCGGCGCCCCGATACTCGTCGAGATATCCGGTGGGGAGTTCGGGAGCGCCTTCCTGACCGATGAACTAGTCGGCACTCAGATCATTTCCAATCCGCAAGCATCCTTGAACGACCCGACATGCGGGTGACGTGCAAGGAAGCTCATTTTCAGTACCCGGCGAGCTCCGCTCCCGTCTTCGAACGTTTGAACCTAGATATCTGTGCCGGGGAGACGGTTGCTCTGGTCGGCCCGTCAGGATCAGGCAAAACGACGCTACTTAGTGTCCTCGGTGGACTTCTGTCTGTCACTGGTGGTTCAGTGACCGCAAGCCGCAACGGCCGGCCAATCCCACTTGCGACATCATGCGGTTGGATTACCCAAACAACAAACGCGCTTGGTTCTCGAACAGCGCTGGACAATGCGGCTCTTGGCGCGTACTTCGCCGGAGCGGGAAATACTTGGTTGAACGCGCGGTCTGACGCAATCGTTGCGCTTCGTCGGCTCGGACTTGGGTCGCGTCTTCACAGTCGTTCGAACACGCTTTCGGGTGGCGAACTACAGCGGGTTTCAATCGCACGAGCGCTTGTCAGCCAGAAGCCGATCATATTGGCGGACGAGCCGACAGGGCAGCTCGATCAGGAGACGACGGATCGGGTCATGCGGGAGATTGCAGAATCGCTATCTGAGGCCTCACGTATCCTTGTCGTTGCAACACACGATGAAGAAGTTGCGGCAAAGTGCTCAAGGGTTCTTCGCGTGTCGATGGGTATGGTCTCAGACATCGGCCCGCTCCGATGAAGGTCGTTCGCGAGGCGCTTCGCAACGTTGTTAGCCGCGGCTGGCAGACCGTCCTCCTCTCCGCAGTGCTTACCGGTGTCCTCCTGGTTCCTCAGATCTGGACGGTCACAGACCTCAACCAGGCACTCGCGACTGAGAATCGACTTCAGAGCGCAGGCGGCTACGTCTTTGCGTTGTCGTCCGACGGTGGAATTGAGCCGGACGAATGCCTGCTGCTGCGAACCAGTTCAGGAGTATCGGCGTCGGGAGTGCTGTCTAACCGGCAGGAAATAGTCAATCTCCAAGCCTCCCCGGCGACGAGCTACCGCCTCTGGTCCTACCAGGGCGATGTCCCGAGTCTAGTCTTCGAGAGCTTCGAGTCGCCGGTCCGAGCGCAGACCGAAGTACTGATCAATGGAGCGACAGCCGATGAGCTCGCTATCGAGGATGGCCACTCGCTCTACACAACCGCTGCTGTACTTCGTGTACAAGTCGAGCGATCGGCAGTTCGTGTGAGCGAACTTGGCCGGGCCCTCCTCAGCCCCACTCCCTGGCTGGGTGTAGGTTCCGCCGCCGTGCCCGCCGACTGCTACGTCGAGGCCGAACCCGAGCACTACGCGTTGCTCATCAACGCGAGCGGATCACTGCTCTCGTCAGTCGACGACCCTGTCTTCGTGCGAGAGATCATTACAAGGGACGCCTTCACCGAGAGCCCATGGCGAGCTGTGCAAGGCAGATCGAGCCGTAGATCCTCTGAGGTAGCCGCCGGGCTCGTCGTTGGCGTCGCAGTCATCTTGCTACGCCTCAGATACGCCGAGATTGGGCTCTACCGTATTCTCGGGCTCGGCCGAGCAGGTTCGACGCTGGTCCAGTGGATTGAGCTGGTCTCGATGCTGACGCTTGGGCTCATCTTCAGTGCCAGCACGACTGCAATGTTTGTCTGGGATCCACACCTGGACACGAGCGGTACCATTTTGCGCCTTGGGCTTATGGCGGGTGCCACGACGCACCTCCTTGCTGCAGGAGCGACCCTAGCGATTTTCCTCCTCATGCCACGAGGGTCCACGCTCAGCCTTCTCAAGGACCGATAGCCCCCGACGGCCCGCTCTAAGAAAGGGTCAAGCGCCAGCACTGCTGTCACCTCGCCGGCGCCCTCAGGTTCTGGGTTCACGCGGTCCGAGACCAGATGTGAGCCCAGAACCCGAAGCCGAGGAAGCCCCCCTGGAGTTCCCCCGGTTTCGAAACAAGGTGATCTTTCCCCAATTTTCTGGATTCGGTTTGTGTGAATCTGGTCGCGCCTGATCCGTAGGAAGGTCACCATGCCCAAGAGCTACCCACCCGAGTTCCGTCGTCGAGCGCTCGACGGGATTGAAGCCCTGGTGACGAATGCGCTCTCGATGGCCATCCAGAACCGGAACCCACCGGGGTTGATCATCCACAGCGATCGCGGCACCCAGTTCAGCTCATGGGCGTTCACCCGCCGAGCGCAAGAGTCCGGCC
>JAHDEJ010000042.1 GCA_020628865.1 Acidimicrobiales bacterium
CGCGGCACCCAGTTCAGCTCATGGGCGTTCACCCGCCGAGCGCAAGAGTCCGGCCGACGCTACCTCGATCACCGAATCGGATGCGCTGCAATGCGCCAACCTTGTGGAAGGCGTGCCAATCATCCAGCCGGGACGGCAGTCAGGTCTGTTCGGCCGCGTTACCGACTGGGATGCAAGCCATGGGCTTTCTCATGGCGTATCAGAGTACTTCGGCTACGTCTGGGTGCCCGATGGTTGGTCCCTCCAGTCCGATGCCAGCATCGAGATATTCGATCTCGGCGGCTATAGCGGCTGGAGCGGTGTTCATGTGGTCGTTCAAGGAGTCAAGCTGACGATCCATACCCAGAGTCCAGAGCAATTCGAAGGCAACATCTATACCGGCTCGAACACAACACCAAACTTCTATCCAGTGCCAAACCACTCCGAGGCTTCGGGCGGGCGCTATGAGCTCACAGGTATTGATCTGGGCGGCGGTGGCGGAGGGCTCTTCAGCTACGACGTAGAGATGTCGCTTGTGCCCGACAACGGGAACTACAACACACCTGCGGCCGCTGAGCCCTGCCGTCTTCTCCACGACATCGAAGCATGGAGTGACTACTACGACTCTGATCTGATCGCAGCAATGTACGGAGTGCAAGCCGCCGCTGAGACGATCGTAGAGTCGCTTCCGCTCCACTCCTGCGTTGACACAGCGAACGACTACTTCGTCCTCAACAGCGCCCGAGGCGTATCGGTCGTCGAAGACGTAGTCGACTGCGCACGATCTGGAATCGGTGCAACCGGCAACGGAGCGCCCCTCACATCCACGATCGGGAAGGTCTCGTTCGTCGTCTCCGTCGCTAACAACGTTGATGTCGTACTTCTCGACGTTCTCGAGGTGGACTACTAGCCAGCACTCAACTCGACGACGCCCTCAGATTCTGGGTTCACATCCCGAGACCAGATGTGAATCCAGAATCGCCCTTGTAGGGCGCGAACAGTCGCCCGGTCAACAGCGGTTCACCGCAGCACATTCAACCTGGGCGATGGAGGGTGGCCCCCGGCATCGTTTCGTGGATGGCACCGACTACCCCGGAAACCATGAAGTCCTGGTTGACGCCCAGACGTAGGCGAGAGTCCAGGATCAGCTCCACGACAACCGGGACGGCCGCAAGCGGGAACAGCACCACATTCACTATCTGCGCGGCCTGCTCAGATGCGGGCTCTGTGGTGCTCGTGTCGGGTTGACCCTCTCCCGAGGAAAGAGGGGCAGCTACTACCCGTACTTCTATTGCATCAACCGCCAGAAAACCGGCACATGCGACCTGCGCTACGTCCCGGTGCTCCAGGTCGAAGAAACCACCGCCCGCTACTTCGCTCATCTCGATATCGAAGACGAACACCTCGACGACATCGAAGCCGAGGTCAAGACACATCTCAGCGAACACTTCCACGACGCCGACCAGCAACGCCAGCGCTGGACCAGCCAACTTGAGCAGAACCGCGACGAAGAACGCGCCCTGCTCCAAGCCCACTACCAACAAGCCGTCTCGCTCGAACTACTCCGAGAAGAACAGACTCGCATTGCGAAGGACCGCAAACGCCTTGAACGCGTCCTGGGCGCAGCCCAGGCCGAAAAGGAACAATTCGAACGGGCGCTACACAACGCCATCGGGCAAGCCCGCCAGCTCTACCCGACCTACGAAGCCGCCCCCGACAGCTTGAAAGGCAAACTCGCCCATACGTTCTTCTCCAACATCTACCTCGGCAACGACGGCATCATGGCCGTCGACCTGCGAGAACCATGGCCACAACTCCTCAACCGAAACATCATCGCCAGACTCCGAGCTGAGAGCGATCTCGACATTCTCGACAAACTTGCTGACAAACCCACAGACGCCCACGAGGAACTACCAGAGATCGACGTCAGTGGCTACGAGCGGCCCTGCGGCCAACTCGCCTGGGAATCAAAGAACCCCCGCTGCCGAAAGACAGACGGGGGTTCGAACTTGACACTTTTGGCGGAAGGTGAGGGATTCGAACCCTCGGTGACCCGGAGGCCACAACGGCTTTCGAGGCCGCCCCATTCGTCCGCTCTGGCAACCTTCCGGGGTCGAGGTTAGTGATCCACCTCCGGCGCGCCAACGTGCGGCGACCGCAGATCGTAGGATTCGGGCGATGGAGATCATCGAGGACGACGCGACCGGTGAGGCGATTCAGGCGTTGCTTCGACGTCACGCCGAAGGGATGTTGGCGAACTCGCCGAAGGACGCGTGCCATTTCCTCGACGTGAGCGAGTTCCAACGCGAGGACGTCACCCTCTGGACGATCTGGGATGGCGATGCGTTGGCGGGATGCGGCGCGCTCCGTGAGATCGATGCGACCCATGGCGAGCTGAAGTCCATGCGAACTGCCGACGAGCATCTCGGCAAGGGTGCGGGCCGCCGGATGTTGGCCCACATCACCGACACGGCGAGGGCGCGGGGCTACGAACGCGTCAGCCTGGAGACCGGCTCGACCGAAGCGTTCGCCGCCGCCATCCATCTGTACGAGAGCGTCGGTTTCGAGGCCTGCGGTCCGTTCGCCGGTTACGAGGAGAACCCGTTCAGCCGGTTCTTCACGCTGACCCTCACCGACCCACCGACGCCCGAATGACGGATCGCCGGGCCGAGCTGATCCGTCTCACGTCGGAGTTCGTCGGCTTTCCGACCGTGAACCCTCCGGGCACCGACCTGGCTGCCTGCCAGGACTGGATTCGATCCACGCTCGACTCGTTCGGTATCGCCCACGAAACCCACGACAGCTCCACCGTCGGTGGGCCGCACCAGGTGATTGTGGGGTCCATCGGAGACACCGGGCCGGTCATGTATCTCCATGGCCACTACGACGTCGTTCCCGTGTTCGACGATGCCCAGTTCGTGGCGAAGGAGGTGGACGGCCTGCTCATGGGACGAGGCACCTGCGACATGAAGGGTGGGCTGGTGGCGATGCTGCTTGCGGCCGTCGACCACCGTGACTCCGGCGGATCTGGCCGGCTGCGCCTCGTCTTCGTGCCCGATGAGGAGACCGGCGGCGCCAATGGTTCGGAGCGCTTGGAAGAGCTCGGCGTGATCACGCCGGACGACGCGGTCGGGGCGATCGTGGCCGAGCCGAGCCACCCGGACATCTGGTATGCCGCGCGGGCCGCCTTCACCGTCGAAGTCACGGTCGCGGGCCGCGCCGCGCACGTCGGTCTGAGCTACACCGGCGCCAACGCGCTGGAAGCCGCCCAGCCGGTGCTGGCCGACTTGTTTGCCATGGCAGCGTCGGTCGCCGAGCACCGAACCGACATGCGCATCGAACCCGAAGCGGCGAGGGCGTCGATCATGCTGATCGGCGGAACGTCTGGCGGCGGAGCGAACTTCAACATCGTTCCCGACGAGTTCCGCTTCACGATCGACCGGCGACCCAACCCGGACGAGGACTACGCCACGGTCAAGGCCGACCTGATCGGCCGGCTCGAGGCGCTGGCGCGGGAGCATCCGATCTCGTGGCAGGTCCTGCAGGACGTCGACCCGGCACGCACGCCGGTCGACTCGCCGCTGATCCGCCACACCGAGGCCGCCGTACACGAGGTGACCGGCCGACGGGCGCCGCTGAGCATGTGCCCGGGCTGCCTCGAAACGCGGGTCTACTCGAGGCTCGGCATCGACGCGGTGGCCTACGGACCCGGACCGATGGCAGTCATGCACGCACCCGACGAGCACGTGCCCATCCAGAACCTCGTCGACGCCCACGCCATCTACCGGTCGATCCTGCAGCGCACCCTTGGCTGACCCAGCCAGCGCGACGGACACCTGATCAGAGGTCGGTGGAGAACGGCGGCGGCGTGATGTCCAGCTCCGCCATGACGGTGGACCATCGGCCGTGAGCTCGCCGAGCCTCTCCTTCGTGGCCCTGCTGGAGGAGCGCCCGAACCAACAGCAGGTGGGCCGCATCGTCGAACTCGTCCACGTCGATCAGACGGTGCGCGAGGACTGCCGCGCCGTGGCCGTCGCCGCCGTCCATTGCTGCAGCGCCGAGCCGATGCGCAGCGTCGACAAACCGTCGACGGGCCGTGTCTCGCACACTCGCCGACCAGTCTTCGTAGGCGTCTTCGGGAAGGAACTCGCCGACATACAGCTCAGTGATGCGTTGGTCATCGTCCTCATCGAGCAGTTCGGCCAGGTCGGTGTGCACCTCAGCGAGGTCGAGGGCGATGGTGTCGCGGTCGGCAATCACTCCCCCGCCCAAGATGCGGCGAACCGCCGACAGCTGGACCGATAGGCGAGGGCCGAGCTTCCGCGGGTTGGTCTCGTCCGGCCACAGCCGGTCGAACAGGACGTCACGCGTGACCGGCCAGCCCTGCGCGGCGACCAGGTACTTGCACAGCTGCCGTGCCCGTCGAGATCCCCATGCGGAGGTGGGCACCTCCACACCGTCGACCTCGACGGCGAATCGCCCAAGCGTTCGCACCACAACGGACGGGGTGGCTTCCGTCGACATCGTTCGTTCCGTGACCTCTCCCGTCACGAACCGTTGGACGTCGTCCACCCACGACCTGTCCCCCGCGTACTGGAAGTGGTCTGCGCCTTCGATCTCGATGAGCGTCGCATCAGGCAGGAGCGATGCGGTTTCGCGCGCCCACTCGATCGGGATCACCGGGTCGTCGATGCAGTGCAAGAGGAGCACGGGCACACCGACGGAGGGAAGGATGTCGCGCACGTCGATCCCGGCTGAGATCTCCAGCATCTCTCGCAACGACGCCCGATCGGTCGTGACGCGTTCGTATCGGCGGTGCCATGCGAGGAACTCCTCGTTGTCCGCCAGCGACGGAGCGAACCCGGCGGCAACCGGCGACTCCTCGGTCCCATACAACGCGCAGTAGGCGTCGAAACGGAGACGCATCTCGGCCATCGCCTCCTCATCGAGGCCCGGTGGGCTGGTGTAGGCCGCCGACCCGTGGAGGATGATGCCGTTGACACGATCCGGGTAGGTGGCAGCGAAGAGCAGACTCATGGGCCCGCCTTCCGAGCAGCCGTAGAGGAACGCTCGGTCGAGCCCAGCAGCATCCATGACCGCTTCGAGATCGTGCACCCGCTCGTCGATGCCAGGCATCTGCGTTCGCCGGTCGGAGGCGCCAGTGCCGCGTTTGTCGAAGTGCACCCACCGACAGAACGACGAGAGCTCGTCGAGCATCGAGCGGATGTCAGGCCATTCCCAGGCCGCTTCGACATTCTGCGCCGTCGGGGGGATCGACACGACGGCCGGCCCGTCACCGAACTCCTGATAGGCGATCCGCGCACCCTTCGCCTGCGCGAACCGAACCGGGAGGGCATCGTTTCCAGTCGGTGTGCCGGGTCCAGTGGCCATGTCGATCCCCACGGTAGACAACACTCAGCGATCGAGGGGCGCCGGAGGCGGGCCGAGGGTGTCGATTCCGTGCTGGTCGAGCACCATTGCGACGTTGCCGGGGTCGATGTCCATCGGTGCCGGCAGCGCCGGTTCGTTCACGGGTTCGCCGAGCGCTCGGAACATGCGGTCGAAGCGGGGTGCCGTGCCCGGCGTGACGGACGCCGTGACGCTCAGCATGCGGGCGGTCTCGGACAGCACCTGGAACGTGTGGGGCACCCCGTGCGGCAGATAGGCCGTTCCCCCGGTGCCGGTGACGGCCTCAGTGTCGCCGCTGCGGAAGGCGACTTCGCCCTCCAGCACGACGACGAGTTCATCCTCGTCGCGGTGGCAGTGCAGCGGCGGGCCGAACCCGCGCGGAGCGAGAAACTCGACGGCGGTGAGCGCTCCCGACTCGCCGGCCGTGGCCTTGAACGTGACGAGGTTGTCGAGCGCATGCATGTGCTCCCCTTCGTCCCGGTCGAGCACGCTGATGTTGTCCTGATGAAGTGTCTTCGTATCCATGCGGACACCCTGACGAACCGGTCTTTCGAAACCCTTTCGATCTCGTGCGGCTCCCGTCGCCTACTGAGAAGACGACGGGTTCAGTCGAGCGAATCGCCGGAACCACGCACGGCGAGAGTCATCATTGCCAGCTTGCGAGCAGATCGGATGCGACAACCACGAGCGTCCCTTTGTTGAAGGCAAACTCGTGCCTAGCGCCTCGCGGGTGCGGCAATAGCTCGTCGACTCTCAATCCTTCGAGCCTGTTGAGCCCTATGGACGACTCGTCCGCAACGGAGAGGTCGACCGCGACAACATCCTCGTACCGAATCACGAGACGTAAGGTCGGACGTTAGTCGACGACAACGCTCACCCTTTGCGGATCTACATCCGGCGAAAGTCGGTTGCGACTTCCTGGATGTCGGCATCGTCGCTCACTTCTGCAAGCGCGACAAGTGCACCCAGCTCGTCAGCCCTGCCCAAATCCTCAAGGAGCTCCGCAAGGCGCCGGAACACCTCGTCGTCAGCGCCCGCCAACGCACGGTCCACTTCTACCCAGAGAAACGAATCCAGATATCCGTCCGGCAATGCCGATAGCAGTCGCCTGACCAGAGCGATATCGCTGTGTCCTGTCGTTGCAAGATCAACAAGCTCAGGAAAGACCTCGATCCACTGTGCATGTGGCGTCGCAATCATGAGTCGTAGCGCTGATCCCCGCTCCTCGGGAACCGATAGCGCTGCTCGAAGGGTGCTGACCAGAGGCTCGTCGGAATGGGCCAGAACCTTCCGCGCCTCTGCCAACGCCAGGTCAGCCTCGAGATATCGGCGCCATGGTTCCACTCCCATCCACCGTACTTCCAGCAGCGGCGATTCGCCTTGCTGATCGAACATCTGTTCGATATACTTTCTGTATGGCGATGACGGTGGATTCGGGCGAGCAGTCGGTGGTCGATGACCTTCGTCATGCCCTGAAGCACCTCGCCGACGAGTACCTGCCGGGAATGGATGTGACAGAGCTCGGGGCGCTGAGCGTGGAACTCACCGAATCCCGCCGGCAGCTCGATGGAGTGATCGCGGCTGTTGTTGCCGAAGCCGCCCGGGCCGGCGTTCCTGCGTCGGTCGGTCAACGGACCATGGCCCAGTACATCGCCTCCCGTACCCACGAGCGTCCGGCCGTGATTCGCGCCGACGAACGGGTCGGCCGCTGGGTGTCGTCGCTCCGGCTGATCGAAGAGGCGATGCTCGACGGTCGCCTCTCCCGCCAACACACCGACCACCTTCGCCGGCTCGAGAACATTCGAGTCGCAATGGCGATGCAACGGGACCAGCACCTCTTCGTCGAGTGGGCCCGAGACCTCGAATGGAAGTCATTCGAGAACGCCTGCGCGTACTGGCTCAAGGTGAACGCCGTTCGCTTCGCTCACTAACCGAGTTGTTCGCCTATCGGCTCACAACGTCGGACCAGGACGGCCCCGAACCAGACGACGAAGAGGCCATCAACACGTTCAACGTTCGCCGGCTGCCCGATGGTCGAGTCCGAGGAACCTTCGATCTCGATCCGGTCACAGGTGAGATCGTCATGCAGCAGATCGGCGTCGAAGAGAACGCACTGTTCAACGAGGATCAGGAGAACGGCATCCCTCGCACCGTTCCACAACGTCGGGCCAAGGCATTCGCCAACCTCGTCCGTCGGGGTGCCAACCGCTCGACCGAGTCGGCCAAGCCACTCATCCACGTGGTCATGTCGCTCAAGGTCCTACAGAACGCCATCGCTCAGATGGCGAAGGACCCGCAGGAGCAGGACTTCACCTCGGTGCTCGACCCGAGCGACCCCGACGGACGCTGCGAGCTGATCGACGGCACACCGATTCACCCGAAGTATGCGCTGGTCCTCCTCATGCAGGCTCGCGTCCGGCGCCAAGTGCTCACCGCAAAGAACGTCACACTCGAAGCGTCATACGAGACCCGCTTGTTCCCCGACTGGATGCACTACATCCGGCTCGTCGAATCACGCGGCCAGTGTGCGGCTGCTGGATGCGACGCCCACCACTCCTGGCTCCACAAAGACCACCGCCAACCCCGCTCCAAGCAGGGACCTACTGCGCTGGACAACCTCGACCCGCTCTGCCGACCCGACAACCACTTCAAGTCAGACGGCCCTCCCCTGCCCGGGCGCAGCTGAACCCACGCCCGGCTCCTCAGGGCAGGTCGGTCACGTGGACGGCCACGTCTGCCAACGGCTTTCTGCTGATGTCGGGCACACGAGTGCCCGCCAGCGGGTAGCCGATTGGGAAGAGCACGAAGGGCCGTTCGTTTTCCGGGCGACCGAGAACCTTCGACAGGAACGCCATGGGCGATGGCGTGTGGGTGAGCGTGGCGAGCCCCATGGTGTGGAGTGCGGCGATGAAGAGGCCGGCGGCGATACCGCAGCTCTCCTTCACGTAGTAGTTCTTGCGCCGCTCGCCGTCGGCCCGCTGCTCGTAGCGCTCCTCGAAAAGCACCACGATCCACGGTGCAACCTCGAGGAACTCCTTGTGGTGATCCGTGCCGAGCGGCGCCAGCGCCTCCTGCCACTCCTCGTTCATCCGGTTGTCCAGGTAGTTGACGCGCTCCTCTTCCTCGGCCGCCTCCCGGATGGCCGACTTCACCGCAGCGCTGTCCGTCATCACGAACCGCCACGGTTGTTTGTGCGCACCCGATGGCGCGGTCGACGCCGTGAGGATCGCCTGCTCGATCAACGCCTTCGGCACCGGCTCATCGGAGAACATCCGCACGCTGCGCCGTGCGTCCATCAGCTCGTGGAACTCGCTCCCTCGGGCTGCTGCGTCGGCCGTCGCAACCGGTGCGGGGGCGTAGGGAACGAACGGGTGCTCGGCCGCCAATTCGGGCGACGGGTACGGGTGCTCGTAGAGGTCCTTCGCGTCGGTCATGGACCGCACGATAGACCCTCCACTCAACCTGCTGGAATGAGCGTCCGAAAGGGTGGGCGACCGAACTTGCCGTGGGTGTAGAGTTCGAGAGAATCGTTCGATCAAGGAGAACATCTGATGTTTCGCAAGCTCGCAGCCGGCCTTCCGGCCGAAGAAGTAAGCGCACACTGCGACGGACCGTGCGGCGTGTACGACCCCGCCTCGGCCCGCATCGCCGCCGAAGCTGCCCGCTCGATGACCAAGAAGCTTCTCGACGCCGGCCCCGCCACCTCCGTGGAAGAGGCCAACACGCAGTCCCGCTACATCGCCATCAAGGAAGAGCAGGCGCACATCGCCAAGGAAGAACTCCTCGTCCTCTGGACCGACTACTTCAAGCCGCCGCACCTCGAGGCCTACCCGGACCTCCACACCACCTTCTGGAACGCCGCCAAGGCATGCTCCGAAGTCAAGGTGCACGTGAGCATGGAAGCCGCCGACGCCCTGATGGCCGCCATCGAAGAGATCCACAACATCTTCTGGGCAACCAAGGGCCGCGACGACGTCGCCTGGTACACCACCTGAGCCACCGCTCGATTCGAGATGGAGCGCTCGGCCCGTGGGGTCGGGCGCTCGTTTCGTTTTTGCCGGTCTACTCCTCGGGCAGTTCGAGCCGCAGGTTCTTGAACACCGTCTCAGCGAGCTCCACCGACACGTGTGCTTCGGCGGCGAATGTGCGCCACTGCGAGACAACACCGACTACCTGGTCGAGCAACTCAAGCGATTCCAACGGTGAAAGGTCTGCAGCCACACCCAACGCGACCAGATCCGAACGGGCGAACCCGTCCCGCTTGCCGTTGATGGTCATCTGGTGCGCAGAGGTCCACGCCCCCACAGGGTTGTAGGAGTAGGTGACGTCGTAGGCAGGCGAAAGCGACCACCGGCCGCCCCTATCCATCAGGAAGCTGATGTTCTTCGTGTGATCGTCCTGGTTGCGGGCCACGACGTTGAAGAACGCCCGACGCACCTGCTCAACGAGATCGGGGTGGGGCAGTCCTATCTGGCGCATCACCCGCAACGCCTGCTCGTAGCTGTAGCCACCGGCGAGGTTGAAATCGGCGTGGGCCACCGCCGTCAGCGACTGCTGGTGGAGCCGACCCGATGGCGTTCGGTCGAATCGCCGGGTCATGAAGTGCGCCCGGCCCGCCTCTTCGAGAAGACGGGTGTCGGGCATGCGGACGCCTGCAGCCTGCGCCATCTGCGAGTAGGCGAACTCGACCCGACCGAATCCCTGTGGATCGGCGAGCTCCCGGTCTCGGTTGCCGTCGACTCCGTCGAACTTGATCAACCAGTGGGTGAACGACGACGGCTGATCCAGCTGCCCCGAGCGGATCTCGTTCGTCGCTTCGTCCCAGGCAATCACCGCCTTCGCGCGGGCGCCGCCAGCCGAGGTGCCGACGCGAATGATTTTGGTCAGGTCGTCCACCCCTGGGTCACCGTTGCGGAGCCGTAGCTGTGCATTTGGAGCGATCGCCTTCTGCGCGAGCGACACGAGTTCGGCGACATCGAGGGGAGCATCATCGTCGCCTGTATCTGCGATCGCCGGAGCAAACTCGAGTGCACCCAACCCGCGACTGCCGACGTAGCAAAGCCGCTCGACCGGATTGAAGTCGTCGACCGGACGTCCCTGACGGACCAGCCACGCATCGATGAGCGCTGTGCCGAACTTGTCAGGCAGCGAGTCGGCCAACATGCCGGGCAACCCCTTGAACGTCTCGCGAGACAACGCTGGAAAGCTCCGGATGCCCGGGCCGAGCGGCATGGTCAACGGTGCCAGCTCGATTCCGCTCCGAAGAAACGCAGGGTCATACTCGTAGTTCCCCAAGCCTCGGTCTGGATCCCAGCGCACAGCTCCAACCCGCGTTCCCCAGAGCTGGACTTCCGCCACCTCGACGGTCACGCTTCATCTCCCCAGATCCACGCCGTAGCGCCACGTGTCGTGGGCCGTGCGCCGAGCGCTGCGATGGGACTCTCCGCAGGCTCTGCGATGGCAAGCTCAAGCCCATCAAGTAGGTCGAGCGCCCGTAGCGTTGCCAGCAACGAGTCGAGACTCACGTCGTGGCCACGCTCCAGCTTGGAGAGCGTCGGACGGGAGAGGCCGGCCCTGACGGCAAGCGCCTCCTGAGTCAGGCGGCGGTTTCGCCGATGACTACGGATTCGCCGACCGAGCACTTCCCGGACTTGGACGTTCGACAACTCAGCAAACATGTCGGCTCCTGCAAAGGAACACATTCAAATCGACCACATTCGCTCCTCTTCGTAGTGAATACGCTACCAAGACGGAAGGTCTTTGTGAACCTCTTCCGTAAACGAATCTTTACAGAATTGGCCTGAAGGTTCGAGATGGTAAACGAGCGTTGACTATCGCTGGCCTAGAGTCTTCACGTGTCATCCCCGCCAGTCGTTCCCGTCGCGTCGACGGCCGAGCTCGCCCGCTGGATGCTGCGGCGACGCACCCGATTCGCCGTCGTCGGCCCGTCGATGGAGCCGACCCTTCGGGCTGGGCAGGTCGTGCTCGTGAACCGACAAGCCGATCCCCAGGTTGGCGACGTGGTCGTGGCCATGCATCCACGCCGCAGCGGACTGAAGATCGTCAAGCGACTGGCCGGCGGCTCGGCGACCGACGGCTGGCAACTGGCCAGCGACAACGCCGCCGAACCGAACAGCGAGGACAGCCGTACGTTCGGGCCGGTTGCCTCGAGCGCGATCGTCGGCCGGGTAACCTCCGTGGTCCGATGAAGCGACACCTCCTCCCCCTCCTGGCCGGCACCACCCTGTTCATCACCGCATGCGTTTCCGATGCTGGTTCGGTCGACGACACGACGGACGGCGGCGCAACCGAACCGTCGACCGCCACGCCCACGAACGTGATCGAAGCGCAGATCGCCGAGGTCGAGGCCTACTGGCTCGAGACCGGCGACACGATCGGCCTGGCATACGAGACGGTTGCGCCCGATCGCATCATTCCTCGCTCCGCACTGGAAGACGGAACACACGACAGCATCTGCTCGTTCAACGGCGACGAGGAGATCCTCGACCCGGACGACGTGATCGACAACGCCTTCGTGACGACCTGCGATGAGGGAATCACCGTGGTCTATGACGACATCGACTACCTCCCTGAGCTCGATCGTAAATACGACGGCGCCGGTGCGGCCATGTTGTTCGCGCACGAGTGGGGCCACGTCATCCAGTTCCAAATGCAGCTCGATGACCAGGACGGGCTCACCGCCGAGCAACAGGCGGACTGCTGGTCTGGCAGTTACGCCGCATGGGCCGAGGAGAACGGCATCGAACCCTTCACCGATCCGTCCGCCCTGGACCTCGCCATCATCTCCACGCTCGAAACCCGCGACGAGATCGGCGTCGACCCCGAAGTCGAGGACTCGCACGGCAACGGCTTCGACCGCATCCGGGCCACCCAGGAGGGCTACGAGCAGGGCGCCGAATTCTGCAACGACTACACGGCCGAGAACCTGCCGATCACGCAGATCGGGTTCCTCGACGACGAAGACGAGGACAACGCCGGCAACCTCCCCTTCGACGACGCGAACGAGCTGCTCGACGAAGAGGTGGCCGAGTTCTTCGAATCGCTGACCGACGAATCGCTCGACGAATTCCTCGACCCACCGTCGGTCGACGACCTCGAGGAGCTCTACGACTTCATCGGCGACAACGCCGTTGGCACGGAATACGCACTGCGTTACGCCGAGGCACTGCAGGAGGCCGAGGGCTTCGAGGTGGACACGACCGACGCCGCCCTCCAGCGTGCCTGTCTGACCGGCGCCTGGCTCAACAACGTGCTCAACGCCGAGGACCCGCCGGCCGGGCAGCTGTCGCCGTTCGACCTGGACGAGTCGATCCAGACGTTCTCCACGTCGGACGATCTCCTCCGCAACCCGGGCCTCGTGTTCGACATGATCGACAACCTTCGCATCGGCACGATCGACGGCCTGAGCGAGTGTGGCTTGTAACGGTCGCCGCGGCCGTCAGCCCTCGGCGAGGCGGATCGAATACGGGGCGGTGGTGACCTCGCTCAGGAACTCGTCGAGCGTTCCGGCGTCCTCCTCCGAACCGACACCGAACGAGAGCTGATCGTCGAGCACCTCGATCTCGATCAGCAGGTCCTCGAGCTCACTCGGGAGCAGGTTGAGGATCCGATCCATCTCCTGCGCCAGCGGCGTCGGCGTACCCGCAGCGATCGTGGTCGTCGTCGGTGTCGTTGTCGTCGTGCTGGTGGTGGTCGACGTCGTCGTCGTGCTGGTGGTCGTCGTGGTCGGGGCTGCCGGATCGTCCTCGGCGTCATCGTCCTCGCCTCCGTCGGCGGCGTCATCGTCGAGCAGACCGGGATCGATGATCACCTGCGGCAGCGTCGTCGTGGTGGTCGGCGGGTCGGCGGCCTCAATCGTCGTCGTGGTGATGGGCGCGACGGTGGTCGTCGTCTCGACGGCAACGTTCGCACCGTTGGCGATCGGCTGGCCGAGGGCCCGCGTGATGCTCGGATCCCGCTCCAGTGGGAACTCGGCACCTTCCGAGACGACGTCGGCATCGGTGTCGTCGGCAACGACTCGTCCCGTCACCACGAACGCGCCAAGGGCAACGATGGCAAGACCGGTCAAAAGACCGAGAATTCCCGCCTTGGTGTAGCCCTTGGTACTCGCCTTCACTTCAGCCGACGGTACCGCGTTCATCTGCAAATGTCCCGGCCGGGTGTGGCCGGTCGACGACGCTCAGCGGCGGTCGGCGAAGAAGGCCGAAAGCAGCGCAGCGCACTCGTCCTCACGAACGCGCATGACGACGTCGAACTCGTGGGGGAAGCGAGGGTCGGCGCCGATGTTGTAGAGCGAGCCGAGCACGCCGGCCTTCATGTCCATCGCCCCGTAGACGACCCGACCGATCCGGCTCTGCTGGGCGGCGCCGGCACACATCGCACACGGCTCGAGCGTCACAACGAGTGTGCACCCATCGAGACGCCACGAGCCGAGCGCGGTCGCAGCATCCCGAAGGGCGAGCACCTCAGCGTGCGCCGTCGGGTCGCCGGTCAGCTCCCGTTCGTTGTGCCGGGCCGCGATCACGTCGCCGTCAGCGTTGAGGACCACGGCACCGACCGGTACGTCGTCGTGCTCGGCGGCCCGTTCCGCCTCGGCGAGCGCCAGTCCCATCAGTTCGTCGTCGGTCACGGGCGCATCGTAGCGGCGGGGCCGGATACGGTCGTCCCATGAGCGAACTGTCTCCCATCACGGTCGACCAGTACCTCGACCGGATCGGGCTCGATGCGGCGCCGCCGGTGGACCTTCCCGGGCTCACCACGCTCATGCAAGCGCACCTCACGACGGTCGCGTTCGAGAACCTCGACGTGTACGTCGGCCGACGGGTGCACACAAACCTCGGCCACTCGCTCGCCAAGATCGTCGGCGCCGGACGAGGGGGATGGTGCTTCGAGAACAACGGCGCCTTCGGCTGGCTGCTGGAACAGCTCGGGTTCGTGGTGAGGAACCTCGGTGCCGCTGTGCTTCTCGGAGGGCCGAACACCACGATCGATCATCTCTGTCTCGAGGTCACCCTCGACGAGTCCTGGCTCGTGGACGTGGGCTTTGGCGACTCGTTCACCGTGCCCCTCGACCTCAATCGCCGGGGCCCACAGGACGGTGGCCACGCCACCTACGAGCTCATCGACAGCAGCCAGGGGCTCACGCTCACCCAACACGACGACGGCGTTCCCGTTCCCCAGTTCCGATTCCGACGGGTGCACCACGAGTTGGCGGAGTTCACCGCGTCATCCGATGCACTTCAGGACGATCCAGAACTCCACTGGCACCAGAAACGCTTCGCCACCCGTCTGCTCGACGGCGGACCCGACCGGGTCACGCTGCTCCGCGACCGAATCACGTTCCGCCGCGGCGGCGAGACGTCCGAGCGTCCCGTCGCACTCGAGGACTGGGAGGCCACGCTGCAGGAGTGGTTCAGGATGGACATGCCCCTGCCGCCAGAGGGCTGAACCCGACGCGAAACCGCTATCGTTGACACTCGCTTCCACGGAAGCCTGGAGGAGTGCGAGAGCGGCCGAATCGGCACGCTTGGAAAGCGTGTGTGGGGAAACTCACCGTGGGTTCGAATCCCACCTCCTCCGCCAAGAGTTCTTCACGTCAACGCCGAGTTCGGCCCGGTCTTGAGCTGGCTCAAGGACCTCGTGTGATCGTCACGGCGGCGGTCGTCGGCAAGCCGCGCAAGCTTGTCTCGATCGATGCCGTCGGCGTCGACGACGGCGACCTTGCAATCGGACACCGCTCGCAGGGTCGACGTTCGTGCCCCCGCCTCCATCACCGCTCGCTCGCCCGCAACCGCCCCGGGACCGAGCTCGGCCACAGGGTCACCGTCCACCTCCACGCCGAGAATGCCGTTCAGCAGAAGGAAGAGCTCCGAACCGGGCTCGCCCTGCTCCACGAGGGTCGACCCTTCGGCCACCCGTCGAATCGATGGCTTGGCGCCGCCTCGCATAATCGACTCCTGGAGACCCCGTTCCAGCAGGCTCTCGACTTCACTGACCCTTGCGGGCGAGTCCTCATCACCCCAGGGCGTGCGGCGGCCGAACGACGAGTTCATCCACCGCTTGTATTCGGCGACACTGCTCTTGCCCACGAGCGCACCGTCATCACCGAAGACCCAGTGCCGGGGAAACCCTGATGCACCGGCGAGCTCGGCCGTGTGAGTGCCATCGGTGTGAATCGTCAGCTCGAGCGTCGTCCAGACGGTCGGAGCGACGTATTGCACGAAGGGAGGATGCGCGACCGTGCGCGGCATGGGGGCACCGGTGCGGCCGCCGACCGTCTGCCGGAACCGCACCGCCGATCCTGATTGCTCAGGCTCCATCTGCAGATCCGGCAAGCTCGTCGCTGCGAACGTGACCGAGCCGACACCGAGACCGACCGTCGTTCCGCCCATCACCCCGCCGCCGCAGTATCCGGCGTCGACGACCGCTCCGTCGTCGACCTCGACGAACGCCCGAAGTTCGTTCACGAATCGGAAGCGGTCGGCAACCCGAAGCTCCTCGATCGCAGCCGACACGTCCGCACCCAGATGGTCCGGGGGTGGCGGATCGTGATGGGCAAGCTTCATCCGTGTCGCCGCCCGGCCCATCCCCTCCAGCAGATCCGATGGGATCCACGACACCGTGGTGACGCTCCGCTCAATTCGCATCGCTCCTCCTTCACGTACGACTCCTGAAGCAACGATGCGGAACGCTCCCTGCGCCGTCGACCGTGCCCAGCCGTCGACCGGACGGGGGTTAACCCGCACCTCGTTCGGGCCTCAGCACGCTGTCCCCGGCCGCCGGACCTCATCACAATCGAAATGACAACCGACCGCAGTGAGGGCACGCCCGATGACGATTTCCATCTTTCTCGCCGACGACAATCTGATCGTCCGTGAGGGCGTGCGGGCTCTGGTCGAGCTCGAGGACGACTTCGAGATCGTGGGGCAGGGCGCCGACTACGACGAGCTGGTCGCCGGCGCCGAAGACACGAATCCTCAGGTCGTGGTCACCGACATCCGAATGCCACCCAACTTCGCCCGGGAGGGCATCGACGCGGCGAAGCATGTGCGGCGGCGTCATCCGGGAACCGGCGTCGTGATCCTGTCGCAGTACGACGACCCGGACTACGCCGTGTCGCTGTTGTCCGAGGGTGCTGCCGGGTACGCCTACCTGCTGAAGGATCGAGTCGGCGAAGGCGACCAGCTCGCCCGAGCCATCCGCGAGGTTGCGTCCGGCGGTTCGCTGCTCGACTCGAAGATCGTCGAAGGCCTGACGACGCCGGTGCGGGCCGACGGGTCGCTCTCCCCCGAGGATGAGCACCTGCTCCAGCAGGTGGCGGAGGGCCGGTCGATCAAGGCCATCGCCACTCAGTTGCAGACGACGACGACCGCCGTCAACGCGGCGATCGAGCAGCTCTTCACCACCCTTGCCGAGGGCACCGCCGCCGGCCATTCCGACAGCCTCGCCCGGCTGCGGATGCTCCAGCAGGCGATCGTGGAACGCAAGGAGCAGGGCGATGCGCTCGAGCGGCTGCTGCCCGGTGGGGTGTCCGAGCAGATCCTCGACGCCGGCCGCCGGCCCGGCGAAACCGAAGAGCTCACCGTCACCGTGCTGATGTCCGACATCCGGGGGTACACGACCATCGCCGAGCACGCCGACCCGAGTGTGCTCGCCGGGCAGCTCCACGAACATCGAGCCGCCATGAACCAGGCGATCCTCGCGCAGAACGGAACCGTCATGCAGTTCGTCGGCGACGCGGTGATGGCGGTGTTCGGCGCGCCGGTGCCCCAGGCCGACCACGCCGATCGCGCGGTCGAGGCCGCCCGAACGATGCACGCCGCCCAACGGAACCTCAACGAACAGTGGCGGGCCGAGGGGCAGGCGCCGTTCGAGCTAGGTCTGGGCGTGTCGACCGGGCTCGTCGCTGCCGCGCTGTTGGGTTCGGCCGAGCGGCTCGAGTACTCACTCGTGGGCGACACGGTCAACCTCACGCAACGGCTCCAACAATGGGCCGAACCCGGCGAGACCGTGCTGAGCGAGCCCACCTGGGAGGCGATCGGCGAGAAGCCCGAGTCCGACCGACTCGAACCTGCAATGGTGAAGGGCAGAGACACCCCCGTGTCCGCCTATCGATTTCCGCAGAGGACGGCATGACGATGACCGATGCGCAGCTGATCCGGACGGGTCGGATCATCTCGGGCGCGGCCGTCCTGATGGCGGTGATCGGCCTGGGCACGGCGATCGCCATCGGCCGGTGGGAGTCGGCCTGGAACTCGCTCACCCCGGTGAATGCATTGATCGGGCTCGGCTTCGGCGCGCTGGCGTGGACCGTCCTCCCGAGCCAACCGCGCAATCGGTCGATCTGGATCTACACCGTGGCCGCGTTCTTCGGCGGGCTCTATGCGATGGCCCTGGTGGGGATCGTCCTCCAGATTCCCGTCGAGACCGAACTCGCCGCTCAAGAGCTGATTCCGGCCGACCATCCGTTGTCCGTGGCGATCTTCGCGACCGCCATTTCGTCGGCGTGGATGCCGGCGTTCCTGCTTCCGCTCACCCTCGCCATGCTGCACTTCCCCGACGGAGATTTTCCCTCACCCCGATGGCAGCCCGTGGCGCGGTTCGTGGCCACGATGTTCATCCTCGCCATGGTGTTCCAGATCGCCGCCAATCACCCCCGGAGCACCGGCGCGGTCCCCGTGCCGGGCGGAGTGGTCAGCACGATCGCCGAGATCCTCGGCAACATCACCCTCGCCTCCGGACTCGTATGCATCGGATCCCTCGTCGTTCGCTACCGGAGCGGGTCGGGCGTGGTGCGGCGCCAGATTCGGTGGATTGCGTTCGCAACCGCCTTCCTGGGGCTCGGAGAAATCGCGAAGCGGTTGACGTACGGCAGCAGCGTGGGCGATCCGACGGTCGAGAACGTCCTGAACCTCATTCCGCTGGTGGTCATGATCGCAGCGTTCTCCGTGGCGATCACCAAGTACCGGCTCTACGACATCGATGTCATCATCTCGAAGTCCGTCACCTACCTCGGGCTCGCCGCGGTGGTCTCTGGTTTGTACGCCCTCGTCGTGGTGCTGCCGTTGTTTCTCCTCGGTCGCTCCGAGACCGACGACCCCGGGGTGTTGTTGCCCATCCTCGCGACCGCCGTCGTTGCGATTGCCTTCGAACCCGCTCGATCTCGCCTCGAGCGTTTCGCCAACCGCATGGTCTACGGCGACCGGACGACACCACACGATGTGCTCGCCCAGGTGACCGGGCTGCTCGCCGACGCGCGCCGTGGCGCCGCCGCCCAGGACGTCGCCCGACTGCTCGCCGAAGGGACCGGCGCCGACCGGGCCACGGTCTGGCTGGCCGACGACGACACACTCACGCCGGACGGGGTCTGGCCCGCGGGGTCGGTTGCATCGCCAGACTCGGCCGCTGACTCCGCCGACGTGGAGCTTTCCCTGTCCCAACCGGTCGTCCACCTCGACGAGACGTTTGGAGCCGTCGGGATCATGAAGCCGAAGAACGACCCGCTCACTCCGGCCGACCGGGAGCTCGTCGCCGACGTGGCCGCCGGCTCGGGCCTCCTCCTGCGAAACATCCGACTCAACCGGGACCTGGTCGCCCGGGCTGAGGACGTCCGCGGTTCTCGACGCCGACTGATCGCTGCGCAGGATGCGCAACGACGTCGACTGGAACGAGACCTCCACGACGGCGCCCAGCAACGCGTCGTCGCACTGAAGGTGAAACTCGGTATCGCCCGAACCCTCGCCCAACGCGAGGGCGCCGATGCACTCGACGAGCGGCTCGCCGGTCTGGCCACGGCCATCGACGGTGCGGTCGACGAGCTCCGCGGCGTCGCCCACGGCATCTATCCCCCGCTGCTGGAGACCGAGGGACTCCGGGTTGCGCTCCAGGCGCTGGAACGGTCATCGACCTCCACGAGCATCCCGGCCGAGGTGCAGACGGTCGACATCGAGCGGTACGACCGATCCGTCGAGGAGACCGCCTACTTCTGCGTCGTCGAGACGCTCCAGCAGGCCCGCATGTCGGGAGCCGAGCGAGCCTGGGTGAAGCTCGCCGGTGACGATGCGGACCTCCGCATCAGCCTCCGCCTCGCCGGAGGCGTCGACACCGCCGACCTCACCGCCATCGTCGATCGGGTGGATGCACTCGGCGGCCACCTGCAGGCGACCGTGGCGGCCGACGACGATCGTCTGGTCACCGTTCGCCTTCCCCTGAGCCCTGCCGAGTACAAGGGAGCGCTCGCATGAGCGAGGCGAACACACCCACGTGGCCGCGCCGCTTCGCCGTGGCCACCAGCAGCCTCTACCTCGTCGCCACAATGGTGCAGTTGAGCCAAGGGCTGGGCTTCAATCTCGGCACCCTCGTCGGCTTCGGGGCGTACGTCGCCATCGGCAACCTGGTCCTACTCCGGCGCTCGGGCAACCTCGTGGGTGCGGCGCTCGCCTCGTACGGCACGCTCTTCGCCTTCGGGAACGCTGGGCTCGCAACGGCCGACTCATTCGATGCGGCCGGCGATCTGTCTGCGGCAGCAGCGGTAACGATCCCGACGGGAATGGCGACGTCTGCCGGCATCTGGATTGTGGCCGCCGTCTGGCTCTTGTTTCCGGACGGACGGCTCAGCACTCCCCTCGACCGCAAGCTCTTGATCGGAAGCGGGATCGTTGCGGTTTTTACAGCGACCCTCGGCGTCTTCGCCGCTCCGCAGGCACTGCCCGAGACCACCCGATACACCCATCCGTTCGTGAACGATGCGCTCGCCAACTTCCTTCGGTCGATGCACGACGGGCTCGTCGGAGGGACGTTCCTCTTCGGGTACTTCGTCGCCGCTCGGGTGGTGCTCCGCTACCGTCACGGTGATCCGGTCGAGCGCCGGCAGGCCGGCTGGATCGCCGTGGCCGCCATCTTCGCCATCACCGTGCTCCTCGGCAACGCGTTTCTCCAGCCGCTCGGCACCGACACCCGTGCGTTTCTGCTGATCGACGCCGTCGCCGTCGCTGCGATCCCGCTGGGCGTCGGGATCGCCATCTTCCGATACCGGCTCTACAACATCGACGTCATCATCAGTCGGTCGGTCACGTTCGGCTCCCTCGCCGCCTTCATCGGCCTCGTGTACATCGGTATCGTCGTGGGCGTCGGTGGGCTCGTCGGCGATGACGCCGGATTCGGCCTGTCGATCGCAGCGTCGGCGTTCGTGGCCATGGCGTTCCAGCCGGTACGCCGGCGAGTCGAACGATGGGCGAATCGGCTCGTGTACGGCGACAAGGCGACACCCCACGAGGTGCTCGTCCGCTTCTCCCGCCGATCGGCCGAGCTCACCGACCAGGACCTCCTCGCTCGCGTTCCGCAGATGATCGTGGACGGAACGGGTGCCGCAACCGCCACACTCTGGACGCGCTCCGACGACGGATTCCGAACCGAGGCGTCGTGGCCGGACGCGCCGTCCGACCGTGTGCTCGAACCCGGCCCGTCCTTCACGGACCCGACCGCCGATCACTCGGTGCCGATCACCCACGACGATGAGCTGCTGGGCGGCATCTCGCTGATCAACCATCGAGGCGACACCCTGGCCCCAGCCGAGACGACGCTCCTCACAAACCTGGCGTCGGGCCTCGGCCTGTCGCTCCGCAACGCCAGCCTGACCGCCCAGCTGCGGCGGCAGGTGGCCGAGCTCGAGTCATCCCGAGAACGGGTGCTGACCGCCACCGACGAAGCTCGACGTGCGCTCGAGAACGACCTCGACAGCGGCCCGCAACAGAAGCTCGTTGCCCTCAAGGTGATGCTCGGACCGATCCGCAAGCTCGCCGAGCGCAGCGGAGCCGAGAAGACCGCCGGGCTGCTGACCTCGCTCGAGGTCGAAGCCGGCGAGGCGATCAAGGCGGTTCGTGACTTCGCCAGCGGCGTCTACCCGCCGCTCCTCGAGGCCGAGGGGTTGGCGGCCGCGGTGATCCAGCAGACCCGTGATTTGATGCCACCGGTGACGGTCCGAGGCGACACGCAGGCCCGGTTCCCCCGCGACGTCGAAGCCGCCGCCTACTTCTCGATTCTCGAGGCGTTGCAGAACACAGCCAAGTACGCAGATGCGTCGAACATCGTCGTCCGACTTGCGTCGACCGACGGGGTGCTCACGTTCTCCGTCGACGACGACGGCGACGGATTCGATGCCGACAGCATCAGCCCGGGAGCCGGCCTGGTCGGCATGGCCGATCGGCTCGACACGGTGGGCGGCACCATCTCGATCGATTCAACGCCGGGGCCGTGGCACAACGGTGAGCGGCACGATTCCGGCCCAGGTGCTCGTCGCCGCCGGCTAGCCGGCCGAGGCCCGAGCCCACGCCGACTCGAGCTCGTCCATGCTGAACTCCGACTTCGGCACGAAGGCGAATGCGCCGGCAGCGAGCGCCGGCTCTTCGAAGCCGCCGGACTCGTGGGTGGACATGACGAGCACGTGCGGCGGATCGTCGAGCTGACGAATCATGCGAGTGGCCTCCAAGCCATCGACCACCGGCATTTGCACGTCCATCAGCACGAGGTCCGGACGGAGTCGTTCGGCCAGCTCGAAGCCGAGCTGTCCGTTCTCGGCTTCACCGACGACCTCGAACCCATCCGTGAGTTCCACGACGAGCCGGGAGGCGTCCCGAAACGGCGATTGGTCATCCACGATCAGCACTCGAACGTCGGTCATGTCGCCATCATGGCATCGGGCGTTCTTGGCGCCATCGGTGCTGACCCCCGTTCGAGGGTGGGGCTGTCACCCTGCGCCAGCGCCCAGGTACACGAGCACGGCGCGCACGCGCCGGTGCGTCTCCGAGCTCTGCTCGAGGTCGAACTTCATGAAGATCGAATTGATGTGCTTCTCCACCGACCGCGCGGAAATGAAGAGTGCCTCACCGATCCCGGCATTGCTCGCGCCGGTGGCCATCTGCTCGAGGACCTCCCGCTCACGATCGGTCAGCCGTTCGAGGACCGACGCCTCGTCCCGGGAGTGGTCGAGCATGAGGGCGTTGACGACCTTCGGGTCGACGACCGTTCCGCCCTCCGACACGCGACGGATCGCCTCGTACAGCTCGTTCCCATCACCGACGCGCTCCTTCAGCAGATAGGCGCGACCTTCGGATCCGTCCTCGAAGAGACGAACCGCGTAGGCCGGCTCCACGAACTGGCTGAGCACCACCACGCCCATCGTCGGGTGGTCCCGCCGAACCCGACCGGCCGCCTGAATGCCCTCGTCGGTCTGGCTCGGAGGCATTCGGATGTCGGTGACGACGACGTCCGGGACGAACTCGTCGATTGCGGCGACGAGATCGCTCAGCGATCCGCAGGACCCGACGAGTTCGAGCTCGTCTTCGAGTCCGATGACGGTGGCGATGCCCTCGCGCATGAGGAAGTTGTCTTCCGCTATGACCACCCGCAACACCATCGCCAGAACCCTAGGGGACGATTCCGCTCCGGATCGAGCTGTCGGCCCACCGTCGATCGCTCCGGGTGAAAGTGAGACGCGACCCCTTCACCCGTCGATCGGCGCGAGGAAGGCATCGTCGACTTCGACGTCGTGACCGGCGCGCGGGCCCATGAGCTTGGCCATGAGATGCTCGCCGGCGGTTATCTCGGGATAGCGGGGCGGGTTGTCCTCGCTGCAGCAGACGTCGAGCACCCGAATCACGGCATCGTGGTTCGGTTGCTGGAACCAGGCGATCGACCGCCGGCGCGCCTGACCCGTCATCTCGGCCGGCGGCGGAACCACCCGATGAACCGTCGACCGCCATCGGTCGTTCGTCCACTCGGCCAGCAGATCGCCGAGATTCACGAGGAAGCCGCCCTTGGGCGGAATCACATCGTGGAACTGGCCGGCGCGGTCTCGTATCTGCAACCCGGGCACCTGATCGGCGAGGAGGATCGTGAGGCTGCCGTAGTCGCTGTGCGCTCCCATCCGCAGCTGGGTCGGACTCGGCTCATGGCCGGCCCGCCGCACGTAGTTGTTCGCCCGCATGACGCTGGGGGAACGATCCAGATACGGCTCGAAGTGGTCGAGCGAAAGCCCGAGCGCCCGAGCGAAGATCGCGCACAGGGTCCGCCCCAGGTTCTCGCACGCGTCCCAGTACGCGAGGTAGGTCGCTCGCATGTCGGCAGGAGTGTCCGGCCACACGTTCGGCGAGAAGTAGGTCGTCAGCGCGTCTCCGGTGATGCCATCGGGGACGACATCCGGGCCGACGTTGAAGGCCTCGAAGAGATCCGGTTCCGACTCGACGCCGAGCGAGTAGCTCAGTGCCTCCGACTCGAACGGTGCGTAGCCACGGTTGGCCGCCACGTCGTCGAGCCGATGCTTCATCTTCTCGTCGATCGACAGCTCGAAGAACTCCTGGCTGACGTCGAGCGTCCGCTCCATCAATTCGATCGGAACTCCGTGGCCCGTCACCGCCAGGAAGCCGGACGTTGCGCAGGCATCGTCGACGGCCGCAGCCACCGCGTCCATCTCGGCCGGGGCACCAGTGAACCAGCCAGTCAGATCGATGGGGACGGCAACGGTCTCGTCGCCGAATGTCGGGTCAGGCGCGGTCATCTCCGACCACCCTAGAGCGATGCTTGCCTGAAGTCAGTCGGCGGCGTCGGTGACCCGGACGGTCATGATCTGCGTGTCCCTGAGGCCGTCGAGATCGGTGACGGTGACCTCGACCTCGTAGTCGTTGTCGGCGTCGAGGTCGGCCGGAGCCTCGAAGTCCGGCGTTGCAAGGAACGTGAGCAGGCCGTCCGTCGCGCCCAGCGCGAAGAGGGCGTTGTCCTCTCCGCCGATGGTTGT
Source organism: Acidimicrobiales bacterium (assembly GCA_020628865.1). Classification (GTDB taxonomy): domain Bacteria; phylum Actinomycetota; class Acidimicrobiia; order Acidimicrobiales; family SHLQ01; genus SHLQ01. Next base: position 24,200 of record JAHDEJ010000042.1, read on the forward strand.
CGTGAACGAGTAGACGAGATCGCTGCTGTCGCCATCGGGATCGGTTGCGTCGACGTCGGCGACGAAGTTGTCGACCGAAATCAGTGTTCCGGATTCGTCCACACCCACGCCGGTTCCCACGAGATCGTCATCGCCGCCCAGACCACGGATCCACACGAGTGCGCCGGCCGAGTCGTAGCGGGCGACGAACACGTCTTCCACACCCGATGCCGTGAGGGCGTCGATGTTCGGACCCGGGTTGAAGTCCACCGAGCTCTGGAAGTAGCCGGTGAGGTAGACGTCGCCACCGGCGTCGACGTCCACGCCGGCGCCACGGTCGTCCTCCGGCCCGCCGATCGAGATGGTCCACACATGGTCGCCGGCCGAATCGAGCTTGGAGACGAAGATGTCGAAGCCACCGAACGCCGTGTGCTCATCCACTCCGGCTCCGGGGTCGAAGTCCACCGTCCCCTGGAAGAAGCCGGTGGTGTAGACGTTGCCGGATGCATCGATCACCTCAGCCGAGCTGAGCTCCGACCCGCTCGGCACGAAGACGCCGGTGCCCCAGATGACGGTTCCCGGCGCGTCGGTGTTCTCCGCATGGGCGATCCAGGCCGCATCGCCGCCACCGTTGCTCTCGATCACCGGCGCCTGCGATCCCGCAACCATGGCACTCCCCGCAAAAGAGACCGCATCGATCTGGCCGAGCGATGTGCTGTGGTCGTCGCCGTCGAAGAGCCGACCCTCGTCGGTGGGCCCATCCTCGGTCCGAGCGAAGACGAAGATGTCGTCGCCGTCACCCACGAGCGCGCCGCTGGAAATCGATCGGTCGAAGGTTGCGTGCACGAGGTCGGTACTCGGGTCGACCCACGCAGCCCGAACCGGTCGATTGGTGGTCGCTCCGTCGAAGTAGAGCGAGAAGGTGTCGTCAGCTTCGACGACGAGGAGATCGTTCGCCCCTGCGCTCAGCACCGAACCGGTGCTCCCGGGCACGTCCACCGGTCCGAGCGTGGAGAGGGCCAGGCGGCCGTCGCCGGTGACGAGAAGCGCGTCGACGTCTTCGTCCCACGTGTCGAGGCCGACGGCCGATCCGTCGAAGAAGAGGTCGAGCGTGCCGGCGGTCGTGTCGCCGAGCGAGGTCGGCACGAGGCGGACCACGTCGGAGTCGTCGATCGGTCCGATCGGATCGAGCGTCATCGGATTCGCCACGCTGAAGAGAATGGTCGGAAGGCCGCCGGTCTCGATCACGTGCACGGCGTCCACATCACGCCCTGCCAGGCCGATGTCGGAGCCGTCCATCAGTAGCGTCCACGTGTCTGCGGCGGAATCGAATTCGAGGATGTCTTCGTCCTCGAAGGCGACTCCCCCGACCTCGCCGGAACGAGAGGACGAGACGTGGGCGACGATGTTGCGCTCGAGCACCGCGGTGCTGCCGACCTCGATCGAGATCGTCGCCGTTGTCGAGCCCTCGGTGTTCTCGAGGCGATAGTCGAACGACAGGTCGCCGACGAACCCGGACGCCGGCGTGTAGGTGAGCGTGCCGATCGAGCTGAGCGTCACGTCGCCGGCCGCCGCACTCACGGTGCCTCCGGCGGCAGTGTCGTCCACGGAGCCGCCGAGGTCACCACCACCGAACGCCGAGATGGTGGCGGTGGGGTAGCCGAGGTCGTCGTTGTCGCGAACGTCGAGAACGACGAGTTGCGTGTCGGCCGCCGTGGTGAGGCCGTCGTCGTCGACGGCGATCGGCTGCGCATGCACCGCTGTCGTCTCCGCCGCAGTGTTGTTGGTGGTGTTCGGATCCTCGAAGCCACTCGAGCCGATGACGGTCGTCTCCAAGAGGCCCCGCACCCCAACATCCGGGGAGATGGCGAGCGTATAGACGACGCTGTCGCCGGCGGCGATCGTGCCGAGCGAGCAGACGAGGCCGTTCGGATCCTCGGCGCAGCCGCTGGACGAGTCTAGCTCCAAACCCACCTCAAGGGTGGACACGGCCGTCACGCCCACGGCCGGAGACGGACCGGCGTTGAACACCTCGATGGTCTGCACGAGCGTGGTGGCGTCGTCGATCGGGTCGGCCGACTCGGTGATCGTGACCGACACGTCGGCCAGCGGCTTGCGAATGACCATGCCGTCGATCTGCTCGCCGCCGAATCCGTGTTCGTCCCCGTCGAAGAACTGGCTGAACGAGCCGGAGGTCGGGTCGCCAGTGCTTCCCGTGAAGACGAGGCTGTCGTCTGAATCTCCGGTGAGCGCGCCGATCGTGTAGTTCGCATTCGACGACAGGTGAATCTCGTCGGTGTCGACATCGATCCAGGCACTGCCGGCGTCGCCGGTGAAGCCAACATCGCTCGAATCGACGAATCGCTCGAACGTCTGATCCGGGCTGAAGACCATCAGGTCCTCGTCGCCACCACTCACCGTGCCACCCCCCGTGGCCGGAACCGACGAGCCACCGACGGTCGAGATCACGAGGCGGCCATCGCCGAGAAACGCAATCGAGTCGATGTCCTCACCGTTCGCGTCCAGATCCACATCGGAGCCGTCGAGCCACAGTGCGAAGCTGCCCGCAGTCGTGTCGCCCAGCGAGGTCGGCGTGAACGTGACGATGTCCGAATCGTCGACCGCCCCGAGACCGGTGATCGTGGTTGCCTGCTGGAAGCTCATGTAGATCGTCGGGAACTCCGCCCACGGATCATCGATGTGGAACGCGTTGACGTCCACCCCACCCAGCCCGACATCCGATCCGTCGAACCACCGCTCCCACGTGTCCGAGATCGGCTCGAAGAGCAGGATGTCCTCGTCGGCGAACGACACACCGCCGACCGAACCGCTGGAGGAGGACGACAGATAGAGCGCCGTGAAGGTGTCCCCGGCAGTATCGGCGCGGACTGGCGCCACGACCCCGGCAACGACCATCAGCACCACGATCGCCGCAAAGCGGCCGACCGAACACGCTCGATGGAACGTCCTTCGTTCTTCCATTGGCTGTCGCTGCCGGACCGGAGCGAATCAGTTGAAGCTGGCGAGGACTTCGTCTCGGGTGGTGACGGCCAGCTCGTACATCTCGCCGATGCGGCGGATGTCGACGCCACATCGCAGGATCGAGTCGGCCGTCGTCTGGGCGATCGAGTTGTTCGGATTCTCGACGAACGGATCGAGTTCGTGGGCCATGGCGTTCGCCGTTCGCACAATCCGGGAGAGCAGATCGTCGCCAGGATACGGAGGGTGATGACCGGTGATGGCCACCTGGACCGACACGGGGAAGCCCCAGGCCCGGGCGACCGTTGCGCCCACCTGACCGTGGTGCAGACCGAGCAGTTCGACCTCGACCTCATGCATCTGACGACCGGACTCCTTCGCCGTCTGGGCGATGCGCATCATCGTGGAGCGGGGCACGCAGTCCGCGAGGACGAGCTTGCCGATGTCGTGCAGCAGCGCTGCGGTGCCGGCCCCGTTGGGTGTCGGCTCGGCCGAGAAGTGCGAGATGCACTCGGCAGCGATCGATGATTCGAGCGAGTGCTTCCACAGGCCGTCACGGTCGAAGCCGTACGGAGGCAGTGCTTCCGCCATACGACCTCGCATCGCTCGCACCATCGCCATGTGCAGCACATCGTCGAGCCCCAGGCGTCCGACCGCCATGGTCGCGTCGACGATCGCCTGCCGGGCGCCGTACATCGGCGAGTTGGCCTTGCGAAGCACATCGGCACTCAGCACCGCATCGAATCGCACGATCTCGGCGACGTCCGACATGCCGGCCGCCTGGTTCTCAGCCAGTTCGAGCAGTCGATTCACCGACGTGGGCATCGCGTCGAGTCGTTCGATCGCGTCGAGAATCGTCGACGAGTCGAGCGTCGTGGAAGGTCCAGAAATTGCTGTCATGTCCGCCTCATGATCAAAGTTGCCGCCGAAGGCGCCGCCGTTGGATTCCTCATCGACCGCCCGCACCGAATTTTGAGCGCATCAATTCGTGGTCAGAGGGGTCGGCGGGCGAATCCGGCTGCTTGAGCAAATTCACCCACGCGAAGGGATTCGAGGCTGGCGACCTACGAGCGGAACCCGGGCGGACGTTTCCGGCCGCCCTGCGCCCGAAGGTACTGCTCGAGTTCGTCGTACTCGCCGCTCCGGTTGGAGTAGGTCACGTGATTCCGAGCGGTCTCGAGCCAGGGCCCAACCGTCGACGGGACTGACGCCAACGCCTGCTCGAGATGGGCCGTCGTGACCGACACGACGGTGCCGGCATCGAGTGATTCGTCGAGGCATTGCTCGACCGCAGACTCGACGACGAACGCAAGGTCGGCGCCGGAGTACCCCTCCGTGGCTGCGACCAAGCCGGCGAGGTCGACGCCATCCGCAGGACGATCCCGGAGGTGGAAGTCGAGGATTGCGCGGCGCGCCGGGGCGTCCGGGGGCAGCACGAGGAGGCGACGGTCGAAGCGGCCGGGCCGCAGCAGCGCTTCATCGACGTCCCATGGGTGGTTGGTGGCGGCGAGCACGAAGATGCCGTCGTTGTCGTCGGCGACGCCGTCGAGCTCCGACAGCAGCTGGTTGACGACACCGCGCAGGGCGGCCGCATGTTTCAGGTGGGATCGCTTCTGGCCGAGCGCATCGATCTCATCGAAAAAGAGGACACAGGGAGCGTTGCGACGGGCGGCCTCGAAGACGGCGGCGAGGTTGCGTTCGCTCGCGCCGATCCACATGTCGAGGATGTCGGCAAGGCCCACGTTGTAGAAGTTGGCGCCCATCTCGCCGGCGGTCGCCCGAGCGAGAAAGGTCTTTCCGCAGCCGGGCGGCCCCCACAGCAGCAGGCCGCCGCTGGCGGACTTGCGGAAGGCGGCCGCCATCTCGGGATTGCGAAGTGGGGCGAGGAAGGAACGTTCCAGCTGACGTTTGACCTCGTCCAGGCCACCGATGTCGTCAAGGGTCACCTCGGAGGCAGCCAGCTCACCGAAGGTCACCTCCTCGGGTGGGGTCGAGCTGTCCCACTTGCTGAGCAGCTCGTCGGCCGTGTCCGGCACGGGAAGAATGGCGTCGTCGCCGGTGACCGGCATGGCGCGGCGTTCCTCGGGTTCCGTATCGGATTCCTCGCTGGAACGTTCCTGGGCCCGTCGGCCGGCATCGAGTGCCGCCGCGGTGGCGTCGTCGCCCACCGCACGAAACACCCGGATGGCCAATTCGAGGGCCGCGTCGTCGTCGGCACCGTGTTCCAACAGGAGATGGGCGTGGGGAACGGCATCGTCCGCCGCATCGAGCGTCAGCAGGCGTTCGATCAGGTGGCTCCGCACCTCCAGATCGTCGGGCGACGCACGCAGCGCCGCTTCGAGCGCACGGATCACACCATCGGTCGTCATACGTGATTCGATCGGCGGCACGCCCACGCTGTTGAACTTCCGCACCTCGATGCCGACGAAAACCCATGGGTGCAGCCGGCAACGCACGCGAGCGCGCACGCAATCTTCTGGTGCTCGGCCGACTCGATGAGGCGCGCGCTGCGGCCGGGGAAGCACTTGCGCTCGATGGCGCCGACGCTGTGGCCCTCCGCCTCCTTGCGCAGATCGAGAGTGCGGACGGCGATCTGGGTCGGGCTCGCACGCACGCCGAGGCCGCTGTTGCCGCCGACCAGTCGGCCGGTTCGTTCCTCGTGCTCGCGTCGATCGAGCGCCGGTCGGGCGACTATGCGGCGGCGATCCGGGCCTGTGAATCCGGGTTGCACAAGGATCCCGACGCACCCGCCCTGCATTCGACCATGTCGCTCGCGTGGTCGGGGCCGTGGCTCTCCGAGAAGACGGTTCGGGTGTCAGACCGGCGGAAGGCGGCAGCAGAGACTGCAGAGCGTCTTGCCCGGGCGTCCTTGGATCTCGACCCGGAGCACGCCATGGGTTGGTATGCGCTGGCGGTGGCGATGCTCGTACACAACGATCCGTTCGCCGCAGCGAAGGTCATGGAGGACGGCCTGGCCATGCACCCGGACTGGCCGGAAGGCCACCTGCTCATGAGCGGGATTCGAGGTCGCCAGGGCATGGTGAAGCTGGCGTCTCGCCACCTTGCCACCGCCGGGCGGCTGGCACCGGCCGACGGCACCCCGTTGCGGCGCCTTCGCGAGATCGCCGGCCGCTCGGGCTTCCGTCGGAGAAAGACGAACACATCGGCGTGGTGGCTGGCTCCCGAAGCGCGAGCCGTTCTGGATGCCGACGCCCGGCTCGGAGGTGGGGACCGGTGAGCTGGAGTGATGCGGGTGTCTCGATTCTTGCGCTTGCGGTCTTTGCCGGTGGGTTGGTCCTGGCCCGCGCGATCGGTCGAGCACTCGTCACGATGCGGGCGCGCCGACTCGAGGAGTTGGAACACCGCGGATCGGTGCACGGGTCCGACATGATCCTGCGGGTCTCGCTGATCTTCGTGTGGGCCGGCGGCGCCTTCGGGGCGCTCTGCCTGCTTCCCGGCCTGGCGTGGGTGTCAAGCGGGGATCGGGAAGCGCTGGAGATCGCCGCTCGGCTCTTCGGCGTCGCCGCCTTCATCGTCGGTTTCGGCGTACTGGTGGCCCTCAGTGGCATGCGCCTGTTCGTCCTCGAACCGGACCGCATCACTCGGTCCGGTCCGTTGCGTGAGCGATCGATCCGTTTCGACGACATCACTCGACTCCGTGAGGCGGGCGCCTTTCCGTCCCTTCGGGTGGAAGCCACGGACTCGGCGATTCGTCTCCCGAAGTCGATTGCCGGTTTCGACGACGTCTTCAACCGGCTGGTGGCACAGACGCACCCCGACGTGTTCACCCACACGATTCCCGCCGAGCCTGCGGATGGGGTGAGCATGCTCGGAGAATCGACGACCGCCGCCCGGTACGCCGTGACGGCCCGACGGCTCCGCATCAACATCGGCGTGCTCGCGCTGCTCTTCCTGCTGTGTGTGACGTGGCCGTGGTTCGTCGTCAATGGCGAACATCCGGTGCGAGACGCGTTCATCTTCGCCGGCATGAGCCTGCTCCTGTGGCTCGGGATCTACGCGATGGTGCGCAGCGAGTCGCTGCAACCCGACCAGCCGATCGAGTTGGAACTGCACCCGCGGACGATTCGTTGGCGAGTCCTTCGTGGTGGCTGGCAGGAGCGGGACCGGACAGAGCTCGTCAGCGCGTCGGTGGAGACGACGATCATCTACGTGAAGGGCCAGGCCGGGCATCGGTATCCGCTCCGGCTCCGCTTCGTGGACGGCACCGTCGTGAAGGTGGACGATTTCCGTGCGCGGCACTTCGGTTCCTCGACACAGTTGGTCGGCCATGACATCCGCCGGCGATTCGTGACGACCGACGCGAGGGACCCGGCCGACGAGCTCGCCGCAGCCGACCACCTCGAGGCTGGACGTGCGGCCGAAGCAGCGGGCGAATCACTCGCTGCGGTCGAGAGCTATGAGCGGGCGATCGCCCACTGGCCGAGCGCCCGCAATCTGGCGCTCCATCGCCACCTGGGCGACGTCTTGCGAACCGTCGCCGGCTCGCTGCCATCCTCCAACCGGTCAGAGCGAATGTCAGCCATCGCGATGCGGCAACGAGCGGTCGGCCACTACCGGGCCCACGTCGACCACTTCCCGACCGATGCCGACGCGTGGCAGGGCATCGGCGCCACCCTCGCCGGGGACTACCGCACCGACCTTGCCGACGAAGCGATCGAGACAGCCGAGCAGCTGCTGCTGTCCGGCCGGGCGCAATCCACGACGCATCTGCTGGACGGCATCGTCGCCGACTGACCGACCCGGTCCAGGTCAGCGCTGCGCAAGTGCGTCGACCATCGCGTCCACGTGGTGTTCGATGGCAGCGAAGGCGACCGCCGGGTCGTCGCTGAAGTTCGGGATCGACCACTCGACAAGCGATTTCGACGTGGGAAGGTCGTCGTGGTCGCAGCCGATGTTCACGACGATGTCGGCGGCATCGAGTTCCTCGGCGGTCACCACATGGGGAACGCTGAGCACGTCGAGCCCATCGGCTTCGAGTCGTTCCCGCACGATCGGCAGCACGATCTCGTCGGGATGGGTGCCGGCGTTCGTGACGTCGACGGCGATACCCCGCCGAGCCGCACGATCCCGGAGGAAGGTTGCGGACGCCACGCTCTTGGCGGCGCTGTGGGGGCAGAGGAAGAGCACGGATGTGGTCATGGTGTGTCCTTTGTTGATGGAGGTTCGTGGCTCAGGCCACGAAGAGTTGATGGATGACGCCCACCGCTGCGGCGGCGAGCACGACACGAAGCGTCGGGACCCGGAAGCGGAAGACGGCGACGGCCGAGGCGACGGCGATCGCCAACCCGGCGACGTTGAGCGAAGCGAGCTCGGGTTGGTAGAGGACCGCGCCGTAGCCGCGTCGCTCCTGAACCGTGTCGAAGAGGGTGAACAGTGCGAACCAGATGGCGAGGTTGAGCACGACACCGACGACGGCGGCAGTGACGGTGGAGAGCGCTGAGGTCAGGGCGGGCCGACCCCGGAGGTGCTCGATGAACGGTGCCCCCAGGAAGATCCAGAGAAACGAGGGCACGAACGTGACCCAGGTGGCGATGACGGCACCGGCTGCGCCGGCCTGGAGTGGGCTGAGCGATCCCGGCGACCGGTAGGGCCCCATGAAGCCGACGAACTGCACGACCTGGATGAGCGGGCCCGGCGTGGTCTCGGCCATGCCGAGGCCGCTGATCATCTCGCCGGGTTCGAGCCAGCCGAACGTGTTGACCGCCTCCTGGGAGATGTAGGCCAGCACGGAGTAGGCGCCGCCGAAGGTGAGTACGGCGGCGGTCGAGAAGAACCACGCCACGTCCACGAACACCGAGCTTCCGCCGACCGCACCGACGAGGAGGAGCACCGGGCCGAACCAGAGCACGAGCCCGGTTCCCAGAACCCGAACGGCCCGAGGGAGCGACGGGCGGCCGAGGGTGAGCGCCCCGTCGCCGACGAGCACGTCCGGGTCGTCCTCGACCGCAGACTCGTCGTGCCCCTGGATCAGGTTGAACGACGCAGGAGCGAGGCGGCTGCCGAGCAGCCCGATGGCGGCAGCCACTGCGACGATGAGCGGGAACGGCACTTCGAACACGAAGATGCCGAGGAACGAGGCGGCCGCGATGGTGAACATCGGAACGTTGCGGATGACGCGGCGACCGATGCGCAGCACGGCGCTGGCCACGACGGCGATGACGGCGGCCGAGATGCCGAAGAACAGGCCGGTCACCCAGGTGAGGTCGCCGTAGGCGGCGAACAGGATGCTCAGCGCCATGATCGAGAGGAAGCCGGGGAGGATGAACATCGCTCCGGCGAAGAGACCGCCGCGGGGTCCGCGCAGGAGCCAGCCGAGGTAGGTGGCGAGCTGTTGGGCCTCGGGGCCGGGCAGCAGCATGCAGTAGTTGAGCGCGTGCAGGAACCGCCGTTCGCCGATCCACTTGCGTCGGACCACGATCTCGTCGTGCATGACGGCGATCTGGCCGGCGGGTCCGCCGAAGCTGTTCGCGGCCACGGTCGTCCAGGCCGCCACCCAGTCCGCTCGGGAGATCGTGGCGCCCGGCCAAGCGTCGTCGTGCGACTGGGAGGGTTCACTTTGTAACCGTGGTTTCACCATGAGCGGCACGATATACTCTGAAACCATGGTTACGCAACCAACACCGGAATGGGTCCTGCTCAGCTACCGGATCCCTCGCGAACCCTCCACGCCACGCATCGCCGTCTGGAGAAAGCTGAAGGACCTCGGCGTCGCCCAGGTCGGCGACGGCCTCGTCGCCCTCCCGCACTCCCCGATCACCAAGGAACAACTGGAATGGGTGGCCGCCGCCGTCCTCGAGGCGGACGGTGAAGCCATCGTGTGGATCGCCACCCCCACACCGCGGCGCCAACACACGGCGCTCGCCGACCAGCTCATCGCCGCCCGAGCCGAGGAATACGCCGCACTGCTCGACGAAATCGACGCCACCCCCGACGCCGGGCCGAGGACCTTACAACGCTGGCGACGCGAATGGCGACGCATCGACCGGCGAGACCACTTCCCCGGCGACCAGCGGGACCAGGCGAAGCTTCGAATCGCCGAGCTCGGCCAGCGTGCAGTCGCCGACGCAGATCAGCAGGCGAAGCGATGAAGTGGGCCACCCGAGCAGGCATTCACGTCGACCGTGCGGCCTCCGCCTGGCTGATCAGCACCTACATCGACCCCGACGCCGAGTTCGTGTACGTCGACGACCCCGACGATGTCCCCGCCGACGCGACCGCGTTCGACATGGTCGGCTGCGACCTCAGCCACCACGGCAACGACGTCACGTTCGAGACGATCCTTCGCCGGCACGACCTCACCGATCCAGTCCTGTGGCGCATCGCCGAGATCGTGCATGAGGCCGACGTCGAGGACGACCGCTTCGACGCACCCGAAGCTTCCGGGCTGGACACGATCATCCGTGCGCTCGGCCGCGACCACGACGACGAGGGCGTCCGCGCCGTCACCGCCACGATTCTCACCAGCCTCGAACTCCACCTGCGAGCCGACCTGTTGGACGGCTGACCGTCAGGAGCGGACTCCCGAACCCATCAGTGGCTCCATCCGCTGCTCGCCCTCGACCACGGAGAATGCCGTGCGCACCTCCACATCGGTGAGCCCGGCACCAGCGAGCGCATCACGGACGTCGTCGCGAGTGAGCCCATGCGGTTCTGCATCGCCGGGGGTCGCTTCCCAATCCCACTGGATGAAGAGACCGCCGGCATCCAGTCGGGAGGCAAGCTCCCGCGCCACCGCCGGATAGTCGTCCAGGAAGGAACAGACCGACGAGCACACGATGAGGTCCCAAACCTCACCGCCGGACGGCACGGTCAGCGAGGAGTACACGTTCGCCCAGCCGAGGCTGTCGCGTTTGCCGTCGAGCACGGCGAGCATGCGCGGCGACAGGTCGACGGCGTGCACCGACGCGGCCTCGTCGACCAGCTGCTCGGTCAGGAGCCCGGTCCCGCAGCCGAAGTCGAGTACTCGGGCGCCGGCGAGCTCGATCCCGCGGCGTCCCAGATCGGCAAGCAGCGAGGCGTACGCGGCCCGGGAGTAGCTCCGAGCGACCGGATCGTCGTCCCACCCATCGGCCCAGTCGTCCCAGCTGTCATCGCTCATCGCCTCATGATCGCACTCCGTCACGCAGTCTGCGCAGTGGGCGCCGACTCCATCCACCGAATGAACAGCGTTTCTGCAATGGTGAGGGCATGCATTCGATCGACTTCAGCCGGGAGGTGGTGGAGCTCTCCGACGAGCGCGCCTCCAGCCTCCGCCGATTCAACCTCATTGCGGCGGCCCTGCACCTCGTCACCGGCGTACTGATGGTCGTCCTCGGCGACACCGGGTTCACGCTCCCCGTCACCGGCTTCAACATCGGCGGTCCTCCCGGCACGAGCCTGGACAACGGCGTCCTGAACGAGCTCTTCGGCTACCCGCTCGCCGTTGGCGTCGCCGGGTTCGCCCTGCTGTCGGCGCTGTTCCACGTGCTGATCGCCACCGTGTTGTTCCCGTTCTACAAGAAGGAGCTGCGCCGTGGTCGGAACCGCATGCGATGGGTCGAGTACGCGCTGTCGTCGACCCTGATGATCAAGCTCATTGCGATGGTCACCGGCATCACCGACCTGAGCGCCCTCCTCGCCATCGCCTTCGCCAACATCGCGATGATCCTCTTCGGTTGGATCATGGAGATGGTCAACGCCCCCGAAGACAAGGCCTGGTGGACCCCATTCTGGTTCGGCTGCGTGGCCGGCATCGGGCCGTGGGTCGCGATCGTCGGCTACCTGGTCGCCAACCTCAGCGTCGACGGCGCCCAGGGTCCGCCCGGATTCGTGTACGGCATCATCGTGTCCATCTTCATCTTCTTCAACTGCTTCGCCATCAACCAGTGGCTGCAGTACAAGCAGATCGGCCGCTGGAAGGACTACATCGTCGGCGAACGCACCTACATCGTGCTCAGCCTCGTGGCGAAGACGCTCCTCGCCTGGCAGATCTTCGCCAACACGCTGATCCCTGCCTGAGGAACCCGAATCTCGGCCCAGAAGGACGACATGGCGCTGCGGGTCTAGGACGCGATCGCTTCGAGCCAATCGTTGCCCATCGCGTCGAGGAATTCCTCGTCACAAAAGGTCTCAGCGCCATGACACGAGAGGACGTAGCGGAGCTCAGGTTCATGGCTCAGCGGATCGCCAATCTCCAGCAGGGGAATGTGTTCACGCAGAGGGACGCACGCCTCGACCGGTTCGGTGGCCACAGCGATACAGAGCCTGAAGTACGCGTCAGCGCGACCGTCCAGGGTGAAGATGCTGACGCTGTAGACGCCCAGGCGTTTCGTGTGTCCCATCGGCAACCATCCGTCGGGAAGCGTTTCGATCTGCCAGCCATTCTCGGCCACAGTGGCGAAGAAGTTCTCGCGTTGCGCATCTTCAAAGCTCTCGCCAGAACAACCGGCAAGCACCGCGAACAACACCATGAGCAGCGCTCCCCCGAGGCGCTTCGCGGGTCGCAAAAGCCCGCTTCCCGAGAAGGTGTTCGAAGGAGACGCACGCAGAGCAAGGAGTGTCACTCCGCGAATATAGCCGCCGTAAGGGTGTGGCCACGGGGCCACGCGGTCAAGGAAGACTGTCACACCCGAGAGGTACATTTGTTCGTATGGAGTCCTTGGTGGAGCGGCCGAAAATGGCGGAGGCAATCAATACGATTGCGGCCGGATTTGCCATGCTCGAACAGGGCGGATTCAACCCAGCAAACGAGCGGGACGCCATCGTTAGCATCAAGGAATTCGAGTCCATACGACGGGCCGCAGACTCCGCATGCGTCGACTTGATGGCAGAGATCGAGAACGCTTGTCTCCATCGATCCGATGGCCACGCAACGGCCAAGGCAATGGTGCGCCACCACGCCAGGCTGTCCGGCGGCGAAGCCGCAGCCCGCCAGCGCTCCGTCCGAGTCTCGGCCAGCTGTCCCGAGATCGCCGAGGCGTACCGAGCTGGCCAGCTCGGCACCGACCAGATCCGTCAGCTCGGCAGGATTCACGCCAATCCTCGGACCCGGTCGCGGATGGTCGAGCGCCAAGGCTGGTTCCTCGACAAGGCCCGTCTCGACTACGACGACTTCGCCGAACGCACGAACCAGTGGGTGCGTCTGACCGACGAAGACGGTCCCACACCGCCGAACGAACGCGCCCACGAGGATCGCAACGTCCGTTTCACGCAAGAGTTCGACACGACCTGGAACATGATCGGCCAATTCGCGTCCGGGCAGGGGTTTAAAGTCCACGAAGTGTTCGAGCACTACCTCCGTGCAGAGACGCTGGCCGACTGGGAGAAGGCTCGGGCCGAACACGGCGACGCGGCCACGGCCGACGACCTCCCCCGAGCGATCCAACAGCGTCGGGCCGACGCGTTCGCCCAGATCTTCATCGATGCGGCAGCCAACCCAAACAGTGCGGTGCCGGCCGACTTCGTGCACCACATCTTCTGGGATGCTGACACCTTCGAAGAGATGGCCAACCGTTTCCTTCACGATGCGCTCGACGAAAACACAGAGGATCAGGAATCGTTCGAGCCCACGGCGCTCGACCCCGACACAACGGTCTGTCGATCACTCGACGGTGTTCGCCTCGACCCGACGGAGGCGTTCTCCACCACGCTGGTAGCCAAGATCCGGCGGGTGCTGATTGATGCGCGGTCCACCGTCGTCGACCTCGGGGTCGCCCGTTTCTTCACCGGCAACGCTCGTCACGCAGTGAAGATCGCATCAACCACGTGCGTATGGCCCGGCTGCCTCACGCCCTCTTCAGCGTGCGAAGCCGATCATCTCGACGAACACGGCCAAGGCGGTAGAACCAACCCCGGAAACGGGGCGCCACTCTGTGGCAAGCACAGCCGTTGGAAACAGAAGGGGTTCACCGTTTGGCGAGACCCTGCCGGCCAGTGGCATACCGTCCGCCCCGACGGAACGGAAATTCCGGCCTGAACAGGCCGGCCAGATCGAACGGTGACGCCCGGGCGATGCGTCAGGTGTTTCAGACCGGCTCGTCAGATCGCGACACGCGTGAGGTCGTCTCCGATGATGATCTCGCCGTCGTAGTGGGCGGCTGCCACGGCGACCCATTCCGGAT
>JAHDEJ010000109.1 GCA_020628865.1 Acidimicrobiales bacterium
TACGATGTAGCTGGTCACGACCAAAAGATCGATAACTCTCTATGTAATATTTTCGCTAGCTATGTAGATCAAAATCTACCAGCTTGTGGGGATGGATGTACGGGTAATGCTAAAGTAATCAGAAACTGGACTTTACTTGACTGGTGTACAGGTACTACGATTCCTTATACACAAATCATTAAAGCTACAGATACGGAGGCACCTACGGTTGCTGAATTTACAGGAGCTACTGATTTAAGTACAGGACCATGGGAATGTGCATACAGTGGAGATCTTCCAGAGCCATGGATTCATGATAACTGTTCTTCAGTAAATACTTACACAGTAAGTGGACCTGCAGGAGTATCAGTGGGTGATTTTGATAATGATGGAGTATGGGAAGTAATAGGAGCACCAAAAGGTACTCATACATTCACTTATACACTATCTGACTGTTGTGGAAACTTAGGTACTGCGACTATTGATATCACTGTAAGTGACCAGACTCCACCTGTACCAGTTGCTAAACAAAACATCGTAATAAGCTTAACATCAAGCGGAACTGCGGAAGATGGTACAGCTAAGTTATTTGTATCTAGTATAGATGCAGGAAGTTATGATAACTGTACTCCAGTAAGATCTGAGATCAGAAGATTAGATAGTCCAGCTGCTTGTGGTAACGTAGGTAACTTTGGACACAACAACAACACAACTTACAATAATGATGGACATGCATCAGATAGTTCAAATGATACTGATGGTGGACAATTTGTAAAATTCTGTTGTGCGGATCTTACGGATATGGATGCTGATGGAGTACCATTCGGTATCGTAAGAGTTGAGATGAGAGTATGGGATGATGCAAATATGGATGGAGTATCAGGTACACCAATCACAGGTGATAACTACAATACTACATGGGTAAGTGTAAGAGTAGAGGACAAAGCTCCTTCATCACTAACATGCCCACCAGATGTAACATTAACATGTGATCAAGATCATGAGAATACTGATCTTACAGGAAGCCCAAGTGGATTCACAACGTGTGGAACATTCAGTATTACTGACTACACAGATAATGGAGATTTAGTATGTGGAGCAGGTGTAATCAGAAGAGACTGGAAAGTAAATGGATCAACAGTATGTCAGC
>JAHDEJ010000110.1 GCA_020628865.1 Acidimicrobiales bacterium
AAAGCAGACCCAGACCTCTACATTAGAGAGAAGGATGATCACCATGAAATGATTGCCACCTATGTTGATGATCTCCTGATTTGGTCTAAGGATGCCATGTCTATCATTGAAGAGTTCAAGAAGACATATGTTCTTAAAGGAATTGGTACTCCAGAATACTATCTTGGAGGGAATGTTGAGCACCCAATTGATGGATATTGGGACAAACTAGGGATTACTACAGCCGTATCTGCAAAGACCTACATCAAGAACTCGATTGAGAGGTTTGAGAAACTGTTTGAAAGGGAATTATCTAAGGAGAACCTACCTATGTCACCTGGTGATCATCCAGAACTTGATGATTCACCACTTTGTACTCCTGCGCAAGCCTCCAAGTTCAGATCTTTAGTAGGAAGCGCCAATTGGATTATTACCTTAGGAAGATTTGATGTATCTTTTGCAGTCCAATCTCTTGCCAGATTCAGCATGGCTCCTAGGATGGGACATGTATCAAGAATGCTTAAGGTGTTTGGATATCTCAAAGCCAGACCAAATGGCAAGATTATCTTTGACAACTCCTACCCTGATCATTCCAAGTTTGCTACTGATACTGAGGTAAATTGGGTTGACTTCTATCCTGATGCAGAAGAGGATATCCCTACAGACATGCCTAAAGCTTTTGGTGCTCCTGTACGAATCACTTGTTATGTGGATGCGGATTATGCTCATTGCAAGTTAACCAGGAGATCTGTCACTGGGATTGTCTTGTTTGTCAATAATACCCCTATCAGATGGATGAGCAAGCGCCAGAAGACTGTGGAGACCTCAACATATGGCTCAGAATTAGTAGCTGCCCGCATGGCCACTGATATGATTATTGAGATGAGATACATTCTCCGCATGTTAGGTGTTAGAGTTGAAACACAGTCCCTCCTTTTGGGAGACAACATGAGTGTAGTTCTTAACACCACACTCCCATCCTCACAGCTCAAGAAGAAGCACAATGCAGTTGCATACCATAGAGTGAGAGAGGCTATTGCAGCAGGTATTGTGAAATTTGCTCATGTGGATTCCAAAGAGAACGTTGCGGATAT
>JAHDEJ010000111.1:0-820 GCA_020628865.1 Acidimicrobiales bacterium
CGAACAAATCATAACAATTCGTACCGACTACTCAGTCCAAGCTTCTTTGGCAACCGAAGATCATGGTTATTACTAACCAATCACATGTTTTGGTAGCCAGGCAATGAAACCAAGGGCAGTTTCAGTTGCTGCATTTTGCTCGATGGATCGTGCGAGGCGTTCCTCTGCCCCCCATACACATGTCTTTTCAAAGAAAAAGTAATCCATTTGCGCTCAACAGCTCCATCATCTGTCTTGACAACATCTAACAAGGCCTGAGCGAACAAATCATAACAATTCGTACCGACTACTCAGTCCAAGCTTCTTTGGCAACCTGCTCGACACACCAGAACCTAAAAAAGGCTCCAGCCAATGGTTTATAGGTTCGTCCTAAGCTATTTCGTGCCTTACTGAGAGTAAAACTTGAAAAATTTGCAAAGGGGTACCCCATAGGTTAGTTTTTGTGTGGTGTTTGGGTTAACCGCTAGCTTTACCGTGGTAAAACGGTCGAGCTATCCCAGAGTCGAGCCCCACATATAGTATAAATAGGGGTAACGTCATTTACGATTTGAAAAATTAAAATAAAAAACATACTTTACTTTGTGTTAAAAAATCACAAACAACCATTGCAACTTTAAACAGTGTATTCAATCGAAAAATGCAATGAAAAAAAAAAAAATATTCACATCTAACAAACCACGTGATAAGATCAGTATGATTACACGTGGAATAAAAAAAGTATAAAGGAATCTGGAATCAAAAAAAGAACATCAAATAGAAAGATATGCAAAGCAAGTGTAGCCACAATGGGGAGAGGAAAAAAATCATAACTCTTCACAGA
>JAHDEJ010000111.1:920-1072 GCA_020628865.1 Acidimicrobiales bacterium
CCCCAAAGATAATTACCAAGCCTTGATGACCGGAGTTTTTCCATTGTGGGGCTCAGTTTTGTCAAAAACAGCGCCCCATAAAGGTCCTCCCCCCTGGGCAAAGCAAGTGTAGCCACAATGGGGAGAGGAAAAAAATCATAACTCTTCACAGA
>JAHDEJ010000010.1:0-7345 GCA_020628865.1 Acidimicrobiales bacterium
TTAAGCGTGCCGCCAGCGTTCGTCCTGAGCCAGGATCAAACTCTCCGTCAAAATCACACAACGTCACCACCCCAGCCGGGGTATCGGTGACGATGCTGAAATCATTGGTCCGACCAGAGCAAGCCCTGGCCGGTCGAGTGATACCTGACCGGAACCAGTTTCCACTGGCTCCTAGTTAGGTTGTCCCTTCGTCCAGCCCGTTGAAGCTGGTTGAAGGAACGGAATTGTTGCTCCCACCAGACCACCCGAGGGTGATGTGTGTGGGAACGGTTGCTTTTGTATGAGTTACGTACCGGTCTGACTCGATCAGACAGTGGTACGAACCCGCACTGGCTTTTTCGTCCTCTTCTCCGTTTTCAAGAAGCGCATGACACTCGGACGGAATTGCTGCCCGGTGGTGCCCTCTCGCTCGTGGCCTCTCGACCAGAGCGAAGCACAAAGATACACGGGCTCCACAGAACCAACAACCAGTTTTCCGAGAAAATTCTTGATTTCCCCAGAATTGCCGCAGTGTTACGTGCGGATGTCGGTGGGCGGCGACCCGAAAACCCTCAGTTCACAACGATCAGGTGCCGGTTGCGTTTGCCCTTCTGCAACATCGCAACATCGCCCGATGCCAAGAGGATCGGCTCGTCGGCGGAAACCTTGAGCCCGTTGATCCGGACTGCGCCGTCGCTGACGGCCTGGCGCGCGTCGCGCTTCGACGACGCCAGGGTGGAGGCAACCAAGAGCTCGACGAGGGGTTCGTTCACCGAGAACACGCTGTCGTCGACCGCGGTCTCGGGGACGATCCCGCGCAGGGCGGCGAGATCCTCCGGGCCGGGTGCCGCGCCACCGAAGAGCACGGCGGCAGCGCGTTTGGCCCGCTCCACCTCGGCCTCACCATGAATCAGCGCAGTCACCTCGTCGGCGAGTCGTTGTTGGGCGATCCGGCGCTCCGGCTGTCCTGCATGCTCGGCCATCACCTCGGCCACGGTCGCAACCGGCAGGAGCGTGAGTTGGAGGAGGAACCGTTCGACGTCCCGATCGTCGACGTTCACCCAGTACTGGTGGAACTCGTAGGGCGAGGTGCGTTCCGGGTCCAGCCACACGGCGCCCGACACGCTCTTGCCGAACTTCTGCCCGTCGGCGCGTGTGATGAGCGGCCACGTGAGCGCGTGGGCGTGTTCCCCCGTTCGGCGTCGGATGAGATCGACACCCTGCGCGAGGTTGCCCCACTGGTCGCTGCCGCCGATCTGCAGTTCGCAGTCCATGTGCTGGTGGAGCCACCAGAAGTCGAACGACTGCAGGAGCATGTAGGAAAACTCGGTGTAGGAAATGCCGTGCTCACTGTCCATCCGGCTCTTCACGGATTCGCGAGCGACCATCTGATTCACCGTGACGTGCTTGCCAACATCGCGGAGGAAGTCCAGGACGGACACGTCCTTGGTCCAGTCGTAGTTGCTCACCATGACGGCGTTGTCCAGATCGACGAGGCGCTCCAACTGCGATCGGATGCCGTCGATGTTCTCCTGCAGCGCGTCCTCGTCGAGCAGGTTCCGTTCCTCGGATCGACCGCCCGGATCGCCGATCATGCCAGTGGCTCCACCGACCAACACGATCGGCTTGTGGCCGTGATCCTGGAACCGGCGCAGCGCGAGCACACCGACGTAGTTGCCGATGTGCAGGCTCGAGGCGCTCGGGTCGATGCCGTGATAGAGCGTGATCGGCCCGGCCTCCATCCGCTCCCGCAACGCAGCGAGGTCGGTGGTGTCCTGGATGAGCCCGCGTGCGGCGAGGTCATCGAGAATGGCGGCACGATCTGACGAAGATTCAGTCACGCTGCAAATCTACCGCCTTCGTGACGTGTGTTTTCCGTGCGGGTGGGCGAAAATGGTCGGATGCACTCCCCCCGCCGCTCGGTCCGAGCGATCGCGCTCGTGGTGACGGCGGCCCTCGTGCTGACGTCCTGTTCCTGGGAGAGCCGCAACCTCGTGCCGCCGGTTCCCGAGACCGCGCAGACATCCATCATCCTGGCCCGGGACGGCACGCTCATCGTCGAACCGCCGTCGGACGAGAACCGCACCTCGGTCCTGATCGACGAGATCCCCCAGGTGATGCGGAACGCCGTCATCGCCATCGAGGACGAACGCTTCTTCCTCCACGACGGTGTGGATCTGAAGGCACTCGTCCGATCCGCATCCCGCGGTGTCACCACCGGCGGCATCTCCGGCGGTGGCTCGACCATCACCATGCAGTACGTCGGCAACGTGTTCCTCGACCGTTCGCAGCAGACCGCCGACCGCAAGCTCGACGAGATGATGCTCGCCCGTCAGTTCGAGCAGCAGTACACCAAGGACTTCATCCTCCAGGAGTACCTGAACTGGATCTACTTCGGTGCGCGTGCCTACGGCGTGGAAGCAGCGGCGCAGCAGTACTTCGACACCTCGGTGAGCAACCTCACGCTTCCCCAATCCGCGCTCCTCGCCGGGCTCATCCAGGCACCGAGTCGCCTGAACCCGTACAACAACCGTGATGGTGCCCTCGCCCGCCGCGAAGAAGTGCTCAACGCCATGCTGCGCAACGACTTCATCGACGAGGACGCCTACCTCGAGGCGCTCGACGATCCGATGGATCTCGCCCCCGAATTCGACGAGGTCGAAGACCAGTATCCGGCAGCGCACTTCGTCGAGGAAGTGAAGGCCTGGTTCCTCAACGGAAGCTTCATGACCGACGCGTGGGTCCAGGAGAATCCGCTCCGAGCAGCCGAGCTCGCCACCTACCAGGCTCGCGAAGATCTGCTCTTCCGGGGCGGCATCCGCCTGCGCACCACCGTCGACCTCGAACTGCAACGCCAGTCCGAGGCCGCCGTTCAGGCCATCCTGCCGCAGGGCACCGGCGTCCCCGACGCCGCCGCCGTGGTCGTCGACCCGGGAACGGGCGAGGTCCTCGCCATGGTGGGTGGACGGGACTTCTTCGGCGACAGCCAGTTCGCCAACGTGAACCTCGCCATGGGCACCGGCCGTCAGGCGGGTTCGGCCATGAAGCCGCTGGCGCTCGCCGCCGCCCTCGAACGGGGCATCTCGGTGACCCAGTCCTACGAGGCTCCGCAGCGCATCGAGCTGCAACCGCCGGACCTCCAGGAACCGTGGAAGGTCCGGGGCGGAAGCCGCACGGGAGTCAGCGATCTCGTCGACGGAACCATCTGGTCCCGCAACACCGTGTATGCCCAGCTGGCCGTCCAGCTCGGGGCCAACGCCGTCGGCGACATGGCCACCCGGTTGGGGATGACTTCGCCGATCGCTCCCGTCTACGCCTCCGTGCTCGGCACCGAGAACGTGACGACGCTCGACCTCGCAGCCGCCTACGGGACCTTCGCCAACCGGGGCATCCAACACGACCCGGTCTTCGTCACCGAGATCCTCAACCCCGACGGAACCACGCTCTGGTCCCACGAGCCCGCCGGCGAACGAGTCCTCGAGGGCGCCGACGTGGACCAGCTCACCTGGGTGCTCAGCCAGGTGATCGACCGCGGCACGGGCCGCGACGCCGACTTCGGTCGCCCGGCCGCCGGCAAGACCGGTACCGCCCAGAACTACGCCGACGCCACCTTCGCCGGCTACACCCCGGATCTCGCCGCCGCCGTGTGGGTCGGCTTCCCGGAGGGCCAGATCTCCATGGTTCCGTGTTCACGCAAGACCTGCACGGAAGAAGACCCCGGCACCGACATTCAGGTTGCCGGCGGAACCTACCCTGCCCGGATCTGGAGGGAGATCATGACCGCGGCACACGCCGGCATGCCCCCGGCGGAGTTCCCCGCACCACCCGCCAGCGCACCACCGACCACCGTCGAGATCCTTCCCGACTCGGTCGACGTCCCGGACCTGTTCGGTCAGGACCTCGAAGCCGCCGGCGTCACCGTCACCGACACTTCACTGATCCTCTCCCCCGTCGAGGTCGAGACGGACACGTTCGAGCCCGGGACCATCATCAACCAGGCACCACCGCCAGGCACACCGGTACCCGGCGGCACGGTCGTCGTGGTCGAAGTCGCCAAGGTCCCCACCCGGTACACGGTCCCCGACGTCGTCGGACAGGCCGCAACACCGGCTCGCCGGGCGCTGCGCGGCGAAGGGTTCATCGTCGACCAGACGTTCGTCGACGCTGGCGGCAACCTGCTCGACACCCAGCGGACCTCCGGCACCGTCATCGAGCAGTCCCCGCCGCCGGGTACTGAGGCGCTTGCCGGTACGACGATCAGCATCGTCATCCGGCAGGGATAGGATCGCCGCGTGGACGACGAACTCGCTTCCCGGCTCGAAACGATGCCCCCGAGGTCCGGCACCTTCACCCGGGTGCTCGCGACCATCTTCGTGGTCTGTGCCATCGCCTTCTGGCTCTTCGCCTTCAGCCCCTGGGCCCGAGACATCTTCCAGGCGCCCGACCAGATCGCAGACGAAACGTACGTCGCTTCGCTCGACGGCCGCTGTGCGGCAGCGCGATCGCTGCTCACCGAACTGCCACTTGCTCAGAACGCCGCCACGCCGGTGGACCGGGCCAGCGCCCTGTCCGAAGCCAACGAAATCCTCACCCTCATGGCCGCGGACTTGGCCGAGATCGACGGTGGCACCGACAACGACCGCCGGCTCGTCGGCCTGTGGCTCGACGACTGGCGCATCTACCTCGGCGACCGCGAAACCCACGTCGGCCGGCTCATCACCGAAGGCGACGTGCGATTCCTCACCAGCGAGGTCAACGGCGTCTTCATCAACGAACGCATGGACGGCTTCGCCCGGGTCAACGACCTCGACAACTGCGAGACCCCAGGCGACGTTTAGAGCGAAGCGAGCTCCGAGGCGAGCGCTCGAGCGGTGGCGATCATGCGGTGGGTGCCGGGGTCGAGGTCGTAGCGGTCGAGCGCATCGAACGGGACCCACCGGATGTCGGTGCTTTCGTGGTTGCCGTTCGGCTGCGCTCCCTCGGGAGCGAACACCAGGAACCGCACGTCGTAGTGCAGGATCGGATCGCTGCCGGCTGGGGCAACGTTGTGGATGTCCAGATCGATGGCCGGATCGACGATCTCAAGCCCCTCGATACCGGTCTCCTCCCATGCCTCTGTCAGTGCCACGCGGGCAAGGTTCGCCTCGCCGTCGGCATGGCCGCCAGGCTGCAACCACCGCTTCAGCTTCGTGTGTTCGAGCAGCAGCACGTGGGTGGCGTCATGATCGAACAGGCAGGCCGACGCCGTCAGATGGCCGGGGAGCGCCGAGCGGAGCAACGCGTCGGGCTCGAGGGCGGTCAGCTGGAAGAAGTCCCGCTTCACCTCGGCCAACTCGTCATCGTGGATCGGTGCAATGTGATGCCACGCGGCTCGTGCTTCCGAGCTGCCGACCATCGCCGGGTCGTCCCAGCCGTACCGCCTGTGCTCTCGCATGTTTCCTCGCATCGTGCTCAGCGGGCGGATACCCACTCCGAGTCCCGAAGGTACCAGCGCCAGGGCGTGTCGACGGCCACCGAGAGCCCAATCCTGGTGGCGGTCACGATCTGCTCGTCGGCCGGAGCCTCTGGTCGCTCCTCGACCCACACCGGCGACATCGGATCGGCCAGGTCGACGTCGTTGTGGGTGCGATCGATCCCGAGCGCAGCACACAGCTTGCCGGGCCCGTTGGTCAGGTCACGGCGACGGCGGACCGGCCGCAGCGATTCCATGGCCGTCGTGTCGCCGACGGGCTCGAGCGCACGGATCAGCACCGCTTGTCCGTCGCCCTCGGGCCCGGTCACGACGTTGGCGCAGTGGTGCATGCCATAGATCAGATAGACGTAGAGCCGACCGGGTGGGCCGAACATGATCTCGCTCCGGCGCGTTGGCCCGCGTGCGGCGTGGCTGGCCGGGTCCTCCGACCCGCCATACGCCTCGGTCTCGACGATCCGGCCGGCGCCCGCCGGGCCGTGCAACGTCGCTCCCAGGAGCTGCTGTGCGACCTCGGTCGAATGCGCGGCCGGGTCGAGCATCGGCGGATCAGGCGATGGCGCTGCGAAAACGCTCGAGCTGCGCGGCGACGGCGGCAGGGCCACCGGCGCCATGGGTCGTCCGCCGGGTGAACGAAACGCCCGGTTCGAGCAGGGCCGCTGCTTCGGCGCCGAGCCGTTCATCGCCGGCCACGAGCTCGCTCAGCGAGCCCTTGCCTTCGAGGGCGTTACGGACGTGCTCCCCGACCACGGCGTGGGCATCGCGGAACGGCATGCCCTTGGCGACCAGGAACTCGGCGAGATCCGTGGCGGCGGCGTACGGCGAGGACGCAGCCTCAGCCATGCGATCGGTCCGGAACGTCAGCGTGGACACCATGCCATCGAGCGCAAGCAGGGTGAGCCGGACCGTGTCGACGGCGTCGAACAACGGCTCCTTGTCTTCCTGCATGTCCTTGTTGTAGGTCAGCGGAAGGCCCTTGACGCTCGCCAGGAATCCCGTGAGATTGCCGATCAGACGACCACCCTTGCCGCGAGCGAGCTCGGCGATGTCCGGATTCTTCTTCTGCGGCATCATCGACGAACCGGTGCTGAACGCATCATCGAGCTCGACGAAGCCGAACTCCGTACTCGCCCAGAGGATCAGCTCCTCGCCGATCCGGCTGAGGTGTACGCCGATCATCGCCAGGGCGTAGAGGGTGTCGGCCACGAAGTCGCGGTCGGCCACGCCATCGAGACTGTTGTCGAAGACGGAGGGGAACTCGAGGTATTCGGCGGTCTGGAACGGGTCCAGGGGCAACGACGAACCCGCGAGCGCACCGGCGCCGAGCACGCTCACATTCGTGCGGCGGCGGGCGTCGGCGAGCCGATCCATGTCCCGCTGGAGCATCCAGCCATGGGCCAGGAGATGGTGGGCCAACGCGACCGGCTGCGCCTGCTGGAGGTGGGTGTAGCCGGGGAGATGGGCATCACCGACGGACTCGGCAGCAGACAGGATCGTGCCCTGAAATCGGCGGACCAGATCGCTGATCTCGTCGATCGCCGACCGGGTCCACAGCCGGACGTCGGTGGCGACCTGATCGTTGCGGCTCCGACCCGTATGCATCTTCCCGGCCGACGGCGTCAGCTCGGTCGCCCGGCGTTCGACGGCGGTGTGGATGTCCTCGTCGCTGGCCTTCCATTCGAATCGGCCCTCGGCGATCTCCACCTCGACCGTGTCGAGCGCCGCGAGGATGTCGTCCCGTTCACCATCGGTGAGGATGCCCACGTTCGCCAGCATCGTCACGTGCGCCCGCGAACCGTTGACGTCCTCCCGGAACATCCGCTGATCGAACGGCAAGCTGTCGTTCAGCTGCTGCAGGGCTTCTGCAGGCCCACCCGCGAACCTCCCGTGCCACAA
>JAHDEJ010000010.1:7445-27978 GCA_020628865.1 Acidimicrobiales bacterium
GTGCTGGCGAGGGTGCGGAGACGGAGGGCGTTCAGCTTGATGAAGCCGTCGGCATCCGACTGGTCGTAGGCGCCGTCGTCCTCTTCGAAGGTGACGACCTTCTCGTCGAACAACGAGAACTCGGACCGACGCCCGACGCACGTGATGTTGCCCTTGTAGAGCTTCAGCCGCACGTCGCCGCTCACGAACTCCTGCGTCTGATCGATGGCCGCCTGCAGCATGCGCCGCTCCGGGCTCCACCAGTAGCCGTTGTAGATGATCTTGGCGTACTTCGGCATGAGCTCGTCCTTGAGGTGGGCGGCCTCACGGTCCAACGTGATCGACTCGATCGCACGGTGGGCCCGCATCATGATCGTGCCGCCCGGCGTTTCGTACGCGCCACGGCTCTTCATGCCGACGTATCGATTCTCGACGATGTCGAGACGACCGATGCCGTTCTCGCCACCGACCCGGTTGAGCTCGGTCAGCACCTCGGCGGGGCTCATAGCCTTGCCGTCGATGGCCACGATGTCGCCCTTGTCGTAGGAGAGCTCGATGTAGGTGGGCTCGTCCGGCGCAGCCTCGGGGCTGGTGGACCAACGCCACATCTCCTCCGGCGGCTCGAACCACGGATCCTCGAGCGGTCCGCCCTCGTAGCTGATGTGCAGCAGGTTGGCGTCCATCGAGAACGGCGACTTCTTGCCCCGCTTCATCTCGATCGGAATCTCGTGCTCGGCGGCGTACGCCATCAGCGACTCGCGCGAGCCCAGGTCCCATTCACGCCACGGTGCGATCACGGCAATACCCGGCTTCAACGCATAGGCGCCGAGCTCGAACCGAACCTGGTCGTTGCCCTTTCCGGTTGCGCCGTGGCTGATGGCGTCGGCGCCGGTTGCCTCGGCGATCTCCACGAGGCGCTTCGCAATCAGCGGACGGGCGATCGAGGTACCCAGCAGGTACTCGCCCTCGTAGATCGTGTTGGCCCGGAACATCGGATAGACGTAGTCACGCACGAACTCTTCGCGCAGGTCCTCGATGTAGATCTCGTTCTCGGGCACACCCATTGCGAGCGCCTTCGCACGGGCCGGTTCGACCTCTTCGCCCTGCCCGAGGTCGGCGGTGAAGGTGACCACGTCGCACTCGTAGGTCTCCTGAAGCCACTTCAGGATGATCGACGTGTCCAGACCACCGGAGTAGGCCAGGACCACCTTGTTGATCTTGTTGCTCATCGATTGGTTCCTTTGTGCGGTCGGCCGGATGGCTCCGGCGGCTGATCAGCGTACAGATTTCGGACGCCCGGGCTTCATACCCCGGCGAGTGTTCGGAAGGTCTCTGCGAGGATGGCCCCGGTCGTTTCCTCGGTTGCGACGACAAGGATGCTGTCGTCGCCGGCGACGGTGCCGAGCACCCCGTCCATGCCGGACCGATCGATCGCCGACGCGACCACGTGGGCCGAACCCGGCGGTGTGCGGATGACGACGAGGTTGTGCGAGTAGCTCACCTCGGCGACCCAATCCCCCAGCACCCGACGCAGGTGATCCGGTTGGGCGATCGTCTCGTTCGGATGCTCCGGCATGGCGTAGACCAGGTCGCCGCCGGGGACACGAACCTTGATCGCCCCCAGCTCGTCGAGATCGCGGCTCACGGTCGTCTGGGTGGCTTCCACCTCGTGGTCGGCAAGGAGCTCAACCAGCTGCGCCTGCGAGGTCACGGGCGCTTCACCCAGCAGGCGAACGATCAGATGCTGTCGAGACGTCTTGCTCATGCCAGCTCTCCGAGGGCGAAAGCGAGGTAGCCGCGGGCGGCGTGCATCCGGTTCTCGGCCAGCTTCCAGACCCGGCTCGCCGGGCTGTCGACCACCTCGTCGGTGACCTCCTCGCCGCGATGGGCCGGCAAACAGTGCAGAAACACGGCGTCGCCGGCGGCCCGCATCAGATCGCCGTTCACCTGATAGTCGGCAAAGGCCTCGAGACGAATCTTGCTCTCGGCCTCCTGCCCCATCGAGGTGAACACATCGCTGTAGACGACATCGCACCCGTCGACGGCCTCGTACGGGTCCACCATCGTGTGGACCTCTCCCCCGGTCGACCGCAGGCGGGCCAGGTCGTCCTCGCCGAAGCTGTAGTCCGTCGGTGACGCGATGCGGAGCACTCCGCCGAGCATGCCAACCGCAAGCCCGAGCGAGCGGGTCACGTTGTTCGAGTCGCCCACGTAGGCGATCGTGCGGCCCTCGACCGAGCCGAACTCCTCGATGATCGTCAGCACGTCGGCCAGGGCCTGCATGGGATGCGCGGCATCACTCAACAGGTTCACCACGGGGATGACGTCGAGCGCCGCCATCCGTTCGACCTTGTCGTGTTCGAACACGCGGGCGCCGAGCGCTGCGTGGAAGCCGGCGAGCGTGTTCGTGACGTCCTCGACCGATTCCCGGTCGTCGAGTCCGACCTCGCTGCCCTGGATGTACACGGGATGCCCGCCGAGCTGGAACACCGCCATTTCCATCGAGTTGCGGGTTCGCAGGGACGGCTTCTCGAAGACGAGCGCCATGCCCTTCCCGGCAAGCACCTGCGGCGGGTCGTCGGACTGCGCCAGTGCAAGCACGTGAACGAGTTCGTCGACGGTGAGGTCGTCAATTTCCAGTAGGTGTCGCATGGTCATCCTCCGGCCTGCAGCACGCCGTCGATCGTGCGCACGGCTTCATCGATCTCGTTTGCAGTCACCGTGATCGGCGGGGCCAGTCGCAGGGCCGTGGGCGTCACGCCGTTCACCAGCACCCCCGCGGCAGCGCATGCTGCGGCGATCTCCCCGCCGGTGCGTCCGGAAAGGCCGATCTCGTTCAGTTCGGCAGCCAGCAGAAGCCCGATGCCACGAACGGACTCGACGCCGTCCAGTGCGAGCAGCGCAGCGCTCAGCTGTGCGCCCCGCTCGGCTGCGACCATCGGGGCATCCATGTTCTCCATCACTGCGAGCGTGGCGCGTGCGGCCGACGCTGCGAGCGGCTGGCCGGCGAAGGTCGAACCGTGGTCGCCCGGCTTGATGGCTTCCGCCACCTCGCGCTTCGCCCAGACGGCGCCGATCGGCATGCCGTTGCCGAGGCCCTTCGCCATCGTGACGATGTCGGGCATGATTCCCGCGTGCTGGAACCCGAACCATGCGCCGGTCCGGCCGATTCCGGTTTGAATCTCGTCCAGGATCAGGAGGAGCTGACGATCGTCGCACAGGGCTCGGAGGTCTCGCAGGTACTGCGGATTCGGCGTGTTCACCCCACCCTCGCCCTGGATGGCTTCCACGAGGATCGCACCGACCGTCGGGTCGAGGGCCGCCTCCATCGCATCGACGTCGTCGTATGCGGCATGGCGGAAACCCTCGGGCAATGGGTGGAAGGTCTCGTGCTTCTCCGGCTGACCGGTGGCATGCAGGGTGGCAAGCGTGCGGCCGTGGAACGAACGCAACGCCGAGAGCACCACGTGGCGACCCCGGCCGTTGTACTTGCGGGCGAGCTTGATCGCCGCCTCGTTCGCCTCCGCACCCGAGTTCTGGAACAGCACCTGACCCAATTGCGCCGAAGGTGCCGGAGCACCCGGCGCCGTCTGGATCAAACGATCAAGGGTGATCGCCACCTCGGGGCCGGGCAGCGTGTTGTAGAGGTTGCTCACGTGCATGAGCGTGTGGGCCTGTTCGGCGATCGCCTCGGCCACGACCGGATGGCTGTGACCGAGCGAGGTGACCGCGAGGCCGCACAGGAAGTCCAGATAGCGCTTGCCGTCCACGTCCCACAGTTCGGTGCCCTCGCCCTTGGCGAACGTGAGTGACGGGGCGCCGTAGTTGGACATCATCGGGCAGAAGGCGAGGCCGGGCCCGGCGTTCACCGCTTCGGTGTGGGTGGTGGTCATGTGGGGTCTCCGAGCGTGATTTTCGTGCCGATACCGGCATCGGTGAAGAGTTCGAGCAGGAGCACGTGCGGCACCCGCCCATCGAGCATGTGGGCAGCGGTGGCACCGGCCTCGACGGCCTCGATGCACGCGCCGACCTTGGGGATCATTCCGCCGGCAATCGTGCCGTCGTTGATGAGCGCCCGCAGTTCGGGCACCGTAGCCTGCGCGATGATGCTTGCAGCGTCGTTCACGTCGCTGAGCAGGCCGGGCACGTCGGTCAGGTAGATGGCCTTCTCCGCATCGAGTGCGCCTGCGAGAGCACCAGCGACCGTGTCGGCGTTGATGTTGTACGCCTGGCCCGATTCGTCCGAACCGATCGTCGACACGACCGGAATCATCTCTTCGGCCAGCAGGCGTTCGATGATGTTCGGGTTCACCTCGACGATGTCGCCCACGAAACCGAGCTCGGGATCGCGGATCTCGGCCCGGATCAGGCCTCCGTCCTCGCCGCTGAGACCGACGGCGTAGGCGCCGTGGACGTTGATTGCCCCGACGATGTCGCGGCCGACCTTGCCGACGAGCACCATCCGCGCAACGTCGAGCGTCTCCTCGTCGGTGACGCGCAGGCCGTTCCGGAACTCGCTTTCCTTGCCGAGGCGACCGAGCAAATCACCGATCTGCGGCCCGCCTCCGTGTACGACGACCGGCTTCATGCCGACCGAACGCAGCAGCACGATGTCTTCGGCGAACGTCCGGCTGAGGTCGGGGTCGATCATCGCGTTGCCGCCGAACTTCACGACCACGACGGCGCCGCGGAACCGGTCGATGTAGGGCAGCGCCTCGATGAGCGCCTGAGCGCGCCGATTGGGTTCGAAGCCACGATCGGCCACGTCTTGCGCTGTTGGGGTGAGACTGTTTTCCGTCATGATCTATAACTCGCGTTGATTTCGATATAGCCGTGGGTGAGGTCGCAGGTCCAGATGGTGGCCTCGCCGTCGCCGATGCCGACGTCGACCGACAACTGCACCTCGTCGTTGGTGAGGTGGGCGGTGGCCCGCTCCTCGCTGTAGCCGTCGGCCACCACGCCGTGTTCAGTCACGAGCTCGTCGCCGATGTGGATGCGAAGCGCATCCCGGTCGGCCCGCTCCCCCGCCTTTCCGACCGCCATGACCACGCGGCCCCAGTTGGCGTCCTCGGCGGCAAGCGCCGTCTTGACGAGCGGGGAGTTGCCGATGCTCAGCGCAATCCGGCCGGCGGCATCGTCGGTCTCTGCCCCGGTGACCTTCACCGTGACGAACTTGGTGGCTCCTTCGCCGTCTCGCACGATCTGGTGGGCCAGGTCGAGGTTCACCGAGTCGACCGCCTCGGCAAGGGCGGGCAACCTCGGGTCGTTCACATCGGCGATGGGGTCGTTGCCGAGCGCGCCGGTTGCGAACAACAGAACGGTGTCGCTGGTGGACGTGTCGCTGTCGACCGTGATGCGGTTGTAGCTGGCCGACGCCGCACCGCTCAGCACGTGCTGGAGCACCTCGGCGCTGACAGCGGCATCGGTGAAGACGAAGCCGAGCATGGTGGCCATGTCGGGAGCGATCATCCCGCTTCCCTTTGCGATTCCCACGACCGTCGCCGTCTCGGAACCGAGCGCAGCTGTCGCGGTCGCACCCTTCGCGAACGTGTCCGTGGTCCGGATCGCATTCGCGGCCGCTTCCCAGTCGGTCGTCTCCGCGGTCATGGCTCGCAGGCCGGCCTCCAGCGCCACGTCGGGAAGCGTTTCGCCGATCACGCCGGTCGAGGTGAGATACACGTCCTGAGCGTCGAAGCCATGCACATCGGCGATGACGTCGGCCGTCAGCCGCGCTGAAGTGTCGCCGGCACGCCCGGTGAAGGCGTTTGCGTTTCCGGCGTTGCACACCACCGCACGAGCGGTCCCCCGCGCGAGGATCTGCCGACACCAGTCGACGGGCGCCGACGGACACAGTGAGCGGGTGAACACGCCGGCAACCGTCGTGCCTTCGGCCAACAAGGCGAGGAACAGGTCGGCTCGCTTTTGGTAGCGGAGGCCGGCCTCGTGGGTTCCCAGCTGGACGCCGGCGACCGCCGGAAGATCCGGAAACTGTGCCGGAGCGAGCGGCGAGACGGCGCTCATGGGTACACGCCGATCGACGACAGGCCGGTCGTCTCGGCGATTCCGAGGGCAAGGTTTGCGTTCTGCACGGCCATGCCGGACGCGCCCTTCATCAGGTTGTCGAGGGTGGCGATCGCCATAACCATGCCGGTCCGAGGATCGACCCGGGCGGTCAGGTGCACACTGTTCGAGCCGAGGGTCGCCTTGGTCGACGGGCTCCGCTCGCTGACGACCATGAACGGTTCATCGGAGTAGAAGGAGCGCATTGCGTCGAGCGCGTCGTCCGTGGTGAGGCCGTCCTGTGCCGGCCGGGCATAGCAGGTAGCGATGATGCCCCGGTTCAGCGGTGCGAGGTGCGGCGTGAACAGCACCGAGGTGTCGGTTCCGGTGCGTTCGGTGAGTGCCTGTTCGATCTCGGGGGTGTGCCGGTGCGTGAGCAGCCCGTAGGCCGTAACATCCTCGTCGACGGTGCAGAACGTGGTGTTCTCCTTCGGAGGACGACCTGCGCCGCTGACACCGGTCACGAGGTCGATGACCATCCCGGTGCCGTCGATGAGCCCGGCGTCGAGCAGCGGCGTCAGCGCGAACACTGCCGTGGCGGCGTTGCAACCGGTTGCGGCGATGAGCTCAGCTCCCTGGATCTTGTCCCGGAACAGCTCGGGGAGTCCGTAGACGAACTCGTCCAGCAGGGCCGGTGCCGTGTGCTCGGCCTTGTACCACTCCGGGTACAGGTCTTTGTCGTGCAGACGGAAGTCCGACCCGAGGTCGACGATGTGGCCGACACGGCCGCGGATCTCGGGCACGACCGACATGCTGATGCCGTGGGGCAGCCCGATGAACACCAGGTCGAGGCCATCCACGGCTTCCGGCGTGAACGGGTCGTAGGTACGGTCCCCGTAGGCCGCCGCAAGGCTCGGATAGAGATCGGCGATGGGCGTTCCGGCTTTGGAGTCGCCGGTGGCGACGACCAGCTCGAGGTCCGGATGTCCGGCGATCAGCCGGAGCAGTTCGGTACCCGTGTAGCCGGAGGCGCCGACGACGCCGACACGTTTGGGTGAAGATGCAGACACGAGGCGTGAGCCTAGCGGCCCTTCCACCACATTGCATATCTATGCAGAATCTTGTGGATTCTCACGCAAGCCACCCGAAAGGGCTCTGACCCCTGGAGCGCTCCAGGGGTCAGAGCCCTTTGGAATGTGTGGGTTCTTGTGGGAGTGACCCCGATCAGCCGCGGAGTTGGCCCTTGTTGGTCTTGGCGACCGCGGCGATGACGGCGTCGCGCGTCTTCGTGATCTCGTCGTCGGTGAGCGTGTGGTCCTTCGCCTGCAAGCGAAGACGGAACGCCAGACTCCGGGTGCCCTCCGGCAGGCCCTCGCCCCGATACGTATCGACGAGCCGCAGCTCGGCCAGTAGTGCGCCAGCCGCCTTGCCGATGGTCCCCTGCACCTTGTCGGCACCCGTGCCCTCCGGAACTGCGAATGCGAGATCCATGTCGCTCGACGGGAACTTCGACACCGGCGTGTAACTGCGACGACCATGCGGACCGTTCAGCACCGCACCGAGATCGAGCTGCAACCACGCCACCCGGCCGGACACGCCGTACGCCTCAAGGACGGACGGGGCGACCTCGCCGACAACGCCCCGGGGGCGACCGGCGATGGCGACCTCGGCCGATCGCGTCGGATGCATCCCGGCGATGTCGTCGGTCTGGAACAGCCGTACGTTCGGAAAGGCCAGCACACCGTCGAGCGCGTTGAGCACGGCGATGGCCTCGGTTGCGTCGCTGTCGGCGAGTGCGACGGCGAGGTACTCCCGCTCGTCGGGAAGGAGCTCTCCCTCGGCCGGCGGCAGGAAGACGCTGCCGATCTCGAAGAACCGGACGCCGGAGATGCGGTGCGACTGGTTGTAGGCGATCGCCTTGAGCTGCCCCGGGAGCAGCGACGTGCGCAGAACCGACTCGTTCGCGTCGAGCGGATTCGACAGCGTCACGCCGTCGTCGGAGAGCCCCACACGGGAGAGGTCACCGGGCGCCAGGAACGGCATTGGGAAGGTCTCGTCGCAGCCCATACCAAGGAGTGCGTTTCGAACGAGGCGTCGGTCTGACTGGTACTCACTCAGGTGACCGGCCTGCTCGCCCTTCGGCACCGTCTTGGCGATGTCTTCGTAGCCGTACATGCGGCCGACTTCTTCGGCGATGTTGGCTTCGAATTCGTGCGAATTGCCACCGATCGAGTCCCATCGCCACGTGGGGACGGTGACCTCGAGCGTGTCGTCGGCCACCGTTGCCGCGAACCCGATGCCGTTGAGGTGTGCGGCCATCTCGTCGCCGGTGAGTTCGGTGCCGAGAAGGCTGTTGACCCGAGCGACACGAGCGGTCGTGAAGTCCTGGCTCGGCGTGTTGCCGGGGACGTCGATCTGCCCGGGGCAGATGGTGGCGCCGGTCTCTGCGATGAGTTCGCAGTAGCGGTCCATGGCCCGATCGATGTTGTCGCCCCAGTCGGCACCGCGGCGGAACCGGGTCGACGCTTCGCTCGGCAGGTTCAACCGCTTGACGGTGCGGGAGATGGAGGGCGGATCCCACCAGGCCATCTCGAGCAGAACCGACGTGGTGGTGTCGGTGACCTCGGTGGTGAGGCCGCCCATGACGCCGGCGAGGCTGATGGGCTGGTCGCTGTTGTCGGCGATGACACCATCGCGGCTCACCAACGTGCGCTCGGCGTCGTCCAGGGTCACCATCGTCTCGCCGTCGGCGGCCCGGCGGACTCGCAGGTGGCCGTCCGGGAGCGTGTCGAGGTCGAACACGTGGTTCGGCTGACCGAGTTCGAGCATCACGTAGTTGGAGATGTCGACGACCGAGTTGATCGGGCGCATCCCGAGCGCAAGCAGACGGTTCTGGATCCACTTCGGGGATTCGCCCACGGTCACGCCATGGATCACGCGTGCGGCGAAGCGGCCGCACAGATCTGGATCGATGATCTCGACGGTGGCCTGAGCCGATGCGTCGGCGCCGGTCCGCTCGACCGCCCGCTCCGGGAACGAGAACGGCACGCCGAGCGCTGCCGCAAGATCCCGGGCGACGCCGGCGACCGACATGGCGTCCGGCCGGTTGGCGTTGACCTCGAGGTCGTAGAGCACGTCGCGTTCGATGCCGAGAACCTCGGTGATCGGAGCACCCAGCTGCGACTCGTCGGCGTCCTCGGTGAGGAGCATGATGCCGTCGTGGTCGTCGCCGAAGCCGATCTCGGCGGCCGAGCAGCACATGCCGTTGCTCATCTGCCCCCGCATCTTGCGCTGCGCGATCTCCATGCCGCTGGGCATGACGGTGCCGATCGTGGCAAACGGGATGAGATCGCCGACACTCATGTTGAACGCGCCGCAGCACACCTGCAGCGCCTCGCCGTCGCCGGAGTCGACCTGGACGAGCTGGATCTTGTCGGCGTCCGGGTGCGGTGAGAGGTCAAGGACCTTGGCAAGCACGATGCCGTCCAGCCCCTCCCCCGTGATCGTCATCTCTTCGACCGCAAGGCCGAGCGCACTCAGGGTCTCGCCGAGCTCGACGGGATCGCCGTCGATCTCGGGAGCGAATTCGCGAAGCCAGGAAAGAAGAACCTTCATCGTTGCATTCCTCCTAGAACTGCCGCAGGAAGCGGACGTCGTTGTTGACCAGTTCCCGGATGTCGTCGAGCTGGTAGCGCATGACGGCGAGCCGGTCGATGCCGAAGCCGAACGCGAAGCCCTGCCATTCCTCGGGGTCGATGCCGCAGTTGGCGAGCACGTTCGGGTGCACGACACCGCAGCCACCCAGTTCGAGCCAGCCACCGTCTGCGGTGGAGATGTCGAACTCGGCCGATGGTTCGGTGAAGGGGAAGTAGCTGGGCCGCAGGCGAGTCTTCACCTCGTGGCCGAAGAACGCATGCACGAAGCTCTCGATCGTGCCGGCGAGATCGCCGAGGCCGATGCCGCGATCGACGACGAGGCCCTCGATCTGGTTGAACGCCGGCAGATGCGTGGCGTCAGCGGTATCGGTTCGGAACGTGCGCCCCGGGGCCACGATGTAGATCGGCGGCTTCTGGTTCTCCATCGTGCGGATCTGCACGGGCGACGTGTGGCTGCGGAGCATGACCTGCTCCGGCTCGCCGAGGTCGACGAAGATCGTGTCGAAACTGCCGCGAGCCGGGTGCCACTCGGGGATGTTCAGCGCCTCGAAGTTGTACCAGGCTGACTCCACCTCGGGCCCTTCGGCCACGGTGAAGCCCATGCCGACGAAGACGTCCTCGAGCCGGTCCCGGGCCTGGGTGACCAGGTGGGCGTGACCCCGACGGATCTCGGTGAGCGCTTCGGTGAGGTCGAGACGCTCGGAGGCGAGCCGTGTGGCTTCGGCGGCAGCAGCGAGTTCGCTGCGCCGCTCGGCAAATCGATCGGAGAGGGCACGCATGGCCTCGTTCAGCGCCTGGCCGGCCGCCTTGCGAGCGTCGGGCTCGAGCGAGCCCAGTTCCTTCTTCTTGAGCGTCAGTTCGCCCTTCTTGCCGATGGAGGAGCGTTCGAGGGCGTCGAGCGCCTCGAGGTCTCCTGCATCCGCAATCTGGGCCGACGTTCCGTCGACGATCGATGTGAGTTCCACCCGAACAGTGTGCCCGATCAGCCGAGGCTTCGGACCGACCCGCGGCTACTCGACGTAGCGCCGAACCTTGGCCTTCTTGCCCCGTACGCTCGTGGCGCGCATCGACCGGATGACGTCCTCCACGTTGCCTTCCGGCACACCGACCACGGCGTAGTGATCGGAGATGCGGATCGGACCGATGTCGGCGCCCGAGAGACCGCTCTCGTTGGCGATTGCACCGACGAGATCCCCGGGCCGCACCCCAACCTTGCGGCCGAGATTGATGTGCACGTATCCGGTGTCGCCGGACGGCTCGCGTCGCTTGCCCTTCGGCCGGTCATTGCCGCGGTCATGCCGGTCCCGACCCTTGCCCTTGGGGCCCTTCTTGCCCTTGTTGTCCTTCCATTCGGACGCATCGGGGATTTCGCGCTCGTCGAGCGTCGCGCCGCGGGCGAGGTGAACCATGCGAAGTGCGGCAAGTGCGATGTCCCGATCGCTCGCCTCACCCTTCAGCTCGTTGTAGACGCTGTAGTAGTCCTCGAGGTCGTCGGCCGTGAGGGCCTCGCGGACCGCGGCGACGGTGACGTCGACCTGCTTGGCGCGCAGGTCGGCGACCGTCGGAATCTTGGCGACGGTGATCGTCTGCTTGGTGAGCCGTTCGATGTTGGAAAGCAGGCGACGCTGCTTGGGCTCGGCGATGGTGATCGCCACGCCCTCACGCCCGGCACGCCCGACGCGGCCGATCCGGTGCACGTAGCTCTCCGGAGCCGAGGGCACGTCGTAGTTCACCACGTGGGTGAGCGTGTCGACGTCGAGGCCGCGGGCGGCAACATCGGTGGCGACGAGCAGTTCGGCGGTGCCATCGCGGAGTCTGGCCATGACCCGATCCCGCTGGTTCTGGTCCATGCCGCCGTGGAGGGCCTCGGCCCGGTAGCCGCGGCCGTTCATCGTCACGGTCAGCTCGTCGACGTCGGTTCGGGTCTTGCAGAAGACGATGGCGGAGGTCGGCGATTCGATGTCGAGGATTCGTCCGAGCGCGCTGGCCTTGTGTGAACGCAGCACCATGTAGACGGTCTGGCGGATGCGGGGGTTGGCGGTCTCGGCCTTCGTGGTCCGGATGCGCACCGTCTCGGGATCGTTCTGGTGCGTCTCGGCGATTTTGGCGATGCGGGGTGGCATCGTGGCGGAGAAGAGCACGGTCTGGCGGTCTTCCGGCGTGGCGTCGAGGATGGCCTCGATGTCCTCCATGAAGCCCATGTCGAGCATCTCGTCGGCCTCGTCGAGGACGACGGTGCGGATGCCTTCGAGCTTCAGCGAGCCACGGCGGATGTGGTCGATGGCACGGCCGGGCGTGGCGACGACGACATGCACGCCCCGATCGAGTTCCTTGAGCTGTTTGACGATCGGTTGGCCACCGAAGATCGGAAGCACCCGAATCTTGGAGCTGCGGCCGTAGTTGTGCATCGCCTCACTCACCTGGACGGCGAGCTCGCGGGTCGGGACCACAATCAACGCGGTGGGGATCGGCGCATCATCACGGTGGATGCCGTCGAGGATCGGGAGCGCGAAGGCTGCCGTCTTGCCGGTGCCCGTCGCCGCCTGTCCCACGAGGTCGACTCCGGCGAGGAGGCGGGGAATCGCTTCTCGCTGAATGGGGGTGGGTTCTTCGTAGCCGAGCCGGCTCAGTTCGGTGAGCAGGTCGTCGCGGAGGCCGAGGTCGGCGAAGGTGTCCCGATCGGATGCGGCTGGATCGCTGGTCGGGTCGGCGGTGGTTTCGACGGGGGCGTCGGCGGGCGGGTCGATCGTCGGATCGGAGGGAGCCATGAAGTGCTGCTTTGCAAGAGACGGAACACTCCACCCTAGGGACCTTCCGCACGGTTGAGCGGTGACCGGGCAGGAATGGGCCGTCAGGCCGATCCGGCTACCGCGGCGGCAAGGTGCCGCAACCGGTTTCGGAGCTCGTCCATCGGCGGATCGTCGGACTTGAGCCCCACCGGAGCGAGGAGCAGCAGGTCCGCGAGTTCGCTTGCCCGGTCCGGGTTGTCCTGGGCGATTCGGTCGACGACAGCGTTGCGAACGCGGGTCCGGATGGCCGCGATGCGGGTTCGAGCGTTCCCATGTTTGGCCTCGACGAGATCGGCGCCGTGCTGCGTTGCCCTGAACCGCTCCGTGAGGTCTCCCGTCCATCGCTGGAGGAAGCCGTCGAGTGCGGTTGTGAGCTCGTCGGATGCTTCGAGCTCGCCGATCGCAGCGTCTGCCGCGGTGTCCAGAAGGCGTCCGAGCACTGCGGTCAGAATCTCTTCCTTGTTCGCAAAGTGCTGATAGAGGGCTGGCCGAGACATGTCTGCTCCGGACGCGATGTCGGCCATCGAGCTTCGGGCGAACCCGTAGGCCGAAAACGCCTGCTCCGCGGCGTCGAGAATGCGGAGACGCTTGTCGTTTGCGTCGTCGATGGGGACGGTGGCCACGAACCCAGTGTGCACGACCCCTCCGGCGTGGACAACCTGACACTCCGTGCTTAGAGTGTCAGAACGTCAGCTATCGGAAGAGGTTCCATGACCCGTCTCGGCTATCAGATCCCCAACTTCACCTACCCGGGCGTCGGCCCGGACGCGCTCTTCCCGAACCTGATCGAACAGGTGAAGACGGCCGAAGCCAGCGGCTTCGACCGCGTCCTGCTCATGGACCACTTCTACCAACTGCCCGGCATCGGCGACCCCGACGACTACATGCTCGAGTGCTACACGACCCTCGCCGCCCTCGCCCAGCACACCGAAACGGTCCGGCTGGGGGCGCTCGTCACCGGTAACACCTACCGCAACCCGGCGATCCTCGCGAAAACGATCACCGCCCTCGACATCGTTTCCAACGGACGCGCCACGCTCGGCATCGGCTCCGGCTGGTTCGAGCTCGAGCACGACGCCTACGGCATCCCGTTCAACACCTTCACCGAGCGCTTCGAGAAGCTCGAGGAAGCCCTCAACATCATCCTCCCGATGCTCAACGGCGAACGCCCGACCCTCGACGGCAAGCACTACCGGGTGACCGAGGCGATCAACTCCCCCGCCCCGCTGTCCAAGATCCCCGTGATGATCGGCGGCGGCGGCGAGAAGAAGACGCTCCGCATGGTGGCGCAATACGCCGACGAGTCGAACCTCATCTGCACCACCGCGGAGATCCCGCGGAAGCTCGCTGCGCTGGCCGAACACTGTGAACGACTCGGACGTGATCGTTCGGAGATCGAGGTCACGAAGCTCGTCATGATGGTCATCGGCCGAACCAAGGAGGACGCCGACGCCGCAATCGCCACCTACGTGGACAACCACGGCTGGCCGGCAGAGACCATCGACCTGCTCCGTCCGATCATGGTCGCCGGCGGCCCCGACGACGTCGGCGAATCGATCCGCGAACTGATCGACGCCGGCATCGACGGGATCACACTCAACCTCATGGCCAACGCCCACGATCACGAAATGATCGCCCTGGCGGGCGAAGTGGTCGGCGCAGCGATCGGCTGATCAGCGCCGACGGGCGGCGTGATCGAAGGCCAGAACGGCTCCGGCCGTCGCCACGTTCAACGACTCGACGGCACCCGCCATCGGAATCGCCACCGAACGGTCGGCGGCGGCCGCCAGATCGCTCCGAAGCCCATGCGCTTCGCTGCCCAGTAGCCAGGCCACTCCCCCAGCAGCATCGACATCGGAATAGTGGTCGCCGTCCAACGCGGTGGCGACCACGTCGTACCCGGCGCCGTGCAGGGCCGTGACGAGCCAGTCGGCATCGAGCTCGGCAAGCGGTACCCGCACGACCGAACCGGCCGACGCCCGCACGACCTTCGGGGACAAGACGTCGGCGGTCTCGCCCGCAACGACGACCCCGGTGCATCCGGCCGCCTCTGCGGTCCGGATCAGCGTCCCCACGTTGCCGGGATCGCTCACATCGACCAGCACGAGCAGGCCACCGGGCGCATCGCTGAAGCGATGGTCGAAATCGAGTGCCGGCGCGGCGGCCACGGCCATGGCCGGCTGTGGGGTCTGGGCGTCGGCAAGCTTGTCGAACGTGTCGGCGTACAGCTGGTAGACGGGCACGCCGAGCGGCATGCAGGCAGCGTCGAGGTCCGGGCCGACCGAACTCCCCGCTCGCACGAACACGTGCTCCACGGCCAGATCCGATGCCAGCACCTCGTGCACCAGCTTCGGCGTCTCGACCACAAAACGAGACGACCGGCGCCGTTGCGACTTCTGTCGCAACAGGCGCCGGACGTCGGCGACCCGAGGGTTGCGGTCGGAAAGCTCGGCGATCAGGCCGCAGCTCCCTCATTGGCGGCAGCGGTGGCTGCCTCGACGAGTGCCGTGAAGGCTTCCGGCTCGTTCATGGCGAGATCGGCCAACACCTTGCGGTCGACCTCGATGCCGGCCAGGTTCAGGCCGTGGATGAACTTGCTGTAGGTCGTGCCGTTCTGGCGACATGCAGCATTGATGCGCTGCACCCAGAGGCGACGCATCTCGCCCTTGCGGGCCCGACGGTCACGGAAGGCATAGTTGCCCGAGTGCATGACCTGCTCGTTCGCTGCCCGAAACGAGCGGCTCTTGTTTCCGTAATAGCCCTTGGCCTTCTTCAGCGTGGCCTTGCGACTCTTGCGGCCGTTGACTGAACGCTTCACACGTGCCATGTCAGTGGTCCTTTCTCAATTCGTTCTTCAGGGGGTGGTCAGTTGCTGAGCATCTTGTCGATGTTCTTGGCGTCGGCCTTTGCGACGTCCTCGTCACCGGAGATGCGACGCTTGCGCTTCGAGCTCTTCTTCTCGAGGATGTGGGCCTTGTTGGCCTGACCGCGGCGGAGCTTGCCCGATCCGGTCTTCTTGAACCGCTTCGCGGCTCCGCTGTGGCTCTTCTGTTTCGGCATGGGAGACCTCTAACTCTCTCTCATCGATTGTTCGACTGGGGGATTCGATTGGTTGGATGGGGGCCATCCGAGAGGATCACTCCTCTTCGGATGCCTCCGGTGCATCGGTGGTGTCCGCATCGGATTCGGAGAGCGCAGCCTCGGCTGCGGCTTCCTCTTCCTGCTTCTTCTTCAACGCTGCAAGCTTCTTCTTGTCCGGACCGAGCACCATCACCATGTTGCGGCCCTCAAGGTTGGGACCGAACTCGACGTTGGCCAGGTGATCGACACGCTCAGCGACGTCGTCGAGGATGCGGCGGCCCAGTTCGGGATGCTGCATCTCGCGACCACGGAACATGATCGTGACCTTCACCTTCGAGCCCTCGGAGAGGAACTTGTCGACCTTCTTGGTCTTGGTGTCGAAGTCGCCCTGCCCGATCTTGGGCCGGTACTTCATTTCCTTGACCGTGATGTTGGTGCTCTTCTTGCGGGACTCCTTGTCCCGCTGCGACTGTTCGTACTTCCACTTCCCGTAGTCCATGATTCGACACACGGGAGGATTGGCCTTGCTGGCCACTTCGACCAGGTCGAGACCGAGGTCTCGGGCCAATCCCAACGCCTGGGGCGTGGGGCGAACACCCATCTTCTCGCCTTCGGGACCCACGAGGAGCACTTCGCGGGCGCGAATGCGGTCGTTGATCCGGGCTTCCGGCTTGTCAGCTATGACTGATCACTGCGCAATTGGCAGTCCTTTCCATCGTGTTCCTTGCCAAAGGAAGCCACGCGCAGGTCGAACCGGCACCCCTGAACGGCCGAAGCCCGGTGTGCGTGTGATCGACCCAGACGCACCCTCGAGTGGCTGGGCGGGAGCCGATCTGCTTCGCCGGTGACACATGTCGTGGCGCTGCGGGGTGATCGGTCCGCTTTCCAGAACTGAATTGTTGCTTCAAAGCATAGGCTCTACAGGGGCAAAAGCCGAGTTTGCGCCCGAAAGGACCCGTCATGAGCCTCTGGACACCCGGTGGAGAACACGAAGTTCCCCGCGATCAGCCAGCCCCGCAGCCCGCTCCCGGCCCCGGCCCGAGCCCGACCGGGATGGACGACGAGGCGCTTGCCGCCGCGCTGGGCATCCCGTCGCTCGACGAACTGAGCGATGAAGAGCGCGCCCAACTCGAACAGGCCGTCGTGCAGATGGCGGAGACCGAACGCCAACTGGCCACCACCCCGGCCGACGTCGTCATCGCC
This sequence comes from Acidimicrobiales bacterium, assembly GCA_020628865.1. Classification (GTDB taxonomy): domain Bacteria; phylum Actinomycetota; class Acidimicrobiia; order Acidimicrobiales; family SHLQ01; genus SHLQ01. The sequence continues at coordinate 24,154 of JAHDEJ010000010.1, forward strand.
AACCACGCGATGGGCATGTACGAGCTCGCCGCCATTCACCTCCGCCAGAACCCGCCGAACTTCGACGAGGCCTCGCTCGCCATCGATGCGCTCGCCTCGCTCGTCAACGGCCTCCAGGGCCGTCTCGGCGAGAACGAGCCGACGCTCGTCCAAGCCCTCGGTCAGCTCCAGCAGGCCTTCGTCGGCATGAAGTCGGCAGCACCGGAAGCGGACGACTGACACCCATGGCCAGCGCCCGCATCGCCATCCCCTCGAAGGGTCGCCTTCGCGAGTCCGTCCTCGACCTGCTGTCGCACGCCGGATACTCCCGTCGAGGCTTCGATCGCATGAACGCCTCGGCAATCGTCGACGACATCGAGTTCATCGAGATGCGTCCCCGTGACGCTGCCGCATGGCTGGCCGAAGGCCGGCTCGACGCCGCCTTCATCTCGACCGACACCGCGCTCGAGAACTCGATCGAGGATTGGCCGAGCCTCGAATTGCGCTTCTCGCGTTCCGATCTGGTCATCGCGTGCAAGGACGATGCGCCATACGGGTCGATCGCCGACCTCGCCGGCGCCACGGTGGCCACGCACCTCCCCAACTGGACGGCCCGATGGCTCGCCAACGAGGGCGTCGACGCCCACGTGGTCCACATGGGCGGGTCGCTCGAAGGCGTGTGCGCCGTCGGCATGGCCGACGCCATCGTGGACCTGCGCGAAACCGGCGGCAGCCTGCAGCGCAACCGCCTTCGTGTACTCGAAGACGGCCACGCCTGCCAGGCGATCTTCAGCTGGCCCGAACAGCCCAACGAGCAGATCGACGGCCTGCTCCTCCGCTTGGAGGCCGCACTCGAGGCTCGCAGCACGCAATACGTCATGCTGCACCTGCCCAACGACAAGGTGGACGAGCTCGGCTCCGTGTTCCCGGGCCTGGCCGCCCCCACGGTCCTTCCGTTGGCCGGCCGCGACGACCTCGTCGCCGCCCACATCGTCGTTCAGCGGGCCAACCTCTGGTCGAAGCTCGGCGAACTCCGCGCCATGGGTGCCACCGGCATCGTCGCACTACCCACCGACGCGATCCTTCGCTGACGCCGACACTTCCGGTCGGATCCCCTGTTCCGCCGACACTTCCGGTCGGATCCCCTGTTTCGCCGACACTTCCGGTCGGATCCCCACGTTGTGCTCGTGGTCGCTCCGCGAGCTCCGCTCCCCTGAAGGCGCGTTCGCCCGCTCGGCGCGGGCCGGCCTTACTCTTTCAGGGCGACGGCGTTGGGGGTGACGTTCATCTTGGGCTCGTATTCGGCCGTCTCGACGTCGTCGCGGGCCTCGCCGCTGAAGGTCGATCGAAGCTCGACCCGGCAGCGCTCGCACACGCCGTAGTAGACATCGCCGCTGCGGTCGCCGTCGCACCGCGGGCACGTGTTCGGCGTCTCGTAGACGCGCTCGCCTTCCGCTTCGACGTCGGTCGTGTCGGTCGCCTCGCTCATGGGACCGAACCTATCCGCCGCTGACGCCGCCTGCATCGATCGGCGGCCGGTACAGTCGCCATCGTGGCCGCGAGCGATCGATCCCTGTGAACGACCTCCAGCTCATCCTCACGACGGCGTTCTGGATCTGCGTGGCGGCGCTCCCCCTCGTCGTCGTCGCCCTGACCTTCCTGCACGCTGCGAAGACGCCGCAGTGGGTCTGGGCGTTTTCCGACCGCACGCAGGTGATCTGGCTGGCCCTGCTGCTCATCGGCATCGGGCTGCTTCCGCTCGGACTCGGCGGAACGGTCTGGTACTGGTGGAAGGTGCGCCCTCAGCTTGCGTCAATCGAGCGCGGCGACATGGGCTGGTCCGACGTCGATCCCTGAGGACGAGCAGCGGGTCAGTGCGCAGCGCGCACGAGCGCGTGCTCGACCAGTTCGAGCAGCGTCGCCTTCGTCCGCTCACGGCTGCGAGCATCGGTGGCCACGACAGGCACGTCGGGGTCGAGATCGAGCCCCATCCGTACCTCTTCGAGGCTGTGGTGGAGCTCGCCGTGGAACGCGTTGACCGCAACCACGAACGGCACCTGGGCCTGTTCGAAGTACTCGACCGCACCGAAACTGTCTTCGAAGCGACGGGTGTCGAGCAGCACGACGGCGCCGATCGCACCTCGTGTCAGCTCGTCCCACATGAAGCGGAATCGATCCTGGCCGGGTGTACCGAACAGGTACAGCACCAGGTCTTCGCCGAGGCCGACGCGACCGAAGTCCATTGCCACGGTGGTGGAGGTTTTGGCCGATGCATCGCCCTCGTTGTCCACTCCGCTGCTCACCGTGGTGAGTGCGGCTTCCGTGGTCAGGGGATCGATGTCGGAGATCGAACCGACGAACGTGGTCTTGCCGACGGCGTACCCGCCGGCGACGACGATCTTGACGGGAAGCGGAACCGAAGCGGTCTCCGACCCGTTGGCGGTGGAGGTGGCGGAATCAGAGTCGACGGAGACCATCACGCACCCTTTCGAGAATTGCTGTGTCGACCTTGTTGCTGGTCATCGCCTTTGTTTGCACGTGTCCTTCCACGCTCAGGTCACCGACCAGAACTCTGATCGCACCAACCGGAAGACGGAGGCGGGCGGAGAGTTCGGCAACGGCGATCGGGGTTTCCGCCATCTGAAGGATGTCGCGTCGCTCGAAGGCGACGAGTTGCATGTGGTCTCGGCCGCGAGGCGTGGTTCGCACCAGCGCTTCGAACGGAATGTCCACGTCGACACGCGTTCGTCCGCCGGTCACCGCATAGGGCGGGATCCGGAGACGGCTGCGACGGGCGCCGTTCGGTTGCGGACTCTGGTTCGCGTCGATCATTGCGGCAACAAGTTCACGAGTTGGGCTCGAAGTTCGGGTGTGAGAACACGGCCGGCCTTGTCGACCAACACGGCCATTTCGTAGCCGACCAGGCCGATGTCGCAGCCGGCGTCGGCAACGACACCGAGGGCGGAGCCATCGCTGATGCCGGTGACGAGGAGGAACGCGTTGTCCATCTCGACGATCACCTCGTTCACCCGGCCTCCTCCGAAGCGACCGGCCGCCCCGTAGGCGAGTCCAATCAGTCCGGAGGCGACGGCAGCGAATCGGTCGCCGCCTGCCCGGTCGAGTCCGCTGGACATGGACATCAGCAGGCCGTCGCTCGACACGACGATCGCTTCGACCACTCCTGGGGTGTTGTCGACAAAACTCGTGATCAACCAGTTGACGTCTTCGTTGGTGCTCATTGTCCTGGCTCCTGTCCGCCGCTTCGGCCACGCTCGAGGCCGGTCTTGTACCGAGAGAGCATGCTCTTCACCTGATCGGGCGACCGCTTGGACGGCGCGGTTCGGGTGTCATCGATTCGTGGGGCCTCACCGCTCGAGTTCGAGCGACGGCGCCGAACGAGTCCGGTCGGCGTCGTGGCCGTTTCCGGTGTCGGAGGAGCCGCTGGCGGCTCGGGCGCAGGCGCCGGAGCAGCGGGCTCATCCATCAGGTCGAAGACGGCGCCAGGCTCATTGGCCGCGGTCGAATCGTGGAAGTCCGGTCGGCCGGGGGCGACGGGAGGCGCCGGTGGCATCTCCATCTGCGGTGCAGCCTGCTGTGGTGCCGCGAACTGCGGCTCCGGGACCGGCGGAGACGGCACGGTCGGCGGCGCATCGAACGTCGGCGGGGCCGGGAGGTCTTCGAAGACCGGTGCCGGGTCGAAGGCCGGGGGCGCCGGGGCATCAAACGCCGGGGGCGCAGGAGCTTCCGCAACCGGATCAAAGGCCGGAGGAGCCGGAGCATCAAACGCCGAAGGCGCAGGAGCTTCCGCAACCGGATCAAAGGCCGGAGGAGCCGGAGCATCAAACG
>JAHDEJ010000010.1:28078-96424 GCA_020628865.1 Acidimicrobiales bacterium
GGCGCAGGAGCTTCCGCAACCGGATCAAAGGCCGGAGGAGCCGGAGCATCAAACGCCGAAGGCGCAGGAGCTTCCGCAACCGGATCGAACGCCGGAGGAGCCGGAGCATCAAACGCCGGAGGCGCAGGCGGGGCCGGAGCGGCCGCTGCCGGGTCGAAGGTCGGGGTGGCCGGAGCCGGATCGAACGTCGGCGGGGCCGGGGCGGCCGCCATCGGATCGAACGTCGGTGCGGCAGGTGCGGCACTGTCGAGCGGAGGCACGTCGACTGCTCCGAAGACCTCAGAAGGCGTCGAGGGGGTGGTTGGCACGGCGTCGAGCGCAGCTGCCGGGAAGGCCGGTGTTGCCGGCGGAGTTTCGATCACGGGCTCCTGGAACACGGGAGCGGGCTGCTCGATCGTGGGCTCCACCAGGGGGATGGACGCGGGCTCCGGGCTCTCGTCCATTCCGAAGTTGCCGAGTTCGAACATTCCGGACGGCGCTGCCTCGGGTTCAGGCGCCGGAGCGGCTTCCGGTTCCGGAAGCGGGGCGGTGAGCACGGTGGTCGGTTCGCCGGCTCGCCATTCGGCCACGACATCGGCCGGAATCGTGACGGCGGCAACCGTGCCACCGTCGTGTCCGGGCGTGAGCACCACGGTGAGCGCCATGCGCTGGGCGAGACGTCCGACAACGGTGAGTCCGAGGCTCCGAGACATCGAGAGGCTGTTGCTCGGCGGGTTGGCCAGCAGGTGGTTCAGCTCGGCGCGACGGTCCTCGGCGAGGCCGGTGCCACGGTCGACGACCTGAAGCGTGTAGGAACCGCTGGCGTCGGACAAGCCGATGACGTCGGCGACGGTGCCGGGCGACGAGCTCTGCGTGGCATTCTCCATCAGCTCGGAGAGCAGGTGGGCGAGGTCCTGGGCGACATGTCCGGCGACGAGAAGATCGTCGAGCGCCACGGGAACGATGCGCCGATAGTCCTCGACCTCACCGATGGCAACCCGAACGACCTCACGGAGCTCGACGGCTGGGCCGCGGCGACGTGGGCTGCTCTGGCCGGCGAGCACCAGAAGGCTCTCAGCGTTCCGGCGCATGCGGGTGGCCAGGTGGTCGACCCGGTACATCTGGGCGAGACGATCCGAGTCCCGTTCGTTCGACTCGAGCTGGTCGATGACTTCGAGCTGACGGTCGACCAGCGTCTGGTTGCGACGAGCGAGGTTGACGAACATGTCCGAAATGCCGCTCTGGAGCAGGTCGTCCTGCTGCAGAGCAACGGACTCCGTGGCTCGCCGAATGTCGTTCAAGCTCTCGGAGACCTCTGCGATCTCGTCGTTGCCCTCCATCTCGAGGACGGGTCGGGACTCCCGAGCGGTCGGTTCTCCCCCGCTGACGCTGACGGCGAGATCCGGGAGGTCGTGCTTGGCGAGTGCGGCAGCTTCGGCGCTGACGGTCGAGAGGCGCTTGCGAAGGCCATTGCCGACGACCAGAAGCGCACCGAGGCCGAGCAGCAGGCCGATGAGCGCAAGCGCACCGAGGTTGCGGGTCGTGCCCTGTGCATCGCTCGAGGAGGACGCAGCGGCAGCACCGGCACGGTTGATGAGCGTCCGGCGTGCCTCGGCAATCGCCGTGGCCTGGTCGTTGCTCGCAGCTTCCCACGCCGCCGCGTCGACGGTTGTCGGGTCGCCGGCCGCGGTGGCGAGGAATTCAGCGCTCAGGGAGGCGTAGGCGCCTTCGACGTCGCGGACCTGCTCGGCTGGCAGTGCCCGGAAGAAGTAGGCGTCGAGCAGGCTGGTGGTTGCGGCGAGGCGCTCGGAAAGCTCCGGAGGCGTCGTACCGCTGTGTGCAGCCCACATGCCGAGGAGCTGGGCATCGGCTGCGGCGAGTGCGGCGTCGTTCAGGTCGCTGGCCTTGAGCAGCTCGGCGGCCACCGCGGCTTCGGAACGACCCGAAACCCGGGCGTCGAAGGCAACGAGCTCGGTGAGGAGCTCCATGTCGGCGTCGTAGACGATCTCTGCGCCCGCACCGTTGGTGGCGAATTCGGCCGTCACGAGGTCGCGATGGGTGCCGATGTCCCGGATGTCGCTGATGAGATCGCCGACGTCGAGCGATTCGAATAGCGGCGCCTTTGCAAGCCAGGCTGCGCTGGCGGCATCGGTCGTCGCACGCACCTCATCGAGGTTCTGTTGGGCAACGACCGAGTTCTGGTTCTGCACGGCCTCGTCGCGCAATGCGTCGAAGAGTCGTCCGTTCAGTAGCGCCATGTCGACGCGACGATCGGCATCCGTGGCGCTGGACAGGTCGGTCAAACCGCCCCGAATTCCGAGGCCAGCAATGGCCAGGAGCGCAAGAAGTGGGCCCACCAGGAGCAGCGCCAGCTTCTTTCTGATTGTCAGGTTGTTGAACATGATTCCCTCGGCAGTGACGGCAGCCGTCTCCGCACTATCGGAATCACGAGTGTGAAATTGAGTGGTTTTCCCGTCCCCGAGGGGGCGGAATGATCACCGCTGTGGCGTATCCGTGGGTCGAACCGGGGCCGGCAGGCTGGAGTCGCCCATGAGCGCAGCGTCGACGGCCGCAGCGCACGAGCGACCTTCGGCAATGGCCCACACGATCAACGACTGCCCGCGCCCCATGTCGCCGCACACGAAGACGTTGTCCACGTTGGTCGACCAGTCGTCGTCGCGAACGACATTTCCACGGTCGGAGAGGTCCACTCCGAGCCCGGTCAGCAGCGGCGAACGCTCCGGACCGGTGAAGCCCATTGCGAGCAGCACCATCTGGGCCGGGAAGCGCTCTTCGCTGCCTTCGACCGGAACGAAGGACATGCGGCCGTCCACCACGTCCTGCCGGACACGAACGGTCTGGAGCGCCGCCACGTTGCCGTCGTCGTCCATCTCGAACTCGACCGTGTTGATCCCGTACTCACGCACGTCGCCATCGGCGATCTCGATGGCCTCTTCGTGCGCTGACGGCGTGCGAAGGATCATCGGCCAGGTCGGCCACGGGTTTCCGGCCGCCCGCTCCTCCGGTGGTTCCGGCATGATCTCGAACTGGTGCACGGACTTCGCACCGTGACGCAGCACGGTTCCGAGACAGTCGGCACCCGTGTCGCCACCGCCGATGATGACGACGTCGAGCCCTTCCGCGGACCGCGGGTGCTCGGCAAGATCGCCTTCCTGCACCTTGTTCGCCGGCGGGAGGAACTCCATCGCTTGCATGATGTTGTGCGCCTCTCGGCCCGGGATCGGAAGATCCCGCCACTGCGTCGCTCCACCGGCCAACACGACCGCGTCGTGATCGGCCTGCAGCGCCTCGGTGGTGATGTCGACGCCGACGTTCACCCCGGTGCGGAACACCGTGCCCTCGGCCTCCATCTGTTCGAGCCGTCGATCGAGGAACTTCTTCTCCATCTTGAACTCGGGGATCCCGTAGCGCATGAGACCGCCGATGCGATCGGCTCGCTCATAGACGGTCACCGAGTGACCGGCTCGGGTGAGCTGCTGGGCAACGGCGAGGCCGGCGGGTCCTGAACCGACGACGGCGATCTTCTTGCCCGTCTGCACCTTCGGCATGACCGGGGTGACCCAGCCTTCCTCGAACGCCCGCTCGATGATTTCGACCTCGACCTGCTTGATGGTCACCGGAGGCTCGTGGATTCCGAGCACGCACGATCCCTCGCACGGGGCCGGGCACAGTCGGCCGGTGAACTCCGGGAAGTTGTTGGTGGCGTGGAGGCGCTCGATGGCCTCCTTCCAGTTGCCGCGGTAGACCAGGTCGTTCCAGTCCGGAATGAGGTTTCCGAGCGGGCAGCCGTTGTTGCAGAACGGGATGCCGCAGTCCATGCATCGAGATGCCTGGGTCTTCAGCTCGTCCTCGCCGAAGTCCTCGTAGACCTCGTTCCAGTCGAGGATGCGCACCGGCACGGGTCGACGTGTCGGCAGCGAGCGGTCGTGCTTCATGAAGCCGGTTGGATCACCCATGTCGGGCACCCCTTTCCTTGGCCGAGGCCATGATCGCCTCGAGTTCGTCGGTGCCGGCGGCTCGGGCGGACGCAGCCGCCTCCAACACACGCTTGTAGTCCCGCGGCATGACCTTCACGAACGACGAGCGAGCGGCGTCCCAGTTGGCCAGGAGGCGAATGCCGACGTCGGATCCCGTCTCCACCACGTGGCGGTCGATGAGCGACTTGAGTGTCGCTTCGTCCTCGGGTCCGAGCGGATCGAGGTCCACCATTTCCCGATTGACCAGCGCCGGGAAGTTCTTCTCTTCATCCCATACGTAGGCGACGCCACCAGACATGCCGGCGGCGAAGTTCCGTCCGGTGCGGCCGAGCACGACGGCGATGCCGCCGGTCATGTACTCACACCCGTGATCGCCGATGCCCTCGACCACCGCCGTCGCACCCGAGTTGCGCACACAGAAGCGTTCGCCGACCCGACCGCGAAGGAAGAGCTCGCCGGACGTCGCGCCGTAGCCGATCACGTTGCCGGCGATGACGTTGTCTTCCGCGACGCAGGCAAGATCCTCCGGTGGGCGGACGACGATGCGGCCGCCGGACAGCCCCTTGCCGACGAAGTCGTTCGCGTCGCCGACCAGCGAGATGCTGATCCCGCTGGGCATGAACGCGCCGAGGCTGTTGCCGGCGGAACCCTCGAGCTCGATCGAGATCGAGTCGGCCGGCAGACCCTCTTCGCCATGCCGACGGGTGAGTTCGTAGCCGAGACGGGTGCCGACGCTTCGGTGCACGTTGCGCACCGGGGTGCGAATCGTGACCGGTGTGCCGCCCTCGAGCACCGAGGCGGCCTTCTCGATCAGCTGCTCGTCGAGTGCCTCGTGGAGACGATGGTCCTGGCCGGTGGTGTTCCGGCGGGACTCGCCCTCGAGGAGCGGTGGCACGTAGAGGATCGGCGTCAGGTCGAGACCGTCGGCCTTCCAGTGATCGACTCCGGCGGTCATGTCGAGCGATTCGATGTGACCGATCGCCTCGTCGAGGCTGCGGAACCCCAGTTCTGCAAGCAGCTCGCGCACTTCCTCGGCGATGAACTCGAAGAAGTTGACCACGAAGTCGGGGCTGCCGGAGAACTTCTTGCGAAGCTCGGGATCCTGCGTCGCCACGCCCACCGGGCAGGTGTTCAGGTGGCAGACCCGCATCATGATGCAACCCATCACGACGAGCGGCGCCGTTGCGAAGCCGAACTCGTCCGCACCGAGAAGCGCCGCGATGACGACGTCCCGGCCGGTCTTCAACTGGCCGTCGACCTGCACCACGATGCGGTCGCGCAGGCCGTTCATGAGCAACGTCTGCTGGGTTTCGGCGAGGCCGAGCTCCCACGGTGATCCCGCGTGCTTGACCGACGTCAGCGGCGACGCTCCGGTACCGCCATCGTGGCCGCTGATGAGGACCACGTCGGCGTGTGCCTTGGACACGCCGGCGGCGACGGTGCCCACACCCAACTCGCTGACGAGCTTGACGTGGACGCGGGCCGCCGGGTTGGCGTTCTTCAGGTCGTAGATGAGCTGGGCCAGGTCCTCGATCGAGTAGATGTCGTGATGTGGGGGCGGGCTGATGAGGCCCACGCCAGGCGTGCTCTTCCGGGTCTTTGCGATCCACGGGTAGACCTTGTGGCCGGGCAGCTGGCCGCCCTCGCCGGGCTTGGCTCCCTGCGCCATCTTGATCTGGAGATCGTCGGCATTGACCAGGTAGTTCGACGTCACGCCGAAGCGGCCCGATGCCACCTGCTTGATCGCGGAGCGCTTGGAGTCGCCATTCTCCATGGGCTCGAAGCGCTCGATGTCCTCGCCACCTTCACCGGTGTTCGACTTGGCGCCGATCCGGTTCATGGCGATCGCGAGCGTCTCGTGCGCCTCGGAGGAGATCGAACCGTAGGACATCGCCCCGGTCGAGAAGCGGCGAACGATGTCGGCGACAGACTCGACCTCGTCGATCGGAATCGACGGGCGCAGATCGTTGCGGAACTCGAACAATCCGCGCAGGGTCGCCCGCTCGCGGGCCTGATCGTTCACACGACCCGTGTACTCGCGGAAGATGTCGTAGCGCTTCTCCCGCGTTGCGTGCTGGAGCTTGAAGACGGTGTCCGGGTTGAAGAGGTGGTACTCGCCTTCCCGACGCCACTGGTACTCGCCGCCGACCTCGAGCGAACGATGCGCCCGATGGTTCGGGTTCGCCGGGAATGCCCGACGATGGCGAATGGCGACCTCTTCGGCGATCTCGTCGATGGTCACGCCGCCGAGGCGGCTCTGGGCCCCGCCGAAGAAGTCGGCCATGATCTGGTCGCCGAGGCCGATCGCCTCGAAGATCTGGGCGCCCGTGTACGAGGCCACGGTCGAGATGCCCATCTTGGACATGACCTTGAGCATGCCCTTGTCGACGGCCTTCACGTAGTTGGCGTGCGCTTCCTCGATCTGCATCGAAGGATCGACGCCATGCCCGCCTTCGGACACCAGCTGGCCGATGGTCTCGAACGCCACGTACGGGCACACGGCGCGGGCGCCGAAGCCGATCAGGCATGCGATGTGGTGGACTTCGCGGGCTTCGCCGGTCTCCACGACCAGATCGACCTGCGTGCGGGTGCCGTTGGCCACCAGGTGATGGTGGACGGCTGCGGTGGCCAGCAGCGCGGGAATCGGCGCAGAGCTGCGGCTCACGTCCCGATCCGAGAGGATCAGGATCTTGACGCCGGCCGCCACGGCCGCATCGGCCTCGGCCCGCAACCCGTCGATTGCCGAAAGCACGCCGGAACCGCCCTCGTCGACCGGGTAGTTCATCGAGAGCACGGCGCTCGGGAACTCGGAGTCCTCGCTCGGCAGGAGCCGGGCCAGTTCATCCGGGGTGAGCGTGGGATGCGCGAGCCGAATCTGGCGAACGGGGTCGTCTCCGGGCTCGAGCAGGTTGGCTCGGGGGCCGAGCGTCGAGATGACGGCGGTGACGAGCTCCTCGCGGATGGCATCGAGCGGCGGGTTGGTGACCTGCGCAAACAGCTGCTGGAAGTAGTCGTAGAACAGGCGGGACCGTGAGGACAGCGCAGCGATCGGGGTGTCGGTACCCATGGACCCGAGGGCTTCCTTGCCCGTGGTCACCATCGGGGCGAGGAGCACCTTCAGCTCCTCGAGCGTGTATCCGAACGCCAGCTGCCGGGTCTCGAGCGTCCCTTCGAGCGTCCGCTCGTCGGCGATCTCCGGCAGGTCTTCGAGCGACACGAGGCTCTGCGACACCAGGTCGGCGTAGGGCTTCTGCGCCGCGAGGGTGGTCTTGATCTCGTCGTCGCGGACGATCCGCCCTTCTTCGGTGTCGATGAAGAAGATGCGGCCGGGCTCCAGCCGACCCTTCTCGATCACGGTCGACTGGTCGATGTCGACCACGCCGACCTCCGACGCCATCACGACGAGGTGATCGCTCGTGACCCAGTAGCGGCTGGGGCGAAGGCCGTTGCGGTCGAGCACGGCACCGATGACCGTTCCGTCGGTGAAGCTGACCGAAGCCGGGCCGTCCCAGGGCTCCATGAGCGTGGCGTTGTACTCGTAGAACGCAGTGCGTTCCGGTGCCATCGAGGTGTGGTTCTCCCACGGCTCGGGGATCATCATCAGAATGGCTTCCGGCATCGAATAACCGGCGAGCGTCAACAGTTCGAGCGTCTCGTCGAAGCCGGCGGTGTCCGATGCGCCGGGGGTGCAGATCGGGAACGCCTTCTGCAACTCGTCGCCGAACGCGCTCGACGCCAACGCCTTCTCCCGTGCCTTCATCCAGTTGCGGTTGCCCTTGATCGTGTTGATCTCGCCGTTGTGGGCGACGAACCGGTACGGGTGGGCCAGCGGCCAGGACGGGAACGTGTTCGTGCTGAATCGGCTGTGCACCAGCGCGATCGCCGACTCGAACCGCTCGTCCTGCAGGTCGAGGAAGAACCCACCGAGCTGCGGGGTGGTGAGCATGCCCTTGTAGACGATGGTTCGGGCGGACAGCGACGGGAAGTACACCCCGTCGTGGCGCGACGAGGCACCACCCATCGCCTCGTTGAGTTCATCGGGGCCGGCGGCCACCGAGATCTCGTGCTCGAAGCGCTTCCGGGCGATGTACATCATCCGGTCGAGTTCAATTCCCGTGGCTTCTCCGGCAGCGTCGGCGAAGAAGGGCTGGGAGAACGTGGGCATCGTGAAGATCGCGTCGGCGCCCACCCCATTGGGCTCCACGGGAACGTCACGCCATCCGAGGACGACGAGCCCCTGTTCCACGGCGATCCGTTGGATGGCGGCCTTTGCCTCGGCGGCCGGCACGGCACCCTGTGGCAGGAAGGCAATACCGGTCGCATACGCACCGGCCGCAGGCAGGTCGAAGTCGACGACCGCTCGCAGGAACGTGTCCGGCACCTGGGTCAGGATGCCGGAGCCGTCGCCGACGGCGGGGTCGGCACCGGCGGCGCCGCGATGTTCGAGGGCACAGAGCGCGCCGAGCCCGTGCTGAACGATCGTGTGCGAACGACGGCCCAGCATGTCGCAGACAAAGTTGAGTCCGCAGGCGTCGTGCTCATTCGCAGGGTCGTACAAACCCTGCCGAGCTGGCAGATGGTCTTGCATTGTCATCCTCTTGGCGTGGTGGGGAAGGCACGCCGGGACGACATTGGCCCAGTGCCGATGGACGAAGTTACCGCAGAACGTGGCCGTTCACCAACACAAGTGGGGCCGAGGATCCGTCACATCGACGGCGCCCGGGACATGCGTACGGCCAAGTTTCACGCCGGAACCGTCACGATGCGTGTCCATCGTGCGCCATCATGGGGCATGGCTTCACCGCATCTGGCCCACGCTCACTCGCTGCTGCGATTCATCGACGCATCACCCTCGCCGTACCACGCCGTCGAATCGGCCACGGAGCTGCTCTCCGAGGCCGGGTTCCAGGTCGTCGACCCCGGGGCCGACGCACCGACCACGCCCGGCCGGTGGGTACTCCCCCGCGACGGCGCCCTGCTCGCGTGGATCGTCCCCGACGGCGCTGCGCCCGACACGCCGTTCCACATCGTCGGCGCACACACCGACAGCCCGAACCTCCGGGTCAAGCCCACCCCGAACGCCGATGTTCCGGGGTTCCGCCGGCTCGGCGTCGAGGTGTACGGCGGCGTGCTGCTCAACTCGTGGCTGGATCGTGACCTCGGGCTCTCCGGTCGGGTCTCGGTTCGGGGCACGGATGGCCCAGAGGTGCGTCTCGTCCTCATCGACACGCCGCTGTTCCGACTCCCCCAACTCGCCATCCATCTCGACCGCGGCGTCAACGACGGGCTGCAACTCAACAAGCAGCAGCACCTCTGCCCGATCTACGGCGACGCGAACGCGCCGGACCTCATGACGATCGTGGCGGAACAGGCCGGCGTCGGCGTGCGAGACATTCTCGGTTTCGACCTGATGTTCCACGACACGGCGCCATCGCAGCTCGTCGGCGCCGACGCGGCCTTCATCAGCGCACCCCGGCTCGACAACCAGCTGTCCTGCCATGCGGCGATCACTGCGCTGTCCGGAACCACACCGTCGGACTCGATTCCCGTTGTGGCGCTCTTCGATCATGAGGAGGTCGGCTCGGTCAGCGTGACCGGCGCCGCGACCGACGCACTCCCCCGCCTGCTGCGCAACATCACGCTGGGATTGGGCGGATCGGAGACCGATCACGCTCGAGCGCTCGACTCGTCGCTCTTCGTGTCTGCCGACAATGCACACGCAACCCACCCGAACTATCCGGAACGCCACGATCCCGGCCACCCGATCCTGATGAACGGCGGACCGGTGCTGAAGTTCAACTCGAACCAGCGGTACACGACCGATGCCATCTCCGCCGGCATCTTCCGGCTTGCAGCAGAACGGGCCGGTGTCGAGATCCAGAGCTTCGTGAGCCGCACCGACATGCCGTGCGGTTCCACGATCGGGCCGACCGTCGCCGCGAGCCTCGGTGTTCGGGCACTCGACGTCGGCTGTGCCCAGCTCGCGATGCACTCCGCCCGCGAGCTTGCCGGCACCAACGACCCGTGGGACCTCACCCTGATCCTGGCGGACCTCCTGGGCTGAACGAGCTCGCCGTCCGGCGTCAGAACGTGTGCTTGTGCGGGCGGATCTTGCGGAGGCTCCGGCGAGGCGCGGCGAACATGAGGAGCACGGCGATGAGCTCCAACCGACCGGCGATCATGAGGAACGCCAACACCAGTCGCGCCGGCGTCGAGAACGCGTCCTGGAAGGTCGCCGTCGGACCGGCGGCACCCAGCGCCGGGCCCATGTTGCTCAATGAACCGATCACGGCCGAAAGGGCCTCCTCGAGTTCGGCCCCCAACGCCGTGACGGCGAGCAGGCCGCCAACGAGCATCGCCAGCCACGCCATGCCGTAGACGGCGATCTTGTGAGCGACCGTGTCGGAAACGATGTTGGACCCGAGCCGAAGCGGAATCACCGACCGGGGCTGACGGGATCGTGCGACCAGGCGATGGACGTGTGCGCCGAGCACCCGGATCCGGATGACCTTCACGCCGCCGGCCGTCGACCCCGACATGCCGCCGACCGTCATCAGGATGAGCAACACGATCAGTGGGCCGGCGCCCCATGCCACGAAGTCACCGGCGGTTCCGGCGCCCTGGGCATTGCCGAAACCGGTGCTCGTCCCGAGGCTGACGACGTTGAAGACGGCGGTTCGCATCGTCGGGCCGAGGTCGCCACCGATCTCGCCACCGATGAGGAGCATGGCCGTCACGGCGCCGATGGCAGCCACGATCACGGCAATGAACGCACGGAATTCATGGTCCTTGGCGTAGACCGCCCGATCGCGGGCGAGGAACAGCCAGTGGAGTGCGAAGTTCGTTCCGCCGATCATCATCGCCACGATGGCCACGATCTCGATCGGGACGCTGTCGAACTCCCCGAGCGAGTCGTTGTAGGTGGAGAAGCCGCCCGTTGCTGCGGTCGTCAGGCTGTGGGTGAATCCGTCGTAGAGCGACATCCCGGCGACCGTGTAGGCCACGGTCATCAGCAACGTTGCGCCGATGTACACCTGCCAGAGGAGGCGGGCGGTGTCCTTCGCCCGGGGCGCGATCCGGTCGGCGGTCGGGCCCGGTGCTTCGGCGCCGATGAAGCCCATTGCCCGCCGGCCCAACGCCGGGAGCACGGTGACGACGAGCTGGACGAAGCCCATGCCGCCGTACCACTGCGTGAGCTGCCGGTAGAACAGCACGCCCTGCCCGACCCGCGGGTTGGGGTCGTCCAGGTCGGGCAGCGTGGTGAGCACCGTCGAACCGGTTGCCGTGTAGCCCGAGGTGGACTCGAAGACAGCGTCGGCGATTTCGATCCAGAACGACGACGCACCGGATTGGAACGTCCGGGTGAGGATGAAGGGCAGCGCCCCCATCACCGAGACGAGAACCCACGACCATGCGACGGCGGCGAACACGGTGCGAGGAGCCAGATCGCCCAAACGAGTGGAGAACCACAACGCGCCGCCGACGACGGCAAAGATCGCACTGCAGAGCAGCAACATCGGACCGCCGTCGCCAAACCCGATGAATTCGACGATTGCGGCGATGAGCAGGCCGGGCGAGATGACGGCGAGTGCGAGACCGCAGATGTGGGCGACCGTCGACGGGATCCGCCGGCTGGGCGCCGTGAATCCCGCGGCGCGCTTCTCGGAACGACGTTCGAGCCGGAGCATCAGGACCCGCCGATCGAACGATGAGGTCGGAACCGTCCCAGCCAGCGGGCGAAGCCGGCGATGGTCACCAGCACGGGATAGATGGAGAGCCGCCCGAGCACCATGGCCACGATGGCGACCGTTTGAGACCATCGATCGAGCACCACGGCTGCCGCGATGTTCTCGTCGGTCAACACGATGCCGACGTTCGAGATCAACGAGAGCGAGAAGGTGAGCGTTCCCATCAGGTCCAGCGAGGAGACGTTCACGAGGACCGCGATCGACGTGAGCGTGATCAGGTGCGCCCACAGGTAGCCGTAGGTGCGCTCGAGGGACTGCTCGGGCGTGGCTTCGCCGTCGATGCGAATGACGCCGATGCGGTGCGGATAGAGCAGGCCGCGCAGCGACCGGCGCACCTCCAGCGCAACCCGGACGACGCGGGCGAGCCGAAAGCCGCTGCCCACCGATCCGGTCATCGCACCGATTCCGGCGCCGATCAGCA
The DNA here is from genome assembly GCA_020628865.1 of Acidimicrobiales bacterium. Taxonomy (GTDB): domain Bacteria; phylum Actinomycetota; class Acidimicrobiia; order Acidimicrobiales; family SHLQ01; genus SHLQ01. The sequence goes on from JAHDEJ010000010.1 coordinate 40,225, forward strand.
GGATCGCCTGGGTGAACGAGCCGCCGGCCGCCCAGTTGCCGGAGCGGAGCCCGGTCGTCGAGAGCATGGAGCTGACGGAGAAGGCGGCCTCGGTCGCGGTGAGGTTGTCGCCGATCAGCCACACGCCGAGGAACCCGATGAGCAGCAGGCAGCCATAGAGCCGGAGCTCGGTCGAGTGCAGCACCGAGTCCCAGGCACCACGAAGCGCGGCCCAGACGATCACGAGGCTGCCCCCGGCGGCAACCATGCCGATCGTGGCGACCCAATCGATGAATGCGCTGTCGAAGTGTCCGATCGAGGCGGCATGGTTGGCCATCCCACCGGTCGACGCGGTGCTGAGGGCGTAGGAAAGCGCGTCGAAGGGCCCCATGCCGCCAAGCAGGAAGCCGAGCAACAGGGTGGCGGTGAGCAACAGGTACATCCCGAAGATGTTCCGAACGGCGCCACGCGTCGACGTCACCAGCTGCTCGCTTCGCCGGAGTCCGCGCGACGGCGAGAGCTCGATGCCGGCGATCGCGACCGGCAGCACGCCCATACCGGCGATGAGCACGCCCAGGCCACAGAGCCACGGCAGCATGACCCGCAGGAACCGCATGGCGTGCGTGAGCTCCTGGGGGTCCACGATGGTCGTGAAACCGGTGGTCGTGGTAGCGCTCACCGCCTCGAAGAAGGCAGAGGGAATCGACTCGAACTCACCGGACAGCGCAAATGCGATGAGGGCGACGAGGGCTGCGCCCGACCAGCCGGCGACCAGCATCGACATGGCCATGGGCGGCGAGATTCGTTTGGGCCGTTCCTGGAACCGTCCGAGCGTCCGGCCGCCGACAACGGCCCCGGCGCCGACGACCACGAGGATCATCATCTCCTGCAGCGCCTCATTGCGATCGAGCAGCAACCCGACGAAGGCGGCGGCAAGCGCAGCGACGCCGCCGATCGTGGCGCCGATGCCAAACGGCTTCGGCAGGACGTGGATGGTGCCGGCCCGCACGGCGGGGGCCGTTCGGGTGACTGCCATCAGTCCAGGGTCTTGGCGACCGTGTCGACGGATTCGGGCTCGGCCATGACGATGACGTGATCGCCCTTGCGGAGTTCTGTGCGGCCACGAGCGATCTGGGCGCGACCATCCCGCACGACAGCGGCGATCAGCACGTCTCGGGGCAGTCCGAGATCGCAGATCGACGAACCGTCGGCCCGCGAACCGCTGTGGATCTCGAACTCGAGCAGCTCGACCTCGCCCTGTAGGAAGGTGGTGACCTGGGCGACATCACCGCGCACGAAGCGGAGCACGCCATTGGCCGTGGCAGTTCGTGGCGACAACGCAGCATCCACGCCGACCTGGTCGAGCAGGTCGAGAAAGTTGAGTCGGTGAACCACGGCGATCGTCTCGGGCACGCCGGCCGACTTTGCGTAGACCGAGGCGAGAATGTTCGCATCGTCCTCGCCCGTCAGCGCTGCGACCAGCTCGATCCGGGGAAGATCGGCCTCGTCGAGCACGTCGGAGTCCGTGATGTCACCCTGCAACACCCGGACTCCATCCAGCTTCTCTGCGATGAGTCGGGCACGATCCGGGTCCCGTTCGATGATCTGCACCCGGGCGCCGGTTCCCCGGAGCTTCTCGGCGATCAGCCGGGCCGTGCGCCCACCGCCGAGCAGGAGGATCTCCCGCGGGACGTCGCGGGCCAGACCGACGAGCTTGGCCACCTTGCGTCGGGCCGAGCGGACACACACGATGCGGACGAGGTCGTTCGGCTCGATGACGTAGTCGCCGCGAGGAATGATGGTCTCGCTGCCACGTTTGATCGACGAGACGATGTAGTCCCAGTCGGGTTCATTCTCGACGCCGAGTTCGATGAGCGACTTGCCGACGATCGGCGCGTGGTCCGGGATGCGGGCGCCGATCACGAAGACCTCGCCGTTGCCGAGCTTGGCCACCTCGGCTGCACCGGGCATCTCGATGAGGGAAAGCACTTCTTGTGCGGTCTCTTCGTCCGGGTCGATCACGAGATCGGCGCCGGACGCCCGTCGCAGACCGGCGGCGTCGTGGCCGCGCAGTTCGGGCGCTTCGATGCGGACCACGGTCCGGGGCACATCGGCCTGCTTCGCAAGGATCGACGCGACGAGGTTGACCTCGTCGCTCTTGGTGACTGCCACCAACAGGTCGGCGGCATCGATGCCGGCCTCGGCGAGGGTCGTCGGGTGCGTGCCGCTGCCCGTGATCACCTCGACATCGATCGTTTCAGCGAGGTGAGCGGCGCGCTTCGCGTCTCGCTCGATGACGAAGACATCGACGCCCTGACGGCTCAGTCGCTCCGCGACATATGAGCCGACTTCTCCGGCGCCAACGACGATGACTCGCACGATCTACAACTACCTTCCCGGCCAGTCGATCACCAATCGAATGGTGATCAACGGTTCTCCGTCGGCCGCGAATCCGGCGCGATGACCTCTGTGGGTGTGACGATCAGCTGCATTGGGACGTCCCAGTCTTCGGGTTCTGGCAGCGTGACGAGCTGCAGATCGTGGGCCAGCGCAAGCCGGAGCGGGTGGTGACCGGCGGCGGCGAGGCGGGCGAAGAACCGATCGTAATAGCCAACGCCGTGTCCGATGCGCGCGCCCGATCGGTCGAACCCGACGCCCGGCACGAGCACGACGTCGATGATCGACTCGTCAACCGGGTCCGAGGTCGGCTCGCCGATGCCATACCGATTGGTGGCCAGGGCATCCCCCGGCGACCACGGGCAGAAGACCATCGAGGCGTCGTCGCCGCACACGGGCAAGACGACCCTCCAGCCGAGGCCGGTCAGCCGTTCGAGCGTCGGCTGCGGGTCGAGTTCACCGCCGTGGCTGAGGTACCCGGCAACCGTTCCCGGAGTCCGGTCGGCCAGCAGTTCGTGCACGTTTTCACAAACGGTGGCGGCGGCCGCACGCTGGGCGTCGGAAGCGAGACTTCGACGTTCCGCAAGCAAGCGGGAACGGAGGTTCTGTCGGCTATCGTGCATTCGTCCTCTTCGGGGTGGCCCCATGGTCCGTCCCGATGCAGACGTCTCACCCAACCTTTGGGAAGATCTGGAATCGCGGGCCGGACAGGGCACGCTACACATGACGGAGAGAACCTTGGAAGCTATCCCCTATCTGGCGCTGGTGTCGGCGGTTGCCGCACTCCTGCTCGCCGGTTTCTTTTTCAACAACGTGAAGGCGGCGAGTCCGGGCAATGACCGGATGGTCTTCCTCATGACCGAAATCCAGAAGGGCGCCAAGGCGTTCCTCAAGCAGGAATACACGTGGGTCGCCGGTTTCGCCGTCGTCCTTGCGGTCATCCTCGCCGTCGTGGTTGCACCGCTCGCCGCGGTCACCTACCTGATCGGCGCCGTACTCTCCGCTGGCGCCGGCTACGCCGGCATGACCGTCGCCACGATGGCCAACGCCCGCACGACCGAAGCGGCCAAGGAAGGTCCGGCCAAGGCCCTTCCCATCGCGTTCCGCGGCGGCGCAGTCATGGGCTTCTCGGTCGCCGGTCTCGCGCTCGGCGGCCTCATGCTCGTCTACATCCTCTTCGTCGTGATCGGTGAGGTCGACGACGCCTTCGAGATCGTGACCGCCTACGGTCTCGGTGCCTCGACCATCGCCCTCTTCTCACGTGTTGGCGGCGGCATCTACACAAAGGCCGCCGACGTCGGCGCCGACCTCGTCGGCAAGGTCGAGGCCGGCATTCCCGAGGACGACCCCCGCAACCCGGCCACCATCGCCGACAACGTGGGCGACAACGTCGGCGACGTCGCCGGCATGGGTGCCGACCTCTTCGAGTCCTACGCCGGCTCGATCATCGCCCCGATCTCGCTCGTCGCATTCGCCGGTGGCCTCGCCGCCGCCGACGCCGGCAGCGCCAACGCCATCGAGTTCATCGTGTTCCCGATCTTTGTTGCGTTCATCGGCATGATCGCCTCGATCATCGGCTCCTTCCTCGTCCAGGGTGGCGACTCCACCGACAGCCACGCGCTCTCCGCTGCACTGCACCGTGGAACCAACGTGGCCATGGTCCTCACCGTCATCGGTGTCCTCGCCGGTTCCTATTGGATCTTCGGCGGCGACAGCTTCGACGCTCCGTGGGGCATCGCCGTCTCCGTGATCGGTGGCCTCATCGTCGGTTGGGCGCTCGGCAAGACCGCCGAGTACTACACCTCCGACCACTTCGGTCCGGTCAAGAAGATCGCCCAGCAGTCCGAAACCGGCCCCGCCACCACCGTCCTCGGCGGCATCTCCGCCGGCATGGTCTCCGTCGCCGCTTCGGTCGCACTGATCCTCATCGGTGTCGGCATCGCCTTCTGGGGCGGCCAGCAGACCTTCGGCTCTGGCGACGTGTTCGACTACGGCGAGATCGGCGGCCTCTACGGCATCGCCGTGGCCGCCATCGGCATGCTCGCCACCACGGGCGTCGTTGTCTCGGTCGACGCCTACGGCCCGATCGCCGACAACGCCGGCGGCATCGCCGAGATGGCCGAGCTCGACCCGAGCGTCCGCGACGTCACCGACGCCCTCGACTCGCTCGGCAACACGACCGCTGCCGTCGCCAAGGGCTTCGCCGTCGGCTCGGCTGCGCTCACCGCACTCGCCCTCTTCAAGAGCTTCGAGTTCGCCGTAATCGCCGCCGGTGGCGAGCTGAACCTCAACGTCGGCGAGGTCGACGTGTTCATCGGCCTGTTCATCGGTGCCGGCCTGCCGTTCCTCTTCGCCGCACTCACGATCGACGCCGTCGGCCGTGCTGCTCAGGAGATGATCGAGGAAGTCCGTCGCCAGTTCCGGGAGATCCCGGGTCTGCGCGAGGGCAAGGAAGGCGTCAACCCCGACTCCGCTCGCTGCGTGGCCATCTCGACCGCCGCCTCCCTCAAGGAGATGGTGATCCCGGGTGCGCTCGCCGTTGTCGTGCCGCTCGTCGTCGGTTTCGTCTCGGTCAACGCCCTCGGCGGTCTCCTCGCCGGTGCGCTGGTCACGGGCTTCGCCCTCGCCATCTTCATGGCGAACGCCGGCGGCGCCTGGGACAACGCCAAGAAGTACATCGAGCAGGGCAACCACGGCGGCAAGGGCTCCGACCCGCACAAGGCCGCCGTCGTCGGCGACACCGTGGGCGACCCCTTCAAGGACACCTCCGGCCCCGCCATGAACATCCTCCTCAAGGTCATGACGATCGTCTCCCTGGTCTTCGCCAGCGCCTTCGTCTAACCAGAAAATCGAAGGACGGGGCCCCGAAAGGGGCCCCGTTTCTCGTTTTCGGCCGCTGCAAGTCAGCACAGCGCCCAAGCGCAGGGCGTTTCGGCCCCCCAGGGCCGAAAGGCCGTAAGTGACGAGGCCCCCAGGGCCGAGGAACGGCGGCCCCCAGGGCCGAAAGGCCGTAAGTGACGAGGCCGCCAGGCCGAGGAACGACGATGTCACACCCCATCCGTAGGTTTGTGGCCATGGCTTCCCCACTCACCTCGCCCGCTGTCGATGAACGCACCGCCTGCCGCATGCTCGCTCGTGAGCTCCCTCGTTCGTTGCGAGACCTTCGGGTGGCCGTCATGCGGGAAACGCTCGCAAACGGCGTACCGGTGTCCCCAGCGGCGCTCACGGTGGTGTTGTCGGTGCAGGACGAACAGTCGGAGGATCCGCTTCGCTTCACGGCCGAGGGTGTGGAACAGATGCTCTGGTTTGGGATCGATGCGTTCTGTGAGGAACTCGCCATCGGCATCCCGCCCGGGTGTGGGGCCGCACTGCATGCGCTGCTGGCCACCATCGTCCGGCTCGAGCTGCTGGCTCCGGGCAGCGACCCTGCGGGCGAGCTCTTTGCCGCCATCCGGGGGCTCGGCGTGTCCTGACCTCCGTGGGAGATTCGTGTGTCGAAGTCCTTTAGTTCCTCGCATATGGGCCGATCAGCTCAGTGGCGGACTGGACGAACGAACCCCACGGGAGTGGCGGCACATGAGCATGATCGAAGGCACCCAACATCAGTCGACCGAAACGTCGGTCCTCGCTGCCGACGCGTGGGCGAATCTGCTCGCCGAAGAGTCGATGCGCCTGCACTCGCTCGGCATCCGGTCCGGACTGATTTCCATCGACTTTTCTTCCGCGTCGGATGCGGCGTTGTGGCGTGACCGTGCGGTCCGCCTGCTGCGTCGTGCGCTTCGCCCCACCGATCGCATCGGCATCACCTCCGATACGTCGATTGCGGTGCTTCAGGCACCGCTGCAGACGTTGACGGAGCTGGAGCGAACGGCTCGCCAGGTCGATGTTCATCTCCAGGGTGCAGGCCTCACGGCGGCCATCGGTTACGCCCATCGCCGCACCGGCGAACAACTCCTCGACACGTTCGCCCGGGCCGACGCCCAGGCTGACCGCGCCGCGTTTCGACGCGAGGTCGCCTCGGGCGACGGAATCCTTCTGTCGTAACAAGCCTGTAATGGGCCGTGTGTCCCATTCGAAAACGGCGGGAAACTGCCGTAGTGGAATGGTGTGGAGCAGCGTGTGACTTTCCAGCAAATGAGATGGGCGGTGCCAGTTCTGGCGACCGCGGTGCTGGGCGGGATGGTGACGACCGACCGGTTGTCGCCGACCCTCGCCGTACTGATCTCCGTCGTGGTGCTCGCCGCCACCCTGATCCTCTCGTCGTCGGTGCTCGGCGCCAACGACGAGCAGCGTCCTGTCGGGGCCGTCGTCCTGGCCTCCGGGCATGCGGTGGGCTTGTTGTCGCTCCTGCTCTCGGGATTCGCCGCTTCCGCAGCGTTGTTCGTCGCTGCGGTGACCACGGCCGGTGGCACGATTCTGCTGATCAAGCATCGGCTCGGTAGTCGTCCCACCATCACCGAGCGTGAGACGGCAATCCTCACCTCCGGACTCGGGCTGACCTTCTTCGTGCTGTTCGTCGAGCCGGGGCTCGAGGGAACACAGGCGTTCCTCATCGGGTCCGTGGCCACGCTGGCCATGTGCGCAGCGCTGTTCTCTGCCATGTTCCTCATGTGGTTCGCCGGCCACGATCCGGCAACGGTCTCCCTGCCGTTCGTGCTGATCGCCGCCGCGCAGACCGCCTTGTTCGCCGCCTCGATGGCCAACGCCATCGACGACCTGTTCACCGGTGCAGCGCCGGCCATCCAGCTGATCGGGCTCGGACTGGCAACGGCCGCCATCCTGCATCACGCGCTCGCCGACATCTTCGCCCCGACGGTGATCCGCAACTCGGAGGTCGACGCTCGACGCAGCCTCGTCTCGTTCCTTGTGGTCCTCGTCGGACCCATCCTCGTCGGCGTCAACCTGATCACCAACCTCGATCTCTCGCTGCCGGTGCTCACCGTCGGTTCGAGCATGATTTCGTTGCTGGTCGCCGGCCATCTCCTGCAGCTCGTGCGCCACTGGGTGGCTGTGGAGCATCAGGGCCAGCACGACCCGCTCACGAACCTTCCGAACCGTCCGTTGTTCTTCGACCGACTCGAGCTGGCGATCGACAGCGCCCGGATGCGTGAAGTGCGCTTCGCCACCATGTTCCTGGACCTCGACCGATTCAAGGCGGTCAACGACACGCTCGGCCACGACGCCGGCGATGAGCTGCTTCGTCAGGTCGCCAACCGACTCCACGAGGCCTCCCTGCGTGTCGGCGACGATCTCACCGTGTCCCGACTCGGCGGCGACGAGTTCGCGATCCTGATTCCGCAGGTGAAGGACGAGCGCCACTCCCATGCGATCGGCCGACTCTTCCTGGACCAGTTCCTCGAGCCGTTCGATGTGGGCCTGCGCGACATCTACGTGACGCCCTCGATCGGCATTGCGCAGTTCCCGCAGGACGGCGACACGGTCGAAGCACTCATCGAGAACGCCGACACCGCGATGTTCGAGGCGAAGGAACGCGGCCGCAACATGGTCGTCAGCTACTCCCCCGAGCAGCGTGTTCCCGGCGCCCACCGACTCGAGATCGAAGCCGCCTTGCACCGGGCGATCGAGAACAGCGAACTTCAGCTCTTCTACCAACCGCAGGTGGACATCACCACCGGCCGGATCTTTGCCGTCGAAGCGCTTCTGCGTTGGGTCCACCCGACGCTCGGACAGATCGGCCCGGACAAGTTCGTTCCGGTGGCCGAGGAATCCAGCCTCATCGACAACATCGGCCAGTGGACGCTCAACGAAGCGTGTCGCACCGCAGCCCGGTGGGCCCGGATGGGTCTCCCGCCGATCAACGTTGCCGTCAACCTGTCACCTCGACAGTTCCAGAAGTCGGTCCATCTCACGAACAACGTGGCTCGTGCCCTTCGCGATTCCGGCCTCGAACCGGGCCGTCTCGAACTCGAGTTGACCGAGTCGCTGGCGTTGGAGAAGCCCGAAGAAGTGAACGCCACCCTCGCGCAGTTCCGAGAGATGGGCATCCGCACGGCGATCGACGACTTCGGTGTCGGACACACGGGCCTCGACTACCTGGATCGCATCTCGGTGGACACACTCAAGATCGATCGGTCGTTCATCAACCGCATCGGCGAGAGCGGCGCTCCGCTCGTGACCGCCGTCATCTCGCTCGCCCGCGGCCTCAACCTCGACGTGATCGCCGAGGGTGTCGAGACCAAGGCACAGGTCGACTTCCTGAAGAGCCATGGATGCCGGTACATGCAGGGCTACCTCTTCTCGAAGCCGCTCACCGCGCCGCAGCTCGAGCGGGTGCTGCGCAACCAGCTCGATCGTTCGAAGGCCGAGATCACGCCTCCGGAGATCCCTCGCACCGGTTCCGTCCCCGGCTGACGCTCGCTGGTTCGAACGGGGACTAGCGGTCCGTGCCGGGGCGCAACGCTCCTGCGAGCGATGCGGCCAGGCGAGCGTTGTTCTCCACGAGCGCAAGATTCGCGGGAACGGATGCCCCCTCGGTGGCCGCAGCGATTCGTCCGAGCACGAACGGCGTCACCGCTGCGCCAACGATGCCTTCCTCGTCGACGGCCTGCAGCGCATCGGTGAGTGCAGCATCGTGAACCGCCTGGTCGAGCGCGTCCTGTTCGGGGACCGGCGTGACGACGAGTGCACCACGCCCGAAGTCCCGCTGGGCTGAGACGATCCGGCTGAGCTCGTCGACGTCGTCGCACCGATGCGGGATCGGCAGACCGGACGTCCTTGCGGTGAATGCCGGAAACTCGTCGGTCTGCCAACCGATGACGGGCGCTCCCAGCGTCTCCAACGCCTCCAGGGTGTGCTCGAGGTCGAGAAAGCTCTTCGCTCCAGCGGAAACGGTGGCGACCGGGTGCCGGGCGATCGCGTCGAGGTCGGCGGAGATGTCAGCCGTGCGCCCCCAATCGCGATGGACACCGCCGATGCCACCGGTGGCGAAGACGGCGATTCCGGCGGTTGCGGCGATGGCCAGCGAGGCCGACACTGTCGTGACGCCGACACTCCACCGCTGCCCCACAGCCACGGGCAGGTCGCGTTCTGCGGTCTTGTGGTCGGCGGTGAGGACGCGCTCCCACTCGTGCTCCTCGATCCCCGCACGGAGGGTTCCGTCGATCACCGCGGTCACGGCAGGCACCGCGCCGAGCTCGTGGATTGCCTCGACACTGCGACGAAGTGCTGCCTCGTTGTCCGGCGTGGGCAGGCCGAGATTGGAATAGACCGTCGATTCCAACGCCACGATCGGCGCTCCCTCGGCGAGTGCGGTTCCAACGGCGTCACTCAACGCAACGGTGCTCACGGGTCAGTCCTCCGGGGCTCGTTCGGACAGGCGGGCGCCTGGTTCCTGCAGGGTACGGGCCGCAAGCCGATGGCCCTCCTCCACGGCGGCGATCGCGGTCTCACCGGCGAGCATTGCGCTGATGAACCCACCAGTGAACGCATCGCCGGCACCGGTCGAATCGACGGCGTCGACGTGCGGAGGGCTGATTCTGCGGAACTCGCCATTGGCGTGGGTGATGACCGTCGGTCGCTGGCCGTGGGTGATCACGCTCCAGGTCGTGTTCGGGAATCGCGAGTGTTCTCGGAGCAGGAATCGGGCTTCGTCACGGTTGGCGACCACGAGCGTCGGCCGAACCGCCTCGATCAGGGCAAGGAACTCCTGACGGCCGAAGTCGATGAGTGCCGACTCGGAGGACGTCGAAAGCGAGATCGGGATGTTCCGCTCGACGGCATCGCCCAGCAGCCGGTGGCAGGTGTCGGCGAGGGGCCCGGACATGAACGAATATCCGGGCACGTGCAGCCACGTTGCGTCGTCGAGCACGTTCGAGTCGACGACGGACAACTGTGTGCTCGCTCCCCGGTCCGTGAGGAACGACCGCTCTCCCCCGGCATCGACGAGCACGACGACGGTTCCCGTCGACCCGTCGTGGCGAACGGCAGCGTGCACGCCCTCCTGTTCGAGGGAGGCAACGAGCTGGTGGCCGCGGGCATCATCGCCCACCTGGCCGATGAATCTGCTTTCGGTGCCGGCGGCGGCGACCGCCACGGCAACGTTTGCGGCACTGCCGCCACGAGCGTGCGTGACCCGCGACGGGGTGTCCGAACCCCGGTGCAGGCTGTCGGTCGCCCACACGACCACATCGGTGACGAGGTCACCGATCGTCACGAACACGTGGGGCGCAGTCGCTCAGGCGCCGCCCGGAATCAGGCGGTTTCGGTCGTGCTGGTCCGGAGGTCGACGACCTCGACGCCTTCCAGCGGTCGGGGTGCGTCGCCGGCGAGGGCGAGGATCTTGTTCGCAAGCTCGCGCATTTCGACACGCTTCTCGGCGGCACGGCCGTCGAGGTGACGCAGTTCTGCCTTGCGGGTGTCGATCTGCTCGGAGACGGCAGACAGTTCCGCCTGCACCTTGTTCGCTGCTTCAAACGCCTTACGGTCGCTTTCACGACTGATCTGTGCGGCGGTGAAGTTGGCATCGGCGACGATCTCGTCAGCGCGGGAATGGGCCTCGGCGATGGTCTCCTCGGCGGAGCGGCGGGCCATCCGGAGCACGAGTTCGTAGCTCTCCTCGCTCGCACGATCGTCCGAACCGGCGTCGGCGGCGACCTCGGGCGTGATCGCCGGAGGTGCAGGGGCCTCGACAGGAGGTGCCGGCAGCGTGACGGTGGCATCGCTCGGCGCTCCCGGGGGCGGCGGAGCCACGGAGGTGAGCTGAGTCTTCAGCTGCTCGTTCTCGGCGGCGAGTGCCTGCTGCTGCGCAGTCATGGCTTCGCTGGCGGCGGCAAGCTCGGCGTTCTTGGCGGCGAGCCCATCGCGCTCGGTGGCGAGTGCAGTGAGCTGTGCCTGCAGCGCATCACGCTCTGCGACCGTGGCGTCGAGCTGGGAGGTGTCGGCCTCGACCGGAGCGACGGCGCCCTCGCCGGCTCGCGTGACGTCGCCGTGCAGCATGTCGATCTGTGCTGCCACGAGCTCGAGATACGCATCGACCTCGACGGGGTCGTAGCCCCGCTTCGTCCGCTGCTGGAATGTCTTTGCCAGCACATCTCGGCCAGTCAAACGACGTTCGTTAATTGCCATGTTGTTGTCCTTCGGCCTTTGTCGGCGCCGTACTCCACCCGACTGCCGTACCTGATCGTAGGACACCGGCTCGGAAACACAAAAACGACGGCGAGGGTTTTTCGGCGCAATTCTGCGGGAATTCCGCGATGCCGCCGCAACGCCTCGCTCACATGATGAACTGGTGGGGTGACCAGCGATCCCCCCGGTGAGCAGCGCCCGCTTCGCTCGCGCCTCAACGACATCCCGAACATGGACGAGGCACCCCTGGAGCCGGAGTGGCTGCGGGAGCGCAACGACCGTCCGCGACGTCGACCGACGCAGCCGGTCGTGAACGCGCAGACGCCCCCCGGACCCACCCCACGGCGTCCGCAGGCGCCGGTGGCCCGACCGGCAGCAGTGCTCGACCCTGAGCCGGTCGTCCCCCATCCACCGGCCGATGAGCCGGCCGCTCCCACCCGACGGCGACGGCGCCGTCGGCGTTGGCCCTGGGTCCTGGTCGTGCTCCTTGCGCTGCTTGCAACGATGATCATCATCCCCGGGCTGCTGGCGCTTCGAACGTTCAATTCGATCGAACGCATACCGGTCGCTGAGGCGCTCACCCCGGTTGCGGAGAGCAGCCCGGGCCGAAATCTGCTCCTCGTCGGCACCGATTCCCGCGCCGGGATCGACGCCGACGAAGAGAACGCCGGCCTGATCCTCGGCGGTGGAACCAGCGGGGAACGGTCCGACACGATCATGGTCCTGCGCATTGCGGACGACGGCACCTCGAGCATGCTCAGCCTCCCCCGGGATCTCTGGCTGCCGATCAACGGCGGCGATCCGCAGCGGATCAACACGGCGATCGCCCAGGGCCCGGCCGCCGTGATCAACACCATCCAGACGGAGCTCGGCGTGCCGATTTCGGGCTACGCCGAGGTGGACCTGGCCGGGTTCATCGATCTGGTCGATGCCATCGGCGGCGTCACGATCAACATTCCCAACCCGGCATTCGACCGTGCGTCCGGCCTGGACCTCCCCGTCGCCGGCGATGTCGAGCTCGACTCGGCCCAGGCGCTCGCCTGGGTGCGCAGCCGCCGCTACACCGAGATCATCAATGGCGCCGAGGTCACGGACCCCACCTCCGACCTCGGGCGGGTGAAGCGGCAACAACAGTTCCTGCGAGCGCTCTTCGAGAAGGTGAGCTCAGAACGCAACCCGCTGGAGTTGAACGAGATGATGTCTTCCGTGGCGGGAGCGATTCGCATCGACGATCAGACGTCGATGACCGACGCGCTGGAGCTCGCCAATCGAATCCGGACCGGTTTGCCGGAGTCCGTCGAGCTCCCGACCCGCCCGACGACCGTGGGAAGCGCAGCCGTTCTCGTGTTGGCCGACGGCTCCGAAGGCGTTCTCGCACAGTTCCGCTGAATGCCAAACGAGTTTGCGACAAGGCCGCGGCCACGTATCCTTGCTCGGTTGTGACAACGTTCGATCGGTTGGCGGGCCGAATTTCCCTGGTCCTGTTGGCCGCCGCCATCCTGTGGGCCGCCGCCGTCCCAGCTGCCGCCACGGAGCCGGAACCCGCCGTGTGGCGGGCGCCGGAGGCTGCGGGCGCACCGTTCGTCGCCGATCGAGCCCGAACCGACGTCGTCATCCGGCGAGCGGATCTGATGCGCCGCAGCGACTCGCTCGCCGAGGCCGTCGCCGTACTCGATCCGGCCACACCCGAATTCACCCGTCAGGCCCTCGAAGCCGAACGGATGGCCCTTCAGGCGCTGATCGCGTCGCTCGACGTCTCTCACCTGGCCGAGGCGACCGAGGACTACGGCATCGACGTCGGCATCTTCCCGGTCGATGAACTGCGCAAGATGTTCTACAACGACTGGCGGGAGCCCCGCTCCGGCGGACGCCGACACGCCGGAAACGACACGCTTGCCCACACCGGCGTGCCGCTGCGGGCCATCGAGGACTCGACGGTGGAGCGGCTGACGACATCGGCGCTCGGGGGCCGCACCATCTATCTCATCGGCAAGAGCGGCGCCCGCTACTACTACGCCCACCTCGACGAGGTCTTCACGTTCGAGCCGGGCGACACCGTGTACGCCGGCGAACAGATCGGCACCGTCGGCGACACGGGCAACGCCCGGGGTGCTCCACACCTGCATCTTCAGTGGTCGCCCACGGGCGACTCGAACTGGGAGAACCCGTATCCCCTGCTGGTCGCGCTGTTCGGCCGCACAGAGGTGTACTCGAGCAAGGCGTTCGGTCCGCCCAACGCTCGCGCCTGACATACACTCGAAAGGGCATGTCCACGCCTGTCGAGCCAATCGCGGCCGCCCATCACTTCCTCGCAGGATGTGTCCAGGCGGGGATGCGACATGTCGTTCTGTCGCCCGGCTCACGATCGACGCCGCTGACGGTCGCGGCAGCCGATGTCGAGGGGTTGGACTTCTCCATCCACCTCGATGAACGAACGGCAGCGTTCGTTGCATTGGGGCGGGCCAGGGTGTCCGGTGCGCCGGTGGGCGTCGTGTGCACGTCGGGCACCGCTGCAGCAAACCACCTTCCCGCTGTCGCCGAAGCCGGACAGTCCGGCATCCCATTGGTCGTCATCACCGCCGACCGACCGCCAGAACTCCAGGACTGGGGTGCGGGCCAGACCTTCGACCAGACACGACTGTTCGGAACCCAGGTGGTCGATTCGATCGAGATGCCGGTTGGCGGCGAGGCGGGCGTCGAGCACGCCGTACGTGCCGGGTGGCGGGCCGCCGACACGGCGGTGTCCCACAGCGGCCCGGTGCATGTCAACTGGCCGTTTCGGCTGCCGCTCGAGCCGACCGGCGATCCGATCCCGGCGGTACCACAGCTCGGTTCACGTTCCGACACCGCCGCCTCATTGACCGCAGCGTCGGCCGCCGACGCCGCCGCGCTCACGTCGACGCCCCACGGCCTGATCATCGCCGGTCCGAACACATGCCATGCATCGCTTGCGGGCGAGCGCGAGGCGGTCTTCGAGCTCGCCCGTCGTACCGGTTGGCCCATCGCCGCCGATGTGCTCTCGGGCCTTCGGGGCGCTCCGGCCGATGTGCCGGTCATCGACGCCGCCGACCAGCTCTTCACGGTCCGCACGCTGCCCGAACCCGACCTGATCCTGCGCCTCGGCGAGACCCCCACCGCAAAGCCGCTCCGCCTGTGGTGGGAGACACTGTCCGGCCACCATGTGCTCGTCGACCCGCTGCGCCGCTGGCAGGACCCGTCGCATCGCTTCAGCCACGTCATTCGAACGCCGGTCTCCGCCCTGGTGTCTGCCTGTGTCGGACAACCCGACGCTGTGTGGAGGCAACGCTGGGTCGATCTCGGCGCCTCGGCCCGCAGCGCGTCCGACGACGTGCTGGCAACCTGGCCGTCGTTCACCGAGGCACATCTCGCTCGTGCGGTGAGCCACCACGTGCCCGCCGACACCCCCGTGGTCCTCTCGAGTTCCATGCCGATCCGAGACTTCGATTCCTTCGCCGCAGCCACGGACGCCCGAGTCGTCGTGTCCAACCGCGGTATCAACGGCATCGACGGGGTCGTCGCCACCGCATCAGGTGTTGCCGGGGCGCATCCGGAAGGCCGTGCGGTCGTGCTGATCGGTGATGTGGCCGTACTGCACGACGTCGGTTCGGTCCTGGACGCGGCGCGGACCGGGGTGAACCTGACGCTCGTGGTTCCGAACAACGACGGCGGAGGGATCTTCTCGTTTCTCCCCATCCACGATGCGCTCGACGCCGACCGGTACCGGACCCTGTTCCACACCCCACACGGCACGACCTTCGGCTTTCTGGCCGGGCATCCCGGAATCGTCCACCGGACGCCCGAACCCGCTGACCTCGGCGCTGCGCTCGCCGAATCCGTCGGCGAGCCCGGAGTCTCGATCATCGAGATGCGGATGGACACTCCGGACGCCGTTCGGCTGCACCGAGCAAGCGTCGCCGCCGTTGCGCAGGAGTGCCAGTGACCGACGTGATCGTGCACCGACATCCCACCCCCGATGGCACGGTGCTGACGGTTCGCACGCTGCCGGGAAAGGGAAACCCACTCGTCTTGTTGCACGGGTTCACCGGTGACGGAACGACGATGCAGGCGATCGGCGAGGACGCCCGACGTGGACGTCCGGCGGTGATGATCGATCTGATCGGTCATGGCGATTCGGAAGCGCCGAGCACGATCGAGCCATATCGGATGCCGTCCGTGGTCGACCAGGTCCTGTCGATCGTCGGTTCGCAGCCCTACGGGACCGTGCACCTGGCCGGCTACTCGATGGGTGGCCGCGTGGCGCTCTCCATGGCCGCCCGCGCCCCCTGGTACTTCGCCTCGGTCACGAGCATCAGCTCCACCGCAGGCATCGAGGACCCGGTCGACCGTCAGGCGCGCTACGACGCCGACCAGGCGCGGGCCGATCACCTCGAATCGATCGGGCTCGACGCCTTCATCGACGAGTGGTTGGCATTGCCGATGTTCAAACCCCTCGGTGCGGCTCTCACCGAGCCGCAGCGCGAGGCGACCGTTGCCCAGCGTCTCCGGAACCGAACGATCGGGCTCGCCAACAGTCTCCGGGCGACAGGCACCGGGTCCATGCCGCCGGTTTGGGACTCGCTGGCGAGCCTCCGGAGCCCGCTCCTGGCCGTCGCCGGAGCACTCGACGGTGCGTACGTGGACCACGCCTCGCACCTGGCTGAGGTCTGTCCGTTCGGAACGCAGGCCACGGTCGCCGATGCCGGACATGCGCTGCCACTTGAAGATCCGAGCGCGGTTGCAACACTCCTCGGGCAATTTCTGGAAAGCTGTGACGAACGCGGGCGACCCTGACCCTTCCCGCGTGGGACCGCCGTGAAGATCACCTCCAGCTCCATCGAGACCATCGACATCCGGTTGACGCGCAGCATCACCACGGCGCGCGGCTCGCTCGGTGACCGCAGCGGCATCCGAGTGCGTCTCGAAACAGCGGATGCCGTGGGCTTCGGCGAGTCGGCTCCGATCCCCGGGGCCTCGGAGGGCGGCAGCCTCGAACGCATGGCATCCGAGCTCGATGCGTGGACCGATGCGGCAGCCAAGGGCACGATCGAGTCGCTCCTCGACGGCCTCGACGACGCAGAGCTCGGACCGCTGTCCCGCTTTGCGGCGCACACGGCACTCGCCGACCTCGCCAGCCAGCACGCTGAGGTCCCGCTGCACCAGTGGTTGCGGGCCGGGAGCGAACCGACGGTGCGCACGAGCGCCCTCGTCTCGGCAGAGTCACCCAAGGACGTGCACGGCCTGGTCGGAGATCAGGTGAGCCGGGGTGTCACCGCCATCAAGCTCAAGGTCGCTGCCGCAGACACGGCACTCGACGCCACCCGCATCATCGCCGCCAGCGAAGCCTGCGGCCCCGACGTCGAACTCCGGCTCGACGCCAACGGTGGCTGGACGCACGACGAGGCGCTGCGCGTGATCGGCCGCGTCGGCCGCCATCGCGTCGCCTACCTCGAAGACCCGACCTCCGACCCGGTGTCCTTCGGCACGATCGCTGAGGCAACCGGGGTGCCCATCGCCTACGACGTCCCCGAAACCGAGACCGACCTCTCGACCGTGCTCGAACGAACCGGCGCGAGCGTCATGGTCGTGAAGGCGGCCGCGGTCGGCGGTATCGACCGGATCGTCACCGCTGCCCGAGGGCTCGACGAGGGGCAACGACTCATCGTCTCGTCCTCGATCGACGGACCGATCGGTCTGCAGGCCGGGCTGCATGCGGCTGCCGCGCTCCCCCACGACGATGCGCACGGTCTGGGCACGGCGGATCTGGTTCGGCAGATGCCGGAGCGCCTCGTGCCGGTGGATGGCCGGATTGCACTCGCCGCCGCTACCGGGTTGGGGCTCGACGACCAGATCGGCTGATCGTCAGTCGAGAGCCGTCAGGCTCCAGTGCCACGGTTCGCTCTCGAGATTCACGAATCCGTACTTCGGCGCATGCGCGGCCAGCCATTGGAAGCCAGCGCTGTCCTGTGACGTGATCGATGCACCGTTGAAGGTGAAGTCGATCGCACGTCCCTGTTCGTGCTTCGAGAAGCCGGGACGGGCTGTGGGTGGAGCACACTCGAACACCGGCTTGTGCCAGATGTCGTACTCGGACCCGCCGCAGTGTGCGGCCCGGAGCTCGATCTGGCGCTGGATCGGTCGATAGCCCCAACCGGCCAGTTCGATGCCCTGCTCGAACGCCTCGGTGAACAGCGCCCGTGTCTCTTCCTCGATGTCGACATGGACCTGGATGGCGAACCGGACTTCGGCCGGTCGGGCGATTTCGGCCAACGCCTCGATGGCGTCGGAGCCGTCGTCATCGGTGGATTCGAAATCGATCGCTGCCGTGTCGTCCACGACTTCGGCCTCGGGTTCTGCGTCAACGTCAGCGGGATCGGGCTCGTCGACGTAGAACTCGATCAGGACGATGTCTTCGAGATCGACGGGCGGCGGAATCTCGACCCCGTTCGTGCGAGCCACCGACGCGATGCGCTGGTTGATCGCTTCCTGCTGGTCCCGGATCTGCGTGGCCAGCTCCACGTTTCGTTCCTCGATGAACGCTGCCTCGGCCAGCCGTGCTTCGAGCTGTGTCTCCGCCGCCTGCACCAACAACGCCTGTCGGTTTCGAGCCACTTCGAGCGACGTCGTCCGCTTCTGTACGAGCTCGAGGCCGGCTTCGGCATCCTCGGCGGCAGCTTCCTGGACGCCGATCAGCAGTTCAGCCTCGACCTCGAGTGCCCGGAGGCGATCGAGGCCATCGGTGAGCGATCCGGTCTGCAGCTCGAGCAGATGACGGAACCGTGATGCCTCACCGGGATCTTCTGAGAGCGCCAGCTGGGTCATGTCGTCGCTGTCGATGGTCTGCTCGCCGGTGAAGCTGGCAACGGCCAGGTCGGCGAGGTCTGATCGTGCCCCCTGAATCTCTTCCTGGACCCGGACCTGTTCCGCCTCGGCGGAGGCAACCGCTGCTTCAGCGGACGCCAGGGCCCGTTCAGCGTCCTCGAGACGGCTCTCCTGTACACGGACGATGGCGTTCAGTTCGTCGAGGGCCTCGGTGACCTCCTCAACGGTGGCGTTCGCAACGTCGATCAGCTGGATGGTTGCGCCGGACTCTTCGCGGAGTTCTTCCTGTTCCGACTGCAGTTCCTCCAGTTCCTCGACGTCCTCCTGCGCCGACGCAGCGGGCAGGACGAGCGCGAAAACGAACGCCATCAGCGCTGCGGTGGTCGCCGCGCGCAAGAAACTCGGCCGCTCGGGGCCACGGGACCAACGCATCCGGTTCCATCGTCATCGCCGGCCCCGATCTGAGCCGTTCGGCCCAGTTCCGATATGTCAGTTGCCGTCGGTGCTCCAGTGCCAGGGTTCGCTCGGGAGGTTCACGAACCCGTATCGGGCCGCGTTCTCCGCAAGCCACACGAACCCAGGGTTGGATCGGCTGGTCATCGATGCACCGTTGTAGGTGAAGTCGATGGCGAGACCACGCTCGTGGTTCGACTGGCCCGGGCGTGCCGTCGGGGGCGAACAGGCGGACGCCGGCATCTCCCAGATGGCGTATTCGGAGGTGCCGCAATGCGCCATGCGCAGCTCGATCTGGCGAATGTTGCTCCGGTAGCCCCATCCACCAAGATCGATGCCGTCGTTCCTGGCATCGGTCAGGAGTTGGTCGACCCGGTCCGCGATGTCTTTGTGCACCTCGATGCCCTGAACGGATCGGATGTCTTCGGGCAGCGCGGGTGGGATCGGGGGCGGCCGGTTGGCAGCAGCTTCCGCAGCAGCTGCCGCTGCGGCCGCCGCAGCTTCCGCCCGGATTCGTTGGGCGATGACCTCTTCCTGCGCCCGGATCTCGGCGGCTTTCTCGGCATCGCGTTCCTCGATGAACGCCGCCTCGGCGAGCCTGGCCTCCAGCCGGGTTTCCGCAGCGGCCACCAGTTCCAGCTGGGCGTTGCGGGACGTGCCCAGTTCGGCCTCGCGGGCGAGGGCCTGTTGCCGGCCCTCTTCCGCAGCGTCGACGGCGACCCGGCGCTGGTCGGCGACGTCCTCCGCCTCGGCCACGAGTTGCTTGAGGCGATCGAGACCGTCGGTGAGGGATCCGGTCTGGAACTCGACCAGGCTCCGTCGCCTCGCCGCCTCAGAAGGGTCGTCGCTGAGCAGCAGCGCAGTGAGATCCTCGCCATTCGGTCCCGACTCCCCCGTGAACGAGGCCACGGCCAGATCCGCCAGATCCCCTCGCAGGAGGTCCATCTCGGCCTCGATCGCTACCGCTCGGGCGGTGGCGGCCTCCACTTCCGCCTCGGCGCTGGCCACGGCCTGCTCGGCGGCGAGCAGTCGGGCCTCCTGCAGATCCACGAGGGCATTGAGGTTGCCGAGTGCCTCAGCCACGACATCGAAGTCGGCGGTGGCTGCATCGACGTCGAGTGCCTGGGCCGCCAGTTCCTCTTGAATCACCTCTCGCTGCGCCTTGAGGTCGTCCAAGACGTCTTCGTCGTCCTGCGCACCTGCCGGCGTCAGAGCGCCCAGCACGGTGAACAGCAGCACGACCACCACAACGGTGCGTGCACGCGCGACGAAGGACTCCACTCCGGCCATCCGAGACAATCTAGTCGCATCGGTCCGATGCGACGGCGCGCTCGGCTACGAATGACGAACGGCGTCAGCTGCCGTTGGTGCTCCAGTGCCAGGACTCGCTCGGCAGGTTCCGGAAGCCATAGTTCGCCGCGTTGTTCGAGAGCCACACAAAGCAGGGCGAACCCCGCCAACAGCTGGCGAAATCGATGGCCAGACCCCGCTCGTGCATCGACTGCCCCGGGCGAGCCGTCGGGATTCGGCAGCTGCTCGGCGGTGAATCGTAGACGTCCGGACACCCGTTGATGACACGGAGTTCTGCGGTGCGTTGGGGCGAACGCCAGCCGTAGCCGGTGAGGTTCACGCCGTCGCTTCGGGCGTCCTGAATCATCCGGGTGACCGAGTCGCCGACGCTTTCGTGAACGAGGAAGCCCTCGGCGTTGACGAGATCGTCTTCACCAGCCGGCGGCACCAGATTGGCGCGGCGTGCGGCCGCCTCAGCAGCCGCCTTGCGTGCGGCTTCTTCGCGGATTCGCCGTGCGATCGCTTCTTCTTGCGCTCGGATCTCGGCGGCAAGGTCTGCATCGACCTCGTCGAGGAATGCGGCCTCGGCCAATCGGGCCTCGAGACGGGTTTCCGCAGCGATCACGAGTTCGACCTGGGCATCGATCGCTTCGTCGAGCTCTGCTCGGCGCTCCTCTGCCTCGATGCGGTTGGCCAGCGCTGCCTCGACGGCACGCACTCGTTGTGCCTCGACGAGCTCCGCCTCGGTCACCAGCGCCCGCATCCGATCCAGTGTGTCGCTCAGGTTTCCGGTCTGGAATTCGACCAGGCTGCGGCGGCGAGCGGCTTCGGTCGGATCGTCGTTGACAAGGAACGAGGTCAGGTCCTGCCCGTTCGCGCCCGCTTCGCCGGTGAACGCCTCGACGGCAAGGTCGCCGACGATCGCCTGCAGCGCTTCGATCTCCTCGGCGATCTCCTGGTTTCGTTGCTGAGCTGCGGCAACCTGTTCTTCCGCCGACAGGACCGCCTGCTCTGCATCGGCGAGACGAGCTTCTTGGAGGTCGACGAGCGCATTGATGTCGTCGAGCGCCTGCATCAGCACATCGAAGTCCGCCGTTGCGGCATCGACCTGCAGTGCCTTCGCTGCAGCCTCCTCTTGGAGCTGTTCACGCTCGGCCTTCAGCTCCTCGAGCTGCTCCTCATCGTCCTGGGCCAGTGCGGGAGCCCAGGCAAAGCCGATGATCGTGAGCAGCACCGCGAGCGCGGCAAACCAACGCGAGCGGCGGTCGAGAAGTGGCACCCGAAGATACAAGCACTGTTTGGCTCGGAACGCCAATCACCCTCAAGGGAATCGGCCACTGCACGCGCGATCTTTAGCAATGAATATCACTGAACGTCGATCTCAGGGGGGCTGCGGCCCCGAGTCGCGAATCAGACGCCCACGACGTCGACAGGCACGCCCGTGAGCTGTGAGGTTCCCGACAGCGGGTCGACCGAAGCAGACGGGGTCACGATGTTCACGTTTGCACCTGCGTGCTCTGCGGCGATCTGGAGCTGCGTGCCCGGCCGGTCGTGGCCCCAGCCATGGGGCATGCTCACCACGCCCGGGCGGAGAGCATCCGTGACCTCCAGTGCAACTTCGACGGAACCCGTCGCCGATGACAGGCGAACGCGTTGTCCGGTCTCCAGCGACCGGTGGGCGGCATCTTCCGGGTGCATCCGCAACGTGCATCGCGGCTTGCCCTTCACGAGGATCCGAAGGTTGTGCATCCACGAATTGTTGGACCGCAGCGTGCGGCGGTTGATCAGCTCGAGCTCGGGCGGACGATCCTCGAGCAACTGGGCCACACGCGAAAGGTCCGCCACGAGATCCGGGTGATCGAACTCCGGGCGGCCCGACGGGGTCGACAGGATAGCCGGAAACCGCGGTTCCAATGCCCCAAGATCGATTCCGTGCGGATGGTCCTCGAGTCGTTCGAGCGACAGGCCCTCGGGATCCCCTGCCCCGAACCAGTCCCCCCAAGGCCCGCTGCGCACCATCAGATCCAGCAGCCGCAACGGTCCGGTGCGGCCTTCGACGCTGGATCGGACCATCGCCTCCGTGAGCGCCTCGGGCGCCTGTGGACTGCTCAGGACCCCGCCGATGATCTGCTCCGCCATCAGGTCGTCCACCGCGGCAGCACCGGCGGCGTCCCCGGCAAGCCCGCCGAGCACGGCGCTCAATCGTGCAGCGATCTGCCATTCGGGAAGCTGGTCGTCGTCGAGCGGGAGGACGGCGGGTGAGTAGTTGGCGACATTGCGGACGCTGAGGCCCGTGAAGGCGAGGTCGAAATGGGGCTTCTGGAGGTGCGAGGGCGGCGGCAGGATCACGTCTGCATGGCGGGTGGTCTCATTGAGGTAGCAGTCGAGGCTCACCATGAAGTCGAGCGCGCCGAACGCTTCGTCGAGGCGCTCACCGTCGGGGCAGGACAGCACCGGGTTGCCGGCGACGGTCACCATCGCCGTGATGTTGCCGGCCTCGATCTCCTCGGCGAGGGCAGACACGGGATGCTCTCCGAGTTCGACGGGGAGCCCGGACACGGCCGTGCGGCGGCGTCCGAGGCGGACGGCGGGGCCGGTCGGGTCATCGGATCGGTTGTTGCGCGACCCAGCGGGACTCGTCGGGAACATGGCGCCGCCGGGTTGGTCGAGGCTGCCCAGAAGGGCATTGACGACGTCGACCAGCCAACTCGCCGTCGTGCCGAAGGGCGTGACGGTGGTGCCGATCCTGGCGTAGACGCAGGGCCGTTCGGCCTCGGCCAGACGCTGGGCGAGCGCCCGGATTTCCGATGCGGCGATTCCGGTTCGTTCCGCCACCGTGTCCGGGGTGAATGGGGCAAGCGCGCCGACGACCCGGTCGAGCACCTCGGCGTCGGCAGGATCCGGACGGTGCTGCCCCGTGGCCACGAGCTCGGTGGCGAGCGCAGCGAGGAGGAGGACGTCGGTCGTCGGACGGATCGGCAGATGCACGTCTGCGGCCTCGGCGGTCCGGGTGCGGGCGGGGTCGACCACCGCAAAGAACCCGCCACGCTCCTTGAGGGCCTCGATCCGTCCGGGCCAATCCGGAGCGGTGGCGAGCGAGCCATTGCTGACCATCGGGTTGGCGCCGAGGAGCAGCAATGCGTCCGTACGGTCGATGTCGGGAACCGGAATCGTGACCGACAGCCCGTACAGCAGGCCGCTGGCGAGTTCTCGTGGCCGCTGGTCGACGGTGGACGCCGAGTACACGTTCCGGGTGCCGAGGGCGGTGATGATGGCCCGCCCGTACAGCAGGAGGTCGAGGCCGTGCACGACGGGGTTGCCGAGGTAGATGGCGGCCGCGTCGGTGTCGGGGTCGCGATGGGCGGTGAACCGCTCGGCGATGATGCCGTAGGCCTCCTCCCAACTGACCGGTACGTGCCGGCCGTCGATTTTGGCGAGTGGTTGGCGGAGCCGGTCCGGGTCCTCGTGGAAGTGGCCGAGTGTGGTGCCCTTCGGGCAGAGGAATCCGGCGGAGAACACGTCCTCGGCGTCGCCGCGTGTTCGGGTGACTCGGCCGTCGGTGACTTGGAGTTCCAACCCGCAGGTCGCTTCACAGAGTGGGCACGTTCGATACGCCAGCGTTTCCATGCAGAGAGTTCATCACAACCTGCACCACAAGACCCGCTCCCAGGGTGAAAGTGAGACGCGACCCCATCACCCAACTGGGTGAAAGTGAGACGCGACCCCTTCACCGAAACGAAGCGCTGAGGGCGCCTCAGGCGCAGAGCCTGCGTGGCGATTGAGCCAAGTTCGGCGCAGCCGACACTTGTCGGAACCCGAAGGGTTCCCGCCCGCCGGAGGCGAGGACAAGCGCGCCGCACGGCCCACAAAACGAAAAGAGCCGAGCCAAGGGCTCGGCGATTTCGTGAGACAGGTGCAAGTTCGGCGGAGCCGAACTTGGCGGAACCCGGAGGGTTCCCGTGGGCCGTACAGGACTTGAACCTGTGACTTCCACCATGTCGAGGTGGCACTCTAGCCAACTGAGTTAACGGCCCGGGGTGATTGAGGCTAGCAGGTGTCGCTCCGGTTGCGACCTTCGAAAGCGATCTTCAGTCGCCGAAACGGGACTGGTCGGCGACACCGGCGAGCAGCATGGCGATGGCGCTGCCGAGGACGGTCCAGAAGCCGACGCCGACGCCCGTTTCGGCCAGAGCCGAGTCGGACAGGGCTTCGAGGCCGTGCAGGCCCGGGACGACCAGCGCGACGAGTCCGCTCAGGATGGCGATGGTCTTGGGAACGACGTGGCGGAAGCCGACGAAGATGGGGCCGGCGGCGGCGGATCCGAGCACGCCGGCGATGATCGTGGCGATTCCGTCGTTCATCTCCCAGCCGGTCTGTTCGGTTCCCGGCCCGGTGGTCCAGACGAGGAAGGTTCCGACGATCAGGGCGACGCCGGAGAGGAACAGCACGGTGGCGACGAGGCGATCGTGCAGCGAGGGGCCGTCGTCGTAGACGGCGATTTCAGGCAGCGACACGGGGACGAGCTCGGTCGATTCGGACAGGCGTGGCTGTTCCTGCAGCTTGATGCGCTGTTCGGTGGGCCGGTTCGGGGTGAGGATCCCGAAGCGTTCTTCGCCGCGGTCCGTCGGTGCGCCGACTTCGAGGCGGGTGCGTCCGCCGGATTGGTCGTCGACCTGGGCGGGTTCGGGGGCCGGATCGGTGGCGGGCTCGAAATCGATCGGGTCGAGGTTGGGTGCTTCGTCGGGTCCGACGCGCACCTCGGGCGGCGCCGTGTCCGTCGCTTCCGCAGCGGAAGCCACAGGCGCTTCGGCTGGAGCTGGTTCGGGTTCCGGCGCTGCGCTGTGTTCCGGCACCGATTCTGGACCGGGTTCCGGCTCAATGGTCGGCACGGGGTTTCGATGGGGTTTTGTGCCGTTGCCGTTGGAGCCGGCGTGTCCGTCGCCGAATCGGTTCAGGATTTCGCTGACCGGGGTGGACGAGGGCGCGCCGAAGCCCACGAACCCGCTGCGACCGGGGTTCGCGCTCAGCGGCGTCGGTGATTCATGCGGCGCGACGACCGGTTCGGGCATCTTCGCAGGTGCTGGCGCTGCGGCGGCCGGAGGTGCTGCCGCCGACGCCGCCACGGTTTCCACGGGTTCGGCGGGAACGTCGACCGCCGGCGGGGCGTCGGACGAAGGCGTCGCTGCATGTGCGCTGACCGACGCAGAGACGACGGGAGTCGGCTGCGGCGCTGGAGCAGGTGCTGGGGCAACCGGTGTCGGGGCCACGGTGGCCGGTGGTGTCGTCACCTCGGCGGCCGTGTCGGTGCGGGTGGTGTCGGCGAGTGCGGCTGCACGTTCGGCCACCTTGTCCGACGGCACGAACGGCGTCGGCGGGACGTCGGCCACGGGGCGGGTGGCCCGAGTCTCAGGAACCCAACTCGCGGCTGCGTCGGGCGCGGAGATCGACGTGGCGGGCGGAGTCGAGGATGGAGCGGGGTCGGGGGCCAGGACCTCGGCGCTCGTGTCGGGCGCGGGTGCGGGCGCGGCGACGTTCACCCAGCGCGCCCGATACGACGCGTCGGCGTGAAGATGTGGTGGATACCACTTGCCGTCTGAGGCCATCCACCAGCCCGGGCCTTCGAAAATGTCACTCACGGGGCGACTTCCGCCTGTTCATGTGGACAGTGTGGCAGAGCCGACCCCGTGGAGTGAAATCTGGAGCGCCGGGCGGGATTTGAACCCGCGACTGTACGGCTTTGCAGGCCGTTCCCTTGGGCCGCTCGGGCACCGACGCATGAGGTTTCAGAGGATATCGCCACCACGACCCCACAGTGGCAAACGGCCGGAAGAATTTCCACGCGCCCCGGTGCGACATCCGTCATCGGATGGGTTGACCGCGTGTGCGCCCGAACGCCCCTCCGCGTATCGGGCGCACACGCTGGTGCAACGGAAACCCGGGGTTTTCACCACCGTGTTCCACTCGGTCGGACACCGTAGGGGGCGGATTCCGAAATGTCTCCGCGCCCCCGACGTTTCGTCATCGCTCCGCAATACGTTCGTCATACATGCGCGCGTAGGGCGCGAAAACGCAGAAATCGGGCCGCTTCCCGAAGGGAAAGGGCCCGATTTCTTGTGGAGCGGACGACCAGATTCGAACTGGCGACCCTCACCTTGGCAAGGTGATGCTCTACCAACTGAGCTACGTCCGCGTGGAGCCGCCATGGTAGCAGCGCTTCACGTCATCACCCACTCGATGGACGAAGATCCACGGTCAAGGTGAGAATTCCGTCTTCGAGCTGCACGTCGGCGTCGCCGATCATCGCAAAGTCTCGAAAGTCCGTCTGGGCCTGGGCGATGAACATCGACCGTTCGTCGCCCCCGACCGGCGGCAGATTCCGCTTCTTCACTGCGGCCGCTCGCTCCTTGAAGCGGGCAACCATTTCGTCGGGATCGAACTCATCCATGGGAAGTGCCTCCGGGTTGTTGGCGTTTGGGTCGGGTCATCCACCAGAACACGATGGTGGCGAGCAGGGTGCAGGCTCCCATGACCACCAGCGTGGTGACCAGGGGGCCGAGACGGCCGTCGGTCTCGCGGAGGTTGACAACGGTGGTCTCCCCCTCGATCACGTCCTGAGCACTGACAGGACTGGCCCAGAGCATCGCCAGCATCGTCGTCGAGACGGCAGCGATCGCTGCGGGGAGACGAAACGTCGGTCGACGGGTGGGCACGGACCGAATGTACCCGCTTCACCCCTGATGGGCGGGACACCACCAGGTGGACCGTCCGCCGACGGTGTCGTGTCGCATCACCGCGCCGTCGCGGGTGCAGGTCGCCGCGGCGTCGCGGAGCGGGAAGCTGTCCCCCCGGTGTGAGCCGCCGCGCCGGTCCAGATCCGTGATGACCTCGCGAATGGTCGCGGCGAGCCTCTCTCGTTCGGCCGGGTGCACCTCGTTGACCGGACGCATCGGCGACACCCCTGCCCGCCAGAGCACCTCGTCGGCGAGCAGGTTGCCGAGCCCGGCGATCGCCTTCTGATTGAGCAGGAAGGACTTCATCGGCGCGCTCCGACCGGCCATCGCCGCGTCGAGGTCCTCGAACGAGATGGTCCATGCGTCGACACCCAGCAGCGACTCCTCCGGTTCGAGCTCGATGGAACCCAGACGCCGCGGATCGCGCACCGCAACCACATGGTCGCCGTACCGGAGGCGGACCCGGTCCCAGGCGGGGTCATTGCGGCCGGACGAGTATTCCAGCCGGTCGATCGGGCCGACCTCATCGATGAGGAGCCGGCCCGTCATCCCGAACCGAAGGCCCAGGGTGCCCTGCAGATCCGGGCCGTCGTGGTCCAGCAACAAGAGCTTGCCCACCCGGCGGACCGCAGTGAGCGACGTCGATCGAACGGCGGCCAGTGTTGCATCGGCGCCGACCGGCCGGGCGTAGTGCACGTCCGGCAGCTCGATACCGCTGAGCCGCTCCCCCACGAGGGCAATGAGCGGTCGGCGATACATCTCGATCTCGATGATCTCGGGCATCAGCCGGTTTCGACGCGCACCTTGTCGAAGAAGTCGGAGAGCATCGGACCGAGCTTGTCGTGCTCGACGAGGAAACCGTCGTGGCCGTACACCGATTCGATCATGTGGTGCGTGCACCAGCGGGATCCGCTGTTCAGCACCGCCGCAAGTTCAGTCTGCTGGCTCGGCGGGTACAGGAAGTCGCTCGTCACCGACGCGGTCATGGCCGGGCCCGTGTAGCGGGCCAGCGCCTGCGCATGGCCGCCTCGGCCTCGGGCGAGGTCGTGAAGGTCCATCGCCCGGTTGAGGACGATGTAGGAGTTGGCGTCGAACCGATGCGGGAACTTCTGTCCGTGATGGTCGAGGTAACCCTCGACCTGGAAACGGCCCCACCAATCGAACGAGGACAGACGGTTGATGGAGTCGCGCTTGAACCGCTCGGTCCATTCCTCGTCGCTTCGGTAGTGGATGAGCGCGATCTCCCGGGCGATTGCAAGGCCACGGGCCGGGCCCTCGTCCTTGTCGTAGTAGTCGCCGTTGTGGAAGTTCGGGTCGTTGGCGATCGACAGTCGACCGACGGCCGACCATCCGATCTGCTGCGCCGATGCGGCGAGCGCCGTGGCGATCGGCGCGATCGAGCGGACCCGATGCGGATACATTGCCGCCCATTCGAGCACCGCCATCCCGCCCATCGAGCCACCGACCACGCTGAACCACGTGTCGATGCCGAGGTGGTCGGCCAGGCGTGCCTGCGTTCGGACCATGTCTCGTGTGCTGACCTGCGGGAAGCTCGAACCGTAGGGACGACCCGTCGCCGGGTCGAGCGAGGCCGGACCCGTGGAGCCCTGACACCCGCCGATCATGTTCGCGCAGACCACGAAGAACTCGTTGGTGTCGACGGCTGCGCCCGGCCCGACGATTCGCGACCACCAACCTTCGGGGGTGTAGGTGCCCCCGCCCCCACCGGTCACGTGAGCATCGCCGGTCAGCGCATGGCAGATCAGAATGGCGTTGTCGCCCGAGTCGTTGAGCTCGCCCCATGTTTCGTAGGCGACGGTCACTTCGTCGAGAACGCCGCCGCCCTCGAGCGCGAGCGGGCGTGAAAGTGTGAGGAATTGGCGAGCGCCGGGATCGTCGCCCGGCTGCCAGGCTCCGGTGACCGGGAATCGGTCGGGCCAGCCTCGGCGGGCATTGATCGACGTCGGATCACGCTCCATCGCTGCCTCCCTCCACGTCGCCACCTCGTCCGGACATCAGGGGCGGCCGTCTTCTCACTCTACGCCTGCCGGCGATTCGTCTGGAAACCGAATTCGGTCACACCACCAGGAAACCAGGTCGGCATCGGCAACACCGTACGCCTCGGCCATCGAGTGCCCCAGTCGCTCGAGCGAGGTCCGATAGCCGACGATGTCGCCGTGCTGGATCGCTTGCTGGGTGTCGTGCGCGGCCTCGGCCCCTTCGTCCCAGGCCGGTCCCGGCGCCGGCAGAGGGAGTTGTGCAAGTTCCGAGGCCCGGATGCGGAGCGAGCCCCGGCTCAGGCCGGTTCCTGCCGATGCGGTGGCGATGCGGGCACACGCAACCGGGGAGGACACCACCGCAGCGAGATGCCACAACAGTCCCGTTTCCGTGGGCTCGATGCTGATCACGGGCACCGACGGCAGCAGGTTTCCGGTCTCGTCGACGATCGTCTCCACGACCCGGGTCTGCGAGGCCACGAGAAGCTTCGGAACCCGTCGAGCGGCGAACCAGGCGGCCACGGCTGCGTCCTCGATCCGATCGAGGTCGACGACGGGCCGTGACCATGACTGTCCGCCGAAGCGAACGGCATTCTGCCCCCATGCGTTCCATAGCGGGTCGATCACGCCGGACGTGATGAGGCCGAGCTCGACGGGTGCGTCGGGATCACCGTCGGCTTCGTGCACCGCGCCCTGCAATCCATAGAAGTGTTGGCGAAAGCCGGCCGTGATCGTTGCATGATCGCCGAGCGTGCCATGCGCTTGTGGTTCGACCGTCGGAACCCCGGCGGCCGCAGCGATCACCGGAGCCCAATTTCGTGGTGGCGGATGGGGAAGATTGATCTGTTCATCACCTCGATGCATGGTCGTCCGAGCCGGAGCGGCGCCGACGACGAGAATCGGGGCCACCACGTCCACTGCAGCCTCGAAGGTCGAGCCGGACTCCAACCAGACCGCTTCGACGGCGGCCCGTTCGACGAGCGCGCTGCGCACCGCCGCCGCGTCCTTGGTGCCGAGGAACGACTCCGGCGCCACAAGCGCAGCGACCGCACCCGGAGCGGCGTGTTCGACCGCCGCCAACATGATGAGCCCGACGTCGTCGACGTAGCCCTTGGCGACGTCGCCGAAGCGGTCGATCAACGCCTCCCGCCGTTCCCTCGTTCTGGCGGTGTCCGAGGTCAGCTGTCCGAGGAACGGTGGGTTGCCGACGACGAGGCGAGCCCGCCCGGCCCGGAGAATCGTCGGGCGGGACGTGAGCAGGTCCACGTGCTCCACGCTGGGCCGGGCGGTGCCGCCCGCCCAGAGTTCCAGACTGGCATCGGCGACCCGGAGGGCAGTCGTGTCGATGTCGGTGCCATGGCAGGCGCGCACGATGTCGGCCCGGTCGTGCCCGTCGGCGTGCAGCGCTCGGGCCGCAGCGAGGAGGAACGCTCCCCCGCCGCACGTCGGATCCCACACCACCGGCAGCGAGCCGCCCGGCAATCGGCGAAGGGCCAGCCCGACGATCTCGTCGGCGACGTGTGGAGGCGTGTAGTGCGCCCCCTGCTGTCGACGGTCCTGCGGCGCCAGGATCGTCTCGAACGCCATCCCGAGCAGGTCGGGCTGGCACAGGGCACCGGGTACCTTGACGGCCTCCGCCGTCGGCAGGGCAGCCGGCCGGGAAAGCCCGCGATGATCGGCAATGGCAGCAGCGACTCCGCCGAGCCGAAGCTCGACGTCCTCCGCAGTGTCGGCGGCGAACTCCCGCAGCCAGCTGCGGAGCTCGCTCGACGGTTCGATCAGGCCGTCGGATCCCATGCGGTCAGATCGTTCAGCCGATCGTCGTTCGAGAACATCTCGACGATGGGCAGATCCAACCCGACGCGACGCTGCATGCGCCGCACCTCGAGCTCTTCGTTCCAGAGCACCAGGGTCACCACGAGCCCCTTGCCGCCAGCGCGGGCCGTTCGGCCGGAGCGATGGAGGTAGGTCTTGTGTTCAGCCGGCGGATCGAAGTGGATCACGACCTCGACGTCGTCGACATGGATGCCTCGGGCCGCCACGTCGGTCGCCACGAGGACCTGGAGCTTGTCGTCCGCAAAGTCGTTCAAGGCCTTTTCGCGGTGGTTCTGACGCAGGTCGCCGTGAATGGCGGCCGCCCGAACGTCGAGTTCCTTGAGGTTCTTCGCGAGCCGATCGGCCATGTGCTTTGTCGCCGTGAACATGATCGTCCGGCCGACGGTTCCCGAGATGGCGGCCGCAACCTTCACCTTGTCCATCTGGTGGACCTGGAGGAACCGGTGCGTCATCTGATCCACGGTGATCTGTGGAGATTCGACCTCGTGGAAGACCGGGTCGGTCTGGTACCGGCGCACGAGCGAGTCGACGACGCCGTCGAGTGTTGCGGAGAACAGCAGCGTCTGGTGCTCGCCTTCGACCTGGCGCAGCAGCCATTCGACCTGTGGGAGGAACCCCATGTCGGCCATCCGGTCGGCTTCGTCGACGATCACGTGCGTGAGATCGGTGAGATCGACGGCCTTGCGCTCGACCAGGTCGATCATCCGACCGGGGGTAGCGACGACGAAGTCGACGCCCTTCTCGAGCTTGGTGATCTGACGCTCGATGTTGGCGCCGCCGTACACCGGTGCGACGCGGACGTCGCGGGACTTGGCGAGCGGGGCCAGCTCGTCGGACACCTGGACGGCGAGTTCGCGTGTGGGAACGAGGGCCAGAGCGAGTGGACGCTTGGGCTCGGCCCGGCCGATGTTCTCGATGACGGGGAGCCCGAAGGCCAGGGTCTTGCCAGAACCGGTCTTGGCCTTGCCGCAGACGTCGCGTCCGGCGAGAGCGTCGGGAATGGCGATGGTTTGGATCGCAAAGGGTTCGGTGATGCCGCGGGAGGAAAGTGCGTCGCAGAGATCATCCGAGACCCCAAGGTCAGCGAATGTGGTGGTCATGTGTGTCTTTTCACTATGTGGTCGGTTTCAGGGTAACCGCCACGCAGCGCTGCCCCTGTCATGGCCGAGGATCGGAGCCCTCAGCGGACGACCCGGCCATCGCGGACGATGACGTTCTCCGCTTCCAGCAGCCGGGCGTGTTCCTTTTCCAGACCGGGCACGAGCCGCCCGGTCGACGTGACCACGCGCCACCACGGCAGGCCGTCGACCACCTTCAGGACACGGCCGACGGCACGTGCTGCCCCCGGATACCCGGCCTCGGCGGCGATCTCTCCATACGAGATCAGGTCTCCGGGTTTCAGGCTCCGGATGACGCGGGTGACGGCGCTTTCGAAGTCCTCCCGGTGCTCATCGCTCACCGCGATTCGAACCGGACGATCTCGACCGCCGTGGCGATCCCCTTCACATGGTGTTCGCCGTGAGGAACGGCGCGGGTGTTGACCAGCAGCGACGTCTGCATCACGGCGGGGGCAAGAATCTCGTCGGGTCCGGCGAGATCGCTGAGTCGAGCCGCAAGGTTCACCGCCTGCCCGATGTGGTCATCGCCCTCGAACAAGATGACGTCCCCCGAAGCAACACCGGCTCGGAGCGGCAGCGCTCCGTGGGCACGATTCGCCTCGACCATGGCGACCACCGATTCGATTGCCGGCTCGGGTTCGACGCTGACGAGCATGGCGCCGTCACCCAACCACTTCGCCACCCGGACGCCATGGACGGACGCAAGGCGCCGCAGGTTGCCGCGGACGGTTTCCAGGAGATGGACGGCGGCGGCATCGCCATTGGTGTCGGTGAACTCGGTGAACCCGCACACGTCCACGAACGCAAAGGTTCGTTGGACCCGCGTGACCCCCTCGATTCGAACCACATCCCCAATCACCGTGACAACGCTATGCGGCCTGGACGGTCGGTGGCACCTCGGGATGTCGGCCCGCCTAGATTGAAGTGGTGAGCACGCTCGAACAGATCGACGCCTGGCCGTCGCCACATGCCGCCGCCGGGGTTCGTCATCCGGACGGTTCGATCACGACCCATGGTCCGACCTCGCAGCGGTTTGCGCTCGCCTCGATCACCAAGTTGTTCACGGCAGTTGCGGCCCTCGTGGCCGTCGAGGAGGGCACCCTCGACCTCCATCGGCCGGACGCCGAGGGCGTCGCGGTCGCCGACCTGCTCGCCCATTCGTCCGGGCTGGACCTCGCCGGCAACCGGGTGGCCGCCCCTGGTCGCCGGCGCATCTATTCGAACGGTGCATACGAAGCGGTGGCCGACCGTCTGGCGGCGTCTGCCGAGATGCCGTTCGTGGCCTACCTCAACGAGGCCGTGTTCGGGCCTCTCGGGATGCAGGCGACGACGCTCGAGGGCAGCCCGGCGCACGGTGGTGTTTCGACCGTGACCGACCTGTTGGCGTTCGCCCACGGGCTCGACCGGCTCCTTGCCCCGGAGACGCTCTCGCTGATGACGACCCCCCACCTTCCGGAGCTGACCGGCGTGCTGCCCGGATACGGCCGGCAGGAGCCGAATCCGTGGGGTCTGGGCCCAGAGATCCGGTCGCGCAAGGAGCCGCATTGGACGGGGACGTCGAATTCGCCGTTCACCTGGGGTCACTTCGGTCAGGCCGGCACGTTCCTGTGGGTCGATCCGTTGGCGAACACGACGCTGGTGGTGCTGACCGATCTTCCATTCGGCGACTGGGCCAAGCCCGTTTGGCCGGCGCTCAGCGACGCGGTGCTCGCCGGAAGGTGACGACTACGCGGAAGCGGACACCGGTTCCAGGACGACCTCGTCAGACCGGTCGTTGCGGCCGGGCCAGGCGATGATCACGATGCCACCGACGATGAGTGCCAGGCTCATCCAGATGTTCACCCGCAGACCGAGAACTTCGGTGGCCGAGTCGATTCGAACGGTTTCGAGCCAGAGCCGACCGATGCCGTAACCGATCAGGTAGATGGCGATGAGGCGCCCCCGCTTGAGGAGCCGCTTCGAGTCCGCCCAGAGCAGCACACCGACGAGCGCGAGGTTCCAGAGGCTCTCGTAGAGGAACGTGGGGTGGAACGTGGGGAACGCTTCGACGTCCTGGAACTCCTCAGGGATTCCGTTTCGGTGCTGCCCATCGATCTCGAGGGCCCACGGGAGGCTGGTCGGACCACCGAAGACCTCCTGGTTGAACCAGTTGCCCCAGCGACCGATCGCCTGGGCCAGCGGGAGTCCGGGAACGACGGCGTCGAGTACCGGCTTCACGGGGATGCCTCGGCGGCGGGCGACGAGGAGCCCGGTCAGCACACCGAGGAACATGCCGCCGGGAATGCCGAGGCCGCCTCCACGAATGTTGAAGATCTCGGTGATGGGCTCGCCGGAGAAGCGATGCCAATCGGTGATGACGTGGTAGAGCCGGGCGCCGATCACGCCGCCGGGAACGCCCCAGATCGCAATGGCGGCGATGTCTTCGGGGTCCTGTCCCATGGCCTCCCATCGCCGCTGGCCGAGCCAGACCGCGGCGACGACGCCCAGCGCAATGCAGAGGCCGTAGATGTTGAAGGGGCCGATCGAGTTGAACGAGGGCGACGGGATGGCGGCGATCACGGAAATCACGCTAGCGCCAACCCGCTGGCGCGCCCGAAGAATTCCGTGGATTGCGGCGGGGCTAGAACTGGTCTGCCGAGAGTGCCATCAGCGTCGACGCACCGGCGAGTACGGCCGGTGCCTGTGCGTCGGCGAGCGGCAGGAGCTGTTCGCAATAGAACGACGCCGTGGTGATCTTCGCCTCGAGCCGTTCGTCGGAGGTACCTGCGTCGAGCAGGGCCCGAGCCGCAAGCGCCTGACGGACCAGCACCCAACCGCCGACGACCTGACCGAGCATCTTCAGGTACGGGGTGGCGCCGGCGAAGGCATCGATCGGGGCGTCGCCAAGTTGTTCGACGAGCTTGGCGGTGGTGGATTCGACCGACTGGGTGGCCGCAGCGAGTGCCGCACCCATGGCGGCCAACGCCTCGTCGTCGCCCGCAGCGGCAGCGGCCGTCGAGCGGATCTCCGCAAGCAGTTCGCCGATGACGGCGCCGCCGCGCATCGGGAGTTTGCGGGCCACGAGGTCGAGTGCCTGGATCCCGTTCGTGCCCTCGTAGATCGGGTTGATCCGGGCGTCGCGCATGTGCTGGGCGACACCGGTCTCTTCCACGAAGCCCATGCCACCGTGAATCTGCACGGCGATGGAGGTGAGCTCGCAGCCCAGGTCGGTGCACCACGACTTGGCGATGGGGGTGAGCAGCGCGGCTCGTTCGGCGCCGGCCTGTCGGCCTTCCTCGGTCGGATGGTGGCCCTGCTGGTCGACGGCGGCGGCGTCGAGGTAGCAGAGTCCGCGCATCGCTTCGATGTAGGCCCGCATGGTGAGCAGGTTGCGGCGGACATCGGGGTGCTCGACGATCGGCGAGGCGGTACCGGGTGCGGCGCCGATGGCCCGTCCCTGCGTGCGCTCACGGCTGTACGCCACGGCATCCTGGTAGGCCCGCTCGGCGATGGCGAGGCCCTGTGCTCCGACGGCGAGTCGGGCGTTGTTCATCATCGTGAACATGTATTCCATGCCACGGTTCTCGTCACCGATCAGGTAGCCGACGGCGCCGTCTTCCTCTCCGAACTGCATGACGCAGGTCGGGCTGCCGTGGATGCCCATCTTGTGTTCGATGGACGTGCAACGCAGATCGTTCGGGATCGTCGGGTTGCCGTCCTCGTCGAGCAGAAACTTGGGAACGATGAAGGTGGAGATGCCCTTGGTCCCCGGAGGCGCCTCAGGGGTGCGGGCCAGCACGAGGTGCACGATGTTGTCGACCATGTCGTGCTCGCCGTAGGTGATGAAGATCTTCTGGCCGCTGATGCGATAGCTGCCGTCGTCGGCCTTCACGGCCTTGGTGCGAAGCGCACCGACGTCCGACCCGGCATCCGGCTCGGTGAGGTTCATCGTCGCCGTCCAGGTTCCCTCGACGAGCTTGGTGAGCCACGTTTCCTTCTGTTCCTCGCTGCCGTGGTGGTGCAGGAGGTCGATGCCGCCCTGGGTGAGCAAGGGACACAGCGCAAAGGACATCGAGGCGCTGTTGAGCATCTCGCCCATCGCCGTGGCGATCATCCAGGGGAAGCCGCCACCGCCGTAGGCGGGATCGAAGGGCACGGAACCCCAGCCGGAGGCAACCCAGGCGCTGTAGGCGTCGCGGAAGCCGTCGGGTGTGGTGACCGAGCCGTCCTCGTTGTGGACGCTGCCCTGGAGGTCGCTGTTGCGGTTGAGCGGCGCCACGGTCTCGGCGATGAGCCGGCCGGACTCCTCCAGCACGGGCTCCAGCATGTCGAGGTCGAACCCGTCGAAGTCGGGATACCCGGCGACGTCGCCGAGGCCGGCGATCTCCGTCAGCGCAAAGTGGATGTCGAAGACTGGGGGGTTGTAGTCAGCCATGTGTCCTCACGATGCTTGGATGTCAGATAGTTGGATGTCCTAGTATATGTGCGATCTCAGCCTTCGCCCGACTGAATCACACCTTTGATCCATCGGTAGACGCGGGTGAAGAATTCAGGCTCGGTCCAATTTGCTGCCGGACCACGACGAATGGCGAACGCGCTGTTCAGCTCCGCTCCGAGCACCAACCCGATCGCCAGCAGGTAGAGCCAGAGCTGGATCGTGATGGCGGTTCCGATCACGCCGAAGACCGCGTTGGTGGTCGAGCTCAGCGTCGTCAGGTACAGCGAGAACAGCCAGGTCGCAAGGATCCACAGAAGCGCGGAGAAGAGCGCTCCCGGGATCTCCCACCGCCATGAGGCGCGCCGGTTGGGCGCCACATGGAAGATCGTCGCCGCCCACAGCACCAGGATCACGAAGGCGGTCGGATAGCGGAACCAGTTCCACAACACGTTCAGCGCACCCTCGATGGCCACACCGCCGATGTCCTCCCGACCGAGCAGCGGGCCGATCACCAGGCCGGCGAGCGTCAGCGCACCGACGAGGATCGACCCGGCCGCCAGCAGCAACCCGATGATCTGTGTGCCCACCCATCCACGGGTGTTGTCGTGCCCGTAGGCCACGTCGAGTGCTCGTACCACGGCGGCAAAACCACGGCTTGCGGTGTAGAGCGTGGCGAGAATACCCACGGTCAGTGCGGACGTGGACGACTCGGAGAACAGTGCCCCGACCGCCGAGACGACGTTTCCACCCTCGCCGAACACCTCGCCCGCCCACTCGGTGAGCTGGTTCTCGACATCGGTCGCCAGATCGTTGCCCAACAGGTTGCTGATCCAGCCGAGCAGCGCCGAGAGCACAAGGAGCAGCGGGAAGAGGCTCAACAGTGCGAAGAAACCGATCTCGGCGGCCAAGCCGCTG
The DNA here is from genome assembly GCA_020628865.1 of Acidimicrobiales bacterium. Lineage (GTDB taxonomy): Bacteria > Actinomycetota > Acidimicrobiia > Acidimicrobiales > SHLQ01 > SHLQ01. The sequence continues at coordinate 77,282 of JAHDEJ010000010.1, forward strand.
ACCCGGTCGTCGTGCCATTGCCGATACAGGTAATGGACGAGTCGCCACGGGGTCTGCGCGTTGGCCCCCGACTCCACGGGCGGTTGATCATCCGAATCCATCAGCCCTCAAGCATGACCGCTCCACCGTCGGCAGCGGCGAATCCTCTGCGTTCGATCAGCGAGCGAGCGGGAACCGGCGACGCTGTCCGGCAACGGCAGCCGGCTCGCCATGCTGATGTTCGTCGAGCACCTCGGTGAGGTCGATGTCGCCGTCGAGGTCGACGACGGCGTCGTCGGAGAGTTGCACGACGAGCGTTTCGGCGGCGCGCTCGTCCTCCGGCACGACGAAGGTGACGTGCAGCGGTGCGCGTGTTGCGTTCAACCGTCGCGTGTACTGCCGGGTCGTCGTGGCCATCCGAGCGTGGATCACCAGCGACGCTTCGATCGGCCCGTTTGCGGTGACGTAGTCGTGCGAGGCCACGAGGGTGCTGACGCCGTCGCTGACGAACGATCGGATCGCCTCGCCCTTGTCGCCGGACTCACCGACGATGGTCGGCATTCCCGAGAGCGCCAACCGTTCGCCGATGTCTCGGGCGGTTGCGTCGGTCCGGGCGATGACGACGATCTGTCGAACCGATGTCGCTGCCTGAAGGATCACGGCCTCACGGGCGGCACGATCCACTCGTTGGAAGTACCCGCCAGGGTGTACGTGTTGCAGCGTCATTGAGAGCATTCCAGAACGTTCCGCCGTCGGGGCCCGTGTCGGGGGGTTTCAGTCGAGCCGGCACCACCGTAACACAATGCGTCACACTATGACAGAACGGTTACGGGAGCGCCCAGCGGAACGTGCTGAGCGAGAACAGCGATCACCTCGTTGGGGACCCGCACACAGCCGTTCGTGATCGCCTCTCCCAGCTGGTCCGGCCGGTTCGTTCCGTGGACGGCGATCACCGGCAGCCCACCGCTGAAGGTCTCGAACGCCTCCGAATAGCTGGAGAGCACCAGCGCCCAGGGCCCCAGCCACGCCTCGGACTCGGGGTTCCGGCGCTTCGCTGCGACATAGAACGTTCCGAGCGGCGTGGGCGACTCCTCCGCGCCGATCACGGCACCGGAATCGACGAGAACGCTGTCGCCGTCGTACACGGTCACCCGACTCTCCGACAGTACGACCTCGGCCCGCACGCGGGTCGAGGTGAGGTCGTAGTTTTCGGTCCGGATCCAGCCCTCCCTCCCGTTCGGCCGAAGCGGGATCTGCACCTTCACCCAGTCGTCGCCCGGCTCGCCCTCGGTCACCATGACGGTCAGCGGGCCGCCGAACTGATGCGGATTGGGGACGAGGAACGGCAGCGAGATCGTCTGCCCCCCGGGGGCATCGTGGACCTCGAGGTGTTCGACGTCGTCGTGGGCCGTGGCGATCCAGGTCAGGTGCGGGTCCGGCGCCGCCGTCGTACTCGGCGCCACGGTCGTGCTCGCCGGAGCGCTCGTGGTCGGGGGCGTCGGGTCCGCAGCTGCATCGTCGGTCGGGGGCAGCGTGTCGAGCCCGAGCCCGATGTCGGCCTCGGACGATGGGGTGGCCACGCCTCCCCCGCAGGCCGCGACAAGGAGCGAGGCCGTCACGACCATCGTCACCAGGCGCTGCCCCGTTCGCTGCACCTGCGCAACTCTAGGGGTCGAGTGCGTGCTCGCCCAGACGGGCGCACGGCGCGTGGTGCCGTCAGGCGATGACGGTGACGGGGGCGCCGAGCGGAACGTGCTCGGCCAGGAACCGGACCGCCTCGTCGGGGATCCGGATGCACCCGTTCGAACCGACGCTCGGATCGTGCTCCTGACCGTCGGCGAGCGTCACGTGGATCGCGATCACCGGAAGCCCGCCGCTGAAGGTCTCGAACGCCTCACTGAACGCGGTGAGCGCCACGGCCGGAGAGCCGAAGTAGTCGTCGAGCACGGCCGAAACCGCAAACGTTCCGAGCGGTGTTGGGCTCTCCGCCGCACCGACGACCGCCGCCGACTCGGCGATCAGCTCGTCGCCATCCCAGGCTCGAATCTGCTGCGAGGTGAGATCGATCTCCGCATGCACACGCGTGGAGGTGATCACGTAGCCCTCGGTTCGGATCCAGCCCTCTTGCAGGTTCGGACGGATCGGCAGCTGCACCTTCACCCATTCGTCGCCCGGCTCGCCCTCGGTGATCATCAGCGTGAGTGGCGTCCCGAACTGATGCGGGTTCGGCACGAGGAACGGCAGCGAGATCTGGGTGCCGTCAGGCTCGGCGTGAGCGACGAGCTTGGTGATGTTGTCCCTCGCCGTGGCGATCCAGGTGAGATGCGGATCTTCGGGAATCGTCGTTGTGGTGGTCGGCGCTGCGGTGGTCGTGGGTGCCGCAGTGGTCGTCGGAGCCGCCGTCGTGGTGGTTGTGGCGACATCGTCGGCCAAGGCCAGCTGTTCGGGCTCGGGTGCCGCTGTCGTCGCCGCCTCTCCGCCGCAGGCAAGCAGGAGGAGCGAGGCGAGCACCAGCATGGCGACGCCACGCAACGATCTGCCCGTGCAAACGGGGCCTGGAGCGGTCGGATTCTCGAACACGGTTCTTCATCGGCACGAAAATGGGCGCTCGTGAGCGCGGCGCGCCCTAGGGTGCGGGGATGTCCGGAACCCTCGTCCCGCTTGCGACCGGCGTGCTCGCCTGGCTCGCCGACGCACCCGACCACGACACCCCCAACATGGGCGCGATTCTGGCTGCCGATGGGGTCACGGTCGTCGACGCCGCCACCACTCCCCTGCAAGCGGCACCCTTCGCCAACGCGCTCGCGGAGACCACGCCATCACCGATCCGCCGACTCGTGCTCACGTCGTCACACATCGGCCACGTCGGCGGTTCCACCGCCTTTCCGCTCGCTGCGGTCTACGGCACGGCGCAGACCTCCCACCTGCTCGACCAGCCCCCGAATCCCGAGGTCTGGGCCCGTCTGCATCCCGCCCATGCCCCGCAGTTCGCCGAGTTGGTCACGCGACCCGTCAGCCACACGATCGCCGATGCCGCGCACCTGTGCGCGGCATCCATCGCCGTTCCCCTCGGCGGACAGCAGTTCGAGAACCTGGTCGTGCAGGTGCCCGGCGCCAACGTGGTGTTCACCGGCGCCCTCGCCTCCTTCGGCGTGACCCCGCTCGGATTCGAAGCGGACGTGCCGGCATGGATCCAATCCCTCGAACAGCTCAAGGCCTGGGGTGAGCTCTTCGTCCCCGCGCATGGCCCAATCGGCGGCCACGAGGAACTCACACTGCTCCAGGACTACTTGCAGGCGGTCATCGACGCCGACGGAGCTCCCGAACGGCTCCCTTCGGGACCATGGACCGCCTGGACCAACCCCGAGTTCCACGCGGTCAACGTCGAACGGGCCGCCCGGCTCGCGGCCGGCGATCCCAGCCCGCCGCCGAGCATGCTGGCGCTGCTCGGTATGTGACGTCAGTGCGTGTGCGCTGACGCTTCCTCGATCTGCTTGGCCTTCCACAGGCTGAAGATGATCGCCAGCACCAGAATCGTCACGATGATGCCGAGCGAGATCCCGATGTCGATGTGGGTCCACGGGGTGATCAACAGCTTGATGCCGACGAACAGCAGGATCCCGCCGAGGGCGTGCGAGAGGTAGTGAAACCGCTCTCTCGCATCGGCCAGCAGGAAGTACATGGCCCGGAGCCCCATGATCGCGAAGGCGTTTGCGGCGATGAGGATGTACGGATCGTTGGCGACGCCGAACGAGGCCGGGACCGAATCCACGGCGAACACGACGTCGGTGGCCTCCACGACGACGAGGGCGGCGAACAGCGGAGTGGCCGCACGTCGGCCGTCCAACTGGGTGAAGAACTTCTGGCCGTCGAAGTCGTCGGTGACCGGCATGAACCGCTTCAGCAGCTTCAGACCTGCGGTCGAGGAGTCCTCACCCTCATCCTCGCGGTGTCGGATGATGCGTGCGCCAGTCCAGATCAGGAACAGTCCGAAGATCACGAGCACCCAGGAGAACCGTTCCACCAATTCGGAGCCGATCAGGATGAAGATCGCCCGCAGGGTCAGCGCACCGAAAATGCCCCAGAACAACACGCGGTGCTGGTACTTCAGGGGGATCTTCATGGTGGAGAACAACAGCGCCCAGACGAACACGTTGTCGACGCTCAGCGACTTCTCCGTCAGGTAGACGCCGAAGTACTCACCGCCTGCCTGGCCACCGAACTGGGCGAACATGAACCCGCCGAACACGACGGCGCAGAAGACCCAGAAGAGCGACTCCAGCCCGGCCTCACGGAAGGTGGGCTCGTGGGCGTGCCGATGGCGCCACAGATCGAGCGCCAGCAGGGCGAGCACCGCCACGAGCAGCACCACCCACGCCCACTGGGGCACGTCGATGTCGACGAAGTTCTCGGAATCGGCTTCGGTGAAGGCAAACAGCACGCGGCAACCTTACCGGCCGGCGTCGATGGGGTCGGACAGCCCGGAAAACGCGGAAGTGGCAGGACCCGAAGGCCCTGCCACTTCTCAGATGGTGTGACCGTCCGCAATGCGGATGGTCAGATCATCGATTGAATCAGCCTGCAGCCATGGCCGCAGCGACCCACTGGTCGGCGAGGTCACGGTTGGCCTCGATCCAGCTCGCAGCGATGCGGGCAACGTCAGCCTGGGCGCCGTCGGTGGCGTTCAGCTCGACGCCAGCGATGGCGAGGTCGATGAGCGGGGGCTTGAACTCGTTGAACAGCGCCTCGGCAGCCGGGTTGTCGGCAAGCCATGCGGAGTTCGCGGTGATCTCGATGTCAGCAGCTTCCCAACCGACCTGGCAGCCGTCGGGGCCCTGGAGGCAGGTGTCAGCGCCGAGGCCCTGGTAACCGATGCTCTCGCCGCAGCGCTGGCAGTACGCCTCGCCGCCTTCCTGGCCGGTCGGGTTGGAGTCGTCGAGGACCGAGTCGTTGTTCACGGACAGCCACATGGTGGTTTCACCAGGGATGGCCTGTGCGAGGTACGAGGTCGGGGTCCAGGTGTAGATGATGGCGGGCTCGCCAGCCTGAGCGAGGGTCAGGAACTCGGCGAACATGGCGTCGTAACCGGCCTGGGTCTGCTCGAGGTTGTCCCAACCAGCGAAGGCGATCTGCGCCGTCATGATGTCGTCACAGGTCCAGTCTTCGGGGCAGCCGTAGAACTCGCCCTTGCCGTTGCCGTCGGTGTCGAGCTGGCTCCAGAGAGCCTCGTCGGCGTTGATCTGGTCGAGGGTGGTGACACCGTTGTCCTCGGCCCAGCTCTTGGTGACGAGCATGCCCTGGAGACCGCCGCCCGGCATGAGGGAGCCCTCGATGCGGGTCAGGTTGTCACCGATACGGGTGCCGTCGGTGAGCTCACCCTCCCACCAGGAGAGGTGGCCCGGGTACCAGGAGTTGGCCCAGAAGTCCATCTCGCCGGATGCCATGGTCTGGTAGCCGAGGTCAGGTGCGAACTCGAGCTGATCCGGGCTGGAGACCTCGTAGCCGAGCTCTTCCATCAGGTCGTGGAGGATCTGTGCCTGCACGTAGCCGGAGGACCAGTTGGCGCGGCCCATGTTCACGGAAACGCCTTCGCCGGGAAGGTCGGCCATGGCCTCTTCTTCCATGGCTTCTTCTTCGGTGTCGTCTTCCATGGCCTCTTCGGCCTCTTCGACAACTTCTTCGACTGCTTCTTCGGCGGTGTCCGCCGCCTCTTCCACGGCATCGGTGGCCGTGTCGACCACGTCTGCTGCATCCGAGCCACACGCTGCCGCGACAAGCGCGATCATCGTGAGCAGGGCGAGCCAGAGGCTCTTCTTTCCTGTCTTCATGGGTTGATCCCCTCCTTGGGATATATGACGATTGTCGACGATACAGGACATTCCGGGGCGTGTCTGGTCACCCTGTGTCGTCGAGGTATTGCGTTTGCCCCAGATCTTTTGGTCAGCCGTTGTCTCCGGCGGCAGCGCCGACGAGCTCCTCGGCGGCGTCCCGAACGACGACATCCTTCGATGCGTCGTGCACGTATTCGGCGTAGACCTTCTTGCGTCGGAACTCGTTCACGACCGAGCTTCCGCTCGAGAAGATCACGAACCCGGCCACGAAGGTGACGAAGGCGCCGATACCGGCGAGCACGCCGACACCGGTGGCCACCCGAACCAGCGAGATGATGAACGCACCGACATAGGCCATGATGCCGGCGCCCAGGCCGGCCAGGATGACCGATCCTTGCCAACGCTGGTTCTCCGACACGCCACCTGCACCGGCAGCGACGAAGGACACCGCAAGTGCAAGCGCTCCCATGATGATCGCCATCCAGCCCAGTTGTGGACCTTCCCCGTTCACGCCGGAGTGCACGATCTTGTCGCCGCTCTGCACGCTGTTGATGAGGTTGGTGATCGCCTGTGCGTTGGCGATCTGCTTGTTGATGTCGTCGCCGGCTTCTTCGCGGAGACGGTCGATCTCTGCCTGAATGTCCGGCGGTACGTCACCCGACGACCGCTCGATCGCTTCGATGCGTGCATCGAACAGCCAGCCGTACTCGGTCTTCTTCTCGACGTTGCCGACGCCGAAGGCGGAGCCGACGATCAGCAGCAGCGCAAAGGTTGCTCCGACGACCTTGCCCCACGACGCATCCACCGGGAGCGGACGACGAGGTCCGTACGGCGCGGCCAGCATGGCCAGAATGCCGCCGACGACGATGATCAGCCCGGCGGCGACGCCGACGTAGAGGCCGATGCCGTCGCTGTGGGCTTCGGACAGGAACTCCGAACCGTTCATGATCATGTACGCCAGGGCGGTGAAGAACACTGCGAAACCGGCGATCAGCATGCCGTCGGCGCCGAGGCGGGGCGTGCCCACCATGAAGCTCTCCACGGCGATGGCGATCACCGTGATGGCGAACAGCGACAGGCCGATTCCCGACAACGGACCGGAGTCGACGTCGACGAGGTTCAGGACCCAGATCACCACGATGATGCCGGCGATTGCCGCGAGCATGGCGCCCTGCAGCTTCACGAGAAGCGCTGGAATCGTGTCCGAGAACGAGAGCATCGGACGGATCGCGGCGAGCACGGCGATGAAACCGAACACGGCAACCAGCACACCGAAGATCGAACCTCCGGACGCCTGGATCCCGTTGAAGCTCAGTCCGTCGAGTTCGCCGTTGACGTTCTCGTCGGCGAAACGGGCCCAGGCGCTTGCCTTACCACCGTTGGAGCTCCACGTGAGGAACACGGAAACGATGGCGACGATGCCGCCGATGGCCCCGATCATCAGACCCATGCGCTCGGATGCCTCCACCGGAGCGGGGCGCTCGTCGGGCTCGTCGTCCTCCTCGATTGCGACGGCCTGCGCGGCCTGCGCTTCGAGCAGCAACTCGGGCTCGGCCCGGAAGGTCCACGCCTGACGGATCTTCACGAAGAGGCTGACGCCGTCCTGTTCCTCGGTCTGCGAAATGCGGTCGAGGATCACGGCCACGAGGAAGAACGCAAGGCCGCCCGATGCGGCGAGGCCGAGGTTCAGGTTGTTGATCGCCCGGAAGAGCAGACGGCCGAGGCCGCCGGCGCCCATGAGTGCAGCGATGCCGAGCATGGAGATCGCCAAAAGCAGGGTCTGGTTCAGGCCGGTCATGATGGCCGGCCGGGCCAGTGGCAGCTGGACATCGGTCAAGACCCGGAATTCCGTTGCGCCGTAGGCTCTCGACGCTTCGACGACGTCCTCCGGCACTTGTCTGATGCCGAGGTTGGTCAGGCGCACGAGCGGCGGCAGTGCGAACACCATCGTCACCATCGTTGCGGAGACCTCACCGATGCCGAAGAAGAAGATGAACGGCAACATGAACACGAACGAGTGGACCACCTGCATGGCGTCAAGCGTTGGCCGGACCACGTTCCAGACGGCGTCGAATCGGCCGGACATGATGCCCAGCGGGATTCCGACGACGGCGCACAGCGTCACCGACACAAGGATCATGCCGATGGTCTTGGCGGTCTCGGACCAGTACTCGGCGCCGAGGAAACCACACACGGCGAGCATCGCCGCACAGGCGAGCCCGACCCGGGTGTTTCTGGTGAACGAGGCGACCACGAAGACGGCGATGACCAGCCAGACCCACGGGACGGTCTCGATGGAGTCGCGGCCGACCTGATCGCTCATGATCAGCTCGAACAGCGTGCTGAACGGCCACTCGATCACGTCGCCGATGAAGGCGGTGACCGGGTTGTTCACCGCCCAGAAGATGAGTTGCTTGATCCACTCACCGAACGGGAACCGGAAGGTCTCCGGCCACGTGTTGTCGAAGAAACTTGTGTCTTGAGCCAACAGATTCATTACATGAACACCTCTCGCTCGAAGCCGTCGATCAATCGCTCGACCCGGCCCATCTCTTCCATCATGTCTCGCACGTGGGTGCTGCCGACGAGGACGCCGGACTCATCAACCACGGCGATTCCGAGGCCGCGGCCGGCCTCGGCGTACACCTCGTTGAACGTCGCCCGTGGGGACGCAGTGTCGAAGTCGTTGCGAACGACCGACCCGAGATCGTTGCTTCCTGCGGCAAGCGCCGTGTTTGCATCGTCCAACGCGACGAGGCCGGTCGGGCGACCTTCGCTGTCGACGACGAATGCAGCGAGGGCGCCGTCCATCTTCTCCAGCGCTCCCTGGACGGTCATGGAGGCGTCGACGATGACCGGCTCCTTCATGATCGTGCGGACATCGATGACGCGACCCTGGTCGACGTCCTGGACGAACTCGGCCACGTAGCCGGTCGCAGGCTGGGTCAGGATCTCTTCTGGCGTGCCGATCTGGACGACGGCGCCGTCCTTCATGATGCAGACGCGGTCGCCGATGCGCAGGGCCTCATTGAGATCGTGCGTGATGAAGAGGATCGTCTTGTGCAGCTGGTCCTGGATGGCGAGCATCTCGTCCTGCATCTGGCGCCGAATGAGCGGATCCAGCGCCGAGAACGCCTCGTCCATCAGGAGGATGTCGGGGTCGGCGGCGAGCGCTCGGGCGAGGCCGACACGCTGCTGCATACCGCCGGAGAGCTGGCGGGGGCTGCTGTGCGCAAAGGCATCGAGACCCACGAGGCGAAGTGCCTCCAGCGATTGGGCGTTGCGCTGTTCGCGTTCGACGCCCTGCACCTTGAGTCCGTAGCCGGTGTTGTCGATCACGGAACGGTGCGGGAACAGCGCGAAGTGCTGGAACACCATGCCCATCTTCTCGCGCCGGAACTGCTGGAGGGCCTGGCCTTCCAGCGCCTGTACGTCCACGCCATCGACGTAGACGTGGCCGTCGGTGATGTCGTGCAGCTTGTTGACCGTACGGATCGCGGTGGACTTGCCCGAGCCGGACAACCCCATGATCACGAAGGTCTCGCCTCGTTTGACGTCGAACGAGACGTCGCTCATGCCGACCACGTGGTCGGTGGCCTTCTGCACTTCGTTCTTCCGCATTCCGCTCTTGGCGAGCGTGAGTGCACGTCCCCGTGGCTGCGGACCAAAAATCTTGAACACCCGGTCTAGCTGGATGATCACATCATCGGCATCTGTCATCGGCGAGCCCTCCCCCGACCCTTGCGTGCGGCTGACGGTAGCACCCGTCACACTTCGTGCAGAATCGGCGGACACAGTCGTCACACTCTCGAAATCAGAAATGGAACTGTTCCACAATGCGGGACGGTCGTTTTCGACGGTGGATTTCGGCCGGAAATCCACCGAAATTTCTCGATCGGCGGCACGCGTTTCGAGGTGTTCTCCGAGCCACGAGCCGTACGCAGCGAGCTGCTGGGGGACGTCGACGGCCTCCGCCGGCGAGCCCGAGGGCGTGCCGGCGTCAGAATTGGACATGAGTGCTTCCTTCCAACGCGTGGTGAAGTTTGCGGAGCCCGCGGCTCAGGTGGGTGCGCACCGTCGCAGACTCGATCTCGAGCAGTTCGGCCACGTCGACCTGGCGCCAGGCGAAGCCGTGAACCAGGACGACGCACACCCGTTGGGCTTCGGAAAGCGAGTCGAGTGCGGGCAACAGTGCCGGTTCGAAGTCTGGCAACCGTTCCGCCGGCGGCGGCGGGAGCAGGGTGGGACGCTGGTGGAGTCGACGCGCAGCGCTCTGTCCCACCCGATACAGGTAACCGGCCGGATTCTGCATCGACCGAAGGCGCTCCCAGTGCTCCCATGCATAGGCGAGCGCCTCGGCAGCCGCATCGAGCCCGGCGTCTTCGCCGTACGCCGCGACCAGAGCAGCGCGTAGGCGGGGACCAACCATTTCGACAAAGGACTCGAACTCCACGACTAGTAGAGCCTCGGGGCGCTCAAAACAGCGACACGATTCTCATGTCGCCCCGTTCCGCGACCGTCCGGTCCGGATCGAGTTCCACTCCCGGCACCCGGAACGCAACCAGGTCCCGGTCGACGGCGGCGATGGCGACGACGCCACGTTCGACCCAGACGAGCCGCCCTCCGTCGGCGGTCCACGCCACACTCCCCTGCGGATCGACGCGCGGATCCCCGGTGGCGAAGCCACCCGTCTCGATGTCGTAGATGCCCCATCCACTCGGACTGGCCGAGAGCAGGTGCCGGCCGTTCGGCGACAGACTGACGAAGTTGTTGGCCGCGAATGCGACGGGAACCACGACCTCGTCGCCGAGATCCCAATCCACGAGTCGGCCCACACACCGGCCGAGATCGTCGCAGTGCACACCGAGCAGCCGGTCGTCCGTGGCGGCAACGACACGGCCGAGTCGCGTTGGCAGGTCCTCGAGGCCTCTCACGGTGAGCACCTGGCTGGACCCGTCCGGCTCGCTGAGGACGATTCCTCGGCCCGGCACCGGGAACACCTGGGCTCGAAGCGGCGCCGTGGCCAGCCCGTTCTGTGCCGGACCCCATTGCGACCCGACGAAGAACTCGAATCCATCGGTGGTCTCCGAGAAGAAGCCGAACTGGTCGTTCTCTTCGGAGAGTCGGACCGTGTGCACGGTCGTCGAGATGCGGCCGCTGTCCGTCGGCGCAGAAGGATCGATTGCGAAGCTGCGGTTCGGCGCACCGAGAATGCGAACCGCATCCGGCAGCGGCGGCCACGCGAACGTCGCCCACTGGTTGCCGACGACGGAAGCGCCGGACGCCAGGTCGAAGAGCTGCAGCTCCTCCTGATCGTCGACGAACGCCAACGCCAGTCCTTCCAGCCAGTCCGTCGGCGCCGGGCCGAGCTGCGGCGGTGGCGCTGCCGTGGTCGTGGACGAAGCGGCCGGTGCCGCTGTCGCCGTCGGGGCCGAGGTGGGGGTTCGTCGGATTGGGTCGATGGTTGCCGCCACCTCGGGAACCGGTGCGAGTTCGACCGAACCCGTCAGTGCGAGAAGGGCGACGACGGCGGTGAGCGCGCCAGCGATCGCCGCCACCACCAGCCACGGTGAGGAGGTCGTGTCGCGACGTGACACGGGCGCAACGGAAGCGTCGACCGGGCCCTCGACCCATTCCGGTCCGCGGGACGAAACGCTCGCCTCCCGGCGCGCTCGATCTCTCCGCGATTCCCCCATTCGGCCACGGTAACGTACCGCGATGAACACGACGGACCAGGTGCTCGGGACCACGTCCCGCCCGGCGATCAACTCGCCGATCCTGTCGATGTGGGCCCTCTTCCTCGGGGTCGCGCTCATGATGTTGGGCAACGGCCTGCAGGGCACGTTGCTCGGCGTCCGGTCGTCCATCGAGGAGTTCGACACCGTGGTGATCGGCGTCATCCTCGCCGCCTACTACGCCGGATTTCTCCTCGGTTCACGGTTCACCATGCGTGCGCTCGGCAAGGTGGGTCACGTGCGGGTGTTCGCGGCGCTGGCGTCGAGTGCGTCGACCGCTGCGCTCGTGCACGCCGTCTTCGTGAATCCGCCCACGTGGTTCGTCATGCGCTTCATCACCGGGTTCTGCATGGCCGGTTTGTACGTGGTCGTGGAGAGTTGGCTGAACGACCAGGCGACGCCGGAGACCCGCGGCCGAACGCTGTCGTTGTACATGGTCGTGACCATGGGCGGCGTCACCGGCGGACAGTTCCTCCTCAACGCCGCCGACCCGGCGGGCTTCGAGCTCTTCATCGTCGCCTCGGTCCTCGTGTCGATGTCACTCGTGCCGATGGCGCTCTCCGAATCCAGCGCCCCACCGGCCATCGCTGTGTCGCCGATGTCCTTCCGGCAACTGATGTCGATCGTGCCCACCGGTGTGCTCACGATGTTCTTCAGCGGATTCGTCGCCGGCGCGCTCTTTGCCATCGCCCCCGTGTACGGCGCGCTCATCGGCATGACCACCCGCCAGATCTCCACCTTCCTCGCGGCAGCGCTCGTGGGCTCGTTCGTTCTGCAACTGCCGATCGGCTTCGTATCCGACAAGGTGTCCCGTCGAGGCGTGATGGCCGTCGTCGCGATCATCGCCACGGTGGCCTCGTTCCTCGGGCTCTCGACCGGCACGGGGTTGGCGGCCACCGGCGTCATGTTCGTGATCGGGGCCACGTCATTTCCGCTCTACTCGCTGGCGATCGCCTACACGAACGACTGGATCGAGGACCACCAGCGCGTTGGCGCCTCGGGCCTGCTCGTCATGGTCAACGGTGTCGGCGCGATCCTCGGCCCGCTCGTGTCCTCCACCTTCATGAGCCTGTTCAGCGCCAACGCCTACTGGTGGTCGCTCGTGCTCCCCCACGCCGCCATCTCGCTGTACCTGCTGTTCCGCATCGTGGCCAAGGACCCCCTGCCGATCGAGGAGCAGTCCGAATACCAGCCGGTGCCGGCACGCTCGTCGCCGCTGGCCTCGGCAATCGGTCGCATCCGGCCACCCAAGCGCCCCCGCCGCTGAGCCCCCGATTCACCACGAGACATCGCGGCTCGCTAGTTTCACCGGCGCACTCGCAACGGAGCGGGTCGACTGAGGAAGGAACACGATGAGCGCAGACATGGATCGCCTGGTCACGTGGCACAACGGCGAGAAGACACTCGGCCCGTTCTCCGCAGCGGAGATGGAAGGACGGCAGGCCACGCTGCGGTCGCACATGGCCGAAACGGACCTCGACGCCGTCCTGCTCACGAGCTACCACAACATCTGTTACTTCTCCGGTTTCATGTACTGCGCGTTCGGCCGCAAGTACGGCTTCGTGCTCACGGCCGACAACGCCACGACGATCAGCGCCGGCATCGACGGTGGCCAGCCGTGGCGCCTGACTCACGGCGACAACATCACCTACACCGATTGGCGCAAGGACAACTTCTTCCACGCCGTGCAGACCCTCACCCCGGGCGCGAAGCGAATCGGTATCGAATTCGACGAGGTCAGCCTCGACCTTTTGGAGAAGCTGAAGGCCGCGCTGCCCGGTGTCGAGTTCGTCGACGTCGGGATGTCCACCATGTGGATGCGCACGATCAAGTCCGCTGAGGAGATCGCCCACATCAAGAAGCTCACGGCGATCGCCGACCTCGGCGGCGAGGCCTGCCGTGAGGCCATCGCCGTTGGCGTTCCCGAGCACGAGGTCGCCCTTGCGTCGACGCAAGCGATGGTTCGCGAGCTCGCCAAGAGCTACGAGTACAGCGAACTCATGGACACGTGGACGTGGTTCCAGTCCGGCGTCAACACCGACGGCGCCCACAACCCGGTCACCAACCGGGTCATCGAGTCCGGCGACATCCTCTCGATCAACTGCTTCCCGATGCTGTTCGGCTACTACGTGGCGCTCGAGCGCACGCTGTTCGCCGAGTCGGTGTCGGACGAACATCTTCGTCTGTGGAACATCAACGTCGAGGTGCACGAGGCAGGCCTCGAACTGATCAAGCCCGGTAACAGCTGCGCTCAGATTGCCGCGGCGCTGAACGACATCTACCGCGAGTACGACCTGCTCAAGTACCGCTCCTTCGGATACGGCCACAGCTTCGGCGTGCTCTGCCACTATTACGGCCGCGAGGCCGGGGTCGAGCTCCGCGAGGACATCGACACGGTGCTCGCTCCGGGGATGGTCGTTTCCATGGAGCCGATGATCATGATTCCGGAGGGTCAGCCGGGAGCCGGCGGCTATCGCGAGCACGACGTTCTGGTCATCAACGACGATGGCTCGGTCGACAACATCACCGGGTTCCCGTACGGCCCTGAGCACAACATCGTCCCGGCCTGAACGCGGGCTGCCGCGCTCGTGGCGGTGCAGTTGTGGACTCGCTCAGGTTGTTCTCAGGAACGGCGCGTCATCTGCCGATGCAGGCTGCATGGCCGGGTATGACTTTGATCTTCAGCTGAAACCACTCACGGGTCCCGGGGGCGCGCCTGACGCACGTCTCTTCACCCGAACCTCGCAGCCGCTGTCGCTGCTGTTGTGCTGGGGTGGCGAGTCGTCGGAGACGGCCGAGATGTGGACCCGCAACCTGTCCTACGAAGGTGCGCTGCTCGAGGCGGCGCCCGGCGTGGAGGACCCTCCACACGACCTGCTCAACGTCGTCCTTCGGATCGGCGACGACATCGTCAGCGGCGAAGTCGTCGAGCGGCAGGGTCGGGCCATCCGGGTTCGGTTCCTGAGCATCGGCCCGGGACTCGCCGAACACATCTACCGCCATCTGGTGGAGGCGCCGGACACAGCGCTCGCTCCCCGCGAATACTGACGTCCCGATCGCTCAGACGTCCTCGAACAGCTCGAGGATCAGTTCACGCGCCTGGGCGACGACGCGGAGGTGTTCGTCGGCCCGGTGGTTGAGATACATGGACATCTCGGCGGCACCGTCGGTGATCGCCAGGTACCGCACACCGTCAGGACAGAACGTGCGCACGCCATCGGGCACGATCGCCACGCCCTCGCCCGAGGACACGAGGCCGAGGATGGTCGTGTACTCGGTCGCCTCGATCTCCGGTTCGTAGTTCAGGCCGGCCGCCTCGAACAAGGCTCGAAGCTGCTCGTGAAGCGTCGGCGACAGGCGCCGGTCGAACCCGATGAAGGACAGGTCGACGAGGTCGGCGACCGCCACCTCCGCTGCGGTCAGTTCCGGATGATCCGGACCGACCGCCAGGAAGAGACGCTCGACCCGGAACTTGCTGGTCCCGATCTCCCCGCCGGCACCCGGGGTTCGCGAGATGCCCACATCGATCACGCCGGAACGAAGCGCGTCGACCTGTTTGCCGCTCGACATGATCTGCAGGTCGTGCTGCACCTTCGGCCACCGTTGCCGGTACGCCCGCAGGTACCGCGGCATCACCTCGAATGCTGCGGAGTCGACGAACCCGAGGCGGATGAGGCCACCGTCGCCCGTGCGGAATTCCTCCATCACCCGCTCGGCCGAGTCGGCGGCCGCAGCGAGGCGGAGGGCCTCGACCAGGAAAACCTCGCCCGCCGGGGTGAGGGCCACTCGTCGGGTGGTCCGATCGAACAGGCGGACGCCCAACTCCGTTTCGAGCAGGCGGATCTGTTGGCTGAGCGGCGGCTGCGCCATGTGCAGGCGTTCCGCCGCCCGCCCAAAGTGCAGCTCTTCGGCCACGGCGATGAAGTACCGCACTCGCTGCAGGTTCATGCCCAAACCATAAAGATGGAGCGGCTACCAATCAACCATTGATTGATACGTGACGGAATGATGGCCGGTTCCTAAACTCAGGCCATGACAGCATCCAACGCGAACGGCGCTCGCGCCCGACTCGGTGGCCTTCTCGGACGCGGCAGCGATCGACCGCCGCGCTACTCCGCCGGCGCACTGGCCCGCAAGGGCCTCACCGGCGAAGCCTGGCCCCGGGTGTGGCAGGACCACGACCTGAAGAAGACCTACGACGTCATCATCATCGGCGCCGGCGTCCACGGCCTGGCCACCGCCTACTACCTCGCCACGAACCACGGCATCACCAACGTGGCCGTGCTCGACAAGGGCTACGTCGGCGGCGGCGGTTCCGGCCGCAACACCGCCATCGTCCGGTCCAACTACCTCACGCCGGAAGGCGTGGCGTTCTACGACCGATCGCTCGACCTGTACAACTCCATGGCCGCCGATCTGAACATCAACGTCATGTTCAGCGAGCGAGGCCACATGACCCTCGCCCACACCGACTCGGCGCTGCGCACCATGCACTGGCGGGCCGAGGTGAACAAGCTCCAGGGCATCAACAGCTCGGTCATCGACCCCGACGAGGTCAAGGGCCTCGCCCCCAGCCTCGACACGACATCGCACCCCCGCTACCCGATTCTCGGAGCCCTCTACCATCCGCCCGGCGGCATCATCCGCCACGACGCCGTCAACTGGGGATACGCCCGCGGCGCCGACCACCTCGGCGTCGAAATCCACCAGAAGACCGAGGTGTACGACATCCTCGTCCGGGGCGGCGAGCTCGCCGAAGGCAAGGGCGCAGGCGGCAAGGTCACCGGAGTCCGGACCAACCGGGGCGACATCAGCGCCCCCATCGTCGTCAACTGCACGGCCGGCTGGGGCTCGCTCATCTCGGCGATGGCCGGCGTTCGCCTGCCGATCACCACCCATCCGCTCGAAGCGGCGGTGACCGAGCCGGTCAAGGTCTTCCTGCCGACGGTGGTCGTCAGCGGCTCGCTGCACGTCTACGTCAGCCAGACCGACCGCGGCGAACTCGTCTTCGGTGCGTCCGTCGACCCGCTCAACACGTACTCAATGCGAGGCTCGCTCAGCTTCACCGAGGAGCTCGCCGGACACATCCTCGAGCTGATGCCGAGCGTGTCGAAGATGCGCCTGCTCCGCCAGTGGGCGGGTCTGTGCGACATGACCCCCGACTACTCACCGATCATGGGCTTCACGCCGGTCGAGGGACACCTCACCGACGTGGGCTGGGGCACCTACGGCTTCAAGGCCGGCCCCGTGTCAGGAGAAACGATGGCCGAGTGCATCGCCACCAACACGACGCCGAAACTCATCGAACCGTTCAAACTCGAACGCTTCAACGACGGCACGCTCGTCGGCGAAAAGGGCGCAGCGGCGGTGGGTCACTGATGTTGCTCGTACCCTGCCCCCACTGCGGACCCCGCAATCAGAGCGACCTCCGCCTCGTCGGCGAGTCGCACTCCCGTCCCGACCCGAACACCGCCACCCGCGAGGAGTGGGGTTCGTATCTGTACCTGCGGGACAATCCCGCCGATTGGCTGACCGAGACCTGGTACTGCCGAGCTGGCTGCCGTCAGTTCTTCAAGCTCGAACGAAACACGGCCACCAACGAATTCCGCAACCCGCCGATGCCCGGCGACAAGATCGGCATCGCGCCGTACACCACCATCGACGTCGGCAGCTCCGGCAATCAGGCCGGCGCCAACGTCGACGGCGGCGCCACCTTCACCCGCCGCATGGACGGAGGAGAGAAGTGAATCGACTTCCCAAGCAGTCCGGCGAGGTCATCGACCGCTCGCAGCCCATCTCGTTCACCTGGAACGGAAAGCCGGCTTCCGGCTACGCCGGCGACACCATCGCTTCGGCCATCGCCGCCGGCGGCAACACGATCTTCTCGCGTTCCATGAAGTACCACCGGCCTCGAGGGCTCCTCACGGCCGACTTCTGGGATCCCAACGCCTTCGTGCAGGTCGACGACGAGCCGAACGTACGCTCAGCCCACCGCCTCCTCGAAGCCGGGATGACCGTCGGCCCACAGAACGTGTGGCCGTCGCTCGACTACGACGCCAAGGCCGCGAACCAGCTCGTCAGCCGGTTCCTGTCCCCCGGCTTCTACTACAAGACCTTCATCCACCCGCAGAAGCTCTGGCCGACCTACGAGAAGGTGCTGTCCACGTTCGCTCCCGGCGGCACCGTCGACCCCGACACCCCGCACGGCTACTACGACAAGCGGTACACCCACCCCGACGTCGTCGTCGCCGGTGGCGGCCCCGCCGGCATGGCGGCCGCAGCCGCTGCGGCCGAGGCCGGAGCCAAGGTTCTCCTGGTCGAGCACAACCACCACCTCGGCGGACACCTGCTCTGGGGCAGCGACGAGGATCGTGCGCTCGCCGCCGGACTCGAGGTTGCCGTTCGTGCAGCCGGCGTCGAGGTGCTGACCGATTCAACGGTCACCGGCCGCTACGAAGACAACTGGCTCGGCATCCTCCAGCGCAACCATCCGGTTGCCGTCGAACGGCTCATCAAGGCCCGGGCGAAGACCCTCATCGTGGCCGCCGGCCTCATCGAACGACCCTACGTGTTCTACGGAAACGACCGCCCCGGCGTCATGCTGTCCGGCGCGGCCCGCCGACTCATCAACATGTACGGCGTGAAGCCGGGAACGCGGGCCGTAGTCTTCACCGCGAACGCCGAAGGCGACGCAACCGTCGCCGACCTCGAACGGGTCGGCGTGGAGATCGCAGAGGTCGTGGATGCCCGCACCGGCGGGAACATCCACTCGACCAAGGGCTCGCAGAAGAAGATCGAACAGGTGAAGGTGGGCCTCGGCGACTCGTATGTCGACGCCGACCTGTGCATCACCGCCGTGGGCTGGACGGCGCCGACGTCGCTGCTCAACATGTCGGGCGACCGGCCGGTCTACGACCCGAGCGCCGCTCGGTTCTTCCCGAACAACACGCCGGACAACGTGCTGGTGACCGGCGGCCTCGCCGGGGACGGGACCCTCGACCAGCTCGTCGAACACGGCCGGGAGACCGGCGTGCTCGCCGCCGGGCGGGCGGCAGCGGTCGCCCATCGGCTCCAGGCGCTGACCGCCCGAGCCGCAACGGTCGACGGCGACGAGCCGGCAATGCCCACGGACGAGCGCACGCCGTTGCGCCGTGCCAGCCACCCTGAGCTCTACCGGTCAACCACCCACGGCATCGTCGACTACTCCGAGGACGTCGCTTCGAAGGACCTCGTGGCCGCCACCAACGAGGGCTACGACTCGGTCGAGCTGCTCAAGCGGTACACCACAGCCACGATGGGCCCCGCCCAGGGCAAGCTCGAAACGGTCAACACCGTGGCCGTCCTGGCGGAAGCCCGCGGCGAAACCATCGCCGAAGTCGGCACCACGATCTGGCGTCCTCCGTACGCGCCCGTCAGCCTCGGCGCCCTCGGTGGACGGATCTTCGAACCCGAACGGGTCTCCTCGATTCACCCATGGCACGAGGCGAACGGCATGACCCCGATTCTCGCCGGGCAATGGATTCGCCCGGAGCACTATGGCGATCCGGCAGCCGAGGTCCGCAACGTGCGCGAGAACGTCGGCATCATCGATGTCACGC
>JAHDEJ010000010.1:96524-111490 GCA_020628865.1 Acidimicrobiales bacterium
CCGGCAGCCGAGGTCCGCAACGTGCGCGAGAACGTCGGCATCATCGATGTCACGCCGCTCGGCAAGCTCGAGCTGCAGGGCCCCGACGTTCCGAAGCTGCTGAACCTGCTCTACACGAACAAGTGGTCCAAGCTGCCGATCAACGGCGTGCGCTACGGCATGATGTGCGCCGAGGACGGCGTGGTCATGGACGACGGCGTCACGGGCCGCCTCGGCGAGGATCGCTATCTCATGACGACCACGAGCTCGGGCGCCGGATCCGTGTGGGAACACTGCGAGAACTGGCTCCAGACCGAACACCCCGACTGGCAGGTTCACGTCACCCCGGTCACCACCGCCTACACGTCGATCAACGTGGCCGGCCCAAAGTCTCGGGAACTCGTGAGCCGCCTGACCGATGTGGACCTCTCCCCCGAGGCGTTCGAGTACATGCAGCTGCGGACCGGCACGGTCGCCGGCGTGGACGATTGCATCATGTGGCGCATCGGTTTCACCGGCGAGCTCTCCTACGAGCTGCACGTGCCGGCCGGCCACGGCCTGCATGTGTGGGAGGCACTCCTGGAGTCCGGCGCCGACCTCGGCATCAAGCCGTTCGGCCTCGAGGCCCAGCGCATCATGCGCCTGGAGAAGGGTCACTTCATCGTCGGACAGGACACCGACGGCCTCACCAAGGCGCCGACCACCGGCATGACCGGGCTCATCAAGATGGACAAGGACGACTTCGTCGGAAAGCCGGAGCTCGGCTGGTCGATGGAGCAGGACCTGCCCGTCCTGGTGTCGGTGCAGATGAACGACAGCTCGATCGTGCCTCCCGAGGCATCCCAGATCGTACGGCCGGGCACAAACGAGATCCTGGGGCGCATCACGTCATCCCGTTTCTCGCCCACGCTCAACAAATCCATCGGGCTTGCCCAGGTTCCACCGACGCATGCCTCGAAGGGAACCGAGCTGACCGTCGTGCTCACGTCCGGTGATCGCACCACGGCAACCGTGATGGAACACCATGCACACTTCGACCCGGAAGGAGCACGTCTCCGTGGCTGAGCTCGCCTTCACCTCCCCGATCACCCGCAGTTACCCTCGAAACGAGGGAGCGGCGCTGGCGCTCGCGGATCAAACCGACCAGGCCAAGATCGTCGTTCGCTCCGCCGAGGGCACGAGCGCCCGCAAGGCGCTCAACGTCTCCTTCGGCCACAGTCGTGCCGACGGCGACATACTCGTCGCCGGATCCCGCCCGGACGAGTGGATGCTCCTCGGGCCGCACGCAGCGGTGCAGGCCGCGGCAGCGGGTCTTCCAACCGACGGCCATGTGTCGATCGTGGACTGGACGCACGGCCGGGCGGCATTCCGTCTGTCCGGTGCGGTCGCAACGTCGGCCCTGGAGAAGATCTGCGGCATCGACTGGTCCGACAACATGATGCCCGACGGTGCCGTCACCTCTGCCTCGGTGGCCGTGGTGACCTGTGATCTCGTCCGCAACGACGTCGACGACACGCCCAGCTACCTGATCCTGTGCGATCGGTCGTTCGGCCAGTACCTGTTCGACGCCATCATCGACGCCTGCGACGAATTCGGCGTCGACGTCACCACCTAGAGCGGTCACGCCCTCACATCGGTACCAGGTACGGATGTGAGCGGTTGGCCACGGAACGCGAGAAGGCCCCGCCCGGTTGGGCGGGGCCTTCGTCGTTGTCGTGGGTGAACGTGTCGCCGATCAGGCGAACTCGACGTCCTCAGCCTCGCCGAGAAGACCCCGGTAGATCAGCGCGCCAAGCACGCCACCGATGACCGGAGCGACCCAGAACAGCCAGAGCTGCGGGATGTAATCGCCGCCGGCGAACAACGCCTGCGAGGTCGAGCGGGCCGGGTTGACCGACGTGTTCGTCACCGGAATCGAGATCAGGTGAATCAGCACGAGCATCAGGCCGATGGCCAGGCCACCCATGCCGGCGGCGGCCTTCTTGGCCGTCGCGCCGAGAATCACGATCAGGAACATGGCCGTCATGACGACCTCGGTGATGAACGCCGTGCCCATGGCCGAGCCGTTCGGGGACAGATCGCCGTAGCCGTTTGCCGCAAATGCGCCCGCAGCACTGTTGTCGATCTCCGGTGAACCTGCCATCAGGTAGATCAGCACCGCACCGACGATTGCTCCGGCAACCTGCGAGGCGATGTACAGCGGCGCCTTCGCCATCGGGAAGCGACCACCAGCGACGAGCCCGGCGGTGACCGCCGGGTTGAAGTGACCACCAGAGATGTGGCCGAGGGCGTATGCGCCCGTGACGACCGTGAGACCGAACGCAAGGCTGACGCCCACGAAGCCGAGCCCGAGGCTCGTGCCATTGCCGCCCGTTCCGAAGTCGGCCGCCAGCACCGCCGCGCCGCAACCTCCCAATACCAATCCGAGTGTGCCGATGAATTCGGCACCCAATGCCCGTGTTTCCATGTTTCTCTCCCCTTTCCACCGCGGGCCCAATTGCACCGCGCCCCCATACGACGCCTCCGCACCCCACTTTTGTCGCGTCGGTGAGCGAAAACACTTGACGGTGGCCCGTATGCCGACACGGGTCGGCCATACCGAATCGGTCCGGGTCCAGCAGGCGCGATGGCCAACCGGGGAACGAGCGGCGTCTACCCTGACGGGCATGACGATGACTGACTCCCCACTCGGCGCCCACCTCATCGGCGGCGAATGGATCACCGCCGGCCCGACCACGACGAGCGCCAACCCGGCTCGCCCCGACGAGCCCGTCGGCGAACACCCGGTGGGCGATGCATCGACCGCCGCCGATGCGGTGACCGCAGCCGTGGACGCCAAGCGGATGTGGCGCGACATGGGGTACAAGCGTCGGGCCGAGATCCTCGAAGCTGCCGCCGTGCTCTTCGACCAGCGGGCCGACGAACTCGCCATGTTGGCCACGATGGAAGAGGGCAAGACGCTCGGCGAGAGCCGCGGCGAAGCGGTGCTCTCCGCCGAGACGTGCCGCTATCAGGCCGCCATCGTCAAGATGCCGACGGAACGCATCTATCCGACGGCGAAGCCGGGCGAGACCATTCGAACCCTCCGTGCGCCGCTCGGCGTCGTCGGCATCGTGACGCCCTGGAACTTCCCCATTCTCATTCCCGTCTGGAAGATCGCTCCGGCACTTGCGGCCGGCAACACCGTCGTGTGGAAGACGGCGAGCAACACGCCGCTCACCTCTGTCGCGATCGCCAAGGTCTTCGAAGACGCCGGCGTCCCGGCCGGTGCGCTCAACCTGATCCTCGGCCCGGGCTCGATGGGCGGCGCCATGATCGAGGACGAGCGCGTGGACGGCGTCACCTTCACCGGTTCGGTGCCTGTCGGCTTCGGCATTCGTGATGCGGTCACGGCCCGCAACGGCCGGGTCCAACTCGAACTGGGCGGCCACAACCCGGCGATCGTGTTCGACGACGCCGACCTCGACGTTGCGGTTCCGCTCGTCGTCGCCGGTGCCATGGGATCCACCGGCCAGAAGTGCACGGCAACGCGGCGCATCATCGCCGTCGGCGACGTCCACGACGAACTCGTCGACCGCTTGGTCGCCGCGGTGAAGGACCTCCGCATCGGCGATGGGCAGGACCCAAACACCGCCATCGGCCCGATCGTGGCTCAGGGAGCACGAGACGAGGTCGCCGCCGGTCTGGACAAGGCCGTCAGCCAGGGGGCCGAGGTGCTTGCCACTGCTTCAACGCCAGACACGAGCTCGTGCTTCTTCGCCCCGACGCTGCTGTCCGGAACCACCGAACTCGACATCTGGACCGAGGAGGTCTTCGGACCGATCTCCACCGTTGTGCGGGTCGACAGCGAGGACGAGGCGTTCGAGCTCGCCAACGCCACCGAATTCGGCCTGAGCGCGTCCGTGTTCACGACCGACATGTGGCGCGTGGACCGGGCGGTCAACGAACTCGAGGCCGGCATCATCAAGATCAACGCTCCGACGACCGGCAGCGAGCTCCACGTGCCGTTCGGCGGCGAGAAGTCCTCGTCTGGCCATGCGCCACGCGAGCAGGGCGACACCGCCCACGATTTCTTCACCCGCACCCGGTCGGTCTACATCAACCCGGGCACGCCGAACCCCCGAGCCTGAGGCTTCAGCCGGACGACGGCGTCAGCACCAGCACGGCCACGGCGGCCGGAATCGTCACCAGGGCAATCGCCGACCCCACCGTGAAGGTGGCGGTGTTCGCGAGCGCGCCCACGAGGGCGGGCGCCCCGAGCAGCGCGATGCGGCTGCCGGCGGTGAGCCCACCGAGTGCGGCGCCCGACTGCGGGCTCTTGGCCGCCGCGTCGTAGAGCTGGGGGAACATGACCGACACGCCGAGCCCCGCGATGAACAGGCCGATGAAGACCGAGGGCACGGCGGGGATGAGCGTGGCGAGGGCCACGCCAACCGCTGCCACCACGGTGGCGACGCGCAGCATCGTGTTGCTCCCCAGCCGCTCGACGATGCCGTCGCCGAACAGGCGGCCGGTCACCATGCCGCTCGTGAACGCCACGTAGGCGAGGCCGGCCACACCATCCGAAGCGTCGAGGTCGTCGGTGAGTCGGAAGGCGGCCCAGTCACTGTTGATCATCTCCGGCACGATCGCTGCGGCGCCGAGCAGGCCGAAGAGCCAGACCAGCTTCGCGCCACGCCGCTCCCCCACGACCGAATCGTCCTCTTCCGGCACGTCATCTTCTGTCAGGAGCCCGGGGACGACATAGAGGAGGCCGGCGAGCAGGACGCCGGCGGCGGCCAGCAGATGGACTCGGAGGCTGACGTCGAGACCAGCCATGGCGGCGGCGATGACCCCACCGACGACCGTGCCGAGGCTCCACATGGCGTGCAACCGATTCATGACCGGCGTTGACCTGCGGGCGCTGAGTGCGGAGCCCTGCAGATTCATGGCCACGTCGGTCATCACGTCGGATGCAGCGATCAGGGCGAGGACGACGAGGAGCTGAAACCAGGTGGACACGAACCCGACGACGGGAAGCATGGCGACCAGCGCCAGCGCTCCACCCACCATCACCCGTTTGGTGCCGAATCTGTCGATGGCCCCGCTCACGGCAGCGCTGCCGAAGACGCCGCCCGCCGTGGCGATCGCGATCACGATGCCGATCGTGCCGAGGTCGACGCCGAGCCGATCACGGATGCCGGGAAGACGGGGCACATAGGACGCAACGACGGCGCCGTTGATGAAGAACTGGGTGGCGACGGCCTGCAGCGCGCGTCGGTCCCGTGCGGTCTGGTCGGCGGTCATTCCACCCGTGGTTGCCACGTCCCCCAGAGTACGCCGATCACCACCACGATCCCGCCAATCACGGTCGTGCCCGGCGCATTGCACAGCTACTGTTCCGAGAAGTCGAACCCCACGCTCTGCTACATTTGAGCGGTGGGAACTGATATCGACAAGCTCCGGGGCCGGTTAACGTCCAACCAGATCAGGCTCGATCTCAACCGGGTGCTCAAACGTTTCGACCTTGGCCTCTACAGGCAGAGCGAAGTGGAAACAAAGCAAGGCGTCTTGGCGCGTGGGAGAGACGAGCTTCCTGAAGGAGCAGCCGAACGCCTGAGACCCGACCACCCGCGAATAGCGGAGTTGGGAGCGGCGTATGCCGACCATCCTGCTTCGGATCTATCGGTTTGGTCGGATCATCGGCTGAAGGGTCAAATCGATCTCCGGTATTTTCGGGGCGACACTCAGTATCTCTACCAAGACCGCGGGACATCCGAGCTCGCGTATCGCCTGAGCTACGACGTTGCGCGGAGCAACGATTCGCTTGGACTCTTTGATCGGGTCAACGAAGACGGCAGCTTCGGGGCGATCGCCTTCGAAATCGACGGTGTCGCGGTCAGCCGCGATCTCATCGACAGCGTTCTGGAACTCAACTACTTGTCGGAAATGCTTGGCGCTGGCTCGCTCGACGACATCAACCTGCTCGATATCGGTGCTGGATACGGGCGACTTCCGCACAGGCTGCTTCAGGCCTTTCCGGGAGCAACTGCGTCAGCCACCGACGCTGTTCCAATCTCAACCTTCTTGTGCGAGTACTTCCTTTCGGAACATCTCGGCCTCTCAAACGCAAGCGTCGTGCCATTGCACAAGTTCTCTGAGCACCTTGAGTCACAGTCGTTCGATGTTGCGGTGAACATCCACAGTTGGCCGGAAACCACCACCAACTCTGTGAACTGGTGGCTCCAACAGCTCGCTGACCACGACGTCAAGCGAATTCTCATCATCCACGGATCCGAGACCCTCTTCACCCGATCCCACCAACTCAGCGAAGAGCCGTTCGAGCCTCTCCTGGAACGGTTCGGCTATCGGCGAGTGGACCTTCGACCCAAGTACAGCGACCCGTTGGCCCAGCGACTTGGCGCCTTCCCCGCCTTCTATCACTTCTTCGAACGCTAGCCGGACGGATAGTCGTGGGGATCTAGGCGATTTGGGGCCCAGCGGTCATTCCACCCGTGGTTGCCACGTCCCCCAGAGTACGCCGATCACCACCACGATCCCGCCAATCACGGTCGTGCCCGGCGGCACCTCGGCGAAGAACAGCCACGCCCACAGCGAGGCGGCCACGGTCTCCACGGGCACGAAGAGCCCCACCTCCGCAGCGTTCAGATGCTTGGGCGCTTCAGCGATCAACACCCGCGAGAACGGCCCGAAGATGGCCCCCATCAGGACGACGGCGATCCACGCGGTGGTCGAGTGGCCCGTGAGCGTCGCCGGCAGCACGGCGATCAACGCCATGCCCACGCCGGCGAGCGCCACCATCGCCATCCGGTGGATCCCGGGAAACCGTCGGAGCAGCACGAGGCTGATGCCGAACTGCGTGATTGCGGCGACGGCGAACAGGTCGCCGTCGAGCGACCCGCCTCCGATCGAACCGCTCACCACGATGAGCACGCCGCCCATCACGACGACGACCGCGGTCCAGACGCGTCGGGTGTTCGACTCCCGCAGGAACAACCAGCCCAGGACGGCCGCGAAGAGCGGCGCCGCCGCGATGATCACGACGACGTTCGAAACCGAGGTCTTGGTCACTGCGAGCACGAACGCCGAGGTGCTGCCCGCCTGCAGCAACGCCGCCACCCACAGCGGCCACCCGCCGCTGCGCACGAGTCGAAGCGGCCGCTCACCCTCCCGAAACCGCAGCAGCAGACCGAGCACCACCGCGGTGAACGTGCCGGTCCAGAAGGTCACGTCGAAACCGTCGATGTCGGCGAGGCGGATGAAGAAGGAGTCCGAACTCACGCCGAGCATGCCGAGCAGCGCGAACCAGATGCCCTTGCGTCGATCGACCTGCTCCATGGCCAACTAGATTCGCAGATGACCGCACCCAGCCCGGCGCTCGGCGACTCTCGTCGAGGCCGCACCATCCCACGGAGCCTCCATGAAGATCGCTGCCCATCTCCACCCACAGCACGCCAGCTACGCCCAGGTCCGTGAGGCGGCGATCGAGGCCGAAGAGCTCGGCGCCGACGTGATCTACAACTGGGACCACTTCTACCCGCTCTACGGCGAGCCCGATGGCTCGCATTTCGAAGCGTGGACGATGCTGGCGAGCTGGGCCGAGGTCACGAGCCGGGTCGAGATCGGCTGTCTCGTCACGTGCAACAGCTACCGCAACCCAGAGCTGCTGGCCGACATGGCTCGCACCGTCGATCACATCTCGGACGGCCGCCTGGTCATGGGTATCGGTGCCGGTTGGTTCGAGCGTGACTACACCGAGTTCGGCTACGAGTTCGGCACCGCAGGGTCCCGTCTGCACGCTCTGCGAGATGATCTTCCCCGCCTCATCAACCGGATGGCGGTCGGCAACCCGGCGCCGAACCGCCGTATCCCGATCCTGATCGGCGGCAGCGGCGAGAAGAAGACGCTGAACTACACGTCGCAGCACGCCGACGTCTGGCATTCCTGGTGGAACGACGAGTGGGAGCACAAGAACAACGTGCTCGATGACTGGTGCGCAAAGAACGGCCGGGATCCCAGTGAGATCAAGCGGTCGGTCGGGGTCGACACCGACGGCATCGAGGACTGGGACGCGCTGTTCGCCGGCCTCGCCGCCGCAAACGTGCACGAGGTGACCATCGGTCGAGGCGGTCCGGACTACGACCTGAGCGACCTCACCCGCTTCATCGAGTGGCGCGACAGTCTGTAAGCGGCTCTGCCTGCCGGTCGGTCACGCGAAGCCATCGCGTTGCAGGCCCCACATCTCGGCGAATCGGCCGGGGTTCGCAAGGAGGGCCTTGCGGCTGCCTTCCTCGACCACACGACCCCGTTCGATGACGAGGATCCGGTCGACGTCGCGCAGCGTGGCCAACCGATGGGCGACGATGACTGCCGCCCGGCCCTGCCACAGGTCGTCGAGCGCCGATTGGATCTGCCGTTCGGTCTCTGAGTCGAGCGCCGAGGTCGCTTCGTCGAGGATGATGATGTCGGAGGAGCGCAGGAACGCTCGGGCGATGGCGATTCGCTGGCGCTGTCCGAGGCTCAGCTTGATGCCGCGTTCGCCCACGAGGGTGCGGTACCCGTCGGGCAGCGTCTCGATGAAGTCGGCAATGTTGGCTCGGTGGGCGGCGTCGCGCACCGCCTCGGGGTCGACCGGCCCCGGTTGGGCATAGCCGATGTTGTATTCGATGGTCTCCTGGAACAGCGAGGTGTCCTGCGGAACGTAGGAACAGCGGTCGGACAGATCGTGGGCGCTTGCCGCCGCTCCATCGAGGAGAATCTCGCCCGACGTCGGCTGGTAGAAGCCGAGCAGCAACTTGATGAGTGTCGACTTCCCTTCGCCGCTTCGCCCGACGATGCCGATGCGGTCGGTTGGCCCGACAGACAGATCGACGCCGTCGAGCACGAGTCGTTCCGGGTCGTCCGGGTAGGCGAACGAAACCCTGCGGGCTTCGATCCGAGCCGCTGCGCTCGGCGCCGGCGTCGGCACCGGTGTGGGCACCCCGGCTGCCGGCTGTTGGGCCGGATCGAAGATGTTGTGGCCCGGGAAGAGATAGGTGTACGCCTCCCTGTAGGCGGCAGCCTTGTCGATCCACTGGCCGACGTTGTACACGACGTTCCAGTACTGGTTGGTGAAGTCGAGCAACACCGTGATCGAGACGATCATCACCGTGAAAGAGATCTGACCCCGGTCGAACTGGAGCCAACTGAAGCCCATGACGGCGGCCCACAGCAGGCCGCGAATCATGAGCGAGGCCACGCCCCAGTAGGACGACAGGGCGTACCCGAAACGAATGTCGTCGTCGATGAGACCGTCGAGCTGATCGTCGTTGCGGGCGATCTCCTTGTCCTGGGCCCGAAACGAGAAGACGTTGACGAAGTTGGAGAACGAGTCGAAGACCCGCCCGGTGTTGGTCGCAGTGTTGTTCGTCAGATGGCGCTGACGATGGTTGACCGGCTTCGACACCGTGGTGAGCAGCGCGCCCGCCACCAGCAGGAACAGGCCATACACGAGCGCGCTCTCGACTGCGCTCTGCCACAGCAGCACCACGTAGATCGGGATCGTCGCCAAGATCGGCACGAAACCGAAGTGCGAGGCCTCCCACAACGCCTGACTGTGGTTGCGGATGTCGTTGACGAAGCTCGCCACCTTGCCGGACGGACGGTCGACGAAGCGCTGGTAGTCCTCTGACCACACCGTCTCGAACGCTCGGCGCTTGAACTCATACGTGAGCGGAATGACCCTGGCCACCATGAAGAAATCGGCGGCCGACCAGAGCACCATGTGGCCGAACCCGGTTGCGAACATGGCGAGCAGGAAACGCCCGGCCCGTTCGGGGTCGTCGATGGAGGTGGCCAGCTGGGCGAAGAGATACGGGTGCAACGCCGGTAGCGCAGCGGCGACGGCACGCAACGCCGTCGCAAACGCGACCGATCCGCGGTGCTGCCCCATCAGTGAACGCAGTGCGGCGAACGACTGGTCCAGACGCTCGGGCGCCGCCGTCCCGCCCATCGCCGCTTCGCCCTCCAACCGCCAACGCATCCCGCCGAGACTACGCGAGCGGGCCCGGCAGCGGCCGGCGTGCAAAGGTGGAGCATGGCGACGATCGCAGTGCGCATGGCGGAACTGTCCGATGCCGACGACATGGGCCGTGTCCATGTGGAGGCCTGGCAGGCCGCCTATCGCCGCATCATGCCCGATGAGTTCCTCGACGAACTCCGGCCCGCCGATCGGGCGAAGGATTGGCGGGCGGCCCTCGAGCGCAACCCGGATCCACCCGAAGGTCGCCGCCTCGTCGTCGAGCTCGATGGATCAGTCGTCGGCATGGCGCTGGTGTGGCCGGCCCGAGGCGAGGACGAAGGCGGCCTGGGCGAGCTCATCATGATCAATCTGGCTCCGACCGCATGGGGCACCGGGGCTGGCACCGAGCTGTTCGAGACGTGCGAGGACGAGCTCCGCCGACTCGGCTTCGCCGAGGTCGTCCTGTGGGTGGCCGAGGCGAACGCCCGCGCTCGCCGCTTCTACGAGCGCCAGGGCTGGACCGCCGATGGATCGGCGAAGACGGACGAGATCGGTGGCGCCCCGATCACCGAGGTGCGGTACCGGAAGGTCTTCTGAGCTAGAGCAGCATTCCGGGGAGGCTGGGGCGGGCGGTTCGGCCGCCGTCGACGGTGATGACCTGTCCGGTCACGAATCGGCTCTCGTCGCTCGCCAACCAGACGGCGACGTCGCCGACGTCGGTCGTGTCACCCACCCGGCCGATCGGATGCAGTTTGGCCAGTTCGGCGATCACGAGGTCGCGATCGGGATGCGTGTCGACGTAGCTGGCGTTCAGCGGCGTGTCGATCCACCCGGGTGCGATGGCGTTGCAGCGGGTCCCCTGCGGTCCGAGATCGATGGCCGTGGCGCGGGTCAATCCGTGCACGCCCGCCTTGGTGGCGGCGTAGGCGGCGTGCGCCGGGTTGCAGGCGTCGCCCTCGAGCGAGCCGATGTTCACGATCGAGCCGACCCCGTGCTCGGCGAGGTGCGGGGCTGCATGCTTGCTCATGAGCATCGGCCCGGTGAGGTTGATGGCGAGCATGCGGTTCCACGAGTCGAGGTCCTGCTCGTCGATCGGCGTCTCGAACATGATGCCGGCGTTGTTGACCACGATGTCGAGCCGCCCGTGATCGGCAACGACCCCCTCGATGAACGCCTGCACCTGCACCTCGTCGGCGACGTCGAGCGGCCGACTGTCGTGCGCCTCGTTCGTCCCAAGGTCGCCGACCACCACCGTGGCGCCGGCGACCGCGAGCCGGTCGGCGATAGCAGCACCGATGCTGCGGGCGCCGCCGGTCACGACGGCCACTCGGTCTTCCAAACGTTCACTCATCCGGCCGAATACCCCCCATCGATGGGCAGTGCGACGCCCGTGACATGACTGGATTGGTCGCTGGCCAAATAGACCATCGACTTTGCGATCTCGGTTGGCTCAGGGATGCGCCCCTCGGGGATGCCGGCGATGTTGGCGGCGAAGACGTCGTCGGGCGTTCGCCCCGTCTTCTCGTGGGCCGAGACGAGCATCGGCGTGTCGACGGCGCCTGGGCAGAGCGCATTGATCCGGATGCCCTCGGCAGCATGGTCGAGCGCCATGGCCTTTGTGAGCAGCACTACCGCGCCCTTCGACGCGCAGTAGGCCGGCAGGCCGGCGCTCCCCACGAGCCCGACGTTCGAGGCGAGGTTCACGATGGTGCCCTGATTCGCCGCAACTCCCGTGCGGATCCCCACACCACCGATAGGAACTGAATCCCCAGCCGCTGCCGCAACTCCCGTGCGGATCCCCACATCGCTTTCTGCAGGCTCCTGGTTGCGCATCTGACGGATGAAAGCGCGGGACATGAAGAAGACCGAGTCCGCGTTGACGCGCATGTTCTGGTACCACTCCTCGTCCGAGGTCTCGGTGGCATCGCCCCTCGTGATGGTTCCGGCGACGTTGGCGAGCACGTCGACCCGGCCGAATTCGGCCACGGCGAACGCCACGAGCTCGTCGCAGAACGCAGGGTCGGTGACATCGCCGAGCATGATCCGGCTGTCGCCCTCGATCGACGCGATCAGCGCAGCCGTCGACTCGGCTCCGGCCGAACTCCGCCCGCTCACGACGACCTTCGCTCCAGCCTCGGCAAACGCCATGGCCGTCGCAGCCCCAATCCCCGAAGTCGCCCCGGTCACAATCGCGACCTTGTCTTTCAAAGCAGACACAGCTTTGCCCCCATCGGTGCGAGTTCGGCGGGGCCGAGTTTCGGCGGCCTGCCGCCGAACACTCGAGTAGTGAACGAAGTGAACGGCTGCATTACAGACTGTTCTCCGGAATCTCCGCTTTCATGCGGTCTCGATAATCGTCCAGCTCGGCGAGCACGGCGTCGTCGAGCTTCGGTTCCTCGTAGTCGGCCAGCACCTTCTTGGCCATCTCGATGCCGCGGGTGTTGGCGTCCACGCCGCCGTTGGCGTTCCAGTTCTCATACGCCTCACCGTCCATGAGTTCGGGCATGAAGAAGGCGGTTTCGAAGTTCGCCATGGTGTGGTCGGTGCCGAGGTAGTGGTCGCCGGGCTCGATCTCTCGGACCGCGTCCATCGCCGGGTCGAGCTCGTCCATGTTCACGCCTTTGCCGAGGCGATACATCATGCGCATCTGCTCTCCGTCGAGCATCGCCTTGCTGTAGCTCTGGCATAGGGCGCTTTCCAGATAGCCAGTGGTGGAGAGCACGAAGTTCGCTCCGGCCATGAGCACGCCGTACATGTTGCGGGCGGCCTCGTAGCCGGCCTGTGCGTCGACGAGCTTGGATGAGGAGCACCCGCCGCTGCAGCGCCATGGCAGCTTGTAGAAGCGGGCGAGCTGTCCGACGAGCATGTTGATGTGGTCGATCTCCGGAGTGCCGGCCAGCGGTGCTCCCGAGTTCATGGCCACGGTGGCTGTCCATTGGCCGTAGACCGACGGTGAGCCGGGCCGAACGAGCTGCATGAACGCAACTCCGGCGAGGGCCTCGGCGCTCAGCTGGGCAACAGCGCCGACGGTGGAGGCCGGGGTGCTCGCTCCCCCGAGGACGAACGGGCTGAAGAGCATCGCCTGATTGTGCGATGCGTACACCTTGACCGCGTCGAGCATCGTCTGGTCCCAGACCAGTGGCGAGTTGCAATTGGCGAGCGAGGTGCTCACGGTCGTGTCCTTGATGACGTCGTGGCCGAACACGATGCCCATCATGTGCAGCGACTGCTCGGCCCGTTCGCGTGAGGTGACCGAGCCCATCAGCGGCTTGTCGCTGTAGCGCAGCAGGCTGTGCGTCATCTCGAGGTGCCGGTACGCAACGGGCACGTCCATCGGCTCGCACAGCACGCCGCCGGCCATGTGCATGGCGGGCTCCATATAGGCGATCTTGGCGAAGTTGTTGAAGTCCTCGATGGTGGCGTGCCGCCGCTTGTTGTCCATGTCGAGCACGAAGGGCGCCCCGTAGGCCGGGGTGAAGACGGTCTTTCGGCCACCAAGGCTGACCGAGTGCTCAGGATTGCGGGACAGCATCGTGTATTCGGACGGCGCGGTGGAGATCAGCTCCATCACGTGTTCGCGATCGAGCCGCACCCGATAGCCGTCGACCTTCGCTCCCGCTGCCTTCCACATCTCGATCGATTCGTCGTCGCGGAAGTCGATGCCGACCTCCTCGAGCAGCGTCATCGACGCATCGTGGATCCGTTCGAGCTGCTCGGGACTGACGATGTCGACGTACGGGATGCCCCGTTCAAGCTCGGGGAGCCAGTCGATCGTCTTGGCGGTGCGGGCGGCCCGACGGGCGCCGCGTCCCCGGCGGCGAGGGGCTTCTGGCTCGGTGGTCGTCATGTTCGATCTCCAAGGGAGGTGGCGAGGGCGTCGCGAAGGGCGCCAAGCACTTCGGGATCACCGTCGGCGGACGTACGGATGACTTCGCAGAGTTCGGGGAGCGGATGGGCATCGTTGTGCGCCCAGGTCTGCATCTCGTCGGTGACGTTCCGGGCGTTGAGCGCGGAGATGCCGAGACCGGATTCGACGGCCGCCTGCACGCCGGAGAGCATCGGGCATTCGAGGACGGTGCGCCAGCGGTGGCCGCCACGCTTGAGCGACTCCTCCGCCTCGTCGAGGTAGACGAGCCCCGGCCCGAAGGACACGACCGGAATGACGTCACCGGTTGGGAAGGCGTGGTCGGTGCCGTGGACCCATTCGAGTTGCTCGCGCCAGAGCTCGACGTCGTCCGGGCGAACCTCGTTGGCCGGGATCTGCACGACGGCAAGGTCGACCTCGCCATCGTCGAACCAGTCCCGGACCTCACCGGACAGCTGCACCCGGACATCGAGTCGGATGTGCGGGTACATGCGGCCGAATCGGGCCAGCACGTCGGCGAGCTTTCCGCCACGGAGGTCTTCGTTGGTACCGAGCCGGATCACGCCTTCGAGATCGCTCCGGCTGAGGTGCTCGACTGCCTCGTCATGGGCTTCGATGACCCGGTCTGCGTAGTGCAGAAGATCTCGGCCGTCCGGCGTGGCCTCGATCTCCTGGCCGCGCTTGACGAGCTCGAGGCCGACGCGCTCCTCGAGCCGCTTGATCTTCCAGCTGACTGCGCTCTGCGTCATGCCCAGCTGAGCCGCGGCCTCGGTGAAGGTGCCGGTGTCGACGACGGCCCGCAAGGCCCGCAAGCTCTCCACATCCAACTTCATGCGAGGACTATGACACAGTTTGACAGAGGACGCTACTCCACATGACAATCACTTCTATGCAGATTTCTCGCGAATCGAAGGACTTCCACGGCGTGATCGTCGCCGTGGCCATGCCGATGACCGATGGTGGCGAACGCATCGACGAGCCGGCACTCCTCGACCATCTCGACTGGCTGCTCGACGCCGGCGTCCACGGCCTCCTCGTGCTGTCGGGCACGGGCGAGTACGCCTACCTTCGCCCCGAGGAGAAGCGTCGGGTCGTCGAACTGTGCCTCCCCCACATCGACGG
>JAHDEJ010000010.1:111590-139142 GCA_020628865.1 Acidimicrobiales bacterium
GCGAAGGTCCGCAAGCGGGTCGAGGAGCGCAGCGACGAATCCCGCTCCGCGGCGAAGGCACGCGCCCCGCAGTCGGCGGCAGCGAAGCTCGCAGCATCGTTGCATCTCCCGAACGAGGCGTTTATCGGTGGCCGGCCGGTGCCGTCCGCCAGCGGCAAGACGTTTGCCACGATCAACCCGGCCACCGGCGAGGAGATCACGCAGATCGCCGACTGCGGAGCGGAAGACGTCGACCGTGCCGTTGTCGCCGCTCGGAAGGCCTTTCACGGCCCGTGGAGTCGGATGAGTCCGACGGAACGCAAGGTGCTGATGCAGCGTTTCGCCACGCTGATCGAATCGCATGCCACCGAGCTCGCCACGATCGAGACGATCGAGGGCGGCAAGCCCATCGACGACACAGCCAACATCGATCTGGTCGAGTCGATCGACACCATCCGGTGGCACGCCGAGGCGGCCGACAAGGTCAACGATCAGATCACCCCGTCGGGCCCCGGTGTGGTGTCGATGGTCGTGCGTGAGCCGATCGGTGTTGTCGGCGTGGTGCTGCCGTGGAACTTCCCGCTGCTGATGGCGGCGTGGAAGCTCGGCCCCATCCTTGCCACCGGCAACACCTGTGTCTTGAAGCCGGCCGAGCAGACGTCGATCACACTGCTGCGCATTGCCGAACTCGCCACCGAGGCCGGCATCCCCGACGGGGTCATCAACGTCGTCCCCGGTTTCGGCCCGACCGCCGGTGAGCCGCTCGGCCGGCACATGGGTGTCGACGCACTGGCGTTCACCGGATCCACCGAGACCGGTCGCCGGTTCCTCAACTACTCGGCCGAGTCCAACCTCAAGCGTGTGATGCTCGAGTGCGGCGGCAAGAACCCGTTCGTCGTCATGGCCGACGCCGACGACCTCGACGCCATCGCCGAGCACGCCGCCACCAGCATCTACTGGAACGGCGGCCAGAACTGCTCCTCCAACTCGCGGCTCATCGTGCATCGCGCGGTCAAGGAGGAGCTGCTCTCGCTGCTCATGGAGAAGAGCCGAGACTGGGTGGTCGGCGATCCGCTCGATCCGAACACGCGCATCGGCGCCATGATCGAGCCGGCCCACCTCAACAAGGTGATGGACAACATCAACTCGGGTCACGTCGACGGCGCCGACTGTGTGCTCGGCGGCCGCCAGATCCTCCAGGAGACCGGCGGCTCCTTCGTGGAACCGACGATCTTCGACAACGTGAAGCCCGGCATGCAACTGGCCACCGAAGAGGTCTTCGGTCCGGTGCTCAGCGTGATCGACTTCGCCCAGCCCGAAGAAGGCATTCAGATCGCCAACGACACGGCCTACGGTCTGGCTGCCTCGGTGTTCACGTCCGATCTGCGCACCGCCCACATCGCCGCCCGGGCGATCAACGCAGGAACGGTCACGGTCAACACCTACGGCGAGGGCAACGTAGCCACCCCGTTCGGCGGCTTCGGCCTCTCCGGCTTCGGCGGTCGAGACAAGAGCCTCTGGGCCCACGAGCAGTACACCGAACTCAAGACCATCTGGATCGACCTTGGATAGCGCCGGCGTTCAGAAGGCTCCTGAGGGGAGCGAAGCTCGCGGAGCGACCATGTCGGTCTCCGCGGTTCTCGACCGGAAGTGTCGAGCGCAACAGTGAGAGTCTCACTGCTCCCTACCACTGATCGGTCGAATGGCTGGTTGGAGATCCTGCCGCCGCTGGCCGAGCCCACCGTCCTGACCGGCGACGTCGTCTGCGACTACCTCGTCATCGGCGGCGGCTACTCCGGCTTGGCTGCGGCCCGCCGGCTCGCCGAGCTCGATCCGTCGGCGTCCATCGTGCTCGTCGACGGCGACCGCATCGGCAACAACGCCGCCGGCCGCTCGTCGGGCTTCGCGATCGACCACGCCCACAACCTGAGGGCGAAGAGCTTCGCCGACGCGAAGAAGGCCGCTCAGGATGCCATTGCCCTGAACCGGGCCGGCCTGGACTGGCTGGGAGCCACGATCGAACGGGAGGAGATCGACTGTCAGTGGGTGCAGGAGGGCAAGTACCACGCTGCGGCAACCGACCGGGGCGAACGAATGCTCGGGCAGTTCGCCGAAAGCCTCGAGGCGATCGACGAGGACCACACGATCCTCGGAGCGAGCGAGTGCGCCGAGGTGTTCGGCAGCACGTTCTGGCGCAAGGCCATCCATGCCCCGCACAGCTATCTCGTTCAGCCCGCCGCGATGGTGCGCGGCCTGGCCGACACGATGCCCGACAACGTTGCGGTCTTCGAGAACTCGATGGTGACCGACGTCGACTACGGCGACCATGGCGCTGCGCACACGGTTCGCACCGAACGTGGTTCGGTCACCGCTCCCACGCTCATACTGGCGACCAACGGCTTCACCGAGGGCTTCGGCTTCCTCCAAAAGGAACTCATCCCGCTGATCACCTGGGGATCGATCACCCGCGAGCTGACCGACGAGGAGTCGGAGCGAATCGGCGGCGCGTCGAGCTACGGCATCATCGCCGCCCATCCGGCCGGCACATCGGTGCGCCGGGTGACGGATCCGAACAACCGCATCGTGGTGCGAAACATCTTCAGCTTCTCGAAGCGCTCCGACTTCGTCGGCCGCAAGCACTGGGCGGCGAAGACCCATCGGAAGTCGTTCGAGAACCGCTGGCCCACGCTTTCGGATGTCCCCTTCGAACACAGCTGGGGCGGTGCGCTGAGCCTCAGCCGCAACGGTGAACCGGTCTTCGGGGAGCTCCGCCCCAACGTGTACGGCACGGTTGTGCACAACGGCGTCGGCATCGCCCGAGGCACCATCAGCGGCAAGCTACTGGCCGAGATGATCCTCGGCGAAGACTCCGAACAGCTCCGCCAGATGCAGGCCAAGGGTCGCCCGAACAGGAACCTCCCGTTCCAGGACCTCGGTGTGCGCATCAACGCACGAGCCCGCCGCCTGATCGCCGGCCTCGAGGAGTAACCCCGACGCGCACCTTCGATGCGGAGTGGCGTTCGAATCTGCGTGAAGATGCGTCGTGCCCATTCTCCTCGGAGCGCTCGCCTCGCTGTTCATCGGGATCTCCGACACGTTCGGACGATCGGGCGCCAAGCGTGCCAACTCGTTCAGTGTCGTCACGATGTCGATGGCCGTCGGTGTGCCGATCACGGCGTTCGTCAGCCTCGTCGTCGGTGGTGACCTGATCGGCCGGGACCTCCTGTTCGGAGCAATTTCCGGCCTCCTCATCGCCACCGGGCTCGGCGTCAATTACCGCGGCATGGCTGAAACGAGCGCTGCAATCGTCTCCCCCATCTCTGCCGTGCTGGCTGCCTTGTTTCCGCTTCTGTGGGACGTGCTCGGCGGCGCCCGGCCCTCTGCCCTGGCCTGGATCGGGTGTGTCGTGGCGCTCGTTGCGCTCGGGTTCACGACCTTCAACCCGAACCTCGGAGGGCGGGTCACCGCAGGCGTCGCCTTCGGACTGTTCTCCGGCGTGTTGTTCGGGGCAGGCGTCACGTTCCTGGGCGAGACAATGGAAGATTCCGGCTCATGGCCGATCGTGGCACAGCGGACTTTCGGGATGCTGGCGGTCGCTGCGCTCGCCCGCTCGCAGCGTGCGCCGCTCGTCATGCCCAAGGCGGTCCGCCATCACGGCCTGTTCGCCGGGCTGGCCGGTGGCGTCGGCATGGTTTGCCTCATCATCGGAACCCAAACCGGCGATCTCGGCGAGGTGGCCGTCGCCGGCTCCATGTTCCCTGCGGTCGTCGCCGTGCTCTCCGCCATCTTCGATGGTGACGAGCTCCGCTGGTGGCAGGGCATCGGCATCGCCGGCGCGATTCTCGGCACGGCGCTCATCGCCCTCGGCTGACCCAGGATTCGCAGGTAGCGTCCCACCGTGGAGGAATCATCTTCGTCCTACCCGTTCGACCGGGCGGCGTTCTTGCAAGGGATCCGCGACGGGATTCCGCTCGCCATTCCTGCGTTTCCGTTCGGTCTGGTCGTGGGCTTTGCTGCGACCCAGGCCCCGATCTCGGCCCTCGCCGGATGGAGCACGTCGCAGATCATCTTTGCGGGCTCCGCCCAGCTTGTGGCGCTCGAACTCTTCGCTGCGGGCACTGCCGGCTGGCTGATCGTGGCCGCCGTCTTCATGATCAACAGCCGTCACCTCATGTACTCGGCCGCGATGAAATCCCGAATCGAGGGCGCTCCGCTGTGGTTCCGGGTGATCGGCGGCTACGTGCTCATGGACCAGCTGTTCGCCATTCAGGATGCGTGGACGGAAGACCCGCCGCTCCGCTTTCGAATCTGGCACTGGCTCGGCTGCGGCGCGCTCTTCTGGTCCCAGTGGCAGGTTGGTGTGCTCCTCGGCCTGAGCTTCGGCGACGCGATCCCCGAGAGCTGGGAGCTCACCTTCGTCATTCCGCTGATGTTCGGCGGGTTGATGATTCTGAGCATTCGAAACCGGCCGGGGCTGGTGGCGGCCGTCGTCGGTGGCACCGTCACCATTGCGCTCCGTGGGCTGCCAGCGGGCTGGGGGCTCCTGATCGGAATCATCGCCGGGGTCACGGCTGGTGCCATCGCCGAGGGCCGTGTCAGCGATAAGGAGGCGACGCCATGAGCGTTTGGCTGACGATCATCGTCGCCGGGATCGCCACCTACCTGACCCGCGCATCGTTCCTGCTGTTGGGAGACCGGGTCACGCTGCCGGCCACCGTCCAACGCGCCCTGCGGTACGTGGCCCCCGCAGCATTCGCGGGCATCGCCATCCCGGCTGCACTCGGCAGCGATGGGATCGGCGGGTCGATTCCGCCCGACGCCCGCATTCTCGCAGTAGCCCTCGGGATCCTCGTTGCGTGGCGAACCAAGAGCGTCGTCGCCTGCATGGCCGTCGGCATGGTCACCCTCTGGTTCCTGCAATCGGTCGGCCTCTGACCCCCCACGAACGATCTGTGCAGCTGGGTATGCCGGACTGGCACACCACACTGCACAGATCCTGGACTTGAGAATCTGTGCAGCTGGGTGTGTCAGACAGACACCTGACGCTGCACAGATCGTGGAAGGGTCAGGCCGTGGTGGCCCAGATGGGGGCGCCGAGGAGGTCCCAGTCGGGTTCGACGCCGAGTCCGGGTCCGTCCGGTAGCGCCATGTGGCCGTCGGCCACCACGGGACCGCCAGAGGCGATCGGCCGGCCGTGGTAGTCGTGGAACGCGCTGGACTGGAAGTGGAACCCATCCGGTGTCGAGGCCGCCAGGTGGGCGATGGCCGCCGTGGCGATCTCGCCGCCCCACGTGTCCTCAATCGTCATCGCGATACCGAGATCCACGCACAGATCCCGGGCGCGGCGAGCCCCGGACAAGCCGCCGAATCGACTGATCTTCAGGTTGATGATGTCCATCGCCCCATCCGAAGCGCCCTGTCGAATGGCAGCCCGGGAATCCATGACCTCGTCGAGGATCATCGGTCGGCTCAGGTGCGGTCGCACGGCAAGACACTCGGCATAGGTCAGACACGGCTGCTCGATGGAGATGGGCCGGTCGGCGACGAAGTGCGCAACCTGCATCGCTTCATGCTGGCGCCACCCGGTGTTCGCGTCGGCGGCGAGCGTGTCTGTGTCGGCCAGCACGTCGGTGACTGCGGCGATCCGGGCGAGGTCTGTGTCGAGCCGCTCTCCCACCTTCATCTGGTACTGCGAGAAGCCTTCCTCGCGGTACTCGACGAGGCGTTCCGCCATCACCTCCGGCTCGGCCCGGCTGATCACCCGGAACAGCTTCACCCGGTTCCGGTACGCACCCCCGAGCAGCGTTGCCACCGACACGCCGGCCGCCTTCGCCGCCAGGTCGTGCACCGCCATGTCCAACCCGGACTTCGCATACGGGTGCCCCTTCAGGGCGACGTCCATCGCCGTCGAACACACGTCGGTCGCCTGCGGGTCGAGCCCGATCAGCGCCGGACCCAGATGGTCGAGCGCGGCTCGAAGACCGCCGGCGAACGACGGCATGTAGCTGGGGCCGAGCGGGCAGATCTCGCCGTAGCCCCGCAGGCCCTCGTCCGTGTCGAGCACGACGACGGTTGAATCGAACGAGGCGTACGTCTGGGTTCCCCAGCTGTACGCGCCCTCCTTCATGAGGAGGTCGACGGAGTAGGCGGTCACGCCCGTGATCTGCATGCAGACGTTCTACTCCAGCGCCTGCCGACGACGCCGAATCCACCGCCTGGTGTCCTCGTTGTCGCAGGCCTCGAGCGCACGATCGAAGGCGACCGACGCCTCGTCCACGCGTCCGGCCCGCACCAACAGCTCGGCTCGGGCGGAGTGGAAGTAGTGGTAGGTGCTCAGGTCCTCGGCGAGCTCGTCCAGCAGGGGCAGCGCACGGTCGGGACCGTCCCGCTCCCCAATGGCAACCGCTCGATTCAGGGCGACGATCGGGCCGGCGCCGGTGCCGACCAGGACGTCGTACACGCCGACGATCGCCGCCCAATCGGTGTCTTCCCACCGATCGGCAGACGCGTGAATCGCGGCGATCGTCGCTTGCAGTTGGTACGGGCCGACCGTCGCACCCGCGTTCGCTGCGAGGAGATGTCCGATGCCCCGACGGATCTTCTCCGCATCCCATGCGGATCGATCCTGGTCGGCGAGGAGCACCTGCTCGCCGGACGCATCGAATCTTGCGGTTCGGCGGGCGTCGGTCAGCAGGCACAGTGCGGCCAGCGACCGGACCTCGGTCTCGTCGGGGGCAAGGCTCGCCAGCGTCTCGGCGAGCCAGATCGCCTCATCACACAAGTCGCCGCGCAACAGCGTCGGCCCGCTCGCACTCGCATGGCCTTCGGTGAGGATTGCGTAGACCACACCACACACCGAAGCGAGGCGATCATCGATCCGGTCTGCGTCGGGCACGGTGAACGGAATCCCTGCGGCCCGGATCTTCTTCTTTGCCCGCGTGAGCCGTTTCGCCATCGTCGGCTCGGGCACGAGAAACGCGTGTGCGATCTGCGACGTCGTCAGACCTCCGACCGCCCGCAAGGTGAGCGCAACCTGCGCGTCCTGTTCGAGCGCGGGGTGGCAGCATCCGAACAGCAAGGCCAATTGGTCGTCGACCAACCGACGCTGCTCGGGCTGCCGTTCCGCATCCTCGGCCAATGCCGCCAGCCGATCGTCGAATCGCTGGGCCCGTCGGATTCGGTCGATGGCACGGCGCCGGGCCGTGGTCAGCAGCCAGGCGCCGGGACGATCAGGAGGACCATCCCGGCGCCAGACCCGCGACGCTTCGAGGAACGCTTCCTGCGCTGCCTCCTCGGCCAGGTCGAGATCCCGCAGTTCCCGGGTGAGCGTTGCCACCAGCCGCGGCCACTCGGTCCGGAAGACGGCGTCGACGGTCGAGACGGCGGGCATGGGACAGCGGTCGGGTACGAGGGATCAGTCCTCGGGGATCTCCATGATCGGCCGGATCTCCACGGTGCCGCTGCCGACGCTCGGGATCTTCTCCGCCCAGGCGATGGCTGCGTCGAGATCGGCTGCCTCGACGAGGTAGAAGCCGCCGAGCGCCTCCTTCGTTTCGGCAAAGGGGCCGTCTGCGGTCACGGTCGAGCCCTCACGGACTCGCACACAGGTTGCGATCTCCGTTCCGAGGAGCGCTTCACCGCCGAGCATCGCACCGGCGGCCTGGATCTCTTCGGTGAAGGCGAACCACTGCTGCATCTCAGCCGCCATCTCAGGAGAATCCATGGGATGGGCGTTTGCGGGATCGTCGTACAGGAGGAAGGCGTACTTCGGCATGATTGGGTTCCTTTCGCATCGGGGCGGCGTATCCGACCCTCGCACACTCGACGAACGGGCGCGCGCAGAATGGACAGCCGCACGAGAAATTCTGGAATTTTCTTCTGAACTCAGTTGCAGGGAAGGTCGGTGCGGACGTCCTTGACGCGGGCTCGGACCTCGTAGGTGTCGCCGGCCTTGCCATCGGGATCGGTCCACGTCGTGGTGTCGAACACGTTGAGCAGCCAGCTCCCGTTCCTGCGAATGTTGTACTTGTCCTCGCCGGGAACGGCATCCCAGTTCAGCACGACGCCATCTCCGGTGACGGTGATCGTGCACGGCCCCGCTGGGGGTTCTGGCGGCTCTGGCGGCTCCGGCTGGTCGACGTCGTCGCACGGGACGTCGTAGCGCACTCCGCCCTCCCAGTAGCGCACCTCGTACGAGTCGTCGGCATCGCCGGCGACGTCCACGAAGCTGTTGTCGCCGACGACCTTCTTGATCCACGTGCCGTTGCGGCGAATGTTCCAGGCGTCGTCCATCTGTCCGTCGGCCCGGTTGAAGACGAGCGATTCGCCGCCGCCGACGGCGGTGCGCAGACACTCGTCCCCGTCGACGGGTGGCGGTGCGGGAGGCTCGGGCGGCGGCTCGACCGGCCCGCCGTCGTCGATGCAGTCCGTGCTGATCTTCCCGTCTGCGGTGGTCACGACGACGACGTAGAAGTCCGCTGCGACACCTGCAGGGTCGAACCAGGTGAGCTCCGGATACTTGCCGGCCCATGCGCCGTTCTTTCGCACGTTGGTGCCGGCGGCCTCGTTCCAGGTGAGGGTCACGCCACCGTTCTCCCGGCGAAGCGAGCATTCCCGCAGCACCGGTGGCGGGCCTGGCGGTTCTGGTGGGCCCGGAGGCTCGGGCGGCGGCGGGCCGACCGGTCCGACGTTGTTCGATGGCGCCACGTTCACGATCTGTGCTTCCGACGGGACTCCGCCGTCGCCGATCACGAACAGAAGGTACGACCCGGGCGTGACGACGGACGAGGAGTTCGGAATCGTCGCCGACAGCTCGCCGCCGTTTCGTGTGAACGGCAGGTCGATCAGCCGTTGTTCGGGATTGAAGGAGTGGGTGACGGACCCGTTCTTGACCAGGCGAACGGCGGAGATGTCGGCAGCCTGTCCGCTCGATATCGAGATCGTGTCGCCCACATCGAAGTTGGTCGAGTTCAGCGAGTAGCCGGGGCGCGGTGGGGTGCCGCCTCCGGCCGTGACCATGTAGCCGGGCTTGTAGATCTCGGCGTTTGCGTTGACGAGCGGGCCGGGTGCTCCGCCGCCGGCAACCAGAACCGAGGCGTCGGGGAGCAACAGCGCAGTGGAGTGATAGAGCCGGGCCACGTCGCCCATTGCGTACTCGGTCCACTGCCCGGTATCGGGATCCCAGATCTCGGCGCTCTTCTTCGTTCCGGACAGCTCGTTCTTCACCCCGGATCCACCGATGGCAAGCACGCGCCCGTCGGGAAGCAGCACGCCGTCGACCCAGCTGCGGCGAGCCGACATGTTGGGCCCGCGGGTCACAACCGGCTCCGGTCCGTTCACGTCGATGTAGTACGTGTGGTCGGCTCGACCGCCGAACTGGATGATCTTGCCCGGTGCGTACTGAACGGCGCTCGATCCGTCGCCAACGACACCGCTGACTGCGAACTTGCCGTACTGCGTCATGGTCGTGAGGTCCTGGCTCACGGTGAACATCCGACCGTTCGTGTCGAACCCGAAGATCCGGCCATCCGGGATCACGAACAGGCGCGGGTAGTACCAGTAGAGGCCGGTGGTGTCGATGTCGAGCGCCTGGGCCCCGTTCACCGGGTCCCACACCTCAGGGAACGCTTCCCCGTTGAGCCCACCCTGGATGTAGATGCGACCGTCGGGCAGCGTCACGCCGGATCCGTACCAGCGGGGCAGGTTCATGCCCGGCAGGCTCGTGAGTTCGCGGCTGACGGCGTCGAACTCCGCGATGTCGGGATTGCCGAAGTTCTGTGCCCGGCCGTTCTCGTAGACGTCGCCGCCGAACATCACCAGGTTGCCGGACGAGGGATCGTTCAGCTGCAGGTTGCAGAAGATGTCGGTCGGCGTGTTGTTGTCGAGCGTGTCGTGGCCGGCT
Source organism: Acidimicrobiales bacterium (assembly GCA_020628865.1). Lineage (GTDB taxonomy): Bacteria > Actinomycetota > Acidimicrobiia > Acidimicrobiales > SHLQ01 > SHLQ01. Next base: position 121,471 of record JAHDEJ010000010.1, read on the forward strand.
TCCACGTCACCGGACGACGGATCCCACACGTCGTAGATGAAGCTCCCGGTCTGGGAGGCGAACGGACCGCGGGTCCCGTAGGTGATGACGTCGCCCTCCGACGTGAGGGCCGCGTGAATGGCGATGAGCGGCCAATCGCCGATCGCTTCCCACTTGCCGTCCGGATTCAGCTCGACCGCTCCTGCGACCGGCGGAGCCAACGCCGCAAGCACCATCGTGAACACTGCCGCGACGCCAACCGCGCGCCGCCAAAATCTGATCATGTGACCACCCCCGGCCGCAGCCTAGGCACGAGGTGTGCCTCAGGTCACGGATGGTTGGGGGTGGTTATGCCGCGCTCCGTGGCGGCGGTCAGCTGCTGCGATTCTGGACGTACTGGTAGCCGAAGCGGCCCTTCACACAGAGGTTGCCGCTGGTGATGCTGTGGTCGTCGGGCGAGGTGACCTTGACGATCGAGTTGTCCTGGACGTGCAGCTCGAGGTTGCAGCCGACGCCGCAGTACGAGCAGACGGTCCGGCTGACCGACTGGTCTTCCGGACGCCAGTCCCCCATCTTGCGGAGGTCGAACTCGGTCTTGAACTGCAGGGCGTTGGTGGGGCACACGGCCACGCAGTTGCCGCAGTAGACGCACGCCGAATCGGGCAGCGTGACGTCGAACTCGGTGCTGATGCGGTTGTTGAACCCGCGGCCGCTCATGGCGATGGCGAAGGTCCACTGCGCATCCTCCCCGCAGGCCTCGACGCACTTGTAGCAGAGCACGCACCGGTCGTAGGCCCGGATGTACAGGTCGTCCTCGACCTTCACGTCGTCGGTCATGCGCTCGGTGGTCTCGGCGTCGTAGCGGTCGAGGTCGGCGCCGTAGTCGCCGAGCCAGCCCATGATCTCCTCGGACTGGCTGACGTCGGACGAGGTGGCGAGGAACTCGAGCACCATCTTGCGGTTGGCGTCCACCCGCTCCGAGTCGGTCGTGACGACCATGCCCTCTTCGGCCGGGCGACTGCAGGACGGCACGAGCGTGCGGCTGCCTTCAACCTCGACGACGCAGACGCGGCAGGCGTTGACCGGGGTGACGGTCGGGCCGTAACAGACGGTCGGCGTGTCCTTGCCGGCCTTGTTGCAGGCATCGAGGATCGTGTCTCCCTCGAGCACGTCGACGCTCTCGCCATCGATCGTCACGCTGACCTTCGAGCGAAGTTCGACCGGTCGTTCGATCATTGTCATCGCTGGCCTCCAATGAGTCCCATATCGATCGCCGAGAGGATCGCTCCGCTGGCGGTGTGGCCGAGGCCGCAGATGGATGAGTCCTTCATCACCATGGCGAAGTCGTCGAGCATGGCCCGCTCGGCTTCGATCGGCGCACCCTTCTCCCGGATCCGCAGGAGCGACTCGCTCTGGCGGACCGTGCCGACGCGGCAAGGCACACACTGGCCGCAGCTCTCGTCGCGGAAGAACTGTGCGATGCGGGCGACGAAGCCGTCGAAGTCGACCGTGTCGTTGAGCGCCATGATCACGCCGGAACCGAGCGAGAACCCGGCCTCGCGGCTGGCTTCGATGGTGAGCGGTACGTCGAGCATGTCGGGGCCGATGAAGGAGCCGGCAGCTCCGCCCATCAGGATGGCCTTGAGCTCGCCGTCGACACCGCCGGCAAGGTCGATGACCTCGCGCAGCGTCGCCCCGTAGGTGACCTCGTAGACGCCGGGGGCGTTGACGTGGCCGGAGAGGCAGAACAGCTTTGTGCCAGTCGAGCGCTCGGTGCCCTGTTGGGCGTAGGCCTCGCCGCCGAGCAGCATGATCTGGTTGACGTTGACCATGGTCTCGACGTTGTTGATTGCCGTCGGCTGACCGAACAGGCCGTGTGTGGTCGGGAACGGCGGCTTGTTCCGCGGCTCGCCGCGGTAGCCCTCGATCGAGTTGAGCAGAGCGGTTTCCTCGCCGCAGATGTAGGCGCCGGCGCCGAGCCGGAGCTCGATGTCGAAGGAGAAGCCCCGTCCCTGAGAGGAATAGCCGCCAACGTCGGGACCGAGCATGTTCCGCGAGCGGGCCTCGGCGATGGCCGAGCGCAATGCCCGGGTGGCCTCGGGATACTCGCCCCGGATGTAGATCCAGCCCTGCTCGGCGCCCATGGCGTAGCCGCCGATGGTCATCGCTTCGATCAGCGAGAACGGGTCGTGTTCCATGATGACCCGATCCTTGAAGGTGCCGGGCTCGGATTCATCGGCGTTGACGACGAGGTGCCGGGGGCCGGGCTCGCCGGCGACGGCGGACCACTTGAAGCCCGTCGGGAACGCTGCACCGCCGCGGCCGGTCAGGCCGGCGTCGCCCACGTGGGTGACGACGTCGGCGGGAGCCATGGTGACCGCCTTGGCGAGCGCCTCGTATCCGCCGGCGGCCACGTAGCCGTCGTAGTCCTGCACGGCGTCGTCGTGGACGCGACGCAGCAGCGTCAGCGCTTCGGCCGGCTGAGGCACCGGGGCGACCGGCACGGTCATCGTGCCGTCGAGCGCAGCGTCGACCGTGTCCTTGGTGGCCGTGCGAACGCTCACGTGCTGTTGGCCCGTGCGCTGCACGAAGACGGCAGGCGCCTGCTCGCACAACCCGAGGCACGGGCTGCCGTGCACGACACGTCCATCGGCACTGAGCTCGTCCTTCAGCTCGACGCCACCCTTGATCCGGCATGCCGTGTCGTCGCACACGTGCAAGACGTCGGGAGAACCCGGATCCTCGAACGTGAACAGCTCGTAGAAGCTGGCAACGCCGAACACCTCGGCCGGCGGCACCTGGAGCACGCGGGCGATCTCATTCGCCGCCCCTTCACTGATCCAGCCGATGGCGTCACGCACCGCATGCAGAACCGGCAGCAGTAGATGACGCCGGTTGAAGATGCGGTCCTGCCCACCACGAACGACACGCTCGTGTTCCTGGACGAGCGTCTCGCCGGCCGCGTCGAACGTGACCTGGCCGGGACTCTGGAGCACCACGGCATCGGCGACCGCAGCCACCTCAGCTGCGGTCGGCTCCGCGTCGGTCATTGCAATCTCAGGCATGGTTGTCGACCTTTGTCCCGGCGCTCACCACGTTCGGGCGGGCTCGCATGTTCTCAGGCACGAGACTCCACTTTCGGTTTCACGCTGATGGCGGTGGCCTTGAATTCGGCGGTTCCGGACTTCTTGTCCCAGGCCTCGATCGTCAACTGGTTGACGTCGGTGGTCTCGGAGAAGTGATACGTGGTGAAGCACAGACCGGTCGGAAGATCGGGCTGCACGCGCACGGTCATGTCGATGGTCGCCCGGCGCGACGAGACCTCGACGCGCGATCCGGTGGACACGCCAAGACGCTCGGCGTCTGCCGGGGCCATGTCCAGGTCTTCACCGGAACGGATGGGCGAGTTGTAGCCGTCGGACTGGACGCCGGTGTTGTAGCTGTCCAGCACTCGACCCGTGGTCATGAGGAGCGGATATTCGGCGTTGACCTCGTCCATCGGTGGACGCCACACGTTGATCGTGAACGGCGCCGGATCGCGCCCTTCGAGATCCTCGGCCCAGAGCCATCCGTGAAGGAACAGGCTGCCGGGATGGTCCTCGGTCGGGCACGGCCACTGCAGGCCGCCCTCCGCCTCGAGGCGCTCGTAGCTCATGCCACCGTGCATGGGCGACACGGTGCGGAGCTCGTCCCACATCTCCTGGGGCGACGGGTTGCCCCAACCTGGGCTCATGCGGTCGGCGATCATGTTGATGATCTCGAGGTCGTCCTTGGCGTCGCCCGGCGGATCGAGCGCCTTGCGCCCGAGCTGCACGCGTCGTTCGGAGTTGGTGACGGTGCCGTCGCTCTCGGCCCAACCGGCCGATGCCGGCAACACCACGTCGGCGTAGCTCGCGGTGCGCGTGAGGAAGATGTCCTGCACGACGAGGAATTCGAGGCCCTGCAGCGCAGCCCGCACGTGATTGATGTCGGCATCGGCATCGGCCGGGTTCTCCCCGATCACGTAGAGGTGCGTGAGCTCCTTGGCCGCAATCGCTTCCATCATCAGCGTCAGGTGCTTGCCGGGGGTCGCCGGAATCTCGCAATCCCAGGCGGCTTCGAACTTTGCGCGCAACTTGTCGTTGGCGACGTCCTGGAAGCCAGTGAGCTTGTTGGGCAGCGCGCCCATGTCGCCGCCGCCCTGCACGTTGTTCTGGCCACGGATCGGGACGAGGCCCGATCCGTACTTGCCGACGTGGCCGGTGAGCAGCGCCAGGTTGCACAGCGCCATCACGTTTTCGGCACCGGTGTGGTGCTCGGTGATGCCTAGCGTCCAGCACAGCTGCGCCGATTCCGCAGTGGCGTAGACCTCGGCGAGTTCGGCGATGGCGAACTCGGGCAGGCCGGTGACTTCGGCGGTGCGCTCCAACGTCCATTCCTGGATGGACTCGACATAGTTCTCGAAGCCCTGGGTCGAGTGTGCGATGAACTCGTCGTTCTGGAGGTTGTTGTCGATGATGTACTTGCCGACACCGTTCGCGAGCGCAATGTCCGACCCGACGTTGAGCCCGAGCCAGAGATCGGCGAACTTGGCCGTCTGCGACCGGCGGGGGTCGACGGCGTACATCTTGGCGCCGTTGCGGATGCCTTTGAGGATGTGATGGAAGAAGATGGGGTGCGCTTCACGCGCGTTCGTTCCCCACATGATGATGAGATCGGTGGTCTCGATCTCTTCGTACGACGAGGTGCCGCCGCCTGCTCCGAATACTGTCGCCAGACCGACGACCGAGGGAGCGTGTCAAGTTCGGTTGCAGGAGTCGATGTTGTTCGACCCCATGACCTTCCTCGCGAACCGTTGGGCCGCGTAGTTCATCTCGTTCGTGGACTTGGAGCAGCTGAACATGCCGAAGGCGGTTTCGCCGTTCGGCCGTGCTGCGCCGAAGCCCTCGGCGACGCGCTCGAGCGCCTCGTCCCAGGTCGCTTCGACCAGCTCGCCGTCCTTGCGGACGAGCGGTGTGGTGAGTCGGGTTCTTGGCATTGTCTGCCCCCTTCGAATTCTGTTCCACATCGTGGAACTGTTCCATTGTCAGAGTACACGATCGCTGGCTTCAGTCTCGCAGGGGGCCGACCATTTCCAGCGGCCGGAACGATACCGGTCTGCCACCCGGTGATACCGACTTCGAATGCGCAACACCGTGCCGCCGAGTACGTACGCTCTAGCCATGCGTTGGTCCCGACTTTTCACGCCCACTCTCCGCGATGCGCCGGCTGATGCCGACGCCGTGAGCCACAAGATGCTCATCCGCGGCGGCTTCATGCGCCAGCTCCACTCTGGCCACTACTCCATGCTGCCGTTGGGCTGGAAGGTCCACGAGAAGGTGGCCCAGATCGTCCGCGAGGAGATGAACCTCATCGGCGGCCAGGAGTTCCTGCTTCCCGCCATGCACCCGAAGTCCCTCTGGGAGGCATCGGGCCGGTGGGCGACCATGGGCGACGAAATGTTCCGTCTCGAGGACCGCAGCGGCAACGAGGTCGGCCTCGGCATGACCCACGAAGAGGTCTTCGCCAACATCGCAACCGAGATCAACTCGTACAAGACGCTCCCCCAGATCTGGTACCAGATCCAGTGGAAGTTCCGCGACGAACCCCGCCCCAAGGCGGGTCTGCTCCGCGTCCGCGAGTTCGCAATGAAGGACTCGTACAGCCTCGACGTCGACTTCGACGGGCTCGACCGCAACTTCGACCTCCATCACGAGGCCTACCTGGAGATCTTCCGTCGTCTGGACCTCGATGCCATGCCGGTCGAAGCGTCGTCAGGAGCGATGGGCGGAGCCGGCTCGATCGAGTTCATGGTCGCCTCCCCCGCCGGCGAGGACGACGTCGTGCGCTGCCCCAACTGCGACTATCGGGCAAACGTCGAACGCGCCACCTCTGCACTGGACGCGATCGCCGACGATGCCGGGCCCGACGCCCCCGAGCGCTTCCCCACCCCGGGCATTCGCACGATCGCGGCGCTGGAAGAGGCCGGTGCTCCGGCGGTCAGCCAGATCAAGACGATGGTCATGGTGGTCGACGGTGCGGTCACGCTGGCACTCGTGCGCGGCGATCATCAGCTGAACATGCAGAAGCTGCAGGACTTCACCGGCGGAATCAACATCCGCCCGGCCACCCCGGAGGAGACCGTGGAGCATCTCGGCGCCAACCCCGGCTCGCTCGGCGCCGTCGGTGTGAACGACGAGATTCGCATCCTCGCGGATGAGGCCCTGCACGGGCGCACCAACCTCACGACCGGCGCAAACGAGGACGACTGGCACTGGCGTGGCGTCAACATCGCCCGTGACGTGAACGTGGCCGAGTGGGTGGACCTTCGTGAGGTCGCCGCCGGCGAGGCCTGCCCCAAGTGCAACACACCGATCGAGATCGTGCGCTGCATCGAGGCCGGGCACATTTTCAAGCTCGGAACGCAGTACGCCGAGGCCATGGGCGCACACGTGCTCGATGCCGACGGCAACAAGCGGACCATCGTGATGGGGAGCTACGGCATCGGCGTCGGCCGCAACATGGCCGCGATCGCCGAGACCCACCACGACGACAAGGGTCTCGTCTGGCCGGTCTCGGTGGCGCCGTACGAAGCGGTCGTGACGGTGATGAAGGTGGACGACGAGGCGACCATGGCGGCCGCCGAGCAGATCTACGCCGACCTGCTCGCCGCTGGCGTCGACGCCATCATCGATGATCGCGACGCCCGCGCCGGCGTGAAGTTCGCCGACTCCGAGGTGATCGGCATTCCGTTCCGGCTCACGGTCGGACCGCGCGGTATCAAGGACGGCAACGTCGAGTTCACCGTGCGCGACGGCATGGTGACCACCGACGTCGCCCTGGCCGACGCCGCCCAAACCGTCATCGACGCCGTGGCCGTAGCAAAGGGCTAGGGCTTCCCAAGCGAATTCAGCGTTCCGCATCGTGGGACAGCTTGTTCCACGATGTGGTATGCTGGCCGGATGGCTGGCGTGCAATCCGTGGAGCGGGCATTCGGAATTCTTCGGGCGTTGTCCCTCGGACCAGCCGGTGTCACCGACCTGAGCGACCGAACCGGACTCCCCAAGAGCACGGTGTCCCGGCTGCTTTCGGCGCTCGAGGAACAGAAGGCGGTCGATCAGAACACCGAGGGCGCCTACGAACTCGGCGTCGGGATCGCTGAACTCGGCACGGCACTCCGGGGTGGCCAAAGCGTCGTCGAGGTCGCCCGACCGCACATGGTCGAGCTCATGGAGCTCACCGGCGAGGCGGTCGGACTCAACCGTCTCGACGGCGACCAGGTTCGCACGCTCTTGCAGGTGGACGACCCGAGCAGTTCCGTCGTGGTGCGCGACTGGACCGGCGTGCCGACCCCCGCCCATGCCGTACCCGCCGGGCTCGCCATCCTCGCCAACTCGAGCCGCGCCGCCCAACGCAACTTCCTCCAGAACGAGTTCGACGAACTGACCGAGAACACCATGACCGACCCGGCCATGCTGCTCCTGCGCTTCGAGCAGATCCGAACCGACGGATTCGCCTGGGTCATCGAGGAATTCACCGAGGACATCAGCTCCGTTGCCGCGGCGTTTGCCGACGCAAACGGGCGAATCCAGTTCGCAATCCACATCCACGGCCCCTCGTTCCGGTTCCCCGGCGATGTCGACCGCGAAGAACTGGGGAACCGTGTCGCCGCCACGGCGCAACGCATCGAGGCGCAGCTCAATCCCGACTGACGCCCGGCACCCACCAGTCGCGCCGACACCCTCTACCCTCTTCGCTGTGGACTTCAGAATCTTCGTCGAACCCCAGCAGGGCACCAGCTATGACGAGCTCCTCGCGCTCGCCACTCGCGCCGAGGAACTCGGTTTCGATGGGTTCTTCACGTCGGATCACTACCTGCGCATGGGAGACATCTCCGGCCTCCCCGGCCCGCTCGATGCGTGGGTCACGCTCGCCGGCCTCGCCCGCGACACCACACGGCTGCGGCTCGGCACGCTCGTCTCCCCCGTCACCTTCCGCCTTCCCGGGCGCATGGCCCTGCTCGTCGCCCAGATCGACCAGATGAGCGGCGGCCGAATCGAGCTCGGCCTCGGAGCCGGCTGGTACGAAGAAGAGCACGCGGCACTCGGCATCCCCTTCCCTGACGTCGCAGAGCGCTTCGATCGGCTGACCGAAGCGCTCGAGATCATCACCGGCATCTGGTCGACGGCGGAGTCGGACACCTACAGCTTCGAGGGCACGCACTACACGCTCCAGGACAACCCTGCGCTCCCCAAGCCCTATCAACGCCCGTCGCCGCCGCTGATCATCGGTGGGCGGGGCAAACGCCGCACGCCGGCGCTGGCTGCGCAGTACGCAAGCGAGTTCAACGTCGGGTTCCACGACCCGGCGTCGTGGCAGGAGATCGCCAACAACGTCGTCGAATACTGCGAGGCCCGTGAGCGGGACCCTGAATCGCTCGTGTGGTCGGCTGCACTCGTGGCCGTGGCCGGGCACTCGGAGGCAGACTTCTCCCGCCGCGCCGCCGCCATCGGCCGCGAGCCGGCTGAGCTCCGCAGCAACGGCGTCGCCGGGCTCATCGACGAGGTGGCGGACAAGATCGCCGAGTACGAGGCCGTCGGCTGCGACCGGATGTACCTGCAGGTGCTCGATGTGAAGGACCTCGATCACCTCAGCAGCCTCGCCGAAGCCGCAGGCCTCACGGACTGATCGCCGCCCGTAGGGTGGACGCCATGTCCGACCCGCGCACGATCGACACCATCGCCGAGCTCGAAGCCCTGTACGGAACACCACCCGAGGGCTCCCTCCTGAAGGAGATCGGCCACCTCACACCCGAGTACGTCCGGTGGCTGACGTCGTCGCCGTTCTTTGCGCTCGCCACCATCGGGCCCGAGGGGATGGACTGTTCGCCTCGTGGCGATGCCGGGCAGGGCGCATTCGTCGTCGACGAGACGACGCTGCACATTCCCGATCGTCGGGGAAACAACCGGCTGGACAGTCTCCGCAACATCGTGCGAGACGGGCGCGTTGCTCTGCTGTTTCTCATTCCCGGGGTACGGGAGTGTCTACGCATCAACGGTTCGGCCGTGCTGACCGACGACGAGGCGCTTCGCGACCGCTACGCGGTCGAGGGCAAACTGCCGGCCACCGTCATCGTGGTCACTGTCGAGTCCGTCTACTTTCAGTGCGCCCGCGCGGTGACCCGCAGCGGCTTGTGGAACGCGTCCACGTGGATCGACCCGTCGACCGTGCCGACGGCCGGCCAGATGACCAAGGGTGCTCGTGCGCCTGAGTTCGATGCCGAGGCCTATGACGAAGCCCTGCGAGAGCGGCAGGCCCGCACGTTGTGGTGACCGCCGCCGTGACGTGACCCGCTTCCGCGTCCGAGGAATTTCGGATCACGCTCGCAGCACGGCGCATAGGATTCGACCATGACCGATGCGACCGCCCCCACGCAGACCTCCCGCTTCCCCGCCTGGGTCCGCGGCGGCGCGGGCATGATCGCCGTGACGCTCGCCGTGATGTGGTTCGTCGAGATCCTCGACACGGTGGCCCTTGACGACCGGTTGCAGGGCAACGGCATCCGCCCGCGCTCGGTCGATGGCATCGACGGCATTCTGTGGTCCCCGTTCCTGCACGGCGGTTTCCGCCACCTGATCTCCAACACCATCCCATTTGCGATTCTCAGTGGTCTGGTGCTCGTCCGAGGGACCCGTCGCTGGCTGTCCGCCAGCGCCGTCATCATCGTGCTGGGCGGCGCCCTCGTCTGGTTGTTCGCCATCGGGTCGAACGAGGTGCACATCGGAGCCAGCGGTTGGGTGTTCGGCCTGTTCGGCTTCCTCGTGGCGTCGGCCTGGTTCGAGCGTCGGCCGGTGTCCATCGTTCTGGCGATCGTGGCGGTGATGCTCTACGGCGGCACGATCCTGTTCGGGTTCCTCCCCCGCCCGGGCCTTTCGTGGGAAGGGCACCTGTTCGGATTCATCGCCGGCGTTGCCGCGGCCAGGATCCTCACGAGCCGCCGACGTGGCGACAAGACATCGGACGTGGTCGACCCGCTCGTGTGAACGGTGTGTAAACAGCGACACACGCCACACCCGTCAATCGTGTTCGACCGGTCCGGCCGAATAACCTGATGCTCATGATCTTGGCCGAGACGATTCTCATCCGAGTCACGGGGCGGGACCAGCCGGGAATCACCACGTCCGTGATGAGCATCCTCGCCGCGGCCGATGCCGCCGTGCAGGACGTGGAGCAGATCGTCATCCGAGGCCGCCTCAACCTGGGCATCCTCGTCGATGTGCCCACGGGCAAGGACGTCCTGAAAGAGGTCCTGCTGCTCGGTTGGGAACGCGGGCTCGATGTGGACTTCGAGGTGGTTGCCTCGGACGGCACGGCATCGATCCCGAGCCTCGTCGTGTCCATGATCGGCACGACGCTCACCCCGGGAGATCTCGAAAGCGTCACCGCCGCAATCGCGAAGGCCGGCGGCAACATCGAACGCATCCGGCGGCTCGCGAAGACGCCGGTGTGGTGCTACGAGTTCGAGGTGCACGGCGGCGACGCCGACGAGATGCGAACCCAGTTGGTCGACACGGCCGCAGACAACCCCAGCTTCGACGTCGCCATTCAACGCACGGGTCTCGTTCGACGGGCCCAACGGCTCGTCGTGCTCGATGTGGACTCGACCCTCATCCAGAACGAGATGATCGACCTCCTCGCCGACCAGGCGGGCGTCGGCGCCGAGTGCGCGGCGCTCACCGAACAGGCCATGCAGGGACAGCTCGACTTCGAGGAATCCCTTCGGGCCCGGGTGGCGCTGCTTGCCGGCCAGCCGGTCGAAATCATCGACGCGGCCTACGCCGAGCTCGAACTCACCGCCGGCGCCGAGACCTTCATCCGAACCCTCAAGCGCATCGGGTACAAGGTGGCCATCGTCAGCGGCGGCTTCACGTCGTTCACGGACCGGCTTCGGCATCGGCTCGATTTGGACTACTCGCACGCCAACACGCTCGAATCGAAACGCGGCGTGCTGACCGGAAACCTCACCGGCCCCATCGTGGATCGGGCGGCCAAGGCGTCGCTGCTCACGATGATGGCCCAGCAGGAAGGCATCGCTCCCGAACAGGTCGTGGCCGTCGGAGACGGCGCCAACGACCTGGACATGTTGGCCACCGCCGGGCTCGGCGTGGCCTTCTGTGCGAAGCGGGTCGTGCGAGTGGCGGCAGACGCGTCGCTCACCACGCCGCATCTCGATGCGGTGCTCTTCCTTCTCGGTGTCCGCCGCGAGGAGCTCGAAGCCGACCTCGGCGACGACATCTAGATCGACCGATCATCCGGACTTTACGGTCTGTACAAATCCACGAGGCCGGTCCTCGTGTTCTGGAAAGCGAAATAGCGTAAGACAATGGGACGTGTACTGGTAACGGAGAAGCTCGCAGAAACCGGTCTGGAGCTGCTTCGCTCTGCCGGCCACACGGTGGACGTACAGCTCGGGCTGTCTCCAGCGGAACTGCAGGAGGCCATCGTCGGGGCCGACGGGCTCATCATCCGCTCGGCCACCCAGGTCGACGCCGATCTCCTTGCGGCCGCCGACCGCCTCACCGTGGTCGGCCGTGCGGGCGTGGGCCTCGACAACGTCGACACCGCCGCGGCGACCGAGCGCGGCGTGATCGTCGCCAACGCACCGACCTCCAACTCGATCTCGGCTGCCGAACACACGATGGCGATGATCCTTGCGTCTGCCCGCAACGTTCCGCAGGCCCACTCGGCACTCAAGGTCGGCCGCTGGGAACGCGCCGACTGGAAGGGTGTCGAACTCAACGAGAAGACCCTCGCCATCATCGGGCTCGGCAACATCGGTGGTCTGGTGGCCCAGCGGGCCCGCGCATTCGGCATGCGCCTGGTGGGCCATGACCCGTTCGTGAGCGACGAGCGCGCCGGCGAACTCGGTGTGGAACTCATGGAGCTCGACGACCTGATGGCCGAGGCCGACTTCCTGACGCTGCACCTGGCCCGCACGCCGGAAACGGTCGATCTCATCAACGCCGAACGGCTGGCGCTCGCCAAGCCGAACCTTCGGGTCGTCAACGTGGCCCGCGGCGGCATCATCAACGAGGACGATCTCGCCGCGGCGATCCGACGCGGGCAGGTGGCCGGCGCGGCGATCGACGTGTTCGATTCGGAACCGAAGACCGAGTCGCCACTGTTCGCACTCGATCAGGTCGTCGTCACTCCCCACCTCGGCGCCAGCACGTCCGAGGCGCAGGACCGGGCGGGAATCACCATCGCCGAACAGGTGCAGCACGCCCTGGCCGGCGACTTCGTGCCGTTTGCCGTGAACGTACGTGCCCGCGGCGTGTCCGAGGCGGTCCGGCCGTTCCTGCCGGTCGCCGAGCAGATCGGCGCCCGCTTCGTCCGCCTGCTGGGGCGCACCCCCGGCGCGGTCGACGTGGTGTTCGCCGGCGAGATCGGCGGCTACGACTGCCGCATGGCCGAACTCGCCATCACCAAGGGTCTGATGTCGCAGATCGTCGATGTGCCCGTGAGTTACGTGAACGCGGAGGAGCTCGCCGAAGAGGCCGGGGTCAAGATCGAGTTCCGCACGAGCACCAAGAGCCCCTCGGGCTTCGTCAGCGGAGTGAAGATCGAGGGCGAGGCCCATTCGATGGCCGGCACCATCCTCGTTCCGAGCGGCGAGATGCGCATCATCTCGGTCGACGACATCACCGTCGACATTCCGCCCGCCGACAACCTCACACTGGTCGCCAACACCGATCAGCCGGGCATGATCGCGCTGGTCGCGGCCGCGCTCGGCGATGCCAGCATCAACATCGACGACATGCACATCGGTCGTGCGCCAGGCGCGGACCTGGCCTTGATGGTCATTGCGACGGACAAGCCGATTCCCGTCGAGCTGCGCGAGTCGATCGCCGGCAACGAGGGCATCACCTCCGTTCGGTCGCTCAGCGCCAGCTGAGCACCGAGCCCGAACGGGCGATCAAATCCGTTCGAGGTCGCGCCCGTCGAACAGCGGCGCCATGCCGTAGTCGGCGATGTCGGAGCGAATGGCGTCGGCCTCAGGGGCGGCGACGGGCCCGCCGTCGCCGAGGATTCGACCTGCCGCGTCCAGCATCTCGGCCATCAGCCGGGCGTCGCTGGATGTGTTCAGGAAGAGCTGATCGTTTGCAAGCACGACCCGCATCGCCCGCTCGATCGCTCCCGCATCGCGCAACGGCTGGTACCAGCTGCGCTTCTCGTCGACATCCGCCGCTTCGTCGTCGGGCCAACGACGGCGGGCGATCGACTTGATCGTCTGGACCGCGACGTTCTTCTCGGCGCACACGCTCAGCAGCGATTCCACGTCGGTCCGATAGGCCGGGTCATCGAGCATGGTGGTGTTGTACGGCAGCAGGACGGCGTCGTAGTCGAAGGCCGCCAGGCTCCGCAGGTGCATGCCGGCGATCCGAACGCCGTGCCCGGTCACGCCGATGTGGCGGACCAGGCCCTCGTCCCGTGCTGCCACGAGCGCCTCCAGCGCACCGCCCGGCCCGTGGACCTGCTCCCACTCGTCGTCCTCAACCAGGTTGTGCAGCTGAATGAGGTCGACCCGGTCGACGCCCATTCGTGACAGCGAACGTTCGAGCTGCACGCGGGCGGCATCCCCCGAACGCTCGTCGGTCTTGGTGGCCAGGAACACCCGGTCGCGGTTCTTCGTCCCGTCGGTGTGCTGGTTGAGCCATGGCCCCATCATCAATTCGCTGTCGCCGTAGGAGGCCGCCGTGTCGAGATGGTTGACGCCGGCCGCCAGCACCTGATCGAGAAGCGCTTCGGCCCATTCCTGCCCCCAACTCCGCTGGAAGAGCGCCGCGGCGCCGAAGATGACACGACTGCTGCCGTGGCCCGTCCGTCCGAATGGTGCCTGTGTGATCATCGATCCTCCGGGTTCAGGTGAAGCGCATGACGCCGTCGTCGATCGGCGCATCGCGGATGGCGGCCCGGTCTCGGGCCAGATTCTGTGGGTTCGTCCACGGGTCGTGGTCTCCCTGCTTGGGCAGCAGCGGCATCATCCGCTGCATGTACCCCGAAGAGAAGTCCTCGATCCATGGCCGTGGCTCCATGTTTGCATCGACAGGGCGCAGCCGCGGGGTGCACTGCCGCGTGCCGGTGGCGCGCAGGTGGTTGAGCAGGCGGCAGACGTAGTTGCTGGTGAGGTCGGCGCGCAGCGTCCACGACGCGTTGATGTAGCCGAAGGTGCTCACCAGGTTCGGCACATCGGAGTACGCCAGACCCTTGTACGTGTACGTCTGGGCGAAATCGACCGCCTCGCCGTCGACGTCGAAGTCCATTTCGCCGAGGGTGACGAGTTGCAGCCCGGTCGCCGTGACGATCACGTCGGCTTCGAGGTGGTCGCCGTCGGAGAGCTGAATTCCGGTTGACGTGAACCGGTCGATCGTCTGGGTGACGACGCTGGCCGTTTTCGCCCGGAGCGCAGCGAACAGGTCGCCGTTCGGGACGAGACAGAGTCGCTGGTCCCACGGGTCGTAGGACGGCGTGAAGTGTTCGTCGATGTCGACGTGTGGTGGCAGCTCTTCGGCGACCATGGTGCGCAGCCGTTCCCGTACCATCGCCGGGTCGGTGCGGGTCTTCTCGTAGGTCTTCTGCTGGAACACGATGTTCTTCCGACGCGTGATCCGGTAGGCGAGCATGTCCGGCAGGATCCTTCGGAGCCCGTTGGCGAGCTTGTCTTCGTCGGGTCGGGTGGCCATCCAGGTGGGTGAACGCTGCAGCATCGTCACGTGTGCAGCGTCGGCGGCGAGTGCCGGCACGAGCGTGACGGCCGTGGCCCCGGACCCGATCACGACGATCCGTTTGCCGGAGGGGTCGAAGTCTTCTGGCCACTGTTGCGGGTGAATGATCTGACCGGTGAAGTCGTCGCGCCCCTCGAACTCCGGCGTGTAGCCGCCGCGGTAGCTGTAGTAACCGGCGCACATGAACAGGAACGCGCCGCTCAGCGTCGTCGGCCCGTCGGGCGTGTCGACGGCAACCGTCCACCGTGCCTCGCTCGACGACCACGACGCTGAACGCACCTGATGCTCGAACCGGATGTGGGGCTCGAGCTCGTCCTCCGCCACCGCTTCCCGCAGGTACTCGAGAATGGCGGGGCCGTCGGCGATCGACTTGGCCGCGGTCCAGGGTTTGAAGCTGAAACCGAGGGTGTGCATGTCGCTGTCCGACCGGACGCCCGGATAGCGGAACAGGTCCCAGGTCCCACCGATGTCGGACCGGCCTTCGAGGATCGTGAAGGTGCGATCCGGACACTGCTCCTGCAGATGATGCGCAGCTGCGATTCCCGAGATTCCGGCTCCGATGACCAGAACATCGACATCGGGTGCGCTCACGCGTCGTCACCGTCGAGGTCGACCAACGGGTTCGCCACCGTGGGATTCGTGCGTGTCTGGATCTCCTGATGACGCTCGGCGATGGGCGCATCGAAATCGTGGTCGGTGAACAGCCAGAACTGCCCGGACAACACGGCATCGTGCACCATGTCCGCCACGTCCTCGGGCGGGCGGGCGGCTGCGAAGACTTCGGTCAGCAGCGCGCGACGCTCCGCCTCTTCAGGTGTCGCCTCGACCTCCATTCCCGGTGCCTGCAGCGTCTCGGGGCGGTTGCGTTCCGACTCGAGGATCTTCGTATTGATGATGCCGGGGCACAGACACGTGACCCCAACGGTCGAGCCCTCCGCCAGCAACTCGCGGTGCAGCGTTTCGGCCACAGCCACAGCGCCGTGCTTCGATGCGTTGTAGATACCGAGCCGGGGCGAAGTGGTGTGGCCGGCCACCGACGCGGTCACGACGACATGGCCGTCGCCATGGGCGACGAGGTGCGGGGCGAAGACGCTCACGCCATAGCCGACGCCCAGCAGATTCACGCCGAGACACCAGTCCCAGTCCGCCGCCGTCTGTTCGAGCATCGAGCCGAAGTTGGCGACACCGGCGTTGAGACAGACGACGTTGGCGGCGCCGAAGTGCTCGATCGTCTCGTCGAGCAGTCGCTGGTTGTCGACGGCCGACGAGGCATCGAATCGGACGGCGTGGACGCGTGCGCCCGTTGCCCGGAGTTCCGCTGCTGCGTCGAGCAGCGGAGGCTCTTCGATGTCGGCCATGACGACGTGCATTCCCGCGGCAGCAAACCGCTGGCTGAATGCGAGGCCCATCCCGCTGGCCGCGCCGGTGACGACGGCGGCCTTCCCCCTGAGTTCTTGCATGCCCCACTCTGGCACGTGCGGCGCTCAGCGATAGCGTCGACCGGGTGACAGCAACCGCGGGCTACAAGAATCGTGTCGCCCGGGTGTACATGGCGGCACTTTTCATGCAGGTCATGGACGCAACCATCATCAACGTTGCCCTGCCGACCCTGGCCGAGGAGTTCGACGTCGAGGTGACGGCGGTCGACTGGACGGTCTTGTCCTTCTCGCTCGCGCTCGCCGTGATGACGGCTTCGGCCGGTTGGTTCGGCGACCGCTTCGGACTGAAGCAGACCTTCGTGGTTGCCCTGGTCGGGTTCGTGGTGGCGTCGGCGCTGTGTGGCGCCGCGCAGACGCTCAATCAGTTGATTGCCTTCCGAGCGCTGCAGGGCGGCTTCGCCGGTGCGCTCGCACCGATCGGGAGTGCACTGATCTTCGGCGCGTTCCCGTTGGAGGAACGGGCGATCGCCGCTCGCAAGGTCGTGACCGTGGTGGTGATCGCGCCGGCGCTCGGCCCGATCGTCGGCGGCGCCATCCTCGAGGTCACGAGCTGGCGATGGATCTTCTACGTGAACGTACCGATCGGCATCGTGGCCACAGCGATGGCCGTGCTGTGGTTGCGTCGGGACGAGGCCCGACCCGGGGAACCATTCGACCTCACCGGGTTCTTCCTCGCCGCTTCATCCATCGGGTTGCTGATCTTCGGCGTGTCCCGGGGCACCGAGCGCGGCTGGACGTCTGCAGTGATCGTGCTCAGTCTTCTTGTCGGTGCTGCGCTGGCCGTCGCGCTCGTCGTGGTCGAGCTCCGGCAGCCCAACCCGCTGCTCCCGCTCCGATTGCTGCAGGACCGACTCTTCGGTGTTGCCAACCTGTTGACCGTGCCGCTCTACGCCGGCTTCCTCGCCCTGATTTTCCTGGTGCCCCAGTTCGTCCAGAACGAGGGTGGGTACAGCCCGCTCGAGGCCGGGTTTGCGCTGCTCCCACAACCGATCGGCATTCTCATCATGAGTCAGGTCGTCGGCCGGGTCCTCTACGACCGCTTCGGTCCGCGTCGGTTGCTGGTCGCCGGCTGTGTGCTCGGGGTCGTGTCGGGCATCGCAATGACCCAGGTGCCTCCGGACGCTTCGATCCTGCTGTTCGGCGTCATCCTCTTCGTCCGAGGCTGCGGCGTCGGTCTGGTGTTCGTTCCGCTCCAGACCGCAGCGTACGCAACGATCTCCCAGCAGGACCTTCCTCGGGCGACGGCGATTCTCAACACCACCCGACAGTTCTCCCCGGCCCTCGGCGTGGCGATCGCCTCTGCGGTACTGGCCGCCGGGTTGGGTGATGCGACCGGCGGTGCCGATCGGATCGATGCCTATCAGCAGGCCATGTGGGCCTCGGTCGTGCTCTTCGCCATCGCCACCCTCGTCGCCACACGGATCAACGACGACCAGGCGGCGGGCACACG
>JAHDEJ010000068.1 GCA_020628865.1 Acidimicrobiales bacterium
TGGACGGAGACCTCGACGCCGGCCGAACGCACCGCCGAAATCGACTCGATCGGCAATCTCGTCGGATCGTTGCGAACGTCGCGCAACAGCGCATCCACGGCTGCTCGCTGCTCGTCACCGATCATCGCAAAAACGTAGCATCGACCCCATGACCGCCCCCGAAGTCGACCCGCAAGCCACCATCGACCGCTACTTCGCCGCCATGCGTCAGGGCCGCGAGGCCGAGACCGACATGATGGCCCTCTTCGCCGACGACGCCGTGTACATCGAACCATTCAGCGGCGGCGCCGAGCCGGCCGAAGGCAAGGCGGCCATTCTCGCCCGGCTCCGAAGCGGGTGGGAGGCGCCGCTCCCCGACATGGAACTCGACGTCCGATCCGTCGAGGTGCAGGGATCGCAGGCCACGTCCACGTGGGAGTGCCGCAGCTCGGCCTTCCCGGCCCCGGTCCAGGGTCGCGACACCTACGAGTTCGACACCGACGGCCTCATCGTTCGTCTCGAAGTCGAGATCATCCAGCGCGGCAGCGACGCCACCGGCTGAGCTCAGCCCAGCGCTGCGCCGATGGTCTCTGCCGCTGCCGCAACGCCGGACCCGCCGATGGGTGCACCCATCGAGTGCAGGGTTGCCTCGATGGTCGCCAGCGTGCCGAGGATCATCGGCGGATTCAGCCAACCCATGTGGCCGATGCGGAAGCTGTGGTCCGGCTCGACCGCGAAGCCGATGCCCAGCGTCAATCCGGACTGTGCCTCGCACCGACGCCGAAGGTCGGTCGCATTCATCGAGCCCGTACGAATCGTCGTCACCGCGTTCGAGCGATACGCGGGATCCGGGATGTTGAGCGAGATTCCGCCGGGCGTCGACCAGGCCTCGACCGCGGCGCGCACCCCGTCCGCCAACACCGCATGGCGGGCCCAGACCGCATCCAGCCCGCCCTCCTCGTCGATCAGGTCCAGCGCCGTGGCCAACGCATGGATGTGTGCAACCGGTGGCGTGCCCGCAAAAATCTCGTAGAAGAACTCCGGATCCTTCCGGAGGTGCCAGTCCACGTAGCCCACCCGGGGCCGATCCGTGTCCAACACGTTCATCGTCCGCTCATTGGCCCACACCAGACCCAACCCCGGCGGGCACATCATGCCCTTCTGCGACGCGGAGATCGTGAGATCCACGCCCCACGCATCCATCTCGTAGGGATCGCAGCCGAGCGACGCAATGCAATCGACCATGAGCAGCGCATCGTGGCCGACGCTGTCGATGGCCGCCCGCACGGCGGCAACGTCGTTGCGCACCGAACTGCTCGTGTCCGTGTGCGACATGAGAATGGCGCGAATCGAACCATCGTCCGCTTCCAGTCGGGCCGTCATGGCCTCGATGTCCACCGGCGAATGGAAGTCCCCGGGGATCACCTCGGTCTCCACACCGGCCATCGCCGCGTACTCGCCCCAGATGATGGCGAACCGGCCCGACTCCAATGCGAGAACCCGGTCTCCCGGAAGCATCGTGTTTGCAATCGCCATCTGCCAGGCGCCATGCCCGTTCGACGCGATCATGAACGACTGACCGTCGGTCCGTGCGATGCCCTTCAACCGTTCGAGCACCTCGAAGCACAACTCGACGAGGTAGCCGTCGTAGATGTTCGGCATGGGTCGGGCCATGGCCGTGCGAACCGCATCCGGCAGGACCGAAGGCCCCGGGATTGCGACCATCGGAGTTCCCTGCGACAGCTTCATTTGGCCACGCTAACCGCGGGCCCGCCCCGGAGGTAGCCTCGCCGGAGTGACAGGCTCCACATCCATGCCGGCAACCGGACCCGACGGCGCTCCCATCCTCGAGCGGCGGGCTGGCCGGGCGCTCGTGATCGCCGACGGCGCCGTCCTGATGATCCGGGGCATCGACCCGGCGGACCCGGGCCGAGGTGGATTCTGGTGGACGCCCGGCGGCGGGCTCGACGACGGCGAGACGCTGGAGGACGGCACCTGCCGCGAGCTGTGGGAGGAGGTCGGGCTCCGGGTCGAACCCGACGAACTCGGCCCGGTCGTGCTCGAACGCGACGGCACCTTTCCCTTCGGAGGCCGATGGGTGCACCAGGTCGAGCAGGTGTTTGCCGTGACCGTTCCCGTACGATTCGAGCCGAATCCCCAGCACTGGGAACAGCTGGAAGTCGACGCGATCCGCGAGCTCCGCTGGCTCACGGTGCGCGACCTCGAGGACCTCGACGAGCCCCACCATCCCCGCTGCCTCATCCCGCTGCTGCAGCACCTGGCCGAACACGGCGCACCGGCCACGCCGTGGGTCGAGGTCCAGCCACCGCCCGACTGAAGCAGAGTTGCACCGCGGGCTTGCCGATTCCACGACGCAGGACGCACGCTGGTGCAATGGCGAACCTGATGGACACACATCCGTCGATCCACGATCTGGAACGACGAGCGAAACGCCGGATCCCCCACTTCGCCTGGGAGTACCTGGACAGCGGCACCGGATCCGAGGAAGCCCGCGACCTCAACCTCGAGGCGATGCGCCGCGTTCGGCTCACGCCGCAGATGATGAAGGGCCTGCTCCAGCCCGACACGACGACCGAACTGTTCGGCCGCTCGTACACCTCACCGATCGGCGTTGCACCCGTCGGACTCACCGGCATGATCTGGCCGGGCGCCGACGAAGCACTTGCGCAGACCGCCGTCTCACGCAACATTCCCTACGTGCTGAGCACCGTCGGCACCCAATCACCCGAGACCATCGGACCGATCGCCGGACCCAACGGCTGGTTCCAGCTCTACCCACCCCGGGATGCCACCATCCGCGACGACCTCCTCGAACGGGTGCAGACCGCAGGCTTCTCCGCACTCGTCGTCACCGCCGACGTTCCGGCCGCCAGCCGCCGCGAGCGGCAGCGCAAGGCTCGCATCCGGATGCCGCCGGCCATCGGGCCCCGCCTCATCTTCGATTCGGTGCGGCGGCCGGCCTGGACCATCGGCGTGTTGCAGAACGGCGTGCCCCGGTTCCGTACGATCGAGAAGTACATCGATGCCGCCAGCCTCAAGAACGCCGCCGGCTTCGTCGGCGCCAACCTCGGCGGCACGCTCTCCTACGACTACCTCGCCGAAGTTCGGGAACGGTGGGACGGCCCAATCATCGTCAAGGGCATCCTCGACCCCGACGACGCACAGCGGTGCGTCGACACCGGTGCCGACGCCGTGCAGGTCTCCAACCACGGTGGACGTCAGCTGGACGGTTCGATCGCCGCCATCGACGCGCTTCCACCAATCGTCGAACGGCTCAACGGGTCGGTGCCCGTGCTCTTCGACAGCGGCATTCGTGACGGGCTCGACGTGGCCCGAGCCATCGCACTCGGCGCCGACTTCGCCTTCTGTGGGCGCGCCTTCATGTTCGGCCTGGCCGCGTTCGGTGAGACCGGCGCCGGACACGCCTACGACGTGCTCCAGGACGGCCTCGTCAACGTGATGCACCAGACCGGGTGCGAGACCCTCAACCAACTCCGCGAGCGCGTCGCACCCGCACGCTGAGGATCAGGCGGCGGCCGGAGGTGCCACGTCGGGCTGCGGCGCGCTTGGCGCCTGCGCCGGAGCGGCAGCCGCTGCGGCTTCCGCCTGGGCCATCGCCGCAGCTTCTGCTTCCGCAGCGAGCGAGTCCCGATACATCTGCGTCTCGGGAAGTTCCACCGTCTGGCGAACCTGCACGCCAACGATGTCGTCAGGCGAACCGTTGATGCTGTTCTTCGAGGTCGATGCGAGCACCGCAAGACCGTTGTTCGGCAGCTCCTGCAGCTCGTGCACGGTGAACCAACCACGCGGGTCGTCCGGGTTCTTGTTGATCACGTCGCCCACGAGGAGATCCCCCATACGCATCTTCACGACCTGAACGAGTGTTCTGTGCATGCCTCCCAATCGGTCGCAACCGGACCGGGGTTGAGGCGTGCGATCAGGCGGCTCGCTCGAGCTCTGGCTCTCCCGACTCGGTGAATTGCCAACCGTCCGACGCAGGAGCGACGACATGACAGTTCTTCGCGACTCGCCACAGTGCCTTCGGGACCGGCGTCGGGTCGTAGCGGTACAGGTGGGGAAAGGCGTTCGCGATTGCCGTGGTCGCGGCGGCCGCGTGATAGTGCGGGATCTTCGCATCGAGGTGATGGGCAACGTGCGTGGACCCGATCCGGTGATGCAGAAGGTCGATCAGACGTCCGTACGGGCGGTCCACCGAACAGAACGCGCCCCGAACGAAGGACCAGTCGTCCTCCGCGTAGTGCGGGATGTCCTCGTCGGTGTGCTGCAGCCACGTGTACGCAACCAGCCACATGTTGCACACCAGGTACGGACCGCCGTAGAGCGCCAGCACCGGCCAGAACGACCCCGCCGCCACCGCCCACCAGGCGAGCAGCGCCATCGTGGCCAGCACGCCGGCCGCCGACCACCGCACCTTCCGCGCCCACCGGTTCGGGAACAGCGCATTCGAGAACGGCTTCGAAGGCCAGAAGTGATTCGTCAGACCGCGCTCGGGGCCGCCGGTTGCACCAATGAGCAAGTACAGCGGCCAGCCGGCCACGAGCCGACCGAGGATGGTGAGCACGCCGTGCGTGCGGGGGCCGATGCGGGCACGAACGGCGAGCGCCCGCTTTCCCTGTCGGGTACCGAACCGCTTGGGGACGTGCGTCTCCCCTTCGGTCAGATGGTTCGTCTTGCCGTGGTGGATCGCATGGCTCCGCTGCCAGCTGAAATACGGGACCAAGAGCGCGCTGTGGAGGATGAAGCCGACCGTGTCCTGCAGGCGGGTCCCCTTCGAAAACGCCCGGTGGCCGCACTCGTGGGCCACGACCCACAACCCGGTCGAGAACGTGCCGACGACGACGGCATACGCAATCCACGCCGGCGTCCACGCCCACTCCAACGGCAGGAACTGCCAAGCCAACACGCCGGTCCCAACCGTGAGCACGAGCGACATCAGTGCGTAGAGCGCAGATCGCCAGAGGATCCGTTCGAAGCAGTGATCGGGAATGACCGCCTTCGTTTCGGCGGTGGTGGGGAGGGGGAAACCGGCACTCACCCCAACAGCGTGGCAGGTCCGCACCGGTGAGGGACGTTACCCCGGAGTATTTGCCTGCCCCTGCGTGAACTTGGCGAAGAACTTCAACGCCGACCGTGCCGTCCGATCCGGATCCTGCAGCGGACCGAAGTGACCCAGCTCCTCGTGCGCATCCCGCGCTGCACCACCGACGGCAGCGATCAGTGGCTCCGCCATCATCGCCGGCCCGCCGTCGGCGTCGACCCCACCAATCCCCACACAGACCGGCAGATCCACGCCGGCCACGTCAGTCACGGTGCGCTTGTCGGGCGCAGCGAAGGTCGCTGCCTCTGCTTCGGGAGTGCAGGCAAGGCGAACCCCATCACCATGGTCCACGAAGCCATGCTCGACGTAGGAGGCCAGGGCATCGGCGCGAAGCGTCCCCAGGGGCGGGCGCGACCCGTACCGTTCGAACACGGCCTGGCGCGAGTCGAACTCGGCCCGACGGGAACGGGCCACATCAGCCATGAACGCACTTCCGCTCCCATCGGCCGGTTCGACGAATGGCAGCACCACCGGCTCGTACAGGTACACCGCTCGGAACGTGCCGGGGCGCAACAACTCAGCGGTAAGGATTGATGCGCCACCCATCGAATGGCCGACACCGAGCATCGGTCCCACGCCGAGGTGATCCACGACGGACAACACGTCCTCGGCCATGCCGGTCCAGCCGAAGTCTCCGGCCGCCGGATCATCGGCTGCGCCATGCCCGCGAAAATCCATGGCCCACACCCGATGGTGAGCCGACAACGCCGCAGCGAACGGCGCATAAGCCATCCCGTGGAAGCCAGTGGCATGGCAGACGAGCAGGTCGGGTCCCGTGCCACCGAAATCGTGGATGGCGATACGGCCGCCACCAGTCGAGGAAATGAACTCGGTCGTCGCCAACGCGACGCCCCCGTCCACCACTCCCGTTCCCGGCGAGAACTCCGGCCCACCGAGCTCGACGACCGGGGGTTCGGCATCCGCGTCGACGGACCGAACAGGGTACGCCACGTTCGAGCGATCGATCGAGAGCATCCATCCGACGTCGACGCCTGCCGGGAGGGAGCGGGAACCGATGGGTTGCCCCTCGATCGAAACGGCCATGGTCGTGGTGTGCAAGGAAACCGCCCCTCAATCGTGCTCGGCTCCACCGAGTTCACCATGGCGGGACGGTGGCGTGCCGGATCGGGCGGCTCGGCTGCGAGCTGGACGACCGTCCTTCGCTATCGTCGTGGCGCCGACCGAAGGGGATGTCATGGAACAGGTTTCACTGGACGCAATCGAGTCGACGAGTGCCGCAGCGCTCGTCGCCCATGGCGCCACCGAACCGGTGGCGGCATCGGTCGCCCACGCGGTGCGTGTGGCCGAGGGCAACGGCAACCGGATCTGCGGGCTCTACTACCTCGAGA
>JAHDEJ010000011.1:0-30624 GCA_020628865.1 Acidimicrobiales bacterium
CGCACATGATGCACTCGGACTGATCGATGTGGATGAACTGCTTGGGCTTGACCGCGGCGGACAACCAGGCCGCGTCGACTTCCTGGAGGACGTAGTCGTCCCGGAATTCGGGCATCGGGGGGTTGGCGTCGGTGACGGACACCTATCGAACTCCCTCACGAATGAGCGGACGCCCGAACTCGGACGGTGCCTCGGTGGCCTTGGCGGCCTCGTCGGCACGGCTCTTGCGGGTCTGCCAGTGGATCCAGTACCAGATGTTGGCGCCGAGGAAGACCACGTGGATCAGCACGGCGATGATGTCTCGCAGGACGAGGTACGGAATCGTCAGCGGCACGAACCCGCCGCTGTTCTGGTCGGCCAGGATGCCGATGCTCTCGCCGGCATCATTTTCGAAGATGCCGAACGACGGCCCCTGGAAGAAGCGGTCGGCACGCCAGCTGAGGCCCTTGTCGGCCCATTCGAGCCAGAAGTGGGGAACCACGCCGTAGACCCAGAAGAAGACGAGAAACACGTAGGTGCCGGCGAGCATTGCTTCGCCCCACGTCATCTGCTTGTCGAGTGGCGCCTTGGCGGCGTACCAGTGGTACACGGCCATCAATAGGCCCGTCACCACAAGTGAAACTACGAACTCAACCATTCCTGCCCGTGCTCTCCTCGTTCGACCTCGGTCTGGCCAGTCTTCCATGTCCCGGGCTGAAACAGCTGCCTCAGCTCGTGAACGCAATCACAAGTGTAGTGATGTCTGCACACGAACCCGGGGTCTGAGTGCGGTTTATCACGACACATTTCTGTCCTCCACATCGGCAGGGGCCCCACCGACGTGACAACTGTCAACCCTACGTCACCAAGTCGTCACACCAACCCGCGCGCGGAGCCTCCGGGAACAGAATTCATCTGTCTTACGGACGGTGTTGGCCCATGGCATCCATGCTGAACGCAGCAGAATCGGCCGCGCGACGTGGAGATTGCACCCGCAGTCCCACAAACGTCACAACAAAGAAGCGCGACTCGGGTGGTCAGCGCCAGCGGTCCGCCAATACGCTCAGCGGGTCGACGTACACTTACGTTTCAGTTGTCGGCGAGCGTGCCGATGGTGAACGCGTGGCGGCTCGTCAAACGGGCCGTAACATGCATCGACGGAACAGCTGTATCCCAGCGCGAAGAAGAGGGTCCCGTTGACCGAAATCCCAGAACACCTCCTGAAGCGCTCCAAGGAGCGGAAGGCCGCGCTCTCGGGCGAGGCTCCTCCTGCTGACGCTTCCGACGCCGGCACCGCGGTCGAAGCCGCCCCGGCGGCTGCCCCCGTCGCCGCAGCCGCGGTTCCCGACGTGGCCCCCGAACCGGAGCCCGAGGCTCCGATCGCCCCCTACGTCCAGCAGGCCAACGATCGCAAGAAGATGCCGTTCTGGATCGTGCCGGTGCTTCTCACCCTCCCGTTCTGGGCGATGATGTACGTCGGCACGCTCGAGCGTGTCCCCCAGGGCCTCACCGGCCTCCTCGGCCACGGCGAAGAGCTCTACGTCGAGTCCGGTTGCTCGGGCTGTCACGGTGGCGAAGGTGGCGGCGGCATCGGCCCGGCGCTCGCCGACGGCGAAGTGCACATCTCGTTCACGTCACTCGAGGACAATGTCGTCTGGATCGCCCGTGGTTCGGCCATCGTCGGCACCGGCAACAACTACACCTCCGCCGACTCCGAGCGTCCCCGTGCAGTCGCCGGCCAGATGCCTGGCTTCGGCTCCGAAGGCGCCAACTCGCTGACCGCCGAAGAGATCCTCTCGGTCGCCCTGTACGTGCGTACCCAGTTCCACAACGACGAGTTCGGCGGCGAACGCGACCTCGAACTCGTCCCCGTGCTCAACGAGCTCATCGAGACCGGCGAAATCGAGCTGCCCGAGTCGTTCGAGGGTGCCTCGCTCACCGCCGACGATGTCGCCAGCTGGATCGCCCCGGCTCGAGAGGCCCTTGCTGCTCTCGAGGGCTGACGCTCCGGTCTCGCACCGGGTTCGGGCCCATCGGGCCTTCCCTTCGATTGCACTTGCCGGCGTCTGCGTCGTTGCCGCGCTGTCACCGGCCGGTGACGAAGAGGGTCAGGTGCTGTGCCCATTCCGGCTCGCCACGGGCGGCTGGTGTCCGGGATGCGGCGGCACCCGAGCGGTTCGCTCCATCGTCCGGGCCGACGTCGCCGGCGCGTTCGCGCTGAACCCGTGGGCCCTGCTGGTCATGGCCCAGGCGACCGTTCTCGCCGGCTGGGTTGCGGCTGCCCCCGATGCCGCCATGTCGTTCTGGCACCGGTGGAGCAACGAATTCCTGATCGCCAACATTGGCCTTGCCCTCGCCATCTGGGCGGTCCGGTTGGGCACCGGCGCGATCCCGCTCCCCTTATGAGGCGTACGGATGCACTTGAGCGGCCAGGCCGCTACCGGCCGTTGCGAACCTCGATCACGTCGTCGGTGACGATGGCTGCCATGAACTGCTGGAGATCGGCCGGCTCGAGCGTCTGCAACACGTCCACCTGCCGACGTCGGTCAACGATTCGGGCCGGATCGCCGGCCGCCTCGTCGAAGAGCGACTCGATGTAGAACCCGTTGTTGATGAAGTTGTAGCGACTCTCGAGCACCGCGCGCGCCTCGGCGAAGTCGGCCGGATCGATGGCGCCGCCAACGATTGCGGCGAGCTCTGCTTCGATTGCATCATCGATTTCGACGATGCGTGACGGGTCACCGTCGACGGAGACATACAGCTCGGCACCGTCGCCGGGTTCCTCGAAGCTGACGAAGGCCGAGCCTCCGTAGGTCGCGCCCAGGCGTTCCCGAATCACGGTGAAGAGCCGATCGTTCAGGAGGCTGTTGGCCAGTTCGGCCAGCACCCGGTTCCGGATCGTCTCGTCGGCGGTTCCCGTCGACAGGTAGCGGTAGGCCCCCGACTGTGTGCCGGCGCCGATCGACAGATCGAGCTGGATCGGCCCGGGCGGTTCCGGCACCGTCGCAGTCTCGGCGGAGGCTGCCGGCAAACTGCCGATCCACGTCCGGGAGAGCTCGACGATGCGATCTTCGTCCACGTCGCCGACGATCACGATCGTGTGATCGTCAAGGGCTTGGAAGCGGGATTCGAACAGTTCGAGCGCGGCCGTCGGATCCAGCGCCTCGAGTTGGGTCTCAGTCGGAAGAAACGCGAATCCGCCGCCACCGGTTCGGGCGTCGGCGACGGCGATGTCGGCGGCGAACGCGGCATCGAGCTCCGCAAACGCAAGATCGTCGCGAACGAATTGGACCTGTTGCTCGAGCGGCACCTCCTCGACCATCGGCGCCATGACCCAACCGTGGATCAGCTGGAACAACGCTTCGAGATCCTCGGGCGACGCCGACCCACTGAAGCCTTCGCCGACATCGCTCACGTACGGCGACACGAACACGTTGAGATCGCTCAGGTGGCGCCGCACCTGCACGGCGTTCCATTCGCCGATGCCGCTGTCGGCGGCGGCCGCCACGGCCGTGGTGATGACGGCGCCGTCGTCATCGGAGAGCGCACCGCGACCGCCGGGCGACTCCGACACCACGCTCACCTCCCCCGCTGAGATGTCCGATTCGCGGAACAACACCCGCATGCCGTTGGCGAATTCGAGCCGGATGCCGTCGTTGAGCTCGAGATCGCTTCGACGTTCCTCCTCCACCGGTTCAGGCGTTGGGAAGAGCACGTCGACGGCTTCGAGATCGTCGTCCACGGAACCGATCTCGGCCTGGCTCGCCCGCTCCACGGCAGCGAGATGATCGCTGGCCTCGCCCACGCGTTCGGCGTCCGGTCCCACGACGAGAACGATTGGCGCCGTCGACCGCATCGCCCATGTCCAGTGGTCGTTCATCTCCTGCAGTGTGAGTTCGTCGAGAATTTCGAGACCCATGTCGACCGAGTCGTCGATGCTCTGCAGGTCGGTGCCTTCGAGGAAGTGCTCGACCATGGCATCGGCGAAGGCCGCATCCTGCGTCGTGTCCTGCGTGGCCCGTTGCTGCTCCAGTCCCGCTCGGAACCCTTCCAGCACCCGGTCCATCTCGTCCTGCGTGAAGCCGTTGCGAATCGTGCCTTCGATCTCCGTCATCAACGCCTCGGTTCCCGCCACCAGATCGACCGCATCGACGTTGAAGCCCATGTACTGAAGATGTCGTGTCTGCCAGAACCGACCGGCCGACGCCGTGCGAAGGTCGACCCGGCCGGCGCTGATGCCGTCGTTCAGACGCTGGCTCATCATCTGCCCGAGTGCGAACTCCATGAAGAGCAGCCGGGTGCCGTCACGAGTGCCGAGATCCCAATTCTGGAATGGGTAGTCGACGCTGACGAACGAATCCCCGAAGGTGGGTTCGATGACCACGTCGACGAGCGGATCGACCCGAAGGTCGAAGTCGACCTCGCCCGGGTCGGGGCTCGTGCCGCGGGCTTCGAGGTCGGAGAAGCGATCGACGATCATCTCCTCGAGGTCGTCGAGGCTGCGGTCGCCGACGGCGATCACCGCCATGTTGTCCGGCCGATACCAAGTGTCGTAGTAGGCGCGCAGCACGTCGGCCGAGATCGTATTGATCGTCTGCTCGGTGCCGCCGACGTTCACGCCCTCCAGCGGCGTGTCGAGGAAGTACGCCTCTTGGAAGGCGTTGCTGATGATGCCGTCGCCGCCCTCGTCGCGGAGCCGTGCCTCCTCACGCACGACGGGTGCTTCGTTGGCCACCTCTGTCGGGTCGATCGTGGCGCGGGCGGCCCACTCGGCCAGCACGTCGAACGCGATGTCCACGTTGTCGCCACGATCCTCCACGCCGAGCTGATAGACGGTCTCGTTGTCGCTCGTGTACGCGTTGAAATCCGGTCCGATCTGGGCGCCGATGCTGCGCAAAGCCGCGTCGAGCTCGTTGCCGGGGAACGCCTCGGTCCCGTTGAACATCATGTGTTCGAGGAAGTGGGCGACGCCGGTACCGACCGGGTCCTCCTGTCGAGCACCGGCTCGTACGACGAGGCGCAGCGCGACGGCCTGGCCCGGGCTGTCGTTGCTGCGGACGTACCAGGTCAGGCCGTTGTCGAGCACGCCGGTCCGGATGGCGTCGTCGATCGGCAGCGGCGTCGGGTCCGGGTCGGGCGCTGGTGGCAGGTCGTCGACCGTGTCGGCGGGTTCCGCTGGTTCCTCGGTCGCTGCCTCGGCGACGGTGGTCGCCGTCGGCTCCTCCTGCTCAGGCGCCTCCGTGGTGGGCGTCGTGCTGTCGTCGTCGGTGTCGCCGGTGCATCCGGCAAGGACCACCAACACACACGTCGCACCAACAAACCACCGCACCAAGTTCCGCATGGAGCGAGCCTAGGCGAGCGCCCCGGTGCGGCTCGCGCACCCGAACGCGTTGTGAATCGTCAGCCGGCGACGACGGCTGCGGCGGCGTCTGCCATCGCGGCGAGTGATTCGTCGATGATCTCGTCGGTGTGGGCAAGACCCGGGAAGAGAATCTCGTATGCGCCGGGTGCAAGGGCCACGCCACGTTGGAGCAGCTCGTGGAAGAACTTCGGGTAGATGCCGTTCTCGGCGACGTCCTTGACCTCATCGAAGTTCGTGGGAGCCGCGTCGCCGAAGAACAGCCCGACCAGGGGCCCGACCCGGGGAACGGTCGCCGTGAGGCCGGCATCGTCGAAGACGGCCTGCATGCCATCGGCCAGTCGCGTGGCAATGCGCTCGAGCTCGACGTAGGCATCGCGGTCGAGGACCTCGAGCGTGGCCAGACCGGCCGCCGTCGCCAGCGGGTTCCCGGAAAGGGTGCCGCCCTGATACACGCCGCCGAGTGGGGCCACGTTGTCCATCACTTCAGCGCTGGCACCAAAGCAACCGACCGGGAGCCCACCGCCGATCACCTTGCCGAACGCCCACACGTCGGGCCGGACACCCGACCACTCGACGGCGCCGCCGTGCGCCAGCCGGAAGCCGGTGATGACCTCGTCGAACAGCAGAAGGGCGCCGGCGTCATCGCACGCGTCGCGCAGGCCCTGGAGAAATCCGGGAGCCGGCTCGACCAGCCCCATGTTCGCCGCAACCGGTTCGACCGCAACCACTGCGACGGTGTCGTCGATCTCGGGGATCACGTTGAAGGGAGCGACGACGGTGTCGGCCACCGCGCCCGCCGGAACGCCGTCGCAGCCGGAGAGGCCCTGGTTGGCCACGCCGGAGCCGCCGGCGGCGAGCAGCGAATCGGTGTGCCCGTGGTAGCAGCCGGAGAACTTGATGACCGTGTCACGGCCCGTGGCGCCGCGGGCCAGACGAATCGCCGACATGGCCGCTTCGGTTCCGGAGCTCGTCAGGCGGAGCATCTCCAGGCCATCGATGCGGCTGGTGATCTCTTCGGCCAGCTCCACTTCACCGAGCGTGGGTGCGCCGTAGCTCGTCCCGCGGGCGGCGGCAGCCGTGACGGCCTCGATCACCTTCGGATGGGCGTGACCGAGAATTCCGGGGCCGTAACTCTGCACGAAGTCGATGTACCGGTTGCCCTCGACGTCCCAGACATGGGCACCGTCGGCTCGATCCACGAAGTACGGGGTGCCGCCGACCGATCGAAACGATCGCACGGGAGAGTTCACACCACCGGGCATGACCTTCTTCCCGCGCGTGAACAGGGCGTCGTTGGTGTGGGACATCAGTCGTCTCCGGCTGGGTTGAGTTCGGCCCGTGGAGGTTCGATGGCCCGAGGGCCGGTACCGAGTGCGGGTCGGTGATCGTGCAGGGTCTCCGCAATGCTGCGGGTGAGGTAGGTCAGGATCAGATCGGCGCCGGCGCGCTTGATCGACGTGAGGATCTCGAGGGCCGCTGCGTCGCCGTCGATCCATCCGTTCGCTTCAGCGGCCTTGAGCATCGCGTACTCGCCGGACACGTGGTACGCCGCAATCGGGACGTTCAGCTCGAGGCGGGCCCGAAGGATGATGTCGAGGTAGGACAGCGCCGGCTTGACCATCACCATGTCGGCGCCTTCGGCGAGGTCGAGAGCGATCTCCTCCATCGCTTCCCGGCCGTTGCGCGGATCCTGTTGGTAGCCCTTTCGATCGCCGCCATCGGCAATCGTCACGTCGACGGCGTCTCGGAACGGGCCGTAGAAGGCGGACGCATACTTCGCCGCGTAGGCAAGGATCGATGTGTCGGTGAAGCCATCGGTGTCGAGCGCCGCACGAATCGCCGCGACCTGACCGTCCATCATCCCAGACGGTGCGACGATGTCGGCACCGGCGACGGCTTGGGCGAGTGCGACCCGCTGATAGATCTCGAGCGTTGCGTCGTTGTCCACCTGGCCCAGATCGTCGACGATGCCGCAGTGTCCGTGCGTGGTGTATTCGTCGACACAGAGGTCGGCCATCAGCACCATCGTGTCGCCGAGGTTCTCCCGGAGCTCGCCGAGCGCGAGCTGCACGATGCCGCCTGGGTCGAACGCGCCAGAACCGATCTCGTCCTTCTCGGCGGGGATGCCGAAGAGGATCAGCGCAGGCACACTGAGGTCGCGCAGTTCGGTTGCTTCGCGGATGAGGGAGTCCATCGTGTGTTGGACGACGCCGGGCAGAGAATGGATCGGCTGCGGTGCGGTGATGTCTTCGCGGACGAACAGCGGTGCGATCAGATCGTCGACCGACAACGTCGTCTCGGCGACCATCCGCCGGAGAGGTTCGGTGCGACGCAGGCGACGGAGTCGACGTTGCGGGAAGGTCATGAGGTGATGATACGAGCGACCGCGTCAGAAGAGCTCGTCGCGGATGAGGTCGATGGGAACGCCGAGGTTTTGTGCACTCGCGGCGCCGGGGTCCCCGAAGGTTCCCAGCTGAATACCCACGACTTCGCCGTTCCGCAGGATCGGCCCGCCGGACGATCCGCCCTCCAGCGTCTCGCCCGCAAGGTTCAGGTAGCCCTCGTCGTAGTTGCGGAGGCAACCCCATCCGACGTCCACCGGGTTGCCGTCGTCCACACACGGCTGGAAGCTCTGGAAGTTGCTGAGCGCGATGCTCACACGTTGTGTGAATGCGGTGCCCGGATAGCCGACGACGGCGATCTCGTCGCCGGCCCGCAGCGCACCCGACTCCCCCAACGGCAACGGATCGGGCAGATCGTCGAGTGAGGCGCCGTCGAGTCCTTCGATGATTCGAATGAGGGCGGCATCGTGTGCGGGATGGGCGGCCACCTGCTCGGCCACGTACGACCGATCGGCGGGTCCACCGTCCTCGCTGGGGAAGGCGATGATGACTTGATCCGGGTCCGTCAGCCCGGAGAAGGTCGAGTCGCCGGTGCGCTCGAACTCGAGCCCGGGCAACACGACATGGATGTTCGTGAGCACCAAGCCGTCGTCGGACACCAATGCGCCCGAACCGGTGCCGATGATGTCGCCCCGCTCGTCGGGTACGGAGATGAGGCCGGTGGCGAGGCGGGCCGCTCGGAGCTCGCCCGCACTGTTGTCGCCGCCGCCGTTGGCGAGGGCTTCGGCCAGTTGCCGTTCGGCCTCGGCCTGTGAGGCCCGAAGCTCGTCGGCGGTCATCCGCTGCTCTTCCAGCTGCGCCTGGACGGCCGCGATCACGGCGTCGTCCTCGCTCGTGTCCGGCCAGAAGACGACGGCCAGCAACCCGCTCAGCAGCGCCACCGCCAACGCCGTGCCGGCGACCAGCAGCGCCGTTCGGTCCTTGGGCTTGCGATGCTCCCCAGCCGTGATCACCCGGATCGGCTCGCCTGCATCGTCATCACCGAGCAGCACGAAGAACGCGCCCTCGACCCGGCTGCGGGTGATCTGCCGCCCGTCGATCCAGGTGCCGCGCGAGCTGTTCAGGTCCTGGACCCACCAGGAGGCGCCGTCATGATCGAAACGGCAGTGCTGGGCGCTGACGAGCTGACTGTCGGTCTGCACGTCGCACGATGCATCCCGACCGATCGTGACGGAGGTGCCGGGGCTGAAGACATGCATCTCCCCGTCGAGTTCGAGCCGGAGCTGCCGGTCGTCGAGCCGCACGGTCTGTCGCATCCGGTCCTGTTCCGGGGTGAGCGCAGCCGGAGGCGGCATCACCGGTGCAGGCGGTGGTGGTGCGGCTGCGGCGGGAGGGGGCGGAGGCTGCAGCGTGGGCGGCACGAGCGGCGCCGCCGGCTCCGCTTCGGTGACCGGGACGACTTCGAGCGTCGGTCCGCTCACGCCGCCGAGGCGCATGCGGATCGGTCCGGCGATCGCTCCGATGGTCACCCGCTGGCCGTCGATGAACGTGCCGTTCGACGACGTGTCTTCGAACGTCCACCGTCCCTCGAGGTGAACGAAACTGAGGTGCGCCCGCGACACCTGCGGGTCGGCGATCGTGACGGAGCACTCCGGCACCCGGCCGACCGTTGGGGTTTGACCGTCGTGGAACACCGTCGTTCCGCCGCTCCAGGTGATCCGCAGATGCACGCCGTCAGACCTCGGTGCCACCGTTGCCCGAGTGATGCGGCACGGTCGGGTCGAGCATGACGTGGGGCTGGGCCTCGTGGGCGAACCAGATGCCTTCGAGCACCAGCCCGCTGGCGTCGATCAGCGAGCCCGATTGCAGGCTCGTGCGATCCATGTGGTCTGCACCTTGCCAGAACAGCGAGGACCCGCAGGTGCCACAGAAGCCGTACCGGCAATAGCCATGGTCGTACCAGCGGAGGTGATCTTCGCCATGGATGGTCAGGTCTTCGGTTGCGCAGCCGCTGCTGGCCACGAAGTTCCCGGACACGCGGCGGCAATTGACGCAATGGCAGTGGAGGATGTTGCGAAGGGGACCGTCGACCGTGAAGCGGAGCGCTCCACACATGCAGCGCCCGGTCGGATCGGCTTCGCTCACTGGCGACCGCCGAGGAACATCACCTTGAGCGCCTCGAAGGACTCGATGCAACGACCAGCACCGTGGACGACGCACTCGAGCGGCGTTTCGACGATGTGGACGTTGACGTTGGTCTCGTTCTGCAGCCGGACGTCGAGGCCGCGCAACATGCCGCCACCACCGACGAGATGGATGCCCTGCATGATGAGGTCCTGCGACAGCTCCGGTGGCGCCTGGGCGATGCACGAGAGCACCGAGTCCACGATTGCGGACACCGGCTCGTCGATGGCCACGCGGATCTCTTCAGGCGACAGCACGATGGTCTTCGGGAGGCCGCTCATCAATTCTCGCCCGCGGACCTCGGCCCGAACCTCGTTCGGGGTCTTCGCTGCCGAGCCGATGGTGAGCTTGATGTCCTCCGCAGTGCGCTCGCCGATCGCGATTCCGTACTCGCGGCGAACCCATGCCTGGATGGCGGCATCGATGTCGAACGATCCAACCCGGATCGCCTCGAGCGCGACGACGCCACCGAGGGAGAGGATGGCGGACTCGGAGGTTCCGCCACCGACATCGACGACCATGTTGCCGAGCGGTTCGTTGATGGGCAGGTTGGCGCCGATGGCTGCTGCGATCGGTTGTTCGATGAGCTGGGCGTCGCTTGCACCGGCCCGTCGGGCGGCCTCGGTGACGGCCCGGCGTTCAACGGCGGTGATGGCCGACGGAACGCAGATGACGACCCGGGGGCGGTTGAACCGGCTGACGCCCACACGTTCGAGAACGAGACGGATCATCCGCTGGGTGACATCGAAGTCGGTGATGGCGCCCTTGCGCAGCGGGCGGACGGCGACGATGTGGCTCGGCGTCCGACCGATCATCTGCCAGGCGTCGGAGCCGATCGCCAGCACGTCGTTCGTCTGCGAGTTCAAGGCGATCACCGACGGCTCGTTCAGCACGATGCCCTCGCCGCGCGCGTAGACGAGCGTGTTGGCCGTACCGAGATCGATCGCGAGGTCGCGTGCCATCGTGCGTCAGCCCTTCGGCCGCGGGCTGGGTCCGGGGGCGCGACGGGCCGGAGCGCCGTTGCGGGCTCGAGCATCGGGGCGGGGTCCGGGCGTCCGCGGGCTGGCGGCGGGAGGGGTGGTGGGCCGGGACCCGGGCGGCGCCAACGCGCTCAGGTCTCGGTTGAACGAGTCGATGCTGGAGCCGAACCGCTCCTTGCGCGGCCGGCTGAGGAGCCAGACCACCATCGCACCAAGGGACGACAGCGCGACGGCGCCGAGCAGGAAGAGAACCGGGCTGCTCATGAGGTGGTGGAACTCCGGGGTTCAGGGGCCGGGCTACCGATGCCGACCTCGTCGATTTCGCGGGCGTCGAGCCCCCAGCTCTCGCCCTCGGCCCAGACTTCACGCTTCCAGACCGGTGCCGTCGCCTTGAGCCGGTCGATTCCGTAGCGGGCCGCTTCGAAGGCGACATCTCGGTGCGGGGACGACGCAACGACGATCACGGTGGACTCGCCGATGGGCACCTCTCCGACTCGATGCATGACCACAACCCTACGAACTTCCGGCCACTGGGCGCGGATCTCCTCGACGAGCCGTTCGAAACGTTCGAGGAGATGCTCCTCGTATGCCTCGTAGGCGAGCTGGGTCACATCCGGCCGACCCGCCGAATGATCGCGTGCGGTACCGCTGAACAGGACCACGGCGCCGCAGTCGGGCCTGACGGCCCAGGCGTACGCCTCTGCGATCGGGGGTTCGCTGTCGGTGATGGCCAGCCAGGTGTCCCCGGTGGGCGCGGGCAATGCTCGGTGCACGGCTGACATGGTATGCGCATTCTCGTTCAGGTTCGATTCGACGGCCATTCGCAGTGCACCGGAATTGTCGGATGTGCACTTCGTCACATCCGAGCGGTGTGGAGGGGCAAAGACCCGCGCCAACCGGCGTTTCGCAGTCGCCCGGCCACTCTGGGTGTGATGGGGCGCGGTTAGCTGAGCAGTTGTCGTCGCTACGATTGTCCTCTGTGGGAGATGAGCTGTACGACGACGAGGGGCCGGATTCCGGCGCGCCGATGCCGGCACCCGACCGTCTGTGGCGTCATCCCGCAGAGGCCGGGGCCGAACAGGCCGCCGCCAACATGGCCGCCCGCAAGGCCGGTGGTCGCCGCTGGCCCGAGCTTCTCATGTCCTTCGTGGCTGGCATGGCGTTCGTCGGGCTGGCCTGGGTCTTCTCCGATCAACCGGAGAAGCCGATCGAGAACATCGTTGAGCGGGTGGTGGCCCCTCCGAGCACGCTGATCGTCGCCGCTGACGCACCGGTCGGGTTCGACGAGTGGGCGTTCGAGATCTCCAAACCGAACCGGGGTTCCGTCATCGGGCTGCACCTCGGTGGCGACACCTCCACCGACATGGCACAAGCCATCCTCTACCGGGACGACGGCCTCCTTCTCGCCTCCGCCCACTCGCTCATCGGGGCCGAAGACATCTCGGCGGTGCTCCCCGACGGCCGCGGGCTGCCGGCCCTCGTGCTGGCGTCCGACCCCGTGTCCGGCGTGGCCGTGCTGAAGATCGCTTCACCGGAACTCGAGCCCGCCATCTTCTCGACCGGCAGTGTGGCGCTGCGGGACCGACTCGTCGGCATCGCCGGCCACACGGTCGACGACGTCCCACTCGTGCAGACGGTCGACGTCGTCGGCGAGGAGCAGGTAGCCACCCTTCCGAACGGCGACCTCCTGTCTGGCCTGTTTCGTCTGAGCTCGGAGCTGGACGCTTCGTGGGCCGGCGCGCCGATCGTCGACGAGAACGGCGGCGTGGTTGCCATGGCGGTCGCCACCGCCGAAGGCGCCAACTACGCGATCCCCACCGAGCTGGCCCGCCAGATCGCCACCGACCTCGTCGAGACCGGCACGACCGAGACCGAACCATGGCTCGGCATCACGCTCACCCCATTCCTGAGCGAAGACGTGCAGGAGCAGCGCGGCGTTCGTGGCGGCGTGCTCATCACCCGGGTGTGGAGCGAGACACCGGCGGCTCGGGCCGGGCTCGCCGCAGGCGACATCATCATCGGTATCGACTCGGTCAACGTGGTCGAACGCTCCGATCTCCAGACGGCGCTGAGCTACACGGCGCCGGGCCAGGAGGTCGAGGTGCGGTACGTCCGACGTCCGCTCCTCGAGGGACCGGACGCGACCGATGCGGACGTCGACTACCTCGAGCTCGGTCAGGTGACCACGCTCACGCTCGGCGCTCAGCCCAAGCGCTGACCGGTCTCGTCGATCAGCGGGACCGCCGCCAGAACCACCGCAGCAGCGCAATGAGCCCGAGCCCGCTCAGGCCGACGAGCGCGCCGGCGGCTCCCATGGCCAGCTCCTGACGCCGCTTGGACGTGATGCCGTCGAAGCGGCTCGGTCGATGACCGGCCACGTACGCCTCTTCGTTCGAGAACTCCGGCTCCCAACCGAGCGCCCGGAGACGATCGTTGGCCACGACCCACGGATGCTGCAGGTACGGGGTCAGCCCCGGATGGGTTGTCGCTCCCATCCGCCGCCGACCCTCTGCCACGATCGCCACGACGAATCCGGGCACGCGCAGGGGCGTCTCCGGTGTGCCGCGGAGCGCCGCAACCTCGTTCGGACGCAGCCAACCGTCGGGCGCCACGTTGAACACACCGTCGTGTCGGCCCACCACCACGGTCTCCACTGCGGTGGCGAAGTCCTCGGCGTGCAGGAACTGCGCGGGCGCCTCGCCCTCGGCGTTGCGCAGCGCCGCCGTGTCACGGAGCAGATTCGCGAGGCCGTTCTCCCGGCCTCGGGCCAGCGTGGTCGCCGCCCGAAGCACCGTGAGGGCGCCGCCGGTGTCGTCCTGCCAGGCTGCGCCCATCTGCTCGAGCTCGGTGCGCACGACACCAAAACGAAACTCCGGGTTGGGGCGGACCGGCGCTGCTTCGGTGATCGGAAGCGGATTGTCGGCCCAGGCGCCATAGACCATCGCCGACGACGCCAGCACGAGGTGGGCGGCGCCGGCATCGGCAGCCGCAGAGACGATGCGGTCGGCCATCGCCACGTCGTTGCGGGCAGCGCCCTGCTCGCCGGCGAAGCCCGTCGGCGACGTTGCGAGGTGCACGATCGTGTCGCCCTTGCGAAGCACCTCGCCGAGGTCATCGCCCAGCAGGTCGAAGGCGGTCACCCCGAAACTGACTGCACGGTCGAGTCCGACGAGCTCGGTGACAGCCGGGTTGGCGGCGAGACGATCGGCGACGTGGCGCCCGACGGCACCGCTCGCTCCCGTGACCACGACTCGCATTCGATCTCCCGTGCTCGTGGGTCGCTCCCGCATCGAACAACTCCGCCTCTACGATGCACGGTGTGAGCGATTCCGGTCCATTCGACGACGACGACCTCCCCGAGGGCTTCGACTTCTCCAACCTGTTCGGCGGCGCGGGCGGCGACCCGAACGCCATGATGGCGTCCTTCATGTCGCTGTTCAGCGGCGGCATCCCGGGTGCCGGCGGAGGCCTCGATCAGGCCACGCAACTGGCGGTCGCCATCGCGTCGGGCGGACAGACCGAACCGAACGTCGACCCGACCGTGCGCATGGCGCTCGAACAACTCGCTCGTGTGGCCGAGCTCCAGATCGCTCAGGCCACCGGTCTTCGCACGGGCACCAGCGGGCCGGTCTCCATCGCACCTGTCACGCGGGGCGAATGGGTGAAGCGGTCCATGCAGGCCTACAAGCCGGTTCTGGAACAGCTGGCAGCCGCCATGGCGACACCAGCCGTCGACGATGAGCTCGGCAGCGATCCGCAGATGGCGATGTTCCAGCAGCTCTTCTCATCGCTGCGCCCGATGATGGTGAACATGACCACGGGTTCGATGGTCGGACATCTCGGCTCGAAGGCGCTCGGCACCTACGACCTTCCGCTGCCCCGGCCTGGGTCCGACGAACTGCTTGTGGTCGTCCCCAACCTTGATGCCTTCGGCGAGGAATGGAGCCTCGAGACGAACGGTCTGCAGATGTGGATCGCGCTGAGCGAGGTGGCCCACCACGCCGTGCTGAGCGTGCCCCATGTCGCCCAGCGCATCAGTGCGCTGCTCGGTCGCTACACCAATGCGTTCCGCAACGACCCCTCTGCGCTCACCGACTCGCTCTCCGGGTTCGACTTCAACCCCACGGGTGATTTCGCCGAGATGCAGGAGCAGCTCCAGTCGATGCTCGGCGATCCGTCGGCGCTCCTCGGCG
This sequence comes from Acidimicrobiales bacterium, assembly GCA_020628865.1. Classification (GTDB taxonomy): domain Bacteria; phylum Actinomycetota; class Acidimicrobiia; order Acidimicrobiales; family SHLQ01; genus SHLQ01. Next base: position 15,041 of record JAHDEJ010000011.1, read on the forward strand.
CGATGCGGTCACCGGAGCAAGAAGCGCTCCTCCCGGAAATCGCCGTGCTCATGGCGGCAATCGTCGGCTATGTCGACCACGTGATGGACCAGGTGGGCTCCACCCTCATCACCGACTACGGCCAGCTGACCGAAGCGCTCCGTCGTCGTCGTGTCACCGCGTCCGAGTCGGATCGCTTCGTCGAACGACTGCTCGGTCTGGAGCTCACGCAGGACGTGTACGACCGGGGCCGGGCCTTCGCCGACGGCGTGTTCGAGCGGGCCGGAAGCGCCGGCCTGAACCGGCTGTGGGATTCCGAAGAGAGCCTTCCGACGGCGAACGAGTTGGACGCTCCCGGCCTCTGGTTGGCCCGCATGGACATCGAGTTCGAGATGGAGATCGATCCGGCAGAGTTCGATCTGTCCGAGCTCGACGATCCCGGTCCCGCCGACGAGGCCGACGACAGCGACTGACGCCCCGGGATCAATCCCAGAGTCGGAACTGGCCCTCGTCGGTCGGCTCTGTGGGGAACTCGGTGGTGGAGTCGAGGTCGGGTTCCGGTGGCGCAACCCACACGCCATCGCCCGACGACACCTGCGGCTCCGCAGGAACGCCCCAGTCGATGAGGTCCGGACGTACCGACGGTGCAGCCGGCGCCGGATTCGGTGCTGAGGGACGCTCGGCGACCACGGTCGGATCGACGGACGACGCGGGCGGGGCGGCGGGCGAACCTGCTGCCTGTCCCTTCATTCGATTGCGGAGCGGCTGTATCCGATCGCCGAGCGAACCGAAGGCAAGACGGCCGGAGACGACCCCGTCGGGCACTCGGTCTCGCAGCGCCTCACGCACTCGGGACGACTTCTGGACCCGGTCGGTGCGCCGACCCAGGTCGTAGGAAGCCGCCGCGAATGCGGCGGCGAGGCCGACCAGAAGCGCACCCGGACGAATCCCGATCGGGATGATGACCGGGATGAAGGCGCCCAGCGCCCACATCATCTGGAACCGACCCTCGAACTTGGCGAAGACGCGACCATGGTTGGCTCGGGGAGCGTCGCGCTGCACCAATGCGTCGAAGCCGAGCTTGCCGAGACCACCGGTGATGCCGACGCCGAAGGCGAGCAATGCGGTTCCGCTGATGCCTCCGCCCCAGGCGCCGAGGAAGGCCATGGCGGAGACCGCCACGAGGGCGCCGAGCACGATCCGTTCCTCCGGTACCGCCTGCCGGATGCGCGGCGCGTACTTGGCGCCGAGGAATGCTCCCACGCCGGCGGCGAGGCCGGCGGCGCCGAAGTGCCAGTTCGGCGGGCCGGGCGTGCCGAGCGCATCGATGCCACCGTTGCGTTCGGCGAACACTGCGCCGATGCCGGCACCGGTGCCGGACATGTCGATGCCGTCCTCGCCCGCCCGCAAATGGAAGGCGAGGAGGAACGTGGTGAACCCGACGATGCTCTTGAGCACGCCGACCGCAGTGGCGGCGAGCACGATGTTGGCGCCGCGCACTTCGAGCTTCTCGGTTGCGTCGGCCGGCTCGGCGGCAACCTGCACCTGGGGCAGCTGCGTGGCCATCACGGCGGCGCCGAGGAAGACGACGACGGCGAACCCAGTAGCCGCACCGCCCCCGAACGCCCAGACGAGCGCAGCGCCGATCGCGCCGCCGAAAACGCCTGCGAACGCGCTGAGCAGGGAGAGCTTCGAATTCGCCTCGATGAGCTCTTCCTCACGCGGACACACCGCCGGCACGAGCGCGGTCTTCGACACGACGTACGCCTTCTGCAGCACGAGCATGGCGAACGCCTCGGGGAAGAGCAGGAGGCTGTCGATGTGGCGGACCATGAAGAAGGCGACGACGGCGCGGGCGGCAGCCGAGCCGATGATCATGCCCCGACGACCGCCCTTCGCCCGGTCGATGACCGGGCCGAGCAGCGGCGTGACGACCGCAAAGGGAGCGATGGTGAGGACCAGGTAGAGGGCGACACGCCAACGCGCATCGGAGGGGTCGATCGAGAAGAAGATGGACCCGGCGAGCGCCACGGCAATGAGGCCGTCACCCATGGCGGACAGGGCGTGGACTCGGGCGAGCCGAGTGAACGGCGTCAACCGAAGACCGTTGCCGAGGCCGGACACGGGCCGCTCGGCTCGGGGCGCCACGGAGTCACCGCTGCGCGGTGCTCGCAGTTCGTCCCAGCCTTCGGATGAAGTCATCACGTCTGATCATACGTACGGCGAGCGACATCGTTGGGCACAGCATCGTCTCATGCCAAGAATTCACCTTGGGGACAGCCCCACCCTGCCGCGGGGGACATCCTCCGTGACCGAAATCGCCCCGGCCGGTCGCTCGCCGAGCGGTACGATCGGAGATGTAACCGAGCGCCAGGAGGCCCCATGAGCCCCAACTCGCTGATCCTCGCCGATGCACTTCTCCCGGCCCGGAATCAGATGGCGCTCTCCCTCGGAGCGCACATCGTGCTTGCGTGTTTCGGCATGGCAATGCCGGCCATGATCTTCGTTCTGCACCGTCGTGGGCTGCGCGGCGACGACGTTGCGCTCGAGCTCGCGAAGCGCTGGTCGAAGGTGTCGGGCGTGCTGTTCGCCATCGGCGCCGTGTCCGGAACGATCCTGTCGTTCGAGATGGGGCTGCTCTGGCCCGGGCTGATGGAGCAGTACGGGGAGGTGATCGGTCTGGCGTTCGCCCTCGAGGGTGTCTCGTTCTTCGTCGAGGCCATCTTCCTCGGCATCTACGTGTATGGCTGGGGGCGTCTCCCTGGCCGAGCCCACATCCTGATGCTCGTGCCGATGATCATCTCCGGGATCGCCGGGTCGTTCTTCATCGTGTCGGTCAATGCGTGGATGAACGCACCCACCGGCTTCACCGAGGTCGACGGTGTCGTCGTCGATGTGGACCCCATTCGAGCGATCTTCAACGACGCCGTGCTGCTCCAGTTCCTGCACATGTTCCTCGCCGCCTACATGGTGGCCGGCTTCTGCATCGCAACGATCTACGCGGTCGGGCTGCTGAAGGGTCGCAACGACCGACATCATCGCCTCGGCTTCCTCGTGCCGCTGGCCTTCGTCGCCGTCGCCACACCGTTGCAGCCGGTCGTCGGCCATTTCGCGGGCCAGCGAATCGCCGACGATCAACCGATCAAGCTCGCCGCCATCGAAGGCCTCGCCGAGACGGAGGAGCGGGTCCCCACGGTGCTCGGGGGCGTATGGATCGACGGCGAACTGGTGGGCGAGCTCGAGGTGCCGATCGAGGGGCTCGGTTCGTTCCTCGCCCAGAACTCGTTCGACGCCGAGATCATCGGCCTCGATGCCGTCCCCGAGGACGAGCGACCGCCCGTCAACATCGTGCGGTTCTCGTTTCAGATCATGGTCGGCATCGGCACGGCGCTCGTCGGTCTGATCGCGTGGTCGGCGTGGGGGTGGTTCCGCAACCGCGACGAGTTCTTCAGCAACACGTGGCGGCTGCGGGCGTTCGTGCTTGCAGGCCCTGCGGCGATCGTGGCGATGGAGACCGGGTGGATCACCACCGAGGTCGGCCGCCAGCCGTGGATCGTGCACGGCCTCATGCGCACCGAGGACGCCGTCACCGACGGCAACTGGGTCTGGTGGACGCTGATCGCCATGATCGTCGTCTACGCGTTGCTGGGGCTGGCCGGCGGCGCGGTGCTCCGCTCGATGACTCGGCGCTGGGCCGCCGGCGAGCACGACCTCGCCTCGCCGTACGGGCCGAGCATGGACGAGCTCGACGCCGCGCGGAGCGAGCGCCGGGAGGTGCCCGCATGAGCGAAGCGGTCGCCGCTATCATGTTCGCCGCCGTCATCCTCTACGCCGTCTTCGCCGGCGCCGACTTCGGCAGCGGCACATGGGACCTCGTGGCCGGCGACGCCCGCAAGGGTGCGGCCACCCGGCGTCTCATCGATCGGGCCATCGGTCCGGTCTGGGAGGCGCACCACGTCTGGCTCATCTTCATCCTCGTGTTCCTGTGGACCGGGTTCCCCGGCCCGTTCGGCACGATCATGCGAGAGCTCGCCATCCCGTTCTGGCTCGTGGGCCTGGGCATCGTGCTCCGAGGTTCAGGGTTCGCATTCCGCAAGTACGCGCCGGACATCGGCTGGGCTCGGGTGGCCGGGTCGACGTTCGCCTTGTCCTCGGTCGTGACGCCGTTCTTCCTGGGCACGATCGCCGGCGCCATCGCATCCGGCCGCGTCGGCACCGGAGCCGAGGGGATCATCTGGCTCTCACCCACCTCGTGGATCGGCGGCGTCCTCGCCGTGCTCACCACGACGTTCCTCGCCGGCGTGTTCCTCGCCGAGGAGGCGCGTCGGCACGGGGCCGACGACGAATTGCGCGAGTCGCTGCGGAAGCGGGCGATCGTGGTCGGCGCTGTCACCGGCGCCGTGGCGCTGGCTGCGGTGGTGCCGCTGCAGGCCGACGCGCCGACGCTTGCCGACGGTCTGACCGGACGAGGTGCGCCGCTGATCATCGCCTCGGCGTTCGGCGGTGCGATGACGCTCGTGCTGCTGCAACAGGGGAAGCTGCGGTCCGCCCGGGTGGCCGCTGCGACCGCCGTCGCTGCTGTGGTGGCCGGTTGGGGATTCGGTCAGTACCCGTGGGTGCTGGTCGACGCAGTGACGATCGAGGACGGCGCGGCGAATTCGACGACGCTGGCCGGTCTGCTGATCGCCTCGGGTGTCGCCGCCGTCATCGTGATTCCGGCGTTGGTGCTGTTGTACCGATTGGCCGACTCGAGCCAGCTCGGCTCGTCCCACTGAGCCGAGCGGCTCGCTCGGTTACTTGAAGATGCGGGGCGCCTGCAGTTTGTCGTGAATGGCGTTGCAGGTGTCGCCGTCGAGGCGGAGCCCCTGGGCGACGGCGCCGAGGTATTGGGCTTCTCGCTGGGTGTCGAGCTTCATGCCGAGGAGCGAGAAGGCGTAGGCCTGCTGGGTGAGGTCGCTCGGGACGCTGTCGCAGAAGGCCTCGAGGTCGAGGGGTGCCTGGAGCTCGCGACGCAGGAACGCCGCTTCGTGCTCGTCGATGTCGCCGAGTCGGCTGGTGATGGCGTCGATCTCGGATTGGTCGATCTGGCCGTCGGCCTTGGCCGCGTTGCACATGGCGCGGATGAGGATCTCGGCGTCTTCGTTGGCGGCTTGACGCTGCTGGTCGGAGACCGCGGGAGCGGAGGAGCCACCGCCGCCGCCGAGCATCGAGCCGAGGATGGAACCGAGACCGCCGCCGCTGCGACCACCGCCGAGAAGTGACCCGGCGAGGCTGCCGAGGATGCTCATGCCGGCACCGCTGCCGAGCAGACTGCCGAGGAGCCCGCCACCGGTGGCGTTGCCGCCGAGCATTGAGCCGAGCAGGTCGGCGGCGCCGCCGCCTCCGCTGCTCGAGCCGCTGCGGCGATCTTCGACGTTGCGGCTGCGATAGCCCTCAGGAACCTTGACCATGGTGTTGTCTCCATCTCCGCCGACTGTGGGCACCGGTCACGGAACGCCGGTGCCGCCAGCCCCTGCAACGTAGTCGCACCACACCCCATTCCGCCCAGGAACAATCACCCACCGCACCCACCCCACCACATTCGTACCTGGTACCGATGTGGTGAAGCTCGCGCGGTGGGTGGGCATCACGGTCGGCAAGACAACGAGTCTCGTCGATTGCGCGTCGCTGCGGCCCCGGATCTAGCGATTCGTACCTGGTACCGATGTGAGGGGTTGCGCGCGGTGGGTGGTGGTTGTGGCGAGGGCGAGGAGGAGGAAGACCACGCTGCCGGAGAGGGCGGCGGGGAGGCCGCCGACGAGGGCGAGGACTCCGGAGAGGAGCGTGCCCACGAGGCGTCCCGCGGCGTTCGCCGAGTAGTAGAAGCCGACATCCATGGCCACGTCGTCCTCTCCCTGCGACAGCGCCAGGATCAGGTACGAGTGGATCGCCGAGTTCACCGCGAACACCACGCCGTAGAGCAGCAACCCGCCGACCACTGCGAACTCGACCGCCACGTCGACGACGACCATCACGGCGATCACCGCAGCGACCGCCGCCAGGATCGACAACCAGCGGAACGAATCCGCCCAATCGCCGGTCGCCACCAGCTTCGGCGCTGCGGCCTGCACCATTCCGTACCCGATCACCCACGACGCCAGGAACGCGCCGACACCCTCGTAGCCCCAGCCGAGCTCGTCGTCGAGAAACACCGGCAGCGCGACCACGAACCAGATGTCGCGCGAACCGAACAGGAAGAACCGCGCCAACGAGAGCCTATTGATCCCGTCTGACTTCGCCATGATCGACCGCAAGGGCGGCTTGCGCTTCGCCTGGCCGATGTTCTCCGACAGCAGAACGAGGATGACGACCAGGACGACGGCGAGCGCGACCGCCATCGATCGCAGCGCCGACTCGTAGCCGAACCGAGCGAGCAGAAGGCCTCCAACGAAGAACCCGATGCCCTTCAGCGCGTTCTTCGAACCGGTCAGCACCGCCACCCACCGGAAGAGGGTGCCGTCCTGTCCGTCGTCGGCGACGAACTTGACCGCCGCCTTGCTGCTCATCTTCGTCAGGTCCTTCGCCACCCCCGACAAGGCCTGCGCACCCATCACGAACATGACCGACGCGACTTCGCTCCAGTTCTCGCCGCGGAACGACAGCAGCACGAGGGCCACGACCTGCAGTGACAGGCCGAGGCGCAGGGTCAGGTTCAGGCCGGTGCGTGCGCCGACCCAACCGCCGAGAAGATTCGTCACCACGCCGAACAGCTCGTACAGGAGGAACAGGAACGCCAGCGAGACGGGGCTGTACCCCAGGTCGTGGAAGTGCAGCAGCACGAGCATGCGCAGCGCGCCGTCGGTGACCGTGAACGCCCAGTAGCCGGCCGTGACCAGGGCGTAGCTGCGGAGGTTCACGCCCCGGAGAGGAATTCGGCCACCCGGGAGGCCAGGTCGGCCATCCGGAAGGCGTAGCCGTACTCGTTGTCGTACCAGACGAGCACCTTCACCATCCGGTCGTCGATGACCATGGTCGACAGGCCGTCGACGATTCCGGAGCGGGTGTCGTTCGTGTAGTCGGCGGAGACGAGGGGCCGCTCCTCGTACCCGAGGATTCCGGCGAGTTCGCCGTTCGCCGCGTCCTTGAAGAGGCCGTTGATCTCCTCGGCGGTCACGTCTCGCTCGAGGGTGAAGACGGCGTCCGTGAGCGACGCGTTGAGCAGCGGAACCCGGACCGCCACACCATTGAGCCGTCCGGTGAGCTCGGGGTAGATCATCGTGATGGCGGTCGCCGACCCGGTGGAGGTGGGAATCAGCGAGTTCAGGGCCGAGCGGGCCCGGCGCAGGTCTTTGTGCGGTGCGTCGACGACGACCTGGGTGTTGGTGACGTCGTGGATGGTGGTGATGGCGCCCCGCTCGATGCCGATCTGCTCGTGCAGCACCTTGACGACGGGGGCGAGGCAGTTGGTGGTGCAGGAGGCGGCGGTGATGATGTGGTCTTCGGCCGGGTCGTAGAGCTCGTCGTTGCAGCCCATGACGATGTTCAGCACGCCGTCGCTCTTCACCGGTGCGGCCACGATCACCTTGGATGCTCCCCCGTCCAGGTGGGGGGTCAGCGTTTCCGTCGTGCGGAAGGCACCAGAGCATTCGAGCACGATGTCGACACCGCTGCCCGACCAGTCGATGGCTGCGGGATCCGACTCGTCCGAGAAGGTGACGGGCGTTCCATCGAGGATCATCCGCCCTCCCTCGACGGCGACGCTGCCGTCGTACCGTCCGTGAACGGTGTCGAACTCGAGCAGGTGCGCGGCCGTTTCCACGCCACCCTTCGGCTCGTTGACGTGGACGAGCTGCAGATCGTCGCGGCCCCGAAGACCCCGTACGACCAGCCGGCCAATCCGTCCGAATCCGTTGATCCCGACTCGCACGGTCATCGTTGGCTCAGCGTTCCTCGTCGTCGTACTTGTAGCCCAGGCCGCGAATCGTCACGATGCGGACCGGCTTCTTGGGGTCGTCCTCGATGCGTCCGCGCAGGCGCTTGATGTGGACGTCGAGTGTCTTCGTGTCGCCGACGTAGTCCGAGCCCCAGATGCGATCGATGAGGACGTCGCGGGTGAGTACCCGACCGGCGTTCTCCATGAGCAGCGCAAGCAACTCGAACTCTTTCAGCGGAAGCGACTGCTGCTCGCCGTCGACGCTGACCTCATGCCGGTCGATGTCCACCGCAACCGGGCCGACGACGATCGGCTCGACGGGACCGCCAACGGTGGCGCCGACAGGCACGGCCGTGGCGTTGGCTTCTTCGAATCGACGCAGCACCGCACGCATACGGGCGACGAGCTCGCGAAGTCGGTAGGGCTTCGTCACGTAGTCGTCGGCGCCGACCTCCAGCCCGACGACCGTGTCGACTTCGGAACCCTTTGCGGTGACCATGATGATCGGCACCTTGGACTTCATCCGGATGGCCCGGCACACATCGATACCCGACATCGTCGGGAGCATCACGTCGAGGAGGACGAGATCGGGATCCAGCTCGTCGAATCGGCGAAGCGCATCGGCGCCGTCACCGGCGACCGACACGGCGAACCCCTCTCGGCCCAGGCCGATGGTGAGGGCCTCGGCGAAGCTTGCCTCGTCCTCGACGACCAGTACCGAATAGTCACTCATGGGCGACTCCGCCTTCCGTCAGTTCTGATTCCTGCTCGACCGTCTCCCGGGGCAGGATCATGGTGAAGGTGGAACCGACACCTTCCTGGGAGATGACTTCGACCCGGCCGCCGTGATTGACGGCCACATGGCGCACGATGGCGAGGCCGAGGCCGGTGCCGCCGGACGTGGAGCTTCGCCCCCGATCGACCCGGTAGAAGCGTTCGAACACCCGATGGTGATCCTTCTGCGGGATACCGACGCCGGAATCCACGACGGCAACCGCAACCTCCTGGCCGTGGCTTACCATGCGGCAGGCCACATCGCCACCGTCGGCGGTGTACTTCACGGCGTTCTCGAGCAGATTCGTGAGCGCCGAGACGAGCTGTCCGTGGTCGCCCCGGACCTGAATGGGAGCGGCGTCGATGTCGACCGCCACCGAGATGTTCTTGTGCTTCGCCGCTTCCCGAACTGCGGCGACGGATTCGCCGATCACACCCCCGAGCTCGATCGAATCGACGCGATCGCCGACGCCACCTTCGATTCGGCTGAGGTCGAGCAGGTCGTCGATCAGTCGTGCGAGGCGGGTGGTCTCGTCCTGGATCCGACCGAGGAAGCGCTGGATGATCTCGGGGTCGTCTTCGCCTTCCAACGTTTCGGCGAGCAGGCTCAGTGCGCCAACCGGCGTCCGGAGCTCGTGGCTGACGTTCGCAACGAAGTCTCGTCGGACGGAGTCGATTCGATGCTGTTCGGTCACGTCGTCGACGAGCACGATGGCCCCGATCAGTTCCCCGTTGAGGATGAGCGGGCTCCCGACGATGAAGAGGATCCGATCGGGCGGACCGTGGAGCCGGAGCTCCTCGTCGGTGGTGTCGCCGTTGAGCGCGTCCTTGAGGCGAGCCTGGATCGCTGCTTCCACGAGTGCGTCGCCATGGCGGCCGCCGGCGAAGGGGCTGGCGACCCGGTTGCGCAGCACGATCTGACCGCCGGCATCGGCCACGACTGCACCGGTCGGCATTTCGTCCATCGCTGCGGCGAGCTGGTCGAACGAAACCTCGGACGGGACGGAGGGATGCATGACCCGCGACTGCAGGCGATCGAGTCCCTGTTCGACGGTGCTCGGCGCCAAGCCGTCGTCGCCGCTGAATCGAAGGAGTTCGACGACCCGCTCGAGATGTTCCGATCGCTGGCGCAGACCGACCGCAGTGACCGCCACCAGCGCAATCGCCAGCATCACCGTGGTGAGGAGGAGCATGGTCAGCCCGTCTCCGCTCCGAAGTCGCCATCGATGACATCGCCTTCGGTCGACGTGTCGTCGTCGGACGCGGCAGCCGCGGCCTTGCGGGCGCGGGTGGCGCCCACAGACTCGGGCGATTCGCCGGTCACCATGTACATGACCCGCTCGCCGATGTTCACGGCGTGGTCGCCGATGCGTTCGTAGTAGCGGGCGATGAGCGCGAGTTGCACCGTTTCCTGCAGCGACAGTTGGCCGTCGTTGTGCGCTTCGAAGATCGCTTCGATGAACTGCACCTGCAAGTCGTCGAGTCGGTCGTCGATGTCGGGAAGCGCGGCGGCGAGCCCGGCATGGCGTTCGGCGTAGGCGTCGACCGACAGCCGCGTGAGGCGCACCGCTTCTTCGCTCATCGACGAGATGAGCCCGCGAAGCGTCGGTGTGAGCGACAGTCCGTAGACGCGGCGCAGGCCTTTGCAGATGTTGACGGCGAGGTCACCGGACCGCTCGTACTCGCCGTTGAGCTTCATCGCCGTGACGATGGTGCGCATGTCGACGGCCATCGGCTGTTGGAGGGCGATGGCGGCGTAGCAGCGCTCCTCGATTTCGAGGGAGAGCAGATCGAGTGCGTCGTCGCCGCGGATGACCTCTTGTGCGAGCTCGAGGTTGTTTTCGATCAGTGCTTCGGTGGCGCGAGGGATCGCTTCGGTGACGTGCGCAGCGAGCGTGACGACGGTGTCTCGAATCTGGTCGAGTTCGTCGTGGAAGCTGTGTCGGAGTTCGGTCATGGGTGGACCCGTGCCTTTGGGTTGGTGCGGCTCAGCCGAAGCGGCCGGTGATGTAGTTCTCGGTCCGTTGGTCGTCGGGGTTGGAGAACAATTTCGCGGTGTCGGTGTACTCCACGAGGAGACCGGTACGACGGTCGTTGGCCTCGTCGAGTTCGACGGAGAAGAAGGCGGTGCGGTCGGAGACGCGGGCGGCCTGCTGCATGTTGTGCGTCACGATGAGGATCGTGTACTCGGCCTTGATCTCGGCCATGAGTTCTTCGATGCGCGCCGTGGCGATGGGGTCGAGGGCCGAGCAGGGCTCGTCCATGAGGAGCACCTCGGGATCGACGGCGATGGCGCGGGCGATGCTGAGTCGCTGCTGCTGGCCACCGGACAGGCCGATGGCCGAGTCCTGCAGGCGGTCCTTCACTTCGTCCCAGAGTGCGGCCTTGCGCAGGCTGGACTCGACGACCTCGTCGAGCCCCTTCTTGCGGCCGGCGACGCGGGGACCGTAGGCGACGTTGTCGTAGATCGACTTGGGGAACGGGTTCGGCTTCTGAAAGACCATGCCGATGCGGCGACGAACTTCGACCGGGTCGACGCGTTCGTCGTAGAGGTCGACGCCGCGGTAGAGCAGGTTGCCGGCGACGCGGGCGGTGGGGATGAGGTCGTTCATGCGGTTGAACGACCGAAGCACGGTGGACTTGCCGCAGCCGGAAGGACCGATCATGGCGGTGATCTCGTTGCGTCGGATCTTCATGTTGACGTCGCGAACGGCTCGGAAGTCGCCGTAGAAGACGGAAAGCTCGGAGACGTCGAAGACGAGGTCGTCGCCGGAGGGCTCATCCTGCGGTCCCGACGAGGCCGCCGCCGTCGGAACGGTGATGGCGATGTCGTCGGTCGCGGTGGTTGCGTCTTCGTCCACTCGTGTGCCTTTCAGGGCGTCCTGTACGGAGGGCGTCACATTGACCATCGGTCAGCCTCTCTTCTTCTCAAAGTAGTTGCGGAGCAGCACCGCACCCGAATTCATGAGGATCACGAACGCGAGCAGAACGACGATGGCTGCGCCTGCAGCCGCAGCGAAGCCCTCGTCTCGACCGGACTGCTGCACCCAGCCGACGATGACGATGGGCATCGCCGTGAAGCGGTCGAAGAACTGGTCAGCGCCGAAGAAGGAGCCGTCACGCGGCGCCAGGCGCCCGGTGATCGCGCCGACGAGGATGAGTGGAGCGGCTTCACCGACCGCTCGAGACAGCGAGAGCAGTGTTCCCGTGAGGATGCCGGGTGCGGCGAACGGGAGGATCTGGCTCCGGATGACGTCCCACTTGGTGGCGCCGACGCCGAAGGCGCCTTCCTTGAGGCTGGAGGGCACGGCGCGAATCGCTTCGGCGGCGGTGATGACGACGATGGGGAGCACGAGAATTGCAAGCGTGATGCCACCGGCCATGAGCGAGCTGTTGCCATCGCGGGTCTTCACGAAGAGGAAGAGTCCGAGCAGGCCGTACACGACCGAGGGAACGCCGGCGAGGTTGCGGATGGCGATGTCGATGACGGACGTCAGCCAGTTCCGTGGGGCGTACTCCTCGAGGTACACGGCCGCCGAGATCCCGATGGGGAAGGCGAGCACGGCGACGAAGACGGCGATCCAGAACGATCCTGCGATGCCCTGGGAGATGCCAAGTGCATCGTCGGACGATCGTGAGCGAAGGGTGCCACTCCAGAAGTCGCCGAAGCGCTCGTCGATCACGGGCCAGCCGTCGGTGAGCACCTGCACGAGCAGGACGATCAGGATGAGTGTGCTGACGGCGAGCGCCGCCAGGAGCACCATGCGGAAGCCGGCACCACGAAGGTCGCGCCCTTGCTTGAAGATCTCGTCTTCGACTCGGCGAGCTGCGCCGTTGTTGCCAATGGTTGCCATTGCCATTCCGAACGCCTCCTAGTACTTCTCGCGGACGCGGTTCACGAACCGGCCGGCGACGACGTTGAGGAACAGGGTGAGAAGGAAGAGCACCATGCCGACGAAATAGAGGCTCTGAAAGGTGAGGCCCTCGCCGACGACGGAGTCGGTGCCAGTGGCGAGCGACGCCATGCCGGCGGTCATGGTGAGGCCGCCGTCGAAGGGCGAGGACGTGAACTGCGAGGCGTCGGCGGCGCCACCGGCCATGAAGACGACCATGGTCTCGCCGAGCGCCCGGGAGATGCCGATGATGAAGGCGGCGACAATGCCGGACACCGCAGCAGGAAGGACGACCTGGGTCGTGGTCGTGGCCTTGCGGGCACCGAGCCCGGCGGAGGCTTCGCGGAGCTCTCGGGGAACCGATGCGAGTGCGTCCTCGGCGATCGAGGCAACCAGCGGGATGGTGAGGATGCCGACACCGACGGCGGCGGCGGCGAGCTGGCCGCTGCGCTTGACGGCGAAGGTGTCGGCCGTTTCGGCGACACCGTTGACCCACCACACGAGAACCAGCGCACCGGCGACGAGGAGGGTGAGCATGAGGATGCGTTGCACCTGCACGGACACCGGCGTGCCGGCTTCGCGCTTCATCAGGTTGCGAGCCCATCCAGCGACCAGCGCCACGTAGGTGAGCACGATGAGCGCGCCGATCACCAGCCAGCCGTTGCGTCCGATGCGTTCGATGAGCTGTGGGCTGATGAAGAAGAGAGCGAAGAAGCCGAGCACGACCGACGGGACTCCGGCGAGCACCTCGAGCACCGGCTTGAGGATCGAGCGGGTGCGCCGGCTCGCATACTCCGACAGGTAGATGGCCGAGCCGAGCCCGAGCGGGCCGGCGACGAACATCGCCACGATGGTGACGATGAGCGAGGCGACGAGCAGCGTGGGCATGTCGTAGAGGCCTCGGCGGGGGAACCAGCCGGTCTCGCCCCAGGTGACGCTCCAGTCGACCTGGGAGATGAAGGTCCAGGCCTCGTTGACCAGGCTCCAGATGATCAGAATCGAGATGCCGATCGAAACGAGAGCGGCGGAGAAGAAGAACCAGCGGATCGCTGTCTCCTTGCGAAGGCGGCTGACCGGCCCGGCCAGCACGTCAACCGTCAGCGGTGCGCGATCCGGGCGGATCGTCATGTCTGTCATGGGTCGGAACCTACCTTCAGGGGGGTGGGAATCGAGAATCGGGATCGTTGGAAGATCGTGGTCTCGACGGGGGTGCCATCGAAGCCCGGGACCGTGCGGTTGGAGGGGTGGGCCACACGGTCCCGGTTTCGATGATTCAGGTGGGGAAGATGCTCAGCGCATCAGCCCCAGGCAGCACGCACCTCGGCCTTGGCGTCGTCGGTGAGCGGCACGTAGCCGACCTCAGCCACGGCGGTGTCGAGGCCATCGGCGACGTAGAAGTCGACGAACGCCTGGAGGGCTGCGTTCTCGGCGGCCTTGGCATCGTTGACGTAGATGTAGAGGTTCCGGGAGATGGGGTACTCGTTCGAGGCGATCGTCTCGGCGTTGGCTTCGACGCAGCCGTCGCCGCCGTCCACCTGAAGGAGCTTCACCGGGGCGTTGGCGGCGAAGGCGAAGCCGACCCAACCGAGGCTGGTGTCGGAGCTCTCGATGCCGGAGAGGATGACGTTGTCGTCGGCCGACGGGTTGTAGTCCGCACGGGTGGTGGCCTCGACACCGGCTTCCTCGGCGAGGTCCTCGATGACGATCTCGATGAAGGAGTCGAACGTGCCGGACTCTTCACCCGGGCCGAAGATGTCGAGCGGAGCGTCGGGCAGGGAGGCGTCGGCCTCGGCCCAGGTCGTCGTGCCCTCAGCGTTGGGGCCGATGAGGTTGAAGAGGTTCTCGAAGGTCACGCAATCGACCGAGTTGTTGTTGTTGGTCATCACGCCGATGCCATCGATGCCCACGAGAATCTCGGTGTACTCGATGCCGGCGGCGGCGCAGTTCTCCGCTTCGGCGTCCTTGATCGCCCGGGAGGCGTTGGAGATGTCGGTCTCGCCGTTGCAGAACTTCTCGAAGCCGTCACCGGTGCCGGGACCTTCGACGTCGACGAAGACGTCGGGGGCGACATCTTCGAACAGCTCGGCGACACGCACGGAGACGGGCTCGACGGTGGAGGAACCGGAGATGAAGACCTCGCCGGCGACATCAGACGATTCGGCTGCGTCATCAGACGATTCGGCTGCGCTTTCGACGTCGGTCGAATCGGAGCCACCGCAGGCTGCGGCGACAAGTCCGATGGCAAGCATCATTGCCAGAAGGCGAAGCATCTGGCGTGCACTGTTCTTCACGGGGGAACCCTCCTCAGGGTCGTTTCGGGCGAACCTCTCGCCCGCTTCCATTCATGAAGGTAAAGAGGTCAGTTGACGTCCGATTCGCGTCAAGGTGAACAGCAAGTGAACGATTCACCGAAGGTGAACGGCGGGTTTTTTGCTCAGAACAGGCGCTGCGTGCCGGATTCATGGTCGAGCAGCCACCGCTTGATCGGCACGCCGCCGCCGAACCCGACCATCGCCCCATCGGCGCCGATGACCCGGTGGCAGGGCAGCACGATGGCCAGCGGGTTGCGACCGTTGGCGGAGCCCACCGCTTGCGCGCCGCCGGCCCGGCCGACGGCGGTGGCCTGTTCGCCGTAGCTCATGGTCTGACCGTAGGGGATCGTGTCGAGCGTCCACCAGACGTCCTGTTCGAAGTCGGTGCCTTCGACGTACAGCGGGAGGTCGAAGTCTTCCCGGTCGCCGGCGAAGTATTCGTTCAGCTGCGTGACGGCGGCGGAGAGCACGGGGTCGTCGGGCCGCTCGGGCAGATCGGTGAGGTCGAGCACCTGTTTGTGTTCGGTCTCGAACGAGACTCGTCGCAGTCCGTTGTCGTCGGCGAGCAGCGTGATGACGCCGATCGGCGAGTCCATCCGACACCAGCGTCCGCCGGGCCAGTCGGCTGCTGTCGTCACGGTTGGAGCCACCGCCTCACCCTACGACCCACCAGAGGGCTCTGACCCCTGGAGCGCTCCAGGGGTCAGAGCCCTT
>JAHDEJ010000011.1:30724-44460 GCA_020628865.1 Acidimicrobiales bacterium
GTGCTCGTGGTCGCCGTGTTGATGGCGATCATCATCACGTTGTTGTTCGTGATGACGGGGCTGGTCAACCAGTTCAACACCGAGCCCGTGCTCGCCACCGAGCGCGCCGGCGGCGAGCACAACTGGATCGTTCCCGAAACCTCAACCGGTCCGCTCAGCTCGCCGCGTGCCGCTCCCCCGGGTGCGATCGAGTCGGTCGACGGCGTGGAGCCGATGCTCATTGGTCTCGCCTCGCTCGACGGCGCCCGCGCCACCGTGATCGGACGCGCCGAGCTCGGCGACCAACCGCCCATCTCCGCGGGCCGGTACCCCACGGCAGCGGGCGAGCTCCTCGTCGACGAGTCGTTCGGGGCTGCGGTGGGCGACACCGTCGACTTCGCCGGCAGCACCGCCACGATCGTCGGTACGACAACCGATGCGACCGTCCTCGCCGGTGTGCCCCTGGTGTTCACCCAGCTGGAGCACGCCCAGGCCGCCCTCGCCAACGGCAACCCGGTGGTGACCGCCGGCCTCACCACGGCAACGCCCGCCTCGCTTCCCGACGGGCTGCGCTTCATGACCGCCGAAGAAGTCGCTGCCGATGGCCTCGTTCCGCTCCTCAACGCCATCTCCTCCGTGGACCTCGTCCGCGGCCTCCTGTGGCTGATCACGCTCATCATCATCTCGGCCGTCATCTACATCACGGCGCTCGAGCGCACTCGGGACTTCGCCGTCCTGAAAGCGGTCGGCGCCAACGACCGCAGCCTCGCCCTGTCACTGATCGTGCAGGGCATCCTCATGACGCTGCTCGCCGTCGCCATCGCCGCAGTCCTCCAGCTGTTCATCGCCCCACTGTTCCCGATGACGGTGCGGGTGCCGGGCAAGGCGTTCTGGCAGATCCCCCTGGGCGGCACGGTCGTGGCCCTCCTCGCGGGCATCGCCGGCGCCCGAAGAGCCGCCAGCACACCGGCAGCGGAGGCATTCGAATGAGCGACATCATCCTCAGCGTCGACGGCCTGGTCGTCGAATACGCCACCGACGGCTACGCCGTTCGGCCGCTCGACGGCTTCTCCATGGAGGCCGGGGCCGGCGAGCTCGTCGGCCTGCTCGGCCCATCGGGCTCCGGCAAGACCACGCTCCTTTCCGTCCTCAGCGGCATGATCCCCGCCACGGCCGGGTCGGTGCGCATGCAGGAGCTCGACGTGCTCGGACTGCGGGGCACGGCGTTGCAGGACTACCGCCGCAACCGGATCGGCATCGTCTTCCAGGGGTTCAACCTCATCCCGTCGCTCTCGGCCCGGGAGAACGTGGCCGCACCGCTCCTCGTGGCGGGCACGAGCAAGGCCGAGGCGCTGCGCCGAGCCGACCAGCTGCTCGAGGAAGTCGGCATGGCCGACCGCCGAGACCACAAGCCCAAACAACTCAGCGGCGGCCAGCAGCAGCGGGTGGCCGTCGCCCGTGGCCTCGTCGCCGACCCGCCGCTCCTTCTCGCCGATGAGCCCACCGCGAACCTCGACCTGATCTCTGCAGAATCGGTCATCTCCCTGCTCCGCGGCCTCCGAGAGGCCGGCCGAACGATCATCATCTCCACCCACGACAACAGGCTCCTGCCGGCCATCGACCGAATCGTGGAAATGGCGCCATCAGACCAGGCACCCGACTCCGCACCGGAGTCCATCGAACTCGCCGCCGGAGACACGCTCTTCCGCCAGGGCGACGTGAGCGACTTCGTGTACGAGATCGTCAGCGGCGAGGTCGACGTCGTCCGCGAGCAGGTCGACGGAAGCGAGGAACACCTCGCCACCCTCACGAGTGGCAACTACGTGGGCGAGCTCGGCCCCTTGCTCGGCTTCCCCCGTTCGGCCACCGTTCGAGCCCGAAGCTCGGCAGAACTCACGCCGCTCACTGTGCAGGAATTCAAACTGCAGGGACTGGATCGGGCCACCGGCAACTGAGCCAAAACGCGAAACGACCAACGCACCGGGGGGTGATGCGTTGGTCGTCGCTGGTCCGATCGACTCGTTGGGGGGACATCCGAGTCGGCGGCCGTTCCTGGCGGTGCTAGCGGAAGCTGAGCACCGGTGCTTTCACGAAGCCGAAGAAGACGGAGGCTCCGAGGGTCGACGCGCCCAACAGGCAGGCCTGCAGGGCGAGGCGGGCGAGGGGTTCTTTGCTGTGCATCACGACCATATGACGATCCGGTGACGGGAAAGGTCGCGAAGAATTTGCGGCCTCAGACCAGCCGGTCGATGCGGCCGCTGGCGACGACCTTCTCGAAAAGGTCCCGATCACGTCGGTACGTCAATCGTTCCAGCACCTTCGACACCTTCACCCAGGCGATGAGATCAACCTCTTCGTTCACGGCGAACTCGCCCCGACGGACCGTCATCAGCCAGTACCGGACTTCTTTGGACCGGCCGTGGCCGTCGACGTAGGTCATGGACGGCAGCCGAGGTCGATGCGGCTTGCAGACGAATCCCGTCTCCTCCTCGACCTCTCGCAGCGCCGCCTGCTTGAATTTCTCGCCCGGATCGAGCTTCCCCTTCGGAAAGCTCCAATCGTCGTACCGCTGGCGATGCACCAGCAACACCTTGGGTTCCCGCTTGCCCGACCGGACGACGATTCCACCCGCAGCCCGAACTTCTGGGGCGTTGTTCTTGGCCATGAGTCAGGTCAGTGCCCGGCGCTCGGCGAGCGTCGCTCCAGCACGTCGCGTTCGAATGCGGTGTGCAGGTCGAGGCGGCCTTCCTTGGCGTCGCGGTGCCAGGACCCGTCGCTGTGCAGCATCCAGGTCTGCAGACCATCGGTCAGGTTGAGGTCGAGAATGTGCTGAAGCCGCTCGACCGCAGTCTCATCGTCGACGCGGACGAGCGCTTCGACGCGGCGATCCAGGTTGCGAGACATCAAATCGGCCGAGCCCATATAGATCGAAGGCTTGTCGGCGCCCTGCCCGTTTGCAAACCAGTAGAGGCGGGCGTGCTCGAGATACCGGCCGATGATCGACCGCACCCGGATGTTCTCCGACAGGCCCGGCACGCCCGGACGCAGACCGCAGACGCCGCGCACGATGCAGTCGATCTGCACGCCGGCCTGCGACGCCTCGTAGAGCAATTGGATCGTGCGGGCATCGATGAGCGAGTTGGTCTTCAGGATGACGCGGCCATTTTCGGACTGCATCTCCTGACGGACCAGATCCTCGAGCCCGCTTCGCAACGAGTCGGGGGCCACAAGGATGTCGGGATACATGACATCCTCGCCGTAGCCGGTGAGCGTGTTGAACAGCACCGCAACCTGATCGCCGAGCTGCTCGGACGCCGTGAGCAAGCCGAAGTCGCCGTAGATCTTGGCCGTGCCCTGGTTGTAGTTGCCGGTGCCGAAGTGGCAGTAGCGCATCATGCGGCCTTCTTCGCGGCGCACGACCATGGTGAGCTTGGCGTGCACCTTGAGGCCGGCGAGCCCGTAGGTCACGTGCACGCCCGCCTGCTCGAGCGCCTTGGCCCACTCGATGTTGGCCTCTTCGTCGAATCGGGCCTTGAGCTCGATGAGCACCGCAACCTGTTTGCCGGACTCGGCCGCGCGAACCAGCGCCCGGATGATCGGGCTGTCCGACGAGGTCCGGTAGAGGGTCATCTTGATCGCCACCACGGCCGGATCAGCTGCGGCTCGGCGAATGAACTCCTGCGTCGTCGCGCTGAAGGACTCGTATGGGTGGTGGACGAACACGTCCTGCTCGCGAAGCACCTCGAAGATGTCGACGTCTTCACCGGTGCGCTGGGCGATGCGGTACGGGATGACGGGCGAGAAGTCCTTGAACATGAGGTCGGGACGGTCCAGCTTCAGCACGTCCCACAGGTCGACCATCGCCAGAAGCGAGGATTCGACGAACACATCCGACTCTTCGAGCTCGAGCTCGCGCACCAGCAGTGAACGGATCGAGTTGCCCGAACTGGCGGCGATCTCGAGCCGGACGGCACCGCCGAGCCGACGACGGCGCACCTCCATCTCAATGTGCTCGAGCAGGTCGTCTGCCTCCTCATCCTTGTAGTTGAGGTCGGCGTTTCGGGTCACGCGGAACACAAGGTGCTCCACGACGGTGAGCCCAGGGAAGAGCTGGTCGAGGTTGGCGACGATCAGGTCTTCCACGCGGAGGAAGGACCCGGGCTCGGACAGCGGGACGAGCCGGTGGACGTTGTCCGGAATCTTGATTCGGGCGAAGCGGGAACGATCGTCGCCCGAGCGCCGGACCCGCACACCGAGGTTCAACGACAGGTCCGAGATGTACGGGAACGGGTGGCCCGGATCGACGGCCAGCGGGGTGAGGATCGGGAAGACCTGCTCCTCGAAGTACTCATCGGCGATCTTCTGATCGGCGGCCGACAACTCGGCGTAGCGAACGATGGTGATGCCTTGCAGCCGAAGCTGCGGCAGGAGCTCGTTGGTGAAGATGTGCTGACGAGACTCTTCGAGCCGATCGACGGCACGGCGAATCTCGCGCAGCTGCTCGTCTGGCGTCCGCCCATCGGGTGTGCGTCGACGAACACCCGCGGCCGATTGATCCCGAAGTCCGGCCACGCGTACCTGAAAGAACTCGTCCAGGTTCGACGAGTAGATGGCGAGGAACTTGACGCGCTCCAACAGCGGAACCCGCGGGTCGCGAGCCATCGAGAGCACGCGGGCGTTGAACGACAACCAGCTCAACTCACGGTTGAGGTAGTGGGTCGCGTTTCGATCCAGCGCACCGATCGCGAACTGCCGACCGGCCACGGAGATGACCGGCGGTTCCTCAATCGTGTCCGGTTGCGCCTGCTCCATCAGATCTTCCTTGCCGAAACCGCCCGTGGTCCGAAGGTTCCGATCGGTGAGTTGAACGAGAGCTTTAGCCAACGGCTGCCGGCAATGCGACTACGAGCGAGGTGGACGGGTGTCCTCTTCCTCTTCGTACCCGAGGTCCCACTCGATGTAGATGCGCTCGCGCTCGCCGTCGCGGTTGACCCGCTCACGGTTGCGTCGGAACTGCGGATCGTGCGGAGGAAGCAGAAGGAGCCGAGCCTGCACACGGTCACGGAAGCCGTCCATGAACGCCTGGTCGCCCGAGATGGCCCGGATCTCCCAGTGCGGCGCGATGGGCCCGAGATAGACGATCTTGGCGTGGCCCTGCGCAGGAAGCTGCTCTTCCATCGTGTCGGTCATCGGATCCTTCTTTGTTGGTTCTTACGGGGAAAACCACCCCGTGCCCTCAAGGATCAGGCTACCGTTTCCGTTGAGTAGGGGCGCTTTTGTCTCTGGCGGTCACCGGAAAAATCTGCTTTACGGGAACTTTCGGTGGCATCTGGGCGTAGTACTTCTGCGGATACTACGGAGGTAGTGAACATGGATCCGAACTGGATGGCACGAGGATTGTGCGCCAATCAACCCCCGGAGACGTTCTTCCCGAGCGACGGTGTGGGGGTCGAGGTCGCCAAGCGCATCTGCGCCAAGTGCCCGGTCAAGGACCCGTGCCTCGAGCACGCGCTCTCCAACCGAATCGACCACGGCGTCTGGGGCGGCTGCTCCGAACGCCAGCGGCGCCGCATCTTGAAGGCCCGCCGCAAGGAAGCCGAGAAGGCCGCCCGACTGGGCCGGGAAACCTCGGTCAAGTTCTGAGCGACTCGCTCACACATCCCCCCAAAACGTGACGCACTGCTCCGGGTTCGCCCGGAGCAGTGTCGCGTTTGCGCTCGGTTGTGCGCTGCTGAAGCGCCTACGCTCAGGCGTCTTCCTTGTCTTCGCCTTCAGCGAGCCCGTCCTTGAACTCCTTCTGTGCCTGGCCGAGTGAGCGGGCCAGTTGCGGCAGCTTGGCGCCACCGAAGAGCACGAGAATGACAACGAGGATGATCAGCAGTTCCGTGGGACCGAGGTTCATGCCCCGAAGGGTAGCAGGAGAACGCAGGCCGACTCTCGCGCTGGCGGTGAAGGACGTGCGAACGTGCGATTACATCGAGGCTTCGGCCGCAGCGGCAGCCGCCGCACGGGCCAGGGCGCGCTGACGCCGGATGCGCCGACGCTCGCGCTCGCTCATTCCGCCCCAGATGCCGAACTTCTCGCCATTCTGCAGTGCGTATTCGAGGCAGTCCTCGCGTACCACGCAGCCGCGGCAGACCTCCTTGGCCTCTCGGGTCGAGGCTCCCCGCTCGGGGAAGAAAAGGTCCGGATCGACACCGAGACAGTTGGCAAAATCATGCCAAGTCGGTTCATCTTTCTCGGACGCGCCAAGTGATGCCATGGTGTCGTGGTCTCCCAAAAATGTACGTATGCCGCCGCGCGCGAGACAGGCGAGGCCGCTGCCACTCCTGCTGTGACGACGACTTCGCCGTATGCCAGTGGTGTAATTACAACACTGTAACGCTCGTGATGTAAAGCTGGAATCCTTGAATTCGGGATTTTTCTTGGCAACATCAGCAACATTTGCCGCGCTGGGCACACGATCCGCACGCGGAACAGCGGCCTCACATTGCGGATCGACATGATCTTGTGAATCGGCGCACAACACAGTGGAATGGTGGTCATGCAGGCCGAATGTCCAGAGATCCACACCCTCATCGAGTTCGATGCGTTCGCCGCGGCGGTGGCGGTCGAACCGTCGTCGGGCGAGATGGTGGTCCAGGGGCTCGACCTGAGCGATCGAACCGACGCCGTGCTCGCCGGCCACTGGAACGACGTCACCTTCCTCGGCTGTCGCATGGACGAAACCGCGCGGCGCCACGCCGTCGACCAGGGCGCCACATGGTTTCCGCCGTTCGATGATCTGCCGTACAACCCGTACCGGGCCGCCCTCTACACCGGCGCCGAGCTCAACGATGGCGATCTCGACGGGCGGATCTACCGGCACCAGGCCCGCTACCGGAACTCCGGTCCGGTCCCCATCCTCGAGGCGTTGGCACAACGCATCCACGATCATGCGATCGACAACGCACTCGATGGTTACCTCTCGAACCACGACCGGGTGGTGGCGATCATGGGCGGGCACAGCCTGCATCGGGACGACGAGATCTACCCGCGGGTCGCCGAGGTTGCCCGAGCACTCACCCGGGCCGGACACCTCGTCGTGACCGGTGGCGGACCGGGCGCGATGGAGGCCGGCAATCTGGGTGCGTGGCTCGCTCCCCTGCCGGACGATGCCCTCCCGGCAGCATTGGCCACGCTCTCCACCGCCGTGGACTACTCCACGCAGGAGTACCTCGACGCCGCCGCGCAGGTGCTCGCCGACCACCCGGGCGGAGCGGAGAGTCTGGCCATTCCCACATGGTTCTACGGCCACGAGCCGACGAACGCGTTCGCCACGGCCGTGGCGAAGTACTTCAGCAACAGCATCCGCGAAGACGGGCTCCTCGCCATCGCCACCAACGGCGTCGTCTACACCCCGGGCGCGGCGGGCACGGTCCAGGAGGTGTTCATGGATGCCACGCAGAACCACTACGTCACCTTCGACGTGATCTCGCCAATGGTGTTCATGGACTCGGCCTACTGGGCCGACGACCGGCTGGCCGCTCCCATGCTGTTGCGCCAGCTCGCCGGAGATCGCCCCTACAGCGAGATGATCGCAGTCCTCGACAACCCAACCGACATCGTCGACTTCATCCAAGCCCACCCGCCTCGCCAAGTCTGACCTCTCAGGTGCCCGGCACCTTTGCGCGCGGTTAGTGGTTGAACGTGAAGTCTTCGATGAGACTGGCGAGAAGGACCGGCTGATCGCCTTGGACGCTGTGGCCGGCGTCGACCTGCTCAATGCGCGCATCCGGCCGACGACGGCGGACCTCATTCTCGTCGTCGTCGTCCACCACCGACTGCTCCCGCATCCCGCGCACCAGCATGAGCGGACCGGCGTGACCCTCGAGCTGATCCCACAACACGCCATAGTCCCGATCGATCGTGTCCGGCTCGAACACCCGATGCCGGGCATGGCGCCACACCCATGAACCGTCCTCGCGCTGCTCGGCGTTGTGCAGAATGCCCCGACGCAACGATGCCTCCGATCGAGTTGGGTTGAACTCGATCGTGCGAGCGAGCAGGTCGTCGAACCGTTCAAAGCTCTCCGGCCCGTTCACGAACGCGGCGATGTCCTTCGCCTTGTCCCGATTCACGCCGGGCGTGATGTCGACCAACACCAATTTGTCCACCAGGTCCGGCGCATGCGCTGACAGGGCCAGCGTCGTCAGACCGCCAAGGCTCATGCCCACCACGGCTCGAGCGGCCGGCGCCAAGACCCGAATCATCTCCGCAACGTCCTGTGCGTTCCGCGGCACGTTGGCTGCGCCATCGGCCGGCCGATCGCTGTGCCCGTGACCCGGCATGTCGATCGCCACGAGCGGACGACCCAGCGCCAGCGCGACCGTGTCCCACGTGTGCGCATTCTGCGCTCCACCGTGGATCAGCACGAGCTCCGGCAGGCCCGTGCCCCAGACCAGCGCACTGTGTTCCCGGCCATCGTCCATCGTGACGCTCACCCGGCGAACCGTCGGCTCGACATAGTCGATACCGAACTCCTCGGCGTTCTCGTGAAACATCGAGAACTCGTCGTAGGGAACCCGTTCGATCGCATCCGTCATGGTTCACAAGTATTGCGTCCCGACTACCTTCCTGTCATGAAGCCGCGCAGTTCCATCATCGCAAGATGGCAGTGGAACGAGGTCGGACCGGACGAGATCGCCACGGCCGAGTCGGCCACCTGGTTGGGACGGGCGACTGCCGTTCTCTTCCCGTCGCCGCGGTGGGCGCAATGATCGGGGTCGTGGCTCTCATCGGCCTACCGAGCAAAGAGGGGATCGAGCTCCGCCGGGTCATCGAACGACACGAGCGAACCGACGATGGGTGCAACTGGACCGTGACCGCAGTGTTCCACAACCACGATCCAATCGACGTGGATGTCGACCGCCTCGAGATCGCGATCCGCGGCACGAGGTCGTTCGTACGAGCGTCGGGAGAAGGCGTCCCCATCCCGGCCGGTGAGACGGTCGAGATGACGGTCTCGCATCCGATCGGGGCGACCTGCACCGGGTCGCTTCGAGACATCGACCACGGCGACATCGCCATGTTCATCCGCGAACCTCCGGACGGCGAGATCATCGTCCGATCGTTCCGGCTCTGACCGCACGCTGGCCGGGGTCGGCCTGATTCAGTAGCGTCGTGCGTATGGCACGCACGGACTGGACGAAGACGTACCCCGACAGCGTGCCCACCGAGAGCTCCGCGTCGCCGGTTGGCAAGTGGCTCGCCATCGCCGTCCTCGTGGTGTGCGCCGGGCTCATCGTCTACTTCGCGCAGTCGATTGCCGGCTTCCGATCCGGCGATGGGTTGAACCTCACCGGATGGACCGAACGAGTTGAACCGCTCGACGACGGCAGATGCTGGTGGGTCGGCGAAGGCGAACTCGTCAACGGCGGCGACGAGCAGCTCGCACTTCGCCTTGCGTTCATGAAGCCCGGCGGCGTCGGCCTCCGCGTCCAGTTCCAGGAACCGCTGCCGCCCGGCGATGCCGAGCCAATACGGCTGCAGCGACCCATGGTCGACTGCGACCAGCCGGTCGACGACTTCAAGCACGGCAAGCTCGAAGTCACCTACCTCGCCGAAGGTGAAGAGCGCATTCGCCGCTACAACGTCAACAGCTGACGGAACCCGGAGAGAGACGTCAGCCGGCTCGACGGATCATCTTTCGCTTCTGCTCGACGAAGTCGACGAGCACGAAGTCGCCGATGTTCTGATTCGTCGTGAAGAAGGCCCGCCCACCGTTCATCTTCGTGATCTGCTCGATGAAGCGGGTCAGATACGGCGTGGCATCGAGCATGAAGATGTTGATGCGGATGTCGTCCCGCGTGCACTTGTTGACCTCTTTCATCGTGAGGTCGATCGTCTCGTGCGTCGGCGGATAGTTGAACACCGGCTGACCATGCGCATTGATGTGTGCGGTCGGCTCGCCGTCCGTCACCATCAGGATCTGCTTCGTGCCGGTCTGGCGAGCGAGCATGCGGCGAGCCAGCTGGAAGCCGTGCTGCATGTTCGTGCCGTAGACATAGTCCCACGACAGTTCGGGCAGGTCCCGGGCCGGCACCTCACGAGCGACCTCGCTGAAGGTCACGATGCCCAGGTAGTCCTGCGGATATTGCCCGCTGATGAGTGACTGCAGCGCGAGCGCCACCTTCTTCGCCGGAATGAAGTTGTCTCGCATCGGCATCGAGAGCGAGAGGTCGAGCATCAGGACCGTCGACGTGCGGGTGGTGCGCTCGGTGCGCTCGATCTCAAAGTCGGCCGGGCTGAGGTTCACGGGCGTGCCGCCACCGGTTCGCCGGATGGCGTTTCGCACCGTGCGTTCGATGTTGAGCGTGAACGGGTCGCCGAACTCGTACTCCTTGGTCTCGAAGTTCCGTTCGTGGCCGACGCCCGAAACGGCGACGTTGTGGCGGCCGAGCCGATCGGCGGTGAGCTTTGAGTAGAGGTCCTGCAGGACGTTCTGGCCGACCTGACGGAGCGCCCGGGGCGTCAGCTCCAGCGCGCCTTCCTTGTTGTTGATGAGGCCGGCGTCCTCGAGCATCTTCGTGAACTGCGCCATCGCTTCCATCGAGCGGGCGGAGTCCTCACCCAGGAGTTCCGCAGCCCGTTCGAAGTCGATCTCGGCGAGGGCACCGGGGTTCGTCGTGCCCTGCAGCATCTGCTCGATCTGGTCGAGGTCGCCGAGGTCGTTCATCAGGTCCATGGCCTGACCGAAGTTCAGCGGATCGACACCGTCGACGTCGTAGCTCTGACCCCAGTTGAGGTCCGGAAACGCCGCCTGCAGATTCTGTCCGAGCTGCCCCATCTGGAACTGCAGGTCCATGTCCTGCATCAGCTCGTCGGACAACGCTTGCAGCTGCGCCCGCTGCTCCGGCGTCATCGAGTTCATCATCGCCTGGGCCGCGGCCATTCGCTGCGCCATCGCTTCGAGCAACTCGTCGAGCGTCTCCGGGTTCTCCGGAAAGAAGTCGCCGTGCTTCTCCATGAACGCATCGAAGTCCGGCTCTTCGCCGTTCGCCCGCTGCTCAAGCATCGTGTTGAGGTCGGCGAGCATGTCCTTCATGCGTTCCATGTCTTCCGGCGACATGTTCTGCATCGCGTCGGACATGCCGTCGACGGCCTGCTGCATCAGCTGATTGCGCAGGTCGTCCATCAGCTCATCGAATTGCTGTTGTGCGGCGTTGGACGTGAAGTCGTAGTTCTGGAGCTCCCGCACCTGCCCGGCGAGGTCCGGCGGCAGCATGTCGAGGCGGAGATTGCGCTCGGTCTCGTCGGCTGCGTCCCGCGCCGCCTGCGCATCGTCGTCGCCGCCGGCCGAGTACTCGGAGCGGGCGGCGAGGTTCTCCCGCTCCTTGTCGACGACTTCTCGAAGCTGCTCGGCGATGTCCGCGAACGCACCGCCAAGATCGCCCCGCTCCAGCATTTCTTCGCGCCGCTCGCGGATCCGTTCGAGCATCTCGCGCAGGCCCTGCATGCGTTCGCCGTCCATGTCGAAGCCGTTCTGCATCATGTTGCGCAGCGCGGCGTTCGGATCTCCGTGGTAGGCGAGATCGTCCGTCATCTGTTTGAACAGATCGTCGGCCGTCATCTCGTAGTCGCCCTGCGTTCCATCCCATGCGGAATACGTGAAGCGGGGGGCTCGGCGCTTGCGACCTCGACGGAACACCATGTTCGCACCATAGGGGACCCGACCCGTCTGCGTCGGCTCGCCCCGGTCACCTGCGCCCCCTACGGTCCCTACCATGACGCCAGAGCCGGACCCCGTCTATGCCGATACTCGACTCGCCGAGCTGTACGACCTGTTCGACGGACCACGGGACGACCTCGACCTGTACGAGGACATCGCCGCCGAGCTCGGCGCCCGGCGGGTCCTCGATGTCGGTTGCGGCACCGGCGCGCTGGCCCTGCGCCTGCGGGCTCGGAACATCGACGTGGTCGGGGTGGACCCGGCCGCGGCTTCGATCGACGTGGCCCGAACCAAACCGGGAGCGCAGGACATTGCGTGGGTCGTGGGCGACGCAACGAGCATCGCGACGGCAGACCGCGAGGTATTCGACCTGGCGGTCAGCACCGGCAACGTGGTGCAAGGCATCGTTGCCCACGACGACTGGGGCAACACGCTGTCCGCACTGCACAAGGTGGTCCGGCCCGGCGGACACTTCGTCTTCGAAACCCGCATCCCGGAGCGTCGGGCATGGGAAGGCTGGACTCCGGAGGCATCGAGGCAGCGAGGCCTCACCGCCGACGGCCGTCTCGTGGAGACGTGGAACGAGGTCGTCGACGTCGACCTTCCGCTCGTCACCTTCGAAGCGGCCTTCACCTTTCCGGACGAACAGGTCGTCTCCACCTCGGTGTTGCGGTTCCGGTCGAAGGTAGAGGTGATCGAAGACCTCGAGCGTGCGGGATTCGTGGTGCGGTCCATTCGGGATGCTCCCGACCGCCCGGGCCGCGAGTGGGTCTTCGTGGCAGAACGCGTCGATCTACCATGAGGTGATGACGGAGCTGCTCTACCTTCACGACGCCTACCAACAGACCTGCACCGCAACCGTTGTGAGCACCGACGTGGATGGCCGCCGGGTCGAACTCGACCAGACCGTGCTCTACGTGCAGGGCGGCGGCCAGCCTGCCGACCACGGCACGCTCGCCTGGGATGGCAACGAGGTGGCGATCGTCGACGTGAAGCGAGCCGACGGCGCGGCCTGGCACCACCTCGGCGACGGCGCCTTGCCGGACGTCGGCACCGACGTCACCCTCACGCTCGACTGGGAGCGGCGGCACCAGCTGATGCGCACGCACACGGCCATGCACCTGCTGTGCGGCGTGATCTGGAATGAATATGGGAAGGCGGTGACCGGCGGGAACATGGAACCGCTCGGCGGCCGCATGGACTTCGAGTTCAACCCGCTCCCCGACGGATTCAAAGAGACGATCGAAGCGGCCGTCAACGCCGAAATCGCCGCCGACCGCAGTATCGAGGTCAGCTTCCTCGATCGGGCCGAAGCGCTCGCCGACGAGGACCTCATCCGCACGAAGGTCAACCTCATTCCCGAGGCCGTGACGACCATCCGGGTCGTTGACATCGTCGGGCTGGACAAACAGGCCGACGGCGGCACGCACGTGGCCCGGACGAGCGAAGTCGGCTCGTTTCAGATCGTGAAGACCGAGAACAAGGGCAAAGGCAACAAGCGCGTCCGCATCGCACTGAGCGACTGAGCGATTGAGCGACGGGGCCTAGCCGCCGAACGTGCCGTCCTCGTTCACCTTGGTGAAGGGGTTGAACGCGATCTCCCACTGCTCGCCGCTCGGACCGGCGATGTAGCCCGAGTAGCCACCCCAGAACACCTTCTCCGGCTCCTTGAGGATCCGAACGTCGTGCGCCCGAAACCGATCGAAGACCGCGTCGACCTCGGCCTCGCTGTTGAGGTTGTAGGCGAGCGTGAACCCGCTGGGTGGTGCCACCTCGGACCCGTGCTCTTCTGCGAACTTCGCCAGGGGGTAGAGCGCGAACACGAATCCGTTGAGCGTGTAGAACGCGATGTTCGCGGCCTCTTCTTCGCTCGCTTCGTCGGGCGTCCAACCGAACACATCGTTGTAGAAGCGACGGGATTCATCCAGATCGTTCGCTGCGATGGTGAGGATGGACAGCCGTTGGTCGAGAGGAGCGCTCATGGTGCCCACAGTAGGACGTCGATGTGACAGTGGCTCGGGTGAAAGTGAGACGCGACCCCTTCACC
>JAHDEJ010000011.1:44560-73258 GCA_020628865.1 Acidimicrobiales bacterium
TCGGGTGAAAGTGAGACGCGACCCCTTCACCCGTTTACGCTGCCGGGATGGCCGACGAGTTCTTTGTGGGTGGCGGGCTGTCCGAGCTGACCTTGGACGGACCGTCACACCGGTCCGATTGGTATCGGTGGGCGGAACGTCGCGGGCTCGACACGACTGCACTGGCCGAACCGGAATCGATCGACGCCTTCGCGCACGACCTGTCGCTCCTCGCTGAGCACGACGTACGACAGCTTCGCATCTGCGTCGACTGGGCTCGCCTGGAACCCCGCTCCGGAATCATCGACGACGAAGAGGCGGAACGCGTCCTCGAACGCTTCACCCTGATCGCCGACCGCGGCCTGCACGCCTGGGTGACGCTGCATCACACGACCCTCCCCGGCTGGTTCGCCGACGACACCGACGGCTTCCTCCGCACATCGGGGCCATCGCTCCACTGGTCCCGTCATGTCGATCGTGTCGCCGAACTGCTCGACGGACTCGTCGCCGGATGGATCCCGAACGAGGATCCGCTCGGCTGGGCGCTTCGAAGCCACCATCTCGGCACCCGGCCCGGCCGACCGGGCAGCCAGAACCTGCAGGACGCGTCGGAAGGCGTCCTCGAAGCGACGTTCGAAGCCTGCCGCCTGCTGTCCTCCGGTTCCGCACCGGTGGTCGCCTCGTTCGGCATCCCGCCAATCCGGGCCACCGACGACGCCGCCGACCACGTCCGCCATTGGACCGACATCCTGTGGACCTCCTGGACCGAAGCCATCCGAGACGGCGTCCTGCGATGGCCGTGGCGGGGACCCCGTGAACGCCCAGACCTGGCCGACACGTTCGACGCGATCGGCCTTGCCCTGGCGCCTTCGCTCGCGATCGATCCGGACGGCACGATCACTGAGCACCCACCACCCGCCGGTGAGCACTTCGGCCACGTCCTGCGCCGCGGCGCCGAGCTCCTGCCGGGTCGGGAGCTCATCATCACGTCGCTCGGCACGGCCACCTCGGACGCCCAACAACAGGACGATCTGTTCGGCGAATGGCTCGACCAGATCCACGAGGCGCGCACCGATGGCATCGGGGTACGAGGCGCCATGATCGAGCCGCTGTTCGACGGCCCCTCGCCCGACGCATCCGGCGACTCGGTACCCGGCATCTTCAGCGCGGGTCGAGACCCCCGGCCCGCGACGCGCTGGTTGCAGGCAGCCTCCTGAGCGGCCCGCTGCGGCCCCGTCCGGGTTGTGACCGGTCGATGCAGGGCCCACGATGACGGGGTGATCCCCATCGACGATCCCGCCGACCCACGCATCGAGATCTTCCTCGGTCTGCGCGATCACCACGCCCGACAGCTGCGGGAGCAGCCGGGCGGCGACATGGCCGGCTCCTTCATCTGCGAGGGCGACCTCGTCATCGAACGAGCCGTCGCCCACGGGCACACGCTCCGGTCCGTGCTCCTGAGCGCACGCAGGACGAAGCCGCTTCCCGACGCCTTCGCGTCGGCGGACGTCTTCGCCGCAAACGACGATGTGCTCTCGGCCGTGACGGGGCGGCCCGAGCTGCGCGAGCCGCTCGCCTGTTTCGCCCGACCCGACCCGCTCGACCCGGCCTCCCTGATCGATCAGCACCAGACGTTCGCCGTGCTCGAGGGAATCAACAATCCGAACAACCTCGGTGTGATCATGCGAAACGCTGCGGCACTCGGGATCGACGCGGTCCTCCTCGACCCGACGTGTGGCGATCCCCTCTACCGTCGGGCGATTCGGGCGTCGATGGGGCAGGTCTTCGCAATCCCGCATGCGCGCCTCGGCCCCTTCCCCGACGCGCTCGGCGATCTCCACCGCGCCGGGATCGCCACCATCGCACTCACACCGGCCGGCGAGGTCGAACTTCGCCATCTCGAGACCGGTGCGCGCACCGCCCTGTTGTTGGGCGCCGAAGGTCCCGGGCTGACCGATGCCACACTTGACGCTGTGACCACCCGGGCCCGCATCCACATGCACAACGACGTCGACTCGCTCAACGTTGCTGCCGCAGCGGCAATCGCATTCCATCAGATCGTGGGCGGCACGAGCTGATGTTCGGTCGCCGCAAGGAACCGAAGCCGGCCCCACTCGAAGAGGCCGAGGTCCTGCAGGCGTTGCGCACGTTCAACACGACCGCCGACGAACTCGACCTGCAACAACGGGATCTCCCGGACGGACCGGAGGCCCGCGCCATCCGTGTTCGGGTCGGTCGACTCCGCGACGCAGCCACGCTCATCTCGGCGCAGCTCAACGCACCAAAGCAGTCACCGTCGCTCCTGCACGCCGCCATCCGGAGCGGCAACGAAGCGCTCGACTGAGCTCAGCCCTCGTTCGAGAAGGAGGCCGGCGTGATGAAGATGCCCTCCGCCCTCGCCGTGACCTGACCCTCGTGGGTGATCTCCCCCGCGATGAACGTCTTGCGCCCCTCGGTCCGGTCCACCCACGCCCGCAGCACCAGATCCTCGTCGAGCGGAGTCAGGCGTTCGTAGCGAATCGACAGCGTGCCGGTGAAACCGTGATTGCCGGTCATCACTCCGGTGAGGCCCAGCAGTTCGTCCATCGCCGCCGCCACGAGGCCACCGTGGGCGCCACCGGGCGGGCCGTTGTAGGCGGTCGTGAAACGTCCCGCGCCGTGCACCGTGCCGTCCTCGAACCAGAACCGGAAGGGCGGAGCGATCGGGTTCAGTGGACCGATGATCGGGCTGTAGCGGAAGATCTCCTCCGGCCGGTCACCCGAGACGTCGGGCAGTGTTCCCGGTCGCATGCCTTCCGCCCGCTCCGCGAGCTCAGCGACCCGAAGCACCGCCTGTGTGCGGAGCTCACCATGCACCACGTGCGGTTCGAGGGCGCTCGCAACCGCAGCGAGTTCACCTTCGAGCTGCGTCAGGTCGACCCCGGCCTCAACGGCTTCGGCATAGTCGACCGTTCGGGCGAGCTCGATCAGTGTTCGGAGCCGGTCGGTGAGTTCCTGTCCTTGCATGGGGCGATCGTATCGGCGCGAGGATCGAGCGCTCCTCATCCAATCGCAGGCCGGTCAGCGACGGGGTCCCGCAGACGTGAAGCGCGTCCCTTCCGGATCGACCGCCCAGGCCGCGGCGTTTCCCCACTCGTCGTCGTAGACCAACTCGGCCAACGGCCGGCGACGAACCGGACCGTGGCGACCGGCCGGCCGCCCGATCGGGATGCATGCTGCGATCGCATGGTCGTCGGGGATGGAGAGGAGCGTGCGGAGCTCGGCTTCGACTGCGTGATGCCACATGGTGAGGACCCCGCCGTACCCCAGCGCCCGGGCCGACAACAGCAGGTTCTGACATGCCGGATAGACCGAAGCGCCGTCCGTCATGTCGCCGTGGCGCCGCCGAATACAGGGCAAGACCACCACGGGGGTCCGCTCGAAATTGTCCACGAAGTGCTGCATGGTCTGCGCCATGCGCGCCTTCGGCGACGAGGCGTCCTCACCACTCCCCTGCTCGTACCCGTCGTGCGATCGTTTCGCCGACCAGCTCGACCGGAAGCTCTCTCCGAGCAGCGCCTTCGCCTCGGTCGCCTTGGCACCATCCCGAAGGACCACGAACCGGAAGCCCTGTCGGTTGCTGCCGGTCGGCGCTCGGGTCGCGGCGAACAACATGCGGTTCAGGTCGGCTTCGGCCACCGGCTCGTCGGTGTACCGCCGAATCGCCCGGGTCGTGGCCAATCCGTCGAGGAGGGGAACGTCCATCGCACGATCCTGACAGATGGACCGGAGCGGGCTGCGCCCGGCGCCCAGGAGAACAAGGCACCGGACGAGCGCAGCTCAGGGGCTCGACTCAGGAGGCCAGCAGTTCCTCGAACGTGCCGGCGAACTCGGCGGTGACATCCTCTGCCTCGGGGAAGGTGATGTCGAAGGCCTGGCCGTAGTTGTCGAAGTTCTGCCAGGTGCCGATCGTGTATTCCATCGATGCGACGATGTCGATGCCGAGGGCCATCTCCTCGACCGTCGCACCTTCGGCGGCGGCCATTGCGTCGAGCACGGCCGGGTCCTCGAACATCGCCGCCATCATCGGCTGCATGTCCATGGTCGTTTCGAGGCGGTGGATCAGCTGGTTCTCGTCCACGAGAATGCGGAGTTCGACATCGAGTGCGTCCATCGCTCCGATGACTGCCTCGAAGACCACGGCGTCGGCGGCGTCGAGGCCAAGGCCGGCCGACGTGTCGAGCTGATCGGTGATGTCCATGCCGAGGGCTTCGTAGTACTCGGCCATCGTGATGGTTGCGGCGTACGCCTCGACGGGAACACCGTTGTGCTGTGCCGGCCCGACCGCACGGATCGCGTCGACGGACCGGAGGCTCTGGAGCAGAAGGGCCGGGTCAACGACCTGTGAGCCCTGCGCGTACTGGCTGGCGAACTCGGCTCCGGTGAGTCCGGGCATCTGGGTCAGATCGATGAGGATCGGGCCATCGGCAAACAGGCCGAGCTCGCCTGCGCCCAGCGGATCGATCGCGCCCAGCGAGGATGCGAGCGGCGACATGTCCATGACGAGCGTGGACTCGTCGGCCCACATCTCCATCTTGGCGTCCGTGAACGACGACCCAGCGCCGAGCCCAGCGAGCGATTCGCGAAGGATGACACCCATGTCGATGACGGTGTGTGAACGTTGCCCGGCGACCTCGCCCCATGCGACCGGTTCGTCGGGGGCGATCGTGAATCCACCGAGGCCGGGCATTTCCATGGTCATGGAGATGCCCTGCGTGAAGCTGTAGCTGAGCTCATCGGGAGCGGCGAATGCCAGGGCGAGCACCTCGGTGGCGACGACCGGCTCCGCCGCAACCTTGGGCGTCGACGCGTTCGAGTCCGAGGATTCTTCGCCCGGAAGTGGAGCGACCGTTGGATCGACGCCCCACGGGACGGGCTCAGCGGCCGACTCCGGTTGCAGGCTCGAGGCCCGAAGCGGCTCGACCGCTGTGGTGGTCCCGCCGCCGCACGCCGTTGCCATCAGGGCGAAAGCGGTGAGAAGGACGACGAGGGCACGGCTTCGTTTCGGGGCGGGCACGGTGGTTCTCCTGGATCTCATTGCCCTTTCGGATTCGTCCCATGGGGGAATCGCCTTGAGGGATTGGGTCCAAAAGACCCGCAGCCCACCGACCATGCCGGTCGATGGGCTGCGTTCAAGCTCCCTTGTAGTTGAGGATCGTCTCGAGTCGGTGTTCGATTCGGACGAGGTCCTGCTGGTTGTCCATCACCTCGCCGATGTCCTTGTAGGCATCGGGGTGCTCATCCAGAAGGCCGCGGGCGTCCTCGTTCCAGGCGATGCCGTCCATCGCGGCAACCAGCGATGCTTCGCTGAGCTGCTTGCGGGCCGCGGTTCGCGACAGCCGTCGGCCCGCACCGTGCGATGCGGATCGATAGGCGGCCGGATTGCCGCGGCCGGACACGATGAACGAGCCGGTCGCCATGGAGCCGGGGATGATGCCCCACTTGCCCTCGGATGCGTCGATGGCTCCCTTCCGGGTGACCCACATGTCCACGCCGTGATGCTGTTCGCAGTTGGCGTAGTTGTGGTGGCACTGGATCTGGGCGCCGTCGGTCACACTCTGGCCGTTCCGGCCAGCACCCGACCCACCCTTGCCCTCCCCGGCGCGGGTCTCGGGGAATGCAACGACACCGGCGCGACCCATCACGTGCGTGAGCACCTGAAGCACGGCGGCCATCATCTCGGCGCGGTTCTCGAGCGCATAGTCCTGCGCCCAGAGCATGCCGTTGATGTACGCCTCGAACTCCGGCGTGCCCTGCACGAAGTGGGCAAGGTCGGGGTCGTCGAGCGGCTGCTCGAGCACCCGCTTCATCTCGTTGCGGGCTCGGCCGATGTGCTCCTGCGCAAACAGGTTGCCGGGGCCTCGGGAGCCGGAGTGGAGCACGACCCACACCCGGTCGTCCTCGTCGACGGTCAGCTCCACGAAGTGGTTGCCGCCTCCGAGCGTCCCGAACTGCGTCGCGATCTTCTTCGGGTTGAAGCGATCGTTCTTCACGTCGGGCGCGTCTCGGACGAGTCGCTCGAGCACCTTGGATCGCTCCCGCTTGGGCGAGTGGGATCCTGCGTGGCGCTTGCCTCGCTTGGGCTGACCGGACGGTACGGACCGGGCGATGCCGGCGTGGAGTGCTCCGAGATGTCCGTCCACCTGGTCTCGGGTGAAGACGGTCTTCTGGGCCACCATGCCGCAGCCGATGTCCACCCCGACCGCAGCCGGGATGATGGACCCTTCGGTCGCCACGACCGAGCCGACGGTTGCACCCATTCCGAGGTGCGCGTCGGGCATGAGCGCGAGCGGCTTGTGCACGAAGGCGAGGTCCGCGGTCCGGTGCGCCTGCTCCATGGTCTTGTCGTCGAGGTCGGTCGCCCAGGAAAGGACGTTGCCGGTCCGAATCGGTCCGGCGGGGTTGGTCATGTCGTTGGGGTTCTGTGCATCAGTCATGTCAGACACCTCCCTGGTGTCAGTTTCTCAGGATCTGTGCAGCGCCAGGTGCCGGTCAGGCGCCTGGCGCTGCACAGATCGGGTTGTCAGTGGGACCACATGGCCTGGTGGGTGTCGACCGACCAGGCGGTGATCCGTTCGTGTTCGGGGCCGGCGGGAATCGACTCGTCGTCGAGCCGGTCCGCCATTGCTGCGTCGAGCTCCAGCGTCCGGTTGAGCCAGTCGTCGAAACTCACCTCGCCCCGACGGACCGACCGAAGCCAGTCACCGTCCGGGGATTGCAGGGGCAGTTGGAGCCGACCGGTGTCGAGAAGTTCGAGACACTGCAGACCCAGCCGGGCTGCGTGCATCGCATACTTCGTGTCGTAGCCGTACTTGGCGACGAGCTCGGGCCGGCCGCCCGAGCCCCGACGACCGTGTCCGCCGCCGCGGGTCCCGGTCATCCGTTGCACCTGCGACTGCATGTAGCCGCGGTACCGGGGGATGATGTGCCGGCCGACGAAGGCCTCGGCCATGAGCCGGAGCTCGTGGCCGTACGGGGTGGCGAACTCGATCGGCGCCCACATCGACATCAGGATCGACGGGTTGCCGGATGCGGCGAGCCGCAGGAATGTTCGCAACGAGTAGAGCGTGCGGTCGATGTCGCCCGGGCCGGAAGGATGGCCTTCCGGCTGCGTGCGTTGCATCACCGTTCTGAAGCCGGCCTTGTCGAGGCCGACCAGTTGCTCTCGGGACTCGACGACGACGCCGAGCTCGTCGTGGTCCTCGCCACCGGGTATGCCGGTGCCGTGGGCCGTGGAACCGACCTCGACGAGCAGAATCGTCGAGGTGGGCAGTGCGGGGATTTCGAGGATGGTCATTGGGTGCCTCCTTTCGAGAAGCGGTTGTGGTTGTTCTGGGGATGTGGATGGTCTGGAGATGTGTGTTGGTGAGCGGTTGGGAGGGCCGGATGCGCGTGGATGCATCCGACCCTCCCTTCTCCCGATCTGTGCAGCGCCAGGTGTCCCTGTGACACCCCGCCCTTCACAGATCCCGTTGGGGGACGCCGAGGTGGATGGATGCCGCCTCCATCCGGGCGTCCCGCCCTCGGTTGGTTGCCCGAGCCTTCGATCAGCCGAAGGACAGCGGGCCCGGCCTGCCGCCGTCGCCAGACGTCACGCCGTGGTGAATGCGGGTGCGACCCAGCGGGCCCATTCCTCACGACGTGCGGGCGAGGCGATGATGGTCCCCGCCGGAACTGCCGGACGCTGCTTGAGCGTCCAGCCGAGCTGCTCGAGCGACCGATCGCCCTTTCGGCTGTTGTGCCCCTGACACATCAGGACGCAGTTCTCCCACGAGGTCGCTCCGCCACGGCTTCGGGGAATCACATGGTCGACGGTGGCGCCTCGTTCGTCGCAGCCGGCCACCTGGCAGGTCCGCTGGTCACGGACGTTCAGTCCGGCCTTCGAGAACCGGGGCGGAACCGGAGTCCGCATCGATGCGAAGTGCACCATCTGCATGAGTCGGACCACCTGCGGCCACGGGTACTCGGCACCGCCGGCGGACCGGACGACACGGTCGCCGTCCTGGGCGACCAGCTCGGCCCGACCGGCCACGACCAGCGTCATCGCTCGACGCCACGAGACCACGGCCAGCGGCTCGTACGAGGCATTCAGTAGCAGAACGGACATGGTCTCTCCTTTCTCAGTCTTGTCGATGTGCGTTCGAACGTGCGGTGAACTCGAACACGTTTGGTTGGGGTGACCGACGGGAATCGAACCCGCGACGACCGGAGCCACGTTCCGGCGCAACCAGCCAGCAGTTGCCTCGGCCACAGAGCCCTCGGCAGGAGTCGAACCTGCGACCGTCCGGGTCGAAGCCGGATGCTCTGTCCACTGAGCTACGAGGGCGAGATCATCAAGCGCCTTCGATGGGAGTTGAACCCACACCTTCTTCCTTGACAAGGAAGTGCTCTACCAATTGAGCTACGAAAGCAAGTACACATCATCGGAGAAATGATGTGTATATGGAGGTGTTTCTGGGCGCGACAAAGTACGCCAAAGAATCACGCGGATTCAGGACGTGCATTCGACGTACCCAGCGACACCTCGTGCCTCTGTGATTTGGTCGCTGCGAGGCTGACCTCAATGCCGGAACCTTCGCGGGGTCTGTTCCTGAACCGGCGTGCACCTGTCGCAGCTATGTGATCGTGGGAGCCCTGAAAACCAAGAAAGCCGCTCTCCCGTTCAGTGGGAGGCGGCTTCGGAACTCGAGGTTCGAACGTTGTTCGATTGTTGCCTTAGGGGACAACCACCTCCGAAGCCAGCGTCGGCTCATGCAGCAAGCCTGCAAACACGCGCAGGACAAGCCGCTTGGCATCATCGATGCCGACGAGCTGCATTGTTTGGGCATTGCTGCGTGGTTCGTACATGATCGTTTGCGCACCGACACACGAAGGTCGCGGCAAGTGCTTCGGTCAGTTGTACCGAGCGGACCGCAAAGTGTCAACCCTATTCCGCAATTCCTTCATGACTTTCCGCGGGCCATGCAAAGAATCATTGCGGATTCAGGAGATACGCAACGCAGATTGCAACGCCTCGATGGCCACCGAACCGGCGTGTTTGACCGTCCACTCCCGGCCCCGTGCTGCCAGCGTGGCGAAGTCCTCGCCGGCGGCCTCGCGAACCATCGGAAGCGCCGGGTACCTCGGCTTGTGGCCGTTCGCCTCCATGGCGCCGAGCAGCGCCGCAGCAGTCGCGGTGTCCCCGGCCCGACCGAGCGCGATTGCCGCAACGCCAAAGAGGTGAGAGGTTCCCACCAGGTAGTGCTGACGCACCGCCAGCTCCAAGCACTCGAGGTTCGTCCGCAGAACGGCGTCGAGCTCACCGAACGGCGTCTGCCAATGGACCAGGAGGCCACGGAGCAGGTGGTCGAGCAGGTGATTGGCGCCAAGGGATTCCGCCACATCCACACCGGCCTCCCACAGTCGGGTCGCCTCCTCGAGGTCGCCGAGCGCCGCTCGGGCGAGTCCCTGTGCCCACCGGCCGAGTGCCACCGCACTCGCACTTCCCGATGCTTCTGCCAGCGCCCAGGTGGCCGCCGCCTGCGCCCCGGCGAGGTCCTCGCCCGACGCCGGCCGCTTCGCCAGCGACAGATGGAACACCCGAAGCGCCATCGCCCAAAGCCGGTTCTCGGACGAGGAGTCGTCGCCGACGGTCGACAGCCACTCGTTGGTGATGCGATCGGCGTCCGCGCCCGCGTGCAGGTTGTTCAGGTAGACGGCCGCGAGCGCGCCACGGGCGAGACCGGTCGGCTCCTCCGGGTCGATGGCGAGGGCTTCGTTCGCCAAACCAACCGCCCGCTCGTCGGCGATGAAGTAGGCGCCGAGTGCGCACGCGCCGAGCAGGCCCGCCCGTCGGGGGCTCTCGACCAACCGGTCGTCTGCAAGCAGCCGCTCCGCCCAGCTGAACAGCTCGAACCGCATGGCGAACGTCGCATACCAGGTGAGTGAGAGCACGAGCTCCGCCGCGGCGTCCACGTCTTCGGTCACGAGCACGTCGAAGGCGGCGCGCAGGTTGGGCCATTCGGTGGCGAGGTGATCCCAGACCTGGGCTTCCTTCTCGGTCAGGAAGAGCGCTGCCTCGTTCCGGGCGAAGTCCGCGAACCAATCGGCGTGGCGCCGGCGGATGGCATCGTGTCCGTCCTCGAGTTGTTCCGATCCGTAGGCTCGCATGGTTTGGAGCATCGAAAAGCGAATGGCGCTTCCACCCCGGGCGGGCATCACCATGGACTTGTCGACCAGCGAATAGAGCAGCTCCATCGTGTCGACGACGTCGACATTGGCCACCGCCGCTGCCGCCTCGAGACTGAAACCCGACGGGAACACGCAGAGGCGGTCGAACAAGTCTCGTTCGGCCACCGTGAGACTCTCGTGCGACCAGCGGATCGTGTCGACGAGCGGGCGGGCCGGGTCGGTGGCCGTCGGCCGAATCGCGCTGAAGATGTCCTCGAGACCGTCGAGCAGACCTTCGGCTGTCTGGACGTGCATCCGGGCCGCTGCGAGCTCGATGGCGGCGGGCAGCCCGTCGAGCCGCTCGCAGATGGCGTCGATGGCCGCTCGGTTCGTGTCCGTCTCTTCGAAGTGTGGGTCGCGCTGCCGAGTGCGCAGCAGAAACAGCTCGCGGGCGGAGGCGCCCGGATCGAGTGGTTGAACCGGCCACCGCTGCTCGACGCCGACCGTTCCGATCGCCTGCCGGCTCGTTGCGAGCACAGTTGGCCCGGAGACACCCAGAACGACGTCGACGACCTCACGGACCTCGTCGAGAACGTGTTCGCAGTTGTCGAGGACGAGCAGCAGTGCACGCCCATCGACGAAGCTCGCGATGCTCTCGAGCAACGTCATCTCGGGTTGGCGACGCGCGCCGATGGACTGGGCGACCACCTCGGCCACGGCTCCTGCATCGACGATGGCGCCGAGTTCGCAATAGGCGGCGGTCCAGACCCCCTGTTGCTGTGCATGTCGAGCAGCCTCGACCGCAAGCCTCGTCTTTCCGACTCCGCCGGGGCCCATCAGCGTCACGAGCCGGGACTCGGCCAGCATGCGACCGATGCCGGCGAGGTCCTCGTCTCGACCGATGAGCCGGGTGCCCGGAGCCGGAAGCGATTTCATGGATGTCGACGCACGGGATCGAAGTGGTCGTGGATCGTTGACGATCCCCTCGTCCACCACGAGGAAGATCTCCTCGGAGCCGATGCCGCGCAGCTGTTGCACACCGCCCGAACGCAGATGGACATCGTCGCCGCAGTCTGCGGCGACGTCTGCGGACACGGCGATCTGATCACCGTTTGCAACGTCCATCACCCGGGCGGCCCGGTTCAACGGGATGCCGAAGTACTGCCGTCCCGTCGGTGCCGCCGTGCCGCAGTGCACACCGATTCGCACCTTCAGCCGATCGTCGTCGGGCCAGTCGGCCGACTGGAGCGCCCGCTGGACGTCGACGGCCGCCGAAATCGCCGGCCCGAGCTCCTCGAAGACGGCGGTGACGCCGTCGCCCGTGTGGTTGAAGACGATGCCGTCGAACGCGGCGATGACGCCATCCACCAGCTCGTCGTGCAGCTCGAGCGCGGCGCGCATTCCCGTTGGGTTGGCCTCCCATCGGGGCGTGCTGCCCTCGATGTCGGTGAACACGAACGCGAGGTCGCCGGCCGGCAACATCTCGTCTCCGCCTGAAAGACCACCCGAACCCACGGCTTGAGTCAACCACACCGAACCGGTCGATTTCGCACCAGGTGTACGATCGGCGCCATGCACGTGATCGTCTATGTCGGGGTGTCGATCGACGGGTTCATCGCCCGTCCGGGAGGCGGGGTTGACTTTCTCGACACCGACCAGCCCCCAGCGGACGACATGGGCTTCGGTGCACTGCTCGAACGGGTCGACGTGCTCGTGATGGGCCGCAACACCTTCGACTTCGTGATCGACAGTGGTTTCGACTGGCCCTACGGCGAGCTCCCGGTTCGGGTCGCCACCTCTCGGCCGCTCGAGCTCTCATCCGAACTGGCGGCGACCGTCGCGCCGGTCAGCGGGTCGACGGAGGAGATCGTGGCGGCCCTCGAGGCGGAGGGTTTCGCCACGGCGTACGTCGACGGTGGCGCGCTCGCGGGGTCGTTTTTCGCAGAGGACCGCGTGGACGAGCTCGCCCTCACGTTCGTCCCCGTGGTGATCGGCGAGGGCATTCCCTTGGTCACTGGCACGCCCCACGACCTCGGTTTCACACATCGGTCCACCACGTCCGACCCGAACGGGTTCGTCCAGATCTGGTGGGAGCGCAACCGCTCCTAGACCCGGGCGGTCAGTCGACGGCCGCACCTGACGGCACGGAACCTTCGGTGTGCTGCCGGAAGAACGACCGAAGCCCCCGCTGATACTCGTCGAGATACCGACCGTACGACACTCGAAGACCCCGAGCCGGCCAGGCCTCGGGCTCCAGCTCGACCGGAAGGAGTGGGTCGGTGACGAGATGACGAAGCGCCGCTGCCGCGAGCACGAACCCATCGGCCAGTCGATCCGGGGTCGCGAGCTCGGCCCCGGTTTCCTCGAGTTCAGCGACGAGGTCCGCGGCCCGACCGGCCCACCCGGTCAGGTCGTAGAGGGTGGCCAGGAGATCTGCCGGATCGCCCACCGGCGAGGCCACCCATGTGTCGGTCTGGGCGGCGACGATGGCGCGTGCGGGAGGAAGTCGCTCGGGGTCGAGGTTGGCGGGCCGCATCCACACGCCATCCCGACGCTCCCAGAGGCCGAGGTGATCGGCTGCCCGACGCAGCGCGGCCCGGTCCGACGACGACCGGGACCCCGGCGCCACCACGTGCACCTCCCAGGTGCCGTCCCATGCGCGGGTCACCGGACGGAGGCCGGCCTCCTGGCGAAGGTGTCGGTCGAGCAAGTCGCCGCTGAGCTCGTATTCGCCGCCGTCGAGGTGACGCAACTCGCCCCGGTCAACCATGCGGGAGAGTGCGGTGCGGGTGGCTCCGGCCTGGATGCCGAACTCCGCGGTGAAGGCCGCCAGCAGCCGACCGGGCAGACGGGGCGGAACCGTGCCGAGCAGCGTCGACGCGATGACGCTGCGGGCCGACAGCGTCGAGTGGTCTCGTCCGGGTGCGGCCGCCACGTCAGCGGGCGAGCGTGCGGAAGAACGTCCAGTAGCCGGTCTTCGTCAGACCGGGGACGATGTAGCCGTCCTCCTCGAGCGCCTGATGGAGCTTGTGGAGGTTGCTCATCGGGATGCCGGAATCGACGTGGTGGGCCAGGTGATAGCCGATGCCCTGACTGAGGAAGACATGACGGGACAGGAATCCCTGGTGGATGTTGTGGGTGGTAAGACGCCGATCGGATGACCGGGTCATGCCACCGTGCTCGGCGAGGGCCCGAAGCCGGTTGAAGACTCGGAAGTACGTGCCCCACGGCAGCAGCCAGAAGAAGAGGTAGAACCATGGCTGCCCGAAGAGGGCGAACAGCGAGAACACGAAGAGCTGACCGCTCAGGTAGCGGGCGGCCCGCGCTCGCCGGCCCTCCGTGAACAGGCCGATGAAGGCCGGACGAAGGTTCTTGTAGCCCGAGATGCCGACGGCGTCCCGGACGA
This sequence comes from Acidimicrobiales bacterium, assembly GCA_020628865.1. Lineage (GTDB taxonomy): Bacteria > Actinomycetota > Acidimicrobiia > Acidimicrobiales > SHLQ01 > SHLQ01. The sequence continues at coordinate 58,134 of JAHDEJ010000011.1, forward strand.
GCTTGCGCCGGAGCGACGCCTTCGAGATCGGGTAGAGCGAATAGAGGAGGAAGTCGGGCTCCTTCTCGCCGAACTCGTCGCGGTGGTGCTGGGAGTGGGCGAGGCGGTAACCGTTTCCGCCGTCGCCGAACACCAGCCAGCCGATGAGCTTCTCGCCGATCCAGTCGTTCCAGCGCTTGTCGGAGAAGAGCAGCCGGTGGGCCGACTCGTGGTTGAGCGTGAGCACCCGTTGGAACCAGGAGCCCATCGCAACGAACACGAGCAGGTAGGTGGGGATCCGGGCGACGAGCGGCCAACCGCCGGCCATCACGGCGATCGCCGAGAACAGGAACGGGAGCGACAGTGTGAAGACGACGTGGAATGCGTTGATCACGTTGGGGATGCGGCGCAGCTCGGCACGGAATTCGGGACGGGGACGACCGTCGGGACGCAGCCGTGCACTCCCTTCGAAGGGAGGAAGTGCGGGAAGGTCGGCCGCCAACCCTCCGGTGAATCGGTCGACCTTCTGGTCGTGGGACATCTCGGGCGCGATCGTCGTGGCCATCGATTGCGGCCCGGTCGGGTTGAACGTCTCCATGTGACAATGTTACTGAATCACGTACACATGAAGCAAGCGATGTAACAACGTTCGAAGAACCGGACTCGTCGGGCGCCGCCCGGACCGAATGAGGCCATTGGCCCACTCAACGGAAATGACGATCGCGCCGAAACCTCGGACATGCGCGCGGACCGACGAACACGACGGGAATGGACCACGTTCGCCTCGGCGATCGCTGCCGGTGTCCTCGTGGCGCTCGTCGGGGGCTTCGCCATCTCGGCCATGGAGATCCACCACGGGCGCAACCCGATGACGTCCTCGGGTGCCTCCCCCGTGCCGATCTCGGCGATTGCCGTCGGCACGATCGCAGTGGCCGTGTTCGTGGTCACCACCAACGTGCTCGGACTGCGACCGAGCCGCCAGGCCCACCTCGTCAGCGGTGTGCTGATCGGCACGGCGACGGTGCTCTTCGCCCATCGCTTCTGTTACCAGCACGTCCTCGTCGACGGCCGCCCGGTGAGTCAGTCGCTCAGCTTCTTCACCTACCTGAAGAGCATGATCACCAACTGCGAAGTCCCATTCGGACCGGCGCTCGAGGGCATGCCGTTCGGTTCGATCGGCTACGCCAGAGCCGCAGCGCAGGTGCTGGCCTTCGCAATCGGCGGCTGGGCCATCGCGCCCTACGTCTCCCTCGGTCGGCCGGCGGCCGCCACCGCAACCGACTGATCGCCGACGTCGACCACACGGTCCGTGACCGAGACCGCGGTTCCCCCGACATCGACGACGCCCATGGGCTAGGACCGATGTCGGCGAGACGAGACGGGTGGAGGCGCGACCGTGACCCCGGAGGAGTATCGAATCCTGTTCGGCGAGGATCCGCCCGAACTCGGCGCCACTGCGACGCCCGCACGCGAGTGGGTCGACCCACGCCCGTGGTGGCGAAAGAAGCGGGTGCAGTTCCCGGCGTCGATCCTCGTGATGATCACGCTGCTCTCACTCGACGACGGCGACCGCACCGACCCATCGCGAGGGCCGAGCCCCGAAGCGGTCCCGACCGCGCAGCCCTGACCGTGGTCAGCTGAGCAGACCGATGTTCTGCTTGGCCCGAGCGAGCACGCCCTCGGCGATCGCTTCGGCCTTGTCGGCGCCGAGGCGCAGCAGCCGTTCGGTTTCCGCCGGGTCGGCGGCGAGCTCCTTGTAACGCTGCTGGATCGGTTCGAGCAACGCGATGACGGCAGCGGCCGTGTCGGCTTTGAGCGGACCGTACTGCTCGTACTGATCGGCGAGTGTCGCCGGGTCGCCTCCGGTTGCACCGGCGAGGATCGACAACAGGTTCGACACGCCGGGCTTCGCCTCGATGTCGAAGCGCACCTCCGACTCGCTGTCGGTGACGGCCCGCTTGAACTTCTTCTCGATCGCTTTGAGGTCGTCGAGCACGTTCACGGTGCCCGCACCCTCTTCGGACTTGGACATCTTCCGCTCGGGGTGCTGGAGATCCATCACTCGTGCACCCGCTTCGGGGATGACGTGCTGCGGCACGACGAAGGTGTCGCCGTAGCGGCTGTTGTAGCGCTCGGCGATGTCTCGAGTGATCTCGACGTGCTGACGCTGATCGTCGCCCACCGGCACGAGATCGGTGTCGTACAGAAGGATGTCGGCGGCCTGGAGCGCCGGGTAGGTGAAGAGACCGGCGGAGACGAACTTCGTGCCGTCACGGTTCGATTTGTCCTTGAATGCGGTCATCCGGCTGAGCTCGCCGTAGCTCACGGTGCACTCCATCAACCACGCCAGCTGCGGATGTTGCGGCACCTGGCTCTGGACGAAGAGGATGCACTGCTCGGGGTCGAGGCCGATGGCGATGAGCAGTTGGGCCAGCTGGATGGTGCTCGCCCGAAGCGCCTCCGGGTCCTTCAGCAGCGTGAGTGCGTGCAGGTCGACGACGCAGTAGATGCTGTCGTGCTCGTGCTGCATCTTGACCCAGTTCAGGTTTGCTCCCAGCAGGTTGCCGAGGTGCAGGTCGCCCGAGGGCTGGATTCCACTGAATACGCGTGCCATGGCAATACAGGCTAGGGGGCGCACAGCTCCTTGGTTGCCTCGCTGGCGTCCGATCGGGCGAAGTTGAACTGACGCCATGACTCCTGCGGAGTCGTGGCGCAGAGATGGTCGACCATCCGGTCGAATCGGGTGTTCGGCAGCGGCCGGAGTGCGTCGATGCGCTCGACGATCGTCGGTGTTGCGTCTTCGGACAGCCAGAAGAGCGCCTGCACGCTGATGACACCATCGGATTCGCGGGGATGATCGAAGTTGTAGTCGGCCATGCGCTGGTCCGGGTTGGACAGCGCCATGACAGCGACGAAGACCATCCAGGTGCAGATCACGGCGCCGCTGACCCATTCGCGTGCCGCCCGCCAGCCCAGGATCCGAACGGCGACGAGTGCGAGCACGGCCATCAGGAAGAGGCCGAAGCCGAACGACCACCAGCGCAGGGGCGTCATGAAGTTCCGCTGCACGTACTCGGCGATGCGCTGCAGGGCGATCACGTCGATCAGCCCGGCGAGGACGACGGTGCCGATCGCCAACCACCGGAAGCGGGAGCGGTGCGCTGCGGTGTCGGTTCGGACGATGCGTCGAAGCAGAAGCAGCAGGGCGATCGCGAGCGCCGCCACGAACAGCAGCTGGAAGAACCCGGATCGAACTTCGGATCGCCAGGCCTCTTCACTCAGCGGCTTGCCCACGTTTCCCAGGCGAAGCACCACGAAGGCGAGGAACAACAGATTGAGTGCGCCGAGCACCATCGTGCACTCGACCATGCCGAGCGGCCGACGTGGTGCAACCGGCCGAGTGACACGATCCATCGAAGCGATCAGCGCAACCACCAGGAAGGTTGTGGCGAGGACGCCGCCGAACCCGAGCCGGCCGACCGGGACGATGCCGAAGTCGACCAGGCTGGCGAACACGCTGTCGGAGGCCGCCAGGAGTTCCCGAAACAGTGCGGTGATCACGATGGCGAGCACTCCGCCGCGAACGACGGCGATGGCGACACCGGCGTTGCCCTCGAACGGCACGGCCGGACGTGCACCCGTCGACTGAGGCTCGAGACGCAAGACGGCTCCGACACGAAAGTCGAACGGGCGCTGGTCGGTTCCTGCGGCCAGCGCGACGAACGCCCCGACCAACCCGCTGGTGAACAGGATGCACAATGCGAGCCAGCTGTTGTCCCGAATCACGAGGAACGGCAGCAACAGCGCTGCGGCGGCGGTGAGGCGGAGCAGCCCGGTTCGATCGCGCACGACCACCGCGAGCCCGCCGGCCAGCGCACCGAGGGTCACCGCAGAACCAACACCGGCCCGCGCCGTGACCGCCACCGACCCAATCACACCAATCGCCAACGCGAGACGGCTAAGCCCGACTCGACGGGACCCGTCGGGCTCGACGTCGACAGCGACGGCGTCGTCGATGACGGCCATCAGTCGCCGAATCCCCCGTTGCGGGGCTCCGGACGAGGATTCGGGCAGAAGGAGTCGAGCAACCAGTCGGCGTTGCGGTGGGCTCGGTTCTGGCCGAGCAATCCGTAACCCGACTGCAGGTCGGTCCGGGCGCACAGCGACTGCGCCAGGATCGCAAGCTCGTCGGACGGCAACTTCTCCAGACCCTCGAGCGACGCGAGCACAGCGTCATCCGACAAGCTGGCGATCGCCCGCACGTCGACCTGCTCGGGCGACTGGTGCTCGAGGTTGTAGCGAGCCACGAACCCGTCGGGGTTCGCGACGTTCATCGCGAACACGAAGACGCCGGCGGAGAGCAGGACAAAACCGGGGAACCACGAGCGGTCGGAGCGAACGCCACCGATCGACGCCATGTAGGCGACGAGAACCACGCCGACCCAGCCGGTCGCCGCCAACGCCCAGAACCGCAACGGCGTGAAGTCGAACGATCCCACGTAGTAGAGGAGGCGCTGCGCGGAGATTGCAGTGATGACCAGCGTGAGCAGGAGGACGATGAGCGCAAGGGGACGGAACGGGTCACGGGCGCCGTCCGCGTTCGGCGCTCGCAACGACCGAAGCGCACCGAGGAGGCCGATGGTCAGCGCCGCGACCCAGAGGAGCTGGAAGAAGCCGCTTCGGGCGTGTTCGGCCTGCGTGAGCCCTTCCGTCTCGAGCACGTGGTCGACCCCGCCGACGGCGACGGCGATCTGGGTGCCGACGAACGCCGCGAAGAGGGCGGCCAGGCTGCCGAGGATGATCGTCAGCTCGAGGGCGGCCATGCCCGTGGCGCGCTCGGGCACCGAACGCGGTTCGGTCGTGTGCGCGGCGCGGGAGACGAGACCGAGAAGCATGACGGCGAAGGCGCCGGCGAGGAGCGCGTGCCCCACTGCGGACGGCAGGTTGCCGATGAGGAGGAAGCTCGCGAAGACCTCGTCGGCGGACGCAAGCAGCAGGCCGAACACGATCAGCACCGGGAGCGCCACAACGACGCCGCGCATGACCGCGGCACCCTGCGCATCCTCGGCCCGGGAGCGAACCCAGCGTCCCACCATCTCGATGCCGTAGACCCACTCGATCGCCTGGCTCGCATGGTGCGCCAGGATCGTTCGGACGTTGAGGTCTCCGAGCGCGCCGACGCGGGACAGGCCGGCCGCCACGACAAGGAAAGTCGTCACTGCCGCCATCGTCGCCAGGAGCAGGCCGTCGGAGCTGCGAATCATCATCCACGGGGCGAGGAACATCGCGCCGACGACGAGCCACTGAGCGCTCCGCTGTTCGAAGCGGCCACTGACCAACAGTGCGGCCGACAGCACGAGCACGGCCGCCACGGTCGCCACGACGCCGACGCCCACCCGGACACCGATGTTGAGGAGGAACCCGGCGGCGATGACCCCGGCGAGCTCCAGCCCGAACAACGTCGGCTTCTCGTCTCGCGTCAGCGGTGATGGTGCCGGGGCGACGACGGTGGACGCGTCCGGCAAGGCCGGTCCGGCGGGCGGGGGCGGCGGCGGTACGGACGTCGACATCTGATCTCCTCCACGAGCGGTGTCACCACTCAACGTAGTGAAGAGATGCGTAAAGATGCCGTGAAAGTGTTGTTGCGATCGCGCGACGGGCAAGGACTCGAACGGACGTTCCCATCGGCTAGAGTGCTCGCCGTGCGACTCGACGGCAACCTCACGTTCGTTCCCGCCGATCCGCCGCGCGCCTCGTGGTTCGCACTGTGGGACCCGATCGATCAGGGCGGCCTCTTCGCCGATGTCGCCGACGACGACATGGACGCGCTCGACGCGGTGCAGCTTGATCTGGCCGTTCCCGCCAAGCGGGGCACCACCGTCGAACAGGTCGGCGCCCGGAAGATCCCGCTCGCCACCGCGATCGACCACTTCGCCACGCTCCCCCGCTCCGCCGACGCGAGCCGTTCGGCGCACGCATGGGCGGGCGTCGTCCGCACCGCGCTCTCGCTCATCGCCGACGGCCGGGTCCTTCCGTGGATCAGTCCCGCCGGCTTCGACACCTGGCGGGTCGACCCACTGTCGCCAAGCCAACTCGAGCTCGTCGATGCATGTGCCCGATCGCTCCCCGCCGAGGGCCATTGCACGCCGGGCGCCGGTCGCGGCACGATCGCCGATCCGGAGTTCACGGTGCGGGCCGTGTTCGACGCAGTCGCCGACGGTTTTCTGCGCACAGCCGCGGCCCATCGTGTCGGCAGCCTCTCGCTGTTCGCAGACCGCCGTCCCACCAGGGTCGACCACCTCCGGCCCTGGGTCAACGAACTCGCCACGGCGCACTGCGCGTCGAGCCGGCTGGTGCTCCGAGCCCATCCCCCGGCCGAGGACGACGACGGTCAGGTCAACGACCCTCACTGGACGATCCGCTTCCAGCTGCAGAGTCGTATCGACCCCAGCCTGGTCATCGACGCCGCCGACTTCTGGAAGACGCCGGCTGCGGTGATGGAACGGCTCGGTCAGCAGGCGGAGATCACGCTGCTCGCCGGGCTGCGCCGTACGAGCCAGCTCGTCGCACCGCTGGCCCGGGTTCTCGACGAGAACGCACCGACCGTCGCCGCGCTCCACGAAGACGACCTCGACCTCCTCCTCGACCGCCTCGACGATCTCGCAGACGCCGATGTCGAGGTGCGTTTCCCGTCCGAGCTCATTGCGCCGCGGATCGAACGGAAGCTCGTGATCGCCGCCGAACCCGCGCCAACCGGCGCCATGGCGAGCGTGCTCGACCTGGACAGTCTGCTCACCGTGGATTGGGAGTTTCTCATCGAGGACGTCGCCCTCACCAAGGACGAGCTTGCGGTGCTCGGCGATGCCAAGCGGGCGGTCGTGCCGCTACGCGGCAAATGGGTGCAGCTGGACCGAGCGGCCCGCGACCGTTTGAAGGTGCCACCGCCGGCCCTCACCACGGGCGACGTCCTGAGCGCGGCGATGAACGGCACGCTCACCACGGGCTTCGACGACGAGGAGATCGACGTTCGTTTCGAAGGCGCCGTCTCCGGTCTGTCCGCCCGTCTGGCCGCCCTGACCGAGGAGCGCGAGGAGCCGGAGCCGCCCGAACTGCAGGCCGAGCTGCGTCCGTACCAGAAGCGTGGCCTCGGCTGGATGGCCGACCTGTGTGCCCTCGGGCTCGGCGGTGTGCTGGCCGACGACATGGGGCTCGGCAAGACCATCCAGCTGCTGTCGCTCCACGCCCTGCGCCCGGGCCCCACCCTCGTCGTGTGCCCCACCTCGCTGCTCAACAACTGGAAGCGCGAGGCGAACACGTTCCTCCCGGACGTGAAGGTGCACGCATTCCACGGCGCTCGCCGAACCCTCGACGACGTCGGTCCCGGCGATCTCGTGCTCACCACGTACGGCGTCGTTCGCAGCGACACCGACACGCTCGCCGACCGATCGTGGGACCTCGTCGTCGCCGACGAGGCCCAGCACATCAAGAACCCGCGCTCCCGTTCGGCGAAGGCACTGCGCGAGATCTCCGGCACGGCCCGCATCGCGCTCACCGGCACGCCGGTCGAGAACCGGCTCAGCGAACTCTGGGCAATCGTCGACTGGGTCGTGCCCGGCCTGCTCGGCCCGCTCGAGACCTTCAAGCGGGAGACGGCCACCCCAATCGAGCGGGACAACGACCGGAATGCGGCCGAGCGTCTCCACCAGCTGGTCGATCCGTTCCTGTTGCGGCGCCGCAAGACGGACCCCGGCATCGCGCCCGAACTGCCACCGAAGCTCGAACGAGATGTGGTCGTGCCGCTCACTCCGGAGCAGGTCACCTTGTACAAGGCGACGGTCGACGAGTCGCTGGCCGAGGTCGGCCAGGCGGAGGGCATCGCCCGACGCGGTCTCGTGTTGAAGTTGCTGACCGGCCTGAAACAGATCGCCAACCATCCCGCCCAATTCCTGGGCGAGAACGGCCCGCTCGAAGCCAGGTCGGGGAAGCTCGAGGCGCTCGACCAGCTTCTGGACACCGCGGCCGAGAACAACGAGGCCACCCTCGTGTTCACCCAGTACGTGAAGATGGGCGAGCTCCTCGTCCGGCACTTGCAGCATCGCGGTCACTCGATCGAGATGTTGCACGGCAGTCAGTCCGTGGGCGCCCGTCAGAAACTGGTCGACCGCTTCCAGGCCGGCGAGCTCGACGTCCTCGTGCTCTCGCTGAAAGCCGGCGGCACCGGGCTCAACCTCACCGCAGCGACCAACGTCGTCCACTACGACCGATGGTGGAATCCGGCCGTCGAAGATCAGGCCACCGACCGCGCGTACCGCATCGGGCAGACCCAGACCGTCACCGTGCACCGCATCATCACCGAGGGCACCATCGAGGATCGTGTGGCGGAGCTGCTGCGCAACAAGCGTCAGCTGGCCGATCGGGTCGTCGGTGGTGGCGACGGGTGGATCGGCGAACTGTCGGATGATGAGCTCACCGACCTGGTCAGTCTGGAGGCGAACCCATGAGCTGGAAGGAACTCTGGATCGACACGCTCGCCGAATCCGGCGCAGTCGACGCCACCCGGCTGGCGCGCGGCGGCACCCCCATGAAGATGGACTCGGTCGGTGCGATCGAGGTGGAACCGGGTCTTCTCCGCGCGCCGATCGACGGCACGAAGCCCCACGTGGCGATCATCGGTGTGGCCCCACTGCCCGACCGGGAGTGGGACGCCTTCCTTGACCTCGTCACCGAACGAGCGTCGCTGTCGGCCGCTCTCCTTGCCGGGGAGCTGCCCTTCGAACTCGCCGATCGGCTGCTTCCGAAGAAGGGCGACGTGTCGTGCGACTGCAACTGCGCCGACGGCGGCGACCCGTGTGTCCATGCGGCATCGCTCCTCCACGCGGCCGGCGCCCTCTTCGACGTCGAACCGTTTGCCTTGGTCCTCATTCGCGGCCGGGGCCGCAACGACGTGCTGACCGAGTTGCGCTCGCGCCGTTCGGCATCGCTCGGATTCGACGAGCCGGAGGGGTCCGACCTGCCCCGCGGCGTCGACCCGACCACGTCTGCGGCCGATGCCTGGCGCCGGAACCCGGAACCGCTGCCCTCGTCACCCCGCGTTCCCCGTCAACCGGGCTCGCTCCTCACGCTCGCGGCGCCGCCACCAAGCGATGCCGGCATCGACGAGCGGGAGTTGCGCCACCTCGTGGAGGATGCGGCGAGTCGCGCCCATGCAGTGCTCACCGGCGACGGCGAATCCGGACTTGCCCTGGGACCCGGTGCCGACGTGGTCCGCCGGGCGGCCCGGGGCGACATCGCTGCCATCAGCGCGGCCACGAAGGTTCCGCTCGATGAGCTCACGAGCGCCGCGCAGGCATGGCAGTTCGGCGGCGCCGCGGGCCTACGTGTCTCCCGAAAGAAGTGGGATGCGGGCAGTGCCGCGCTGCAACCAGGTCTGGATGCACTGGGGCCGAACGCGAAGGCGCGGGGCAACACGGTGAGCCTCCTGCGCTCGCAGCTCCGCCTCGATGAGGACGGCCAGTGGTGGCTGTTCACCGCCGACGACGAGCTCGGCTGGGTGCTCGCGAGCGAACCCGCCGACGACCCCACCGACCTCGTCTGAGCCGAGCCGCCGGTCTCTCGATCGCTGCCTGACCCGAAAAATGAGTGAGCCCGGGTTGTGGCGGAACAACCCGGGCTCTTCGCAGAACCGTGAGGGCGGCGGAACCCCGGTGTCTGCGAGAACGACGCAGACGTTAGCCACACCCTGAGGGTCGGTCCAACGCGCGCGAGAACTCTTCAGAAGCTCCTCCGGAACGCCGCGTTGGGAGAGGCACTTCGAAGAGCGTGCCGCGTTTGGGCGGGCGCTGCCTGAGTCGAACGGATCATTGTCCGATCGGCCATTGCGGCGGCAATCCGGCCGCCCGCCAGGTGGCCAGCGCAACGGCGGCGAAGACGGCGTCGGACCCGTTCACCGCCGGCTGATCGGACGCCACGATCTCGACCTCGACGTGGGGCATGTCGGCGCTTCGAACGATCCCGAACGAACGGACCGTGAGGTCGCCGATGGTCCCGTCCTCGCCCACGTGCAGCTGCTCGCTGGTGACCAGGCTGTGACCCATGTGGGCTGCCCCGATGCAGTACGAGCGGAGCACCGTTTCGTCGAGCGCCTCGCCTGCATCGACCTGAACCCGGATGACGCCGTCGACCACGACTGCGCTCGCCACGCCGCCGTTCGGGGCTTCGATCCGGTCGGTGCCGGTCAGCGCTCCGATCAGAACTGCAGCCTCCAGCCATCCGGCGCCGCGGAGCGACGTCGAGGTTCTCGGACCGGGCACATCGACTTCGACCACGTCGAGCGCCGGTGCCATCGATGCGATCGCTGCGGCGACACCGTCGGTTCGGGCCACGTGGACGACGCCGGTACCGTCGGCGCGCAGGCCGGCAGCGAGCGGCGGCCGCTTCGTGCCCATGCGAACGGAGTCCTCGCGGCTGAGCACCAGCCGGATCGGAGCATCGTGTGCGTCCGCCAGCCGTCGGGCGACCTGACCGAGTTCGTCCTGCAGGTCGATCTTCGCCCCGAACGCACCACCGTTCTCGAGCAGTGAGGACGGCTCGCCGCCCGGAGGACACCACACCGTTTCGGTTTCGAGGGCGGCCGGCTCCACCCAGGTGGTCTGCAGCGTGAGATCCCACGAACCGTCAGGAAGCGGGATGGGGGCTGACGCCTCCGCCGTCGTTCGCCGGCCCTGAACCTTCCCACTGGTAACCCGGGCTTCGGCCAGGGTCGGTGCCGCAACCCAGTCTCCGTCCGACCCGGGGACGGCAACCAGTGCGTCTGCCGGGCAGGTGTCCGCCGAGAATCCGCCTCGTCCAAGCGCCACCGCAGCGCCGACGGCCTGGGGCGTGCCACCCTCGATCGCGGCCCGTTGAGCCGCGGCATCGGTGAGGGACGGGAGGTCGCTGTCGCCAAAGGCAACCCACGCCTCTCGAATGGTCTGCCATCCGGTGCAGCGGCACAGGTGGGCGGCGAGGGCGTTGTCGAGCTTGGTGCGGTTGTCGGGCTCGATTCCGGAGGCACGAAGTGCCGACAGCCGACAGATGATGCCCGGCGTGCAGAAGCCACATTGGCTCGCACCCGAACTCGCGAAGGCTTCGGCCCACTGCGCCCGTTCGGTGCTCTCGAGCCCGTCCACGGTGGTCACCGACCGGCCGGCGATTCTGCGCACCGGCGTCACACACGCCACCCGGGCTTGCCCATCGATCAGCACGGTGCAGCAACCGCATTGGCCCTGCGGCGCACAGCCATCCTTGACCGAGGTGATTCCGCACTGTTCCCGGAGAACGGTGAGCAGATCGGCCCGGTCATTTTCGACAACGATCGGTTCGCCATCGACGGTCAGTTCAACGGCCACACTGACCTCCCTTTCGCGACCCCCGACGATACTGTGAGCTGCCATGCATCTGAACCGCATCAGCCGTCGGAACGTACTGGGAGGCGGGCTCGCACTGGTTGCCCTGACCGCCTGCGGGGGCAGCGACGGTGGCGCCGCATCGGGTACCGCGGCAGACCGGTTGGGTGTGCGGTTCCCGGACGGATTTCGGGCGCCCAGCATCGCCGTGACCGGTTCGGGCCCCCAGCGGTTCCCGTTCGTTCTCGTGGCCGAGGACGGCTTCCCGGTCATCGACGATCCGCCGGCATCGATCGACATCGAGGTCGCATTCGACGGAACGCCGGTGGAGACCGTGACCGTGCCGGCCCGCGGTGTCGGCCAGTTCACGCCCTACTACCCGCTCGAGTTCACCCCGGAGCAGGCCGGCCGGTACACCGCGACCGTCGGGTTCAGCGAGTTCCCGGTCGAGTTCATGGTGATGGACCGGTCGGAGGTCGCCCTGTTCCAGAACGGCGATCCGCTTCCCGCCTTCGACACGCCGACCACGTCGAACGGTCACGGCGTCACCACCATCTGCACCCGAACCGAACCGTGCCCCTTTCACGAGGTCACGCTCACGGAGGCCCTCGCCAACGGCAAGCCGACCGTGTTGTTGATCGCCACGCCCGAGTTCTGCCAGACCGACGTGTGCGGGCCGTCCGTCGAGTTTCTGATCGAAGCTGCCGCCGACCGGGATGACCTCAACGTCATCCACGCCGAAGTGTTCGCCGACCCCCGCAATCCGGAACCGACCGCGTTCCCGGAGCTTGCCCCGCTGCTGACGGAGTGGGAGCTCGCCTTCGAGCCCTCGCTCTTCGTCGCCGATGCGTCCGGGACGATCGTGGCCTCACGCCACTTCGCCATGGATCGCGACGAGGTCGCCGACGCAATCAACGCCGTCTGAGGTGTCGGCGGACAACGAACTCCGGCAGGCGGCCACCGATCAACGACTCTGGGACGTCGTCCGGGAGCGTGCGGGCGCCGGCGACGTCGACGCCGCACGAATCGCCGCGGTGTGCGAACGGATCGCCACCCAGACCGCCGCGGAGGCGGATCGCCTTCGGGCGGCCGCCCAGACCGCCGGGCTGGAGGTCGAACTCACGCCGGACCCGGCCGGCCAGCTGCATGTCGTGCACGTCACCGCTTCCGACTGGTCCACAGCTCGACGGTTTGCCGCTGTCGCCCGGGAGAACGCGTACGTCAGCTGGCAGGATCGGGACGGTGGTGCGGCGGAGGCGTTCTTCCGGACCCAGGAGCAACTGCACCTGGTTCGCCTCGCGGACGTGCCCCACACGATCGCCCTGTCCTGGCCGGCGGGCGGCGCCACTCGTCGGCTGCCGACTGCGCTGCTGCCGTCCGGGCGCGACTTCGACACCGTCGCCCTGCCGCCGGTTGCGTGGCCGCTGTACTTCCTCGTGCGACCGATCAGGTTGATGCGGGAACGACTCGCTGGTGGGGATGCGCCATCACTCCCGCTCGGACCGATCCTGTCCACGCCGGTCGATCTGCTCGACGCATTGCTGGAGTTCGCCGGCCTCACCGCCGACGACCATCTCGTCGATCTGGGGTGTGGCGACGGTCGGGTGCTGATCCACGCGGTGGACCGGCATGGCTGCGAGGCAACCGGCGTGGAGAACGATCCGGCGCTTGTGGCCCGGGCTCGGGAACAGGTGCGCCGGGCCGGGCTGCACGGTCGGGTCGAGATCGTCGATGGCGATGCGCGCTCCCACGACCTGTCGGCGGCGACGGTCGTGTTCCTGTTCATTCCGGCCGAGCACGTCGCCGACGTGGCCGCCGAGCTTCGAGACCGCGGTTTTGACGGTCGGATCGTTTCCCACGAACAACGCTGGGTCCGAGGCACGATCGAGCCATCTGCGTCAGAGGTCCTGACGGGCACCAACTCGCTCACCGTCGCCCACCGCTGGTAGCCCACCCAAAACGGGTGAAGGGGTCGCGTCTCACTTTCACCCAAGACCGTTGCGAGGGTCACGTCTTGCGTTCACCCGAGAACGCGCAGCAAAACGCACGATGCCGCAGCCCGAGGCTGCGGCATCGTTTCGTTCTGGGTGCCCGAATCGGGCGGGGGCTCAGCTGAAGCTGGAGCCGCAGCCGCAGGTGCGCTGCGCGTTCGGGTTGTTGATCTTGAAGCCGGTCTCCTGGATGGTCTCGGTGTAGTCCAGGGTGGCGCCAACGAGCATCTGTGCGCTCGACGGGTCGCAGACGAGCTTCACGTCGCCGTAGGTCTGGGCGAGATCGTCGTCGGCGATTTCCGAGTCGAAGAACATCTCGTAGCTGAATCCGGAGCAGCCGCCGGGGCGGACGGCGACGCGGAGGGCGAGTCCGTCTTCGCCTTCGGCCGAGATCAGGTCGGCAACCTTGGCGGTGGCGTTGTCGGTGAGTGCAATCATGTGCGTCCTCCGTGGCGAATCGAGTGGTGTACCTCAGGGTATCGCATCGTTGAACAGCCGGGTACAGCCGAATATGCCCAAAATTGTCGATTTCCTACCCCGGAACCTTCCGCCCGCAGGGCCCGAAGCACCGTCGCCGACGCCAGTAGGATCAACCCATGAGCACCCCTCCCCCCACGACCGACGACCTCATGGGCGTGCTCCGCGGTGTGATCGACCCCGAACTCGGGTCGAACATCGTCGAGCTCGGCATGGCCAAACGGGCCGAAGTGGTCGATGGCGTGGCCCAGATCACCATCGCCCTGACCACCTCGGGATGTCCGCTCCGCTCGCAGATCCAGAAGGACGTCAAGGCGCGTCTGCTGTCCCTTCCGGGCGTCGAGAGGGTCAAGATCAACTGGGACGTGTTGAGCCAGGAAGAGAAGGCCAACGTCATGTCCGTCGCTCGGTTCAACGTGAGCCAGAACGCTCCGGACACGTCGGTCCCGTCAAACACTCGCTGCATTCTTGTGGCGTCGGGCAAGGGCGGCGTCGGCAAGTCCTCCGTCACTGCCAACCTCGCCGCCGCACTCGCCATCCAGGGCCATCGGGTCGGCGTGCTCGATGCCGACATCTGGGGCTACTCGATTCCCCGCCTCCTCGGGATCGAGGGCCGGCTCGCCGGATCACCGGAGAGCGGCAAGATCACGCCGCACGTGCAGTCCATGGGCGCCGGCGAGCTCGAGGTCGTCTCCATGGGTTTCCTGGTCGAGAGCGAAGATTCGGCGCTCATGTGGCGCGGCCTCATGCTGAACCGGGCGGTCCAGCACTTCCTGCAGGATGTCGAGTGGGGCGACCTCGATTACCTGCTGTGCGACATGCCGCCGGGCACCGGCGACGTGCAAATGGGCCTGGCCAAGATGCTGCCCCACGCCGACATGCTCGTCGTCACCACTCCGTCGAAGCTGGCGCAGAGTGTCGCCGTTCGCGTGGTCGACATGGGACGCAAGAATTACCTGCGAATCGCCGGCGTCATCGAGAACATGAGCGCCTTCGTCGACGAGGACGGCAAGACCCACGAAGTCTTCGGCGCCGGTGGCGGTGAAGAACTCGCACGCGACATCGACGTCGACCTGATCGGCAAGATCCCGCTCGATCGTTCGATCGTCGACGGTGGCGACACGGGCATCCCCGCAGTACTCGGGCACGGTGCCGGCGCCGACGCCTTCCGCCGCATCGCCCATCTGGTTCGGACCGAACTGATCCCGCCGGTCGACATGTCCGGGTGTTCGACCCGCATCATCGACCAGGCGCTCGCCAACCTCGAAGCGATGGACGCCGCCGAAGCCGCCAC
>JAHDEJ010000011.1:73358-84556 GCA_020628865.1 Acidimicrobiales bacterium
GAGCTCACCCCACACACCGATCCTGCCGACCACCTCGCCTTCCTCTGCCTCCACCCAGCCGAGGCCGGCGGCGAGAGTGTCTTCGTGAGCGCCCTCGAGGTGCATGAGCGAATGCGGGTCGAACATCCCGACCTCCTCGCCCGACTCCACCGGGGATACCGATGGTCCCGCTTCGGCGAACAGGCCGACGACGAGGAGCCGATCACGCCCCACCACATCCCCGTCTTCTCCGTCCGGGGTGGGCTCATCAGCACCCGCATCGTTCGCCAGTACGTCGAGATCGCCGCCGACGAGGACCCCTCGATCGAGCTCGACGACGTCGACCGGCGCGCACTCGATCACATCGACGCCACCATCCGCAACGGCGAGCTGGCGCTTCGCTTCACGTTGCAGCGCGGCGAGGCGATCTTCGCCAACAACTTCACGACGTGGCACGCCCGGACCGGCTTCGTGGACTCGGCCACCGGACCGAGCCGACACCTGCTTCGGCTGTGGCTCGACGGGGCGCCGCGCCGCCCGGTCGTCGACGACATCCAGATCTTTCCCGGCTCGGTGGGCATCAGGCCACAGCCGGGCCGAATGCCGTCGTACGAGACCACGGTCGAGGTCATCTGAACCGTGCGGCGTCGACTCCGCGTTGCTGTGGCGACAGCCTGCCTGCTGGCGACCGCGTGTTCCTCCGAACCCGGCGAGGGCACACCAACCACGGAACCGCCGGTCGCCGAGGCGTCAGCAACGACCGACGATCAGTCCGAGGAGCTCCCCAACCTCGACGAAATCGAGATCGGCAGTCCGGCCGACGCCGAACCGGCGACGTGCGAGACCGATGCCGTCTTTCCGCCGAGCCGGACCGACGTTCGCCTCGACGGCAACCGCGTCGCCGACGGTTCCCTCGACCTGACCACCGAGCCGATCCGGGTTCCGCTGCCGACAACGGCCGAATGGATCGTGGCCGACCCATCGGTGCCGAACGGCTGGTACGTCTCACTCGAGGACGGACGGGCCGTGCGTATCGACGGCTCAGGCACGGTGACCGACGCCGGCGCCGCGCCCGACGGACCTCCCGAACTGACCGAGGACGGAGAGGCCAGGTCCCCGTTCACACAGCAGGCCCTCTTCTCCGACCCGCTGCCCGACACACGCGTCGTGCGGGCCGGCGACTTCGCTGTCGCCCTCGCCGGACCCACCGATCGCTACGGCCATGGCGTCCTCGGCGACGCAATCGAGGCATCGGCGATCGTCATCGCCAAC
Source organism: Acidimicrobiales bacterium (assembly GCA_020628865.1). Lineage (GTDB taxonomy): Bacteria > Actinomycetota > Acidimicrobiia > Acidimicrobiales > SHLQ01 > SHLQ01. Next base: position 74,610 of record JAHDEJ010000011.1, read on the forward strand.
CTGTGCACGAACGAACGGGGACGCATCGACATTGCGGCGCCGGACGTCATCGAGGGCGTCGCGCCGCTCCTGGGCGACATCGACGGCGACACCGAACTCGAGATTCTCGTCACGCTCAGCAATGCCGACGAGGGTGCCCGTCTCGCCGTCTACGAGTTCAGCGGAACGCTGCTGGCCGAATCGGAGCCGATCGGCCGTGGGAACCGGTGGCGCAATCAGTTGGCGATTGCGCCGTTCGGCCCGGACGGTGAGCTCGAAGTCGTGGACGTTCGGACGCCGCACATCGGCGGCACCGTGCAGGCGTTCCAGCTGGTCTTCGATGAGGACGGGCCACGGCTGGAACGGGTCGCCGCATCCGACGATCGATACACCAGCCATGTCATCGGCCTCCGCAACCTCGACATGGCGCTGGCCGTCGACGCGAACGCGGATGGGCGTCTCGATGTCGTCGTGCCCACCTCCGACCGGACCACGCTGGTCGCGCTGACGCGGACCACGGCGTCTCCGGGTTGGACCACGATCGCCAATCTTTCTCTCAGCAACCCGCTCAGCACGAACCTCGCCAGCCAGACGTCCGAGGGTCGAACGACCCTTGCCCTCGGCGCCGGCGATGCCGTACTCATTGTTGGTTGAACCCGTTCCGACGCCGGAGGCGAACCCATGCAGCACACTGCGACCGCACTTGATGACCTCATCGACGAGCAATTCGGACCACGGCTCGAGGCCGAGGGTTTCCAGCGCGTTCGCTCCCGTCGTTGGGTCCGGTCCACCAAGGCTCCGATCCGCGAGGTCGTGCACGTCGGTTCCGCCAAGCACGGTTCGCACTCGTCCCGTTGGGGCCTGTCGTTCGATTTCGTGCCGCACGAGTCCGGCCTCCATCCGGCCTGGCACAACACGAACAGCACGGCACTGCGAGACCTGCGCATCGACCCGATCGACTGGAGCGATGAGTCGCTGGCCCGTGTCTACCGCTTCTCGGGCGACGACCCCAGCGCCCGGTCGGTTGCATCTGCCGCACGCGCAACCGTCGAATCGGCGACGCAGTGGTTCGAGCGTGTCTCCGACGTGAAGTCGACGCTGCCGCTCTTCGAGGAAGCCCGGCAGGACAGCGAGAGCCGGTTCGATTTCAACCACTACGCCCAGCAGCGGCTTGCCCACGCGTTCGTGCTCGGCCACACCGGCCAGACCTCTCGCGGCTTCGCCGAGCTGGCCATCTGGCTCGACGATGCGACCCGTTCGCTGCCGACCGCATCAAAGGTCGAGTTCCACGATCTGCTCGCCAACATGTGAGACCGGCGGGGCTGCTTGACCCCGCGTTGCGGGGCTCGCAGACTTGGAACATGCCGGTGATCACCAACCTCTGATGGGTCCCGGCCTCCTCATCATCTCGGCCGTAGCGGCGACCGCTGCCGTTGCGCTCGGGGCCGCCGATCATCGGTCGTCGACCGCCGCCACCCGCGTGGCCGTGGTTGCGGCATGGGGCGCGATCCTGCTTCTCGTGGCGGCGCTGATTCGCGTCGACACCGCCCTCGAACTGGTCGTCTCCCATACGCGCCCGGGCCTGTCGGCGCCCCGCAGGGTCATGGGGCTCTGGGGCGGGAGCGAGGGTTCGCTCCTGTTCTTCGCCGCGGTCCTCGGCACCGCCCTCGCCAGCGTGACACCCGCGAGCCGCGCCGGTCGGATCGCCGCTCCGCTCGCCATCGCGCCCCTGCTCTGGGCGACGGTGACCGTTGCCTCCCCGTTCGAACGGCTCGACGTCCCCGCCATCGCCGGCAGTGGCCTCAGTCCGATTCTCGAGCACTGGGCGATGTTGATCCACCCGCCCTTGCTGTACGGCGGGCTCGCGCTTGCGCTGGTCCCCGCGCTGATGGATCCAGGCCCTCGCTCCGCTCGGATCAGTCGTCTCGCGGTCGCGGTGTTGACTGCTGCGCTGGCGCTCGGTGGGCGATGGGCCTACACCGAACTCGGCTGGGGCGGCTGGTGGGCCTGGGATCCGGTGGAGAACGCCGCCCTCATTCCCTGGTTCCTGTTGATCGTAAAACTGCATGTTCCGCCGCACCACACGCTTCACCGATGGGCGGCCCTGCTCGTGTGGCCGGCGGTGTTCGCCGGTTCGGCGATGACCCGCACCTCGCTGCGAACGAGCGTCCACGCCTTCGCCAACGCCGACGACATCGGCTGGTTCCTCTGGCCGCTGACGGCAGCGGTGGCGGTCGGCTCCCTGATCGTCGGGTCACGCCTCCCCCGCTCGACGCGCCTCCCGGTACCACGACTGCTGCCCGTCGCCATCGCCTTCTTCTCTGCGATCGTCGTCGCCCTCGGCACGTACCGGCCCTTCCTGCCGGGCGAAGCCACCGACGGCACGTTCTTCGCCCGCTACCTGTGGCCAGTGGCGATCGTCGCCACCGTGGGGCTCGGGCTGGCACCGGCGATACGGGGCCACAGCCGAGCCGATGACACCAGACCGCTGCTCTTCGCCACGATCGGCGCCATCATCGGCCTCACCCTCGCGATGGCCGTGGGGCTCACCATCTGGTGGCAAGTCGTCCACGCTGCCGCGCTCGGCGCCGGACTGGCCACCCTTCCGCTCGCCCGCTCCCGACGTCAGCATCTCGCCCATCTCGGCCTGTGGCTCGTGTTGGCCGGCGCCCTCGGCGGCACTGCATCGACGCAACGAACCTTCTCGCTCGACCAGGGTGAGGCCCGAGCGGTGGAGGGTCATCTAATCGAGAACGTCGACCTGTCGCTCGAAGGGGACAACCCGGCGGTCATCACGGCGACGATCCTGGTGGACGGGCACCGGGAGCTTCGCCCGTCGCTGGCGATCCATCCCGAGCGGGCGCTTCGACTGCCCGAGGTCGCCACCACAGGCCATCTGTTCGAGGACCTCCAGCTGATCCTGCGAAGCGCTGATGACGATGGGTCGGTGCTGCTCACGGTCAACGTGGAACCGCTCGCAAACTGGGTGTGGATCGGGGCCGCGTTGATCACGCTGGCCATGTTCGTTCCCGGACGAGTGTCGACTCGACGGCGGGCCGCAACGACCGCAGCCGCCTGACCGGCTCGTTCAGCGGCCGTCGTCTCGGTCCCGGCGGGCTTTGAGGAGTTCGTTCACGGTCGCCGAGGAGGGCGGCGGTGGTGGAGGCGGCGCTGGCGGGGCCGACGGCGATTGTGCACCGGGCGACGGCGGCGGAGGGCCGCGCCGTGGTCGTTCGACCTTCGGGACGCCTTCCCAGCTGCGTTTCGGTCGCTGCGGTCGTTCGGTCGGCTCGGCAGCCGGGGCGTCGCCGTGGTCACCGCCCCGCTGGCGGAGGATGCGTCGGGTGCGAGGCGTGTCGGTACGAGTGACGGGGTTCGCGGCCTCGGCCAGGGTCACCTGGCTTCGGCGCAACCACAGGCGAGAGAAGACAACGGCGGCAAGCCACGCCAGCGCGGCAGCAAGCAGGAACCAGTTCGCAAGGTCGATCGACCGACGGCCGGAAACGAGTACATCGGCATCGAAGGCCTGAGCGGCCGTGATTGCGCCTCGCCCGCCAGACACCTCACTGATGCGTTGCAACAATGTCTCGTCCGCCGGACCAGGCCGATACTCGGCGGCGTACGAGACGGAGGCGAGGGCGGAGCCGAGTGTCTGGCTGCCGCTCTCCGACGTACCGGAGACACCCACTGCGTACGTGCCGGCGCCATCGGCGCTGACCTCGCCCTCGAAGATTCCCGGGGCGACCTCCCGCAGTCGGACGTCGGTCTGGTCGCCGTCCGGTGTGCTGACGACGGCGTCCACCCGACCCTGTCCCGGCTCGGCTTCCGCCCGGATGCGTAGCGTGTCGCCATCGACACTCGTGCGCACTGCGCCGGACGTCTGTACCGGGAACGTGTCTCGTACGACGGTGCTCCAGAAGTCGACATAGCCGTCCCAACCGGTCCAGAACTGCGACCAACGTGGGCTCGCGTCGCTGGTCCACGAGGTGGCCCGGCCGAGACCGACCTGCCAGGACGCCAACAGCGGATCTTCCTCCGGCCCGATGCGGAGCAGGGTTCGGCTCGTGTCCTTCGACGTCGTGGCCACGTAGCCGAGGAGCGGTGGAGACTCGGACAGGGAATCGACCACCGGCGAGGAGTCGGTGATGATCGGTAGGAACTCGCCCTCGGTGATGAACTGCCGCGAGGCGAGGATCGACTCCTGCACGAGGATCTCCGGAATCCGGGTGAGGTCACGGCCCGGGTAGAAGCGGCCGCCGCCCGCTTCGGCGATGGCGGCAAGTTCTCGGGCTGCGCCCTCGCCGGTTGCGACGACCGAAACCGTGATGCCGTCGGCCCGAATGTCGCCGGCCTGGATGCGCATTCGCTCGAGGTCGCCTTCGGAGGTGAAGCCGTCGGTGAACAGGATGATGTGTTTGAGGGATGCGTTGCTCTGCCGGAGCGCGTCGGCTGCGGTCGGGAGCGTGCCGGACAGTTCCGTGTTTCCGGAGGGTACGGCCTGGGCGAGGCCGGAGTCGATCACGTCGTCGGGCGGAAGCTGCTGCAGGTCGATGAGCCAGCGTTCCTGTGTGTCCACCGCGAGGACGCCGATCTCGTCGTTCGCATTGAGGTTGGCGATGGCTCGGGCGGCACCGGCGCGGGCGATCTCGGTCTTGTTGACGCCGCCGGCGTCGCCCATGGGCTGGTCGAAACCGTCGGCGCAGTGGCACTCGCCCATCGACTCCGACGTGTCGAGCGCCATCACCTGCGCCACCTGGCGCAAGCGCTGCGGATCCAGCACGTCGCTGATCACCGGGAGCACCTGCTCGAGTTCGGAGTCCCGATATGCCCCCATCCCGTAGGACTGCGGACCGCCGATGGTGACGAGCCCGCGCCCCAGTTGGCGGGTGGCGGTGACGATCGACTGGATCTGGTCGTCCGACAGTTGGTCCACCGACACGTCGGCGAGGATCACGGAGTCGTAGGCGATGAGCTGGTCAAGCGCCGGCAGCGACTCGGCAGAGATCACGTCCACGTCGAGGCCGGTCGATCGCAGCGCGATGTCGAGGGCGTCACCTGCCTGCGAGGTTCCTTCGACCAGCAGCACCTGAGCCGGACCGTCGATGTCCACGGTCGTTCGGGCGGTGTCGTTCTGTGGGCGGGCGTCGCCGGCCGTGTCCACGGTCGCCGAGTAGGAGATGATGCCCGTGTCGCCGGGATCGTCGGTGAACGTGACCCGGTTCGTGCCGACCTCGAGAAGCACGTCGAGACTGCCCACCGGCTCGCCGTTGCGACGCAGCGTGATGAGCGCCGGCTGCTGCGCCGTGGACTCGACGATGACCTCGATCGGCACCTGGGCGCCCTCGTCGATCTGCGACGGCGCGGCCACCCCGACAACCGCGGCGTCGGCCCCCTCGGCCGGCTCCAGGAGGATGTAGTCGACCGGGATGTCCCGTTCGCCCAGCACCGCAGCTTCCGCCTCGGCGTCACCGGTCGTAGCCCGCCCGTCCGACACGACGACCACCCGCCGCTTCGTGTCCTCTGGAAGCAGCGCGCCGGCGAGACGCAGGCCGGCGGCGAGATCGCTGCGATCGCCGTCGATCGTCGCGGCAGACAATCCGGTTGCCTGATCGGCGGGCACGAGCAGCTGCTCGATTCGAGCGCCGTCTCCGGACACGACGATGCCGAGCCGGCCGTCCTCTGGGGCAGCGATCGCCGCCTGCTGGGAGGCGTTGAGACCGACCGTGGCCCCGAGGCGGCCGACCGAATCGCTGCGGTCGAGCACGAACACGGTGGACACGTCGTCGCTGCGCAACGGGATGGAGGCGCCGAGGAGCGCGAGGACGATCAGGGCAACCGCGGCGATCCGCAGCACCGATGCAGTACGCCACTGCCACCGTGGAACACCGCGGCGCCGTCGGGACTCGATCCATTCGAACAGTCCGATCGCGAGCGCGATCAGCGCGACGAGCCACCGCCAGGACCGTTCGGCCTGAGGCGGTTCCTCGCCGGGTCGGAGGGGTCGGGGGTCCGTCGGCGCGACCGGCAGTGGGTCGACCTGGCTCTCTTCTGCGCCGAGCGACACGGCGACGGTGCGGAGTGCGCCGTCGATCGGCTGCACGGTCCAGAAGCCGGGTCGATCCGCGGTGAGTGCTCCGGCGCCGGCCGGACGCACCCGCTCGGTGCCGTTCGGGGCGGTGATGATCGCTTCGCGCCCGGCCGGGGGCACAATCGGGTCGCCGACCTCCAACGCCGGGGGAACCGTGACGGCACCGCTCAACTCCTCGAGCATTCGCTGACCGAGGACGGGGAACGCCAACTCGATGGGAAGCGTCGAGTCGGTGACGTTGAATGCGAGGTAGAGGAACGGCACGCCGCCCCGCTGGCCTCGCAGCATCAGCGGCGCTCCCTCCGCAGCGACGAGCACCTCGGCCGTCGGCGACGACACCTGCTGTGCGGCAACGATCCGCAGCCGGGAGAGGTCGAGGCCGGTCAGGAGCGGATCCGCCGACCGCACCAGCGTCACTGCGGGGTTCTCGACCTCGCCAACGACGGAGACCCCAGCGGCGCCGCCCGTTGGTGCGATCGCGATGAACGGACGTGTGATGTCCTCGGGCACCGGAACCCCGGAGAAGATCGAGACCTCGGGCGTGTCGACGGCCGGGTCGACGATCTCGACACCGGGGACCACATCGAGCAGCGTCGCAAAGAACGGGTCGAGTTCACCGTGGACAGACACGGCGAGATCGCTGCGAGACCGGGTGACCGCGTACGCCGTGTTGTCGATGGCCAACAGGTCGTCGCCGCCCAGACGAGCGATGACCCGCTCACCGGCAGGCAGCGGCACCCGGGTCACCGTCGGGGTTCCCGGCTCGATCTCGACGTCGATCACGGCTCGGGTGACGTCGTCGACGTCGAAGCGCAGGGGCACGGCAACGGCGCCGCCGCCGGTCACCTCACTCACCACGGTGACGTCCAGCCCGTCGGGTGTTCGCTCCACCTGCAACGAGGTGATCGCATGGTTGACGTCGGCTGAACCCACGAGGCGGTGGGTCACACCGGTCGGCAGCGCCGCCAATTCCGTGTCCGTGTGGGCGCCATCGGAGATCAGCACGATCCCGAGCTGCGCGTCGGGTGTTTCGAGACCGTCGGCCAGTGCCATCGCCGCCCGAAGATCGGACGGTCCGTCGCTGAGGCGAACCGCACGGACGGCACCCTCGAACGCTTCACGATCCGTCGTCGCACTCACTCGAACCCGCGGCGTCGGGCCGGCGGTGACCAGCGAGACTCGGCCGCCTCGCGGCACCTCATCGAAGAGCGCGATCGCTTCGGCCTGGGCGTCGGCGAGGCGATCGGGCGAGCCATCGACCGAACCCATCGAGGCCGACGTGTCCAACACCACGACGGTGTGCTCGGCCAGTCCGGCCTCCTGACGAATCACCGGGTCGGCGAGGAGGAGGGCGCCGAGTACGACGAGGAGCAACTGCAGAAGCAGGAGCAGTGTGGGCGGAATCCGCTGCCACGGCGTGGCGGCCGTGGCCCCCACCGTCTGGTCCTCCCACAACATCGAGGAGCTGACGGTCACCTCGGCCCGCCGCGGCTTCAGAAGGTGCAGCGCAATGACCGGAAGCGCAGCGAGCAGAAACCAGAGGCCGGCCGGTGATGCGAAGGTCATCCAACGACCTCGGCTCGGCGAAGCCCACCGAGAAGGACGTCACGAAGCGGGGTGCGGCTGTCGACCACGAGGTAGCCGGCGCCGAGACGGCGGGTTGCGACCTCGACGGCCTCGAGCCACTCGTCCAGGCGTTCACGGTAGGAACGGATGTTGCCCGGCGTGAGGGTCATGGCAACCCGCTCGCCGGTCTCGACATCGACGAGGTCGACATCGCCCAGCTCCGGCGGGTCGAGCTCGCCTTCGCCGAGCACGTGCATCACCACGAGCTCCGCACCGCGTGCCGGGAGCCGCTGCAAAGCCACATCCCAATCCGGCTCCAGAAGGTCGGAACAGAGCACGGTCATTCCCGGCCCCCGTTGCCGGCCCAGTACCTCGGCTGCGGTCCGAGCCAGCGAACCCTCGCCGCTCGCCTCCAGCCGTTCCAGGTGTCCGAACAGTTCGGGTACCCCGTTGCGACCGGAGAATCGGGCTGGGGCCGCGCCGGGAAGATGGAGCTCCACTCGATCGCGACGCGTCAACGCCACGAAGCCAAGCGCTCCGGCGAGTTCGGCCGCACGTTGGAGCTTTCCGTCGGTACTCATCGATGCCGAGGTGTCGACGATCAACCGAACGGTGAGGTCGTCCTCGGCGTCGTACAGGCGAACCAGGAGCTGGTCGAGCCGGGCCAGCGTCAGATAGTCGATCCGGCGAAAGTCGTCGCCGGGTTGGTACTCACGGAAGTCGGCGAAGTCGAGGGAGCTGCCGTAGCGCGGCGAACGGTGGCCGCCCACCAGCTGTCCGGCAAGGCGACGACGCGTACCGAGCTGAAGCCGTTCGAGGGCTCCCAGCACGTCGGGGCGGCGAAGCTCATGGAGCACCGCGTACCCCGCTGCCCTGCGGCGACACGGCTTCGAGCAGCGCGTCGACGAGGGAGGATCGCTTCATGCCGTCGGCCGCGGCTTCGTAGCCGAGTACGAGCCGGTGTCCGAGGGCGGCTGCGGCGAGCGTGCGCACGTCGTCGATGCTCGCCGACGGGCGGCCGGCCAGCAGGGCCATCGCCTTTGCGCCGAGGATCAGCGCCTGTGCGCCCCGGGGAGAGGCGCCGGCGCGCACATAGGTACGGATCGCGTCCGGGCTCGTCGGATTGTCGGGATGGCTGGCGACGACGAGGTCGACGGCGTGGCGGACCACCTCGTCCGCAACCGGCACCTGGCGGGTGAGCGCAACCATGGCGCGCAGGGTCGCCGCATCGGCAACCACTCGTGGCGTGGCCTCAGCGCCACCCGTGGTGCGTCCGACGATGTCGGCAAGATCGTCGGCGGAGGGAAACGGCACCTCCGCCTTGAAGATGAATCGATCGAGCTGCGCTTCCGGCAACGGGTACGTGCCCTCCTGTTCGATCGGGTTCTGCGTCGCCATCACGAGGAACGGGCGCGGCAACGCCCGGGTGGTGCCGGCCACCGTGACCGAACGCTCGGCCATTGCTTCGAGGAGCGACGACTGTGTCTTCGGCGTGGCCCGGTTGATCTCGTCGGCCAGCACGAGGCCGTTGAAGACGGGGCCCGGCCGGAACACGAACGACCGAGAGCCACCATCGTCACCCTCGAGCACCTGCGTACCGGTGACATCCGCAGGCATGAGGTCCGGCGTGAACTGGATGCGTCCGAAATCGAGCGAGACAACGTGCGCCAGCGTGGTGAGCAGCCGGGTCTTGCCGAGACCGGGTACACCTTCGAGCAGAACGTGACCCTCGCACAACAGGGCAAGCAGCACCGTGCGGACGACACCGGCCTGCCCGACGATCACGCGGCCAACCTCGGACTCGATCGTGGCCGCAATCTGGGCGTACTGCTCCGGGGTGATCTGGGGCGGCGCCGTCGGAGTGGCTGGTGGTGTCATTGGGTCGGTCACGGTGAACCCTCCTGGGTGATCGCGTCGAAGAAGTCGCGTGCCGTATCGGCCTCGCTACCGGAGATGTTGGTGCCGTTGAGCGCGTCGGTGGCTCGGTCGGCGAACTCGTTGGCGATGCTCTCGAGCGGAACCGTCGCCGTGCCTGAGCCGGTCGGTCCGGCGCCACGTTGGTCGGTTTGCGTGGTGCCGTCGCCGGTGACATCGACGTCCGCAGATGCGGTGTCGTCGTCGAGGCCTCGGGGAATGAGAACGGGCGTGTCCGGCGGTGGAGCCTGGATCCCCTCACCCATCTCGCCAGAGCCGTTCACGCCCGGGTTGCTCGATGCGGTGCCGCTGGGGTTGGTGCCGGTGGCCTCCATGCCACCCGATCCGCCCTGACCTTCGCCCTGACCCTGACCTTCGCCCTGGCCCTGGCCCTGGCCCT
>JAHDEJ010000011.1:84656-137650 GCA_020628865.1 Acidimicrobiales bacterium
GCCCTGGCCCTGGCCCTGGCCCTCACCCTCGCCTTCACCCTGGCCCTGACCTTCACCTTGGCCTTCGCCTTGACCCTGGCCCTCGCCTTCGCCTTCGCCCTGGGCCTGGCCCTCCTGGGCCTCGAGTGCATCGGCGGCCTGGCCTGCTGCGGCCGCCGCCTCACTCACCTCGGCGCCGGCTTCAGCCGCCGCGGCGGCAGCGGCCGCAGCCTCGCCGGCGTTCTCCAACGCCTGCTGTGCCGCGGCGGTATCCCCGGCCTCGAGCGCGTCTGCCGCCTCCTGGAGCGCGTCCGCCGTGGCCGGATCGCCGGCCTCCTGCGTCGCCGCCAGCTGCTCCAACCGTTCCGCGATCGCCGCCTGCTCCTCGGGCGTCAGCGAGTCCGCAGCAGCGGCGAGTGCCTCGAGTTGGTCGGCAGCCGTCGAGCCCTCCGCCAGAGGATTGGCGTCGAGGGTTCGTTCCAACCCCTGGGCTGCGGCCCGCTGTGCCAGATCTTCGGCATCGATCGAGCGAAGCAACTCGTCCTGGGTCCCTTCGAGCGCTTCGACCGCAGCATCGACATCGTCGGCTTCCCGGAGCGACTCGGCCAGCGCCCGCAGTTCCTCGGCGAGCGCGTCGGCCTCTTCCGAACCGAGCCCGTCGAGCTCGGCCGCCCGCTCCTCGAAGTCGTCGGCCACTTCGGCGATCCGAGCCTGGTCGGCGGCCAGGCGTTCGCGCACCTCGTCCTGGGGATTGCGCAGCACGACCAACAACACGACGATCGTGACGAGCGCGGCCAGCAGAGCCCAGGCCTTCGGCTTCCACGGCAGCGGCATCGCCGTACCCACGTCGGCACCGGCGAACGACTCCGCCCGGGCGTGCACCCGCGGGCCGAACGCATCGGTCGGGGCGAACTGCAGCGCGGTGACGAACGCATCGTCGGTGTCCAACCCGCGATCGAGCGCCCGGGCGACGACGGGATCGGGCAGGCGCAGAACGACGGCGCCGACGATCGCCACGACGACGCCAGCCGCCAGCACACCCAGCGCCACCGCCTCCGGCCACGACCACGGGCGGACCCAACCGATGAGCGCCACGAGTGCGGCCGCGCCGGCCACCCACGGGCCGAGCTCGGATGTGGTGGCCGTCAACCAGACGGCACGCAGACGGCGTCGGGCGCGGCCGAACACCCCACGAAGTGCCGTTGGCAGCACGTCGGGTGTGGCGGCCGTTGTCACCGCTCGGTGTCCGCAGGTGTCGTGACGTTGATCGACGCTCGCCACACGGACAAAATCAGCAGCGCGAGTCCGATCACGATGTACATCAGCCAGATGAAGCTCGATCCGTCGTCGACACGGAATCCGTCCTGGTCGAACTGGTCGCCGCCATCGATCTCGCCGATCAGGGCCCGCATTCCGCCGAACGGACTGATGGTGTCGCCGACGAAGGCGTTGCCGCTGCGCGGGAGCGAGTCGGCGATACCGGCCACCGGGTTGAACGCGAGGATCTCGACGGGAACGACGACCTCGTCGTTGCCGGAGGCCGCATCGGCGATGGCGATGGCGGCGAGCCCGAAGAAGCTGCCGAAGGCGAAGACCGCGGCGACGGCGTAGGTGAGCACCGTGGCGGCCGTTGTCCGTCGGAACCGTGAACTGATCCACACGCCGACGGCGCCAAGTACGAGGCCGGTGAACAACAGCATGCCGAGTCCGCGAACCATGTCGAGCAGTTGCACGCCGCCGACCAGAAGGCTCACGGCGAGCAGCGGCATGGCCGCGACCACGAGAAACACGAGGAAGGCCAGGGCGGCCGAGAGCTTGCCGATGATGATGTCCCTCGGCCGCATGAGCGTCATCTGCAACGGGACCAATGTCTGGCGCTCCCGCTCGCCGGTGATCGACCCGGCGGTGAGACCCGGCACGAGGAACAGGACGAGAACGACCATGCCGAAGAGCACCCATTCGAACAGCTGCCGTCCGACGCGACCCAACGCACCGACGTCGCCGCCGAAGCCCTCGTTCAGCGCGACGGCCCCCTGATAGGCCAGGACGAGGATGCCGGTGAGCAACAGCAGCCAGATGGTGAGGAAGACGACCGCCTTCGCTCCGCGCACTCGCTCGATGAGCTCGCGGCGCAGCACCGGGTTGTCGCGTAGACGCACACCCATGGCCGACGGGCCGGAGGGCTCAGCCCCGGACGTGGGGACGGGAGGCGGCATCTCGAGATCGGCCGGCAGGTCGCTCATTGCACGATCCCCTGGGTCACATTCATGAAGACGTCTTCCAATCCGCCGCCGACCTCGCGGAACTCGAGGACCTGGCGCGGGTCCTCGAGGACGAGGCGCCGCAGGAGTGCCGCCTGCTCCTCGCGTGTGGCCACCGTGAACTCCTGGCTGCTTCCGTCGGCGAAGCGCACGGCCACCCGAAGTGCAGCACCCGACCGGGTGGAGATGTCCTGCGGGGAACCCTCGGCGAGCAGCCGGCCGGCTTCCATGATGCCGACGTGTGTACAGATCTCCTGCAGCTCGGTGAGGATGTGCGAGCTGACGATGATGGTCTTGCCGAGGCGCTGCAGGTGCCACAGCAACTCGCGCAGTTCGACGCGGGCCCGCGGGTCCAGCCCGGAGGCCGGCTCGTCGAGGATGAGCAGGTCCGGATCGTGGACCAGGGCCCGGGCGAGCGACAGGCGCTGTTTCATGCCACGGCTGAGTGAGTTCACCGCGGCGTCGCGCTTGACCTCGAGGTCGACGAGCTCGAGCAGTCCGTCGATGAGGCTCGGCCACTCATCCTTCGGGATGCGGTAGGCGGCGGCGAAGAACTCGAGGTAGCCGCCGACGTCGAGCCCCTCGTACACGCCGAGACCATCGGGCATGTAGCCGGTGCGCACCCGGACAGCGCCCGGATCGAGCGTCGGGTCGGCGCCGTCGATCGAGATCGACCCGCTGGTTGGCGTGAGGAGCGAACAGACCATCGTCATGAGCGTCGTCTTGCCGGCACCGTTGGGCCCGATCAGCCCATAGATCGAGCCTCGGGGTACGGCCAGGTTCACGCCGCTGACCGCCTCGAGTTCGCCGTAGCGCTTGGTCAGGTCGTGGGTGCGAACGATGGCGTCCTCGACCGGCTCGCCACCGGAAAGGCTTGCGGCCATCCCGCTGTAGTCGGGCAGCGGCTGGGCGGGAGCGGTGGGCGGTGGCGGGGCCATGCCCGGGGGTGGCGGCGCGGTGCGGCTCGACGGTCCGGGAGGTGGTGGAGGCGGCGGGGGTGGGGGCGGCAGATTGGTCACGATGCCTCCTCCGGAATGGTCGTCGTCAGCGCGGGCTCGGAGTCTGGCTCGGGGGGATCGGTCTCGACCCGGACGAAATAGTTGCTGCCGCCGAATCCACTCAGCGGCCGAGTCTCGATCGTGTAGGTCCCCGCTTCGCCGGCGGTGAAGTCGACCCGACTGTTGAGCCCGTTGAAGTCGTCGTTCTCGGCGACCTGACGGCCGTCGGCATCCCGCACGACGAGGTACGGATCGAGCGACGGGCCGAAGTTGTTCATCGGAGCGTCCATCCAAACCCGAACCGACTGCCCCTCCCGCAGCTCGATGGTCCACTCGTCGTAGGTGGCCTCGAGGAAGCCCTCGCCTTCGAAGACCCCATCGGGGTCGAGCTCGACCGGACGGACCAGGCCGAGCACGGCCTCGCCGTTGAACTCGCCGCCGAAGCCACCGCCGAACACGTCACGGCTGCTCGACTCGCCGACCGGGAGCAGCGCAAATTGTTCGGTTTGTTCCCGGGCGGCGTGAAGGCCGACGCGCTGTTGGCCGGCCTCGGCAAAGAAGTCGCCGATGCGATGTTCCACCCAGAGCGTGTCGTCGATCCAGGCCTCGTCGGGGATGCGGCTTCGAAGCTCGCCTCCGTCTCGTGGGAGTTCGAGGCCCTGCCAGTCCTCGCCCGTCCACACGCGCACCTCGGTCGCCGTGGCGGGAATGACGAGTGCAAGCTCGCTCGTATCACCACCGGCGGGGCGAAGGTGCTGCACGACGAGCGTCGTCCCGTCGACATCGCCGTCGAAGCCGAACTGACCGAAGCTCGGGTCCGGAGCGAGGGCCACGGTGGTGCGAATCTGCTCGGCGTGAAGTGGCGCGTCGGCCGCGGGGATGAGCGCTCGGGTGACGATGGCGGTACGGCCGGTTCCGTCGAGGGTTCGAGCACCGGCGTCCCGGGTCCAGGCGACCGCGGTGACCATGCCCTGGGGTGCAGCCGTTCCGATGCGGGAGGAACGCCAGTCGAGCCAGGCGGAACCATTGACGGGCCCGTCCTTGACCGCCTCGTTGTCACGCGGCTCGCCGAACATGAACTGGTTCTGCGGGTTCACATCCCACGTGCGCAACTCCGGAAGGCCGGTGCCCTGCGCCCGCCCGATCGCCGCCGCGAAGGGCACACTGCCGCCGGCGGGAAGGTCGTCGAGCGAGGTGACCCGGTCACCCACGAGCACGACGGCACCCTGGAGATCGAACGTCGACGCGTTGGTGACGGTGCCGCTCACCATCGTGTCGTCGACGACGACATTTTCGATCCGCAGCGCGGCGTCCAGATCCGAAGCCGCGCCCGTGACGACAGCCGAACCACCACCGCCAGGATCGATGTCGAACAGCAGGTTGGTCGACGCGAGCGCCGGACGGACCGTGAGGGGTGCGCCGACCGACTCCCGGGTCGTCGACAGACCGCTCGACTCCAGGCTCCAGCCTGCGCCGAGCTGCAGTTCCTGGCGGCCGTCGTCGGCGATCAGCACCGTTTCGGTGACGGAGGCACCCGGAGTGCCGACCTCGACGATGGCTGCGAAGCCGTTGCCTCGGCCCTGGGTCAGGAACAGACCGACCACCAGCACGCCAGCGGTGAACACGATCGCCAGGCCGGGAACCACGACCCACGCCAGCGTCTGCCGGTCCATCCGGTTGAGCACCGCGAACGCAACCGGCCCGGCCACGAGCAGGTAGACGAGCAGAAGCAGGCCGAGTGCTCCGATTCCGGGCACCCGGAAGCCGGCGTCATTGAGCAGTTCGCCCTGGCTCGAGTCGAAGAATCCGATCAGCACCTGCCCATCCACGGCGGACGAGATGCCGGGCGGAATCCGGTTGGCCCAGTCCGAATCGATGTAGCGAATCACGCCGGCATCGGCCAGGACGATCGCGGCGTCCGACGTCCATTCGGCGGGGAGGAGTTCATCGATGGAACCGGGGACATCGGCGATGATCAGCTGATGGCCGGTGCTCACCCACCGTTGCAATTGCGATTGCTCGTCCGGCGTGAGCGTCCGGAGGCCCGCGGGGCTGGCAACGATGGAGTCGAGGGCCGTCAGCATGCCGAGGTCGGTCAGCTCGATGAGCGATGCTCGTCCGACGCGTGGCAGCAGCTGCACGTCGTCGGCGGGCGGATCCACGCCCAGGACACCGACGGCGTTGACCGGCGCCTCCCGACCATCGTTGCGAACCTCGTCACTGGCGACGACCTCGCCGCCGACGACGAGTTCGGCGTCGAGCCGCAGCGCGCCCTGCCCCGACGGGACGAGAATGATCTGCTCGACGGCACTGTTGGCCGCGAGTGCGTAGGGGATCTCCCACGCCGTGTTGGTCTGCTCGTTCGTGATCGACAGCGTCGCCTCGATCGCTCGCAGGGACTCCACCTGCACCCGGACCGGCACGACCGTTGCACCCCCGGATCGGCGCAGCACGGTCATGTCCACCCCGGCGATCGCCGGGCCGTCCTGCGCTTCCGCGGTCGCCGTGGCACCCGCCAGCACGCCGCCGATGAGCGCGACGAACAGCAACAGTCCGCCGACCATCCGATTGGAGCGCATGGTGGGCAATGGTACGACAGGGGGTCGGGCCGCTGAGGGCATCACACCATTCACGCTCGCCGAGGCGAAAAGGTTCCGAAAAATGTCACGCCTCGTGCCCCTCGCCCACAGCGGCTTCGTGTCACAGCCGTGTACTAGACCGATGGTGTGGCCTCACCGGCGGAAGATCCGCAGCTTCGCTCCCGTCTCGAACGGAATCTCCGCCTCATCACGTGGCACGAGCTGCTCGTCGGAACGACGCCGTGGCTGGCTGTCTTCGTGCTCTTCACCCGGGCACGGTTCGACCTGGAAGGCGCAATCCAGCTCTCCGGCATCTACTACCTGGCCGTGGTCGCCTTCGAAGTTCCTTCCGGCTGGGCCAGCGATCGTCTCGGCCGAGTCCTCACGCTCCGTCTCGTGGGTGCGGCCTGGATCGGCGCCTTCGCCTGCTGGCTGATCGGCGACGACAACTTCACCGTCATCGTCGCCGGGCAGGTCCTTCTTGCAATCGGGTTCGCTGCCCTGTCGGGTACCGACGTCACCTTTCACTTCGACACGCTCGAAGCACTCGGCCGTTCCGAGGAGTACGCGGAGCGGCAGTCCTGGGTGGCCAGCCGAGGCCTGGTGGCCCGAGCAGTCGGCGTGCTCGCCGGCGGCGCCCTCGCCCTGATCGACCTTCGCCTGGCCTTCGCCGCGTCGTTGGTGCTGGCGGTCGGCCAACTGGCGGTCGCACTCCGGTTCTCCGAACCGCCGCACACGAACCGGGCGGACGACATCGTGCACCAGGTCGGCGCCTGCCTCTCCTACCTTCGGGCGGCGCCCCTCGCGTGGGTGTTCGGCTACGGCGTGGCCATGGTGGTGCTCGAGCACGTGGCGTTCACGCTGTTCCAGCCATGGTTGACCGAAACCCTCGGACAGACAGCCGACACGCTCGGCTCGACTCCGCTCTATTCAGGAGCCGTGTTGGCGATCATGGCCCTCATCGGCGCCGGCTTCGCTCGTTCGGCGGCAACCATGGGGGCCCGCTTCGGCGTCGCACCGACACTCGTCGGCCTCGGGCTGCTCTCGGCGGCAATCGTCACCGCAATGGCGGCCTGGCAACACCTCGCGCTGCTTCCGCTCGTCGCCCTTCGCTCGGCCCAGGGTGCCGCCGCCCCCATTCTCATCAGTGCCGTGGTCGCTCCCCAGGTTGCCCGTCAGCACCGAGCCACCCTGCTCAGCCTGAATTCGCTCGCCGGTCGAATGCTGTGGGGAAGCGTGCTGCTGGTCGTCTCGGTGGACGCGGCCGACGACGTCTCCGGCACGCTCGCTCGTCTCGCGGTCGTGAGCTGGGCACTGGTCGTGGCGACAGCAGTCAGCGCACAGTGGGTCGAGCGTCGGCACGGCGCCGTCGCCTGAGGCTCACGCAGCGACGGCGTCCGGTCCGTCGTCCATTGCGTGTTCCGCCCGTTCGAGGGCGTCACGAAGCACGTCCGTGCGGATCGGTTTGGACACGTAGTCGTTCATTCCGGCGTCGAAACACGCCTCCTGGTCCGACGCGAGTGCGTTGGCCGTCAACGCAATGATCCACGGCTGCACGTCCAGGTCGAGTTCCCGAATCTGGCGTGTTGCCGCAAGGCCGTCGAGCACGGGCATCTGCATGTCCATCAGGATCGCATCGAAGTGTTCCGCCTGAATCGCCTCGACGGCTTGGGCGCCGTCGGCCACCACCGTCACCTCGTAGCCCAGCTTGCCGAGCATGGCCAGCGCCACCTTCTGGTTCACGGCGTTGTCCTCCGCCATCAGCAATCGAAGGGCGCCTTCGGACGGCGCCGTGCCCTCGACCGCCGTGAGCGGCACGGGGGTCGGTCGGGCCTCCGTCAACAGACGGTCGATGGTTTCACGAAGCCGCCAGCTTCGCGTCGGCTTCATCAGGGCCGCATCGAAGAGGGGCTTGTCCTCCTCGGACACCACCGTCCCCGACGAGAGCAGAATGAGGGGGAAGCGTTCGTCGGTTGCGTCGAACCGCTGCCGGAGCTTTCGGGCCAGATCGACGCCGTGCATGCCGGGCATGTGCATGTCCAGGATGGCGATGTCGATCCTGTCGCCTCGCTCCACGATCGCAAGCGCCTCTCGGCCGGAGGCTGCGCTGAGCACCGTCGCCTCCCACTGGGCTGCGCTGCGTTCCAGGAGTTCCCGATTGGTGTCGTTGTCGTCGACGACGAGAATCGTGACGTCGGCGAGCGACGTTTCGCTCGCATGCTCCTTATCGAGCGGCTCGCCGACCTCGACGAGAATGTCGAACGTGAAGGTCGTTCCGTGGCCCTCACCCTCGCTGTGCACGGCGATCGACCCGCCCATCTGTTCGGCGAGGGACTTCGAGATCGCCAACCCAAGGCCGGTGCCACCGTATTTGCGGGTGGTTGACTCATCCGCCTGGCTGAATGCCTGAAACAACCGGCCCAGCGCCTCGGGGGCGATTCCGATGCCGTTGTCCTCCACCGCCACCGTGAGGCGCGCGGTGCCATCCGGCGCGAGCTCGGCCGAGCAGGACACGGACACTTCGCCGTCCTCACCGGTGAACTTCACGGCGTTGCTCACGAGGTTCACGATGATCTGACGGAGCCGGGTGGAGTCGCCCACGATCGCACGATCCAGATTCTCCGCCGGGTGGTGGATGAGCTCGATGCGCTTCGCCGCGGCACGAGCCGACAGCAACTCGAGCCCCGACACCACGCACTCTTCGAAGTCGAAGGGTTCGTGCTCGAGCCGCAGTTGGTCGGCATCGATCTTGGAAAAGTCGAGCACGTCGTTCAGCACGACGAGGAGCGACTCACCACTCGTCCGGAGCGTGTTGACGAAGTCCATTTGCAGTTCGTCGAGGTCGGTGGAGAGGAGGAGGTCGGCCATGCCGATCACGCCGTTCATCGGCGTCCGAATCTCGTGGCTCATGTTCGCCAGAAACGCACTCTTGGTCTTCTCGGCGGCACGCGCCTCGTCGAGGGCCAGCCGCAGCTGCTGCGTCTGCTCGGCGATGATGTCGTCCTGGTCACGCGCGAGGCGGCTCACCTCGGCATGATGGGAGCCGGCGATCCAGGCGACCGCGCCGATGACGATCGGAGCGCTGCAGATCATCCAGAGGAGCTGGGTCGACGCCAACGCCTCGCGCATCGCATCGACCGTGATGCTGCCGGTCGTCGCCTGTGCCTCGAGCGGGATGGCGACCAACGGAAAGCACAAGCCGAAGACCACGCCCAACAGCGTGTACCGCCATGTGATTCGATCACCGCCCATCCGATAGCCATCGACGGCTGGCGTTCTGCGATTGAGCGCCCGCGGCCGATCGCAACGCGGCTGTCATGCAGCGCAGATTCAGCTGGGCGGCAGCTCGCCGGGATCCTCGGTGATGTCCGTGATGTCTGCCTCAGCGGACGCCGCCGAGCCGGAGACGTCGTAGACATCTCGGCCCGCCGCCGGCCCACGCCGGCCAAAACCGGGCATTCCGCCGCCGAAGCCAGATCCCATGCCGGCGGTTCGGACTTCGACTCGTGCCCGAAACGCCCGAATGAGGGGTGGCCGCAGGATCGCGCGAATCGGCGGAATCAGCAGCGCCAACCCGACCACGTCGGTCAGGAAGCCCGGGGTGAGCATCAGCGCTGAAGCGAAGAAGATCATCGCACCGTCGGCGAGGTCGTCGGTCGGGATGCGAGCGCCGCGAAGGTTCTCCTGGATGCGACGGATCACGCCGAGGCCCTCGCGGCGAACCAACCACGCGCCGGCGGCGCTGACCGCGATGACGAGGAAGATCGTCTCGAACCAGCCGAGTTGGCCGGCGACCTGGGTGATCAGCCAGATCTCGACGACCGGAACGACGATGAATGCGATGAAGAGCCAAGCCACATCGCAAGGCTATGCGCGTCAGGCGACTCGTTGCGTCGCCCAGTCGGACGTGATCGCCGCGTGGGCCCGACCGAGCGCATCGCAAAGCGCCTCCGTGCGCACCGGCTTGGACAGATAGTCGTCCATTCCGGCGGCGAGGCAGTCGTCGCGATCAGCGGTTTGCGCATTCGCGGTCAGCGCGATGATCCACGGCTGCGTGTCCATGTGCATGGCACGAATTCGCTCGGTCGCCGAGATGCCGTCGAGCACCGGCATGTGCATGTCCATCAGGACAACGTCGTACGCCTGCTGCCGGAGCCGTCCCACGGCCTGCTCACCATCGCTGACGAGCGTCACGTCGTAGCCCAACCTCGTGAGCATGGCGGCAGAGACCTTCTGGTTCACCGGGTTGTCCTCCGCCATCAGGATCCGCAGCGGATGGTCGTCGCCGAACAGGCGCTCCTCCGGTTCGGTCGGAGCTGCGACACCGGCGTTCGATGCAACGTGATTCCGGAGCATTGCGTGCAGGCGCCAGCTCCGAGTCGGCTTCATCAACGCGGAGGCGAACAGCGGCCGTTCGTCTTCGGTCAGCACCATGCCGGAAGAGAGCAGCATCAGCGGGAACCGGGGTGTTCCGGAGTCGAATCGTGCGTGCAGTTCCCGGGCGAGTTCGACTCCGTGCATCTCCGGCATGTGCATGTCCAACACGGCCACATCGAAGTGCGACCCGGAGTCGATGTGCAGGAGTGCCTCGGCACCGCTGGCGGCAGAGACGACCTCCACCTTCCACTGGCGGGCCTTCTCCTCGATGATGCGGCGGTTGGTTTCGTTGTCGTCGACGACCAGCAGGCGGATGCCCGCAAGATCGGCGTTCTCGTCGGCCCGCATGGCGTCGGACTTCTCGTCGAGCACGTCGAGTTCGACGGTGAAGGTGAAGGTCGAGCCGTGTCCGAGACCATCGCTCGACACGGAGATGTCGCCACCCATGAGCTGGGTCAGCGACTTCGAGATCGCGAGACCCAGGCCGGAACCGCCGTACTTGCGGTTGGTTGCGCTGTCCGCCTGGGTGAACGAGGTGAAGAGCTTGCCGATCGCCTCCGGGCTGATGCCGATACCCGTGTCGGACACGTCGACCATGATCCGTCGACGGGTCCCGTCGGCGCTCACCGACGAACCGCAGGTGACGACGACCTCACCCTGTTCGGTGAACTTGATGGCGTTGCTGACCAGATTGACGATGATCTGGCGGAGTCGGGTCGAATCGCCGAGCACCAGGTGATCCAGGTCAGGATCCGGCCGGTAGATCAGCTCGATGTCGCTCGCGGCCGCCTTCGCGGAGAGCAGCTCGAGTCCGGAAAGCAGGCACTCGTCGAAGTCGAACGGCTCACGTTCGAGCGTCATCTGATCGGCGTCGATCTTCGAGAAGTCCAGGATGTCGTTCAATACCACCAGAAGGGACTCGCCGCTCGTGCGGAGCGTGTTGGCGAAGTCGTGCTGCTGGTCGTTGAGGTCGGTACCCATGAGGACATCGGCCATGCCGATCACGCCGTTCATCGGCGTCCGAATCTCGTGGCTCATGTTGGCGAGGAACGCGCTCTTGGCCCGTTCCGCCGCCTGGGCGTCTTCGAGCGCGCCGCGCAGCTCGGCCGTCTGCATGTCGATCACGTCGTCTTGCTCGGCCAGGATGCGATCCATCTGATCCTGCTTCTTGCCGGCGATCCGAGCAACCATGCCGAGCGAAGACGGCGCCGCGAGGATGATCCACTGCAACGGGTTGGTGGACATCACATGCCAGATGTTGGCCCACGTGATGCCCCCCTCGTTGTACGCGGCGTCCAACGGGATCGCCAAAAGGGGAAAGCACAGCCCGCAAGCCACGCCAATGATGAGGTACTTCGTTGCCAACCGCCCGCCGTCCATGAGAGGAACTTCGGCCGCTGCGATGGGGGAACTTGAGCATCGAAACACAATCGTCGCCGAATGTGGTTTGTGGGGTGGAGCTGGCAGGCTGGAGAGGTGACGTCCTCGAGCGACCCGACCAAACGTCCCCCGTCCGTCGACCGGCTGGCCCGATCGCTGGCGGACACCGGCCTTCCGCACCCATTGCTGGTCGATGCCGCCCGCTCCGCCATCGAAGCCGGCGACCCGGAGCAAGCCGCCGCCATCGCGGCATCGATGGAGCGGGCGATGCTCCAACGGGTGATCAACGCCACCGGCACGTTGCTCCACACGAATCTCGGCCGAGCGCCCTACGGCGTCTCGCAGGAAGCGGGCTTCCGCAACCTCGAACTCGATCTCGCCACGGGCAAGCGGGGATCGCGACAGTCCCAGGCGCCGATGCTTTTGGCCCGCGCCTGTGGCGCTGAGGCTGCGATCGTGGTGAACAACTGCGCGGCCGCAGTGATGTTGATCCTGGCCGCGCTGGTACGGGGCCGAGGCGTGGCGGTGAGCCGGGGCGAACTCGTCGAGATCGGCGGCGGTTTCCGGGTGCCCGAGGTGATGGAACAGTCGGGCGCCCGACTCGTCGAGGTCGGTACGACAAATCGGACCCGCCGGCAGGACTACGAGCGGCACATCGCCGATCCGGTCGCAGACATCGCGCTCGCGATGCAGATCCACCAGTCCAACTACCGAATCACGGGCTTCACCGAGATGCCGACCACGGCGGAGCTCGCCGATCTCGGCGTTCCGCTCGTGTCCGACATCGGATCCGGCCTGCTCGACGCCGCCTGCCCGTGGCTTCCGTCCGGCCCGCCGTCCTGGCTCGAAGGCGAGCCCGCAGCGAAGCAGACCCTGGAGGCCGGAGCCAGCCTCGTCGCATTCTCGGGCGACAAGTTGCTGGGTGGCCCGCAGGCCGGCATCATCGCCGGCGATCGGGAACTGGTCGAGCAGTGCGCCCGCCATCCGCTGGCGCGGGCGCTTCGTCCCGGCGGGCTGGTGCTCGGGGCGCTCCAGGATCTGGCGTTGGCCTACCTTCGCCGCGATGGTCAGGCCATCCCGTTCTGGCGCATGGCATCGCGGAGCACGGACGAGCTTCGGGCCCGGGCCGAACAGTGGAATGTCGGCACGGTGGTGGAGACGATGGCGGTGCCGGGTGGCGGCACGCTGCCAACGGTCGAGATTCCCTCCATCGGGATTGCCGTGCCGGGCGATCATGCAGCCGCCCTGCGGTCAGCGTCGGTCGCCATCATGGCTCGGGTCGAGAACGACACGACGATCTGTGATCTGCGCACCATCGACCCGGCCGACGACGACGCGGTTGCTGCGGCCCTGCGGGCGGTCGACACATGAGCCATGTCGTGTCCACGGCCGGCCACGTCGATCACGGGAAGTCCACCCTGGTTCGCACGCTCACGGGCGTCGACCCGGACCGCTTCGCCGAAGAGAAGGAACGCGGTCTCACGATCGACCTCGGCTTCGCGTCGACCCGGCTGCCGTCCGGGCGGGTCTTGTCGCTCATCGACGTTCCCGGTCACGTGCGGTTTCTGCGGAACATGCTTGCGGGCGTCGGCGCAGTCGATGCCTGCCTGTTCGTCGTTGATGCGAACGAGGGATGGAAGCCCCAGACCGAAGAGCATCTGCGAATTCTCGAACTGCTCGGCGTGCGGTACGCCGTCGTTGCGCTCACCAAAGTCGGTCTCGCCGACGACGATCTGGTCGAGCTGGCCACGCTCGACATCGAAGAGCGGGCCGAAGGGACGTTCCTCGAGAACGCGCCGATCGTTCCCGTCGATTCGATCGACGGGACCGGCATCGACGACCTGCGCGCCGCGCTCGATCTCATGCTCGATGCAACACCGGACGCCCACGACCGGGGTACACCCCGACTGTGGGTTGACCGTGCGTTTTCCGCCAAGGGTTCGGGCACGGTCGTCACCGGCACGCTGACCGGTGGGCGGGTACGGGTGGACGACGAACTGACGTTGTTGCCCCAGGGCTCGAAGGTTCGGGTTCGGGCACTGCAGAGTCTCCACGCCCAACGGACGAAGGTCGGCCCGGGCAACCGGACGGCCATCAACCTGTCAGGCGTCAGCCACGACGACGTCGTCCGCGGCGACGTGCTGGTGCGCGAGGGCGACTGGCACATGACCCACCAGTTCGATGGCACACTCGCCGTGCTCGCCAGCCTCGACCACGACGTTTCACGCCGCGGCGCCCACCTGCTGTACATCGGTGCCGGAGAACAGCCGGTCCGCATCCGGATTCTGGGGCCTGATGCCATCGCCCCCGGGTCGACCGGGAAGATCCGCGTGCACCTCCCGATCGACCTCCCGCTGCTCCCGGGCGACCGGTACGTCATTCGCGAGTCGGGCCGGGCGGAGACGATCGGTGGTGGCGAGGTCCTCGACGTCGACCCGCGACTCCGGGCCAGCGAAGCAGATCCGGATCGGTCGGTCGACCGGGTGATCGCCGAGCGCGGCTGGGTCACGACCAGAGAACTGGCGTTGCTCACCGGTGAACGTCGGGACCCCGATGTCGGCGATTGGGTGGTCGCCCCCGCTGCGCTCCAGGAGATGGTGGCGGCGGTCCGGACGCGGGTCGAGGACGCCGGCGGGCTGGGACTCGACATCGCATCGCTCGACGATCAGGAGCGGGCCACCCTCGACCTTCTTGCGGACGTGACCGTGTCCGGCGGCCGGGCCAAGACCGCCGAGGCCGCCGACCCGCTGGCCGAGCATCCCTTCGTTGCGGAGTTGCGGGCGGCCGGGTTCACCCCGCCGGACCCGGACGACATCGACCGGGCCGAACTCCGCGAGCTCGTTCGACGCGGCGAGGTGATCGAAGAGGACGGCGTGTTCTATGCGCCCGAGACCTTCGACGCCGCGACCCGTCTGATGGCCACCATGCTGCGCGACCAACCGGACGGGGTGACGGTTTCCGAGGTTCGACAGGCCATGGGAAACACCCGCAAACACGCGATGCCGTTGCTGTCGATGATGGACGCACAAGGAATGACTCGAAGACGCGACAATCTTCGGATCGCCGGACCCCGGCTTCCTGCGCCGGACTGAGTTGTTCGAGGCGTGGCGCCCCGACCGGTCAGCTGGCGAGGAGCGAGCGACGCTCGTTCTCGCTCAAACCGCCCCACACACCATGTGGTTCACGGATGGCCAACGCATATTCCCGGCACTCTCCGAGGACGGGGCAGCTCTGGCATATCTCTTTGGCTCGATGCTCTCGCGCCAGCTTTTCTTTCTTTCGCTCTGTTGTGGGCGGTGGAAAGAAGACCGCACCCAGTGGACCCCGGCACGCTGCCCGGTCCTGCCACAAAATTTCTGTATTGACTGCCGCCACGTAGTAATTCCTCCCTGGAGGCCGAACCTAGGCGCGGTGTGACGGCCAACACAAGGAAAATCTTGAGGGCGGGATGGTGAACGGCGGGATTTTCCCGCCGGGATCGCTCAGGAGCGGCGCTCGCGGTAGTCGGCGGCGCCGCCGGCCTCCGGCTCGACCTCGAGGAGCAACCCGTCGACCTCAACCACCCGGGCACTATCGCCGGCGGCGAGCGGCGTCGCCCGGTTCGTCCGCGCCCGCCAGGGTGCCCCCCGCAGGGTGACCACACCGTCGGGATCCACGGCTTCGACGACCTCGCCCACTTCGCCGATCATCCACTCGCGCCCGATGGTCGGGGTCGAGAACCGTGTCCGGACCATGGCGGGCATGCCGCCCAGCATTGCGAACAGCACGCCGATGATGCCGACGAGCAGCGGCAGCCACCCGATCGAGTGATCCGGGAAGAGGAAGATGGAACCGATGACCAGACCGAGGGAACCGACCGTGCTCCAGAACTGCTGGATGCCGGACTGCACGTCGATTGCGAAGCCGATGAACGCAATGACGAGCAGTGCGACCGCCCACCATCGGGCGTTCAACACGTCGAGGCCGTAGCCGCCGGCGAGCAGGGTTCCTGCGCCGATGACCCCGGCAACGCCGACACCGGCGGTGAACAGCTCGAACACGAGCAGACCGAGCCCGATCACGAACAGCAGGTAGGCCACCGGCGGCGAAGCGAACGTGTGGAACTGCTGCTCGGTGAGCGGAAGGGTGATGAACCGCGTGGCGGACTCGGGAACACGGATCGGCGCGTCGCCCTCGACGACTGCCCCGTTCGGGATGGTCTCTCCCGGTTGGTACACGGTCTGCTGGAAGCCATCGAGTTCGAGGAGATGCAGCAGCACAGTGGGCGCATCCTGCACGTCGAATTCGAGGCGGCCGGAGTTTCCTTCGACGAGAAGGTCGTCGTAACCGATCACTTCACCCGAGGCGAGTTCGAGTTCGGAGCCGGGCGAGATGCCGATGCGGCTGCTGGCGAGGGCGAGCTCACCGGCGCCGCCCAGCGCACGTCCCTTGCCGGACGGGCCGAGCCACACGCTCACCGGAATCTCGAGCGATTCCACCTTCTCGACGAGTGCGGACAGGCGGGCCGGGTCGACCGCCGACCCTTCGCTCTCCATCTGCAGCACGACGGACATGGCGCCGGCGGCGACGGATTCGTCGAGGCTCCGGTCGATGAAGTCCACGAGGACGGGATCGAGCAGGCCGTTCACCTCGATGACGTCGACGAAGCCCGTCTGGAGAAGTTCTTCAGGGATCTCCACATCATCCTGCGCGGCCACGGGTACGGCGGTCAGAATGAGACCCCCGACCAGCGCCAGCAGGCCAGCGACGACGCGGGTCAACCCGGACGGACGACGACGTGAGCGATCAACACTTTGCAGACCCATTTCCGCTCCTCATCATTGCGGGGAAGGGTGGAGTGGGTAAGACGGTAACGACCGCGAGGCTCGGACGCGCATCCGCACGGGAAGGTCGTTCGACACTTCTTGTCGAAGTCGGGGGTCAGCGGCAGCTTCCCCATCTGCTCCTCGACGACGCAACGTCGCTGCCGGAGGCGGACGAACAGGGCCTGGTGACGCTCGAGGACAACCTCGGCTGGATCTCCCTGTCGCCCGAACGGCTGCTCGCGGAGTGGTTGTCCGGGCGTTCGATGGGCATGATCGCCGACAAATTGGAGTCTTCGGGTGCGCTGTCCGTCATCGCTTCGTCGGTGCCCGGCATCAAGGACGTGCTGGTGCTCGGACGTATCCGCGCGGTGCTCGAGGACGGCGATTGGGAGCGCGTGATCGTCGATGGGCCGGCCAGCGGTCGGGCTCGGGAGTTCTTGCGCTCGCCCCGTCTGCTCGCCGATGCGGCGGCCGAGGGTCCGGTCGCCTCGCAGGGGGAACGGGCACACGAGCTGCTCGTCGACCAGGAACGGTCTGCGGTGCTGCTCGTGACGCTGCCGGAAGAGACCCCGATCAACGAGACGGTCGAGACCGCCTATGACCTGGAGGACGACCCGGGCATCCGCCTTGCCGGCGTCGTCGTCAACCGGGCGTTTCCCGTCGACCCGGTGCCGAAGTCACTCGTCGGTCACCCGAGCCACGGTCTGCTCACCCGGGCCCACGCCGACCTCCAGCGAGCGCTCGAGCGCCTGGACGACGACCTGCCGATCGCCCGGGAGATCCTCGCTGAAAAGCCGGCGCCGCTGACCGACGCGACGGCCGAGTTCGGCGACACCGCCACCGAGGCGGAACTGCACGCACTGTTCGATCGCCAGGTGGTGGTCACCGTGGGAACCGGCGGCGTGGGCAAGACATCGGTCGGGGCCGCCCTTGCCCTTCGGGCCAGCCACCTCGGCCGTCGAGTGGCGCTGGTGACGATCGATCCGGCTCGCCGCCTGGCCGACGCACTGGGGCTCGATGATCTCGACGACGACCTCCGGCCGATCGAAACCCGGGGCGGCGCCGACGCCTGGGCGACCATGCTGGACTCGCGGCGCACCTTCGACCGTGTGATCCGCGCAAACGCCCATTCGGAGGAACAGGCCGAGGCAATCCTCGCCTCTCCCCTGTCGAACCAGCTGGCCGACTCGCTCGCCGGCATGACCGAGTACATGGCGGTCGAGCGTGTGTGGGAACTCATCAACGACCCCGACATCGACCTCGTCGTCGTGGATACGCCGCCTTCTTCAGATGCGCTGGCCTTCCTCGAAGCACCTGACGCAATCGCACGGCTGCTCGACAACCGGATCTATCGACTGCTGGTGCACGAGGGCAAACGCTCGCTCGTGGAGCGTGCGCTCGGCGGCTTGGTCAACCAGCTGATCTCCATCGTCGGGGGTGCCGTCATTCGTGATGCTCAGGAGTTCTTCCGCAAGTTCGGCGGAATGGAAGAGGGCTTCCGGGAGCGGAGCAGCGCAATCAAGGCGTTGCTACGCGGCGACGACGCCGCGTTCGTGGTGGTCGCCGCTCCATCCGCCGTGTCGCTGAAGAACGCGTCCGACTTCACCGATCAGCTCCGCAGCACCGGCGTCGAGCCACAGTTCATGATCGCAAACCGGTGCACGGCACATCCGGGCGACCCGCTCGGTGTCGACGACGCCGACGAACTGTTGGATCGCCTGCGGCAGCGTCACCATGCGGAACAAGCCGCACTGATCGCACATGCCGCAACGACCGATCTGCCGATTCGGGCCGTTCCGGAACTGACGGAGCCGGTGACCAGCCTCGACGGCGTGCTCGATCTTGCCGGTCGGATCGACCCGGCCTGGGACACCCCGGGCGGTTAGGCCTCGTCGAGCGACGCAAGCGCGTCGTCGAGCGTTTCGCACACCGGCACGATTCGATCGAACCCGGTGGTGTGCAGGAGCCGGTTGAGGCTCGCAGTGGAGCTCACAACGGCAACGTCGCCGTCCGATTCACGGACCTTGCGAATGCCACCGATCAGGGCACCGAGGCCCGCCGAGTCCATGAATGGGACCTCGGACAGATCGATGATCAGGCGGGAGACGTCGGTGATTCCGGAGAGTGCCTCGCGGAATTCGCCGACCGTGTAGGCGTCGACCTCGCCTGCCAGACGGCAGACGCTGAAGCCATCATTGGGTTCGACGTTGATTTCGAGCACGGTTTCCTCACTTGACCAACCCCGGATGTACTGCTTGGCGGTCGGGGCGGCAACAGTCGTAACAGGTTAGCGGGCGGTTTGTTCCCCGGCACTCGAAGTTCCAAGGCCGCAACCTGCGGTTCACACTTGGTAGTCTGAACAGCAATGTCTGACGTGCTTCTCGCCACCGATGCCGACTGGCTGTTCGACGAAGTCGCAGCCTCCCTCGGCGGTTCCCACGACGTGCACCGGGTCCGTGAGGGCTCGGCGGTCACCGCAGCCATGGGCGAGGTCACTCCCGACCTCGTCATCCTCGATCTGCAGATCGGGAACATGGGCGGGGTCGCCACGTCATTGCTCATCAAGCAGGAGTCCCGGGCCGGCCGTCTTCCGGAAACGCCCGTGATGTTGCTGCTCGATCGGGAAGCCGACGAGTTTCTCGCCACGACCTCCGATGCGGATGCGTGGATCACGAAGCCGCTCAATTCGCTGGCGCTTCGCCGGGCAGCTCAGAATCTGCTCGATTCCTGATCGCGAGTTCGGGATCGGCATCGGCCACCCGTATACTCGTCCAAGCCACGGGCAGTGGCGCAGGTTGGTAGCGCGCCTCGTTCGGGACGAGGAGGTCGGAGGTTCAAATCCTCTCTGCCCGACCA
Organism: Acidimicrobiales bacterium; assembly: GCA_020628865.1. Classification (GTDB taxonomy): domain Bacteria; phylum Actinomycetota; class Acidimicrobiia; order Acidimicrobiales; family SHLQ01; genus SHLQ01. Next base: position 103,892 of record JAHDEJ010000011.1, read on the forward strand.
TTTGGTCCATGTTGAACCGTGCGCCCAGCGCACGGTTCTTCTGCTTTTCCCACAGGTCGGCTGGCGCACTGCGGGTGAAGGGGTCGCGTCTCACTTTCACCCAACCGGGTGAAGGGGTCGCGTCTCACTTTCACCCGACGACACGGTGGCCGCACGTGGCGCGCCCGATTGACGAACGGAGGCGCTGCTAGGGTCAACTCGAGCGACAAGGGCCCTCACGGCCACGAAGAAGGAGGTGACGTTGATGACTGCAACCACGAGCATCCGTTACCTCGCGCGGCGCTGACGCTGCGCAACTGACCGGCCTCCAGCGCCGGCACTTCCATCACCACCCTTCTTCTCATCGAGGTTTCACCTTGTCTTCTCCTGTCTTCGGGGCCGGCTCACCGCCGGACCTCCCACACCCGCTCCTCGCACTCGGCTGGTCCGATCGTTGGGACGCCCATCTCCATGACCATCCCGACGGCACACCGGGGAGGGTGCTTCGCCACGATGGGCGCACCGTCTTCGTTGCGTTCGGCGACCGCAACGAGCACGTCCCACTCCGGCCGGCCACCCCACCTCTGGCAGTGGGCGACTGGATCGTCGAACGTGGCGGACTCGTCGACGCTGTTCTCACGCGGTCGTCGGCCCTTCGCCGTCGCGATCCTTCCAGCGGCGGTGAACAGCTCATCGCTGCGAACATCGACCTCGTCGGCATCGTCTGCGGACTCGATCGTCCGGTCAACGTTGGTCGCATTCAACGGTTCACGTCGCTGGCGTGGGACGCTGGAGCGACCCCGCTGGTCATCCTCAACAAGGCCGACCTCGTTCCCGACCCGACCGAAGCCGCCGCGGAGATCCTCGACCACGATCCGTTCGCGGAGGTGGTTGCGGTCTCCTCGACAACAACGATTGGGGTGGAGCCGCTGTTGGAACGGTGCCGCCACCAGACGCTCGTTCTCGTCGGAGAGTCGGGCGCGGGAAAGTCGACCCTCACCAACGCGCTGGCCGGACTCGACATTGCCGACACCGGTCGCGTCCGCCACGGCGACAACAAGGGCCGTCACACCACGACGGCCCGTCAGCTGCACGTGCTCGGCGACAGCTGCTGTCTGATCGACACGCCGGGGGTCCGGGAGGTCGGGCTGGTCACCGACACCGACACGATCGACGAAGGATTCGCCGACATAGCCGAGCTCGCGGCGGACTGTCGATTCTCGGACTGCGGGCACGCGTCGGAGCCGGGCTGTGCGATTCGAGCAGCGATCGAGTCGGGTGTGCTCAGCGAGGATCGCCTCAGCGCCTGGGACAAGTTGCGCCGCGAGGCCGCCTACGAGCAGCGGCGCAGCGATGTGGCTGCGCGCCGCAGTCTCGATCGGTCGCGGGGAAGAATGTACCGGGCGGCGACGAAGGCACGGAAGGAGCGGGACTGACCCTCGCTGCTAGACAGGGGCGCATGGAGACCCTCGACGTCATCAACCGGTACTACGAGCTGCTGGCTGCCCGAGACCGCGATGGGCTGGTTGCGTTGTTTGCCGACGAGTTCAAGGTCACGTACCACGCCCAGCCGGACGCGTTTCCGTGGAGCGGGGTGTTCGAGGGCGTCGAGGGATTCGACCGATTCCTCGCGGTCATCGGTGAACATCTGGAGATCGTCGAGGTGGTGCAGACCGCAACGATCGCCGACGAGGCACGGGTCGTCGTGCAGTGCGCGGGCCACTGGCGGGTGAAGGCGAACGGTGCCGACGTGAAGGGTGGGATGGTCAACGTGTTCACGGTCGCCGACGGCCAGATCTCCCACTACGAAGTGCATGCCGACACCCACGCGTTCGCCACCGCACTGGCCGGACTTCCGCTCGAGGGGCTCTGACCCCTGGAGCGCTTCAGGGGTCAGAGCCCTTTTTGTTCCGAGACGCTGAGGCCGACGAGCTCTTCGTCGTCGGAGAGGCGGAGAAGGCCGACGAGACCCAAGAGCCCGAACACGGCGGCGCCGGCGACGATGCCCCACGAACTGAGGATGACGGCACCCACCAGCTGGGCGACGAGCTGATCGCCGCCGCCCCCATAAACAAAACCCGCCTGCACCGCAGATCCGTCCTGTGCGAACACGCCAACCGCCAGCAGGCCCCACAGCCCGGCGGCGCCGAACAGCGCAACCGCACCCAACGGATCGTCGACCCGGGACCGTTCGAGCCCGACCACGACCAGGATCGCCAGGCCACCGGCCACGGCGCCGACGACGACCGCCCAGAGTGGCGCGATGGCGTGTGGTGCCGCCATCGCCACCAGCCCGGCCACCAGACCCCGCATGGCGCTCAACGCGCCGGCGCGTCCGCTCCGGCGCCAGGACACCAGCATCGCGACGACTGCGCCAACGGCCGATGAAAGCATCATCGCAAGGATCACCTCGCCGAGCTGTGCGGTGTCTTCGCGGTGCAAGCCGACCGTGAGACCCATCCAGCCCACCATGAAGACGAACGCTCCGACGATTGCGACAGGGATCGACCGGCCGGGAATGACGCGAGCTCGTCCGGTCGGCCCGAACCGGCCGAGCCGCGGGCCGACGAGCATCGAGCCGGTGAGGCCGACCCATCCGGCCAGGACCGCGATCACGCCGGTCCCCGTCTCGTCGACGAATCCAGCGCCGTCGAGGTCGACTGCCGCGATGACCCCCGGCCCCCATGCCGCCCGAGCCGCAAGCGGAAAGACGACCATCGCCAGGAGCGCCGCCGCAATCGCGTGGCCGCTCACCTTCGTTCGTTCCGCCAGCGGTGCGAGGGCAACCCCAACGAACAGCACGGCTGCGGCCAGATGCAGCATCAGCCAACCGCCGATCGAGGTACCGGAGAAGCGTTCGAGACGCGCCTGCAGATCCACTGCGTCGAGCCCGTACCAGTCGGTCCCGAATCCGCCGTCGCCGGGACCGAATCCGATCGCGAATCCGACCAAGCTGAATCCCAGCGCGGCGGCCGCGAACTGGGCCACGAATCGGGCCGCGCCCGTCGACACGCTGCGGGCCCGAGTCACGCCCTGCATCATGACGATGAGGCCGATGCTCGCAAACAGCACCGCGGCCGTGGCGGCGACGACCCGAAGATCGCCAAGATCCGTTGAATTCACAACATAAATTAACCATTCCAAGGGCCGTATGGCCCAGACGGCGTCGTCAAGAAAACCCGGACTGTGCCGAATATGACAATGTGTTGAAGCGGAGTTTTCGGGGGCGACGAGATTCGTCGTCGGAGCGACCCCGCACGAGCCTGCTCCGGCGGATCTCCATCGGGCCCCGCCTGTGGCTGTTCCTCGCCCTCCCGGCAGCCGTACTCGTTGCCCTCATCGGGCTACTCGTCTGGACGGACGTCGAGACAACGGATGAGCTCCGCGGCTTCACGGACAACACGGCGAATGTGACCGCCCTCGTGGAGGCGCGCCAGATCGTGCAGGACGAGCGACACGAACTGCTCCGACCCGACTCGATCGAGGCAACCCGGCCGCTCTTCCTGGACTGGCGCGGCGGCCCCGACTCGTTCGAAGGCTCCTTCCCGACCCGAGCTCAGCAGGTGCTCGGCGAAGCCAACCTCTCCATCGATCCCAACGCACAGGTGACCATCGCCCGAGCGCTGCACGCATCCGGCCAGTCGATCGAAGCGGCCGACCGCTACACGGCCATCGTCGAAGCGATCGACCGTGCCATCAGCCGGGAACTGCTCGACTCGCCGATCGGCGACATCGACCGGCGGAGCGACGCGCTCCTCGCCCTCATGGTGGCCAACGAAGCCATGCTCCTCGAAGACCTCGAAATTCGTCTCGGCGAAGCTGACCCGCTCACGGTTGCCCGTCTCCACGCCGTCGAATTGTCGAGCCTCGATCGCTTCGCACGTGACGCGAGCCCGGCCGGACACGCCACGCTGGAAACCCTCACGCTCACGCCCGAATGGGGCGACAGCGCCGTGCTCCGCTCGCAGCTGCTCGACCCGACGGTCGGCGAATTCAACGAGGGCGAGTGGGCGTTCAGCACCACGCTGCGTGTCAACGCTATGACGCAGCTGGTCTCGAGCGAAGCGACCGCACTTGGCTCTGCCACCGATTCGCTCGCCGCTCGTGGCATCGATCGTCTGGTCTGGCTCGGCACCATCGTGGCGTCCGTTCTGATCATCGGATCGCTCGCCACCTTCGCCATTCGACGCAGCATCGTGCAGCCGCTCCAACACATCGGCCAGGCGGCGAAGCGCCTGTCCCGCGGCGCTCCGGCAGACATCGACGATCACTCGCCTGATGAGATCGGCACGGTCTCGGAATCGATCTCCTCGCTGCACGACACGATGCACGCGCTGTGGTCGGACATCGACGAGATCTCGAAGGCCATGGCCGAGGGCGACTTCCAGAAGCGCCTCGACACGACCGGGCTCGAAGGCGACTGGCTCCAGCTTGCGGAGACCATGAACGCCACGCTCGCCACCGGCGAAGCCCACAACGCCTCGGTCGAGGCGGAGCTCATCCGCCGAGACGTCCTTACCGAGATCGCCGGCGCGGCCCTGCTGGCCGAGAACGCAACCGAACTCACCGACGTCGTCCTCCACAACCTGCCCGGCGCCGTTCCGGGATCCCGCGCTCACCTGCACCAACACCCGAGCGGACCACCCCTCTACCACCTCGGCGTCGACCTCGAACCGACGATCTCTGCGCTCGAGCTCCCGACCATCGCTGACCACGCCCAGCACGTGCAGTTGCGCGACGGTCATGGCGTGGCGAGCCTCGTCGAGTTCGGGCAGGGTCCGCCGGCCGTGCTCGTCCTCGCCTTCGGCAACCATGAGCCGGAAGACCTCGGCCCGCTGATCGGTCTCGTCGAAACGGCGTCCCGAGTGCTGGCCCAGGCGCATCGCCGCCAGGCGGCGGAATGGTCTGCCACCCACCACTTCGAACACGACGCGCTCACCGGTCTCCACAACGCGGCCGGCCTCACCCGCTGGCACGGCGAACACTCCGGGCGCAGCGACCGCTGGAGTGTCATCGGTGCGCAGCCGTTGCGCCTCGATGCGCTCGACAGCTCGTACGGCCGCGACGCCCGCAACACCCTTCTCACGATCATCTCGCGTCGCCTGCGTCGCACGATCGGCGAGCATCAGGTGATCGCCCGCATCGGCGATCCGGAATTCGTCATCCTTGCGCCGCGTGTGCAGCTCACCGATCAGATCGAACGAATCGTGCAGGCCTTTGCCCACCCGCTCGCGGTCGGCAGTGAGCTCGTTTCGGTCGACCTTGCCATCGGTGTCGCCGATGTGGAGGCCGACCTCGAACAGGCGATTGCGAACGCGGCGACCGCGTCGCGGCAGAACACCGGCCGCAGCACGTCGGTGGTGCACTTCGAGCAGAAGCATCGGGAGATCGCGGTCCGCCGAAACGAACTGCTCCGGTGGCTCGAGTCGGCGATCGAGGAGCGCAGCCTGGAGGTGCACTTCCAGCCGGTCGTGAACGCCGTGACGACGGTTGCGGAGGGCTACGAATGCCTCATCCGCGGCCACCGAAACGGAACTCCGGTCTCACCGGCGGAGTTCATCCCGCTCGCCGAGGAGTCGAACCTCATCGTGGACATCGGCGAGTTCACGCTCCGCGAAGCGTGTGCGGCGCTGCCATTCCTGCCGGGTGATGCGCCCTACGTCGCCGTCAACCTGTCGCCGGTTGAACTCTCCGACACCGGGCTGATCCGACGGATCGACGCCATCCTCACCGAAACCGGCGTGGACCGCGCCCGCATCGTGTTCGAGGTGACCGAAGGCTCGGCGACCAACGACACGGACATTGAACTCCTGCATCGCATCCGCGAACTGGGTGTGAAGATCGCCATCGACGACTTCGGAACCGGCCACTCCAGCCTCTCCTACCTCACGACGCTGCCGGCGCAGATCGTGAAGCTCGATCGGAGTCTCGTCACGCCAATCGTCAACGACCGGCTCTCGCGCACGGTCGTCGAGGGTGCGATCCGAATGGCGCACGACATCGGCATGAGCGTGATCGCCGAGGGTGTGGAGACGAACGAAGAACTGAATGCGCTCCGTCGCTTCCGGTGCGACCGGATCCAGGGTTGGTTGACCGGTCGGCCGGCGCCGCTCCGTGACCTCGTCGAGGTGGCCCAGCCTCACCCGCGAACCACCATCACGATTCCTGCAGATCCCAACGAACACGCCCGAGTGGAGCACCGCTGATGCGCGTCCGCTTGCTCAGCCTGCTCATCATGTTCGGCCTGCTGGCCGGTTCCTGCGGAGCGGTTCGCCCCGAACCGCTTGCCTTCGTGGACGAAGACGCTCGCCCCGGCCAATCGGTGCTGACGGTGGCGACGTGGGATGCGACCGCCCTCACTCCCGCAATCGAAGCCTGGGAAGCCGAGCACCCGACGGCCCGCGTCGTCGTGAAGATTCTTCCGTTCGACGACCACCACGCAGATGCCCTCGACCCCGGAACCGCAGCGGCGGACGTGATCGCCATCGACGCCCGCTACGGCGCCGACTTCCGCAACCGAACCGACCTGTTCGCCGATCAGTCGGCCGCACTTGACACGATCGAGGCGGCCCCGGACTGGCGCGCTGCCGAAGGCGTCGCCGACGACGGCACCGTGACCTCGATCGCAATCGACACCGGCAGTCTGGCCCTCGCCGTCCGAGCCGACCTGCTGCAGGAAGTGGACGATCCGGAGTCGGGGGGCACCCTCGCCCGAGCGATCGAGTCGGTCTCCACCTGGTGCGACCTCATCGAACTCGGCGATGTGTACTCCGAGTCGACCGGCCGGGCGTTCCTCCCGGCGGCGTCAGACGTGTTCGAAATCGTGCTCCGTCAGTCCGGCGGATCGTTCGTCGACACCGATGGCACTCGGGTTCACGAGACCAGTGCCGACGTGCAGCACGCCTGGGAAACGGCCATGCTCACCATCGGCGCACCCCCGGCGGAGCGCCAGTTCGACCACCCGTGCCCGACGTTGGGGACGACCAAACGGATCACCGCCGCTCGTTCGGCGCTGACCGCCTCGTGGGACGTCGCCATCGGCACCGGTGAGGTCGCCGCGGTTCCGGCCCCGTCCTGGATGCTCGAGCGGATCCGCACCGTCGCCCCGACCACCGCTGGCTCGTGGACGCTCCTACCGGTCCCCGGCGGGCCGGTCTCCATCGGTGGAACCTCGCTGGCGGTCAGCGCCAGCACCGAACATGACGCACTCGCCCGGGACCTGATCGAACACCTCGCCCGCCCAACGAGCCAGAGCACGACCTTCCGCGAGTTCGGAAACCTCCCGGCGTCGGCCGCCAGGTACGAGGTTCCCGCCGTGCTGGACCATCGCGAGCCCTTCTTCGACGACACGCCGATCGGCGAGCGGTACATCGATGCAATCGCCGGCCTGATACCCGCCGCCTCCGCCCCGCAGGACCAGGAGATCATGCAGGAATTCCGGGCCGCGGTCGCCCGCGTCGACGCCGGCACCCAGACCCCGGCGGAGGCCTGGTCCGAGGCGCTCTGGCGAATCGACCTGCTGCTCGACGACGCCTGACCGGACGACGCACGGAAACGCCGCCCGACACCACGAGCGACACGCGAAGAACAACGCGCTTTTTGGTCGCTGCGTTGCGGTCGTTCCGGTTGTGAAGAACTACGCTTCCCAACCATGAACTTCAAGCGTCTGACCCCGCAGCAGGTCGTGCTCGGCATCGGCATCGGTGTCGCCCTCATCACGGTGCTCTCCGGCATCGCCGCCGAGGTGTTTGCCTTCAAAAACGAGAACGAAGTCCATCGTGTGGTGTTCGCGAACATCCCCGATGTGATCCGCCTCGTCTTCTACACGGTCATCCCGATCCTGATCGTGTACGGAGCATGGATGTTCTCGCTCCGGGTGAAGAACTGGCGCCGCGGTGGGCCGGACAACCGGGCCACCACGAAGGAGAACGTGGGCCGCCGCCTGGCCGACTTCCGCTCCGGTGTGTACATGCGGACCCTCATGCGCGAGCCGGGCGCCGGCCTCATGCACTCGATGATGTACTTCAGCTTCGTCATCCTGCTCGGCGTCACCACCGTCCTCGAGATCGACCACCAGCTGCCTGAGGCTGCGAAGTTCCTGCACGGCGGCACCTACAAGGCGTATTCGTTCATCGGCGACGCCGCCGGCCTCGTGTTCACGATCTCCATCGTGTGGGCGATCATCCGTCGCTACGGCCCCCGGGCGATGCGCCCCTACCGGATCCGCATCAAGAGCAAGCCCGAACACGCCATCATCCTCGCCACGTTCCTGTCGATCGGCGTCACCGGTTTCCTCGCCGAAGGTTGGCGCATCGCACTCGAAGGTGAAGCCCTCGGCGGCCTGCCCGAGTACGAGAAGTGGTCGTTCGTCGGATATCCGATCGCGCTGCTGGTGGAGGGCTCCGGTTCGCTGTCGGGCTGGCATCAGTTCTGGTGGATCTTCCACGTCCTGTCGTTCATGACGTTCCTCGTGCTCCTGCCGATCACGATGCTCCGCCACATCTTCACGTCGCCGCTCAACATGTACCTCAAGGACAAGGAACGTCCGAAGGGTGCCATGAAGGCGATGCCGAACCTGATGGAGACCGAGCTCGAGTCGTTCGGCGTGTCCACGGTCGAGGAATTCACGTGGAAGCAGCTGCTCGACACCGACTCGTGCACCATGTGCGGCCGTTGCACCAGCGTCTGCCCCGCCCACGCCACCGGCAAACCGCTCGACCCGCGCGAGATCGTGCTGAAGACCGGCGAGGTCATGGCCCGCACCGGCGATCCCGCCGTCTCACCGCCGATCGGTGTCGACGCCGAGATCACCGTGCCGAGCAACTGGATGTTCGATCGGGTCAGCAGCGAAGAGCTGTGGGCCTGCACGTCCTGCCGTGCCTGTGACGAGATCTGCCCGGTCAACATCGAGATCCTCGACAAGATCCTGGACATGCGCCGGTACCTGTCGCTGATGGAGTCGGACTTCCCGACCGAGCTCGGCAACGCCTACCGCGGCATGGAAAACCAGATGAACCCGTGGGCCATGAGCCAGGGCGAGCGCGCCGACTGGGTCGACGACGGGTCCGTCGAGATCCTCGCGGGCGACACCCCGCTCGAAGCCGAGTACCTCTACTGGGTCGGCTGCGCCGGTTCGTTCGACGACAAGAACAAGAAGGTCAGCCAGGCGCTGTCCAAGTTGCTCAACCGTGCCGGCGTCAGCTTCGCCATCCTCGGCCCGAACGAGAACTGCACCGGCGACTCCGCCCGCCGCACCGGCAACGAGTACATCTTCCAGATGCTCGCCATGCAGAACATCGAAGTGCTCAACGGCATGGGCGTGAAGAAGATCATCACCCAGTGCCCGCACTGCTTCAACACCCTGCAGAACGAGTACCCACAGCTCGGCGGCCACTACGAGGTCATCCACCACAGCGAATTCCTGTCGCAACTGGTGGAGGACGGCAGCCTCGACATGACCAACGCAGCGCTCGACGAGCGCATCGTCTACCACGACGCCTGCTACCTCGGTCGCCACAACGACATCTACATGGCACCGCGCAAGGTGATCGGTTCGCTCGGCGGCGTCGAGGTGCTCGAAGCCGAGCGCAACGGCACGAAGAGCATGTGCTGTGGTGCCGGTGGCGGTCGCTTCTGGATGGAAGAGACCGTCGGCAAGGACGTCAACGTCGAGCGTTCGCAGCAGCTGCTCGAAACCGGCGCCAGCCGCATCGCAACCGCATGCCCCTTCTGTTACGTGATGATCGACGACGGTGTGAAGGGCCAGGGCATCGACGAAGACGAGGTCCAGGTCGCCGACATCGCCATCCACATGCTCGAGTCGCTCGAGCGGGGCGAGCAGATGGCGACGGCGCGTGCGCTTTCGCCCGTCATGTTCGAATCGTCGGTCAGCCTGGGCGGCGGTGACGCGTCTGCGGGCGGCACAGCCACGTTGGCACCACCAGCCGACGGTGGAGCCGCCAGCACCAACGGCGTGGGCGGCCACGACGATGGCGACGACGATGAGGGAGGCCCCGATGCTGCGGTGCTCCCGACCAACGACGATGACGACGGCGGGTCCGATGCGGTCGCCGAAGACGTAAACGACGACGTGGCAGCCGAAGAGGCTGCAGCCGCAGCGCAGGCCGAGGCCGAAGCCGCCGCGAAGGCGGAAGCCGAAGCCGCTGAAGCTGAAGCCCGTGCCGCCGCAGAAGCCGAGGCCGCCCAAGCCGAGGCAGAGGCACAGGCAGCTGCAGAGGCCAAAGCCGCGGCGAAGGCCGCGGCTGCGGAAGCTGCGGCTGAGGAGACCGCCGACGCCGATCCGGAAGCAGAAGCCCGCGCAGCTGCAGAAGCCGCGGAAGCGGAGGCCCGTGCGGCCGAGGCCGCCGTCGCCGCGGCAAAGGCCAAGGCCGATGCCGAAGCGGCTGCACAGGCGGCCGCCGCCGAGGCGGAAGCCGCAGCCCTCGCCGAGGTACCGAGCGACGACCTCACCCAGATCCGAGGCATCGGCACCGCACTCAGCGGAATCCTCGGCGATCTCGGCATCCGGAACTACGACCAGGTGGCGTCGATGTCGCCCGAATATCGTCGTGAGCTCGACGACTACCTGCAGTTCGAGGGTCGAATCGAACGTGACGACTGGATCGGGCAGGCCGCCGCACTTCGTGGCGATCGTGCCGCCGTCGAGGCGACGCTTCCAACGCTCCCGGCCGCTCCCACGGCCACCACCGGCTCCGAACGCGCTGCACGCGCCGCCGAGAGCACGGCCGCCGACTTCGCGCTGGGCATCGAGAAGGGCGAGGACGCCGCGTGGCGCACCGTCGAACCGGACGACCTGCAGCGCATCAAGGGCATCGGCGGTGTGCTCGAAGGCACGCTGCACGAGAACGGCATCCGCACCTACGAGCAGATCGCGGCGTTCAAGCCGGAGTACATCGAGCGGCTCGAACACTTCATGAGCTTCAGTGGACGTATCACCCGCGACGAGTGGATTCCGCAGGCTCGTGACCTCGCCACGACCCGCGACCCGAAGACGGCGGCGCTGCCCCCGCTCCCACCGGTCCCCACCGCGGAAGACATGCCGACCGCCCCCAAGCGTGGCAGTGGCGAGGTCGATGCCTCGCCCACCGCCGACTGGCGCATCGCCGACCCCGACGACCTGAAGGTCATCAAAGGCATCGGCCCGAAGCTGGAGGCGCTGCTCCACGAGATCGGGGTGCGGACCTACGAGCAGATCGCCGCCTTCCCCCGGGACTACATCGAGGAGCTCAACGGCTTCCTCTCGTTCTCCGGTCGAATCGAGCGTGACGAGTGGGTGAAGCAGGCCGGGGCGCTCTGCAAGACGCGTCCGTCGAAGACGTCCGCCCTCCCGCCGATTCCTTCGGCGGTTCCGAAGAACGCCACCGTTCAGTCGTGACTCGGTCCGCTGCGCTCAGGCGTAGCGGATCGTGAGATTGCCCATCCCCGGTCAAGACGAACGACGGCCGGGGTGACCCATCCGGTGTCAACGATTGTGAATCCGGCAGCGTCAGCCGGTTGGGGCCGCCGATCGGTCGATCCCACGCGTGCCGAGCACGGCGGATCCGGCGATCGACAGGGCGGCCACCAGGATCGCCACCTGCAGCGAAGTGAACTCGGCCAACGCGCCGAGGGCCAGCCCACCGAAGAGTTCGCCGACACTCGTGACCTGTCCCATGAGCGAATGCACGGTGGCTCGGACTTCGGAGGGGGCGTCGCGATTCGCCCAGCCTTCGAGCACCGGCCAGAGCGCCTCGCGCGTGCTGTCCTGCAGCATGTAGCCCACGGCGATGACCACGACGAAGTTGGTGAGTGCCACGATCACACCGCCGACGGCGGCAACGAGCAGGAGCGCCACGGCCAGTCGGGCCACCCCCTTGCCACCTTCCAACCACCGGGACGCCGCAGCGTTGACGAGCAGACCGGCAAAGGCGAGCACGATGAACAGCAGGCCGAGCGCGATGAGTGACCCGTCGTCGACGCCGGTGGAATCCAGGAAGTGCTTCCAGCCGAGGCGATCGAACGCTTCAGAACCGAGATAGAGCAGCACGATCACGCCGACCAGAACTCGAAGCCGCGGGGTGCCGCGTACCGCGTCGACTCCTTCGCGAAGTGTGTCTCGGAACCCGCGTTCCTCTTCTCGTCCCGGCGTGAAGTGGTCTTCGCGCATGGTCACTGCGAAGTACACGCCGCACAGAATCTGGAGCACGCCGAAGAGCACACCGGCCCACCGGATCGATGTGAGGGTGCCGAACACCATGGCGAGCGAGACCATGGCGACAGAGAAGGCGATGCCGAACCGGTGTCGACGCAGAAGCAGTCGCTCGATGTCGTCATCGCTCGCCTGGCCGAGTCCCTTGAGCTCGTCCGTGACCCAGGCGACGTCCGCGCCGGAGCGGAACGTCCAGCCGATGCCGAAGATCGCTTGTGCCGGAAGGATGAGCCAGTAGTTCGTGCTGGCAACCGCCCAGATGAAGCCGAGCCCCATGACGATCTGCGCGATGATGATCGACCGCTTTCGAGAGATCAGGTCCGCGACGACACCTGTCGGCGTCTCCGCCAACAGCACCGAGCCTTCGAGGATCGTGCCCATGAAGACGAGTTCCAGTGGACCGAGGTCGAGTTCGACGATCCACCAGACGGTGAGGACCAGCCAGAATCCCCATTCGACTCCGTCGGTCAGGCCCATTCCACGAACGAAGACCCGAGCCGGGTCATACGTTCGCCCGCTCACTCGAAGTTCTTCCAGTACTGACTCGGTCGGGGGCCCACCTGGCCCTGGTACTTGGATCCGATGACACCCGAGCCGTACGGGTTGTCCGCCTCCGAGGTCATCTGCATGAAGCTGACCTGGCCGACCCGCATGCCGGGGTAGAGCGTGATGGGGAGGCTGGCGACGTTGGACAACTCCAGCGTGATCTGGCCGTCCCAACCGGCGTCGATGAAGCCGGCCGTCGAGTGGATGAGCAGGCCGAGTCGTCCGAGGCTCGACTTTCCTTCGAGCCGGGCCACGAGGTCGGTCGGCAGCGCGATCCGCTCGAGCGTCGACCCGAGAACGAACTCACCCGGATGCAGGATGAAGGGCTTCTCATCGGAAGCTTCCACGGGTTCGGTGAGGTCGCTGAGGTCCTGCTTCACGTCGATCAGGCCGCGGGTGTGATTGCGGAAGACGAGGAATCGGTGATCCAACCGGACGTCCACGGACGACGGCTGCACGGCGGTCTCCTCGAGCGGATCGATCGCAATGCGGCCGGCCTCGAGGTTCTCGCGGATGGTGCGGTCGGAGAGAATCACCCGGCCGAGACTATCGGTCTCCGCTCATGCTTCGCTCCTTGCTCGCACCCGTGAACTTTCCCGGAACACGCCCGTCCTGCCCCCGAGCGGCGCAGCGGGCTCACGTACGCTTTCGATCGTGGCCTCCCGACTCATTGCAGCAATCGTTCTCGTCGCCGCCCTCGGCGCCATCGCCTTCGTCGGTCTCCGGGACGACTCGTCCACGGTCGAGTCCGCCGTTGCGGACACGGCGGCGCAGGACGACGGCACCGCAGGCGCATCGGCTGAGGAAGCATCGGAGACGACGGCCGCTCCGACGACGACCGTCGCCGAGATCGAACCCCCGGAGAACTACGGGCCGCGCCGTGGCCTGACGAACCTGGACGGCTGGTTGAACACCGAAATCTCCTCGCTCGACGAGCTGGACGGTCAGGTCGTCATGGTCGAGATGTGGACGTTCGGTTGCCACAACTGCCGGGCGCGCATCCCCCACACGCAGGAGCTCTACGCCGAGTACGCCGATCAGGGATTCGAGATCGTGGGCGTGCACGCGCCCGAGTTCTCGTACGAGGCGGAGATCCCCAACATCGAGCAGGCGGTCGTCGACCTCGGTGTCACGTGGCCTGTTGCCCTGGACACCGAGAAGACGAACTTCCGGGCATGGCAGGACGGTGGCCGCCGATTCTGGCCCCGCACCTACGTCATCGATCAGAACGGCGACGTCCGGTACGACCACATCGGCGAAGGTCGCTACGACGAACTCGAAGCGACGGTCGCCTGGCTGCTCGAGAACCCGCCGGCGGCCTGAGTGTTCCGACTCCTCGCCGAGGGCATCGAGAGCCTTCGGTTGCCCTGCAGCTGGGTGCTGCTGATCCCGGCGATCGGCTTGGCCGTCTTTGGGCGCCGTCGCTCGGCCCTCATCATCGGCACCTACGTCTTCGCCGCCGGCCTCATCGCCTTCCTCCGATTCGGCGGGTGGTGGTTCGCGACGCCGTCGAGCCTCATCCAGATTCCACTCGGGCTCGTGCTCTTGGCGATCATCTTCGGCGCGTGGAAGCTCGATCGGCCTTCCACCGATGTGCTGGTCGCAGCAACAACGGGCGTTGCGGCCGCATGGTCGTGGATTCCCTGCGTCGGCCCGCACCTCGGCGATCTGCTCAACGCGGCACGCAGCGAACCGTGGGGCCAGCTCGGTGGCACCTTCGCCTACATCGTCGGTTTGCTCGTCCCTTTCGTGATCGTGGCCGCGCTCGATTCGTTGTTCCCGGAGCTGCGCACCCGACTCGACAAACCCGCTGTCGTCACCGCTGGTGTCGTCCTACTGGCACTGTTCGGTCTGGCGTTGGCCACGACCGTCTTCGACGATTTCTCGTCGGAATTGGCCCGTCGCAGCACGTTCTGACGTTGTGGGCCGTTCGGTCCAACGTGGACACTCGATCTAAAGCGCCTGCTGCTATCGCACGACCATCAGAACAAGCGGTTTCGCGCATCGGAGTAGGCAATGCAGATCTTCAATCCCAACAATCCCGCTGGGCGACTTGAGTACTTCGCCCTGCATCTCATGCTCGGGCTGGTGCTGTTCGTCATCGCCGTGTGGGTCACGCAGAGCGCAACGGAGATCGTTGCGCAGCCGACCTTCACCCCGATCGACACGACCACCGGTGAACTCGGCGAGCCGTCGGCCATCTCGGGCGTCAATGGAACGATCCGTGAGTTTCTCGTTGCCGGCGCAGTGTTCGTGTTCGGCGTCATCGTCACCTCGGTCCTGAGCTTCCTGCTCGTGCTGCGCCGCCTGACCGATCTCGGCGCCAGCTTCTGGCTCTCGCTCGTGCCCCTTGCGCCGACGGCAACCTTCCTCGGCGCCATTCCGCTGAGCCCGGTCGTTCCCGGCGACGTGTTGGCCACGGTCATCTTCTTCTCGAGCGTTGCCGCGCTCCTCTTCAACCTGTGGTTGCTGTTCGGCAAGGGCAAGGCCAAGCAGATGGTGGCTCCGTACGGAAGCAACCCGTACGACCCGGCGTCGTGGGTTCCGCCCGCATACGGCAGCGGATCGACCGCAGTCACGTTCAACGGCCAGCAACTTCGTCTGCCCGGCGAACATGAGGAAGCGGCCTGATTCAGGCGTGTCGACCTGAAAGACTGACGGCGTGTTCACCACGCCTCCAACGCTGACTCGCCGCACCGTTCTCGCTGCGGGTGTCGGGCTCGTCGCAGCGGCATGCTCCAGCCCGGAAGAGCAGTCGTCGGCGACGACGGACGCCCTTGCGGCAGAGGACGTGTCCACCTCCACGACCACGGTCGCGACCACCACCACGACGGAACCCGCACCGTCGCCGATCCAGGCACCCGGATTCGACGGGCCGGACCCATTCACGCTCGGTGTGGCCAGCGGCGACCCCGACCCCGCGTCGGTCGTGCTGTGGACCCGTCTCGTGGGTCCATCGGTTGGGCCCACACAGCAGCTCGCCGTCGATGTTGCGAGAGATGAAGCCTTCAACGACCTGGAACGCAGCGAGCTGGTCGAGACCACCGCGGCCGTCGGCCACTCGGTGCACCACATCGCCAACGGCCTCGATGCCGACACGTGGTACTGGTATCGGTTCCGCATCGGCGACCACACGTCCACGACAGGCCGGACGCGAACCACGCCGGACCCATCGACGGCGACACCACTGCGGCTCGCCTTCTCCTCATGCCAGAGCTGGGAGAGCGGCGCCTACGGTGCGCACCGGCTGCTCGCCGAAACCGACCATGACCTGTTCGTGTGGCTCGGCGACTACATCTACGAGTACGGCCCCGGAAACGCGAGCGTCGTCACCGCGGCCGGCCTTCGTATCCACGATCGTCCTGAAGTGACGGACCTGGACGGGTATCGAAGCCGGTACGCCCTCTATCGCTCGGATCCGCATCTCCAGGCACATCATGCCGCCCGACCGTGGGTCGTCACTTGGGACGATCATGAGGTGGACAACAACCACGCGGGCCTCACCCCGGCCGACGGCCAGGCCGGGTTCGCCGAGCGGCGGGCGGCCGCCCACCAGGCCTGGTGGGAACACATGCCGGTCCGACTCGATCCTCCCGGGCCCGACGGGTTCGACATCCATCGGACCGTCTCGTGGGGCGACCTGGTCGACCTGCACATGTTGGACGGCCGCCAGCACCGCGACCCGCAACCAACCGACGGTGAGCCGATCGTGATTCCCGGTGCTGGCGACTTCGGTGTTCGAACACTCGGGCCAACGGCGCTCGACCCGTCACATTCGATGCTGGGCGCAGAGCAGGAAGCGTGGCTGCAAGAGCGCCTGGCGACCAGCACAGCTCGCTGGAACGTGCTGGGCAACCAGGTCTTCATGCACGGCCTCAACGGGTTCCCCGGGGCGACGCCGGCCACCAACCCGGACACCTGGGACGGCTACGCCGGTGCCCGACGGGTGATGCTGGAAGGCGCTGCCGCTTCGGGCGTCCGCAACCTCGTCGTGCTCTCCGGCGACTTCCACTCGTCTTCGGTCGGCGATCTGCGCCCCGACCCATTCGACCCCGAGAGCCCGACGGTCGGCACCGAATTCATGGCCCCTGCCATCAGCTCGCAGTTCCCGGCGAGCCTTCGCCAGCTCGCGCCACTCGCGCTCACCATCAATCCCCAGATCCGCTGGTTCAACCCGAACAACGGGTGGATGTCGTGCGAGGTCAGCGAGGATCGTTGGACGACCGAGGTCTTCCTGCTCGCCGACGTCACCGACGAAATGACGACCGCGGTGGTGGAAGCGACGATCACCGTCGAGGACGGCGTTCCCGGCGCGGCGAACATCGTCGAACGAACCACATAGCCGGCCCTCCTCACTGATCGGCAGGGAGTTTCGGCCGCCGCGGGTGCTGTCTGTCGCCTACGATCGGGCCTGTGTTGAATCCTCGTCGCCGCCCATCCGTTCTCTGCATGGTCCTCGCCGGAGGCGAGGGAAAGCGACTGATGCCGCTGACCGCACAACGCGCCAAGCCCGCAGTCCCCTTCGGCGGGCGTTACCGCCTCATCGACTTCGCGATCTCGAACCTCGTGAACTCCGGCTACCGCAAGATCGTCGTGCTCACGCAGTACAAGTCGCACAGCCTCGACGTGCACATCTCCAAGACGTGGAACCTGTCGAGCGAGCTCGGCCACTACATCACCACCGTGCCGGCGCAGATGCGCCGCGGCCCCCGCTGGTTCACCGGGTCGCTCGATGCGATCTATCAGAACTTCAACCTGATCACCGATGAGCGTCCGGAACACATCATCGTGTTCGGCGCCGACCACATCTATCGCATGGACGCCCGGCAGATGTTGGACGCGCACATCGCCTCCGGTGCGGGCGCAACGGTCGCAGGCATTCGAGCACCCCTGAGCGATGCCTCGCAGTTCGGCGTCATCGAAGTCGGCGCCGACTCGAACCGCATCCTCTCCTTCAAGGAGAAGCCGACCGATGCGAAGGGTCTCCCGGACGCCCCGGACCAGATCCTCGCGTCAATGGGCAACTACATCTTCTCGACCGAACTGCTGATGGACGTGGCCGCCGAGGACGCCAGCGACGACGACTCGGCGCATGACATCGGCGGCGACCTGATTCCGCGTCTCGTGGAGCGAGGACAGGCGCACGTCTACGACTACACCCAGAACGTGGTCCCCGGCGACACCGACCGGAACCGCCATTACTGGCGAGACGTCGGAACGATCGACTCCTACTTCGACGCCAACCTCGACCTCGTGGTCCCCCAGCCGCTGTTCACGCTGTACAACCCGGACTGGCCGATCTACTCGTACAGCCGCAACCTTCCGCCGGCGAAGTTCATCGTCGACGACGATGCCGGCGACCCACGGGTGGTCAACTCCCTGGTCCACAGCGGCGTCATCGTGAAGGGCGCAACCGTGAACACTTCGGTGCTGTCCACCGGCGCCTGGGTCGGCCCCAACGCCGACCTGGAACGGGTCGTGCTCCTGGACGACGTGCAGGTCGGCGAAGGTTCCGTCCTGCGCAACTGCGTCGTCGACAAGAACGTTCGGATTCCGCCCGGCACCCGAATCGGTGTCGACCCCGAAGAAGACATGGAACGATTCACGATGAGCGCCAGCGGCGTCGCCGTCGTTCCGAAGAACAGCATCATCGAACCCGGCTGACATGGACGACGACGTACAACCAGAACGACCGGCGCCGATCCCCCCGCCGCCGTCGACCGACCCCGTCCTCGGCAGCCTCGACGCCAGTTCGCTGGCCACCGCCATGCACATCGCCGGCATCTTCTTCGGCTTCGTCCCCGGCCTCATCGTCTATCTGCTCCGACCGAACGATCCGTTCCTTCGGCATCACGCAACCCAATCGTTGAACCTGCACATCACGAGCTTTGTGGCGTTTCTCGTGGCACTCGTCCTGATCTTCGTGCTGATCGGCTTCTTCCTGATCTTCGGCATCCTCTTCGGCACGCTGGCCGTTCAGGTCGTCGCCGCAATGGCCGCCAACCGCGGCGAGTACTACGAGATGCCGTTCATCCTGCAGGCCATCAAGTAGCTAACCGCCGACAGCGTCAGCTCGGCGACCCGGGCATCAGGTCCCGGTACAGCGCCATGTGCTGCTCCGCCGGGCCTTCCCACGACCAGTCCTCGGACATCCCGGTCCACTGGATGGCCCGACGCCGTGCGAGGTCTCGCCATGCGGTGACCGCCCGGTGCAACGCATCGAGCACGCCCAACCCGTCGACCGTGAGGGAGACGAAGCCGTTGCCGTTGTCCCGACCGGCCTCGTCGGCGTCGAAGACCGTGTCGACGAGGCCGCCGACGGGCGTGACCACGGGAATCGACCCGTAGGCCATCGCCTGCATCTGCGCGAGGCCGCAGGGCTCGAATCGGCTCGGCATCAGGAACAGGTCGCTGCCGGCGAAGATCGCGTGGGCGAGCCGAACGTCGTAGCCATCGACGAAGTGCAGCTGATCGGGATGACGGCCCGCGAGGTCCTTCGCCCACAACGAGAGCCGCTCCTCGCCGGAGCCGAGCAACACCAGGCGGGCGCCCATCCGTTCGAGGTACGGCACGAGACCGAGCGCGATGTCGATGCCCTTCTGTTCGACCAGCCGGGTGACCATGCCGATGATCGGCCGGTCATCGGCCTCCCACCCCACCGACTGCGCCAACGAGACCCGAGCGACCTCCTTCGCCGTCGGATCCGCCGAGCTGTAGGGCGTGGGCACGAGTGGGTCTGCCGCCGGGTTCCAGATGCTCGCATCGATTCCGTTGCGAATTCCGGTGAGTGCATCCCCGCGTCCGGACAGCACGGCATGCAGGCCGGCGCTTCGGGCCGGATCGAGGATCTCGGCGGCGTAGTTCGGGCTGACGGCGACGATGCGGTCGGCGAGCCGGATGGCACCGGCCGCCGGGTTGAGGGTGCCGTAGCGATCGAAGGCCGCGCCCCGATCGGTCGTGACCGTGCGCAGCCAACCGATGTCGGCTTCGCCCTGATAGCCGAGCGTGTGAATCGTGTAGACGGACGGCGTCTCCGTCCAGGCCAGTGAAAGCGCCGTATGCCAGTCGTTCAGGTGCAGGACGTCCGGTTCGCAGATCTCGGTGAGCCGGGCGACGGCGGCGGAGAACCCGAAGAAGCGCTCCGTGTTGTCCGCCCATCCGTTTCCACTGGCGTCCACGTACGGGTGGGGCTTCTCCATGCCGGGCACCCGCACGAGATGGATCTCGCCCAGCTGTGGTGCGGTGCCGCTGCGGATGGTCGCCGGGCTCGCCCACTCGGGCAGGTCCAGCTCTCGAACCGTTTCCCCTTCGAGGGGGAAGTCGTCGTAGTCGGGCAGCACGACGATGACGTTCACGTCCTCGCGGTTGCGGAGGGCCCGGATCAGGCCGGCGGCCGCCTCGGCCAGACCACCGACGCGCGCCACCGGTGCGGCCTCTGCGGCTGCAAACAGCACCCGGATCGGTTTCACGGTCGCTCGCTCGTCGTCACCGTGGCCAGTGTCCACCCATGCCGGGGGTTTCGCAAAACCGACCGACCAATCCATACTCGGGTATGCCCGCTCAGCTGCTGCCAAGCATCTTCAACGACGTGATCGGCCCGGTGATGCGCGGTCCGTCGAGTTCGCACTCGGCGGCGTCCGTTCGCATCGGCCTCCTGCTTCACGATCTCTGCGGCGGTGTTCCCGACCTCGTCGAGTTGGACTACGACACGATGGGTTCGCTCGCGACGACCCACGAGAGTCAGGGGACGGACATGGGCCTCTACGGCGGACTGCTCGGCTGGGCGGCCGACGACGAACGGCTCGCCGGCTCCCCCGACGAGCTGCGGGCTCGTGGCACCACGATCACCGTCCGCAAACCCGAACTCCACGATGCGCACCCGAACACCTACCGCATTCACGTCGGCCGGGCCGGCGTTGCCCACGACGTGATCGCGTTGTCGACCGGTGGCGGGATGATCCGGGTGATCGAGATCGACGGGTGCCCGGTCGAGCTCTTCGGCGACTATTGCACGACGCTCGTCTTCACCGACGATGTCGAGGCATGCCGACGGACGCTGGAGGCGAACGCCGCCGTTGCGCAGGTGACCTCGACGCCAGGTCTGGTCGTCGCCCTCTCGCCCAAGCCGCTCGACCCGTCCGACGTGGACGACCTCGGAGGCACCGTCCATCAGTTGCGGAGCGTCCTTCCGGTCGGTTCACGGCCCGACATGACCGTGCCGTTCTCGCACGCCGGTGAACTCGGCAGCGACGCCGAACTCCTCGAACGTCCACTGTCGGACTGGGCGCTCGAGTACGAGTGTGCTCGCGGCGACATCCCGGCCGAAGCGGTCATGACCCAGGCTCGCCACATCCTCGACATCATGCGGCGTGGCGTCGACACCGGCCTCGCCGGCACCGAGTACGAAGATCGGATCCTCGGCTGGCAGAGCGGACGGTTCACGGAGATGGCAGCCGCCGGCCAACTTCTCGACGGCGGCCTCCTGAACCGGATGATCTCGTACGTCACGGCGCTGATGGAAGCGAAGTCGGCGATGGAAGTGATCGTCGCCGCACCGACCGCCGGGTCCTGTGCCACCTTCCCCGGTGCGCTGCTCGCAACGATCGACGAGATCGACGCAACCGACGAGGCCGCCGAACGGGCACTGCTGACCGGCGGCCTGATCGGCGTGTTCGTCGCCAACCGATCGAGCTTCGCGGCTGAGGAGGGCGGCTGTCAGGCGGAGACCGGCGCCGGCGCAGCCATGGCCGCCGCAGCCCTCGTCGAACTCGCCGGCGGCTCCGCCGCACAATCACTCTCGGCGGCGAGCCAGGCGATCCAGAACGTGCTCGGCCTCATCTGCGACCCCGTCGGCAACCGGGTCGAGGCACCCTGCCTCGGTCGCAATGTCACCGGAGCCGCCAACGCGCTGAGCTGCGCCAACATGGCACTCGCCGGCTACCAGCACCTCATCCCGTTCGACGAGGTGCTCGACGCGCACAAGCAGGTGAGCGAGCTGATGGCCCGCGAGCTTCGCTGCACCGGCCTGGGCGGCCTCGCCGTCACCCCGACCGCGCAGCGCATCGAGCTCGGACTGACTCGACGAGCCGGCAGCTCGGCCGGGTAGGATCGAATCGACAACAGAACCCGGGGAGCTTGGATCGAGCCAGGCTGAGAGGGCGAGTGCACTCGCCGACCCGCACGAACCTGAACTGGGTAATTCCAGCGGAGGAAGCACATGTTCCATTCATCCTTGTTGCGCCTGCTCGGCGCACTCTTCACCATCACCCTCGTGGCCGCGGCATGCGGCGACGACACGGTCGTCGACACGGCCACCGACGAGGCCATGGACGACGAGTCGGCCGACGACGTCATGGACGATGACGCAATGGAGGAGGAGTCGCCCTGCTACGCAGAGCCCGACCTCGCCGAAATCATCGTCACCGATGACGAAGTCGACTACTCAAGCACAACGATCACACTGGCCACCCACGACTCCTTCGCGTTGTCGGAGGGAACCCTCGAGGCGTTCACCGCCGAGACGGGCATCACCGTCGAACAGATCGCCGTCGGCGATGCCGGTGAGCTCGTCAGCCAGGCGGTGCTGACGAAGGACAACCCGACCGCAGACGTGCTCTTCGGCATCGACAACTCGTTTCTCTGCCGTGGCCTCGAAGCCGGCCTGTTCCTTCCCTACTCGTCCGCCGCGCTGGCGTCCGTCGACGACGCTCTCGAGCTCGACCCACACCACCGGGTGACCCCGATCGACTACGGCGATGTGTGCGTCAACTACTGGATCGACGAGCTGCCCGGCGATGCGCCCACCTCGCTCGACGATCTCATCGATCCGGTCAACGCCGGCGAATTCGTGACCGAGAACCCGGAGACGTCATCACCCGGTTTCGCCTTCCTGCTCGCCACCATCGCCACCTACGGCGAAGACGGCTGGGAGGACTACTGGACGGCGTTGGTCGAGAACGACGTTGCGATCACCGCCGGCTGGAACGAGGCGTACTACGGCGACTTCATCGCCGGTGGTGGCGACCGTGCCATCGTGAACTCGTATGCATCGAGCCCGCCGGCCGAGTTCCTCTTCGCCGATCCGCCCGTCGACACCCCGCCGACCGGGTCGTTCAGCGATGCCTGCTTCCGCCAGATCGAGTTCGCCGGCATCCTCTCGGGGACCGATCAGCCCGAAGCCGCAGCGCTGCTCATCGACTTCATGTTGAGCCCGACCTATCAGGAGGACATCCCGCTGAACATGTTCGTCTACCCGGCGAACGGCGACGCGGCGCTTCCGGATGCGTTCGTTGAACATGGTCCGTTGGTCGACGACCCGCTCACCCTCGATCCTGCGGTGATCGAAGCGAACCGGGACGACTGGACCGCTCGCTGGAACGAGATCGTGCTCGGCTGACGCCCGGCACCACAACCCATGCACGCCTGGCGGCCCCGCAACGCAGTCCAATTCGGACTCGTCGCGGGGCCGCTGTTCTTCCTGACCTTCTTCTTCCTCTGGCCTGTCGGCGAGCTGCTCGTGCGTGGGCTTGGTGCCGACGGCACGAGCGTGGGCGAGGTGTTCGGCACCGCATCGATCCGGTCGGCCATCTGGTTCACGTTCTGGCAGGCCGCACTGTCGACGGTTCTCACGCTGGTCATCGCGTTTCCGCTCACGTGGGCGCTCTCGAACTTCTCGTTCGTCGGACGTCGGGTCGTTCGGGCCGCAGTCTCGGTTCCGTTCGTGTTGCCGACGGTCGTCGTGGCGGGCGCGTTCATCGCCACCGCCGACCGGGTCGGCATGGACGACGGACCGTTCGCCCTCGCCGGATCGGTCTTCGCCATCCTGGTCGCCCACGTGTTCTTCAACGTTGCGGTGGTCGTACGAACGGTTGGCTCGTACTGGAGCCAGCTCTCCATCGACGACGAACACGCCGCCCGAATGCTCGGAGCATCAACGGTCCGGACGTTCTTCACGGTGACGCTGCCGCGTCTCCGTCCTGCGATTGCCGCCGCGGTGGCGATCGTGTTCCTGTTCACGTTCACGTCGTTCGCAGTTGTGCTGATCCTGGGCTCGTCGCGGCAGCGAACGATCGAAACCGAGATCTTCCGGTACGCGATCAGCCGCACCGACTTCGGCACGGCGGCGGTCCTCTCGGTCGTTCAGCTCGTCACCGTGCTCGTGCTGGTCATCGTGAACCAACGAATCCGTGGACGACTCGTCGGCGCAGATCGGATCACGCTGGATCGTGGTCGTCCGCTTCGGGGGATGCGGCAGCGTGTGGTGGTGGGCGCCGCCGTCGTGGTCACGATGCTGCTGCTGGCCGTGCCGGTCCTGTCACTGGTCGATCAGTCGTTGCAGTCCGGAGGTGGTTGGTCGTTTGCCCACTACCGGGCGTTGGCGGACCGACCGCCGTTCCTGACGGTGTCCCCGCTGCGAGCCATCGGCAACTCGCTGTTCTTCGCGGCGATCGCTGCGTTCCTGGCGACGGCGATCGGCGGTTGGGCGGCCGTGGCGATTGCGTTCAGCCGTCGTTCGATCGGTCGGCTCGTGGACCTCGCCTTTCTTCTGCCGCTCGGCACGTCGGCGGTGACGCTCGGCTTCGGTGTGCTGCTGGCGTTCGACACCGGCGTGCTCGACCTTCGTCAGTCGTGGGTGATGATTCCGTTGGTGCAGTCGCTCGTCGGGGTGCCGTTCGTGACCCGGGCCGTCGCGCCGGTGTTGTTGGCCATCGACCCGCACCTGCGCGAGGCCGCAAGTTCGCTGGGCGCCGAGCCACGCCGGGTGCTGCGCGATATCGATCTTCCGATCGCCCGGCGGGCCATCGGCGTGGGCGCCGGGTTTGCCTTCGCCGTCTCGCTGGGTGAGTTCGGGGCGACGTCGTTCGTGGGCCGACGGCCGGACTTCATGACCGTGCCGTTGGCGATCGCCCGGCTGCTCAGCCAGCCCGGTCAGCAGATTCGTGGTCAGGCGATGGCGCTGAGCGTCATCCTCATGGTCCTGACGACCGCGGTCCTCCTCACCCTCGACCGCTCCGACCGAACCGTACTCTGACCCTCCGCGCGCACCCCACCACATTCGTACCTGGTACCGATGTGAGCGCTTGGCTACGCAGAGTGAAGGTCGGACCAGGTGGCGAACCGCCGGGTTGGGGTGGCCGGCCACATGGGGAGGGGGACGTCGAAGCCTTGATGGAGCCACTCCGCCAGGTCCACGCCGACCTGCTCCACTCCCGCTTCTGTGACCCGCAGGATCGGATTCGCCATGTCGGACTCGCAGCCCTCGGCCAGACCGAGTGGAACCACGCAGTCGTCGAACAGCGGAAACAACGGCGGCGCCGCGGCGAGCGCGGCATCGATCGCCTCGTCGAGTCCGGGGCCATCACCGGGCCGCTCCCCCCACGCTGCTGGCCAGATTCCGGCTTCGACCATGGCCGCGACGGCCGAGCGCAGCGATGCCTGCCAGCTCGACCAGTGTGCCGCTGCATCCTCCGCCCACCGCCACCAACCGTCGGCCGCAGGAACGCCGAGGACGAGGAACAAACCGATCTCCCATGGGAGCGACGTGCCGACGACCGACTCGAGCTCCCGAACGTCCTGCGCAGCGAGCCCGAGCGCATCGTCGCCACCCAGAATCGGATGCGCAAAGTCCAGGTAGGCCTCCCACGCCTCCTCGTCCGGAGTCGGGTCCAGCGCCGACATTCCCATGATCTCGAAGTCGTCGTATCCCATTGCCGAACCTCCCGATGTTTCGCCGCTCCACCGTAGGGTCAACGACCGTTGACAGCACTCCCCCGCTCCACCATTCTGCTGCCATGGAGCACGTCAGCTGGACCCGAATGGAAGACGGCACGAAGGAGGACTACGAGTTCCTCGCCGGCCACTACACCGAGCATTCGCAGGACGAACTCGTCCCCAACCTCGTCAACCTCCTGAAGGTGCTGGAGGGCCCGAAGCTCGGCTACCAGATCGATCGCTACCAGCACTCGCTGCAGTCGGCGACACGGGCGCTTCGCAACGACGAGTCGCTCGACCTCGTCATCGGTGCGCTGCTGCACGATGTCGGCGACGCCATGGCACCAGCGAATCACAGCGCCGTCGCCGCGGCGATGTTGAAGCCCTACGTCGACGACGAGACGCACTGGGTCATTCAGCACCACGGCCTGTTCCAGGGCTACTACTACTTCCACCATATGGGCGGGAACCGCAACGGACGAGATGTGTTCGCCGACCATCCGCACTTCGACGCATGTGCCCGGTTCTGCGAGCTCTACGACCAGAACTGCTTCGACCCGGACTACCCCACCCTGCCCATCGAGGACTTCATCCCGATGATGGAGGAGCTCTTCGGCCGCGAGTCGAGGGTGCCCGGCATCGCGCCGATCGACATGACCGCCGACATGCACGTCAACTGAGCTGAGCCCCGAGCGGACGGCAGCGGCCTACGCTCGACGGATGCCGCTTCGCCCCATCGTCGGAACCCTCGCCTACCTGCTGGACCCGACCACCGACCAGGTCCTCATGATCCGACGGGACGCCCGACCGGACGACGATCACTTCGGCAAGGTCAACGGGCTCGGCGGCAAGGTCGAGCCGGACGAAGGCATCGTCGAGAGCCTTCGGCGTGAGCTCGACGAGGAGACCGGCCTCGAGCTCACCGACATTGCGTTGCGAGGCACGATCACGTGGACGAACTTCGGCCCCAAGCGTGAGGAATGGCTCGGGTTCGTCTTCCTCGTGACCGGCTGGAACGGCGAACCGCCGGAGCACAACGACGAGGGCAGCCTCGTGTGGATCCCCAAGTCACGCCTCATGCAGGCCTGCTCGACGGACGAGGCCGAACGTACGGCGGCCGACCTGCCGATGTGGGCGGGCGATCGACACTTCGTTCCGCTCGTGTTCGACGACGACCCGCGGGCGTTCCACGGCACCATGCCCTACGACAGCGACCTGCCGAAGTCCTGGACCTACGAGAGGCTGTAAGGCATCAGTTCGCCCATTCCTTGATCTGCGACACGACGGCCAGCGGATCTGCGCCCACCGGGTTGAGCGTGAGGCTGGTGACGCCGGCCTCGGCGTAGGCCGCGATGCGCTCCTGCACGAATCCGGCCGGGCCGACGAGGCTCGTCTGCGCGATGAATTCGTCGGGGATGAGCGCTGCAGCCTCGTCCTTCTTGCCGTCCAGGTAGAGGTCCTGGATCTGCTCGGCCTCGGCTTCGTAGCCGTAGCGCTGGAAGAGCGTGTTGTAGAAGTTCTTCGACTTGGCGCCCATGCCACCGATGTAGAGGGCCAGGCTCGGTCGGGCGAGGTTGCGGAGCTCGGCCGCCTGCTCTTCGGTCTCGGTGATGGCGGCGAGGCCGCCGGCGATGATCTCGAGTTCGCCGAGTGCCGGGTCACGCTTGGCGAGGCCGGCGTCGAGCGCGGCACCCCATGCGTCTCGCGCCTTCTCCGGATGGAAGAAGACGGGAAGCCAGCCGTTCGCCATCTCGGCGGTGAGTTCCACGTTCTTCTCGCCGATCGACGCCACGACGATGGGGATGTCTTCGCGCAGCGGCGTGTTGATCAGCTTCAGCGGCTTGCCCAAGCCTCCACCGCCGTGTTCGGGGGTGAGCGGCATGTGGTAGTTGCGGCCGTCGTGCTCGAGGCGCTCGCGCTTCCAGACCTTGCGACAGATCTCGATGACCTCACGGGTGCGTCCGAGCGGCCGGTTGTACGGCACGCCGTGCCAACCCTCGATCACCTGCGGCCCGGAGGCCCCGAGGCCGAGCGTGAACCGTCCTTCCGACAGAGAGTCCAGCGTGGCCGCCGTCATCGCGATCAGCGTGGGCGTACGGCTGTAGATCGGCAGGATTCCGGACACGAGCTCCATCGTCGACGTGTGCGCGGCGAGGAAGCCGAGTGTGGAGACGGCATCGAAGCTGTACGCCTCGGCCACCCAGGCCAGGTCGACGCCGGCCGACTCCATCGCCTGCGCCCGCTCCACGGCCTTGCGGGGGTTGTCGCTGTAATCGATGGTCATTGAGATCTTCATGTCCGCGATGTTACCCAACGGTAGGTTCGGGTGCCCACGAGAACGGTGCAGGACCCTCGTCGCCCAATCGGGACCAATGACCCAGAGGGAGCGCTCACGAGCCGCCGCCGTCCGTCGATTGGCACGGGGACGGGAGACAGCCGAGCAGAAGAAGAGGTCAATCGATGCGAGTTCCGTGGTCGCGCGAGAGTGCGCCAGCGCCTGAACCCCGCCCCGAACCCAACACGCCCCGCCTGCTCCAACTTTGCGACGACGGCAGCCTCACGCTCGAGCCGGCGAACCCGCATCGAGCTGCTCCGAACCAGCGGAAGCCGGACGCCGTCCGCTGAGCGAGTCTCCGGTAGCCTCCCCTGACAGCCACGTCATCTGGAGGAATCGTGCAGACGCAACTGGTCATCAATGGTGAACGCCGTGCCGGATCCGACGGGGACACCGTCGACGTCCTGAATCCAGCGAATGGCGAGCTCGTGGCCACGGTTGCCGCCGGCTCCGTGTCGGACATGGTGGCCGCCTGCGATGCTGCGGCCGCCGCACAGAAGTCGTGGGCGAAGACCGCACCGCGCACCCGCGCCGAGCTGCTGCGAGCCTGCTACCAGGTGATGGTCGACAACGCCGACATGCTGGCCGACATCATCGTCGCCGAGCACGGCAAGCCGAAGGCCGACGCCCTCGGCGAGATCGCCTACGCGGCCGAGTTCTTCCGTTGGAACAGCGAGGAGACGGTGCGGCTGCACGGCACGCTCGGCACGAACCCGGCCGGCACCGCAAAGATGATCGTGCACCACCCCCCGGTCGGCGTCGTCCTGATGGTGACGCCGTGGAACTTCCCGGCGGCGATGATCACCCGCAAGGTCGCTCCGGCGCTCGGCGCCGGCAACGCCGTGGTCATCAAGCCGCCCAAGGAGACGCCGCTCACCGCGCTGGCGCTCGCCGACCTGTTCGAGAAGGAAGTCGGACTTCCTCCGGGCCTGATCAACATGGTCACCACGAAGTCGGCGTCGAAGCCGGTGCAGGCCGCGATGGATCACGACGCCGTGCGCATGGTCTCGTTCACCGGGTCGACCGAGGTCGGCCGTGTCCTGCTGCACCAGGCCGCTGACCGCGTCCTCAAGGTTGCGATGGAACTGGGCGGGAACGCGCCCTTCATCGTGTTCGCCGACGCCGACCTCGACCTCGCCGTCGAAGGGGCGATCGCTGCGAAGATGCGACACTCGGCCGAGACCTGCACGGCAGCGAATCGCTTCTTCGTGGAAGAGCCGGTCATGGAGGAGTTCGGTCAGAAGCTCGCCGCGGCGATGTCCGCGATGAAGGTGGCCGAGGGCAACACCGAGGGCGCACAGGTGGGCCCGCTCATCAACCAAGACGCCGTCGACAACGTCGACCGTCTCGTGACCTCCGCCGTCGCCGGCGGCGCCACGGCGGTCACCGGCGGTTCGCCAGTGGACGGACCCGGCTTCTTCTACCCGCCGACCGTGCTGACGGGTGTTCGCCCCGACGCCGACGTCGCCCGGGAGGAGATCTTCGGGCCGGTCGCACCGCTCATCCCGTTCACGGACGAGGACGAGATGCTCGCCCAGGCCAACGACACCGAGATGGGTCTCATGGGATACGTCTTCACGCAGGACCTCGCACGCGGCCTACGCGTCAGCGAACAGGTGCAGGCCGGCATGGTCGGGCTGAACCGCGGTGTCGTATCCGACCCTGCCGCACCGTTCGGGGGCATGAAGCAGTCGGGCCTCGGCCGCGAAGGGGCGAGCGAAGGCATCTATGAGTTCTGCGAGACGCAGTACATCGCCACCAACTGGTAGCGATCAGACGGCGACTTCGTGCCGGTTGCCGCCGGAGCGCTTCGCCGAGTACATCGCGCCGTCAGCGAGACGGACGAGGTCCTTCACATCGGTTTCGGCTCCCGCCTTGCGGGAGGCGATCCCGACCGACGCCGTGACGCGGGCGTCGATGTCAGCGACGGCCTTCGTGATCCGCTTCGACGCATCCTCCCGGAACTTCTCCGGAGCGGAGCGACGGGCGAAGACAACGAACTCGTCGCCACCGAACCGACTGACCAGATCGTCCGATCGGAAGATGGAGCGGAGCTCGTTCGCGACGAGGCGCAGGACCTGGTCCCCACGTTCGTGCCCTTCCGTGTCGTTGACCGACTTGAACCCGTCGAGGTCGATGAAGAACAAGGTTGCAGCCTGGTGCGCCGGCAGCATTCGAGCTGCATCGATCAGTCCGTTGCGGTTGAGTAGACCGGTGAGCGCATCGGTCGATGCGACCGTACGGGCATGTTCGAGTTCGAAGCGTGCAGAGTCGAGGCTGCGTCGGACCGCCTGACGGCGGGCGGCTGCCAACACGGCAAGAAGGGTGAGCAGTACGCCACCGAGCCACACACCCTGCTGATCGAACAGACCGACCGAACCGGCGAAGTCCTCGCCGGCGTACACGTCGACCGTCCATCGCAAGCCGGCGGTTTCCACGCTGCGCTCGGTGGCGAGCACGCCATCCGAAAGCGACGTCGACTCCCAACCGGTCGATGAACCGACGGGCTCCTCGAATGCGTCGACGGTCAGTGTGTAGTCCAGATCCGTCTCGTTCGAGATCTGCTCGAGTCCGATCATCTGCTCGATGGTCATGATGCTCACCACCAGGCCGAGGCCCTCACCGTCGCGCTCGACGGGAGCCACCATGATCGCGCTGAACAGACCGAACTCCTCGCCTTCCGGCATCTCTGCCGCGACGAAGTTGAAGATGTCGGCGGACTCCAGGATGTAGAGCTCGAAGGACTGGGAGCCGAAGTCCTGAGGAATGAGTGTTCCGCTGAGCCCGGTGGCGTCGAGCCCGACGAGCGAAACGCCGAACAGCTCAGACTCGTACGCAACTCGGGTGAGCAGGACTCGCTCGTCGGTCGGGCCCGGGAAGACCGTGGCGACGAAATCGTTGCCGAGGGCTGCTTCCCGCGCTTCCAACGCCGGAAGGTCTGCGACGTTCACCCGTTCGAAGAACATCACGCCCGGGTCGCTCGGTTGGGTCTGCTCCACCTCGTTCTGCATGAACATCTGGTACTCGCTGAGCGGCCCCGGATGCGTTGCGCCGGCGAAGCTGATGGCCGAATCAAACGATCCGATCCGTTCGTCGATGCGCTCCTCGAGCAACACCGCAACGCGGCTGGCCTCGGCTTCGAATCGGAGGTCTCGTTCGCGCTCGGCCGACTGGCGCTGCAGGAGCGCCACCATGGTGGTCAGCAGCAGGCCCGAGACAACGATGACCGCAGACAGGCGTCGCCAGAACGACGCTTCATCTCGGATCTTGCCTGGCGGACCGTTACCCACAGTGGTGAAATCGGCACAACTCGTCGAAACGTTGAGCGCCCGCTACATGACGATCGCATTGCAAAACGTCAGCTGAGGGCAGCCTCCACCGCCGCTTCGGCGTGCAGCGTTGTCGTGGGGAAATACGGGATGAAGACGTCGTCCTCGGTCACCAACAGTTCGATTTCGGTGCAGCCGGCGACGACGCCCTGTGCACCGGCCGAACCGAGACGATCGATGATGTCGAGATACTCCTCACGGGAGTCACGGTTGAGTTCACCCTTGACCAGCTCGTCGTAGATGATGTCGTGCACGCGTTGCCGCTCCGCTTCGGACGGCACGACCACGGAGATGCCATGCGATTCCAAGCGGGCACGGTAGAAGTCCTGCTCCATCGTGAACTTCGTGCCGAGCAGGCCGACCGTGTCCAGGCCCTCCGCCAGAATCGCTGCCGCCGTCGTGTCGGCGAGGTGCAGGAACGGTACGGAGATCGATGCCTCGATCTGTTCGGCGACCTTGTGCATCGTGTTGGTGCACAGCACGACGAGCTCGGCGCCGGCGGACTCGAGCCGGGCGGCGTCCTCGGCCAGAAGCCGGCCGGCCGCATCCCAATCGCCAGCAGCCTGGAGCTCCTCGATCCGGGCAAAGTCGTAGCTCCGCACGATCAGATCGGCCGAGTGCACGCCACCCAGACGGGCGCGTACGCCCGTGTTGATCAGCTCCTCGTAGAGCACTGACGATTCCCAACTCATGCCGCCCAGGAGGCCGATCATCTTCATCTGGCCAGTCTGGTCGAGACGGCCAGATGGACTGGGCTTTGTGGTGTGCAAAAATGTCACTTCATGGACTTCCTTCTGGAAATGACGCCTGGTGCCGGTTGGCTCGCCCGAGAGAACGATCGGATCGTGTTCCTTCCGCAGGAAGAGAGCGTGGACACGGCGCACGATGTGATCGAGCCGCTGCTCGTGCCTCGAGACATCGACGCGGCGTTCCGAACGTTTCGCTCGTGGCTCGAGACCGGTCGACCCCTGCCCCCGATGTTGTTGATCGGCCTCGAACGGACGGCGCTGGCCATGGCACACGGGATCCCGCGGCTCCCGTTGACCGAGCCGGACACCGGGGCCGTCCGCTATGTGGATCTGTCCAACGGTTCCACGGGCGCATCGCCGCTGGGCAAGGTCCGCTCGATCGGGTTGAACGACGACGCGGCGGAGCCGTCCGGCATGCTCATCGAAGGCGTGATCCGGGCCGGCGGTTTCCGACTGCACATTCACACGAGTACGAACACCCGCACCGCCCCGCAACTCGCGCCGGAACCAGCCCCCTCCGACCCCGACGCCGTCTTGCAGCTGCACCTCGACGAGTACTCCGTGGAGATCGGCCAGGGAATCGTGCTCGGCCGGTGGCCGTACAAGCATGCGGAGTTCGACTCGACGCTGGAGCCGCTGATCGTCGCCGATCCGGCCGTGTCCCGGATGCACGCCGAGATCCGACCCGAACCAGGCGGCGCCGTGGTGATCGACAAGGGGTCGCACAATGGGACGTGGGTCCGACCGAAGGGGAAGCCCGACCGGGTGGCGTTGCAGCCGAACGTGCCGTTCGCCATCCGCGACGGCGATGCCGTGATCATGGGCGATACGACGGTCACGCTTGGCGGCGGCGACAACTCCTGAATTTCGTTCACCCACCGCTGCAAAGCACCCCGTTCGTTGTGACGATTGGTGGTCGGCGCAGGAGCGGTGGCGGCCTGCCGCGGGCTGGGCGTGACAGACTGACCGGATGCACGGAGAGTCGGTGGATCACATGGCGTCAACTACGGGTACTTCACGCGGTATCCACATCACGCCCGGCGACGGCATCGTCGCCCATCTCGGCCTCTTCATGGCGTACGCCGAAGGGGACGACGAGGGGCTCAACCAGCTCGTCGTCCGTCTGAATGCTTTGGCCGGCGCCCCCTGGGCCGAGGTCGTGCGAACGCTGACGTCCGACATCTCGGCCGCCGGCTACGACAACCACCCAGCGCTCGCCTGCGCCACGATCGAAGACGATCGCATCGGTGTGCTCGTGTTCGGCGACCTCTCGCTCGCCGTCTCGACGGACCAGGAAACACGGGTGCTCGACGGGCGGCACTCGAGCACGTGGATCGATCTTTCCATGCCGGGCGCAACACAGCGTGTCCGCTGCGGTCAGCAGTCCGATTCGAACGTCGTCGGCGTGCTTCGCGACGGTGTCGTCTCGGGTGGAGGTTTCGTCTTCGACCTCCACGGCCCGATCCCGGCCGCCACCCGATGGGACGCCGATGAGGCACCGGAACCCGCCGCAGCGGCAGCAATCGAAACCGATGAGCCGGCCGAGGCCGAGCCAGAGTCGACCGACGTCGACATGGCCGTCGCAGCCGACGAGTCGCCGGAGGAGATGGTAGAGGTCGAGCCGGTCGCCGAGGCCGAGGAAGCCGACGGCGCACTGCCCGAGCCAGAGGACATCGTCGAAGCGCAGTCCCTGAACGGCAACATCTTCGGCTCGCCAGTCGAGTCCGAATCCGAATCTGCTGCGGACGAACCAGCGACGGACGACTCGGCCGCCAACGACTTTCCCGCCGTGGCCGGAATCTTCAGTCGGAGCGAGTCGAGCGCGATCGACGATGCGGAAGTGATCGACGCCGACGACGTGGTGGCTGAGCCAGTCGCCGATGCCATCGATGCATCAGACGC